>NZ_LFCW01000011.1:0-405775 GCF_001306465.1 Frankia sp. R43 | reverse complement strand
AACGCCAGACGGCCGGGGATTCCCCGCGTCCCGGCGGGCAGCCCGGCGTACACGTCGATAAAGCCGGTCAGCACCTCCGCGTCCAGATCGGCGGCCTCGCCGCGGTAGACCGGGGCCAGCGTGGCCGCGATATGCCGCAGCGCCGGCATCGCCATTCCCACGGCCGCGACCTTCCACGCGTCCACGTCCCGCGCCGCGAGAAGAAACACCCACACCGCGTTCCGGGTCGCCCACGAGGCCTGCGGCCGAGTCATCTCCACCCGCAGTTCCCGCAGACCGAACCACCGGTCCGCCAAACCCGGGAAATCGGCGCCGTTCACCCCCAGCCCACCCGGGGATTCCGTCAGGCTCAGAAACGACGTCTCGACCAGATCCAACGCCGAGCCAGTCGTGTCCTCAAAGTCGTGCACCGCCATGGATGGACTCCCGTCCGTGAGGCCCTGTGTTTCGGTCGGCCCCAAGGACGCCACACCCCATCTGACGGTGATCTGACACTGATCTGACACTCGTCCACGCCCAGGCAGGCCAGGCAAAAAGGCCTCCGGAAGCGATCTGACACTGATCTGACGGTGATCTGACTCTGATCAACAACGCTGCCGTGAACCGTGCAGATGATCAGAGTCAGATCTGTGTCAGATCACCGTCAGACGGCCTGGAAAACACTCGGCCCCACACACCACATCCCGCCGCACGCCGCCCTTCCCAGGCGGCGTGCGCCGGAATTCCCGTGCGGAGGAACCGAATGCCCCAGCCCCGTCCCAGCCGAACCACACAGCCGCGGATCATTCCGCTCACCGTCTGGCCCACCGGCACCCCGGAAATCCCCGGGGCCCTACCCGCCGAGGCCGCCGCCCGCGCTATCGCCACCTTCAGTAACACCCGTGACCTTGTCGTCAGCCTCGACGACAAGGGAATCCTCACCGGTGCCGCGGACTATCTTCGGCGCCGCTACATCGCGCTCCGCCGCACCCCGGAGGGCACCATTCCCGGCAGCACCCGAAACTGGGAGGGCGACGCGGGACTCGTCATCGACCACCCGCCCGCCGCCACCCCGGAAACACTTCTCGCCGACCTGAGCACCCTCGCCAGGATGCTCCGCCCCGGGGGACATTGCCTCACCGTGCATACTCCGGTCAGCGGGGCCGCCGATCCGCTCGCGGACACCATCACCGCGGCCCGTGGCGCTGGCCTGCGCTACCTCCAGCACATCATCATCCTGACCAGTCCCATCCGCGGCGACGGCCTTCACCCCCCGGTGGACATCCCGTCCGATCACGGGCCCCTGCACCCTGTCCACACCGATCTGGCCGTGTTCGCCAAGCCCGGTGGTGGTGCGCGTGGCTGACCGCCACATCCCCGTCCCGCTCACCGTCTGGGCGGTATCGCAGACCCTCCCGCGTTTCCAGCGGCTGAACCGATACGTCCCAGAATCCCTGGCACATCCCGCCCGGATGCTGCCCGCTCTCGCCCGGCACATCATCGAGACCTTCACCGAGCCCGGTGATCTCGTCGTCGACCCCATGTGCGGAATCGGCACCACACTGGTGGAAGCCGCCCACCTCGGCCGCCATGCCCTCGGGATCGAATACGAGTCCCGCTGGGCCGTCATCGGCCGCGCCAACGCCACCCTCGCACTCACCCAGGGCGCCACCGGGACCATCCGGCTCCTCACCGGAGACTCCCGCCAGCTCCCCGCCCTCGCCCCCGAGGCCGCGCGGGGAAAAGCCGCGCTGGTGCTCACCTCGCCGCCCTACGGGAAAGCGACCCACGGCACCGTCGAGGCGGACCGTGAGAACGGGGTCCGGAAACGGGACTACACCTACAGCACCGGCCGAGGAAACCTCGCCAACACCGACCTCACCGATCTACTGGCCGGATTCGCCGACATTCTCACCGGCGCCGCCGCCCTTCTACGACCCGGCGGAATCATCGCGATCGCCGTACGCCCCTACCGCCAGGACGGTGACCTCATCGACCTTCCCGGCGCGATCCTGCACAGCGCCCAGCAGGTCGGGCTCGTCCGCGTCGCCCGCGCCGCAGCGCTCCTCGCCGGCCTGCGCCAAGGCCGTCTGGTGTCCCGCACGACGTTCTTCGCCCTCCACAACGCCCGCACCGCCCACGCCGCCGGCACCCCCCTGCACGTCACCGCCCACGAGGACATCCTGCTCCTCACCACCCGGCCGATAGCCGACCAGGAGACCTGACACCAGCTCTGACCTGCACGAACAGGACCTGACGGTGATCTGACAGTGATCTGACGGTGATCTGACACAAGTTGCACACGCAACAACAGTCAGATCACCGTCAGATCACACCCGGGCCCGGGGCGCCCGCCCCTGCGCGCAACGGCCCGCACCGACACCGCCGCGCCGCCCGTCCGCCCGTCGGACGCCCCCGGCCCTTTCCCTCGCCTCTCGCGGAGCCTTCCGGGAAGCAGCGCCCGAGGCTCACCCGCCCCCAGAGGAGAACCGCACCCGTCCTCGCGAGGAGTCGAGTGAAGACGTGGACTGAAGAAGAAATAGACCAGCTCGGCGCGAGAACCAATCTCGTCACCGCCGGCGAAATCCTCGGCATCGGCCGGACGAAAGCCTACGAACTCGCCGCCCGCAACGAGTTCCCCGTCCCCGTACTCCGTATCGGACGTCGGTACATCGTCCCCACCCACGCCATCCGAAAACTTCTCCACGTAACAGTCGCACCGCCGGATACCACGATTTGACATACCGGTTTTATCGAGCATCAATGGGACCGCCGCCGGAACATCCGTCCGGTTTCGGCAAATAACGCCTGATCGACGATGCTGGAGTGTGCGCATTGAAAGGGTCCATCTTCAAAAAATGCGGCTGCCGCGACCCTGAGTCGAATCGGCAGCTTGGGAGATCATGCCCAAGACTTCGCCGCCCGAACGGCGGATGGAGAGCCGATCACGGAACCTGGTCCTATCGTATCGACCTCCCACCCCACCCTGACGGCAAGCGCCGCCTCGTCAGCCGCAGCGGATTTTCCACCCAAGCCGAAGCACGCGCAGGAATCGACCGCATCGAAGCACTCGTCGCCATCGCCGACGCGGATGACACCATCGGACGCCAGAACATCGCCGACATGATTAGCCACGCCCTCCACGCCAACAAACCCCTCCCCGATGTCGACGAAGTGAAGAACCGATACCGGCGCAACGCCGATCTCAACCCCGACATCACCGTCGGCGCCTGGATGCAACGCTGGCTCGACAGCAGAAGGACCATCCGCCCGAAAACCCGCCTGGGATACGAAGGCTACATCAGAGTCCACATCACACCGGCCATCGGATCCGTACAACTCACACGACTCGCTATCTCACACCTCGACGACATGTTCACCGCCATCGAAGAAAACAACATCCGGATCATCCAGGACCTCCAGTCCGGCGACCCGAAGATCCGACGCGCCGCCCGCGGCAAGCGACCCACGGGACCCGCCACCCAGCAGCGCATCCGAGAAGTACTCCGAGCCGCCATCAACGACGCCATCCGCCGCGGAATCATGACCCACAACCCTGCCCAGTACGTCGAGCTCAACTCCGGCAAACGCCCCAAAGCGCTCCTATGGACAGACGAACGCGTCACCCGCTGGCGAGAGACAGGTACCAAACCCTCCCCCGTCATGGTCTGGACCCCAGCCCAAACCGGACAGTTCCTCGACCACGCCCACAGCGACCCGCTCTACCCCGTCTTCCACCTCATCGCCTACCGGGGCCTCCGACGCGGCGAATCCGTCGCCGTCCATCTCGACGATATCGACTTCACCAACGCAACCCTCACCATCCGCTGGCAGTTCGTCCAGATCGGCTACACAGCCCATCTTGCCAAGCCGAAATCCGACGCCGGGGACCGCGTCATCTCCCTCGACCCCGACACACTCACCGTCCTGAAAGCCTGCCGCACCCGCCAGCACGCCAACCGGCTCGCCGCCGGAACCGCCTGGCCGAACAACGGTCTCGCGTTCACCCACCCCGACGGCACTCCGATCCACCCCGAGCATCTCGCCAACCGCTTCCACACCCTCGTCCAGGAAGCCGACCTACCCCCCATCACCATCCACGGCCTCCGCCACGGCGCCGCCACCCTCGCCCTTGCTGCCGGCGCCGACCTCAAGGCAGTCCAAGAACTCCTCGGCCACTCCACGATCATGCTCACCGCCGACACCTACACCCACATCCTCCCCGACCTCGCCGCCGAGATCGCCCGCAACACCGCCCGCCTCATCCCCCGCACCCGCAGCCCCCACGACTACCCCCGACACGGCACCGCGATCGACTAACCCGGCGCCGCCCGTCCACCCCATCCAGGGCGGACGGGCGGCCACGCGCCACCACAACCCGCCCACCACACCACCCGCCACCCCATCCACAACCCCACAAGCCGTACCGACACCCCGGCCGCCACCCCGAGGACACACCGTTCGGTATCATGACTCTCGCAGGGCCGTTAGCTCAATTGGCAGAGCAGCCGGCTTTTAACCGGCGAGTTCAGGGTTCGAGTCCCTGACGGCCCACATTGGATGGCTTTTTCTGGACATTTTTGAATAGCTTTCAGGGGCCTCAAAGTTCGATATTGGGAGGCGCCGGGGAATTCGGCGGATTCGCCTCGTTTCCCTGCGCCCACGCATCCAGAGGGTGTACATCCGCCCTGGTACGCTTCAAATGCAGACTCAGTTCCATCGATCTAGCGCCCTGCTGGAGGCGCTAGATCGTCGGATCCGACCGGAGGTGACTCGGGCGGCGACTCAACCCTGCGCGGCGGGGCCGTCGGGTCGTCCTCTGGTATAGACGTCGCTGAAGATACAGCCCGCTGGTAATACGGGTCGCGGCTGGGAGATGGGTCGCGCGGCGTCGGCGCAGCGGGAATTTGGGGGTCAACGTGGGACTCGTAGGAGTCGGTCCGCCAGCCCAAACTCCGTTGACTCAGCGCACGCCGCCGGAGGGTCCCGCGAACGCGAGAAAGGGGTCTTCGGCGCACTGAACGCCGACGGGCCAGGGAGACGGAGGAACGGTGAACGGACCGTCCTTTCCCGCGATAGCTGGATCGAGATCGACCGGTGGACATGCGGCTGATGATCGACGGCAAGCGGTTCGAGTTTCCGACGCCTACGTCCACGCCGCGGCCGAACGGACGCGGATCGCCCCGGCGGTGTTCTGCTGCGATGTCGCGCAGATCCGCCTGGCCGACGGGTACCGGGTTCTCGTGAACTGGCGATCGGCCCGGTTCGTCAGCGTCGAGGAGGAGCACGCGCGGCGGGAACCCTTGCCTCTGGTGGGGTGACCGCCTCACCATCCGCGCGCAAGCACATCAGCCACCGCGAGGGCGAGGAGCAGTGCGCCAGCGAACGCGCCGCCGGCAGCGAGGACCGCGCCGGGCAGGCTCTCCCCGTCCATCCAGACCAGGGCGCCGGTCACCAGTGCGGCGTTGAACGAGACTGCGGCGCACAGCGGCACCACGAGGACCCGGACCAGGAACGGGTCGGACGACACGGACACCGCAGTTCTCCCTCGTGACACACCACCCCATCTGGGTGATCACGACCTGCGGGCCCGCTTCGCTTCTTATCGCACCAAAGACATCGAACTAACAACTTGCCGGTCGAAGTGCCTGCTGCCGCACCTTGCCCCCAGATTTCGGCCTCGCCTGGCTGTGGTCAGCGACGCCCGCTTGTCAGGATGACAGAGGAGCGGGGCTCGGCGAGGCGCAGCAGTAGCGCTTGCTGCACCGGCACTCGGTTCGCGCCACCGAACCGACCCGCGGGCGGGGGCCAGGTGCACGGGATTGCCGAACCCGATCTATCCTCGTTGTTCGCCGTGGGCCGCAGCCGATGCGCAGCCCCGGTCGAGTGGCAGACGGAGCGGGGGATGTGGGCGGACAACGAGACAGATGTTGATCTCCTCGGCTTCGATTTTCTGGTGGACGCCCTTGTCGTCGCCCTCACCGAGCCTCGGCTGCTACCTCTGACGGTCGGCCTGCTCGGGGATTGGGGTTCGGGCAAGAGCAGCCTGATGAAGATCACGCGGCAGGAGCTGTTGAAGATCCGCGACGATGACGAGACGCCGTCGCGCTATGCCTGCGTCGAGTTCAGTCCGTGGCAGTACGAGGACTACGACGATGTCAAGGTCGCCCTGATGACGAAGATCCTTGACGAGGTCAGTCAGAGGACGACTGAGGGCGCACAGCAGGAGCAGGTGTCCCGGCTGCGTGGGTTCGCCCAGAACCTGAGCCGGTGGAGGCGCACAGGCGGACGGTTGGCGGTGTCCGCCGCGCCACTCCTGCTCCCGACTGTATTTCCCGACATCGACCCGACACTGGCGGAAGGGATGCTGGCCGGGGTCGCGGGCGTGGCCGGCCAGCCGCCGGAGGAGCCGCAGGGCACGGCGGGCGAGGACGACGATCGAGGGGGGTCGCGTCTTGACGCTGGCCGTTTTCGTGCCGAGTTCGCCGAACTCGTAGCGTCGTTGGACGGGACGGACGCTGTCGTGGTGTTCATCGACGACCTCGACCGGTGCCTGCCGGGAACGGTGGTGGATACGTTCGAGGCGATCCGGCTCTTCCTGAACACGCCGAAGACCGCCTACGTCATCGCGGCGAATCAGGCGGTCGTCGAGTCCGCGATCGACTCGCGGTACCCGCAGCTGCAGCAGCCTGGTGGTGGCGGGATCGGTGCGAACTACCTGGAGAAGATGCTCCAGATCAAGGTCGTCATCCCTCCCTTGTCCGCCCCCGAGGCCGACACGTACGCGAACCTGCTGCTGGCCGAACTGCACCTCGACGACGACCAGTTCGCCGCGGTGCTGGACGAGACTCGTGAACGTCGAGTCGCCGGAGTCCTGCAGGTGGCGTTTAACCTGGGAGTGGCCGACGAGGTCCTGGACGATGTGCCGGCGACGCTCGCCCATGACCTGGATTGGGCCGCCAGCATCTCCCAGGTGCTGGGTACAGGGCTGCGGGGAAACCCCCGACAGCTCAAGCGGTTCCTCAACAACCTCCTCCTCAAGCAGCGGAGCGCAGAGCGTCGGGGCGTCACGCTTCAGCTGCCTGTGCTGGCCAAGCTGATGGCCTTGGAGGAGCAGCATGTCAGCGACTTCCAGCGTCTCTACGACTGGCAGCTCACCGCACCAGGACCGATTCCGGAACTCGCGGCGGCGGAATCGGTCGCCGCGCCGCCGGCGGACAGAGAAGGGTCGGACTCCGACGAGGAGGACACAGCCGGACCGGGAGAGGGCGGGCGCCCTGACCGGGGCCCCAACGCTCGGAGGTCGTCAGCGGGTCGAACTCGACGGCGGGCAGACGACCAGCCCGAGGTTGCAGAGGAAGTGCGGACCTGGGCGGGCAAGCCGCACATCGCCGCCTGGCTGCAGCTGCCCCCGTCGCTCCGGGAGGTCGATCTACGCCCTTACTTCACCTACTCGCGCGACAGGTTGACGCTGGGCGTCGCCGTGACCCGGCTACCTCCGCGATTGCAGGAGCTCCTGACCAAAGTTCAGTCGGAGGTCGCGGGAGTTCGGCGAGGAGCCTGCGGCGAGATCGTGGCGCTACCCGCAGCGGACCGGCTTCAGGTGGTGGAGGCCCTCGTCGAGGTGCTTGCACGGCGTGCAGACAGTCCCGCGTTCGTCGCGGCACTCGAACTCGCCGCGCGAGCCCCCGACATCCTGCAGCCCGTCTGTGAGGCGTTGACGCGCATCCCGCCGGCGGCGATCCCGGTGCACCACGCGGGAAACATTGCCCGGCTACCCGCTGACAACCCCCTCGTGGCCGCGCTCCTCGACCGCTGGGGGAACAGCACCGCTCCCGGGTTGGCTCCCATCGTCCGGCACGCGCGGGAGATGCGCCAGCTCTCAGGCAGCCGCTGATGGGGACCTCGACCGACCGTCAAGCGGGCAGCGGCGGCGCGTGGACTCCGCTCAAGCACGCGACCGCGTCCTACACGCGAGGACTCGCCACCGGCTCGCCGAACACCCCGGCCTTCGCTCGGCGGGTACTCGCCCGCCACGTCCCGGTGCTGGGCGGCCCAGGTGCTGCCGCCAGTGCCAGGGCCGGCACCACGGGGGTCCAGCGGCTCGGCGCGCTACTCGCTGGCGTCGGCGGCGAGGGCCTCGAAAGCACCCTCGACTCGTTAGGGCTGTCCGCGCTTGTCGGCCGGACACGCTTCGACATCCTCGACGAAATGATTACTTTCGTTGCCGGAGACGGGGACGACCTCGACTCGCAGGCCGCCCGGGACGCTGTGTGCGACGTCTTGGAGGAAGTGTTCGGTGACGCCGACACCTGGGCCGACCTGACCAGCACGGCCGACGCGGCGGTCACCAGGGAGACCCTCGCCGCCTTGCTGGAGTCGTTCCTAGCTCACTACATCTACAACCGGGTCCCCGTCATCGCCGAACGCCTCACCCGCATCTCCGACCCCCACGCTGTGCGCCGGGCGGACGATGAGATGCGTCAGATCATCCAGACCATGGTCTCGCTCCGCCTTCCCGATGACCCCTTCACGGTGGACTGGTCGGGTACGCAGGGGCGGCAGATCGCCGACGACGCCCTCCGCGCGACGTACGAGGCCATCCAAGGGCTGGACGGAGAACAGCAGTGACGGACTATCTGGTACGAACGGACCTCACCACGCCCGCCGCCGAACCTGACGAGGTCCGGCTTCTGGACTGGGCGCCGGGTCGGACCGCGGCCACGATCCAGACCGGAGACGCTGGACCCGAGTTCTTCGCCGGCTGGCAGCCGCCCCGCCCGGCCGCCGACCTGATGCTTCTCGGAGCGGCGGTCTATTGCGCGGACAAGACCACCCTGCGGCGTGGCACGGCCGACTCTTGGACCAGGGACATCACCCTCCGGCTCCCCGTCGGCGATGCGGCCGGCTGGCAGCGCGCCGACTTCGAGACACCCCTGCGCTTCCTCACCGGTGACCGCTGGCAGCTCCGGCCCTATCACGCCGCGCGACATCCCTTGGCCCACGTCAGCGGTGTTCCCCAAGCCGAGGGACCTGCCGGACTCGGTGTCGACGGCGTCTGCCTGTTCTCCGGAGGGCTCGACTCGTTGAGCGGCCTCATCGACCTTCTGGAAGCCGACCCCAACCGACGTCTGTGCCTGGTATCCCACCACGAAGGCGGGCAGGCATCCACCGCCCAGCAGTACCTACTCGACGCCCTCCGAAGCCACTACGGTGCTGAGCGCATCATCTCCCGCCGCCTCTACCTGCGACCCGCACCAGCGAACGGCCAGCAGGCCCGTCCCCTTCCCGGGCCCCGTGAGAACACCACCCGGTCGCGATCCCTGCTCTTCCTGGCCGCCGCGTTGACCCTCGCCGCGGCGGAAGGCACCGACGTGCCGGTCTACCTCCCCGAGAACGGGTTCATCAGCCTCAATGTCCCGTTGACCCGAGCCCGTGTCGGAAGCGCGAGTACCCGCACGACCCACCCGCACTTCCTGCGGCGGCTCGCGGAGGCCACCACCGCGATCGGGGTCCCGAACCCCGTCGTCAATCCCTACCGTCTGTCGACCAAGGGCGAGATCCTCGCACGGTCAGCCAACAGCACGCTGCTGCAACGCCTTGCCCCGCTCAGCGTCTCCTGCTCCCACCCTGAAACCGCGCGCTACGTCGGGCGCAGGCAAGGTAACTGCGGATACTGCTTCCCTTGCCTTATACGCCGCGCTTCCCTCGCGCATGTCGGTTGGGACGACGAGGAGTACGCCTACGACGTGTTCGACAATGACGACCTGGCGAGGTTGCTCCGTCGCCGCAGCCGGCGCGGCGCGGACCTGCGGGCTGTCGTCAGCGCAGCGGTCACCGACAACCCGGACCGCGACGTCCTGCGCAACGGCCCACTCCCACTCGGTGACCGTGCCGCCTTCACTGGCGTCTGGCGCCGCGGACTCGCCGAACTCCGCGCCTGGCTCGCTGGCCGAGCGGGCACCGACCTCACCGACCTCGTGCAGGCCGTGCCATGACAGCTGCCACACTGACTGACACGCACTGTCATATCGACGCATACGACGATCCCCTCGCTGTTCTCGACGAGGCCCGCGCCGCAGGAATACATGTCGTCGCCGTGACCGAGGACCCGGGCAAACACCGCCTGCTCCGTGCGCGTCTCGGTCGCCGCGCTGGCGTCGACGTGGCACTCGGTCTGCATCCCCTCCGTGCCGGTGCGGCGAGTCCTCATGAGTTGACCCGTTTCCTGAGACTTCTGCCCCAGTCGATGTGGATCGGGGAGATCGGACTGGACTTCTCCCGCGCCGGTGTGCAAACCCGCCACCAGCAGCTCCGCGTCTTCGAGGCGATCCTCGCGATCCCAGAACTTCGGACACGGCCGGTCACCGTCCACAGCCGGGGTGCCGAACGCGAAACCATCACCCGCCTCGCCCAGGCCGGAGTGCGGGCTATTCTCCACTGGTACACCGGACCGCTTACGGTCATCGATGACGCACTCACGGCAGGACTGTTCTTCTCTATCAACCCCGCAATGATACGAACAAAAAAAGCTGCAGCGCTCCTCCAGTACATTCCGCGGGACCGGGTGCTCCTTGAGACCGACGGCCCTTACGCCCGCCACGGCGGGCGGCCCGCCCGCCCCGTCGACCTCGTCAGCACACTGGAGAACCTTGCATCCCTGTGGGATACATCGGCAGCCGAGACGCGGACGACGGTCTCGGACAACCTTCATCGACTACCCGGAGTCCCTGCCGCCTGAGGAAAGCGCACATCCTCATCCGCTGCCACATTAGCCGACACCTGATCTCGGCTTTGGCTACGAGCCCGCGACGCAGCCCTCTTGTGTCGGGCCCGCACGCTGATCATCAATGACCCGGTTCATGAGCTCCACCGTCGACAGGTACAACCAGAAGATCCAGTCCAGATAGAAGTCGTCGTAGTCACGCTTCTGCTTCGCGTCTTGGTGGCGAATATGGAAGTTGTTGGCGATGTCGAACAAGGCGCCGCGATCGGTCCTCGCTAGCACCTCTCGCAGTATCCCGTGACGACGCTCCTCGATCACCAGCGCCAGAGTCGCAACCGCGGAGCGCTTCTCGTGCCGCCCGGCCCCACGGCCACGAAACAGTGAGATTGCGTGGCGAACTTGGTCGTCCTGCTCGTTTGCCTCTCGGGCAAGCAGCGAGCGAACAAGGTCCGAACGTCCGTCGTCGGTCACATCGACGAGTCGACCTACGTCGGCGCCTTCGTTCGCGAGGTGATAGCGGATGTCGCCTCGGCGGAGAAGGCTGTTGACTCTCCAGCGGTACACCGTGCGGCCGGAAGTAAGATCGAACTCGCTATGGTGCCACCCGCACTCGCCGTACTGGTGGAGGCTTCGTCGCTTCGGCCGTGCGACGAAATCATGCAGGACCTCGATCATCTGGAAGAGGTTCTCTCGATCGGCGGCTAGCATCTCCGGATCGATAGGCCACGTAACCTCCCCACCAAACGCGTTTTCGATCAAGTACGCGGGATCCGGATCATACTGATCATCGACGCAGTCTTTCCCGAATCGCCGCTCAAAGTAGCCTGCAACTTCAAGTTCACGGACGAGATCTACATACTGGCGAGCAACTGCGGTAAAACTCAGGCGCGCCGGTCCATGTAACCCTCGCGCACGCTCTCGCCAATAAGGCTCCCGGAGAGGTGGGTCTTCGTGCAGCCCGTCAGCATTGACCATAAGCTCACGCAGGAAGAGCTGCTTTCTCGTGAATATCTGCCCATTACGTGGGTCGGATGAGCCGAATCCGAACCCTGGTTCGGTTACCTCCCGAAACTCAACGGCAGGGCCACCTGCATAGCCGCGAACAAAAGCATCTTCCAGTAGGAGCTCGCATCGGTCATTCCAGTCGCTCATCTCACGCTTGTTCAACAGCCCGGCAGATTCTGCCACGAACAGTGCGCGGGGCCAGACCAGCTGATAGTCAGGCTCGACAAAACGGGCGATCACGACACCATCATCCCGCACTGTCGCGGCGGTCATCCTACTGGCCCGGCCGGCACACCCCTACCTGGTACCGAGAAACATGCGGTGCCACGCTCGGTGCTTCAGGCCGGCTGGGCACCGACCGCGCCAGACGATCTGGTCCGGGGCTACCGGGATCCTGCCAGGCCTGTGTTCCGAGCGGCTGCGGACTGCACTCTCGATGCCGCCCTGTCATTCGAGTCGGCCGTGACGACCTCGCGCCACTCGTCGTGCTCCGACCGGCCCTCTTACTGCTGCTCACGGTGCTCACCTCCGCGCTTGCGCCGGTGGTTCCGTGCCGACCGGGTGGGATGACGCCAACCGGCCGGTCGCCCGGTGGTCGCCTGGTTGATCCGGCCGGCGTGACCGCCGCCGCGGGAGCCGCCGACCGTGCGTGCCCAGGGTTGCGGCATGGATCCGTCGGCCGGCAGGCCCAGTGCGGCCCGGTACTCGGCGACGCGGCGCCTGCTCGTCCCTCACCCAGATCGCCCGACCTGCTCACAGCCGGACGCGTCCTCCTTTAGCGCGGATGCGTCCTCATTTAGAGTCGCGCATCGAGGTCGGCCGTGCGACCGCAGGCATGGTCAGTAATCAGGACTTCCCGGACTGTTGATCGTCGAACGGCGGTTTCCGACCGACTCTACCAATCAAGATCGTCCGCGGCGCATAGCCGTGGACCCGCCCTCTCGGCTGCCATGCTCGGCCCGCCGGGTATCGCGACGACCGAAGATCGTTTGACGGGTGACGACGGGATGAGCACACATTGAGCACACATGTGGTCCGACATGCCCGCGTCAGAGGATTGTTTTTTCCAACCATGCAGGCCAAGCCCACGCTGATCAAGATCCGCAGTGGCTGCAGGCCGGGAAACTCACCGGTTAAAAGCCGGATGCTCTGCCAATTGAGCTAACGGCCCTGCTCTCCAGCCATGATACCGAACGGCGGAGCTGCGGGGATGCTGGGCGGGCCAGTGCCACCGCCCGGCGCCAGCCAAGGTCACCCCCCGGCGGCCGGCGCGGTGCACCGGGCCCCTCGTGGTGTCCCGTCGGTGCAGGTGGGCGGGATCACCTTGCGGATCATGACCTCGCCGTCACCGAACGAGGCGACGACCTCGGAGTGCTCGATCGCTTCGGCGACCGTGGGGAGCGTCTCCAGCGTGGTCGGGGTCAGATCGCCCAGAATCACATAGTCGATGTCGGACCAGCCGTTCGGGACGGTGCGCCGGACAGCCGGGTCGAGGTCGAGCTTGTAGAACCAGACGGGCACCGGATCCATCCCGGCCACCACGAGGTCCGTCCAGATGTTGTCGTCGGTGATGACGATCTGCCCCCTCTCGTAGTGGTCGATGAACCACTGCGTCGCCTCCCGGCTGGGGGCACCGGCGTCATCCGTGATGGCGTCGCGCAACAGCGGCGCCCACCGGGGCGGAATGGTCAGCACGCCCAGGGCCAGGACGCAGGCGACCGCGGCGGCACGCACCCAGAACCCGACCCGCCGGCGACCGCCGACCGGCCCTCCGCCGTCGGCCGCCGTGCGCGAATCAGGCCCGCTCGGCCCAGGCCCGCTCGATCCAGACCCGCTCAGCCCAGGCTGGTTCGACCCGGGCCTGCTCGGTTCGGGACGGCCGCGCTGGGCCGGGATGGCACCGGTCAGCCAGGACGGAGCCTTCGGCACCACCCGCCGGCGTCCGGGGTTGCGGGCACCCAGCACGACCAGGGGACGAATACCGCGCGACGGCGCGACCACGTCGAGCAGGCCGGCCGCGCAGATCGCGGCGAAGGGCAACATCGACGTCACGTACGCATAGGGCATGTAGCCGTTTCGCGCCATGAAGACGATCTGCATCAGCAGGAGGAACGCGACAGCGCGGAACCGGCGTACCGCGACCAGCAGGACGACCGCCGCGACCGCCCCGGCACCGAGCAGATAGGGATCCATGCCGAGCCAGAGATCGGCGATGCCGCGAGTGCCGCTGTCGGGATCGAGCACGCTGCCGCTGGGGGTCCGGTCGAACAGCTGCCATTTGACCGCCCACCACAGCGATACGTGGCCTTCGCCTTCGAACAGCTCGTTCTTGGTGACGGCGTACAGGATGTAGATGCCGGCGATGCCGGAGAGGAAACCGAGGAAGTTGCGCCGCGCGAACCGCCAGTTCCGATGGTCCCGGTTCTGCCAGAGCAGCAGGTAGACCCCCGGTAGCAGGACGAGGCTGGTCTCCTTCGACCAGAACGCGAACGCCATGAAGATGCCGGCCCGGGTGGCCGCGCCGACACTGCGGTCCGGGGAGGCCACACAGACCAGGGCGGCAAGCACCCACATCGTGGAGATGTTGTCCAGGAACGCCATCCGCTGGTACCAGATGGCGAGCGGGGAGACGGAGAAGAGCACGACCGCCAGTGCCGCGAAGAACCGCCGCATGCCGAGGCGCCGGCTCAGCATGTACAGCAGCACGCAGCTGGCGACGTGCACCCAGAGCATGGCCTCGCGGGCCGCGGTGACGGCGGTCGCGGTCCGGTCGAAGGCCTGGGTCAGGGTGGTGTAGGAGGCGATGAACAGCCATCCGCCGAACGGGTGGTCGTACCAGTAGGAGTAGTGGGAGATCTGGCCCCAGCGCTCGATCGCGAACGCCTGGGCGGCGTAGGTGCCCTCGTCCTCGTTGACGCGGCCGGGCCAGCCGTCGAAGTTGATGCCGTGCAGCAGTCCCGCGCCGACGGCGAGGGCGAGGACGAGCACGACCCCCGTCCGGTGCGCGCGGGCAGCGGCCGCGGCCCGGCGTACCAGCAGTCCCACCGCGTCCCGCACGCCGGCCAGAGCGCCCTCCCGCGGCACAGGCTGCGCGGGCAGCGCCGGGCTTTCGGCCACCAGCGCGGCCGGGGCGGTGCCGTCAGGAAGGCTGGCGGTTGTGGTGGTCACGAGACACCTTCGAGTCCGCGGGGCGCGAGATCACGTTCGCGGGAGTTGGGATCCCGCGGGGTGGGCACGATGTGGTGCGCGCCGAGATGGGTGGTCTTCTCCCACTCGAGCTGACCGCGCAGCAGCCGGATGGTGGCTCGCAGCGCGGCGGCCGAGAGCACCAGCTGGTAGAACGGCGCGCCGATGACGAGACGCACGCTGTCCAGCCAGGTCGAGCGCAGGCGATAGGAACGGCGGAACTCCCCGAACGCGGCCTGCTCGGCGACGACGAGCATCACCGCGATCCCGAGCGGCAGCCAGTAGAGCAGCACCAGGACGACCGGCGCCCGCAGCACGAAGATCAGGATCAGCGAGGTGGGCAGCAGCAGGCCGGCGAGGGCCTGGAAGAACGGCATGGCCAGCATCTCGATCGCGAGCAGCCGCTGCCGCAGCGTCGGCAGGTCACGCCAGTCGCCCTTCAGCAGCACCTGGATGAAGCCGAGCATCCAGCGGCTGCGCTGCACCACCAGCTTCTGCAGGCTCTCCGGTGTCTCCTCCCGGGTGGTCAGCGCCGGGTGGTAGAAGACCAGCGTCCGCACACCACGCGCCGACGAGCGGATCCCCAGGTCGCAGTCCTCGGTGAGGGCGGTGGCGTCCCAGCCGCCTAGGGCGGTGAGGACGTCGCGGCGGACGAACACCGTGTTGCCGCCGAGCGGGATGAGCCGCGCCTGTGCCTGGAAGCGAAGCCGGGACATGAACCAGACGTAGTACTCGAGGCAGTTGCGGACCCGCCACCACGAGGTCCCCTCGTTGCACCAGGTGAGGAACCGGGCGATCAGCGCCTTCGGCCCACGCCGGCCACCTCGGCCACCGCGGCCGCTCCGCCCGTGCCGGCCGCGCCGCTGCGGTTCCGCGGAACCGCCCCCGGGATCGCCCGCAGGCGGTTCCGCGGAACCGTCACCGGATGCGCCATCCCGCCCGCGGGCCGCCCGGATGTTCATGAGCTGGACGCCACCCTGGATGATTCCGACGTCCGGATGGCGCACGGCGATCGTGTTCACGTGGCCGAGCAGACCGGCGGCGATCAGCGACTCGGCGTCGACGACGCCGATGAGGTCGCCGCGGCAGTAGGGCCGGGCGTCCTCGAGCGAGATGGGCTTGCTGCGCCGGTCTCCGCGCGGTGCGATCACCTCGACGCAGGGATACCGGTCCGCGTACGACTGGGCGATCTCGCGGGTCTCCCGGTCGATCTCGTCCTCGGAGACGACCACCAGGATCTGCATCAGCTCGTGCGGGTAGTCACCGGCGAGGATCTGCTGCAGCGTCCGGCCGAGAACGGGCTCGTCCCGCGCCGGCACGATGAGGGAGATCGGTACCTGGGGTGACTCCTGGTCGGTGAGATCGACGTGATCCACCCGCTCCGGGCGCTGCCAGGCGAACTGGGTGCGGCTCAGGGTGAGGGCCGCCACGATGAACATGATCAATGACACCGCCGACCAGGCCGCCACGACGAACCCGGTGGGCCCCAGCCTGATCGCCGCCCAGACGATGACCAGGCCGAGGGCGGCGAACAGCAGCCAGAACCGCGGCCGTGGCCGCAGCCGGTGCCGCGCCGGACGCGGGAGGGCGGCCCGGCGGGAGTCGGCCCGGCGGGAGTCGGCACCGTGAGAGTCGGCACCGCCCGACGTCGCCGGCTCCGGCGGCGATGACCGCGGCTGCGGCGGCGATGAAGGCGGTACCTCGTGGTCAACGTGCATCAACGAGCTCCGGGAGATCTGCGGCGTAGTCGGCGACGGTCGCGTTCGCGAAGTAGAGGACCCGCAGCCGGTCGTCGGCGCCGTAGCCGGCGACCTGGGCGGCGTGCGCGACGCTGTAGTCCGCGGTGGGCGCCTGGCTGGGCGCCAGGCTGGGACGGATCGCCAGCGGGATTCCCACGGCGCGCTGGGCGGCGTCGATCTCGGCGAGGTCGCCGGTCAGCCCGATGAACGTGCTGTCGAACTGGTCGAGCCAGCGCCGGAGCACGGCCGGGGTGTCCCGGGCCGGGTCGGTGGTGACGAAGACAGTCCGCACCGCGTCGGCGATCCGGGTGGGGACCAGCGTGCGGGCGGCGGCGATGTCGGCCATCGTCGTCGGGCAGACGTCCGGGCAGTTCGTGAAGCCGAAGAACAGCAGCGCCGGCCGGCCCGCGGTCGCGGTGGCGAACGCGAACGGCACCCCGGACGTGTCCGTGAGGGTGAACGACGGCTTCGGGCGGGCGTTCGGCGGAACCGTCCCGTGCCATCCCGGGCCCGACGCCGGGCGGGCCGTTCCCGCGGTGCCGGTGGTTTCCCCGGCACCCGCCAGCCTGGTCGTGGTGGCCCCGGTGGCCGGAGTGGCCGAGGTGGCCCTGGCCGAGGTGGCCCTGGCCGAGGTGCTGTCGGTGCCGCAGCCGGCGGCGAGCGGGGCGAGGGCGCCGAGGAACGCCACCGCGAGCAGGTCCCGCCGCTTCGGATCACGTCTCGGGACACGCACCGACGCACGCGCTGGATCATGCATCGATGTCACGCGCAGACCACATCGCCGGGGCCGGCCTGGCGTCCCGCGCCGGCCAGTTCGAGGGTGTCCGCGCCGACGACCCGCAGCGGGGCCAGGCCGACGTCCCGCAGGAAGTCGCAGTCGAGCGTCCGGCCGGCCGGGGCCACCCGCGGGACACAGAAGGTGCGGGTGTCGCTGGCGTCGACGTAGTTGCGGTCGCAGCCGTCGACGCCCGGAGGCACCGGCGACGGGCTGCCGTTGCCGCGCGGCAGGACCCGGCCGCTCAGGTCCGGGTTGCCCAGCGGCGTGGGCAGCCGCACCACCGGGATCCCCACGGGATCACGGGCGGCGGTGGTCGCGGTGGCGGCGGGATCCGTCGCCGGCCTGCCGCCCGCCGCCTGGCCGGCGCCCGGCGACCCGCCGCCGGCCAGCAGCAGGCCGACCGTGATCCCACCGGCCACCAGCACCACCGTGCCGAGGGCCAGCAGGACGCGCGGGCTCGGGCGCGGGCTCGGGCGCGGGCCCGCGCGCAGCCGCCGGATCCGGATCCGGTCGAGCCGGCTCATCCGACGTGCACCCATCGGGCCACCGACGGGACACCGGAGGAGTCCTGGACGAACAGCATGTAGTAGCCGGGTGGCACCAGGTTGGGGTTCGTCGGCATCTCGACCGAGATCGACGTGCCCGTGCCGGTGATCGGCAGGTCGACGCTGCGCTGGTTGGGGTCGGACGAATGGGTGACCGAGGACGGACGGATCAGCGTGGCGCGGCCGATGCCGCCGCTGACCGTCAGGTTGTAGTTGCCGCCGTAGTTGAACTGCGCCGGGGCGTCGGAAATAGTCGGACGTGCACGGTTCATGTACCACGGCGAGTACACGGAGATACCGAGGTCGAAAGAGCCGTCCGACGGGTTGTTACCGATTGCCGCGACCCGGCCGTCGGGCAGCAGGAAGGCCGACGAGTGGTACATCCGGTTGAGCGGGTCGGCCGGCATCGGGGTGAACGTGTTCGTCACCGGGTCGTACATGGATGCCTCGTGCACGGCGTACTCGTTGTAGTTGTGTTTCGCGCCGCCGGTCTCGAAGACCTTGCCGTCGGGCAGGATCACCGGGCTGACGTACATCTTCCCGGCGGCGAGATCCGGGCCCGCCGTCCACGACGGATCCGGGGTGCTGAGATTGATGATGTCGGTCTTCGCGGTCGGGTCCAGCGGGCTGTACGAGTTCCCGCCGCCCAGCGTCATCACCTTCTGGGCCTGCGCCGGGGGAAGCAGAACGGTGCCGCCCTGGTCACGGAAGTCGATGTCGCGCAGCCCGGCGACCTCGGTGATCGTGCCGGCGTCCAGGTCGTAGATCTCCGAGCCGGACGTCCCGGGCAGCGCGTTGCCGAAGGTGTGCGTGCCGGCGTAGAACAGGCGCCCGTCCGACATCAGGATCATGTTCGGGTAGAGGCCCCAGTAGGAGTAGGTCTGCTGGACCTCGTTGAGCTGCTTCCAGCGCTGCGCGCTGTCGTCCCACATCTCGACCGAGACGTTGCCCGAACCGGTCTCGTTGAGGCCGCCGGTGGCGAAGACGTCCCCGTTGCCGAGGTTGACCAGGCTCGGGTACCAGTGCCCGCCGCCGGGCATGTCCCCGACGATCTCGTAGGTGCCGGCGATCGGGTCGAAGATGTAGGTGACGTCCAGGCCGTAGTAGTTCTCGGTCGCCGTCGGGTAGGCCTTGGTGCCACCGGCGAGCAGGATCCGCCCGTCGGAAAGCTGGGTGTGGCCGACGCAGAACAGGTCGTCCGCGGTGGGGACGTCCGCGAAGGCACCGGTGCTCGGGTTCCAGACCTTGGACGTCAGCACGCCGTTCTCGAAGTTCTGCTGGTTGTTGCCGGAGCCGGCCACCAGCAGCACGTTCCCGGTACGCAGAACGGTCGCGTGAATGGATCGGACGGGTGCCTCGTACGGCAGCACCGTCCACGAGCCCTGGCAGTTCGAGGTGCAGCCGCCGGGCGGCGGTGCGGGCAGCGGGCCGGGTGCGCCGCCACCGGTGTAGCTGGCCCGGACGAGGCCGCCGCCGTCACCCTGGTAGTACTCCACCCGCACGGTGTGCACGCCCTCGGTGACCGGGACGGTCGCGGTGAAGGTCGTCGGCCCCTGGGCCCGCCACTCGTCGATGACCTTGGTGTTGTCGAGCCACACCCGTACCCCGTCGTCGGCGGTGGCGGAGATGGTCGTCGTCCCGCCGCGGAACCGGTCGGTGCGCAGCCAGCGGGCGGAGAAGTTGTAGCCGCCGAGGCCCCCCACGCCCGGGCCGGTCTCACCGAAGTCGTAGCTCAGCGGAGCCTCGCACCGCTCGGCGACCGGAGCGCCGGCGAGCGTTCTGTTGTTGAAGTAGGACGCGGACCACTCGATCGACGTACACGCCGACACACCGGTCTCGACGGTCGTGGTGTAGCCGGCGCGGACCAGCGCGCCGCCGCCCTTCTCGTAGTACTCGACCTTGATGGTGTGCGTGCCGGCGGTGACGTCGACGGTCTCCGAGTAGGGCTCCGGACCCTGGTCCCGCCATTCGTCGATGACCAGGATGTTGTCGAGGTACACCCGGATGCCGTCGTCGGAGGTGGCGTTGAGCGTCACCTGGCCGGCCTGGAAGGTGTCGGTCCGGGTCCAGCGCGCCGAGAAGTTGTCCGCCCCTATACCGGCCAGGCCGGGCGTGCCCTCCCCCCAGTCGTGGTCGACCGCGTCCTCGCAGCGCTGCGCGACCGCGTTGCCGGCGAGCGCGGTGCCGGCGAAGTAGGACGCCGACCACTGGGTGGCCTGGCATAGCGGGGCCGGCGGTGGCGCGCCCGCGTAGCTGACCCGGGCGACGGCTCCCCCACCGGCCTCGTAGTACTCGACCTTGATCGTGTGCTCACCCGCGGTGACCGCGGGGACGGTCCCGGTGAACGTCGGCGTGCCCTGGTCGCGCCATTCGTCGATGACCAGGGTGTTGTCGAGCCACACCCGGATCCCGTCGTCGGCGGTGGCGGTGAAGGTCACCGGCCCCGCCTCGAAGGTGTCGGTCCGGATCCAGCGCACCGAGAAGTTGTCCGCCCCGAGCGTGCCGACCCCCGGCGCGCCGGCGCCCCAGTCGTGGTTGACGGCCGTCTCGCACTGCAGGGTCGGGGTGCCCGACAGGGTCCGCCCGGCGTAGTAGGCGGCCGACCACTGGCCAGGCTCGCACGACGCCGTCGGTGGCGGGCCACCGGACCAGTCGAAGGCCACGACGGATCCGGCGCCGTGCTGGTAGTACTCGACGACCACCTGGTGCTGACCGGCCGTGATGTGCGGCTCGGCCGTGTAGGCGGTCGGCCCCTGGTCCACCCAGCCGTTGATGACGGTCGTGCCGTCGAGGATCACCCGGATCCCGTCGTCGGCCACGCCGGTGAAGGTGTAGGTGCCCTCGGCGGGGAAGGTGACGGTCTGCGTCCACCGCACCGAGAAGTTCTCCGTGCCCAGGCCGCCGATGCCGGGGCCCTGGTCCGTCCAGGTGAAGTAGATCTCGCTGTCGCAGCGGGAGCCGGCAGGTGTGCCGGTCAGGCCGGTGCCCTCGTAGTAGTCCGCGGCCCACTGTCCGGCCGGGCAGGTGATCGCGTTCGCCGACGGTGCCACCAGCAGCAGCGCGCCGAGGTCGACCAGCGCGAACACCAACACGGCCACCAGGATTCGGCGACGCCGGCGAGCCGGGCCGCGACGGGCCCGGCCTCGCTTCGGCCGGCGCAGGTCAGCTGCTGACACAGGTCACTCCACCCCTGGGTTCTCGATCTGCGGCCGCAGATCGACCACACCGCCGGTCGGTGCGCAGACCGGTGCCGACACCGACGCGGGAAGCAGCGAACGGGTCGCCGCGGTCCTGGCCACCGGCACCGATGCCTGCGCTGGCGGCGACTCGACTCGAGGGTCGGCGTCGAACGAGCGCGTCCGGTAGATCGTCCGGTCGACCACGAAATATCTGGCAACCACGGCCACGGCGAGAGTGATCAGCGTGGACAGGCCGACCCCGAGGCCCCAGCCGTCGACGAGCAGTGTCAGCAGCGGGAGCCGCAGGACCAGGTCAGCGTTGTTGATGAGGAGAAACGGCAGGAACCGACGCAGTGGAACCCGCTCAGGACCGTGCCAGACCAGCAGCTCGCAGCCGACGAAGTTCCAGACAATCGCCACCTGGGTGCCGACCGTCGCCGCGACCAGATAGTTCAGACCGGCCGCGTGGTGGAGCAGCCAGGTTGTGGCCAGGTTCGGAAGCAGCCCGGAGATACCGATGAGCGCGAATCGGGCCGGACGCGGCACCCGCAGCGCGAACAGCCTGCGGAGAAAGCGCACACCCTGGGTGAGCGAGGCATTGGATGCACCGGCCTGCCGTTCGCCGAACTCGTAGGCGATTTCCCGCACCCGCAGCTTCCGGGCCGAAACCAGCAGCTCAAGGAGGATCTTGTAGCCGTCCGGGCGTAGTGCGTCGACATCGAACGCCTGCACCCGCAGCAGGAAGAATCCACTCATGACGTCGGAAACGCCCCGCAGCCGCCGCGGAAACACCAGCCGTGAGACGCGGTTCGACCCGGAGGAGATCAGCCGGCGGCCTTTTCCGGCCAGGCCGTTCGCACTGCCGCCGTCGACGTACCGGCTGCCGACGACCACATCCGCGGACTGTTCCCGCGCGGTGGCCAGCAGCTCGGGAACAGTCTCCGGCGGGTGCTGGAGGTCGCCGTCCATGACCACCACGTAGGCCGCGGCGCACATCCGAATGCCCTCGCACACGGCGCCGCCGAGACCCCCGTGGCGTTCCTGCGGAGCCCGGTGCAACACGCGCACCGGGATTCCGCAGCTGCGGCGCGCGACCTCGATGGCTGCCGGAGTCTCATCGTCCGAATCGTCGACGAAGATGACTTCGCAGGTCAGGCCGGCGAGCGCGGCATCGAGCCGGCGCAGCAGCGGGTCGACGTTGAGGGCCTCGTTCCGGGTGGGCACGATTACCGAGACAGCCGGCGGCCCGGCTGGCGAGGACGCCACCGCACCGCCAGCCGCGGCGGCAACGGAGGTCAGGGCCGGTGGCGGTGCCGGTGCCGCCGCGGTCGGGGCCGGTAGCGGAGCCGGTGCCGCCGCGGTCGGTGATTCCGGGCGGCGCGGAGGTGGCAGCAGACTCGCCACATCGACGTCGCCGACGTCGCCGCGGTCAGATGCGCCGGATCTGCTCACCACGACGCTCCACGCCCCGCGCCCCCGGCGCCCGACACCGGGGCCGGCCAGACCTTCGCGGACACGCTGGCACGGGTTGTTCTCGGCATCACGACAGGGCACGCCGCGCTTTCATTTCCGGAACGCCCGTATGGCTTCATGGGCAGCATGAACCGATCCCCCAGTCGGCGACATGTCAAAAAGAGCCATGAATTTGTAGGCGCAGCTGCCCTGAAGCCCCGTTCGGGCTAAGTTTCATATGAGGACATACTGCGTTTACTTGCTTCAGAGGACGGGCATACGGCATCGGGCCGGGGCGGCCTCATCAGAGGCGGGCACCACCCGGAAGCAGCACTGTTCAGAGCACGAGGCCAGCCGGCCGCGCAAATGAAATCGCGGAGCACGATGCATGACCTCATACCGCACAGACTCCGCCGCCTGTGACTTGGCTGGCGTCAAACGCAGAACCCCCCGGATCGGCAGTGGCGCCTTCTGGCCCTCGAGCCATCGCGACTGTAGCACGCCTTCCACCGAATATCCGACCGTTCCCAGCCGAGCAGTGATGTCGGCAACATCTACGCCGATCGACTGACATGGAAGTTCATTAATATTGGACTCAGGACGATGCCACTAATATCGACAATCGTCGGGCTCCAACGTCCCTTATGACCCCTATTGACACCTTCGGCGACGGCGACGTCCACCGGCCCCCTCAAAGGAGAAGGCACACCGCCACCAAAACCAGTAATCATCTAGCTACCAACCGCGCCCACACGCAGACACACCGGGACGCCGACACGCCTGAAGGCCGGGGCCGCGGATCGTTCACGCCCACGGCAGCTGGCCACCGGACAAGGCACTGCAGTCGGCCCCTACGGCGGGCCTGCGGATGGCCGCCAGCCCGCACCGGCGATGACCCACGCCCGGGGATCGGGCGAGGGCGCAAGCCCGGGGATCGAAAAGCCACGGGCCCACGGGGCCACCCGGCTGCTCCTCAGAGCGAGATGGTCACTTCCGTCATCTGCTCCGAGGCCTCCCACAGCCGCTTCGAGGCCTCCTCGTCGTGCGACGCCGCGTTGGACTTCACCACAACCGGGTGACCGGTCATCTTCAGCAGCCCCGACGGCCCGTAGTACTCGCCGCCCTTGGCCTCCGGATCCAACGCCGCACGCAGCATGGGGAGACTGCCCTTGAGCGCCGAATGCACGATGGGGTTGGGGATGCTGTCGATGAACCGCTTGATCCGCCGCTTGATCGGCGTGTCACCCCGGCCACCGACGTCGGTGTTCGCGCCGCCGGGATGCGCGGCGAGGGAGATCGTCGACGTCTTCCCCGCCGCCTCGAGCCGGCGCTGAAGCTCATAGGAGAACATCAGGTTCGCGAGCTTCGATCGGCCGTAGGCCCGCAGCGGCTTGTAGTTCCGCTTGTAGGCGAGGTCCTCAAAGTCGATCTTCCCCATCCGGTGCCCGTTGCTGCCGACCGTCACGATGCGGCCGGCGTCGGCGGCCAGCACGGCGTCCAGCAGAAGCCCGGTGAAGGCGAAGTGGCCCAGATGGTTGATGCCGAAATGCTGCTCGAAGCCGTCCTCTGTCTGACCGTGCGGCAGCAGGATCACACCGGCGTTGTTGATGAGCAGGTCGATGACCGGGTGCTCACTGACCAGCGCTTCGGCCGCCTTGCGGACAGACGTGAGCGAGTTGAGGTCCATCTGTAGCACGGAGACTTCCGCCTCGGGGGCGGCGGCCACGATCTTCTCCTTGGCGGCCAGCGCCTTGGCCTCGTTGCGGCACGCCATGACGACGGTCGCCGCGTTGACGGCGAGCAGTCTGGCGGCCTCGAAGCCGATTCCGGTGTTGGAGCCGGTGACGACGGCCGTCTTCCCGGTCAGGTCCGGCACATCGGCCACACCCCAACGCCGCCGCTTCAGCCCACCTGCCATGACGACCTCCGCGACCGCGATCCCGCCGGAGCAGGAAGCTCCCCGACCATGTGAAGCCAGGCGGCGCAACCCCATAAGGCAGGCGTGGCGCGAAGTCCTCCGTGGCTCACCCCATCACCATAAAGCAGGACGGTATACGCAGGCTCGCCACAGTCCTCCGCGCACCGCCGACCGCACACCGCCGACCGCCCACGCCCAGCGGCAGCCCGGAGCCGGAACTCGAAGACCCGAGGATGTTTGTCGCCCCGACGACCACGATCATCCGATCCAGCCCAGCGAACAGCGGCAGCAGCGAACAGCGGCAGCCCGGAGCCACGGCTCGAAGATCCGCGGATGGTCGTCGTTCTGGAGCCTGCCGCACGCTGGCGCCGATCAAGATCGCTGGTCGGGGAGGTTCGCACTCCACGAACGCGGCCGGACCGCCGAGCGCCCGGCAGCACGAGCGCCCGGGAGCACGAGCACCCGGGAGCCCGGTCTGGCGAGTCGCAAGAGTGAACGATTCTGGTCGTCGGGACGACCAGAATCGTTCTATCTTGCGGGCCGCCAAGCGCCTATTCGCCCCTTTTGCCCCTCTTGGTGCGAATTGCTTGGTGTCCCACGGCGTGCTCCGCCCCGGAATGCCGCGGGAAACCCTGACGGATCGAGCTCGGCGGTGACGCTCCTGCCGAGCACGGCGCGCCCACGGGCGCCACCGCACCGGTCACCAGCGAGATCAGCCAGCGAGCACAGGCCCGGCCGAGCCGCGGCCACGTCACCAGTCATGGGCCAGGCATCGCCAGACATGGGACCAGGCACAGAAAACGCCGCGCCGGGCGACGAGAACAGCCTGGCGCGGCGCTGTGAACGCAGGACAGGCGCGCCCGGTCGATCGTGGCCCCGTACCGCGCCTGCCGGTGGAGAAATCCCCCGCTGCTGCTAGCCGCCGAACGGCTGGTCCCGCCCCGCCGACTCGGATCCGAAACGCTCGCTGGACTGGATGCCCTGGCCCGCGCCGATTCCCACCAGTTCCCGCAGGCGGTTCTCCACGTACCGCTCACTGTGGTGGGTCCGGTCCGCGATCCGGGCGACGAGGTCGTTGATCCCGGTTGCCGCGTCCAGGTCCGAGGTGCTGACCTGGCCGAACTGGTCAAGCAGGCGGTAGCGCAGCTGCCGCCAGTTCCGGCGCAGCTGCTGCTCGATCTGCTGGCGCTGCTCCTGCTGATTCATTCTTGATCCCTCTCCAGATGATTTTTCGGCGCGACTACAGACGCCGGGTGCACGTTAACCCGACAGCCCGAAAGAACGCTGGAGTCGCCATTTGATTGGGCTGGAAAAGCACCATCCGCGACATTCATCGAACCGACGAGGCCGGAAATCAAACGGTTTTCCCACACAGCCCGTCCGGGCAGCCCAGGAAGGGCCCGCCCAGGTGACCCGCTCGCGCCGTTCCTGCCTCAGTGACCGCTGCCACCCTTCAGCGGTCGCCGCCACCTCTCAGCGGTCGCTGCCGCCACCTCCGCCGCTGCCACCGCGGACGGCTCGGGACCAGGTACCCACACAGGTCTCGGCCGTGATGCCGGGCCCGAATCCGGCGATCAGCCCGCGGGCGCCGTGCTCGAGCGCGTCGTCCTCGAACAGGCGGCGCAGCGAGTCGAGAACGACCGCGCTCGCGATGTTTCCGTAGTCGGTGAGGGTCGCCCGGCTGAAGCGGAAGAAGGCGGGATCGACGCCGAGAATGTCACGCAGATCGTCGAGGATGCGCGGGCCGCCGGCGTGGATGATGTAGAAATCGAGGTCGGAGGCGTCCCAGCCGTGACTGCTTGCCAGGGTCCGCAGCGCCGGCGCCAGCATCGGCATGGTCGCCGGAACCCTCTTGTCGAGCTGAAAATGGAATCCGGTCTCCTTGACGGCGTAGGAGATCCATTCCTCGGTGTCCGGAACCAGGAAGGATCCGTTCCGCTCCAGCTGGACGCCGTGACCGCCCTGCCCACGGACGACCGCCGCCGCGACCGCGTCACCGAACAGTCCGTTGGACAGCAGGTTTCCCACGCCGTCATCGGTCGGCTGATAGCACAGGGAACAGAACTCACAGGCGACGATGAGAACGTTTGCCGTCGGATAGGCCAGGCAGAACTCGCCGGCCCGGTTGATGGCGGCACCCCCGGCGGCGCAGCCGAGCTGGGCGATCGGAATCTGCCGGGTGTCGTTACGGAAGCCCATCCGGTTGATCATCCACGCCGTCATCGACGGCATGAGAAACCCGGTGCACGAGACGAAGATGATCGCGTTGACGTCCGCCACGTCGAGCCCGGCACTGGCCAGCGCGGCGTGCACCACCGCTGGTACCCGCTGCCGCGCCTCCTGCTCGTAAGCAGCGTTGCGGGCCTCGAAACCCGGATGCCGCAGGGTTTCCGCGATCGGACGCACCAGATGACGTTGACGCACCCCGGTGTTCTCGATGAGCCGCAGCACCAGGTCGAGCCGCGGATGATCGCTGTGCAGCTGACGGGCCAGCTCCAGGGTCCGTTCCATGGAAATCACATGCTCCGGCACCATCACTGCCGGACGACAGAGAATCGGCACAGCGCAAGCGCCTTCCTGGACGGTGGTTCGCCAGTCACGACAGCCACAACAGCGAAGACAGGTCGACCGGACCGTCAGCCTCGCCTCGTTCCAGAACCGGGCTCGTCCGGCGGACCAGTCGCACAGGCACCGGAGGCCGCCGCGCATCACCGGCCGAATTCACGTCGCAGCGACCTCCGTGTCCCCCGGTACAGGTACGTACCCGGAAGCGGTGACCAGCACGCTCCTCGCACCTTTTCGCAGCTGGTGCCACCCGGCTGACGCAGCAGTTCCAGGCCGCGTCAGCCGCGCATCGTCCAGGTCAGCCCCGCACGGTCCCGGCGGCCCAGGCGATCCGCGAGAGGCCCTCGACGGTGGCGATGCCGGTGCTCTCGCTGGCGCTGTCCCGGGTGTAGGCAGCCATCACGTAGTCGCGACCGTTGCCGTGAACATGGGCCAGGCTGTTGATCACCCATCCGCCGTCGTAGGGCAGCCAGCCGTTCTTGATCTCCACTGCCACCCCGGACGGCACGCCCGCCGTCAGGCCCCACCGCTGGGACGTGATCACACTGTCCAGCAGGCTCTTCGCCGTGACCCGGGCCGCGGCGGACAGCGTCGTGTTGGGGTAGGCAACCGCGCGCAGCACCGCGAGCTGGTCACTCGCCGTGGTCTTCGTCAGCCCCCACTTGCCGCCGGCGCCGGCGGTGGTCGCCCTCATCCCGAGTCGCTGGTAGAAGGCGTTCATGCCGGTGCTGCCGCCCGCCTGGTTCCACAGCGAGGTCGCCGACGCGTTGTCACTGATCGAAATCATCTTCTTGGCCAGCGCCGTCTGGGACGCGGTCAGCTGACCGCTCGCACCGGTCTTCGACAGCAACGCGGCCAGGATGTCCAGCTTGACGGTGCTCGCCGTCTCCCATCCCGTCCGGGTCGTCGCGCTGCTGCTGACGACGGTCTCACCGGTCGCGGCGTCGTACAGCGCGACACTGGTCGAGCCGGGACGTCCGGCCAGGTAGGCGCGGAACCGCTCCGCCAGGGCGCTCGCGGTGACACCGCCCTGCGCGGACGCAGTGCTCGCCGCCAGCGGGGTGGGAGCCTGCGCGGCGCCGACGGCATTCGACCCGGCCGGGCCGGCGTCCGTGGCTGTGGCCGTTGCCGTGGGCTCGGCCGTGGTCGCGGGGGTGACCGTGGTCGCGGGGGTGGCCGTCGGAGCGGCGGTCGTCGCGGTGGGAGTGGACGTGGGCGCGGCCGTGGTGTCCGCCGAGGCCGCCGCGGTGGTGGGAGAAGAGTCCACGGAATGGACCAGCGCCGAGGTCGACGCGACCGCCGTCAGCCCGGCGGTGCCGGTGACCGTGGCCGCGGCGGTCGCCACCGCGCTGGACGCCAGCAGCACAGCAGCAGCGCCCCCAACTGCAACAACGCGTTGCCGGGCACGCCGGTCGACACGGTGACTGCTGATGTTGCCGGTGGAGGAGTGCTTACGAGCCATGCCCGTTGTCTACGGACAGAAGGGCCAGCTGGATGTGTCCGGAATGTTAACCCATGTAAATTGTTGCTCACGGTAAGCATCTGTAACCATGCGTAAGGTATCTGTCGGCCCGGATTATGCGCACATGCGTCGACAAGGCCGGCGGCCAGAAAGCCCAGGACCACGAACGCCCCGGCAGGGACGCCGGCGGACGGCCGATCCGCGGCATCGGCCATCCGTCACGCCACGTGGCCGACAACCCGGAACCGAGTGGGCAGCGGCGAGGCGGGATCAGCTGGCGGCTGGCACGCCGAGGCCGAGGGTGCGCTCCGAGACGTCCCAGAGCTGGGCGGCGGCGTCCGGGTCCAGGGCGTAGGCGGCTACCCCGTTGCGTGCTCCGAGCACGCCGACCTGGGCCTCGTTGCAGTCCTCGAAGTAGCGCCCGCCGATTCCGGCGAGCAGCGGCGACGTCGCGACCAGCACCGAGGTCGCGGCACCCTGCTCGGTGGTCTTCCATTTCAGGTCGGCGCCTCCCGCGGCGGCACGCAGCCGGGCGAGATCCTCGTCGGAGACGTATCGCTGCAGGTTGGTGCGGATGCCGCCGGGCATCAGGGCGTTCACGGTGATGCCGTCGGCCGCCCAGCGGCGGCTGGCCTCGACGGCGAACAGCACGTTGGCCGTCTTCGACTGGCCGTAGGCCCCCCACGGGTCATAGGGGCGGCGGTCGAAGTGGATGTCGTCGAAGACCACCGGGGAGCGGTGATGGGCGCTGGAGCTCACCGAGACGACGCGCGCACCACCGCCGGCCGTACCGCCGTCGCCGCCCGCGGCCGCGGCCGCGGCGGCCAGGGCATCGTGCAGGCCGACGGTCAGCGCGAAGTGGCCGAGGTGGTTGGTGGCGAACTGCAGCTCCCAGCCTTCGGGGGTGCGCGTCAGCGGCGAGGCCATGACGCCGGCGTTGTTGACGAGGATGTCCAGCGGGCCGTCCCAGCGGCGCACGAACGCGGCCACCGAGGCCTGGTCGGCGAGGTCGAGCGCCTCGACCAGCACCCGCCCCGCGGCCGTGCCGGCATCCGCGCCCTCGCCGGCACCGGTGACCGCGCTCGCGCTCGCGCTCGTGCCAGCGATGTCGGCGGCGGTGCGCTCGCCCGCGGCCAGGTCACGGACGGCCAGGGTGACTTCGGCCCCGGCGGTGGCGAGTGCCCGTGCGGTCTCGACGCCGATGCCGGAGGCGCCGCCGGTCACGATGGCACGGCGGCCGGTGAGGTCGATACCGGCGATCACCTCGGCGGCGGTCGACTCGGCGTCGAACGGGGTCGTGATCCGATCAGTCATGATCAGGTTCTCCTCGGTACGCTTATCCGGAGTCTCCTCCGTTCCATTCGACAGGAACCGGAGGGGGCTCCGGAAAATTTCCCGGCCGGCCAGCCCGGCCGGCCAGGAGGTCGAGAGCTGATGCCATCCGCCCGCCCCCTGCGTGTGGATGCCCAGCGCAACCGGCAGCGACTGCTCGACGCGGCGGTCCGCCTGCTGCCGCAGGAGGAGGACGGCTCCGAGGTCACGCTCGCCGCGATCGCCAAGGAGGCCGGCGTCGGCATCGGGACGCTGTACCGCCATTTCCCCACCCGGGAGGCGCTCGTCGACGCCGCCTACCGCGGTGAGCTCGACCGGCTGTGCGATTCGGTCGACGGGCTGGTCCGCGACCTGCCACCGGATCAGGCGCTGCGCGAGTGGATGGACCGGTTCGTCGACTACATGGCGACGAAGCGCGGGATGGGCGGGGCGCTTCGCGCCCTGGTCGCCGCCGGCGGCGACCCGTTCGCGAACAGCCGCCGGCGGCTGACCGACGCGGTGGCGATGCTGCTGGCCGCCGGGGTGTCGGCGGGCATGCTGCGCGCGGACGTCACCGCCGACGATCTCCTGCTCGGCATCAGCGGCGTGACCTTGGCGACCGCGGATCGCGGCGACCGTGCCCAGGTCGGGCGCCTGCTCGACCTCCTCCTGGATGGGCTCAGAGCCGCCGGGCCAGCCAGATAGTCGGGCAGAGGCAAGCCGGTCTGGCAGGTAGTGGCCGCGGGCCGAGAACGTGGGTTCACCGCACCGGTGCACGCATACACGATGCGGACAAGAGGGCAATAGGCCCACTTGACTAGACATTTCGCGCAGATCGCGCAGATCGCGCCGTCGTATGGCGGCTCCGCGGCACCGGTTTGCCTCCAGAAGCAACCAGTGGCCACGTTTGCCGCGACGGCCGGCAGCCGTCCACCGGGTCCGGGTGGGCCGGAACTCCATTTGCTCCCTTCTGACAAAACAGCGCCCACCCCATCAGCGGAACGGTAGGGTTCTACCCGCAACGTCGGCATTGTCCGCCGGCAGCGCCAGTGCCGCGTTCGGCAGATGTGACCCACCCGTACGCAGGCGCCGGAGGAATATTCGCGCCCACTACGGGGGAATTCGTGACCACTGAGGCCGAGCCCAACGACGGCGGCACTTCCGTCATCACCGCCGACGGAACGCCACTGGACGTCGACCTGAAAACCGATGTGCCGCACCCGGCCCGGGTCTACGACTACATCCTCGGCGGGACGGAGAATTTCCCGGCCGACCGCGCGGCAGCCGCAGAATTTTCCAGGCATTTGCCGAACCTGCCGACGTCCATGCGGGCGAACCGTAACTTCATGGCCCGGGTGGCGCACAACCTGGCGGCAGAGCACGGCATTCGGCAGTTCCTCGACATCGGTTCCGGGCTGCCGACCTCCCCGAACCTGCACGAGGTTGCCCAGCGGGTCGCGCCCGAGTCGCGGGTCGTCTACGTCGACCGCGACCCCATCGTTCTGCTGCACGCCCGGCCGCTGCTCACCAGCACTGCCGAGGGCAGCACCGCCTACCTCGACGCCGACCTGAGCCGGCCGCAGGAGATCCTGCAGTCCGCCCAGCTGCAGGAGACCCTTGACCTGAGCAAGCCGGTGGCGGTCAGCCTGCTGGCGGTCGTCCAGTTCATCCCGGATGACGCGATCGTGAAGAACGTCATCAGCGAGCTCCTGGCGCCGCTCGCCCCGGGCAGCATCCTGGCGATCTCCACCGTGACGGCGGACTTCGCCCCCGAGGAGGTGGCGGACGGCACCGCCGCCTACCGGGCCAGCGGGATCCCGATGGTCTCGCGTGACCTGAAGGCCGTCGAGGCCTTCTTCGACGGCCTGGAGCTGCTCGACCCGGGCATCGTCCTCGTCCACCGCTGGCACCCCGACGCCGAGTCGGCCGCCATCGAGGACAGCCACGTCTACATGTACGGCGGCGTCGCCCGCAAGCCGTAGTCGCCCGCAAGCCGTAGTCGCCCGCAAGCCGTAGTCGCGCGCAAGCTGTAGTCGGTCAACGCGGGCGAGCCGTGGTCGATCACCCAGCTTCGCCGAAGCCGCGGCCGGATCCCCTCCGGCCGCGGCTTTGTCGTTCCCGACCCAGCCCCGCCCGATCTCTCTCGACCCGGCCGCCCGCACCCGGCCCGGGAGTGCCGCCGCACCCCACCCTCAAAAAGATCTTGAACAGTTTTCTTGACTCGTTCAGGAAAAGGGCGCACCGTAGTGCGCATGACGACGTCCGCGGACTTCCAGCAGATGCTGAGGGGGGCCGCCCTGCGCGTCACCCGTCCGCGGGTGGCCGTGCTCGGCGCGGTCCACGCACATCCGCACGCTGACACCGATTCGATCATCGGGGCGGTGCGCGCGGAGCTCCCCGACGCCTCCCACCAGGCCGTCTACGACTCGCTGCGGGTACTCACGAACGCGGGCCTGGTGCGGCGCATCCAGCCGGCCGGCTCGGTGGCCCGGTACGAGTCGCGAGTCGGAGACAACCACCACCACGTCGTCTGCAGATCCTGCGGTGCCATCTCGGATGTCGACTGCGCCGTGGGCGAGGCACCGTGCCTCACCGCCTCCGACGACAACGGGTTCTCGATCGACGAGGCCGAGGTCGTCTACTGGGGCCGCTGCCCCGCCTGTTCCGGCTCCGACGCCGGAAGTTTCTGATCCCCCACTGCCCGATCCATCCGTCGCCGAGCACCCGAGCAGCTGAAGACCCGATCGCGTCGCGATCCACCACCGTTCCATCAGCCATCGATCAAACCGTCACTCTCAGTGTGCGATTCGTGACCCAGTTTGCCCTGATGAGATCCCTGCCCGGAGGGTTGCATGTCCGAGAACCAGGAAAAGGAAGTCTTTCCCACCGACACGGAAAGCAACGCGGCCGGAGGCTGCCCGGTGGCGCATGGCCGCGCCCCGCACCCCACCCAGGGGGGCGGCAACCGCGGCTGGTGGCCGCAGCAGCTCAACCTGAAGATCCTCGCCAAGAATCCGGCCGTGGCGAACCCGCTCAGCTCGGATTTCGACTACGCGGCCGCCTTCAACACCCTCGACCTCGCCGCCGTGAAGCGGGACATCGCCGAGGTGCTGACGACATCCCAGGAATGGTGGCCGGCGGACTTCGGGCACTACGGCCCGTTCATGGTCCGGATGGCCTGGCACAGCGCCGGCACCTACCGCATCAGTGACGGCCGTGGCGGTGCCGGGGCCGGCCAGCAGCGTTTCGCGCCGCTCAACAGCTGGCCGGACAACGGGAACCTGGACAAGGCCCGCCGCCTGCTCTGGCCGGTCAAGAAGAAGTACGGCCAGGCACTGTCCTGGGCCGACCTGATGATTCTCACCGGTAATGTCGCGCTGGAATCGATGGGCCTGCCCACGTTCGGTTTCGCCGGCGGCCGTCCGGACGTCTGGGAACCCGACGAGGACGTCTACTGGGGCCCGGAGCAGACCTGGCTCGGCGACGAGCGCTACACCGGTGACCGGGAGCTCGAGGAGCCGCTCGGCGCGGTGCAGATGGGGCTGATCTACGTCAACCCGGAAGGCCCGAACGGCAACCCGGACCCGCTCGCCGCGGCCCGCGACATCCGCGAGACGTTCCGCCGGATGGCGATGAACGATGTCGAGACGGTCGCGCTGATCGCCGGCGGGCACGCCTTCGGCAAGACGCACGGGGCAGCGAACCCGGACGAGTACGTCGGTCCGGAGCCCGAAGGCGCCCCGCTGGAGGAGCAGGGCCTCGGCTGGAAGAACAGCTTCGGCACCGGCAAGGGTGGCGACACGATCACCAGTGGTCTTGAGGGTATCTTCACCGACACCCCGACCACCTGGGACAACAGGTTCTTCGAGATCCTCTTCGGCTACGAGTGGGAGCTGACGAAGAGCCCGGCCGGGGCGAACCAGTGGAAGCCGAAGGACGGTGCCGGCGCCGGTACGGTCGCCGACGCGCACGATCCGTCCCGCCGGCATGCTCCCACGCTGCTGACGACGGACCTGGCGCTGCGTTTCGACCCGATCTACGAGCCGATCTCGCGGCGCTTCCTGGAGCACCCCGAGGAGCTCACCGACGCCTTCGCCCGAGCCTGGTTCAAGCTGACCCACCGTGACATGGGCCCGATCCAGCGCTACCTCGGCCCGGAGGTCCCGGCCGAGCGGCTGATCTGGCAGGACCCGGTGCCCGCGGTGGACCACGAGCTGGTCGACGCGGCGGACGTCGCCAGCCTCAAGGCGCAGGTCCTCGCCTCGGGGCTGCCGGTGTCGCGGCTGGTCGCGGTGGCGTGGGCATCCGCGTCGACGTTCCGCGGCGGGGACAAGCGCGGCGGCGCGAACGGTGCCCGCATCCGGCTGGAGCCGCAGCGCGGCTGGGAGGTGAACGAGCCCGACGAACTGGCCACGGCGCTGCGCACGCTGACGGAGATCCAGGAGGGCTTCAACGCCGCCCAGACCGGCGGGAAGAAAGTCTCGCTGGCCGACCTGATCGTGCTGGCCGGCGCCGCCGCGGTCGAGGCCGCCGCGCGCGCCGCCGGTGTCGAGGTGGAGGTGCCGTTCACCCCGGGACGCACCGACGCGACCGAGGAGCAGACCGACGTCGAGTCGTTCGTCCCGCTCGAGCCGAAGGCGGACGGGTTCCGCAACTACCTGGGCAAGGCCAGCCGCCTGCCGGCGGAGTTCCTGCTCGTCGACCGGGCGAACCTGCTGACCCTGAGCGCGCCCGAGCTGACGGTGCTGGTCGGAGGCCTGCGGGTGCTCGGTGCGATCTACGGGCAGTCGCAGCTCGGCGTCCTCACCACCGCCCCCGGGTCGCTGACGAACGACTTCTTCGTCAACCTCCTCGACCTGGGGACGACCTGGGCGCCGAAGGCGGACGAGGCCGGCCTGTACGAGGGCCGCGACGACGCCACCGGCGCGGTCCGCTGGACGGCCAGCCGCGTCGACCTGGTCTTCGGGTCGAACTCCGAGCTGCGTGCACTCGCGGAGGTCTACGCGAGCGACGACGCGAAGGAGAAGTTCGTGCACGACTTCGTCGCCGCCTGGGTCAAGGTGTCGAACCTCGACCGCTACGACCTGGTCTGATTTCACCGAGCCGGACCTGGTTCCAGGAAGCGACGGCGGGGCGCCACCCGGGCAGGTGACGGGCGGCGCCCCCGCAGCCGACTGAGCGCCGGCCACGCCTCCACGTGGCCGGCGTTCCGTGCTTGGCGCTCGGTCCGGATTCCGGCCTCCCAAGCCCGGATTTCGCCTCAGGCCCGCGCACGTTCGGCGGAGCCGCCCCAGCCCGCGACGGACGGCTGGCAGGCGGGCAGCCTCGGATCATCAGGTGATATGCCTCACATGGCGCGCGGCCATCCCAGCCTCTCACTCACGCATTTCAACACGCTCTGTGTACGGAGCTCGCGGCATCGCGATTCGTCCCCCGACAGCGGGTCGACCCCCCAACGTGCATCGCTCCCCTCGGTGCGGGGCCAGAGACGCTCGGTACACAGAATCCGCCCGTTACTCTTGGTAAGGAAATCGCTTCAGCCGCTCCGGCTCCCGCCTGACGTTCGGCGATTCCGCCCGCGCCGAAGCCTTGCTCGCCATAAATAGCCCGACTAGCATGCCGAAAGTCGGAGAACGCAGATTTCACCGAAATCCATCGAGGCTGCTGGTGTCGCGCCGCGGGGCGATGCGAGAAAGAGGGACGCGGCTCGGCGGGCGTTTGTGGTGCGCAGACAACCAGTGCTGCGAGGTCCGGCCGCTCCCTCACGTCGCCCTGGCTCGAGACATACCAAGGACAGGGCTGGAGTCCGGACATTTGACGAACGAAACCATATCGGCCCGAGGCGGCCCCGGAGCGCCCTCCCGGGAGGCGGTTGAGGCGGGTCTGGCGGATTTCCTGGCAGACCTCACCGGAGTCCCTCGGGAGCCCTTCTCCTTCGGCGCAAAATTGCACGAGGACCTGGCGATTGATTCTCTGCAGTGGCTGGAGCTGGTGCACTGGCTGACCACAGCCGGTGTCCCTCGGGAGGCGCTCGACAAGAACCATCCGCATACTTTCGGCGATCTCGTCGAGCTACTCGGGAGCATTCCAGAGGAATCGCCGAAGACAAAGAACGAAGGCGACGCCGGTGCCGACGCCGACGCGCCCGGGGCGTTGAATCCGCGCCCCATCCGACTCAGGACGCACAATATCGCCCTGGGCCCGGTGAACCCTGATTCGCATCACTTTCTCTACCAACTCGCCATCAGCGAGGAACTGGGTCACCGCTGGCGGTTCCGTGGTGCGGTCCCAACTTTCGAGGCGTTCCAGCACGGAATCCAGCAGGGCGTTCTCACGCAGTTCGTCGCATATCTGTGGCCGACACCCGAACCTATCGGCCATGTTGTCTGCTACAACTATGATCAACGGCGCAGGAGTGCATACATTGCGGCTGTCTTCACGCCCGAAGCCATAGCGCGGGGGCTTCCGATGGAGGCGGTCAACCTGTTCATCGACCACGTCTTCCAGGTTTACGGCCCGAGAAAGCTCTACGCGGAGCTTCCCGAATACAACTTCGCCCAGATCGCCAGCGGCCGCGGCAAGTGGTACGACGTCGAGGGCTGCCTCCGGGAGGCGATCTACTACGACGGGCGCTACTGGGACGAGTACATAATCGCGGTCTGGCCGAGCCGGCGAAGAGCGGCGTCGGGGCTGTTGACCTTCGGGCCGCGGATTTCGGGACAGGTCGACGCCGACCGCGGCTCGGATCGCCCCTGACACCCGCCGTGCCGGGGTGGCCGTCAGCTCCACCGAGCGGCCATCTCCCAGGTGACCACCATGCCTCTTCGAGGCCGACGGATTCACGGATCCTCCTGGCGCCCCCACAGACGTTCACCCATTCGAACCAGAGCGGCGACGCCGGGCCCGGGAACCAGAAAAACCGAACCAACGACGAAAGAGAGCTGGTCGAAATGAGAAGGTCCGCGGCCGTGGTCGCCGGTGTTCCCGTCGCCATCATGGGGATGGGACTACCGGCATATGCGTACGAGGGCACCTTCAGCTCGTACATCGATGACGCCGTGACCGGCTTCGAGTCACGCTGGTGGCAGGACAACAACTCGACCAACGACGACACGATCGTGACGTTCAAGGGCTGCCGGGTCAACAACAACAGCACCGGAGGCGCGGATGCCGGAATCGCGCTCCGCTGGGCGCGCCCCTATCTGCCGGACGGCGAGGGCAGCACCGTCGTGCTGAACTGCTACGACAGCGACAACTACCACTGGGCCGACCCCGCCGCCACAAACTACCGATTCAGGCTGAAGACCATCAACGGCTCGGATTCGGGTAGAATCCTCGACGTCGAGACTGTCGGCGTGAGCTGGTAGACATCGGAGCTGCTGGGTGCCGTGCCCCGCGGGGCACGGCACCCGCCCTCCCGCCCGCTCCGAAAAAATGGATGACGTTTGTGTTTCTCGTGTTTGACGAAATATCCTACTCGTATCGTGCTGGGCGGGATGTCTTTCGGAACCTGACCTGCGCCTTCCAGCCCGGGCGCACGGTACTACTGGGCCCGAACGGCGCGGGAAAATCCACCCTGCTCGCCGTCGGCGCGACGGTGCTGGCGCCACGCACCGGCCGTGTCACCTTCGACGGGCGTCCAATCCAACACGGGTCCGGGCGCCGGCAGTACCGACGCGAAATGGCCTGGATGCCGCAGCACGTCAGGCCCATGGCCGGTCTGACGATTCGTGAGCAGGTCGCCTACGTCGGCTGGCTCAAAGGCATGTCGAAGTCGGAGTCCTGGCGAGAGGCGAAGAACGCGCTCTCCCAGGTCGGCCTCGACCACCGGGAGAACGAACTGGCCAGGGCCCTGTCCGGCGGGCAGCTCAGACGGGTGGGTATCGCCCAGGCAGTGGTCCACCGAGCGAAGATCGTGCTCATGGACGAGCCGACGGCGGGTCTGGACCCCGCTCAGCGGCAGGTCTTCACTCAGCTCGTGTCGGATCTGGCCGAATCGGCCACGGTCGTGGTGTCGACCCATCAGACCGAGGATCTCCTCGAGAGTTTCGACAACGTCGTCGTCCTGGACCACGGTGAGGTGCGGTTCTCCGGCTCCGTGGCCGACTACCTCGCTCTGGCCGACAGCCCGGATGCCCCGGTAGGACGCCAGGCCGCCCTCGCGTACACCCATCTGGTCTCGGAAAGCTGATGGCCCGTCGACTTCGGCTCGGCTATGCGGTGCGTTCGCGCCTGAGCTCACGATGGACCTGGTACCTGAGATCCCATGCGGCGCTGAAAGCTCCCTTCTTCATCGTTCCGATGGTTCTCCTCTACGAGACCTCCGCCTTCGTGACGATGCAGCTCGGAGACGGGTACTGGGTAACCGGCTCCGCCAAGGCGTCCTATGCGCTTCCGTTCGTGGCGCCCGTGTGCGCGGCAGCCGCGGCCTGGGAGGCCGGTCGCCTCAGGAGGTCTGGCGCGCTTCGGCTGGCTCCCGCACGCAGTGTCTTCCATGTTCTGCTTCGGCTGGTCAGCCCCATCGCCGCGGCGGGGCTTCTCGGTCTGCTGCTTTCCTACCTCGCGGTCGGCTTCGAGCTCGACGCCGTGACCGGTCATCCCAGTCCTGTCATCGCCGCCGCCGCGGTCGCCGTGGTGACGGGGATGACCGCGGCCGGGCTGATCTTCGGGTGGTTCCTTCCAGGGGTCATCGCCGCGCCGGCGGTCGCTGTGCTCGGCTGGATCCTGATCACATACCCCGTGACGGTCAGTCCACCCTGGTTGCGCCACCTCAACGGGATGCCGGAGGACTGCTGCATGCTGGCCGCGCAGCCGTCGGCCGGCGTCTTCTTCGCCCCGGCCGCACTCGCGGCGGGGGCTGTCCTGGTCCTGATCCTGCTGGTGCGGGAGACCAGGCATCCACGCTGGATGCTGCTTCCCGGCCTGGCCGTGTCCGCGGTCGCGGTCACGGCCGCCTGCCTCACCGCCAGATCCATGGGGGATTCGCCCCAGAGCGAACGCGATCCCGGTGACCTGCGATGTGCCGGTTCCAGTCCGCTGGTGTGCGTCTGGCCGGAGCACGCGAACCTGCTCTCGGAGGCCGCCACGCAGGCTCAGGTTGTCCGCTCCCGCCTGCAGGCGATCGGCCTGGACGTCCCGGGGACCGCCTCCGAGGCATCCACCGCGGACTGGTTCTTCTACCTGCCCAGCGACGCGGACGCGGCCGAGGTCCGACTGGCGCTCGCTCGCGCGGTGGTTCCCCGTCCGCCGGAATGCGAGCCGGGTCGCCCACCCCGTCAGCTGCCGCCCTGGGAAAGCATGCGGACGGCATCGTCATCGCTCGCGGTGCCCTACCTGCAGGCGTGGCTGGCGCTCCAGGTGGGCGTTCCGGAGCAGTACGTCGCGAATGCCTACCCGGTGGACGTTCTGACATATCTCCACGAACGGACAGAAAAACCTATCTCCCGCCAACGGGAAGAATACGAACGGACACTTGCACTCGTACGGAACTGCCGACCGCTCGGGGGCACCGATGGCACCTGACCCCACGAGGCGCGGACGCTCCGATCTCGGGGCCCGTTCAGTCACAACCGGCGGGTACGCGTGATCTGGTGGTGGCGGAACCGTGGTTACACGATGCACTTCTCCGTCGTGGTGGGCACGCTCGTCGCCGTACTCCTGGTGGGTGACGCGGCCTTTCCGGTCCCGAGCCTCCTAGGCGGTTCCAGCCTGCGGCTCCCCGTCATGCTCCTGCTCCCGCTGGCCCCGTCGAGCGTGGTCTCCTACTGCCTGTCCAGACGCGACGGCCTCGAGCTGACCGGTACACAGCCCACGCGGTGGCTCGACTGCGCGGTGATGGTGATGACCGCGGCCATCGGGATGCTGGCGGGAACCCTGCTCCAGGTGACGGGGCTCAATGACCAGGGGTTCGCCGCGGGCCGCAACATGGCCGGGTACATAGGTCTTTCGCTGGTCGGTGTGGCGATCGTCGGCGCCCAGGCCTCGTCCCTGTTCCCGGTTACCGTGGCGGTCGTCACCAGTTCGCTGGGCGCACAGGTCAACGGGCAGGCCAGGAGCTGGGCGTGGCCGGCAGCCGGCGCGGAGTCGCTGCTTGCGTTGGTGGTGGCCCTGGCGACCCTTGTCCTGGGCCTTCTCTGCGGCCTTGTCTGGGGCGGCCGGGCCGGTAGGTAAGCCGGTAGGTAAGCCGGTAGGCGGGGCCGGCGGGATGACGCGGGCCGGGGTCGCGTGATGCCGGCCGCACAACGCCGGGCCGGCTGGTCGCCCTGTTGGTCGCCGGTAAGGCCGGCCCCACCGGGCTGCGCACTGCAGTGAACTTCCCGACGCCACCTACAGGACCAAAGACCCTGTCGCTCCTCGTCGAAATACCCCGGGGAACCGGCGCCGAGCCGCCTTGCCGCGTCCCACCCACCCTCCGCACGCCCGCTACCTGGGAGAAGACCAAGGCGCGCGGGCGGATCGGGGCCTGCGCCGGCCTCTTCACAGGTATGTTCGCGTCAGCCAAAGTGGTCCGAATGTCCTACCCTGTCCGATTGCCGCGACGGGGTGGTGGGAAAGTGCTAGCAAGCAAACGCCACCGTCGAGGGCGGCTGATATCAGAGGTGGGGGTAGTCGTGACTGACCGCGACGATGCCGACTGGGGTGGTACCTCGCTGGCACCGGGGTGGACTCCGCCGAACGTCAACCTGAAGACCGACGTCCCCCACTCGGCGCGGGTCTACGACTACATCCTCGGCGGGAAGGACAACTTCCCGGCAGATCGGGCCGCGGCCGGAGATTTCACTCGGAGCATGCCCAACCTGCCGACATCCATGCGGGCGAACCGGAACTTCATGGCCCGGATGGCCCATGTTGTGGCCGCCGAGCACGGCATCCGGCAGTTCCTCGACATCGGCACCGGGCTCCCGACCGAGCCGAACCTGCACGAGGTCGTCCAGAAGGTCGCCCCCGACGCGCGGATCGTCTACGTCGACAACGACCCCATCGTCCTGGTGCACGCCCGGGCCCTGCTCACCAGCACCCGCGAAGGCCGCACCGCCTACCTCGACGCCGACTTCACCGATCCCCGGAGCATCCTGAAATCGGAGCAGCTAGCTTCGACCTTTGACCTCGACCAGCCCGTCGCGGTCAGCCTGATCGCGATCCTGCAGTTCGTCCCCGACGACGCGATCGTGCAGGACGTCATCGACCAGCTGATGGCTCCCCTTCCCGCGGGGAGCCTCCTGGCGCTTTCCACCGTCACGGCCGACTCCGCCCCCGAGGAGATAGCCGCCGGCGTCGCCGCATACGGCGCCAGTGGTATTCCGATGGCCGCGCGGGACAGGAGCACCGTCGAAGGCTTCTTCCGCGGCCTGGAAATCCTCGACCCGGGTGTCGTGCTCGTTCACCGCTGGCATCCCGACGCCGAGTCGGCCGCCCTCGCCGACAGCCAGGTCTACATGTACGGCGCGATCGCCCGCAAGCCGTGACCCAGCCCCTCCACGGCCGAGGGCTCTGCGGCTGAAGGCTCGGCCGCTGACGGCTTGGCGGCTGACCGCTTCACGGCTGACGGCTCGGCGATCTGTTTGACGCGACAATCATTTGACGCGGTGATATCGGTTTGACTCCCGCCGTCCCCGTTCACGCGAGCAGATATGCGTGAACGGGGACGTTATCCCTGTTCATATCCCGGCAGGGCTCCGTTCCACTACGGTGCCCCAAGATGTCCCACCCCATCCGACTGGACCTGGCCGGGTGATGGCAGAGTGGCTGGCGATAGGTCAACCGCCGTCCACGACGGGTGATATCGGAGACAGGGGTAGCCGTGACCGACCAGCACGACGTCAGCTGGGGTGGCAGCGCCGCGGCACCGGGCTGGACCCCGCCGAATGTCGAGCTGAAAACGGACATCCCGCACTCGGCGCGGGTCTACGACTACATCCTCGGCGGCAAGGACAATTTCCCCGCCGACCGGGCCGCGGCCACAGGAATCGTCAAAAGCCTGCCGAACCTGCCCTCGTCCATGCGGGCTAACCGGCAGTTCCTGGCCCGGATGGCCCACGTTCTCGCCGCCGACTACGGAATTCGGCAGTTCCTCGACATCGGCACCGGGCTGCCGACCACTCCGAACCTGCACGAGGTCGTCCAGAAGGTCGCCCCCGAGTCACGGGTCCTCTACGTCGACAACGACCCGATCGTCCTGGTGCACGCCCGGGCCCTGCTCACCAGCACCCCCGAAGGCCGCACCGCCTACCTCGACGCCGACTTCGCCGAACCGCAGAACGTGCTGACGTCCGCGCAGTTCACCTCGACCTTCGACCTCAGCCAGCCGGTGGCGGTCAGCCTGCTCGCGATCGTGCAGTTCTTCCCCGACGACGACGTCGTGCGGGGCGTCATCGACCAGCTGATGGCCCCGCTGCCCGCGGGCAGCATCCTCGCCCTTTCCACCGTCACGGGGGACTACTCCCCCGAGGAGGTGGAGGCCGGCGTCGCCGCCTACCGGTCCAACGGCATCCCGAACATCGCGCGGGACCGGAAGGCCGTCGAAGGACTTTTCCGCGGACTGGAAATCCTGGACCCGGGTGTCGTCCTCGTCCACCGCTGGCATCCCGACACCGAGTCGGCCGCCCTCGCCGACACGCAGGTCTACATGTACGGCGCGATCGCTCGCAAGCCGTAGCCAAACCGCTCGACCGCCTCGCCGACCGGTTGAGCCGCCGACTCCAGTGCAGGTAAACAGTTGACTGGATCAGGGGCATGGCCGGACCGGATGGAGTGGGGCGCATGGGCGAGGTCGCGATCATCACGGGTGCCGCGGGCGGTATCGGGGAGGCCGTCGCCCGCCGGCTGGCCGCCTCGGGCGTGCACTGTGTGCTCGTCGACCGCAACCCGGCGGTTTCCGACGTCGCCGCGTCCATAGGCGGTGCGGCGGTGGTGGGAGACCTGACCGACCCCGACCTGTCGCTGCGGATGGTCGCCGCCGCCGGTGACCGGCTGGACCTGCTGGTGCTCAACGCCGGGCACAACTGTGTCGACAAGGACCCGGCCACCCTCGACCTGGACCGCTACCAGGCCGTGGTCGGCGTCAACCAGCATTCGGTGGTCTACGGGCTTCGCGGCGCGCTACCGGCGATGCGCGCCCGCGGCTGCGGTTCGATCGTCGTGACCGCCTCCCACGCGGCGCTGCGGGGCGTCGAGCAGGACCCCATCTACACGATGACCAAGCACGCGGTGATCGGCCTGGTCCGGGCGCTGTCCGGACCGCTGTCCCGGGAGAACATCCGGCTCGGCGCCGTCTGCCCCGGTCTTGTCGACACTCCGCTGACGGCCCCCGCGCGCGATCAGTTCCGCGCCGCGGGCGTCCCCATGCTCACCGCCGACGACGTGGCCGCCGCCGTCGTCGAGCTGCTGCGGACCGGTGAGCCGGGAACCGAGCTCGTCCTCACTCCCGGACGCCCGACGACCAGGTATGTGCCCACGCCACTGGACCTGGGCTGAGCCGTTACCGGCCGCTGATCCGTTACCGGCCGCTGATCCGTTACCGGCCGCTGAGCCCTGACGGGGTGTTGACCCGTTATGGGCTGTTGAGCCGTTACGGGCTGTTGACCGGTGTGCGCACCGAAAAGCGAAGACGTCTGGCCAGCGGCCATTTCACGACTCACCGACCGGGCGGCTTTCGCGTGGTCACCGACCTGCGCTTCCCGCCGTGGCACCCCCATGTGACACCCCCGGACAGGGGGTGCGAGAGTTTACTGAAGAAGCTGTTACCGGTAGCAAGTGGGCAATATCGGAGATAGGGGTAGTCGTGACTGACCGCGACGACGCCAGGTGGGGCGCCAGCCGGGGAGCACCGAGCTGGGCGCCGTCCAACGTCGACCTGAAGACCGACGTACCGCACTCGGCGCGGGTCTACGACTACATTCTCGGCGGTAAGGACAACTTCCCGGCCGACCGCGCGGCGGGCGACCAGACCGAGAAAATGATGCCGGGCCTGTCTCGATCCATGCGGGCGAACCGGAACTTCATGGCCCGGATGGCCCAACTCGTGGCCACGGAGCACGGCATCCGGCAGTTCCTCGACATCGGCACCGGGCTCCCGACGACGCCGAACCTGCACGAGGTCGTCCAGAAGGTCGCCCCCGAGTCACGGGTCCTCTACGTCGACAACGACCCCATCGTCCTGGTGCACGCCCGGGCCCTGCTCACCAGCACCCCCGACGGCCGCACCGCCTACCTCGACGCCGACTTCACGGACCCGGAAACCATCCTGAAGTCCGAGCAGCTCGCCTCCACCCTCGATCTCAGCCAGCCCGTCGCGCTCAGCCTGATCGCGCTCGTGCAGTTCATCCCGGACGAGACGCTCATCCAGCACGTCATCGACACGCTCGTGGCACCGCTGGCCCCCGGCAGCATCCTCGCGCTCTCGACGGCCACCGGCGACTACGCGCCCGAAGCGGTGGAGCGCGGGGTCGCCGCGTACCGCGGCAACGGCATCCCGATGACCGCGCGGGACAAGGCCACGGTCGAAGGCTTCTTCCGCGGGCTGGAGATCCTCGACCCGGGCGTCGTCCTCGTCCACCGCTGGCACCCCGACGCCGACGCCGCCGGGTACAGCGACAACGAGGTGTTCATGTACGGCGCGATCGCCCGTAAGCTCTAGCGGCGTGAAGGTCGGCTTCATCGGCCTCGGCAGCATGGGGCTGCCGATGGCACAGCGGCTTCGGTCCGCCGGGCACGAGCTCACCCTCTACGCCCGCCGGCCGGCGTCGCTCGAACCGTTCACCGGGCCGGACGTCGCCGTCGCCGCGACGCCGGCACTGCTGGGTGCGCGGGTCGAGGCGGTCGGGATCTGCGTGTTCGACGCGGCCGGCGTCGAGGAGGTCCTGTTCGGCCCGGACGGGATCGCCGCGACCGCGGCGCCGGGAACCGTCGTGCTCGTGCACAGCACCGTGTCACCGGCGCAGATCCGGGCCATCGCCGAACGGGCCGCGGGGCACGGCCTGCGCGTCCTGGACGCCCCGGTCAGTGGTGGCGCGCCACGCGCCCTCACCAGGGAGCTCACAGTCATGATCGGCGGTGACGCCGCGGCGCTCGCCGACGTCACCGGACTGCTGGCCGCGTTCTCGAACCAGGTCGTGCACCTGGGTGACGTCGGCGCCGCCTCACAGGCGAAACTCATCAACAACACCCTGCTCGCCGCGCAGATCGTGCTCGCCGACGAGGCGATGACGGCCGGGCGGTCACTCGGCCTGGACCTCGAGGGCCTCGCAACGGTCCTGCTGACGAGCAGCTCGTCCGGTGTGGGCTCCGGGGTACGCCTGCGCGCCGGCTCGCTGGCCGCCGTCGCCGACTCCCCCGCCGGCCCGACCCTCGCCAAGGACGTCACCCTGATGGCCGAGGTGCTCGCGTCCGCCCCAGGCCGCGATCTCGTCGAGGTGGCCCAGCGTCTCGTCACCGCGATCCGCGGTCACCGCGATCCGAAGTAACCGTGATCCGCAGTAACCGCGACGGCGGTGGCGACGGCGAACCGGCGCCCTGACCGCCGGCAGGATTTGATCAGCCGATCACCGCCGGGGCGAGCGCGGCGGTGGCCAGCCGGGTCGGGCTGCCGGTGCCGTCGGCGGGGACGGTCCACAGGTCGGAGCCGTAGTCTCCGGCGAGGGCGTAGGCGACGGTGTGGTCGTCGAGCCATACCGCCTGGTCGTCGACGCTGCGCTGTTCGGCGAGCGGCGTCTCGCGCATGGTCCGCAGGTCGAGGACGTACTCGTGCCACGGCGCGTCGGTGGGGGCGTCCGGTATGCGCTTCTTGAAGGCGAGCCGGGTGCCGTCCGGGGAGAGCGACGGGCATTCGAGGTTCTCCCGCAGCGTCGTCACCGTCTTCGCCTGGACGTCTCCCCGCACAAGATAGGTCTTTCCGCCGGTGCCGAGGGTCGCGTAGAAATGGCTGTCGTCAGCGAACGTGACGCCCCAGAAGTTGACGTCGACATTGCGGTACGGCGCGCCGTCCTTGATCACCTGGTATTCCTCCAGGGACTGGACCAGCGTCCAGGTGCGGGTGTCGAGGATCGAGGTGCGGGTGGAGAAGGTTCCGCCGGCGTACGAGTCACCGCTGACGAAGACCGTCCAGGCCATCATGCGGCCGCTGGCCGAGACCCGGGCTCGGGTCGGGATGCCGGTGAGCGCGAAGTGGCGCCGTTCGTGCAGATCCGCGTCCAGGACCACGGCGCGGTAGGTGTCCTGCAGCACACCCGACGCCTGCTGCAGGCAGATGCCACCACCGCCGGCGGCGTAGAACCGCAGGCAGCGCACGCCGGACGCGGTCCGCGCGCCGGCGGGCTGCGCGGCCGGCACAGATACCAGCTCGTCGCGGTGCGGCCCCCACAGCATGTTCCGGAACACCAGGCGCTGTTGCTGGCCCTGCTGCCGGTCCTCGTCCTGCTGGCCCTGCTGTTGCCGGTCCTGTTGCTGTTGCGGCGCGTCGTCCGCCACACTCAGGGTGACCCGCCCTGCGGTCACCGGCGGACCGCCGTCCTGCTGGTGGTCCCGCTGGTCAGCTCGGGCGGATGCACGTACCACCGAGCCCACGGCGACCCCGCCGAGCGCGAGGATCGCGACGAACAGCAGCGCCAGCCGGCCACGTGTGCTCATCTTGCCGGTAGTCCCTTCGTTGTCGCTTCGGGGCTCGTTGTCGCTTCGGGGCGCAGGAGGGCGCTCAGTGCGACGCAGCCCGTGAGGGCGATCGCGGCGGCGGCGAGCGCGGTTCGGTCGCCCCAGGCCGTCCAGGCGGCGCCGAACAGCAGGGAGCAGGCGAAACGGGTCACGGCCTGCCCGGTCTGGACCAGCGCCAGGCCGCTGGAGCGCAGCGATGCCGGAACCGAGACCGCCGCGGCGGCCATGAGCACCCCGTCGGTGGCCGCGTAGAAGGCACCGTGCAGCAGGAGCACCACGATCGGCAGCCAGTCGCCGTGCACCGGGGACAGCAGCAGCCCGTAGGCCACCAGAAGGCCACCGTGGCCGGCGAGGAACACCCGCCAGCTGCCGAAGCGGTCGGCTGCCTGCCCGATCGGAATTGCCAGCAGCAGGAAGGCGGTCGCCGTCCCGATCGGCAACAGGGGGAACCACTCGTCGGGGACGCCGAGGGCGTGCTGCAGCAGCAGATACAGAAACGAATCGCTGACCGTCGCCAGGCCGAGCAGCGCGGCGCAGCTCGTCAACCGGCGCAGCTCACGGACGCGCAGCAGCCCAAGCGCGGCGCGGGTGGAGACGTTGTCGGCTTCGGCCGCTTCGGCCGCTTCGGCCGCTTCGGCGGCTTCGGCCGCTTCGGCGGCTTCGGCGGCTTCGGCGGCTTGGGGAACCTGCTCTGTGGGGGCCGGGCCGCGGTCACGGCTCGGCGCGAAAAGCAGCAGGATCACGACGCCAGTCGTGGCGACGCAGAAGCTGACCGTGAACACCGCGTCGAATCCGTCGACGGTCGTGCGCATGATGAAGAACGCGATGATCGGGCCGATCAGTGCGCCGGCCGTGTCCATCGCACGGTGCACGCCGAACGACCGGCCCTGGGTACCGGCCGGCGAGGCAAGGGAGATCATCGCGTCGCGAGGTGCTGTCCGCAGCCCCTTGCCGGTCCGGTCCACCGCGAGCACCAGGCCGATGGACGTCATGCTGTGCACCGCGAGCAGGGCCGGCTTGCACAGCGCGGACAGGCCGTAGCCGACCGCCGCGGTCGCCTTGTACCGCCGGCCGCGGTCGGCGAGGTGGCCGCCGACCAGCCGGACCACGGCGCTGACTCCGTTGTAGAGGCCGTCGAGCAGGCCGAACCCGAGCGGCGAGAGGCCGAGCTCCGTCACCAGGTACAGCGGCAGGACGGCAGTGACCATCTCCGCCGAGATGTCGGTGACCAGGCTGACGGTTCCCAGGACGAGGACCGTGCCCGGCACCACCCGCGCGAGCGAGACACGGGCCAGGCGACGTCCACGGCGACGTCCACGGCGACGTCCACGGCCATGCTCACGGTGATGCTCATGGCTGGTGGAGGCCTGCCGGCCCGGGTCGGAACCCGGGCCGGCAGGTTTCGTGACGCTGCGCGCGTCCGCGAGATACACGGTCGCCTAGCTCCAGATGCCGGTGATGTCCGAGGCGCTCGCGGCACTGCCCGCGTGCGTCGTCAGACCGGCCAGGTCCTCCAGGGTGCGCAGCATGTTGTAGTGGTTGTAGGTGGTGGACGAGGAGCTGCCCGCGGTGACGTGCTGGCCGTATATCACGGTCGGGATGCGGTTGCCGCTGAGCAGGTTGTCCTCGTCGAAGGTGACGATGAGCAGGCTGTTGTTGGTGCTGGCCCAGGTGGCGTAGGCGCCGAGGTTGTTCTGCACCCAGGTGTCACCGGTGGAAACCGAGCAGTCGTGCATGTCGTTGCAGAGGTTCGGCACGACGAACGAGACCTTCGGCAGGTTCGCGTAGTTCGTCGGGAACGAGGTGAAGGGATAGGCGGTGCTGGTCGGGACGTTGCTGAACCCGAACCACGGGTTGTGCTTGCGGGCGTACTTCGTCGAGCTGTTCGTGCAGACCGTCGAACCGGTGGACGGCAGGCCCTCGTTGTAGCTGGCCCAGGTCTTGCCGGCGGCGATCAGCTCGGAGCCGAGGTTCGCCGCGCTGCTGAACCCGGCGGTGTAGCAGCTGTCACCGGTGATGCCCTGCGTGCCACCGGAGAACAGGGCCATGTAGTTGGGCTGGCTGGGGTGGGTGATTCCGTAGGACGCGGTCAGGTTCGCGCCGCCGGTCTTCAGCGAGTTGATGTACGGGGCGCTGGAGCTGCCGATGACCTGGGAGTAGGCGTGGTTCTCCAGCACCACGACAACCACGTGATCGGGCGTGGGCAGCGACGCCGCGCGGGCGGGCGCGGCACGCCACACGCCGAACGACGCGGCCAGGGCCACGACGACGGCGAGCACAGCCCACACCAGGCGCGGGTGCCTGATTCCAGCAGGTACGGACACTGGCGGACCTCCGGGAGTAATCCGGGAGGAAGCAGCGATCTGCTTCCAAGGAGAGCCAGGTTAGGGAGATCGTCCGGTGCGGTCAGTAGGCAAATGGCGACGTGCCGGCAAATACATTCCGTCGATTTCACCCGCGGCCAGGGCAAGGTGACACGCGGGCGAATATTCGACGCCACTTCCGCCATCTGCCGGCGCCGACCAGAGGTCACTCTGTACTGTCGCGGGAATTGCAGGAGCTTCTACACCCGTGTGGAAGGAATTCTAGCACATGTTTCCGGCCGGGACCTCTGCCTCAAGCCCGGGCCCGGGCGGATTCTCGATGATCATCGGATGGTCGGGCCGAGGTCGGCCCGAACAGTTGAGGATTTTGTCGCCCTCGAGCCTGCAGCAGAATCACGTTTCCCCCCACACGAAAGCAGCGGCAGCGAAGAGTGCAGAATTCTTGTGGTTCTGGAGGCCGTAGCAGAATCCTGAGACGCGGCGAATCCGGGCCACCAGCATGCGCTTCCAGTAATTCACCTCAAGAGCGACAAAAGGGGCGCTGCGGCGCCTGGCGACCCGCAAGAAAGAAGGATTTTGGTCGTTGGGACGACCAAAATCGTTCACTCTTGCGACTCACCAAACCGGGCTACCGGGGTACCGGGCGCACGGTGGGCCGGCCGCGTTCGTGGAATGCGAACTGCCCCGCCCACCGAATGGAGATCCTGATCGGCGCTAATCCGCGACAGCGAGACAGGCCGCATCGGCTGGCCACGCGCGGCGGAGGAAAAATCGTGGTCGGCCGGTCGCCGGACCGTAGGGGAACCCTGACGGGTGCTTTTCCGGCCCGCAGCCAGAAAAGTGACAGAGGCGTCTGAAACCAGAATCGTTCCCATCTGTTGGATAAATGACGGACCTGCCGCGATCGGCCATCGGCCGCCCACGGCGGCCGATGGGCGACCCGCGGTGCGACGTCGCTGGCCGGGCAGGTTGCCCGACTCGCCGGCGAGACCCCAACGACCCCCGTGGCCAGCGACTCAAGGGCCCACCAGCGGCGTTCTCGGCTCGCTGGGCGGGCAGAATTCCACCCCCACGGGGGCTCGGCGAGGTTCGCGGAATCGGCGACTAAAGAGCAAGGCCGTGAAGTTAGGGTCCGCCGTTTCCTGTCAAGATGGTGACGCTCACGGTGAATTTGAAGCTCCGGCGGTCGACGTTGAGGCTCTTGTGTGCGAAGGGTGACAGAGGTCGTTTGACGCGGCGGGGACTGGTTCGGGGGCGGCGGGAGAGCATCGGTCTCGCGAGTACGGCGCGTCCGATGGCGCCGACGAGGTCGACGTGGCCGTCCTCGATCACTCCAGCGGCTTGGATGACCTGGTCGCGGGCGGTGTTCAACGCGATGCTGAAGCTGGCCCGGTCAGGATCGAGGTCGGGTGCGGCGGTGGTGACGCCGTCCGTGATCGCGGTGCGTAGCAGCTGGTAGACGGCGAGCAGTGCGAAGATCTCCTGAGCGACACCGGTCCTGGTCCGCGATCGCAGAACCCGCCCAGCGAGCATGGTCTTCTTCAGTTCGTAGTAGGACGACTCGATCTCCCATCGTTCGTGGTAGAGCTCGGCCAGGTCACGGGCGGGGTAGCGGTAGTGATCGAGCAGGGTGGTCGCGAACCGGTAGGTCTCGGCGCGTCGCCCGTGCGGGGTCGCGATGGTGATCTCACAGGCGATGACGCGGACCCGTAGCCCGCCGAGCTGGGACCGGAACGACCCGTCGGGGTAGCGACGCAGGACCGGAGGTGTGCGGTTCGCGGTCAGCCGGGCGAGGAAGTGCCCCCCGCCTGCCGCGACCTTCGCGAGGAACACGTTGCTGGACAGGCCCCGGTCCAGCAGAACGATCATCTGCGGGTCCAGGGACCGGACCAGCCGTCCGGCGTAGTCGGCCTCGCTACGGTCCTGGGGACCGAACACCACGTCGATGACCGTCCGGGTTCCGCAGGCGACCAGCGCGAGCAGTAGGACCTTCGGGTAGCCGGCGCTGCCCCGGTTGTTGGACCTCTTCCCCAGCCAGCCGACCAGCTCCTCGCTGTCGGCCACGTCCAGGTGGGTGCCGTCGATCGCGGTGACCAGCAGTCCCCGCCAGCGGGCACCCGCCGCCCACGCCGCGCTGCCCGGACCGCGCAGTACATCGAACAGGGCTCGCATCGGACGGACCCCGAGCCGGACCCGGGCCTGCCGTAACGCGGCCCCGGTCACTGTCGGCAGTTCCAGTCCGTGTAACGCGCCGGTCAGCCGGGCCCACACCGCCAGATAGCCACTGTCCTCGAACAACGCGGCGGCCAGCAGCAGGTAGACCACGACCCGGGCCGGGAGCTTACGCACCCGCCGTTGTACCGCGCCGCACCCCGCGAGAACACCGTCGACCATCTCGAACGGGACGATCCTGGTCAATTCACCCAGGTGGCCCGGAGCGAAAACACCCCCGGCCACCACAACCCGGCGCGTGATGACAGAATGAATGGACAGCGGGGCCCCCTGGCAGCGGCATGTCTTGGCGGACGAGTCGTTCTACCAGGGAGCTCCGCTGCTCACGTTACAAAGCCAGCACGCAGACCACTACGCCGCCACTTGGCCAGAGACGCCAGAACCTAACTTAACGGCCTTGGACTAAAGAGCTCTTCGTGGCTCTTCCTATAGCAGCCCTTCGACGGCTTGCAAAACCTACGAAGGTGTGGATGTCAAGAGACCCGAAAGAGGAGAGACGCGAAGCCCTTTAGTTTCGCGAATGGAACAGTCACGCACGCGTCGAAAGCTGACCAGTGCTGTCAGAAACCCAGAGAATCAATCAGGTACACAGCTCGCGGCTCGCGGCTGCTGCCGCTTCCGGGCAAGCGCGATTGTCGACGGGCTCCCCCGCGCCTGGAGTCCTCAACGCCTGTCCGACAGCAGCCCCGAAATTGATCCGGATCAAAGTCATATGTCGGCGTGGGTGACCGGCCGGTCGGTGTCCCGCGGTGCGCCATCCGACTTCCCGCCGGCAGACTGCCCGTCATCGGGACGACCGGCAGCGGAACGACCATCGGCAGAACGACCATCAGCGGGCTGGACGTCAGCGGAACGACCATCAGCGGGCTGGGCGTTCTCGGCCAGGTGGGCCACGGCCCGCGGCATGAGCACGAACACGGCGATACCGGCGGCGAAGGCCACGATCGCCGCGATCAGGTAGACATCGCCGAGCGAGGTCGGCACGGCGGCCCGGATGGCGCTCAGCGCGGCCGGGGGGACGTCCCGGGCGGCCTGCCCCTGGCCGATCGCGGCGGCCACCGTGTCCGGGTTGGCGACGTGCCCGCTCAGCTGGTCGCGGATGCCGTTGTGGAACAGCAGCCCGAACACGGCGATACCGAGTGCGAAGCCCAGCTGGCGGAAGGTGTTCAGCGCGCCCGCGGCCATCCCGCCGCGCTGCGGGGGCACCGCCGACATCGCCGCCGCGCTGAGCGCCGGAATGGCCAGGCCCACGCCGATACCGGTGACGAGCAGGCCGAGCTGGAGGCTGCCGCTGTCGGAACCGGCGTCCAGGCGGCTCAGCGCCACCGAACCGGCGCCGACCAGCAGCATGCCGACGCCGATGGTCAGGCGGGGCGATGCCGCGTGCAGGAAGCGACCGCCGAGCCCGGCGACGACGAACGCGGCCAGCGCCATCGGCAGCATCGCGAGGCCGGCCCGGACCGGCCCGTGGCCGAGCACCGCCTGCAGCCAGACGGAGGTGAAGGTCAGCACGGAGAACGCGGCGGCGGACAGGGTGAGGCCGGCGATGAGCGCGGCGACGAAGCCGCCGCGGCGGAACAGTCCAAGCTCCAGCAGCGGGTGCGGGATGCGGGACTCGACCATGAGGAAGAGCACGAGCGCGACGGCGCTCAGCGCGAACAGTCCCAGCGTGCCGGCGGAGCCCCAGCCGTGCTCACCGGCGCGGATCAGGCCGTAGACGAGGGCCGCGGCGCTGACCGTGAACGTGACGGTTCCGGCCAGGTCGACCCGCGGGCCGTCCGGCCGGCGGAACTCGCCGACGACGGCCAGGGTGAGGGCCGCGGCGGCGACACTCACCGGCAGGTTGACCAGGAAGATCGCCCGCCAGCTCACGTGCTCGGTCAGCAGGCCGCCGAGCACCGGCCCGATGGCCGCGGCCGCCCCGTTCACCGCGCCCCAGATCCCGAACGCCACACCGAGGTCACGGCCGCGGTAGGTGCTGGCGATCAGCGCCATGGTCGTGGCGAACATCGCGGCGCCGCCGATGCCCTGCATACCGCGGGCGACGACGAGCGTCCCCGCTCCCGGTGCGAGCCCGCAGGCGAGCGACGCGACCGCGAACAGGATCAGGCCACCGAGATAGACCCTGCGCTGGCCGCGCAGGTCGGCGATCGCGCCGGCGCCGAGGAGCAGCGCGGCCAGGGCGAGGGCGTAGACGTCCATCACCCACTGCAGGTCGGAGAACGAGGCGTCGAGGCTGGTGGCGATGTCGGGCAGCGCCACCGTGACGATCGTGATGTCGACGAGCAGCATGAACGTGCCGAGGCAGATCGCCACCAGCGGCAGCCATTTACGCATGGCTCTCCTGTCATCGTCGCGGCTCACCGTCGCGACTCGTCGTTGCGGCGCCGGGGATGACCGGCGGTCGGTCCACGATCCGGCAGGGGGGACACCACTCGACCCGATGACCTCTGGATTCGCTGGATCTCGACATCGCAGTAGCCTTCAGCGGTGACATCCGCAATCTTCGACGAGCTCGATCGCCAGATCGTGCAGGCACTGCAGATCGACGGGCGGGCACCCTTCAGCCGGGTGGGCGCGGCGCTGGGCGTCGCCGACCAGACCGTCGCCCGGCGCTACCGGCGGATGGTCGCCGCGGGTGCGCTGCGGGTCTTCGGCGTACCCAACACCCACCAGTTCGGGCACGGCCACTGGATGATCCGGCTACGCTGCGTCCCGGACGCGGCCCGGGCGGTCGCGGACGCGCTGGCCCGCAGATCCGACACGTCCTGGGTGCACCTGCTCTCCGCCGGCACCGAGATCTCCTGCAACATCCGGTCCTGGACGGCCGAGGAGCACAACGCGCTGCTGTTGCACAAACTGCCGCGCACCGCGCAGGTCCAGTCGATCACCGCCCAGCAGGTGATCCACTACTTCGCGGGCGCGATGGCCGGCTATGCCGGCGGCCGCGAGTGGGTGCGCCTGGGGGTCCTGAGCGACCAGCAGGTCGCGCTGCTCGTCGCCGCGACGAACGAGCCCGCCGAAACCGGCGGCTCCGTGCTCGAACCGGAGGACCGTGAGCTCATCACGGCCCTCGCCCTCGACGGCCGTCGTTCCCACGCGGAGCTCGCGACCGCGCTGCGCCGCTCGGAGTCGTCGGTTCGGCGCCGGCTGGAGACGCTGCGCGCGCTCGGCGCCCTGTACTTCGACGTGGACGTCTCCTTCGACATCATCGGGCCACACGTGGCGGCCCGGATGTGGCTGTCCGTCGCACCTGCGGACCTGATCTCCGTCGGGACGGCGATGGCCAGCCATCCGGAGATCGTCTTCGCCGCCGCGACGACCGGGCCCACCAACCTCGTGGCGGTGGCCGTATGCGAGGACGGCGCCGACCTGTTCCGCTACCTCACCCAGCGCATCGGCGCACTGCCCACCGTTCGCGACGTGGAGACCGCCCCGGTCGTCCGCACCGTCAAACGCGAGGTGATGCTCGTCCCCGAGTAGAACGGCGGGTGGATGTCACCTGCGGTCCGTCGGCAGCACGCGGATGTCGGCAGCACGCGGATGTCGGCGTGCGGATGTCAGCGTGCGGCGAGGGCGGACATGACGTCCGGAAGGTTCGGGCCGGTGTTCGTCAGCGCGAGGACGGGCGTGGTCACACCATGCTCGACGTAGCGCCGCAGGCGGGCCCGGCACTGCTCGACCGTCCCGTGCACGATCAGATCGTCCACCACCTCGTCCGGGATCGCGGTCAGCGCGGCGCGGCGGTCACCGGCCTCCCACGCCTGCCACATGCCGGCGAGCGCCTGCTCGCGGCCCAGCCAGACGTGGAACTGCCGGTACACCGGCACCGTGAGATACGCCGCGATCAACGGCCGCAGCCGGGCCCGGGCCTGCGCCGGGTCACCGTCGTGCACGTGGACGAAGATCCGGGCGACCACCTCGGCGTCCGGGCGATGCTTGTGCACGTGTGGCAGGACGGTGTCGCAGTCCTGCGGCGAGAGCCAGTTGAGGATGACCCCGTCCGCCTCGCGGCCGGCGAGCTCCAGCATCCGCGGGCGCAGCGCCGCCACCATGATCTTCGGCGGTGCCGGCGGAGTGATCCCGAGCCGGAACCCGCGGATCGTGAACGACGGGAACTCCTCGTCGACCTTCTCGCCGGCGAAGGCGGCGCGCAGGAACCGGACGGTGTCCAGAACCCGCTGGTACGGCTTCGTGAACGGGATGGAGTTCCAGTTCGACACGATCACGTTGGAGGAGGTGCCGAGGCCCAGCACGAACCGGCCGGGTGCGGCCGCGGCGAGCGTCGCGGCGGTCTGGGCCAGCAGCGCCGGGCCGCGGGTGTAGACCGGCAGGATCGCGCTGCCCAGGCGCAGTCGCGGTTCGGCGGCGGCCAGCGCCAGCGGGATGATTCCGTCCCCCGCTGTCGCCTCCGACGACCAGACATCGGTGTAGCCGGCGTCGGCGAGCCGGGTGCACAGCGCCGGCAGGTCCGGCAGCGGGCTGTCCGGCAGCGGGATCGTCATCCCCCATCGCTCGGTCACGACCGGGGCCGCTCCGCCGTCGGGAAGGTCACCTGCCTGCATGCTCCGCTCCTAGCCACGCCTCGCGCCCAGGGCGGGGCCCCGTGCCCCTGTGCCGCCGGTGCCACCGCCGCGTCGGGACATACTCGCATCGCGCGGGCCCCCCGTCACGTGACCGGCCTACCCGCATCCTGATTTCCGGGTATCCGGCAACCGCACTTCCGCCTGTACGCGGAAAGCATCGCAGCCTAGCCTTCATCCGAGCCGGAACGGATTACCGTGCTGACCGGCCGCAAAGTCCCCATGGCCGCCCGGCCACGGGATGTTCTCAGTCGGCGCGGGCGCCCGCGAAACTACTCCCGGCGTCTCGCTCCGCAGGCGAAAGGGGATTCACATGACGGCGGTCCACACATTCCTGCAGCGCTCCACCGGCCGCGCTGTCCTCATCGCCGCCCTCGCGGCCGGCATTGCCGGCGGAGCGCTGTCCGCGTCGCACCCGGGCTGGTTCGACGGCGCGACCTCCGACGCCGGACTCGTGCGGATCGGGATTGGCAACGGCGGCACGCTCAAGACCGGCCCGATCATCATCCGGCCCGCCGACTGACCCACGCACCCGACGACACACGCTCTTCGAGAGAGGAATTGAAATGGCGACTGCCCACACGTTCCTGCAGCGTTCCGCCGGCCGCGCGATCCTGGTCGCGGCCCTGGCCGCCGGTCTGGCCGGCGGTGCGCTCTCGGTGTCCCACACCAGCTGGTTCAGCGGCGCGACCTCCGACGCCGGTGTGATTCCGATCGGCGGCGGCGTCGGAGGCCCGATCAAGGGCGGCCCGATCGTGATCGTCCTCAAATAGGCGCACCGCATCCCGCGGTGACGGGCGGGCATGCCGAAGAACTGAGCCTTTTCCATCGTCGGTTCCGGCCTGCGGTTTACAGCGCTCGACAAACGTGAGGCGGAAAAGGCTCGCTGAAAGGACGACGATGTCGACTGCATCATCCGTTCCGGCATTCCCCGGCCCAGACCCTTCCGTCTCGTCTCCCGGGCCGGTCACACCGGCCCGGGAGCCCCGCGCCGGGCGGGGGCGGCTGACACAGGTGGCAGCGGTAGGAGTCACCGCCATCGCGGTCCTCGCCGGGGTGCTGGAACGACCCCAGCTGCTGGTCGGCTTCGTGATCTGCGCACTGCTCTTCATCCCGCTCGAACAGTTCGTCCCGCTGGTGCGCCGGCCATCACGCGGGGACTGGCTCGTCGACGTGGTGCACAGCTTCGCCAACCGCCTGCCGATAACGATCGTCGCGGTGCTGACGCTCAACCTGATCGCGCCGGCACTGCACGCGGCCGTCCCGCCGGCCCTGCGCGACTATGTGCTCAGCCGGCCGGGCTGGGTCCAGTTCGTCGTCCTGGTCCTTCTCGCCGACCTGGCGAACTACGCGGGCCACCGTGCCCTCCACGAGATCCCGCTGTTGTGGCGGCTGCACTCGGTGCACCACTCAAGCACCAGTCTGGACTGGCTCTCCACCAGCCGGGGCCACCCACTCGACCAGATCATCAATCTGGTCGTGACGGTCGTTCCCGTGTATGCGATCGGCTTCGACCTGAAGTTCTCGGCGGCCTTCCTGGTATTCCAGTTCTACTTTCCGTTCCTTGCGCACGCGAACACCCGGATCACGCTTCGGCCGCTCAGCGCCGTGTTCGTGACTCCTGCCTTCCACCACTGGCATCACGCCGACGAGCCCGCGGCCGTGAACCGCAACTACGGCGCGGTGCTGTCCATCTGGGACTGGCTTTTCCGCACCGCCCATCTCCCGCGCACGATGCCCACCCGCTACGGCATCGGCCGGGAGCTCCCCGCCGACTGGATCGGCCAGCTCGCCGCTCCTTTCCGGGGACGTTGACACCGGTCGGCGCGGGCGCGGGAAACGCGCCGGACGCCCCGTGCACGGGTGGCCCGTCCGTCATCGTCGACGGACGGGCCACCCGTGCCGGGTCGGTGGGCCTGCGGCAGGTCAGTGCTGGATCAGGGCAGTGTCGGCCCAGGTCAGAATTGACCCAGGTCGGTGTCAGCCCAGGTCGGTGTCAGCCCAGGTCAGTGCTGGCCCGAGTGCCCGGCACGCGGGACCGAGCGGCGCAGGACGACCCGGTCGAACTCCTTGCTGTACTCGTCGATGCCGCGCACGGTCAGCGTCGAGGTGCCGCCCGGCCGGCCCGGGTCCGACTCGATGGCCACGAAGGCGTAGTTGTCGAACCTGGTCCGCGACCAGCTGATGGACTCGGTCAGCTTCGTGCCGTCGGACTGCCAGGCGTAGCTGTTCGGGACGACGTTCGAGCCCGCGACGATGTGCCCGCGGTAGGACTCGGGCTCACCGGCCTGGAACGCGTAGCGGGGGCGCCCGGCGCTGCCGGCGGTGATGTAGGTGGTGCCGTCCTTGGCCGGCTCGATCGTGGAGCCGTCGGGCGCCTCCCGGGTCGGGGCGGCGGCGCGGATCGGGTCGGTGCGCTCGTACAGGTGGTTGTGCCCCTGCATCACGAGGTCGACGGAGTACTTGTCGAACAGCGGGGACCATGCCGCGCGGACGCCGCCGTCGCTGGCGTGCTGAAGCGTCGTCGAGTAGGCGCAGTGGTGGAAGAAGCAGACGATGAAGTCGATGTCCGGGTCGTTGCGGTAGGCCTTCAGCGTCCGCTCGACCCAGGACGTCTGCGCGCCGCCCGAGTAGCCGGTGTTCGTCCTGATCTCATAGCTGACGTCGTTCGCGTCGAGGGAGAGTACCGCGACGTTGCCGTAGACGAACGAGTACACGCTCGGGCAGCCCTTGGGGCCGCCGTTCGGCAGGTCGAGGCGGGCGAGGTGGCCGCCGTAGCCGTGCGACGAGTAGAGCGCCTCCATGTCGTGGTTGCCGGTGGCGAACATCCACGGGGTGCGGGCGCTGCTCACCTCGATGCCGGCCAGGTAGACGTCCCAGACGGTCGGGTCGAAGTTGTCGTAGCCCGCCGGTACGGTGCCCGCGACGGTGGTGTGCACCGGCGGCCGGCCGGCGCCGGACGGGTCGGCGTAGCAGATGTCGCCGGCGAGCAGGTGGAACACCGGGTCCTGGCGCGCGATGGCGGTGGTGATGTTCGTGGCGTGCGGGGTGGTCGGGTCGTTGGCCGCCGCGTAGTAGTTGTCGGTGAACAGGCCGGCCGGGTCACCGGCGGGCGCGATGTTCGAGCCATGGTCGCCCATCATCGTGAAGCGGAACGAGCCGCCGCCACGGCCCTTGCGGTGGCCGGTGCGGACGGACTGCACCGCCGTCGCCGCCCCGCCCGGAACCCGGAAGCGGTAGTAGTACTCGCGGCCCGGGCTCAGCCGGTCGAACGCGGCGTGGACGTAGTACTGCTCGACGGAGAAGATCGAGCCGTCCAGCTGCGGCACCTGGGAGAGCAGCGGGCGGATCTCGGCCTCGGTGGTGTGCCCGAGGCGGCGGTCGGTGCCGATGTCGACGAGGATCCGGCCGCGGCCCGGGTTGCGGGAGAGCTGCGCCGCGAGGCGTAGCTGTGCGGACGGGTCCGCGCCGAAGGCGGTGTGCCGGCCGCCGATGACCAGGGGGCTGTCGGTGTTCGTCGCCGCGTAGGCGGCCCGTCCGAACGGGGTGCCGAGCAGGCTGGCCGCCCCGGCGCCCGCCAGGCCGCCGAGCAGCAGGCCGCGGCGGCTGACCGGGCGGCGACGGAGGTAGGTCTGCAGCCACTCATGCTGCTCGGCGATGGTCATATCCTCGGCGAGATTCGCCGGGACACCCGATGCAACCACTTCACCAGAAGGACTCACAGGCATGACTTAGAACGTAGGACGCCATTCCCGCGAAAAATCGGACGGCGGGATTACCGGCGGCCAAAGACTCGGTAAACAGAAACAGTCGAAGCTGTGAGACTCCAGTTCGATGCCCGGTCCGCCGATAAATCTACAACCGTGTGGGAGTACCGCCGCCCCACAGGCCCACCAACTGCCCGAACAGGCGATTTGAAGCGGCAGGGACGAACATCCGAAATTCCCTCCCCAAAACTCCGCCAGTTCGACGGGAAACCTCTTCGCCAACCGACCTGAATCCACCTTTCACAAACATGGTTCCACACCCTGAACGAAGCCGAGAACTCTCCACCCTGGAAGGAACTACGGAGCTTCACAGCACCCTGGAACGGGGCCGGACCCGGAACAGCTCGCCGCCGAGAAGAGGTCGCACCACTTCGCCGTGATCAGGGACGACCGGGCCGCCTCGGTGACGACCCGCCCACACGTAGCGCAAGTGCCACCGCTGGCCATCACCGTGGCCGGCCGACCAGCGGCTGTCCTCGGCCCGGTGAGTCCGCGCGGGTGGCGGCGCCGGGGCGACCTGGCGGAACTCTTCGCCCACCCGGAGGGCACCGATTTGCCGCAGGACCGCAACCTCGTCGACGTGGCGAGCGAGGAGGCCCCGAGGATTTCCGAGCCGGAATCCTGACGCGGGGCAGCGCTGCGCATCACAACCACGCCGGAGCGAGCCCGGGGCGGGTGGCAACCGCTACCGTACGAGTCGGGTGACTGCCTCGGGAAGCCGGGCCGGCCGAGGGAGGTGCGTGGGTTTGGTCGCGCAGGAGCGCGTCGATGCCGCGCGGAACCGCGCCGCGATCCTGGCCGCGGCGGCGGACCTGTTCGACCGCGAGGGCACCGAGACAGTGTCCATGAGCGACATCGCCGAGGCGGCTGGTGTCGGCAAGGGCACCGTGTTCCGGCGCTTCGGCGACCGTACGGCGTTGATCGAAGCAGTTCTGCAGCCGCGCGTCAACGCCCTGAGCCAGTGCGTCGAACACGGCCCGCCCCCACTCGGGCCTGGCGCTTCACCCGCCGACGCGATGCGCTCCTACCTCGACGCGCTGCTGGATTTCGTGGTGGCCAATCGTGCCCTCATCCGGGCTCTCGAGCACCGTGGCCCCAACGCCTACTACGCCAACGCCTCCAGCCGGTACTGGATCGCCGAGCTGACCAGGCGGATCGCCGCCGCCCGCCCCGAGGAGGACGCGGACTACCTGGCCCACGTCCTGTTCACCGCGCTGCGCGCCGACGTCGTCGACTATCTGATGACGGCTCGTGAGATGTCGCTGCAGCGCGTCCGGGCCGGCCTGCACCAGATCGCCGGAGTCTGAGCCACCACCGCCCGGGTGCTCAGGTGCCGAGCGGCCCAGGTACCAGGCCGCCCGGGTAGTCAGGCGGCGGGGCGGCCCATGGTGGCGACGGCGTCGGCGTCGCGGACGCGGGCGGCGACCACGATCCCGAGCGCGGCGACCGCCGCGGCGACGTAGAACCCCCACTGGAAGGTGCCACCGAGGCCACCCGCGGCCGAGCCACCCGTCTCGCCGGGCCTGGCGAGGCTGAGCGCGGTCGTGACCAGCGCGACGCCCACCGCGGCAGCCAGCTGGCGCAGTGCGTTGAACAATGCCGAGGCCTGCGCGTTGTCCACGCGGGAGATCGTGGCGAAGGCAGCCGCCTGCGCCGGGGTCATCACGAGGCCGGCCCCGAAACCGAACACGAACAGGACCACGCGGAACACCCAGAGCGAGGCGTCGACGTCCAGCAGCCCGAGGCCCAGGGTCGACAGGGCGATGACGGCCAGGCCACCCATCATCAGCCGGCGCGGGCCCACCGTCGGGTAGAGACGCCCGGAGATCTGGCTCGCGACCAGCACTCCGATGGCCTCGGGAAAGATGACGAGCCCGGACGTCGTCGCGCTGGCGCCCCGCACCGTCTGCATGAGCAGCGGGATCAGGAACAGCACGGCCATGAACGCCATGAACATCGCGCCCAGGGTGAGGCTGACGTTGCGGAACAGCGCGTTCCCGAACAGGCGGAGCACCAGCAGCGGATGGGCGCATCGCAGCTCCCACCACACGGTGGCAGCGGTCGCGACGATCCCGATGCCGGCGGTGGTGAGGATGAGCGGCGAGGCCCAGCCCCTGGTGGGCCCGACCGACAGCGCGTAGAGGATCAGCGCGAACCCGCCGGCGGAGAGCACGAAGCCGACCACGTCGAAGGCGCCGGTGGACGGCCGCCGGTGATCGGCGAGGAAGAGGGCGCCGAAGACGAACGCGACGATCCCGATCGGGATGTTGACCAGGAACACCCAGTGCCAGGAGGCCTGGTCGGTCAGCACCCCGCCCAGGATCGGCCCGACCGCGGGCGCGATGACCGTGGGCACGACGAGAATGCGCGCGGCACGCGCGCGCTCCGCCGGCGGGAACACACCGAAGAGCATGGCCATGCCGACCGGGGTGAGCAGCCCGCCGCCGACTCCCTGCAGGATGCGGAACCCGACCAGCTCCGGGACGCTCTCAGCCAGGCCGCACAGCGCGGAGGCCGCGGTGAAGATCGCGAGCGCGGCGAGGAACACCGGCCGGGTGCCGAACCTGTCCGCCAGCCAGCCCGAGGCGGGGATCACCACCGCCAGGCTGACCAGATAGCTGACCACGATCTCGTCGATCGAGTCGGGCGCGACACCGAGATCACGTGCGATCGACGGAAGCGCCACGTTCACGATCGTGGTGTCCATGATCGTGATGAACATCGTTGCGACGAAGAGTGCGGCGACGACCACCCGCTGGTCGGGTCCACGGCGGCGCGTATCGCCCATACGGGCTCCTTCCGGCTCGCCACCCACCACGAGCAGGCTCGGGCGGCGGCGTCGACAGCTGGGCCCAGCGTTGAATGGACCCACATAGTGAGGACTCCTCACTATGTGGGCACCCACCCAGTTCCGTCAACCGTGGACGCAGCCCGACGCCGCCCTGGGGCCCGGGGTCAGCCGGTCAGGTCGTTCCGTCCACGCACAGCCGCGGCTGGACGACCTGGAACGCCGCGCCGGTCGGGTCGATCTGCACGAACGCGTTGCACCGCAGCGGAGTCGTCTGGTTCGTGCTGAGATCGACCGGCTCGATCAGGCCGCTCGCGTCGAAGTCCTTCACCGCGCGCAACGCGCTGATGAAGCCTTCCCGGGTCGGGCACTCGCCGGCAAGCTCCAGCCCGCGCAGGAACATATCGGCATAGATGTATGCGTACACCGCGAACTGCTGTTCGGGTTGTGCGGTTTCCGGCGCGTACTGGCTCATCGCCTGGTGGTATCGGTCGATCGCCTCGCCGCCGCCCTCGAAGGGGTGGAAATAGACCGGGAAGGACACGCCGACGAGCTGCTGCCCCAGCCGGCTGAGCGTGCTGCGGTCATATCCGCTCAGGGACACGCTGACCTTCAGCGACACATCGGCTGCCGTCACCGCCGCCGAGATCTGCGCGAAGTCGTCCAGGGTGGTGAAGCCGATCAGTGCGTCCGCGCCGCTCGCGGCGATCCGCTTCGCGATGCGGCTCGGGCTGTCGGTGCTCGCCTCGAACGGAATCACCTCGACCGTGGGAAGCCCGACCTGCTGGAATTCCGCTCCGTACTTGTGGGCGAATCCCATGACGTAGTCCGAGGAGCCGGTCGTCACGATCGCGAGCTTCGTCCCACCGCGGGCCAGCATGTAGCGGGCCACGGTCGCCGGCGAGGGGTCGTAGAGGTCCGTGAACCAGTTCGAGTACTTCCCGTAGTCCGGCTGCGCCAGGCCGACGACCGGCACGCCTTCCTTCTGCAGGGTCTCCGGTGACTGGCCGTTCGACGACGTCACCATCACCAGCCCGAAGACGGACTCCTGGTGGACGAGGTCGACGGTCGCCTGCTCGTTCACCGCACCGGTGCTCTCGTCGTCCCGCCAGACGTAGGTGACTTCGCGCCCGTGGACACCACCGTTCGCGTTGGCCAGCCCGATCCTGGCGTCGAACCCGGAGCGGGCCGAGGCGAGCGCCTCGCTCCCGGTGCCCGTGCTGGAGAAGACGAGGCCGAGTTTGACCTGGTCGGTGCTGATGCCCGGAGTGTCGCAGGCGCCGTTCGCCTCCGCTGCGGACCCGGATGTGGAGCAGCTGGTCGCGGCAGCCGCGATGATTGCGGCCGCCAGGCCTAACCGTCCGACAATTCGGTGCCTGCGCACGAGATCCCCCTTTGGGTACACGGACGACGCCGTCCTGGACGCCGCGGGCTGAATCGAGCCCCGCACACCACCCGGGACCCCACAGCACCAACCGTAATACTTCAAATACTTCCGTTGTTTCGGGAGATAGTAGTGCGTCCGATCCAGGGCTGCACATGGTGCGCTACCTGCGACGACGCGATGACACGATCCTCGCCTGCGGCGGGGCGGCGCACCCCCCGGAACCTCCTGGGCGGCCCTTAGCCGCGCCAGAACGGATAGTTCCCCGTACTCCCGGCGACGGCCGACAACCTTACTCGGCAGTACACGATCTAGGGCAATCGCCAAAATTCAGGCCGAGGGATCTATGGCAATCGCCAAAATTCGGGCCGAGGCCAGCGTGCGCACCAATTCGGGCAGTCGCGAACGCCCATGTTGCCGGCTGGCCGACCATGAATTCGATATCCGGACCAGCACAGTTCCGGATCAAGACAGTTCCGTATCTCTGCGGAACCGCCACCCGACACCGGCTCCGCGGAACCGCGGTTGGGCGTCACCGGTGGATGGGGCCGGCTCCGTCCCGCAGCGGCGTCGGAGTGCGCCGGGTAAGGACCGCAAGTGCCTCGGCGCTGATCGCAAGGGCTATCTCCGTGACGGTGCGGGCGCCGAGGTCGAGCCCGACCGGGCCGTGGATCCGCGCCAGATCGCCGTCGCCGACGCCAGCCGCGCGCAGCCGCTCCAGACGCAGGGCGTGCGTCCGGCGGCTGCCGAGGGCGCCCACATAGCCGACGCCCGCGCGCAGCGCCGCGATCAGCACCGGATCGTCCACCGCGGCGTCGTGCGCGAACGCCACCAGGCCACCGGAGGGGCCCAGCCGCTCCACCGCGCCGACCCCGGTGGCGGCCACCCCGACCGTCGTCGCCCGCCACCCCAGCAGCCGTGCCTGCGCGGCGATGGCCTCGGCCAGCGTGCCGGCGCCGAGCAGTACCAGGTGGGTGGTCGGGACGAACAGCTCGACCACGGTCGTCCCCTCGACGGCCGCCGCCGTCCGGCCGGCGAGGAGAAGGCGGCGCACCGTGTCGGCGAACCCGCCCTGCTCGTCCGGTGACTGCGCCTGCGCCGGCACAGCCACCGACGCCGCACCCGCAGCCGCAGCCGCAGCCGCAGCCGGCGACGCTGACGTCGACGTCCGAACGGGCTGGCCTGGTTCGACGGCGCGCGACCGCCCGCTGACGAGGTCCGTGACGAGAGCGACCAGACATCCCGCCCGCAACCGCTCGACCGCGGCGGCGGGAAGCGCCGAGGCGCGCTGCAACAGCACGTCGACGTGCCCGCCGCAGCTGAGCCCCGCCTCGCGCGCGTCGCCATGGGGGAGGTGCATCGGTACCACGCGAGCGGTGTCCGCCGAGGCGATCAGGTCGGCGGCCGCGCCACGGACCGGACCGTCGATCGCACCCCCCAGCAGCTCCCCGAGAACAGTTCCGTCGGCCGTGACGGCCAGCGTCTCACCCTCGGTGCGGACACCGATCCCGCGAGCGGCGACGGGGCGGGCGAGGACGACGTCACTCGCCTCGCAGCCCCCGGCGAGCACCTGAACCAGATCATGCATCAGCACGACAACCCTCCATGCCACAACGAAGGCGCAGATCTGAAGCAAACAGTGAGTCTAGTACCGCATATTCGGTCTATATTCGCGCTGTCGATCCGCATCTGCGGACGTGGCAGCTCGACGGAGCCCTGGTCAGGCCGGGTCGAGGTGCCGAGCGGCAGTGTCGCCGCCGACGGCGGTCGAACCATCCGCAGCGCGGAGGTCCGTTGCCACGGCCTGCGCTCCGGCGGCTCGCGGTGGACGTCCCCGGCCTACCGCGGGCCAGTTGAAGAACCCACTTGAAGAACCAATCCGAGGACTGCGATCACCAGATGTCAGAAACTCGCTTCCAACAACGCCGCCTGACCGCTCTCCTGGCGGCGGTGCTGCTGGCCCTTCTCACCACCCTGACCGCCTGTGGCGACGACACCACCGGCAGCACCAAGGACGCCCCGGCGGCGACCCAGGCCGCGCCGACGACCCGCACCGTCACCGACATGTCGGGCAACAAGGTCGTGGTGCCGTCGCGCCCGATGCGGGTCGTGACGAACTACCCGGCCGTCACACAGATCATCTTCCTGCTCGGCGCGATCGAGCGACAGGTCGGCGTGACCCAGACCAACCTGACGACCCTCCCGCTGTTCAAGAAGATCTATCCGCCGCTCGCGCAGAAGACCGCCGTCTTCGGCACGGACACCACCACCGTGAACACCGAGGTCCTGCTCGCGCAGAAGCCGGACCTGGTGCTGCTGACCGCAGGCAACGACACGCTCCGCAAGACGATCACCGACCTGGGCATCCCGGCCGTGGACGTCGCCAGCTTCCCGAACTCCGACAAGCTGAAGGAAGGCGTCACCTTCATCGCCGACGTGCTCGGCGGGGACGCGCCGGCCCGGGCGAAGAAGTTCACCGAGTTCTAAGACGGCACGATCTCGCGCGCCGCGGAGGGCACGAAGGGCCTCACCGACGCGGAGCGCCCGAAGATCTACTACACGGCGGACAACCCGCTGAGCACCGACGGCAGCAAGACGATCGCCGAGGTCTGGGCGCGGCAGGGCGGCGGCGTGGCCGTCACCGAGGGCGGTTCGGTCTCCGGCACCGCGAAGCCCGTGACGCTCGAGGCCGTGGTCGCCTGGAACCCGGACTACATCTTCTGCCGGGACCACACGACCTGCGAGGAGATTCTCAAGGACGACCGCTTCGCGGAGGTCGCCGCGGTCAGAAACCACCACGTGATCACCAACCCGCGCGGTGTGTTCGTCTGGTCGGCACGCAGCGCCGAGTCCGCGCTGCAGCCGCTGTGGGTCGCCAAGACCCTGCACCCCGACAAGTTCGCCGACGTGGACATCGAGAAGGAGGTCAAGGAGTTCTACACCACCTTCTACGACTACAAGCTCACGGACGCCGAGGTCGACGGGATCCTCAGCCCGACCGAGCCCTGATCCGGACCCTGATCCCAGGCACCGCCTGAGGGCGGTGTGCAAGGCCGGGCGGCGGTTTGACCAGCCGCCACCCGGCCGACCAGGCACCAGGCACCAGGCCAGCATCGATCGTTTTCGGCCTCGCCGGACCGCGCTCGAGCCTCGCCGGAACGCGCCGCGCCACACCGCGGCGGCGCCCGTCCGTCCCGTCCAGGCGCCGAAGTGTGACCAAGAACCCTCACGTCGTACACGGACATTCGTTCGATGTGCGTGATACACATAGTTGTACGGTACAGCTATCTGTGGGGTGCATATGGTGTCCAACGAAGTCTCCGGCCGGTCCGGGCCGGTTCCCCCGAAGGGCCCCGGGGTCGCCGAGGACCCATCCCGCGCCAACGCGATCGTCGCCGTCCTCGCCGTCAGCGGCGTGATCGTCGCCCTGATGCAGACGCTCATGGTGCCGCTGCTCCCGGTGATGCCACGCCTGCTGGGCACCAGTGCGGCGGACGCCTCCTGGACCATCACGGCCACCCTGCTGACCGGCGCCGTCGCCAACCCCGTGTACGGGCGGCTGGGCGACCTCTTCGGCAAGCGGCGCATGCTGCTCGTCTCCGGCTACTTCCTGGCCGGCGGCTCGCTGATCTGTGCGCTGAGCAGCTCTCTGGTGCCCGTCATCGCCGGGCGTGCCCTGCAGGGCCTGGGCCTGGCGATCATTCCGCTGGGCATCAGCATCATGCGCGACCTGCTGCCCGCGAAGCGGCTCATCCCCGCCATGGCGCTGATGAGCTCGTCCCTGGGCATCGGTGGCGCGCTGGGCCTTCCCATCGCGGCGATCGTGGCGCAGAACTTCGACTGGCACGTGCTGTTCTGGGGCTCGCTGGCGGCAACCGTACTGATCATCGCGCTCGTCGCGGTCGTGGTCCCCGAATCCCCGGTGCGGGGTGAAGGCAGCTTCGACGTGCCCGGTGCGGTGACGCTCTCCGCCGGCCTGGCCGCCCTCCTGCTCGCGGTGTCGAAGGGCTCCGCGTGGGGCTGGTCGAGCGCCACCACGCTGGGGCTGTTCGGCGGGGCCGTCATCGTCCTGCTGGCCTGGGGCTGGTGGGAGACCCGCATCCCGGCCCCGCTGGTCGACCTGCGGACGTCCAGCAAGCGGCCGGTGCTGCTCACGAACATCGCCTCCATGGTGCTCGGCTTCGCGATGTACGCCATGTCGCTGATCGCGCCGCAGCTGCTGCAACTGCCGAAGGCGACCGGGCACGGCCTCGGGCAGTCGCTGATCGAGACCGGGCTGTGGATGGCCCCCGGCGGCCTGGTCATGATGGCCGCCTCGCCGTTCGCCGGCCGGCTGATCGCGGCTCGCGGGCCCAAGGTCTCCCTGGTCACCGGCGCGGGCATCATGACCGTCGGGTACGTCATCGCGCAGGGCCTGATGAGTGCTCCGTGGGGCCTCCTCATCGTCTCCGCCGTGATCAGCCTGGGCGTCGGGTTCGCCTACGCGGCGATGCCGGCACTCATCATGAGCTCGGTTCCGGCGTCCGAGGGTGCCGCGGCGAACGGCCTCAACACCCTGATGCGGTCGATCGGGACGTCCACCGCGAGCGCGGTGATCGGCGTGGTGCTGGCGAACATGACCGTCGCCTTCGGGTCGAGCGCGGTGCCCTCCCTCACCGGCATGCGGGTCGGCTTCGTCATCGGTGCGGGTGCCGCACTGGCTGCGTGCCTGCTCGCCCTCGCCATCCCCGGCCGCAGGTCCCAGGCTGCCGGGGCCGTCCGGGCCGTCGAGGCCAGCGGGCCGGCCGGGATCACCGCGGCTGTCGCGACCACCGAGAACGCGGTTCCCAGCCAGCGCCGGGTCGGCGTGTCGGCCACGACCGAGCCGAGCCGCGCCGCCGCCTCCTCCTGACCGCAGACCTACGGCGCGAAGCCGCGGCTCCTCCCGGGCCGCGGCTTCGCGCGTTTCGGCTCCGCAGCGGACGATCCAGCCCACGCCAAAGGGATCACTCGAAAAGAATTATTCCGAGAGATGAATTCTGATACAAAGCTCCCGTGCTACAAAGCTGCCGCTCTGTCCCATCCGTCACCGCAGGCAACGTGCCTCGACCGGGTCCGGCCGGCAGTTCCCTCGAACAGGACGGCGGTGCCCGCATGCACGTGGAAGCCAGCCCAGGCACGACCCCGCTCGTGCCCGACAACTCGTGGACGCACCTGGTGACCCGCGGGTGGTCCGCATGATCAGGCAGCCACTCGCCGGCCTGCGGGTCGTGGAATGCGCGAGCTTCGTAGCCGGGCCGACCGGCGGGATGACCCTGGCCCAGCTCGGCGCCGACGTGATCAGGATCGACCCGATCGGCGGCGGCAGCGACTTCCAGCGCTGGCCGGTGGCCCCGACCGGCGAGAGCTACTACTGGACGTCCCTCAACAAGGCCAAGCGCTCGGCCGCCATCAACCTGCGCGCCGCCGAGGGCAAGGAGCTGGTCACGGCGCTGATCACCGCACCCGGGCCGGAGCAGGGCATCCTCGTCGACAACGTGGTCGGGCGCCGCTGGATGGCCAACGACGTCCTCGCCGCCCGCCGGGCGGACCTGATCCACGTGCGGGTCCAGGGCTACCCCGACGGCCGGCCGGCCGTCGACTACACCGTCAACGCCGAGGTCGGCCTGCCCGGCATCACCGGGCGGGAGGAGGGCGGCGCGCCGGTCAACCACGTGTTGCCCGCCTGGGACTACATCACCGGCCTGAGCGTCTCGACCGCCGTCCTCGCCGCGCTGCGCGACCGCGACCGCACCGGCGCCGGAGCGTTCATCGAGCTCGCGCTCTCCGACGTGGCACTGGCCGGCGTCGCGAACATGGGCTGGCTGTCCGAGGCCGCCGCCCGCGGCGGGGAGCGGCCACGGCACGGCAACCACGTGTACGGCAGCTTCGGCGTCGACTTCACCTGCAGCGACGGCATCCGGGTGATGGTCGTCGCGCTCACCGAGGGCCAGTGGGCGGCGCTGTGCTCGGTCACCAAGACCGGCGAGGTGTTCGGCGCGCTGGAGACCGCGCTGGACGCCGACCTGAACTTCGAGGCCGACCGGTACCGCCTGCGTGAGACCATCGCCGCGGTGCTGCGCCCCTGGTTCGCCGCCCGTGAATACGCGCAGGTCGCGGGCGAGCTCGACGCCGCCCGCGTGCTGTGGAGCCGCTACCAGGGCATGTCGGACGTCGTCGCCGCGCACGCCGCGAACCCGCTCGCCGTGCTGGCGGACGTCGAGTTGCCCGCCAGTGATCCGTCCCGTGGGCCGGTCACGTCGATCACGGCGCGCTCGCCGATGCGGTGGGACGGCGAGTACGGTGCTCCCGGCGACGCGCCGCGGCTCGGCCAGCACACCGCGTCCGTGCTCAGTGACGTGCTCGGGCTCAGCGACGCGGAGATCGGCCGCCTCGTCGACAGCGGTGTGATCGCCGCCGGGGCAACGGGAACGTCAGGAGCGGCGGAATGACGGTCGGTGCGGTCGGTGCTGGCAGCGCGGGCGGTGCTGGCAGCGCGGGCGGTGCTGGCAGCGCGGTCGGTGCTGGCAGCGCGGTCGAAACGATCGAAACGATCGGGGAGGTCGCCGAGGGGCCGTACTTCGACGAGCTGACCGTCGGCCAGACGTTCCGCTCCGCGCCCGGGGTGACGCTCACGCCGGGCCTGGTCGACGTCCACCGCGCCATCGTCGGCGGCCGGCTCCCCCTCGCGCTCGACCACGCGCTCTACACCGAGGTGACCGGCGGCACCGCGCTCGCCCCGCCGAACGTCGTCTGGGACGTCGCCATCGGGCAGTCGACGGTCGTCACCCACCATGTGAAGGCCAACCTGTTCTACCGGGGGCTCGTCTTCCGCCGCACCCCCGAACTCGGTGACACACTGCGGACGTCCACCGAGGTCGTCGCGCTGCGGCAGAACAGCGTGCGCCCGGGCCGGCGGCCCACCGGGCTCGCCGTGCTGCGGATCACCACCGTCGACCAGCACGGGCGCCCTGTCCTGGACTTCTGGCGGTGCGCGATGCTGCCGCTGCGTGATCCCGACCGGGCCACCGGGCATCGCGACGACGTCGACGCGGTCGGCGCCCAGCCGGACCCGGCGGACCTCGCCGCGGTCGTCGACGGCTGGGACCTCACCCGCTTCGCCGCCGCGACCGAAGGCGTCCGCTTCACCGACCTCAAGGCCGGGCAGAGCTGGCAGGTCGGCGGCGGCGACGTCGTGTCGAACGCCCCTGAGCTCGCCCGCCTCACCCTCAACATCGCGCAGGTCCACCACGACGCCGCGGCCGGCGGCGGACGTCGGCTGGTCTACGGCGGCCACACCATCGGCCTGGCGTTCGCGCAGGTCACCCGGGCACTGCCGACGCTGGTCACGGTCGCCGGCTGGCACGGTTGCGACCACGTGGGCCCCGTCCACGAGGGCGACACCCTGCGCAGCGAGATCACGGTGGAGGACCTGACCCCGCTCGCCGCCGGCGGCGGCCTGGTCAGCCTGCGCTCACGGGTACGCGCCGACACCGCCCCCACCGGCGACGCCGGTGCTGTTGGCGACGCCGGTGCTGCCGGCGGGAGCGGCCGGGACGTCCTCGACTGGCGGTTCGTGGCCGTCCTCCCCTGACGCCCGGCCCCCGATCAGCCCTGGCCAGCCGTCGGCGCCGCGGTGACGGCACCGCTGGCGGCTGGCCCGAAGAGTGGAGGATTCCGGTCGTTCTCGCGACCGGAATCCTCCACTCTTGTCCGGTAGCAATGCCAGTCCCGGCGGCGGCCCGCAGCTGCCTGGCCTTCCGCTCAGCCGGCCGGGCACACCCCCTGGAGAAGCGCGCAGAAGCTGTCCCGGCCGACCTGCCAGCCCTTCCCGGTTCGGACCAGCATGACCATGGTGTCGCGGGTCGTCGGCCCCTCAGGGCCCCCGAGGGCGTCGGGCATCCGCACGGTCGGATCGGTGAAGGTGAGTGTGATCGTCGCCCCGGCGCGGCCGGGCACCATGACCACCGCGTCCACCACGTTCACCGCCACCCGCAGCGTGCGTGCCAGCCCGGGATGCTGCGAGCGGTACAGCGCCAGGCCCGACGCGAGGTCCGCGCCGTTCTCGACCGCCGCGAGCACCCGGTCCGGCGGAGTCGTCGTGCTGAACGCCTGGGCCACCACCGCGCGGATGGCCCGGTCGTCGGCTGGATCTGTTCGCGGCGGCGACCCGACAACGAGCCCGTCGGCGACCCGACGTATGTCGCTCTCAGTGGCCGGAGCCCTCGCGGCGACCTCGAGGCAGAGACCGTCCTGTTCGATCCAGACGAGGCTGAACACCTCCTTGACATCCAGTTGAGTGAGCAGCGCGGGGTCATTCTGGTGGGTGAGCAGCGCGGGCCGGCCCCTGACCGTCACCCGCTCGAACCGGCGCTGCTGCGCACGCATCCGGATCTCGACTTCGTCGAAGGTCAGTTCCGGGTTCCATTCCGTAGTGACGGCGACGAAGCCTCGCTGCCCGTCGACGGCACCGGGGTAATCGAAGCGGGACGTTCTTGCCTGCTTTTCACCCCACCCCGACCTCGCCCCGCGGCCCGGGACCACTCCAGCGGGCAGCCAGGTGATGTCGACACCACCGACGTCACGGGTGGAGAGCAACCCGAGGGGATCCGTAATCGGCGCGGGGGACGGGCTGGTGACGGCGGGTGACGGCCCGGCCGGTCTGATCTCGACGGCGTCGGAACCTGACCGGGCCACGACGAGGCCGGTGGAGAACACCGCCACCAGCACTGCCATCGCCGCGCCGAGGACGGCCCGCCGGTTGCGGCGGCGTCGGCGAAACCGTTCGCGGGCGGCCTGGGCCAGGTCGGGCCCGGCTGTGAGCGGCTCGGTCGCGCCCCGCATGGCCTCGCGTAGTCCCAGTTCGAGGTCGATGCTCACGGATTCCTCCCCGTCATCGGTAGGGAACGGTCGACGAGTTCGGTGCTGGCCCGCAGCCGGGCGAGCCCGCGCGAGGCATGGGTCTTGACCGAGCCGATGCTGCACCCCAGGGCGGCCGCGACCTCCGCCTCCGGCAGATCGTCGAAATACCGCAGGACGAGCACCGCCCGCTGCCGGGCCGGCAGGGTCATGAGCGCGCGGATCAGTTCGTCGCGGGCCAGGAGATGATCCGCGTGGTCCGGCGGGCCGACCACGTCATGTGGTCCCAGCGGGACCTCTCTGATCCGGTTACTTCGCCATCGGCTCGCGGCGGCGTTGACCAGCGCCCTACGCACATAAGCCTCCGGCTGACCGACCGAAACCCGCGGCCAGTGCCGATAGGTGCGCTCCAACGCCCCCTGGACGAGGTCCTCCGCCGCGGCGCGCTCCCCGACCAGCAGGAAGGCGCAGCGCAGCAGCCGGTCACCCGTGCGCGCGACGAACTCCTCGAACGCACGTTCATCCCGTGCCTGCACCCGATATGTCCTCTCCGTGTCCCTGCCCCTTCTGAACGCCACAGCGAGCGCACAGGTTGACAGGTACGGTCAGGTTTCCGGTTCCGGTGCAGCACCCGAACGGATCTTCGCCACCCAGCACGTCGTGCCAGCAACCGTCGGACCTCCGCGAGCCCGCCAGACCGGTTTGGCGAGCCGCAAGAACGAACGATTTCGGTCGTTCCAACGACCAGAATCCTCACTTCTTGCGGATCGACAAGTGAAACTTGGCCCTTCTTGCACCTCTTGAGGGAATTGCCGGTGCCGCGCGGGCGCGCGGCGGGCGATGGCGGGGTCAGGCAACCGGCACGGGTAGCCGGCACGGGCAACCGGCACGGGTAGCCGGCACGGGTAGCCGACGAACCCGCTCGGTGATGTCGCTCGGTGATGTCGCTGGCACCTAAGGGTGAACCCCTATGAGGGCGGCTTGATCCACCACCGGGGCGAAAGCTAGTTTCGGGAGCGCAAGGTAATTAGTCGTGGGGGCACGACTGGGAATCTCCGTCAAAAAGTCGACGGATTCCCGAGGAAAGAGAAGCTATGCAGCTCTCGCGTTCCCGGAAAAAGCGGACCCTGGCGCTGGCCATGGTGGCGGTCGCCGGCTCACTGGGCATCGGAATCGCCGCGGAACCCGCAGGCGCGGCGACCTGTTCCGACGTCGACATCGTCTTCGCCCGCGGCAGCGGCGAGCTGGCCGGCCTGGGAATCACGGGCACCCCGTTCGTCAACTCCCTGAAGACGAACCTGACCGGGAAGTCGGTCAGCTCCTACGCCGTCAACTACGCCGCCGACCTCGCCCAGACCTCCGCCGGCCCCGGCGCCACCGACATGACCCGGCACGTGAAGTCGGTGGCCGCGTCCTGCCCGAACACGAAGTTCGTGCTCGGCGGGTACTCGCAGGGTGCGAGCGTCACCGACATCTCGATCGGCATCCCGACCCTGCTCGGCACCGGTGAGACCATCCCGACGAACCTCGCGCCGCGGGTCGCCGCGGTGGTCGTGTTCGGCAACCCGCTCGCGCTGTACGGCCAGCACATTCCCACCGCCAGCGCGCTCTACGGCTCGAAGGCCAAGGAATACTGCAACCTCGGTGACCCGGTCTGCGCGGCCGGGTACAACACGCTGGCGCATCTCACCTACGGGTATGACGGCAGCACGACCAGCGGCGCCGCGTTCGCCGCGGCCAAGGTGCGTGCACTGGGCTGACCGCCCAGGCCGAGCAAGTGGTGAATGTCGGGGCCCAGGCCAGGCCGGTCCGGCACCAGACCGGGTTTGGAAGCCACCGGCCCCGACATTCACGAAAAACAAACTCCGTACTGCGCGGCGTTGCGGTGTTTATTCCTGCACGCCGCGCAGGTGCGGGGCCATCATCAGCGGGGTGACGCTCAGAACGCCGGAATCCACCGGCAGCGTCACGCCGGTCACCCAGCGCGCCTCGTCGGAGGCGAGGTAGCCGACCGCCCAGCCGACGTCCCAGCCGGTGCCGGGCGTGCCCAGCAGGCCCGCCTCGTTACGGAGCCGGTTGCGGAAGTCGGCCATCGCGTCCTGGCCCGACACCGAGTTGACCATCGGAGTGGTGATGTGGCCGGGCGCGATCGCGTTCACCCGGATTCCGTCCCGGCCGTGGGAGTAGGCCATGTCGACCGTCATCGCGAGGATCGCGCCCTTGGCGGCGGAGTAGGCGATGGTGCCGTCGCCGCGCAGCGCGGAGATCGACGAGATGTTGACGATCGAACCGGCGCCCTTCGCGGCCATCACCGGCACCGCGTACTTCGACGCTAGGAAGACCGTGCGCAGGTTCAGGTTGAGGCTGCGGTCCCACGCCTGTTCGGAGGTGTCGACGACGGTCCCGACCGAGGCCAGGCCGATGTTGTTGACGAGGATGTCCACCGTGCCGAACGTGTCGACGGCGGCGTCGACCATCGCCTCGCAGTCCGCCGCGCTGGTGACGTCGGCGCCGAACACCTTGGCCTTGCCACCCTCGTCCTCGATCATCTGTAACGTCTCCGCGGCCCGCTCGGGGTGCAGGTCGACGAGCAGGACACTCGCGCCTTCCCGGGCGAGCACCACCGCGCTGGCCTTGCCGGTCCCCATCCCGGGCCCCGGCGTGGAGCCGGCACCCGTGACGATGGCGACCTTTCCCTCGACCCGTCCTGTTCCACGTGGCATCGCCGTCTCCTTGCTCTCGCCCGGCCTCTTACCCGGTCTGTGTCGGTACAGCTCGTTCGCCAACCGCCTGTTCGCCGGCTACCTGCCCGCCGGTTGTCCCCTCGTCAGCCGCCTCTTCGCCGGCGACCTGCTCGTCGGCTAGCGCCAGCGGGTCAGCAGGGCCGCGCCTGCCTCGAAGCCGCCCACGTTGGTCACCGCGGCCACCTCGGCACCGGCGACCTGCCGGGCGCCCGCCTCACCCCGCAGCTGGCGGACGGCCTCCGCCGTGTGCCCGAAGGACGCGTGCAGCCGCCCGCCGGAAAGCTGCCCGCCCCAGGTGTTGAGCGGCAGCTCACCGCCGAGCCCGATCCGCTTCCCGCCCTCGACGAAGGCGCCGGCCTCGCCGGTGCCGCAGAACCCCATGGCCTCCAGCCACCACACCGCCTCGATCATGAAGCCGTCGTAGAGCTGGGCGACGTCGACGTCGGCCGGGCGCAGGCTCGTCCGGTTCCACAGCGCCGCCGCGGTGGCGTAGCCGACCCGGCTCATGTCCTCCCACTGCTCCCAGGACGGACGTCCGTCCACCACCCCGGCCATCGCCTCGATGGCGACGGGTGCCCGCAGGTCCGCGGCGGCGTCCGCGGCGGAGATGACGATCGCGGTCGCGCCGTCGACGGGCACGTCGCAGTCGTACAGGCAGATCGGCGTGGAGATCATGCGGGAGGCCAGGTAGTCGTCCACGGTGAGCGGGTCGCGGTAGACGGCGTCCGGGTTGAGGGCCGCGTGCGCCCGCTGGGTCACCGGTATCCAGGCGAGCTGCTCGCGGGTCACGCCGTAGTCGTGCATGTAGCGGGTGGCGTACGGGGCGACCTGGCACACCGGGGAGAGCGCGCCGATCGGCAGCAGCCAGGCGAGCGGGCCCTCGGCCGCCGGATGGATCGAGCCGTAGGCGGGCCGGCCGCCGGCGTTGCGGGCCGCGCTGCCCTCCTTCACCGTCCGCCAGATGACGACATGCCTGGCCTGCCCGGTGGCGACGGCCTGCGCCGGGCCGTAGAACGGCAGGCTCATGCCCTCGACCTGGCCCTGCCGCCAGGATGTCGTGATGCGCAGCGCGTCCTGGATCTCGTACAGGTTGCCGTTCGCGTAGCCGGGCAGGTTGGCCTTGCCTCCGCCGGGGAACATGGCGAGCCCATCGATGTCGTCGACGGTCAGCCCGGCGTCGGCGATCGCCGCGAGCACCGCGTCAAGGGTGAGCTGGAAGCCGGACCGGTCGATGCGCCGCCCGACAGCGGACTGCCCGATCCCGGAGATGACGGCCCGTCGCTCGAAGTGGTCGGTGCCGGTGGTGCCGGTCATGACGCCGCACCTGGTTCTGCCGCGGCCGCAACCGCGACGAAGCTGGGGACGGCGTAGCCGCCCGGGCCCGGTTCGAAGCCGACCTCGACCTCGGCGCCGATGGCCACCTCCTCGGGGGCGCAGCCGCGCAGCCGGCCGGCGACCCGCACTCCCGGATGGCCCGGGAACTCAACGAGGACGATCGCGTAGGGCACCTCCAGGCCGGGCAGCCAGCGCTGGTGGTTCACGGTGAAGCTGTAGACCCGGCCCCGCTCGGTGATCTCCACGAACTCGACCGGCCGGTGGCGGCAGGCCCGGCAGGTCCCGTAGGGCGGGAACGACTCGGCGCCGCAGGCGCCGCAGTGCTCGACGAGGAGGCGGCCTTCCGCGGCGGCGGTCCAGAACGGCTCGGTCTCCTCCGTCACCGCCGGCGGGATGCCGACCGTGCCGACCGGCGCCGTCACGCGGAGCGCCCCGCTCTGGCCGACGCGGGCGCGGGGGCCGAACCCGGGGCCGATGCAGGCGCCAGACCCGTCGACGGGTCTGGCCGAGCTTCCCCTCGAACCATTAAAAAGTGTACGCTCACTCCGCTATTCTGCCACGCAAGCTCGGCCGTGCGGGCCGACATTCCGCGACTGACGCCGGCAAGTGCCGAGGTCACGGCCCGCACCGGTCCGAACGCGGGGCGCCGGCAGCCCGCGGGCCGAATCCCCGGGCGGGATCGGCACCCTCGGGCGGGTCCGGGGCCCGGCCTGCCGGCCGGTCAACCAACCGGCCGGCCGGCTACCGCACGCGCCCGACCGGTCGTCCGCGAAGGAGCCCTTGTTGCCAGACAACCACATCGTCTTCGGAGCAGCGGCGATCCCCGAGCCGGACCGGGCGTGGCTCGCCGCCGCCGAACGCCTCCCGATCGAGTCCGTCTGGCATGGCGGGCACGTCCTGCCGCGGACGGGCACCGGTGAGGCGCTCACCCGGCTCGCGCTGATGACGGCCTGGACCGAGCGGGTCCGCGTCGGCACCGCCGTCCTGCTGGCCCCGCTCTACCAGCCGGTCGTGCTCGCCAAGCAGATCGCCGACCTCGACGTGCACAGCGGCGGGCGGCTCTCGATCGGGGTCGGGGTCGGGGGTGAGTTCCCGCACGAGTTCGACGCCGTCGGCGTGCCGGTCGCCGAGCGCGGGCCGCGCACCGACGAGACCCTGGAGATCCTGCGCGCGCTGTGGAGCGGGGGCCCGGTCAGCCATCACGGCAAGTTCTTCCACTTCGACGACGTCGAGCTGCACCCGGTGGCGTTACGGGACGCGGGCACCGGCGAGCCACGGCCGGTGCGGCCCGGTGGGCCGCCGCTGATGGTGTCCGGGCGCAAGGGCGCCGCGATGCGCCGCGCGGCCCGCCTCGGCAACGGCTGGATGCCGTACCTCGTCTCCCCGGACGCCTACGCCCGGACCGTCACCACCGTCCGCGAACACGCCGAATCCGCTGGTCGTGACCTCGACGCGAGCGGCTTCGAGTGGATGATCTTTCTCTACTGCTCGATTCGCCGCGACCGGGACCGCGCCCGGGACGACGTCGCGAAGTTCCTCGGCAAGGCCTACGGGGACAAACCGGGCGGCATGCTGGACCGCATCGCCCCCGCGGGCACGCCCGAGGACGTCGCCGCCCGCCTCCAGGAGTACGTCAACGCCGGTGTGCGCCACTTTGTGATCTCACCTGCCGCGCACGAGGACACCCTCGACGTGATCACCCTCGCGGCCGAGGAGGTGCTGCCGAGGCTGGTCGCCCCACCGGCGCCCGATCCCGAAGGATCGGCCGCCGCCACGCTGTCCACGTCGGCCGCCGGGAGCGCCTCATGAGCGCGGCCGTCGCCCTCGGGGCGCAGCGCCCGTGCGCGGGGCTGACAGTCGTCGAGGTCGCGGTCGGCACCAGCGACCTCGGGCTGGGGCTCGCCGGCGGCGTGCCCGGCATGATCTTCGCCGACCTCGGTGCTCGGGTCGTGCGCGTGGTGGGCACGGCGACACCCGAGCTCGACGAGGAGGTCGCCTGGGGCCAGGTCTGGCACCGCGACAAGCACCTGGTCGTCACCGACGACCCGGCACACATCCGTGACCTGCTGCTCGGCGCGGACGTGGCCATCGTCTACGGCCCCGAGCAGCTCGTCGAGGAGCGCGGGCTGGGCTGCCTCGAGCTCACCACCGCCCGCCCAGGCCTGGTCTACCTGCGCTGCCGGCCCAGCCGGACGTCCAAGGGCACCACGGCGGACTTCGGGCTGCTCGTGGAGGCACGCGCCGGCTTCTGCACCCAGCTGGCCGGGCACCGCCCGGGCCCGATCTTCGTCGACGCGCAGGCGTCCGGCAGCGGCACGGCGTTCCTGCTCATCACCTCGGCGCTCGCGCTGCTGCGCCGCCGGGCCGCGACGGACCACGGCGGCTGGGCCGAGACGTCCCTCTACGACGGTCTGCTGGCCACCCTCGGCTGCATGATCGGGCGCTCCGAGCGGGCCGCCACGGAGATCGAGTCGTACTGGGAGAAGGGCTCGACCTTCCCCAACTTCCTGTACCGCTGCGCGGACGGCGAGCTGCTCCAGGTCTGGTTCGGCGGCAAGGGCATGTACGCGCGCCTCATCGAGGTGCTCGGCGACACCCCCAGCGCGGAGGGCTACTACGCCGACCAGATGACCGGGGCGCTGAACGAGCGCGCCCGGCGCTGGCGCTCCCCGTTCGCGCTGCGGCCGCGGGCGGACTGGCTGACCCGGCTGCGGGCCGCCGGGATCGCCTGTGAGCCGGTGCTGCGCCCCGGTGAGGCGCTCGCCGACCCGCACCTGGCCGAGATCGGCCTCGCCGTGCCCCGCTCCGAGGCGGGCCACGAGGACGTCGTCGTCGGCTCGCCGATCTCCGTCCAGTCAGCGGAGCCGGCCACCGACACCGCAGCCGCAGCCGGTGTCGGCGCCGGCGCCGCAGCGGGCAGGCGTGGCCCGCAGGCGGGAGGGGCGCCGGGGCTCGCGCTGCACGGCGTGCGGGTCCTGGACTTCTCAGCCTTCGTGGCCGGCCCGCTCGCCGCCCAGGTGCTGGCCGACCTGGGCGCGGACGTCATCAAGGTCGAGCCGCCGGGTGGTGAGGCGATGCGGGCCGCGGCCTACGCGGTGGCCGCCTGCCAGCGCGGCAAGCGCAGCCTCGCCATGGATCTGGGCGCCGCCGAGACCAGGCCGGTCGTCGAGCGGCTGATCCGCTGGGCCGACGTCGTCCTGCACAACTTCCGCGTCGGCGTGGCCGAGCGGCTGCGCATCGACGCCGGCACCGTCGCCGCGCTCAACCCGAGCGCCGTCTACTGCCACGCCAGTGCCTTCGGGCCGTCCGGGCCGCGGGCGAAGCACCCGGGCAACGACGCGCTGATGCAGGCGCTGACCGGGCTGGAGCAGGCCGTCGGCGGCGCCGGGAACGACCCGGTGGCCCCGACCTGGATCCCGCTGGACATCACGGGCGGCTGGGTCGCCGCGGCCGGGATCCTCGCCGGGCTGTACGCGCGGGAGGCCACCGGGCGCGGGCAGCGGGTGGATACCAGCCTGCTCGGCGCCGGGATGCTCCTGCAGAGCGGCGTGTTCTTCCGGGACGGCGAACCCGTGGCCACCCCCACCCTGGACGCCGCCCAGACGGGCTACGGCCCGGGCTATCGCATCTACCCGGCCCGGGACGGCCGCTGGTTCGCGCTCGTCGTGCCGGACCGGGACGCCTGGCAGCGCCTGCGCACCCTGCCACCGCCCGCCGGCGTGGGCGTCAGCGGCGGCACCGCCACCAGCACCGACTCCAACACCAGCACCAGCACCAGCACCGGCACGCCGGTAACCGGCGGCGAACCCCTGCCCGAGGCGTACGTCCCGCTGCGCGGCGGCGCGCAGGACGCGCTCGCCCGCCAAGCGGAGGCCACGCTGGAGGCCACGTTCGCGACCGCGACGGCGGCCGAGTGGGTGGCGCACCTGCGTGCGCACGGCCTGGCGGCCGAGCTGGTCGACGAGCTCGACCGGGACGGGTTCCGCCGCGCGGTGCTGGACGATCCGGTGAACCGCCAGCTCGGGCGGGTCGCGTCCTACGACGTGGCGGACTGGGGCTGGTTCGAGCAGATCGGGCCGCTGCTGCGCTACGGCCCCCGCACTCCGGAAGCCCCCCGGCCGACGCTCCCCGGAATCGGCGAGCACAGCACGGACATCCTGACCGGGCTCGGCTTCTCCGCCGAGGAGATCAACAGCCTGTTGGCCAGCAAGAGCATCCACCAGGCGGGCCAGGTCCTATAATGAGCGGGTGTTCACTATCTTTGTGGAGGTGGATCGGTGGACTACGAGCTGATTGATGCCGACGGCCACTACTACGAGCCGGATGACTGCTTCTCCCGACACATCGAGTCCCGTTGGAAGAACGAGACCGTGCGGGTGGAACGCGGCACGGACGGTCTCGGCCGGGTCTTCATCGGCGACCGCCGCACCTTCATGAGCGTCATGCCCGGTGACTACGCCTCCGCGCCAGGAGCGCTGCAGGGGCTGTTCGTCGGTGAGGTCGCCGACGGCTTCACCCACCGGGAGGTCCTCAACGCCAAGGACCACCCCGCCTTCATCGAGCGGCCCGCCCGGCTGCGCCTGATGGACGACCAGGGCGTCGAGGCGAGCATCATGCTGCCGACGCTCGGCGTGGCCGTCGAGCAGGACATGGTGGATGACATCGAGCTCACCTACGCGAGCCTGCGGGCGTTCAACCGCTGGCTGGAGGAGGACTGGGGCTACGCGGCGGAGAACCGGATCTTCGCCGTGCCGATGCTCTCCCTGCTCGACCTCGACCACTGCCTGGTCGAGCTACGCCGGGTGCTCGACGCCGGGGCCCGCCTGGTGCACCTGCGCCCTGGCCCGGTCGGGGGGCGCTCCCCCGCCGACCCGGTGTTCGACCCGTTCTGGGCGACGGTCGCCGAGGCCGGTGTCGGGGTCGTCTTCCACGTCTCCAACAGTGGCTACAACCTGGCCTACGGGAGCCTCTGGTCTGAGGACGCGGGCAACCCGTCCCACCGCCAGTCGCCGCTGCAGTGGGCGCTGTGCAACACCGAGCGGCCGATCGTCGACACCCTGACCGCCCTGACCCTGCACAATCTCTTCGGCCGCCACCCCGGCGTGAAGATCGTCTCGATCGAGAACGGCAGCAACTGGGTCCGGCACCTGCTCAAGACCGTCGACAAGGCCGCGGCCCTGGGCCGGCGCGGCCCGATGATCGGCGGCCCGCTCAGCGCCCGCCCGAGCGAGATGCTCACCGAGCACCTGTGGGTCTGCCCGTTCCCGGAGGACGACGTCCACGACCTGATCGACATCCTCGGCCCGGACCAGGTCCTCTTCGGCTCGGACTACCCGCACCCCGAAGGCCTGCGCCAGCCGGTCGACTACGTGGAGCGCCTGGACACCTGCGAGCCGGCGGTGGCCCGCAAGATCCTGCGCGGCAACACCGCGGAGCTGCTGCGCATCCCCGACACCGGCTCGGACCAGCCCCGCCCGGCGCAGACCGCACAGGCCTGACCCGCAGGCCTGAGCGCGCCGCCGCCAGCGGGCTTCCTACCGAGGTTTCTCGTTGCCACCAAGCAAGAAGTGAGGATTTTGGCGGTTGGAACAGCCAAAATCCTCACTTCTTGTCGATCGTCAGGCGACCCCGCGCCCAGTTTGCCGTTATTGGGGTGAATTGCTGGCTGTGCGGCGGGTGGGCACGGACCACCAGACCGGCGGACGTCAGTCGGGATAGACCGGAAGGCCGTCGCAGTGCCAGCCGGCGTGTTCTTCCCCTGAATGGTCCCCGGCATTGTAGGCCACGTTCCGGCTGGACAGCTCACGCCAGCCGGAATCCGTCCATCCGTACAGCGTGTTGATTTCGTTGTAGGCCTCGGGGCGGGCCGGGTCATCATTTCGCTCCGAGGCACTCGCCAACAGCGTCACGGTCTCGCCCTGCTTTCCGCAGGCGTAACCGATCCAGCCGCTGTTGGCACTGTCGACCGCCCACCCGCTCTCCGGCTCCGGTCGCTCTCCCGGCGGATCGGACCGCACGAGCCGACCGTCTCGGTGGCTCAACACCGTGAACCACTCGGTGTGCGCTCCATGATCGGTCAGCAGTACGATCTCCGCGCCTGGCACGCCGTCCACCTGCGCGGTTCCGTACCAGGGCTCGTCCGGACCGGTGGCAGGCCCGTCGAACCGGAACTCGCCGACCGAGCCCCCGGCCGGCAGGACCCGCAGCAGCCAGCGCTGCGGGGCGACCTGGACGAGCCCGATGTCGTCGGCGGTCCCGTCCGCATCAACGTCGGCCGTGCCGACACGGGTGCAGGCGGAAACACCGTCGCAGGCGTTCCCAGCGTGCCGGACGCCGCCCTTGCCGCCACCGTCATCGCAGGCCGCGGCCGAGATCGACAGAATCACCAGAATCGGAAGAATCGGCAGAACTCGCTGCGGGAGACGCAGCCAGGAAAACGGGTAGCGGCTTTTTCGCATGGCCCGGGAGAACCCCTCGGAAATCAGATGGTTTCGACCTTGATCAGCATTTCCGTTCAGGACGCTACCGCACGGCTCCAGGCTGGGTCAGCCCCGAGGATGAATCCGCATCCTGAAATCGCTGTCGGTGGCGCGACACGCCCATCCAGAGCGACCGCGGCGTCCGAAAAAGATACGCCGGCTGTCTTTTGAATGACACGAAAAGAACCCCCGGGCATGCTTCCACCGCCGGACCGGTGTTTCCGTGGGGCGGTTCCGCGGAACCGCCCCACGCCCCGCGGTCCCGCTCAGGCGGCCGGCACAGGCATGGCCGCGTGGACCGGCACCGATGTCCCGTTCTCGTCGACGAAGCCGACATAGCAGCTCGTCCGGCGGGTACCCGCGCGCCAGCTCTCCGGATCGATGGGGTTCCACTGCGGCGTCAGCGACGCGGAATCGAAGCGGTCCGTCCGCAGGTAGGGCGCGGCGAGATCGGCGCATAGCTGGCTCGCCTGCTCGTCGAGCCAGCTGTCGGACGGCGGGCCGTCTCCAGGCGGTGTCCCCGGTACCGTGACGGCACCGATGCTCTGCAGGTTGTGGGGGGCAGCACAGGACGTCTCGGTCAGGTGGCCCGCGTCGTCGCTGAAGCAGGTTCCAACAGCGGGCACCCAGGCCTGGTCAGCGCCACGGACGGCGCCCTCGAACGGCATGAAGGCCGTCAAAGGATCCGTCTCGGTCCCGCTCGCCACGATCCCACAGGTGACCGACCGGTCGCCCTGCTCCCACCCCACACTATCCGGATAAACCGCGCCGGCGCCGAAGCGCCCGTACGGGTCGAGTGGATAACCAAGATATTCGTCCATCATCTGCGAGCAGTACCGGGCGATGATATCGGGCCACTCCTCGGGCCTGGGATAGAAAGCCGAGCTCGAATACTCCTTGTCGAGATCCGTGTCGTCGACCGCCTCGAAAAGGTGGCGATCCTCGCAGGGGACGTCCTTCACATCCGACTTGCTGATTTCCTGCCGCCAGGTGTAGCAGTGCCCGGTCGCATAGATGTACTGCTCGAGATCGACGGTCCGGTCCGCGCCGGCGGTGCCGGGCGACGATGGGAGCGGCGTCCCGTCCGTCGCGGCACGGGAGTCGCCGGCGCGGGACTCCACCGCCGCGCAGCCGACCGCGCCGACGAGCACGACATTGATCGCAATGGTCACCACGGGGCCACGCCAGCCCCGCCACGTTCTGTTGACACGATCTCGGTCGATGGACATGACAGGTTCCGCTCCCTGGGCACGAGGATCAGTACGCGCCGCGACGGTTCGAGTCGCCGACCCGGGTCCTGGTGAATCTGCCGGGTCTCGCCTCGCCCCTACCACCAACGGCTCCCACCACCGGCAGCGCAGCCGACCATCTTAGGACAAGCTGCGAACAAGTTCGCATCGGGCTGCCCCCAGGCCGGCAGCGCGCCGAGCCAACAGCAGCACCCGTCCGCACCGCACCGCGAAATGTAACCGCACCTGGTTACATTTCGCGCCGGACGCGACGCCGTGACCTCCACACGCAACGCCCGGCTCGTCGCCATCTGCCAGCACGTGCAATCACCAGAGACCGGGGCTCGGGTGATCGAGGCCCTCGCCAGCGGAATACCCACCGTGACCGAAGCCCTCGCCGGCCGGGGGATGCCTCCTGCGCACTACGTCAACAGCGGCATCCGGTTCACCGTGGTCCTCCACCAACACGCACCCGCACCCGCACCCACCGGACGTACGGCTGCCAAGGCATCTCTGGGTACCACGGAACATCGCGTTCACCAGGCGCTGACCCAGAACGGAAGGACGGTCCGCGAGCTCGCCGAAGAACTCGCGCTTTCCGCCCCGAGTATCCGCAAGGCACTACGTGGCCTCCGCGACCGCGGACTCGCCACCCAGAGCGGCGGCCGAGGAAGAATCACTCTTTACCAAAGAAAAGAATCCGCGGCCGGGCCCGGCGGGCCGCGGTAACCGGCCGACGCACCGGAATTCTGCCCACGGCGGTCGGCCGGCGGTGCTCAGACGTTGGCCGTGCCTGCCCCGGCGGCGGGGTTCGCCGGGTCGAGCCGGCCAGTGGTTTCCACCGGGCGCCCGGCGCCATCCACCAGGCCGACCAGGCAGGTGGCGGTGCGGGTGCCCGCGCGCCAGCTCTCGGGATGGATCCGGTGCCAGCTGACCTCGACGACCACACCGCCGTTGCCGCGGCTGTCGCCGTGGTCCAGGTAGGGCGCGAACCTCGGCGAGCAGGCGGCGTCGGTGAGCTCGTCGATGCGCTCGACCGAGGGCGGTGCGCCGTCGGCGCTGTCGGGCAGGACGGCCGTTCCGACGCTCTCGAAGTGATGAGGCCCCTCACATGGGACCACGTCGTCCTGCTGGTCGGCGACCTCTCTGAAGCAGGTACCCGCCGGAAAGGTCTGCGCCTGGTCCGCTCCCCGGACACCGCCGGAAAACGTGTAAAGGAACCACGGCCGAGCCGGATCGACCTCGCCCTTGACAGCCAGCCCGCAGACGACCTCTCGGTGACCATCGCCCCACTCCGGTCGCGGGGGATGAATCGAGCTCGCCGTGTACCGCCCGAACGGGTCCAGCGAATAGCCCAGGTAGGTCGTGACCATAGGGCCACAGTGACGATCGGCGATGTCGTTCCACTCCGACGGGTAAGGGGCGTCGTCGGGGTAGGCGGGGCTCAGGTCGAGCCTCCCAACCGCCTCGAACAGGTGCGGGCCGGCACACGGGACGTCTTTCACCGAGGTGTCGCCCGACGCCTGTGACCAGCGGTAGCAATGCCCTGACTCCCACGTCCATCGGCGTAGCTCCGGGAAGTTCTCGTCCGAGGCATCGGCCGTTTCCCCGGCAGCCGGCCCCGTAGGACCGGCCGACGGGCCTGGCGCGGCGGCGGGCACCGTCGTGCGCGGCACGTCGTCGAACTCTGACCGGACGAACGCCACCAGGGTGCTGACCAGGAGGGTCAGGCTGATCGCGGCAAGGATGACCCGGCCGCGAGTCCATCCACCGCGGGGCGGGCGCGGTGGGCGCCCCGCGGAGCCGGCCCAACGCGCCCGCCTGCCGCGGGCGCGCCGCGGCTTCGCCAGCAGCGGCGACCGTTCGTCCTCGGCTGCTCCGAAGCGGGCGATCGCATCCCGGGTGCGCGCCGGTGCCTCGTATCGGGTCGCCGCGGCGACGAACGCGTCGTCGAGGACCAGCCCGGCGAACGGGTCCGGTTCCGCGGCAGCATCGGCGGGCATGTGCGGGCTCCTCGGGTCAGGGAATCATCGGCTGGCCGCGGTCAGGCGGCCAGCACCATGAATCAACTGAAACCCAATGCGCTGATCTGGCTACCGTCGGCTGCGCAGCAGGCCATAGTAGGACAGAACGCAAAGAAGATCGCAATCGCCGCCACCGGGGTCCGGGGCGTGCGGCACGCGCAGTCGTCAGGCGGCTCGTGCGGTGGTCAGGCGGCTCGTGCGGTGGTCAGGCGGTGCGGGCGCGCAGGAGGCGGCCGGGGGCCGCGTCGGGGAGGTCCTTGCCGGCGGTGCGGGTCGCGACGCCGTTCACCCAGACGTACTCGATGCCGGTGCTGCGCACCACCAGACGGTCCGCGCCGCCCGGCTGGTCACGGACCCGCTCGACCGGGGTCGTGCCCACCGTCGCCGGGTCGAAGGCGACCAGGTCGGCGTGGAAGCCCTCCTGCACCAGGCCGCGCTCGGCGACGCGGAAGGCCTGTGCCGGCTGACCGGTGAGCCGCCACACCGCGTCCTCGAGCGACAGCACGCCGCGCTCGCGGACCCAGTGGCCGAGCAGATGGGTCGAGTAGCAGGCGTCGCAGAGCTGGCTGGCGTGGGCACCGGCGTCCGACAGCCCGAGCAGCGTGCGCCGGTCGGCGAGCAGGTCGCCGACCTCGGCGTCGCCGTCGTTGTCGAGCACCACCCGGAAGCGGGTCAGCTCGGTGTCGCCCAGCGCCAGGTCGAGCATCAGGTCGAACGGGGTGGTGCCCCGCTCGGCGGCCAGCCGGTCGAGCGGGATGCCGACGGCGTCGTGGTGCGCGCCGGTCTCCTCGACGTCGATCTTGGGCCAGCGGTGGCTCCACGCGGCCAGCGTCGCCGGGCGGGCCCGGTCGCGCCAGGTCTGGTCCCGGTACAGGTCGGCGCGTTCGGCCCGCGGCCGGGCCAGTACTTCCTTCCACTCGTCGATCTCGGCGAGCGGCACCGGATCATCCATCGTGATCTGCATGACGATCGGGCGGCAGGCGATCTGCGGGTAGACCTCGCCGGGCAGCGCCGCGCCGCGCTCGACGGTGCGCAGCGCCGCACCCGGCTTGTCCGCCCGGGCGACCAGCGCCGTCCAGGTCACCGGCACGTTGTAGCGGGTCGCGAGCTCGGAGAACTGGTCGACGAACAGGCCGGGGCCGATGGAGACCTGCACGACGCCCCGGCCGAGCTCGCCGAGCACCGAGACCAGCTCGTAGACCTCGCTGACCTCGGCGAACCGGCTGGGCACCGGACGCCCGTAGGCACCCTGGTGGGCGGGCTGGCGGGAGGTGGAGAACCCCAGCGCACCCGCGTCGAGCGCCTCACGGACGATCTCGCGCATCCGCTTGATCTCCTCGGGCGTGGCCACCCGCTCCTCGCCACCGGTGACGAACGCGCGCAGCGGCGAGTGCCCGAGGAAGGCACCGACGTTGAGGCGCTTGGGCCGGGCGTCGAGCGCGGCGAGGTACTCGGGGAAGGTCTCGAAGCACCAGTCGATGCCGGAGTCGAGCGCGTCCAGGGACATCCCCTCGACGTTCTCCAGGATGCGCATGATCGTGTCGCGGTGCTCGGGGCGGGTCGGGGCCACCCCGAAGCCACAGTTCCCCATGATCACGCTGGTGACGCCGTGCCAGCTCGACGGGGTGAGGTCACCGTCCCAGAGGATCTGCGCGTCGTAGTGCGTGTGGACGTCGATGAACCCCGGGGCGAGGGTGAGCCCGCCCAGGTCGACGATCTCCGTCTCGGCGGCTGGGGTCAGCTCGCCGGGTGCGGCGACGGCGACCACACGGCCGCCGCTGACCGCGACCTCGGCGGGGCGGGCGGGAGCCCCCGTTCCGTCGATCAACGAGGCCTGACGCAGCAGGAGGTCCATCGAGACTCCGATCGGTCACCAGCGAGCAACGATCCTCACGAAGATAGCAAATGCTCACTTAGTTTTCGAGCGACCCGGCAAGGCGCAGCGCGCGCCCGACCCACGCACGCCTGGCGCCGGGGGCTGCCCGCCGGATGTCATCCCGACCGGACGACCCACGAACCGGACGACGCGGCAGGGGCAGGGGCAGGGGCAGGGGCAGGGGCAGGGTGACATTAGTGTCAGAGGTCGGGATCAGGCCACCGTCGGGCAATCCCGCGAGACCGCGACCACCGACGCGGAGCAGTCACCCGGACCCGCCCCGGACCGCCCGCTCCCGATCCAAGCCCGGCCCACGTCGTGTCTCGTTGCCACCAGCCACGCCGAACGAGTGCGACCGGCGGTCCACCCAGCAGCTTTCCCGCCTCCTACCAGGGCGTTCAGGGTGCCATTGGCCCGCTGGGCGGGTTCCCCATCCCCTGCCTCGCCGCGGGCCGCGTACAGCGGTGGCGGCGACTAAAGGCGTCCTTGTGGCCTCTTGCCTTCAGGGACTTGCGGAACCCGCGCCGCTCGCAACGTCAACAGGCGTTCCGTAGGAGGTCACAGGGAGCCCTCTAGTTCCGCGAACACGACAGCGGAACCCGCCACGAAAACCAGACAGCAGTGTCAGATCACCAGATCTCGCACCCGGGCTGGGAGGCGGACGGCCTCACCCGATGCCGTCCGACTCCCAACCCGGCCTCCCAGCCCTGCTTCCGGACCCGGCCGCAGGCGAACCGGAAGCGCCTGAATCACTGGGATCCGCCGTCGCCCTCGCCACCACCAGCGGTGGCGGCCGGAACAGCGCCGCGGGCGGCCTCGAGCTCGCCTCGCAGCCCGGCGACCTCGTCACGCCATCTCGCCACGGCGGCTTCCTTGATCTCCCCGTAGCCCTTCACCGCCTGCGGGGAGCGGGCGGCCCGCAGCAGCGCCTCGTACGGCACCGCGGGCCCCGGTTCGAGCAGCTCGGTCATGAGCCGTTCGAACTCCTCGATCACGGCGCGCTCGGTCCGCCGGTCGGCGAGCAGGCCGAACGGATCGAAGGGCGTCCCGCGCAGCGGCTTCATCGCGCGCAGCAGGCGGAACGCGGCGGCGTAGGGCCGGCCCGCCGGGAGCTTCTTCGACATGCCCAGCGCGCGCAGCACCGGCGGGTGAAGGTGGTAGGTCACCTGGTACGGGCCGTCGATGCCCAGCTCACTCGCGACCTGGTCATAGTCGACCTTCAGGTGCAGCCGAGCGACCTCGTACTCGTCCTTGTAGGTCAGCAGCTTGAACCAGGCCTCGGCCACGGCGCGGGTGAGCTCCCACCCGTGCTCGGCTCCGTCGCGGGCCGCCGCCTTCTCGACCAGCCCCACGAAGCGGCGTGCCAGCCCGGGACCCGAGTAGTCGATCACCTGCGCGGTCCGGCGGACAAGTAGATCGCGCAGATCAGGCAGCTCACGCAACGCGCTCGGCAGGGCCGAACCGTCGACCAGTGGCGCGGCCCGGTCGAGCGCCACCGGCGATGGATCGTGCAATGCCGGGCCGCTCGCCGAAACCCTTCCCACCGCCGCGGAACCACCCGCCGCGGAACTACCCGCCGGGGAACCGCCTGCCGCGGAACCACCCGCCGACGGGTCCGCGGGGCCCGCTGCCAGGCAGGCCTCGACCGCGGCGGGATCGTGGGCAGCCCACCGGCCCCACTCGAACGCCTCGCGGTTCGCGGCGGCGGCCCGGCCCTGACGGCGCAGCGCGGCCTCGAGGTCGTCCAGGGTCAGCGGCAGCCCGCCGAGCTGGAACGCCGCCCCGAGCAGGACGACGTTGCCGAGGAGCTGGTCGGCGAAGACCCGCTCGGCGATCCGCCGCCCATCCACGAACGCCGTGCGCTCGGTGCCGAGCCGGCCTTCGACCGCTCGGCGCAGGTCGTCGGGATCGGGCGCGGCGGCGTTGCCCTGGAGCATGGCGGTGGTCGGGGTGAGCTCCGCCTCGACCACCGCGATGGTGTGCCCGGGCCTGGTCCGGCCCAGGTTGGAGGCGGTCGCGGCCTGCAGGATGTCTCCGGAGAGATACAGGTCCGCGCCGCCGGACCCGACAGTGGCGGACCCGATCTCGGCCCGGGACGTCGCGAGGTTCAGGTGCGAGACGACCGCACCCGCCTTCTGCGACAGCCCGGTCTGGTCGACGCCACCGACGACGAGGCCGGCCTTTTCGGCCGCCGCGGCGATGATCCGGCTCGCGGTGACGATGCCCGTCCCGCCGATGCCGGTGAGGTAGATGCCGTACTGGCCGTCGACGCGCGGGGCGTCCGGCACCGGCAGGGTGCCCGCCGGGAGCGCGGGCCGGGCGTCCCGGCCACGCCGGCGCCGGCCGCCCGCCGAACCGGCACCGGCACCCGAACCGGCACCACTCCCCGCCGCCGCACCGCTCCCCTGCTCGGGGATGTCCGCCTTCGGCGCGCGCCGCACGGACCGCACGGACCGCACGGACCGCGCCGGCCGCAGGCGCGACCGGCGCTTCGGACGCACCGTGACGAATGACGGGCAGTCGCCGTCCAGGCAGGTGTAGTCGCGGTTGCAGGACAGGTCGTCGATACGCCGCTTGATCCCGAGCTCGGTCTCGACGGGCAGCACCGACAGGCAGTTGCTCTTGGTGCCGCAGTCGCCGCAGCCCTCGCAGACGGCCTCGTTGATGACGACCCGCCGGGGCGGTTCGGGCAGCTCACCGCGCTTGCGCAGCCGCCGCGCCTCCGCCGCGCAGCGCTGGTCGTAAATGATCACCGTCACGCCGGTGACCTCACGCAGCTCCTCCTGGACCTGCGGCAGCGCATCACGCCCGCGTACCTGGACCCCCCGCGCCCAGCGGGCCCGGCGCCCGTACCGCTTCGGGTCCTCCGCGCAGACGACGATCCGCCGCACGCCCTCGGCTTCCAGCGCCCGGGTCATCGCCGGGACGTCCATCAGGCCGGTGACGTCCTGGCCGCCGGTCATGGCCACGGCAGCGTTGTAGAGGATCTTGAAGGTGATGTCGGCGCCGGCCGCGACACTCGCCCGGATGGCCAGCGTCCCGGAGTGGCTCAGCGTGCCGTCGCCGAGGTTCTGGATGAGGTGCGGCTCGCCGACGAACGGCGACAGCCCGATCCACGGGACGCCCTCGGACCCCATCGGCGTCGGCGGCATGCTGGTCATGCCCTTGTTGCGGCTCTCGAAGTACATGATCCCGTGACAGCCGACGCCACCGCCGACGAGCGCGCCGTCCGGGAAGACGGTGGAGCGGTTGTGCGGGCACCCGCTGCAGAACCCGGGCGACCGCGACGGCAGGTCGATCAGCGGCAGTGGCACCGGCACCCGCCGTGGCTGCGCGGCACCCGCGGACGCGGCGGCGGCCCCGGAAGCACCGGCGGAAGCGCCCGCGGGCACAGCCAGCTCCGGGCGCACCCGGGTGAGCGCCTTCGCGATCACCGCCGGGTCCAGCTCGCCGACGCTGGAGAGCAGCGTGCCGCCGCCGACGGCCCGCTTGCCGTGGATCGGCGTCAGGACTCCCGCCTCGTGCAGCACCGAGCGCAGGTGCGTCTCGACGAACGGCCGCTTCTCCTCGACCACGACGATCTCGTCGACGGACCGGGCGAACTCGGTGACGGTGCTCTCCACCAGGGGATACATCATCCCGAGCTTGAGCACCCGCACGCCCGCGGCGGCGAGGTCGCCGGGACGCACACCGAGATCGGTGAGCGCCTGGACGACGTCGAAGTACGTCTTGCCACCGCAGACGATGCCCAGCGGCGCGCCCGGGGCGGCGCCGACGACCCGGTCGAGGCCGTTACGGCGGGCGTAGGCGGCGGCGGCGCGCAGCCGGTGGTCGACGACGAGCGCCTCCTGGCCGGGTACCGCGTGCGGGCCGATCGTCACCTGCGGCCGGTGCCGCCACGCGACGCCGTCGACGAGCACGTCGGCGTCCGGCGGCTCCACCGGGTCGTGCCGGTCCAGGTCGAGGTCGACATTGCCGATCCCGTCCGCCACCGCGGTGACGATCTTCATCCCGACCCAGGAGCCGCAGTAGCGCGACAGCCGGTAGGCGTGGACGCCGAGGTCGAGGACCTCCTGCTGGTCACCGGGGTACAGCACCGGCACGCAGGCGTCCTCGAAGGTGAACAGGCTTTCGCAGGGCAGCGTGGACGACTTGGCTGTCGGGTCGTCACCGCAGAACATCACGACGCCGCCGCCGGGGCCGGAGCCCATCGCGTTGGCGTGCTTGAGGACGTCGCCGCAGCGGTCCAGACCGGGCGTCTTGCCGTACCAGGCCCCGACGACCCCGTCGACCTCGGTGTAGCCGCTGACCGCGCCCATCTGGCTGCCCCACACCACCGCGGCGGCGAGCTCCTCGTTGAGACCGGGGCGGTGCACGATCCGGTGCCTGCCGAGCTGCTCGGCGCCGAGGCGGTCCAGCGTCAGGTCGAACGTGCCCAGCGGGGAGCCCGGGTAGCCGGAGACCATCGTCGCGGTCGTCAGCCCGTCCCGGGCGTCGACCTGCTCGCGCACCATCAGCAGCCGGGCCAGGGTCTCGACCCCGGACAGCAGCTTCGCCGCCGCCCGGGCGGGGCGCGCCGCGGCGGTTTCCGTCCCCACCACCGTGGTCATGGGTAGAGCCTCGGGTTGACGTAGGCGAACTCGCCGCCCTTGAGCACCGCGCGACGGCGGCCCGGGTCCTGCAGGACGGTGATGTCGGTGGTCGGGTCACCGTCGACGATCAGCAGGTCGGCGAGCGCGCCGGGACGGATCTGGCCGACGTCGAGGCCGACGAGCGGGCCCAGGTCGCGGGTGGCGGTGTTGATCGCCTCGACCGGGCTCATACCGACCAGCTCGACGTAGCGCTCCAGCTCGGCGGCGTAGGTGCCGTGCCGGGTCCACTGGTGGCCGAAGTCGCCGCCGGCGACGATGCGGATGCCCTCGTCGTGCAGCAGGCGCAGGCCTTCGACCTGGGCGTGGAACTCCTTCTCGTACCCGGCGCGCTCGATCTTGTCCGGGGTGACGCCCCACGGCTCGGCGTGGCCGCTGACCATCGCGTAGAGGTAGTGCAGGCCGGGGCACACCCAGACGTCGTCGCGCCGGGCCCGCAGCTCGCGCAGCGCGGCCTCGTCGAGGAAACAGGCGTGGTGGATGAGCCGCACCCCGGTGCGGGCGGCCATCGCGACGCTGGCGGAGCCGCGGGCGTGAACGGAGATGAACGCCCCGTGCCGGTCGGCCTCGTCGACGGCCGCGGCCAGCATCTCGTCGTTCATGTAGAGGTCGTCGGAGGGGTATTCGGGGACGATCCCGTCGCCGGAGATGAACAGCTTCAGCACCCGCACGCCGGTGTCGCACTGCCGGGCGACGGCCTCGCGCAGGTCACGGGCGTCGGTGACGACGGTGGTCATCCCGGTGTCGGCGCTGATCGCGCCCGCCTCGGTGATCATCGTGCCGCTGGGGAGGACGCGCGGGCCCGGTAAGTAGCCGCGGTCGATCGCGTCCCGGGTGCGGATGTCGTCGAAGGGCTGGGAGACCCCGGCGCCGATGACGAGGGTGTAGCCGCTCTCCAGGTAGGTGCGGGCCACCGCGGCGACGTCGAGGGCGTGCGGCGCCGCGGGGGCGTTCGCCACCGAGACATGGTCGAAGACGAAGTCGAGTGGCCAGCTCAGGTGCACATGGGCGTCCCCGAGCCCCGGCAGGACGGCCGCGCCCCGGACGTCGACGACCCGCACCGCGTGCTCGTCCACCGCCAGCCGCCCGGCGCTGACCTCGGCGACGCGGTCACCGTCGAGCAGGATGTCGCCGTCGGCGATCACTCCCGGCGGCTGCTCCGAACAGGTCACTATCCGGGCGTTCCTGATCAGCGTGCGCTCGGTCATGGTCGCGTTCCCCTCCCGACACGTCGACGACAGGTCTCACCCGCCGCCACCCGCCCAACCCCAGCTCGCCCAACTCCAGCTCGGCCGAGCCCCGGCTCCGCCCGCCGCCAGCTCCGCCAGACGTCAGCTCCACCCGACGTCAGACGATCACGGTTCGGATGCCTTCGGCGCGGTTGAGCAGGGCGATCCCGTCGTTGATCTCGTCCAGGCTGATCTTGTTCGAGACCATCGAGCTGAGGTCCAGCCGCCCGCTCTCGGCCAGCCTGATGAATCGGGGCATGTCTCTGAGAATCTGCGCGCCCCCCACCACGGAGCCAGCGATGCGCTTGCCGGAGAAGATCGCGGAGATCGCCGGCAGGGTCAGCGTCGCGTCCTTCGCGGGCATGCCGACCAGGGTCACCGCACCCTCGGCCCGGGCCATGTTGAAGGCCTGCACCATCAGCGCGGGCAGGCCGACGACCTCGAAGCTGTAGTCGACACCGCGGCCCGCGGTAAGGTCGCGAACCTGCGCGACCGGGTCGCCCTCGGCCGGGTCGATCACGTGGGTCGCGCCGGCGATCAGGCTCGTCTCGCGCCGCCCCGCCGACAGGTCGATGGCGATGATGGTGGCCGCGCCGGCGATCCGCGCGCCCTGGATGACGGACTGCCCGACACCACCGCAGCCGATCACCGCGACGGACGAGCCGGGGGTGACCCCGGCCGTGATGAGCGCGGCACCGAGCCCGGTGGTCACTCCGCAGCCGATCAGCGCGAGGTGCTCGTCCGGCAGGTCGGTCTGGACCGCGATCACCGACGCCTCGTCGACCACCATCGCCTCGGCGAACGTCCCGCAGCCGCACACCGCCGGCGCCTGGCGGCCGTCGGGGAGCGTGAAACGCGGTTTCGCCTTGACGGGACCACCCAGCTCACAGTGGTTCGACATGCCGTTGATGCACCACCAGCACGAACCGCAGGCCGGCGAGACGGAGGCGAGCACCCGGTCGCCCACCCGGACCCGGCGGACCTCCGCGCCGACCTCCTCGACCACGCCGCAGGCCTCGTGACCCGGCACGGTCGGCAGCGGCAGCGGCGAGAGACCGTTGATGACGGTCAGGTCGGTGTGGCAGATGCCGCTCGCCCTGATCCGGACCAGCACATCCCGCGGGCCGACCGCGGGCTGCGGCACATCCTCCAGGACCAGCGGCTTCTCGGCTTCGTAGGCGACGGCGACCCGCACGGACGATCCTCCTATCGGCACGGACGGGCGGCGGCACGGGGAGACACGTGCGCCGGGTCCGCGCAACAGCCCCGACGATATTTCAGTAACCGCTCACTCCGCAAGACCTACGACATTTGCCGTAAGTATGTGAGCACTCTGTTATCATTCGGCCTGACAACGGTGCCGACGATGGTGAGGTCCTCGTGGGGTCCCTGGATGGCCGCATAGCAATCATCACCGGCGCCAGCCGCGGCATCGGCGCGAACATCGCCGAGCGCCTCGCCGGCGAGGGGGCGGCCGTTGCACTGGTCGCACGCACGGTCGACGCGGGGTCCGCGCCGCTGCCCGGCTCGATCACCGAGACGGTCGAGCGAATCCGGGCCGGCGGCGGCGAGGCCGTCGCGATCCGGGCCGACCTCACCGACCCGGCCGACGTCGAGACGGTCATCGAGCGGGCCGAGGCGGCCCTCGGGCCGGTCGACATCCTGGTCAACAACGCGGGGGTCAACTTCTACGGGCCCGCGCTCGACATCAGCCCGCGGCGCTACGCGCTGATGTTCCAGATGATGGTGCACGCCCCCTTCCGGCTCTGCCAGCTCGCCGTCCCCGGCATGGTCAGCCGCGGCCGGGGCTGGATCGTGAACATCACCTCGAAGCAGGCCCGGCACCCGGCCGGCCCGCCTTACCCGGACTGGTCGCGCGACGGCTGCGTCCCCTACGGCATGTGCAAGGCGGCGCTCGACCGGCTCTCCACCGGCCTCGCCGCGGAGCTCGAGGGCACCGGGGTCGCCGTCAACGCCCTCGGCACGGCAGGCCTGGTCATGACCCCGGGCGTCGCCGTCGTCTCCCCGCACACGCCGGACAATGTCCCCGTCGAGCCGGACAGCGCGATGGCCGACGCGGCCCTGCGGCTGTGCGGCGTCGACCCGGCGACCGCGACCGGAAAGATCGTCTACAGCATGCACTACCTCGACCAGCCCTTCCAGGAAGGCCCCTGGGCGCTCGCCGAGACCTTCTGAGGCTCACAGAACACAAAGCGCGAAGCTGAGGCGGCCGCCCTCGTTCAGATCGGGGGCGACCGCCTCGCGCTCGGGTTCGGCCGTTGCCGCCAGGCAAGCCCACAGAGGTGGTTGGCGGCAGAGAATGCCGCTAGGCCGGGTCGAGCGTCGCCAGCAGCAGGGCGGTGTCCTGCTGGAAGACCCTGATCTCGCGGATCACGCCCGCCCGCACCCGGATCAGCTCGACGACGTCGACCGTCGCCGCGCGGCCGGTGGACGTCGCCGTCCACGTCTGGGTCGTGAGCTGGACGACCAGCTCACCTGCGTCTCCGGCGTCCCCCGACTCCCCGGACCGGCCGGCATCGCCGGACCCGCCGGCATCGCCGGACCCGCCGGCATCGCCGGACCCGCCGGCATCGCCGGACCCGCCGGCATCGCCGGACCCGCCGGCATCGCCGGACCCGCCGGCATCGCCGGACCCGCCGGCTGCGGTGCCGGTACCGGCACCGCAGCCGTTGATCCTGGTGTCGCTGATCGTGCGGCTCCAGTAGCGGGCGAACTCGACGCCCATCCGCTCGACGCCGGCATGCCCGGAGTACCAGCCGCCATGGGGAAGGGAGGCCGGCTGCTGGATGCGGATCTGCGGGTCGAACAGCGCGAACGCGCCGTCCCGGTCACCGGCGAGGAACCGCCGGGCCAGCTCCTCCACCACGGCGGCCGGGCTCTCCCGCGCGAGCGCGTTCCCGCTCACGCCTCCCGGACTTTCCGCTGCTCGCGGTAGGCCTCCACCGCGGCGGCGAAGTTACGGTGCAGGTGCTGCGGGGCCGGCTCGTTGCGGCCGAACACGACCGTGTCGAATCCGCCCGTGCGGACACCGGGCTCCGTGCGGCCGGCCACCCAGAAGTCCTCACCGTCGACGACCGTCTCGCAGATCCACGGTGCCATGTCGACGGCCTTGGCACGCTCCGTCTCCGAAAGCCCGGGACGCAGGTAGACGGAGTGCAGGACCTGGGAGGTGGCGCTGCCGGTCGGCATGATCTGCCACAGCTCGATGTGCCGGCTGTCGAAGGTCATGCAGGTGTTCGGGAAGAGCGAGTACTGGTAACTGAAATGCTGCGTGACGTCGCCCCACTCGCCAACGGGGCGGTCGATCAGCTCGTCGATCGAGCGCAGCGCGGAGCAGTTGCGCAGGTGCGCGCCGAAGGCGTCGAAGGTCAGCACACCTCCGTACGCGTAGGTCCGCAGCGTCTTCCGGTGCAGGTAGTTGAAGTGGTAGTTCTCCCGGAAGGTGTCGAGCGTGACCTTCCAGTTGCCCCCCACCTCGTGGATGTGCGGCGCGTTGTGCGGCGTCCAGCCGGCAAAGTCGAGCATGGCCAGCTCACCGGCGAGCTGCGGACCGAGATAGGCGTCGATGTCCAGCGGCTCGCCGCCCGGCCGCAGCCGGCCGACGATCAGCCCGTACCCCTCGGCCACCGGCAGTTCGACGAGACCCTTGTCCTCCCGGCACATCCCGTCGAAGTACTGCTCGGACGGAACGCTGACCAGGCTGCCTGCCAGGTCGTAGGTCCAGGAATGGAAGGGGCAGCTGAACCTCTTCGCCTTGCCCGTGCCGTCCGCCAGCCGCACGCCACGGTGCCGGCAGGCGTTCGTCAGGGCCCGGAGCTGGCCGCCCGCGTCCCGCGTCAGCAGGATCGAGGTGCCGCAGATGTCCACCGTGTGGTAGGTCTCCGGGCCGGGCAGGGCACCCGATAGACACAGCACGATCGGCTGGTTGTGGAAAAGCGCCTCGAACTCGTCGGAGAAGTACCCGTCCGAGTAGATCTCGGTGGACACCTCGAGCACCGAGTCGACCACGTCGGTGGTGTTGTTCTCGATGTGGTCGAGCAGCCGGCGCACCAGGCTGTGGTCCAGCGACTCCCTGTCCACGCCTCAGACCTCGATCGTCGCCGGGTCAGCCGGGGTGAAGTCGTAGACGCGGCAGGCGTTCCCGACCGCGATCTTGTGCTGGACGTCCTCGGAGAGGTGGGCTAGCCAGCCACTGGCGAGCTTCGAGGTGTCCGGCCAGGTGGAGTCGGAGTGCGGGTAGTCGCACTCGAGCATCACGTTGTCCTCGCCGATGATGTCCAGCAGCCGGATACCGGCCGCGTCCTCGATGAACGTGCCGAAGACGTGGTCGCGGAAGAGCTGGCGGATGTCGGTGTCGAGGTTGAAGCTGGCCGTGCCCTTGGCCTCGCCGCGCTCGTGGCTCGCGTTCATGTCGATGTCGAAGCGCGACGCCCAGAACCGCTGCTTGTCGATGACCTGCTCGGCCCGCTCCAGGAAGTACGGAATCCAGCCGATCGAGCCCTCGGAAAGCGCGATCTTCAGGTTCGGGAACTTCTCGAACTTGCCGCTGAACAGCCAGTCGAGCAACGTGCCGGCCTGGTTCGCCGCCGCCGAGTAGGCCATGAACGCCAGCGTCGGCATGTCCGGCGAGGTGCGGATCAGGTTCGACGAGGAGCCGACGTGCATCGAGACCACGAAACCGGTCTCGTTGCAGGCGTCCAGCATCGGGTCCCAGAAGTCGGTGTGGATGGACGGGAGCCCGAGCTTGGTCGGGTTCTCCGAGAAGGCGATCGACTTGGCGCCACGCGCCGCCGTGCGCCGGATCTCGGCGGCAGCGGCCACCGGGTCCCACAGCGGGATGATCATCATCGGGATGAAGCGCCCCGGGTAGGCGGCGGCGAAGTCCTCCAGGATGAAGTCGTTCCAGGCCTGCACGCCCAGCAGGGCGAGCTCCTTGTCCTTCGCCTCGTGGAACACCTGCCCGCAGTACCGCGGGAACGACGGGAACAGGATCGAGGAGAGCACCAGCCCCTGGTTCATGTCGGCCACCCGGGCCGCCGGCTCGTAGCAGCCGGGCCGCATGTCCTCGTACGAGATCGGCTCGGGCGAGAACTCCTCGCGGGACTTGCCCGCGACGGCGTTTAGGCCGGTGGTGACGATCTGCCTGTCCTCGTAGACCCAGAACTCGGACGTGCCCTCGCGCACGATCCGCGGGCCCGTGTCGCGCCACTTCTGCGGCAGCCGCTCCTGCCAGAGCCGTGCCGGCTCGATGAGATGGTCGTCGACTGAGATGAACCAGCCCAGTGTCACAAGTCCTCCCTGACGGCCACCCACTCGACGGCCACGCACCTGACGGTCACAGGAGCGATCAACTTCCTAAGAAAGCGAACGCTCACCTATATGTTAGCCACGGCACGCCCCAGGCACCAGCCACACTCGTCGGCCGCCCGCCAGGAGGAATCGACGACGGCGAGCCTGCCGGTGTCAAGCCGAAGGCGGTCGAGGTGGCGGCGGCTCCGGGTGCGCGGGTTGGATCCTCCTGGCCGCCAGATCCTGATCTCGGCTCCTCGCGCCGCGCGTGGTCGGCCCCACGCAACCCTCGAGCCCCACGATGACGACCTGGCCCGCATCCCTGCCTCATCGCGCCCGACCCAGCCCGCGGAACCGATGCCGAACAGTTCATTGACGCACTGTTCCGTTCGGCGATGACCGTCGTCGGTGCCGCCGCGTCGGTCGGGCTCGCGTTGACCAGCCCGGAGGCTGCGATCGGAACCGGCAGTGCGATCGCCGGGTTCGGGGGCTGGGTCGCCGGGAGGCGGACTACGCCCCCCGAGTCCCGACCGCTGTGCGGAGCTTCCATGTTTGTGGCCGCCGATGAACGTCTGGACCTCTTCCAAACACCCCCACGGCCACCGACTGGTTAGTGCGTCGGAAGGCCCGGCGGCTCATCCGACCGCCTCCTCCGCTACACGACCCGCGACGCCCCCGCCACCCCGGCACCCCGGCACCCTAGGTGTGATCGACGATACGGTCGGTCAAGCTGACAGTTACACCGAAGTCCAATGGCCACACCGAAGTCCCAGTCGGAAAGCCCGATACCTGGACATAGCTGCACCAACCCCAGGAAACTCCGGCAAATGCAAGCACGTGCGATGGCCCGAAGGACAGCGGAGTGGAGCGCCCAGGCGGTCAGGTGGGCCCGCCTGCACCCGCGGGCAAGTACCGGCATCGGCGGGGCCTTTCTGGTTCTCCTCCTCGTCGTCGCCGCACTCGTGCCCGCCCAGGGGCCGGGCAGCGCCAGCTCCGCCGCGGCCAGAACGGACCTGCCGCCGGCGACGGCGAGCCCTGCCGGCTCCCTGGCACCGACTACCGCTCCCGCACTGCTGCCGGCGCCAGCGGTGGTGTCCGTCCAGGAAGCGGCGCCCACGCCGACGGCGCCCCCGGTGATCCGACGGCCGCAGACCACGGCACCGGTGATGCCGGTCGCCGCTTCGACACCCGCGAGCCGACAGAAGCCCACCCAGAAGGCGACCCAGCCCGCGCCGAGCGTCACGCGGAGCCCAGCGAAGGCCACCCGTTCACCGGCCGTCTTCTACAGCTCCTGCCTCACCGCGCGCCTTGCCGGGGCGGCCCCGCTCTACGAGGGCCAGCCCGGCTACTCACGCTGGCTCGACTGGGACGGCGACGGGGTCGCCTGCGACTGACCAACGAGGGCGGTCGCGGCTGGGCGCCGCCCACCCGCCGCACAGCGATCTACCGGGGGTGTCACGTCGCCACACAGCGCCAGCAATTCATTTCCCGATAGTGACAAACGAGACAAAGAGTTTCGGACGATCGACAAGAAGTGAGGATTTCGGCTGTTCCAACAGCCGAAATCCTCACTTCTTGCTCAGCAGCAGCGGCTCGCTCGCCGCTCGTGATTGTGCTAGGCGCTCTCAGGCTCAGGGGGCGGTGAAGCGGGCGGCGAGCCGGGCCCGGTGCGCCGCCGGGGCGCCGAACAGCGAACGCCCCAGCAGGGCACGCTTCAGGTAGACGTGGACCCCGCCCTCCCAGGTGTAGCCGATGCCGCCGTGCAGCTGCATCGCCGCGCCGGCGATGTCGACCGCCGCGGCACCGAGGTACGACTTCGCCCGGGAGACGGCCACGCTGATCTCCTGATCGTGCGGCCCCGCCGGATCGTCCGCCGCTGCCAGCGCCCGCACCGCCGCGTCGAGCAGCTCCCGCCCCACCGTGATCTTCACGTACATGTCGGCGCAGGCGTGCTTCACCGCCTGGAACGAGCCGATCGGACGTCCGAACTGCCGGCGGGTGCCGGCGTACTCGACGGTGGCTTCGAGCATCGCCTCCGCCAGGCCCAGGCTGTCGCAGGCCAGGGCCAGTGCGGCCCGGTCCAGCAGCCGCCGGGCCGAGGCCGCGGACGCGGCCGGGTCGGCTCCGCGGAACCGCCACACCGCCCCCGGGTCGACCCGGGTCCCCTCCACCACGATGGTGCCCAGGTGGCGGGTCTCGTCGAGCACCGGACGCTCGGACACGGTGACCCCGGGATCGGTCGGGCGCACCGCGACCACGACCGGCGTCCCGGACTCGTCCGCGGCGAGGAGCAGGATCCGGTCCGCACCGGGCACGTCGGGGACGAAGTCCGCGCTCCCGCTGACCACCACCCGACCGGCCCCGTCCGCCACCGCCCGGAACACGGGTGAGTCGCCGTCGCCGGTGGGCAGCGCGAGGGCAGGGCGCTGCCCACCCGCGGCGACCGCGCGCAGCAGGTCGTCACGTGCGGCGCCCGCCTCGAGCAGGCACAATGCGCCGACAGCCAGGACGGCCGTGCCCAGGTACGGCGTGCTCGCCGCGGCCCGGCCCAGCTCGTGCAGGACGACCGCCACCTCGGCGAACGTCGCGCCCGCCCCGTCGAGCTCCGCCGGAATCTCCAGACCGAGCCAGCCGGTGTCGACGAGCAGCGACCAGTCGACGGTGGGGTACGTCTGGTCCGGCCCGGCCTTCGCCGCGCTGCGGCGCAGCAGGTCGCGGGCCACCGCGCGCAGCTCGCGGTGCAGTTCCGCCAGCTCGCTCCCGCTCATGGTGGCGTCACTCATGCCGACGCCACCGGTTCCCGGGGCAGGCCGAGGCCGCGCTCACCGATGATCGTGCGCTGGATCTCGCTGGTCCCGCCGGGGATGGTCCACTCCCACGATCCGATGAAGTCCAGCACCCACGCCCCTGACTCCCAGCCGCTGGACGCGGGCTTGCGCAGCTCGGCGTGCGCCGGCAGCCCGGCGACCTCGACGGCGAAGTCCATCGTCCGTTGCAGCAGCTCGCTGTAGAAGAGCTTGACGACCGAGGCGTCCGCCGGGCCGGCGGTGCCCGCCTCATGCCGTTCGACCAGCCCGCGGCACAGCGCCCGCAGGCCGGTGATCTCGGTTTCCAGCTCGGCGAGCCGGTCGGCCACCCGAGGGTCGTCGACGGGACGTCCACCGCCGGGCCCCGGGGTGCGGCAGGTGTCGACCAGCCACCGGAAGCCCGCGTTGCCGAGCCGTTCAGCCAGCTCCAGCATGGTCATCCCGCGTTCGGCGGCCAGCGTCGCCTGGGCCACCTGCCAGCCGGCGTTGACCGGGCCGACGAGGTTCTCGGCCGGGATCACCACCCCGTTGAGGAAGATCTCGCAGAAGTGGGAGTCGCCGATCGCGTTGCGCACCGGACGGACGTCGACACCCGGCGAGCGCATGTCCATCAGGAAGTACGAGATGCCCTTGCGCTTGGGCGCGTCGGGGTCGGTGCGGGCGAGCAGCAGGCACCAGTCGGCGTGCGCGGCGCCGCTGGCCCACAGCTTCTGCCCGTCGACGACGAACGTGTCACCGTCGCGGCGCGCGACGGTGCGCAGGCTGGCCAGGTCGGAGCCGGCCTCCGGCTCGGAGAAGCCCTGGACCCAGATCTCGCCGTCGAGGATCGCGGGCAGATGCCGGCGGCGCTGCTCGTCGGTGCCCGCGACGAGCAGCGTCGACGCGGCATGGTGGATCGAGACGAAGCCGAGCACCAGCCGTGGCGCGTCATGCGCGGCGAGTTCCTGGTACAGGACAACCTGCTGGGCGACGGGCATCCCGCCGCCCCATTCGGCGGGCCAGTGCGGGACGGCGTAGCCGGCGGCGCGCAGCTGCTGGAACCAGTCCTGCTGGAACGCGGCGAACTCCTCCGCGGAGGCGCCGGTCTGGGCCCGTCGCCAGTCGGACGGAACATGCGCCCGGCACCAGCGCTGGACCTCGGCGCGGAACTCGGCGAGGTCCACGGGGCCAGCCGCGCCCACGCCGCTCCCGGTCGGGATCGTCATCGCTGCTGCCCCTCGACCTGCGCGACGGACGAGACGGCCTGCGTGGCGAACGGGCCGGCAAGCCCGATCCGGCCGATCCGGCGGGTCAGATGGTCGCGGGTCGCCGCCTGGCCCAACGGGAGGCGGCGCAGCGGCTGGCTGTACCGGGAGATCCACGACAGCGTCGTCTCGTCGCAGAACCCCATCGCGCCGTGGAGCTGATGCGTCACCCGGAACACCAGGTCGGCGGCCTCCAGCGCGGCGAGGCGCAGCGCCAATGCGTCGTCCACCGCCTCCGGGCGGCCGGTCGCGACCGCCCACAGCGCGTACTTCGCCAGCTCCTCGACGCCGACCCGTTCGACCTCGGCGTCGGTCAGCTGGAACTGCACCCCCTGGAACCGGGCCAGCGGCTGGCCGAACTGCTCCCTGGCCAGGACGTGTGCGCGGGCCAGCTCCATCGCGCGGTCGAGCATGCCCAGCAGGGTCCAGCAGGGCAGCACCAGGCCGAGGGCCAGGTCGGCGAGGCCGTCGGCCGGCCCGTCAGCGGCCGGGCCGGCCGGGAGGTCCGGGGCCGAGGTCGGGTCGGGGATCAGCTCCGTCACGAAGGCGGTGTAGCGGGGCGAGCCGACCGGCTCCGCGGCGGTCGCGAGACCGCGCCGGCCGTCGAGGGCCACCGTCGACCAGCGCGGGCCGAGCCCGGCGACCGGTGCCGCCGGCCCGGGGCCGGTGCGCGGCCCCGGCTCGGATCCGGCGATCACGACCAGACCATCGGTGGAGCCGCCGGAGCCGGGGCCGTCGGTGGGGCGGCACAGCCGCTCGGCCACCGGGTATGGCAGCGCCCACCAGCCGGCGGCCTTGCACAGCGCGGCCGCAGCCTCGAGCTCGTCGGCGCCGCCGCGGGGGTCGAGCTCCCAGGCTCCGAGTTCGTCCAGCACCGGTTCGACGAGCTCGGCCCGCCGGGCCGGTTCCCGCTCGGCGTCCTGGACGAGCTGGTCGCCGCCGGCCGCCTCGAACGCACGCAGGGCCGTCCGGCCGAACTCGACGGCCTCCTCGCTCAGCTCGGTGTTCATGACTCCGGTGCTCATGACGCCGGTGTTCACGGCTCCGGTGCTCACCGGGCCGCCAGCAGGGAGCGTGCCATCAGGATCCGCTGCATCTCGACGCTGCCGGAGGCCACGGTCGCGGACACCGAGTAGCGGCGGTGGTCCTCGACGGCGCGGCGGAACCGCTGGCCGTCCTCGTCCGGCAGGGACGCTCCGGCGACGATGTCCATGAGAACCTCCGCGCTCTCCTGGTCCAGTCGGGTCACGGCGATCCGGTAGGCCGCCGAGTCCTCCGGGCGGATCCGGCCGCCGGCCTGCAGCGACACGACCCGGTAGGCGAGCAGTCGGGCCCGGCGGGCGTGCACGAGCATCCGGGCCCAGCGGCTGTGCAGCTCTTCGGGCAGCTGGTCCCATTCGGCGCCCAGGGCGGCCGGCGCGGCCTGCAGCAGGCGCTCGCAGCGCGCGTACCGGGCGATGCCGACCCGTTCGAAGGCCAGCACCTCCTGCACGATGGCCCAGCCCCCGCCGACGGTGCCGAGGACGTCCGCCTCGGTGACCCGCAGCTCGTCGAAGAAGACCTCGTTGAGATGGTGCGGGCCGATCATGCTCGGGATCGGCCGGACCTCGATCGCGGGGTCGGACATCGGGACCAGGAAGATCGTGAGGCCCTGCTGCTTGCGCTGCTCCCGCGAGGTGCGGGCCAGCAGGAAGCACCACTGCGCCATGGTGGCGTAGGACGTCCACACCTTCTGCCCGCTGACCCGCCAGCCGCCGGTCTCGGGGTCCGGCGTGGCGGTGGTGCGCAGTGAGGCGAGGTCGGAGCCGGCCTCGGGCTCGCTGAAGCCCTGGCACCAGATCACCTCACCCCGCGCGATCGGGGGGAGGTGCTGGGCCTGCTGTTCGGGGGTGCCGTGCCGCATGATCGTCGGGCCGACCCAGTTGACGCCCATGTACTGCGCGCCGCGGGGCTCATGCTGCGCCCACATCTCCTCGCGGACGACGGTCTGCTCCCAGGGGGTCGCGTCGCGCCCGCCGTACGCCGCCGGCCAGGCCATGCACAGCAGGCCGAGGTCGGCGAGCGTCCGGCAGAAGCTCTGGGCGACCTCGAGATCGGCGGGGTCGTCGGTGAAGGCGCCCAGAAAGTCGGGCGGCACGTGCTTGTGGACCAGTTGACGCAGGTCGCGCCGGAGTGCCGCCACTCCCTCGCCCATGTCGTACTCCATGAACGGCAGACAGTAGTCGCAAACCGCTCAACCTTCAATACTTATAAAGATAAAGAGGCGTATGATCCTGGTGTGCCTACCAGCCGCCCGGGACGAGTCTCACAGGTCAGGATCGCCGAGACGGTCGCCGCGGCGCTGCGCGAGCGCATCCTCACCGGCGACTACCAGCTCCCGACCCAGGACCAGCTCGTCGGGGAGTTCGGCGTGAGCTACCCGTCCGTCCGGGAGGCCATCCGGATCCTGGAGACCGAGGGCCTGGTCACCGTGCGGCGCGGCAAGGTCGGCGGGGCCGACGTGCACCGGCCGGACGAGACATCCGCCGCCTACCACCTCGGGCTCGCGCTGCAGGCCGGCCGGGTCACCCTCGGCGATCTCGCGGTCGGCCTGCAGACGTTCGAGCCGCAGTGCGCGGCCCAGTGCGCGCTGGCCACGGCCGCGGACCGCGGCGAGCGGATCGTGCCCGCGCTGCGGGCGAACATCGAGGCCACGACCAGCCTCATCGGCAGCGGCGACGGCAGCGCGTTCACGCATGCGGCCCGGGAGTTCCACGAGCTCGTCGTCGCGCTCACCCCGAACGCGACTATCCGCCACATCGTCGGCAGCCTGGTGGCGCTCTGGTCGGCGCAGGAACGGACCTGGGCGGAGTCGGTCACCAGCCGGGGCGAGTATCCCGACGAGGTCGAGGCCGAGCAGGTCGTCCGGGCCCACCGCCGGCTCCTCACCGAGATCACCGCCGGGCGGGCGGCGGCCGCCGAGCGGATCGCCCGCGCACACCTCGTCGCCTCCCAGGCCTACCTGCTGGACAGGTTCGACGACAGCGTGGTCACCGTCACGAACGCGCGGCCGCTCCAGGCACCGGGCGTGCCGAGCCCCCTGTGGCGGGTCTGAGCGGCGGGGTCCGAGCGGCGGGTGCCACGGGGGCCCGCGCGACCGCCTGGCCACGGTGCCACCCGCGAGCGGGTCCGTCCCGTTACCGCCGAGCAGAATCTGACGATTTTTGCCGCCAGTCACCAGGCCAGAACTTCTCGCGGAATCGCGAACTGCAGGTTGGCGTTGTCGCCGGGAAATCGTTTGAGGATTCCGGCCGCTGGGGAGCCCGTGGCCGTAGTGCGCTCGCCTGGATTCGGCGGCACCCCGCAGACTGCCTGCACCTAGCTCCCCGCTCCTCGCACACCGTGGGCGGGGGCGGGGGGCGGGGGGCTGCGCGGGTTTCGCGCGTGGTCGATCTTTCGGGTTTCTGACAGTACTGGTCAGCTTTCAGCGGGTGCGCGACTGTTCCGTTCACGGCACTAGAGGGCTCTGTGTACCTCCTTCTCCAGGTCTCTGGACATCCATCTCTTCGCCGGATCCGCAAGCCCCTGAGGGGTGATTTTCGGAGGAGCCACAAAGAGCCCTTTAGTCGTCAATCCCGCGCACACCGCCAAGCCCCGTGGGGACGGGAATTCGTCCACCCACGGAGCCGTGGGCGCCGCTGGCGGCCCCTGAAACCGCTGGTCACGGGGGTTCTTTCGGGTCTCAGCGGCCGCCGTGACACCATGCCGGGCCGGCGATGCCGGATACACGGGTCGCCCACAGCAACGATCTGCCCGCGACGACCGATCACCGGACACCCGTCATTCATCGACCAAATAGTAACGATTCGGGCTTCAAACACCTCTGTCACTTTGCCGACGCGGGCCGAGAGGGCATCCGTTCACGGGTCCGGACGATTTCGGACGCCAATGCCACAGCCAGAGCCCATCGGAACCCGCGGGCACGCCGGCTCCTCGGCCGCCGCCGAGCAAGAAGTGAGGATTCTGGCTGCCGGAACAGCCAAAATCCTCACTTCTTGTCGATCGCCAAGCGACCCTCTGCCCCGTTTGCCAATATTGGGATGGATGTCGGCGGCCCCAAGGATCCTGGTTGCGAGGACGACCTACATCCCCGGCTCCTCGGGTGGCAGACGCTGCGGCCTGGCACCGCCAATAAATGCACCCCTCCAGTTAATCGCCTGGCATCGACCAGCATCCCGCGACACCGACATGCCGAGACATCCGACGGGCCGGAACAGCGTCCGGCGGCGCCGATCTCGATTTCGATCCCCGCCGTGGTAGAATGTTCGGGTCACTGCAAAAACTCGAGAATTCACACGCAAACCGGGAATGGTTGCTTTGTCGATGGTCCGCCCAGGTGATTCGTCCGCCCAGGTTGTTTCCGCCCTTGATCGTGCGGAGATCGACGCGCTCTTCCCGAGCGATCTGCCCGAGGTCGAGCACTGGGAGCGGCAGTACCCGCCGCGCCAGCTCGCCCCGGGCGCGCAGGTCACCCGGTTCTGCCCGAGCCCGACGGGCTCGCTGCACCTGGGCGGCGTGTTCGTCGCCATGCTCGACCGCGCGGTGGCCCGGCAGTCCGGCGGCACCTACCTGATCCGCATCGAGGACACCGACCAGGAGCGCGAGGTCGCCGGCGCGGTCGACGAGTTCGACCGGGCGTTCGCCCACTTCGACCTGGTCTCGGACGAGCGCGACGGCGGTGCAGGTGCCAGCGCCGGCGCGTACGGTCCCTACCTCCAGTCGGCACGCTCCCGGATCTACCTGAGCTATGTGCGGGAGCTGATGCGCGCGGGCGCGGCGTATCCCTGCTTCGCCTCCAAGGAGGAGCTGACCGCGTTCGCGGAGGAGCAGCGGGCCGTGAAGGTCCCCACCGGGTACTACGGCCGCTGGGCGCCCTGGCGCGACGCCGACGCCGAGGCCGTGCGCGCCCGGCTGGCCGCCGGAGAGCCGTATGTGGTGCGTTTCCGCTCCCCCGGCGAGGCCGCCGGCCGGGTCAGCTACACCGATGTCATCCGCGGCACGATCTCCGCCGACGACAACCGCAACGACGTCGTCATTCTGAAAAGCTCCGCGAACGAGCTGCGGCTGCCGACATATCATTTCGCGCACGCGGTCGACGACCATCTCATGCGGGTGAACCTGGTCATCCGCGGCGACGAATGGATCTCATCCGTCCCGGTGCATCACCAGCTCTTCGACGCGGCTGGTTTCGAGCGGATTCCGTACGCCCATGTGGCACCGCTCATGAAGCAGGACGGAAAGGCGAAGCGCAAGCTCTCCAAGCGCAAGGACCCGGAGGCCTCGGTCGAGTACTACGTCGCCGGTGGCTATCCGACGGACGCGCTCTGGTTCTACCTGCGCAGCCTTGCGAACGGCCGGCTCGCGGACCTTCCGATCGAGCAGGCGCTGGCCGAGCCGCTGCGGCTGGAGGAATGCGGCGTCGCGGGGCCGCTCGTCGACCTGGTGAAGCTCGCGGACGTCGCCGCCGACCTGGTGGCCACGATGAGCGGCGAGGCGATCCTGGCGGAGGTGCTGGCCTGGGCGCAGGTCTACGACACCGAGCTCGCCGCCGCGGTCGCCGCGAACCGGGATGTGGCGCTGCGGGCGCTCGACATCGAGCGGGTCGGGGTCGCCAACCCGCGTAAGGACCTGCACAAGTGGTCCGACTTCCGCCAGGTCTACGGGTACTTCTTCCCCGGGGTCTTCGAACCGGTCACGAATCCCGCCGACCCGCGGCTCGGCGAGCTGCCCGCCGAGGTCGTCCGCGGGCTCGCCACCGACTTCCTGCGGGACTACCAGCACGTGAACGACAGTGACGCCTGGTTCGAGCAGATCCGCGTCGCCGCGCTGGCGAACGGCTTCGCCGGCAGCCCGAAAGAATACAAGGCCGACAAGGCTTCCTTCGTCGGGTCGACGAAGGAAGCCGCCCAGGTGTTCCGGGTCCTGCTCACCGGCTCGAACCGCAGCCCCGCCTTCAACCTGGTGACCCAGGCTCTGGGCGAGACCGAGACCCGCCGCCGGATCGGCGCCGTCCTCGACCAGGCCTGACGCAACACAAACCCGGGTCCGGTCTGCTCCGGCGTGACCGGTCCGGCCTGGGCCCCCAGCGCGCGGTGACCCATCGGGAATCCCGCGCCGCCACACGGCGCCAGCGCCAGCAATTCTCACCAATAGCCCCAAAAAGGGACGTGGAACCGCTTGGCAATCAGCAAGGAGTGAGGATTTCGGCTGCGGCAGCAACCGAAATCCTCACTCCTTGCTCGGGAGCAGCGGCGGCAGCCGCTGAGCGCCACGCCGCGCTGCGCTCCGCTAGCGAGCGGTGAGGATTCCGCCCGGGCGTTCGTCGGTGAGCTCGTCGCCCTCGATCAGGACCCGGCCGTTGACCAGGGTGTAGTCGTAGCCGCGGGCCCGCTGGACGAACCGGTTCGCGCCGAGCGGGAAGTCCGCGCGCATCTGCGGCACGTCGAGGTCGAGCCGGTCGAGGTCGATGACGTTGATGTCGGCGAAGGCCCCGGGAGCAAGCACCCCGCGGTCGGCGAGCCCGAACAGCTCGGCGCCCTCGGAGGTCAGCTTGCGCACGGCCGTGCCGATGTCGAGCAGGCCCTGGTCGCGGGTCCAGTGCCGGAGCAGGAAGGTCGACTGGCCGGCGTCCATGGTCAGGGCGACGTGCGCGCCGGCGTCCCCGACGCCGACGACGACATCCGGGTTGGTCAGCATCGCGGCGACCGCGTCGAGGTCCTGGTTGAGCACCGGGTAGTAGAGCAGCCCGAGGCCATCGGTCTCGACGGTGAACTCCAGGAAGGCCGCCGCCGGGGTGATGCCGCGCCGCGCCGCCTCGGCGGCGAGGCTGTTACCCGGGTCGACGTCGTACCGCGCCGATCCGGGCGGCAGGAGGTACAGCTTGGCGGGGTCCTTCGGCGCGAGCGGCCCGGACAGCTCGACCGGGCGCTCGGCCTCCGTGGCCAGTGCCTGGCGCCGGCCGACATCCGCGAGTGCCGCCAGCCGCTCCGGCCACGGCCGGGCCATCAGCTCCGCCCAGCCGGGCAGCGCGTCGTAGGGGGTGCGGCCGACCAGCCCGTACAGGATGCCGCTGCCGCGCGCCGCCGTCTGCGGGCGCAGGTCGGCGCCGCGGCCGCGGGCGGCCGCCACCTCCTGCATCACCCAGGACCACAGTCCGGGCCGGCGGTCGCTCTGCATCATCGCGAACGTCAGCGGGCGGCCCGAGTCCCGGCTGACCTGTTCCATCCAGGCCAGCTCGGCGACGGAGTTCGCCTTCTCCGGCCCGTCGCGCTCGCCGATGCGGGGCACGACCTCGATCGTGCCGCGGCCGCGTTCCGCGAGCGCGCCGCCGATCGCGGCCAGCTCCGCCTGGGCGGCGTAGGTGCCGGGAACCGGCCGGCCGTCCGGCACGGTGTGCATGAAGCTGCGGGACGTCGAGAAGCCGAGCGCGCCGGCGTCGATCGCCTCCCCGACGATCTCCGCCATGCGGGCGATGTCGTCGGCGGAGGCCGGGACGTCATCCAGGGCGCGGGAGCCCATCACGTAGGTGCGCAGCGCACAGTGGCCGATCATGCCGCCGACGTTGATGCCGAGACCGCGGCGCCCCAGCGCGCGCAGGTAGTCGCCGTAGGACTCCCAGTTCCAGTCCATCCCGGACATGATCGTCTCGACCGGGATGTCCTCGACCGCCTCCATCATCTCGGCCAGGTAGCGCTGCTCGCCGGGGCGCACCGGGGCGAAGGTGACACCGCAGTTGCCGAGGACGATGCTGGTCACCCCGTGCCAGCAGGACGGGCTGGCCACCGGGTCCCAGAAGAGCTGGGCGTCGAGGTGGGTGTGGATGTCGACGAAGCCGGGTGTGACCAGGCGGCCCCGGGCGTCGATCTGGCGGCGCCCGGATGCGGCGAGCGTGCCGGGCTCGGCGATCTCGGTGACCCGGTCCCCGTCGATCGCCACGTCGGCGCGTCGCGGCGGGGAGCCGGTCCCGTCGACCACCTCACCGCCGTGGATCACGATGTCGTGCATGGCATCCGTTCCTCCGGTCCGACCGTCCACCCAGCACCGACGAGAACAATAAATGAGTAAGCCCTCATTTAATATCGATGCTAGGGATGTCCCGTAGGCCGCGTCAAGGCACCTGGGATCACGGCGACCCGCACCGGGGCGGCGACCGTCCGGCATCGCCTGCGGGTGACGCAGCCGACACGGAAAATATCGCGGCATGGCGGCTCGCGCGGACGATGGTCGATTCGACGGAGTAGTGTACGTTCATTTACCATCTGTGGTACAAGGCGCGGAGGGGACGATGTCCGAACAGGTAGTCAACCCCCCGGGGGCCGAGGAGCCACCCCGTCCACGCCGGCTGACCGCCGAGGCGCGCAAGCGCTCGATCCTGAAGGCCGCCCGCCAGGCGTTCACCGAGACCGGTGACATGAACGGCACCACCATCAAGGCGATCGCGGAGCGCGGCGGGATCAGCGAAGGCGTCATCTACCGCCATTTCGAGAGCAAGGACCAGCTCTTCTACGAGGCGGTCGTCGAGCCGCTGCGTGACGCCGTCGACGAGCTCGTCGCCGCCACCGAAGTGATCGACCTGGAGGAGCCGCTCACCCCGGAGCGCCAGATCCAGACGATGAACGGCCTCTACCGCCAGCTCATCTCGACCCTGGAGGAAGTGCTCCCGCTGCTGGGCCTGGTGCTGTTCGGCGACCCGAAGGTCGGCCGGAAGTTCTACCGCAAGCACTTCTCGGTGGCGATGGACCGGCTGGCCGACGCCTGGCGGGACGTCGAGGACCGCTACGGCTTCGAGTTCGAGTCGCCGGACCTGTCCGCGCGCGCCGTCATGGGGATCGCGCTGATCCTCGCGATGGAGAGCCGGCACAACGACCTGTTCAACCGCGATCGCGCGGTGACCCTGATCACCGAGAGCACGATCAAGGGGTTCTTCCCCGTGCTGGAGCCCTCCCGCCGCCGCCGCTGAGCCGCCGGCACTGCCGACCGTCCGGCGCCGCCGCTGAGCCCCCGGCGCCACTGAGCCCCCGGCGCCGCTGGCACCCGGCGCCGCTGGCACCCGGCGCCGCTGGCACCCGGCGCCGCCGCTGGCCCGCGGCACTGCCGCTGGCACCCGGGGCGGCGGCGAGCCCTCCCGGCTCGTACGCGTTGCTTCTCAAGTGAGTGCTCACATATTGTTGGACCTCGATCTACCAGCACCTTGTGGGCACTTGAAGATCTTTTGAAGCTAGCGAGCATTCGCTCATGCTGTTACGCTCCACGCCGGGAGCTACCCAGGGAGGCACTGTGCGTGATCGGTTAATGCACAGAGATGCGTTCTACATCAACGGAGCCTGGCCCGAGCCCGCGAGCTCGGAGATCCTCCCGGTCGTCTCCCCGTCCACGGAGGAGGTCGTCGGCGGCGTCCCGCTGGCGACAACCGCCGACATCGACCAGGCCGTCGGGGCCGCCCGCGACGCCTTCGACCACGGCCCCTGGCCCCGGATGACACCCGCCGAGCGGGCCGACATCCTCGCCCGCGTGGCCGACGCCCTGCGCAAGCACGAGGCCGAGATCGCCCAGGTCACCACCGACGAGATGGGCTGCGCCGCGAGCCAGGCCCGGGCCGCGCAGACCGGCCTGGTGGCCCCCGTCTTCGACTACTACGCGGAGCTCGCGCGCACGTACGAGTTCGAGCGCACCGTGATCAACCCCGCCGCGGACCGCGGCGGCCTGGTGACCACCGCGCCGGTGGGCGTGGTCGCCGCGATCGTCCCCTGGAACGCCCCGGTCACCCTCGGCGCCTGGAAGACCGCGCCCGCCCTGGCCGCCGGCTGCACCGTCGTGCTCAAGCCCGCCCCGGAGGCCCCGCTGAGCAACTACCTGCTCGCCGAGGCAGCGGAGGAGGCCGGGGTACCGGCCGGCGTCATCAACGTCATCCCGGGCGGCCGGGAGGTCGGCGAGTACCTGGTGACGCACCCGGGCGTCGACAAGATCGCGTTCACGGGCTCGACGGCCGCCGGCAAACGGATCATGAGCCTGTGTGGGGAGCGCATCCGCCGGGTCTCCCTCGAGCTGGGGGGCAAGTCCGCGTCGATCCTGCTCGACGACGCCGACCTGGCGACCGTCGTCCCGGCGGTGGTCAAGGGCGGGATGCATCTGTCCGGCCAGGTCTGCGGGGCGCATACCCGCGTCCTGGTGCAGCGTTCCCGGTACGCCGAAGCGCTGGAGATCGCCGCGAAGGCGGCGAACGCGATCACGGTGGGCGACCCGCACGACCCGGCGATCCTGGTCGGGCCGCTCGTCGCGGCCCGGCAGCGCGAGCGGGTCGAGGGCTACATCGCGGGCGCGGTGCGCGATGGCGCGCGGATCGTCGCCGGCGGCGGCCGGCCGGCCCACCTGCCCCGCGGCTGGTATGTGGAGCCGACGATCCTCGGTGACGTCGACAACTCGATGCAGGTGGCCCAGGAGGAGATCTTCGGGCCGGTGCTGTGCTTCATCCCCTACGACGACGTCGACGACGCCGTGCGCATCGCCAACGACTCCGACTACGGGCTGTCCGGCGGGGTGTGGAGCGCGGACCCGCAGCGCGCCGTCGATGTCGCGCGGCGGATCCGCACCGGGAGCGTGGCGGTCAACGGCAGCTACCCGCCGTTCCCGCTGGTGCCCTTCGGGGGCTTCAAGCAGTCCGGGCTCGGCCGGGAGCTGGGGCCCGAGGGTCTCCACGAGTTCCTGGAGACCCGCAGCATCGGGCTTCCCCCGGCGCTGCTGCCCGCCGCCGGCTCGACCTCCTGACCCGGCGGCCCTGCCCCCGCGATCCTGGCTGACCAGTGCTTCTGACTGACCAGCGCTCCTGCCCCAGCCGTTGACGAGACCGGGAGGCCGGCGTGGCCAAGGGTGTGTTCGTCGTTCAGTCCCATCCGGTCTCACCGGAGCGGGAGGACGAGTTCAACAAGTGGTACTCCGAGGAGCACATCCCGGACATCCTTGAGATTCCGGGCTTCGTCTCCGCGAAGCGCTACCGGCTGCGCGACGCCGGGCACCTCACGGCGGACCCGGCGGCGCGCGCCTACCTGACGGTCTACGAGATCGAGGCCGACGACCTCGGCGCACCCCTGCTGGAGATGGCGGCCCGGTCAGCCGAAGGCCGGGTGCGGCGCAGCAGCTCCGTCCAGGTCGATCCCCCGCCGGTCCGGTCCTTCTACGAGCTCATCGACTGACCTCACCGACCGACCTCACCGACCGACAAGGAGCACCGGTGTCGACTCTCAGCCCACCCGAAGCGGCGACGATCCCGCTCCTGAAGGCCGGGCCCGGGCGGCTGCTGATCGGCGGCGAATGGGTTCACGCCGCGGACGGCGCGACGTTCCCGAGCATCAACCCGTCCACCGGGGAGACGCTGGTCGAGATCGCCCAGGGCGGCGCCGCGGACGTCGACCAGGCGGTCGCGGCTGCCCGCGCCGCCTTCGAGGGGCCGTGGCGGAACAGCACGCCGGACGAGCGTCAGCGGCTGCTGTGGGCGCTCGCGGACGCCGTCGCCGAGAACTACGAGGAGCTCCGGCTGCTGGAGACCCTCGACATGGGCACGCCGATCGGCCGCCGCCGGCCCGGGCCGAGCTCGGCCTGGGAGGCCAGCGTGCTGCGCCACTTCGCCGGGATGGCGGTCGGCATCCACGGTGAGACGATCCCGAACTCGGTGCCGGGCTCCATGTTCACCTACACCCTGAAGGAGCCGGTCGGGGTCGTCGCGGCGATCGTCCCGTGGAACCGCCCGATCAGCAACGCGATCTGGAAGATCGCCCCGGTGCTGGCCACCGGCTGCACGATGGTGCTCAAGCCGGCGGAGGAGGCCAGCCTCGCCGCGCTGCGCCTCGGCGAGCTGATCAACGAGGTCGGGATCCCGCCGGGCGTGGTGAACATCGTGACCGGCTTCGGCGAGACCGGCGCCGCGCTGGCCGCGCACCGGGGCGTCGACAAGGTGGCCTTCACCGGTTCGACGGCTGTCGGGCAGCACATCGTGCGGGCGGCGGCCGGCAACCTGAAGCGGGTCTCCCTCGAGCTCGGCGGCAAGTCCCCCGATGTGGTCTTCGCCGACGCGGACCTGAACAAGGCCGTGCCGGGCGCCGCGCTGGGAGTCTTCTTCAACTCCGGACAGATCTGCTGCGCCGGCACCCGGATCTACGTCGAGCGCCCCATCTACGACGAGTTCGTGGAGCGGATCTCGGCGCAGGCGGCGAAGCTGCGGGTCGGCAACAGCCTCGACCCGCAGACCAGGATCGGCCCGCTGGTCTCCGCGGAGCAGCTCGAGCGGGTCGTCGGCTACCTCGACCTCTCCCGGGAGGAGGGCGCGCGCACCACCGTCGGCGGCGCCCGGCTCACCGAAGGCGACCTGGCCCACGGCTACTTCGTCCCGCCGACGGTGCTCGCTGACGTCTCCGACGACATGCGCGTCGCCCGGGAGGAGATCTTCGGGCCGGTCGCCTGCGTGCTGCCCTTCGACACCGCCGAAGAGGTCGTGGCACGGTCCAACGACACCCAGTTCGGCCTCAGCGGCGGGGTGTGGACGCGCGACGTCGGCAAGGCGCACCGGTTCGCCCGTGACCTGCAGGCCGGCACGGTCTGGGTGAACTCGTACAACGTGATGGACCCGGCCGTTCCGTTCGGCGGCTACAAGACCAGCGGCTGGGGCCGAGAAATGGGCCAGCAGTCCCTCGACGACTACCTCAACGTCAAATCGGTCTGGATCGACACGGCCTGAGACAACGAGGAACCACGGACAAAGAGGAACCGAGGAACTGGGGGCCGAGATGGATCCGACAGCACCGAACACAGCCACCGGCGCAGCTGCCGCCCAGGCACCGGCAGGCCGGCTGCCCGACGAATGGTGTACCCGGAGCTTCGACCATCTCTCCCCGGAGCTGGCGGCGACACTCCCGGAAACCCTGACCAGGATGCGATCCTTATGCCCGGTCACCCACAGTGACAAGCATGAGGGTTTCTGGGTGCTCACGAAGTACGACGACGTCCTGCGCGTCGCCCAGGACTGGCAGTCGTTCACCTCGACCCAGGGCCTCAACATCCCGCCGAGCACGACCCACGTCCGCAACATTCCGGTGGAGGTCGACCCACCGGAGCAGCGGGCCTACAAGAAGCTCATCAACACGCACTTCACCCCGGCCGCGATCGCCAGCTGGGCGGAGCCGACCCGGGAGCTGGTCACCCGGCTCATCGACGGTTTCATCGACCGGGGCGAATGCGAGTTCATGGACGACTTCGCCCGCCCGTTCCCGAGCCTGAGCTTCTTCACCTTCGCCCTCGACGCGCCCGTCGAGGACCTGGAGAAGGTCGCCTACCTCGCGTCGAAGTCGTCCATTCCCAACGATCCGCAGGGCAAGGAATGCTGGGCCGGGCTCTCCGAATGGATCACCGGCTTCGTCGAGTCCAGGCGTCGGCGGCCGCCGCGCGGTGACGTCGTCGACGCGCTGTTCACCGCCGAGATCGGTGAGCGCCCACTGACCGAGCGCGAGATCATCGGTATCGTCCAGCTGCTCATTCTGGGCGGTCTGGAGACGACCGCCGGCGCGCTCGGCCTGATGATGGCGCGGTTCTGCCGGGAGCCGGAGATCCCGGCCTACCTCCGGGCGCATCCGGAGCGGATTCCCGCCGCCGTGGAGGAGCTGCTCCGCCTCGACGCGCCGTTCATCGCCATCGCCCGCACCGCGACGGCAGACGTCCAGCTCCGCGACCAGCAGATCAGCGCGGGCGACAAGGTGCTCATGTACTGGGCGTCGGCGAACCACGACGACGACGAGTTCACCAATCCGGACACGTTCGACCTGGAGCGGGCCACGAACCGGCACCTGGCGTTCGGCGCGGGCCCACACCGCTGCCTCGGCTCGAACGTCGCCCGGCTGAACATGCGCATCGCCCTGGAGGAACTGCTCCGCCGGATGGTGGACTTCCGCCTGCGCGACGACGCGGAGATCCACTACCACACGACGTTGACCCGGGCCCCGCTCACGCTGCCGATCACCTTCACCGCGGCGGCCTAACGCGGACGGGCGCGCCGCCTGCTACAGCAGCTGCCGTTACTGCCGTTGCTGCCGTTGCTGCCGTTGCTGCCGTTGCTGCCGGGCAAGAGTTGAGCATTGTGGTCGCTGGCGAGCGTGTCGCAGAACCCGGCGCAGCGGCGGAGCGGAGCGGCCGAGCCGGGCCACGTTGCTAGCAAACAAGCGTGAAGGATTTTGGTCGTCAGCACGACCAAAATCCTTCACGCTTTCCACCCCTCAACACCTCCAACACCTCACAGCTCTCAGGTAACAGCAGGTGGTGACGACATCCCGTCAACATCACCACGGTGATGGCCGCCCAAGCGAGGATCGCGCTCCAACAGAGCGGCTGGATCCGGGATCCCGACCGAAAAGCGCCGAAGACCCGAAGGATGTTGGTCGCTCCCGAGTGGGTAACGCAGCCCTGAGGGGGTGGCGGGCCTCAACTCTTCGAGCCGTACGGATCCGGGCGCGCCGGTGAGCGCGAGCCGAGTGGACGCCGCCGGGCGAGATCGTCGAGCGATCGTCCTGCTCGCCGGATCCAGTCATACATCGACCACGCACCCTCCCCGGACTCCCACCTGCCGTTGTCCGCTTTCGTTTCCGCTGGTCAGAGGGCACCCCGGTGGCATTTGCCGGGTGTCCACCCATGTGATCCCGTACCAAGGTTGGGATGATGGGTCGGCGTCCGCCGACATAGGCGTCGCACGGTTGCGCCCCGCCCGAGGCCTGCGGGGCTCAGGCGGCGGGCGGTGAGTGTGCGGCGGGGCGCTCGATGGGGGAAGTGCGTGCGACGGCACGAGGCAGCCAGCAAAGCAGGCGGCACAACGGTGGCGGCGGCGAAGCCGAAGGCGGAACCGGCCAGCGTAGGCGCGGCTGCGGACGCAGCCGTCACGGCGGCTCCGACAACGACCCGCGCGATCAGTGACACGGTTCCGCTCCCCACGGCCGACGGCATGCCCGAAGGCACGGCCGCGGACACCGGCGGCGACGCGCCCGAAGGCACGGCCGCGAACACCGGCGGCGACGCGCCCGAAGAGACGGCCGAAAGCACCCCCGGCAGCGCGGTAGGCGGTGCTGTCGGCGGCGCGGGCTCGGGCGACGGAGCGGGCGAGGGCACCGCCCGCGGCGCGGGCAGCGAGGAACCCGCGAGGCCCGGGGGAGGCCGGCGGCGTGGGAGCCATCGGAGCGTGCCGGCGAAGGGACGTCCGCCGCGGCGGCGACGCCGGACTGTCATCGGTGCGGTGGCCGCGGCGCTGGTCCTGCTGCTGGGGGCGCTTGGCCTGATAGCCCTCGCCACCGGCTCCGGCGATCAGCGGCGGACCTCCGGCACCGCCGCGCCCAGCCCGCGCCCGGCCACCGGCACGGCCGACGCCCCACCGGCCCCGGAACCCACCGAGCCGGAGCCGACCTCGGACGGACCGGCCGCCCCCGGTGTCCGCTGGCCGTCCGGCACGAACGCGAACCCGCCGCTCGACATCTGGGCCTGGGACCGCTGGACCGGGCGGGCGTCCGACATCGCCGTGGTCTTCACCGTCCGGAACAACTGGCAGCACATCGTGTTCTCGGACTGGCCGCTCTCGAACTACCCGAAGAGCGTCTTCCCGGGGCAGGTCTCCATCGCGCAGCCGCTCTTCCCCGAATCCGGGAACGAACGCAGCTGCGCGAACGGCCAGTACGACCAGTACTGGGCGGCGTTCGGGCAGACCCTGATCCGTAACGGGCGGCCGGACGCGATCGTGCGGCTCGGCTGGGAGTACAACGGGAACTGGTTCTGGTGGCACCCGCGCAACACCGAGACCTGGAAGACCTGCTTCCAGCGCGCGGTGACGGCGATCCGGTCCACGGCCCCGGGTGTGCTGATCGACTTCAACGTGAGCGCGCACCGAGACCGGATGACCAACGGTGACGACGTCTGGGCCGCCTATCCGGGCGATGACTACGTGGACATCGTCAGCAGCGACGTCTACGACTCGTACCCGCCGTCGACCACCGCGGAGCTTTTCGACGAGCAGTGCAACGTCCCGTCCGGAACGTGCACCGTGATCAACTTCGCGCGGGCGCACGGGAAGAAGTTCGCGGTGCCCGAATGGGGGCTGGCCCGCGCGGACCGCCACGGCGGCGGCGACAACCCGCTGTTCATCGAGAAGATGCACGACCTGTTCGACCAGAACCGGGACATTCTCGCCTACGAGGCCTACTTCAACACCGCCGAGTCGAACAACGTCCGCTCGTCGCTGCTCAACCCGCAGCTCCACCCGAACTCTGCGCAGAGGTACCTGGAGCTGTTCGGCGCCAGCGCATCCGGCGGAGGGATCTGAGGCTTGCGTGTCAGCCGCTGGCCCGGCTCGCGTCTGCGCCGACGGCCGACGTTCCGGACGGCGTGATCGGAACCCGCATCTTCCCGGACCGCGGGCGGGCGGGGCGGCGTTGGCGGACCGCGAAGACCAGCAGGCCGACGAGCAACACGACCGCGGCGACGGTGGAGTTGCTCGGGTTGGCATCCGCCGCGGGGAAAGCCCAGGACCGATAGCCGCCGTAGGGAAGGCCTCCCGCCGTCGCGACGGCCAGGAAGTAGACGCACGGCACGACCAGCGCCGCCGTCTGGCCGAAGGCCGCGTACACGCCGAGGGCCAAGCCGACGAACAGGGCGGTGTTCCGGGCCAGCTCGTCGGTGTGAGTGCCGTCGCCGAGCAGCGGTGCGACGGCCGAGACCAGGAGGACCGGGCCGAGGACGGCGACCAGTGTGACGACGTCGTAGACCCACAGCCGGCGACGCGACGCGTTCTCCAGCCGAAGCGTCTCCTCCGGGAAGGCCGCCACGACGACCGGCGCGGCCAGGGTTGTCAGGAGCAGCTGGAACAGGACGGGCTGGGATCCGCCGGAGAGCAGCTGCGGGATGGGCAGCGTGGTCGAGGCGAAGGCCCAGCCCGCCAGTGCGAGCAGCGCCGCCAGGCCAGCTGTCGAGGCCAGGCGGTGGGCCCGGAGGTAATCAGCCACCGGCTTGGCCTTCCTCACATCGATGGGTCTGCGACCAGACCTGGGAGGCCTGGTCCGCGGTCACCGGAACGGGACCGTCGACCGGCCGACCGAGCCGGGCCCTGAGTAGCGACGACAGGAGCTCGAATCTCGCCGGATCATTGTCCCCCCCGGTGAGGAGGCCGTACTGCCGGTAAAAGCAGCCACGCATCGCGGCCGGCAGCCTTGTGACCAGGCCCATTTCGACGTTCTCGATGTCACCGGCCGCGCCGGGGTAGGCGACCGTGATCGGCAGTGGCATTCCGCTGTTGCGTGGGCCGATGGCCACCGGTGGCTCCGGCAGGCCGAGATCGATCCACGCCGCGCGGACCCGTTTCCAGGCCTGGACGTTCGCGTCGAGCGCGAAGGTCTCCTCAGGCCAGAGGCAGACGTTCCCGTCGTAGCACCGCACAGCGTCGGAGTTGCGCGGGGCGCTCGCCGAAGCGTCCAGCTGCCGGACGTCCTGGGCTGCGGACAACCCGCCAGCGATCGCCACCACGACAACGCCGAGCGCCAACGCCGGACGCCCCAGGCCCGACCTGGCCGGCGCGAGCCGGACAGCGGCCACGCAGAGGGAGACGACATCGATCACGGTGAGGAACGCTAGCCCCGCGGTCAGAGCCCGGGTGTCGTAGACCCCGGAAGGATCACAACAACCGTCGACCAGGCCGGTCACGTGGCGGGCCCACAGCGGGTCCCCCCAGCTTCTCGGGACCGCGAGGACCAGGAACGGCACGATGAGAGCAGCCGGCAGCGACAGGATGGGGCCGAGGACGAGCCCGAGGGCCGCACCGAAAAGCGCCCAGCCGAGCACGTTCGCCACCGACAGCGCCGGGATGCCCCACCCCGGCGACGCGAAGGTGGGCAGACCCGCGAGCATGACCGCGTAGATCGCCACCAGGATGAGCAGGGCGATCGTGACCGGGAGCGCCATCCTGGCCGCGAGGACCCGCCACCAGGGGCGCCGCACCGCCAGCCGCCCCCAGACCCGGCGCAGCGTCCCCATCTCCCACGCGACGACCGCGGCGACGTAGGGCCCGAGCGCGATCACCGCGTCGTTGGCGGATCGGGCCCGGCCGAGGACGTACCAGTCGACCCCCGGGTCACTGTGGCTGTAGAGCCAGGCGGCGAACGCCGCCAGCGGCGCCAGCAGAATCGCCGGCTCCCGCCACCAGGACCGATCCGTCGACGGCCAAGCCCCGCTTCGCCTTCGGGTCGATCCCGGCACCGCGTTCCCGGTCGGTGAAACCGACGCTGCGAGCGCCGGGAGGTCAGTGGACACGAAGAGCCTGCGCAAAGGCCGCGACGACCCTGTCGTCGTGCGCGTTGTCGAAGAACTCGCCGAGTGAGCCGTCGAACCGGACGACACCATGGTCGAGCACGATCAGCCGCTCGAACGGCGGCCGCACCTCCGTAGCCGTATGGGACGTCACGACCAGCCTCGTCCCCGCTCCCGCGAGCTCGGTGAGCACCTCGGACACCGACTCGCGGGCCAGCGGGTCCAGCGACGCGGTCGGCTCGTCGAGCAGCAGCAGGTCGGGGTCGGTCGCCAGCGCGCAGGCGATGCCCAGCCGGGCACGCTCCCCGCCGCTCGTCTGCCGGGCCGGGCGCCGTGCCAACGCCTCCAGGTTCGCGCGCGCCAGCGCGGGGCCCGCGGACCGGGCCGCCTCCCGGCGGGACAGCCCCGACAGCCAGCCCGCATACCGCACCTGCTGCTCGACCGTGAAGTTCGGCAGCACCGGCGTGAACTGTGGCGCGAACCCGATCTTGCCGGCGTATTCGATCCGCCCTGACCGTGGCCGCAGCTGCCCGGCCATCAGCCGCAGCACCGTCGACTTCCCGGCCCCGTTCGGGCCGATCATCACCAGCGGCCGCTCGTCCAGCGCGAGGTCAAGCCCCTCCACCACCGGAGCCCGCCGGCCATAACGAAAGGCGATATTCCTCAGAAGCATCTCAACACCTGGTTCAGGAAAATTGGGTTCGCCCACTGTCGGAGCCTTCCCGCCAACCTCGCGCAGGACCGTTGCTGTCGCAGGATATACCACACAATGGACATCGGCGATCCGGCGAGAGACGGTGGCAGGCGGTGTTCGCCCGGCCTGCCACCGTCAACCCCTGCCGACCGGGCGAACAGCCCGCCCAGGTCATTCAGATGTCAGGGGCGAAGCTCACACGAAGCCCACGCGAAGCACATGAGGCCACGCATCCGCCTGATCCACTAGGGCTTGGCCGAGTAGTCCCACCACGCCTTCGTGGACTTGGTCGTAAGAGTGGTGTTACTGGCACCTGGCCACCAGAACTGAAAGAAGAACTGTCCGGTCGCGCCGTCAGAATTACTCCAGGCGTACCCCTGCGTGTAGTCGACGCAGTTGGTGAAGTTGACGACGCCATAGCTTCTGTCGGGCGCGAGGTTGATGTCGCGACGAAGATCGCTCTGGATCTGCTGCTGATTGCAGCCACTCTGCTCCAGGTGTATCGGAGCGGAGCCGTTGCCAACACCGAAACGACTCGTCTGGCCCTCCTGGGGAAAGTTGCTGAGGGAGGTGCTGAACGAACCGGCGTTGGCGGCGATGGGCATCGACGCGACCCCCGCCGCGACCGCGGCGGCGGTCAACGTGGTACTACGTGAGCGCTCCCGGCGAGCGGGCTTCGGCGCCCGGTCGTAGGAGTCGGCGAGTGACCAACGGAAATCCATTCTTCTCCTGACTGATGTGCGAAGGTCGCCAGTCCGTTGCGGACGGCGTGGAGAACTGTGCTATCCGGTTCCGATACCCGGGCCCATGACGATCCCGCGCGTCGGCTACGGCCTTGAGTTCCATTCGTCCGCGGCGGCACCGCGAGGATGTCTCATCCCGACGGGCCTTCATTGGATCCGTTGGTCGAGCCGTAGGTGTAGGTGATTCGAGGAATCGGGCCGAAAAAACTCGTGACGGCGAGGATCGCCGGCGCCGAGTCGAACTTGAGGATATCGAAACCGCGCAGCCCCACGTTGCCGGCGCTGTCCCGCAGTGACCATTCGAAGCGGGCGTGGTCGTGATGGATGTCGATGCCGCTCGTCCGAACCGGAAGGTAGCCCGGAAGTCGGTCCCGAACCTGAGCGATGTGGGCGCTGATTCCAGCCGGCCCCTCGACGCGGGTGGCCGGGTTCGTGAAGACGACCGTGCCGGCGACGCAGCCTTCCAACCGTCGGGTGCGTTCGTCCTGGTCTGGTTCCCGCCAGGCGGCGAGAAGGCCATCAACAATCCGCACGACGGCGTCGGACTTCGCCGTGGGCTCGCCGTCCAGGTTCCAGGCCTGGACCTCGTTGTATCCGACGACCGGTGCCGCCTCCGACGTGTTCTGCCCAACGCTCATGCCATCGCCGCCTCGGTGCCCGGAACAGTGTTCTTGGAAGAAGTCGTTTCAGCGGGGCTGCCGCCCATACCGAGCAGACGGCGTGCCTCGGCGCGTTGCAGCTTGCCGGACGGCGTCTTGGGGAGACTCCCCGGCGGAAGGATCAGCACCTCATTGGGCGAGACCCCGACGGCAGCACGTATCTGTGCGGCGACATCGGACCGCAGCTGCGCATGACGCTCGCTGGGCCAACGGGTTTCCAGGGCGACGGCCAGCCCCTCGGAGCCCAGCGCGTTCGGCCGCTCGTACGGAAAAGCGGCCACGTTGCCGGGGCGGACGCCCTCGGCGCCGGCCGCGGCCCGCTCGACCTCTTCCGGGTAGATGTTGCGGCCGGCGAGGATGATGACATCCTTAGCCCGTCCGGTGACGACAAGCTCGCCGTCGGCCAGGTAGCCGAGGTCGCCTGTGCGCAGCCAGCCGTCGGCGGTTCGTGAGGCGGCCGTCGCCTCCGGATCGTTGTGGTAGCCGGCGGTCAGCGAGGTGCCGCTGACCTGGATCTCGCCGACAAGCCGTTCCGTGAGAACAGCCCCGGTCTCGGTGTCCGAGATGCGCAGGCGCAGGCCGTCGACCGGAGCACCGAGCCTGGCGAGCTGGCGGATCCTGCCGGTGTGGCCTGGCCCGACCGGGACGGCACGTCCATCGGTCTGGAGCAGGTCGGCGTCCACGCTGTCGGAAGCCAGGCCACGGCCGAGCGGCGTCATCGTCGTGGCGACAACGGTCTCGGCCATGCCATAGGCGGACACGACCAGAGCCGGATTGAAGCCGTGACGCTGCGCGGCGGCGGTGAACGCGGTCATCGCGTCGAGGTCGACGCTCTCCCCGCCGGTCAGGATCCCGCGCAGCTGAGACAGGTCCAGAGCCGGTCCGGTCGCCAGAAGCTTGGCAGCCAGTGCGTAGGCGGAGTTCGGACCGACCGTCGACGTGGCTCGATACTCCGAGATCTGCGCCATCCAGCTCGCCGGGCGGGCCAGGTAGTCCAGTGGCGAGGACAGCAGCAGGTCACAGCCACCGCAGGTCATCGGGATGATCAGGGTGCCGATCAGGCCCATGTCGTGGGACAGCGGCAGCCAGGACAGGATCCGCCCGTGGAAGCGGTCGTGCTCGTCCCTGGCCTTGATCGCCTCCACATTGGCCGCGAGATTCCCGTGACTGACCCGCACTGTCTTCGCACTCGCCGTTGTCCCGCTGGTCAGTTGCAGGATCGCCGGGTCGTCATCGGTGAGTGACGGCGGCAGATAGGCAGGAAGCCCGTCACTGCCACGAACCTCGGCGTGGACGTCGTCGAGCATTCGGACGTCCCACCCGCCGGTCGCGAGACCGGGCAGGATCTGGTCGAACCGCGGCCCCACCAGCACCAGCGGACTACCACCGAGCCGGTCGATGCGTCGCACGGTCTCGGCGACGAACGCGGCCTCGTCCATCGTCCGGGTCGGCGTGGGTGCCATCGTCAGGGCACCGCCCGCCAGCCAGGTCGCCATCGCCGCCGTCACCGCCGGCCGTGACGCCAGCGCCAGCATCACCACGGATCGGCCCGGGCCGATACCCGCCGTCTGCAGGACTGCCGCCAGGTTCACGGCGTCCGCGTACAGATCACCCCAGCCGACGACCTCGTCGTCTCCCGACGGCGAGAGGAAGGTGACGGCACCGTTCTTCCGTGCGGCTGATTCCATCCGTTCAAGCAGATAAACCATCGAGAATCCTTCTGTGCTCCACGGTCGGGCGGCGGGGAGACCCGCCGCGGCGCCGAGCGAATCGGAATCCGGCTACACGCTCGAGAGGTCGATCCCCTCACCCCGACCGGCCGATCCGGCCGGATACAGGTCCTGCCGGTAGGCCGCGAGGACGACGCGGTCCCAGCGTCGCCCGCGGTAGTAGTCGTGATCCCGGAAGCGTGCCTCGATGTGCAGTGTGCTGCCGATCGCGCTCGCGAACTGACGGCAGTTGAACTCCGGCAGCTCGAAGTAGAGCTTTCGGAAGGGCCACACGTCGAACAGGTAGCGAAGAAACAGGACGACCGGTTCGGCGGCGATCCCGGACCGCTGGTACCGGCCGGTCATCGCGACACCGACATAGGCGTTTCCCAGGCCGAAGTCAGGGTTGTAGCAGATAGCGTGACCGGCCGCCTCGCCAGTTTCACGCGAAACGATCAGGAACTGCGCCAGCATGCCCTGCCAGAGGTCCGCCTCGAATTTCTCATAGGGCGGGAAGGCACCCCGGTAGCGCCAGCGGAACCCGACGTCCGGCGCGATCGAAAGCTCGTACAGGAAAGGAGCCATCGACGGGAGGACCGGAGTCAGCTGGAAGTACCGTCCGGCCAGCTCCGGCGGCAGCACCTCGTCGTCCGAGCCGTCCGAGCCGGCCGAGCGGTCCGAGCCGCCCGACGCGCCGGGCCCCGTCAGGGCCTCGGCCTGCGGCAGCGAAGGATGCGGCACCCCGGTGCGAAGCCGGCCGGCCTCCGCCGCGCCCGGGAGGCCACCGGCACAGCACCGCGTGTAGAGATCACCGACGGTCCCGGCGGCCAGCCAGTCCTCCTCGCCGACGTCCACGCCGACATCCGCCAGCGCCGAGCAGAGTTCCAGCAGCCCGTACGAGTCCAGTCCCAGATCGTCGGTCAACCGGGCCTCGAACCGCACGTCCTGCCGCTGGACACCAGCAACGCGGCTGACCAGCTCCTCGAAGACGTCCGTACTGAGCATTTCACCTCGAATAAGAAGATCCACCGAGAAACACGGCCGTTCGGACACAAGCCACGGATGGCCGCCTCTTGTATAACCGGGAAGGCCGACCTGGAACGATGGTCTGCGACGCGTTCCGGTGTGCTTGCACCAGATTTGAGCCGCCATATCCCGCAGCCGCGGCCAGTCCAGGTCAGACCTGCGCATATCCAGCACCGACCTGGGCCGTCAGGCGGCGTCAGGAGACCTCTGCAACCGTTTCCGTTCCCGGCCGGGGGCCGGGATACCGCCGAGCCGAGCCGAGGACACAAAGGCTCACTCTCGCCACGGAAACCGGGGCGGACCCTTCAACCCTTCAATCCATACCGTCCGTCGACGACGGCGGAGCCTTCCCCGTAAAGGCCTCCCAAGACACGACGTGAAGAGCGTCGTAGCGGACTCACGAAGGAACCATTGTGTTGGCCAGACCGTAGCATGCCGCATACGGACAGGCAACCAGAATCAGGTGATACCGCCACAGGCGATGGCACCAACTACCTTGCGTACACCGAGGGCGCACTTCCATCCACCTGGAATCTCCGCACGGAGACACCCCGTGACCTGTGGTTACGCCCCGCCGCGCGCGATGTGCCACGACATCGGAAATCTGCGTTTCAAGGTCGTTATTAACAGAGGGTGTTCGGTACACGGAGCAGATTCCGCCCAGCGGAGATGCCGCAACGCGAACGGCCCATCCGTCGACGGTGACGGATGGGCCGTTCGCGTTGCGGGTGGACGCCCCCGGGGTGCGGTGTGCGCCCGGGGGACGGGCGGGCGCCGCTTACTCCGCGGCCTGGAACTCGGCGACGAAGGGGGTGTCGACGCCGATCTTGCCGGCGGCCTTGGCACCACCCGGGTCGCCGAGCGGCTCGTCGCGGCCCGGCAGCGCCTTCGCGAAGAACTCCTTGTCGGTCTTCACGAACGGCCGTTCGGGCTTGGGCACCTCGAGGTCGAGCATGATGGCGCCGATCGGGCAGGCCGAGGCGCAGGCACCGCACTCGGTGCACTCGTTGGGGTTGATGTAGAGCTTCCGGGCGCCCTCGTAGATGGCGTCGACCGGGCACTCGTCGAGGCATGCGCCGTCTTTGACGTCGATGCAGGGGGACGTGACGACGTAGGGCATCGGAGTTCTTCTTTCCGTCGACGGGACCGTGTCGGGCCCGGGAGAATCTCGTTGCCTGCGGTTCGCTCAGAACGCCCTGGCCGGGTTTGACAAAGCCTGGCCTGACCAGCCGCCCTGGCCGGATCAACCGGTCAGGGCAGCCCTGTCAGCTACGGGGAGAGGGTCAGGTCGAGAGGTCCGGACCGGGTCAGGACCGGGTCAGGACCGGGCCGGGACCGTCCAGGAGTCGTTGCCGGTGAGCAGGTCCTGCAGGTCGCCACGGCCACCTGCGCGGGCGTCGGCGAGCCGGTCCTGGTACTGCTTGTCGAAGCTCGCCCGCTCGACCGCGCGGTACACGCCGATCGGCGCGAGCTCGGGCTCGGTGTCGGCGATCCGGGCCAGCGCGTAGGCGTAGGTCGGGCTGGTCGAGCGCGGGTTGTGCACCACGACGCCCTTCTCCGTCGAGCGGCCGAGCTTCAGGTCGCCGGTCTCGGCGTCGCGCAGCACCGCCCACTGGCTGTCGGCGCCGAACAGGATCGGCGAGCCGGCCTCCAGACGGATCGGGCCGTCGGCCGGGGTCGGCACCGACGTGTCGGCGGTGACGGCCCGCTCGCCGTGGTTGAAGGTCGGGCAGTTCTGCCGGATCTCGACCAGCGCGGAGCCGTCGTGGGCGGCGGCCGCGGCGAGGATCTCCATCATGTGCTTCTTGTCGGTGTCGACGGTGCGGGCGACGAAGCTCGCCTCCGCGCCGAGCGCCAGCGCCAGCGGGTTGAAGGAGTGGTCGAGCGAGCCGAACGGGCTGGACGGGGTGATCGTGCCGGGCTTGGTCGCCGGCGAGAACTGGCCCTTGGTCAGACCGTAGATCTGGTTGTTGAACAGCAGGATCTTGAGGTTGACGTTGCGGCGCAGCGCGTGGATCAGGTGGTTGCCACCGATCGACAGCGCGTCACCGTCACCGGTGACGACCCACACCGACAGGTCGGGCCGGTTGATCGAGACACCGGTCGCGATCGACGGCGCGCGGCCGTGGATCGAGTGCATGCCGTAGGTGTCGAGGTAGTACGGCAGCCGGGAGGAGCATCCGATGCCGGAGATCACCACGAAGTTCTCGCGCGGGATGCCGAGGGTCGGCATCAGGTTGCGCATGTTGTTGAGGATGGCGTGGTCACCGCAGCCAGGGCACCAGCGGGCCTCGCCCGCGGAGAAGTCCTTGGCGGTGAGCTGCTTGCCTACCGCGTCGGGGCTGGTCACTTGTTCTTCTCCGATCCGAGCTCGCTGCGGCCGACCTTGCCGGTGCCGCCGATGGCCTTGATGTCCTCGGTGGACAGTGCCGCGGCGCCGTCCTCGAGGTCGTTGACGAGCCGGGTGAACACCGCGGCCAGCTCCACGGCGCGGAAGGGCAGGCCGCGGGTCTGGGTGTAGCCGACCGGCTCGATCTGGCAGTGCATGCGCAGCAGCCCGCCGAGCTGCCCGAGGTTCATCTCGGGGACGAGCACGGTGTCGTAGGCGGCCAGGATGGAGGCGAGGTTGGCCGGCAGCGGGTTGAGGTAGCGCAGGTGGGCCTGGGCGATGGCGAGCCCCTGCTGGCGGACGAGCCGGCAGGCCGCGCCGATCGGGCCGTAGGTGGAGCCCCAGCCGATGACGAGCAGCTTGGAGCCGAATCCGGGCGGGCCGGACGGGTCGTCGACCTCCAGCGGCGGCACCTCGATGCCGTCGACCTTGTTCTGGCGGGTGCGGACCATCAGGTCGTGGTTGTCCGCGTCGTGCGAGATCTCGCCGCTGCCGTCGGCCTTCTCCAGACCACCGATGCGGTGCTCCAGACCGGGGGTGCCGGGGATGGCCAGCGGACGGGCCAGGGTGCGCGGGTCACGCTTGTACGGGTGGAACGCGGGCTTGCCGTCCTTGCCGATGCCGTTCGGCTCGGTGGCGAACTCGATGCCCAGGTCGGGCAGCTCGCTGACGTCCGGCACCTTCCACGGCTCGCTGCCGTTGGCGATGTAGGAGTCGGACAGCAGGATGACCGGGGTCCGGCGCTCCAGGGCGATCTGCGCCGCCTCGAAGGCCGCGTTGAAGCAGTCGGCCGGGCTCTGCGCGGCGAGCACGGGCAGCGGGGCCTCGCCGTGCCGGCCGTACAGGGACTGCAGCAGGTCGGACTGTTCGGTCTTGGTCGGCAGGCCGGTGGACGGGCCACCGCGCTGCACGTTGACGATGACCAGCGGCAGCTCCAGCGAGATCGCCAGGCCGATCGCCTCGGACTTGAGCGCCATGCCCGGCCCGGAGGTCACGGTAACGGCGAGCATGCCGGCGAACGCGCCACCGATCGACGCGCCGATCGCCGCGATCTCGTCCTCCGCCTGGTACGAGCGGACGTCGTGCGAGATGAGCTTGCTCAGCTCGTGCAGGACGTCGGTGGCGGGGGTGATCGGGTAGGCGCCGAGGAACAGCGGCATGCCGGCCTGGTGCGCGGCGGCGACGAGGCCGAACGCGATGGCCCGGTTGCCGCGCATGTGCCGGTAGGTGCCCGGGGGCAGCGGGGCGGGCTTGACCTCGTAGGAGACGGCGAACGCCTCGGTGGTGTCGCCGTAGTCCACCCCGGCCCGCAGCGACGCGAGGTTGCCGGCGAGGATCTCCGGCGGCTTCTTCGCGAAGCGCTTCTCCAGGTAGGCGACGGTGCTCTCGACCGGCTGGTTGAACATCCAGGACACCAGGCCGAGCGCGAACATGTTCTTCGTCCGGGCGGCGTCCTTGCGCTTGAGGCCGAGGCCTTCGGTGGCGCCGACGGCGAGCCCGGTCAGGTCGACCGCGTGGACGATGTAGTTGCTCAGTGAGCCGTCGGTCAGCGGGTCGGAGTCGTAGCCGGCCTTCTCCAGGGCGCGCACGTTGAACGCGCCGGAGTCGACGACCAGCACGCCACCGGGGCGGAGGTCCTTGAGGGTGGCCTTCAGCGCCGCCGGGTTCATGGCGACGAGGACGTCGGGCTGGTCACCGGGGGTGGTGATGTCGTGGTCGGCGACGTGCAGCTGGTAGCTGGAGACACCGCCGACGGTGCCGGCTGGCGCCCGGATCTCGGCCGGGAAGTCCGGCAGGGTCGCCACGTCGTTGCCGGCCTCCGCGGCCTGCGCACCGAAGCGGTCACCGGTGAGCTGCATGCCGTCACCGGAGTCACCGGCGAACCGGATGACGACTCCCTTAAGCCGGCGTACCCGCGGGTCGGGCTGTTCGAGCTCGGTTGTCATCGCGAACCTCGTCTTGGATGGGGGTGCTCTGGGTAAGGGAGCGAACGCGCTGGACAGCGCGGGCCACCTGGTCCGCGACGGTGCGGATTTCCTCGGGGGTCGTGGCGCGGCCCAGGCTGAAGCGCAGGCTCTCCCGGGCCTCGGTGGCGGTCCGGCCCATGGCCAGCAGGACGTGCGACGGGGTGTCCCCACCGCCGCTGCAGGCCGATCCAGCCGAGACCGCGACGTGCGGAAGGCAGGCCTGGACCTCGTCGGCGCCCGCGCCGACGAAACGCAGGTTGACCGTGTTCGGCAGCCTGGCCCGCACCGGGCCGTTCAGTTCGACGGCGCCCCGGCCGAGCCGTTTGACGAGCAGCTCGGTCAGCAGCGCCACCAGCGCACGCTGGCGGTTTCCGTCGTCGGTCATCGACGCGGCCGCGAGGCGGGCGGCCGCGCCGAAGCCGGCGATCCCGGCGGTGTTGAGGGTGCCGGGACGCCGGCCGCGTTCCTGGCCTCCGCCGTGTGTCTGCGGCGCGATGCGTGCCCAGGCGTCCTTCGACGCGATCAGCGCACCGACGCCCTTGGGGCCGTACAGCTTGTGCGCGGACGCGACGGCCACATCGACGCCGGTCCGGTCGAGGCTGACCGGGATCCGGCCCAGGGCCTGGGTGATGTCACTGAACAGCAGCGCACCGGCCGCGTGCACGGGTTCGACCAGGGGCCGCAGGTCGTTCACGGCCCCGGTCTCGTTGTTCGCCGCCATGACGGCGACGAGGGCGACGTCGGGCCCGAGCCGACGGCGCAGGTCGTCGACGTCGATGGTGCCGTCCGGGTGGACGGCGATGCGTTCGGCGAGGGTGCCGGAGCCCGCACCGGGACCGGCCGATGCCGCCGCGGCGGCGTCGGCGGCGCCGAGCACCGCGGGGTGTTCGGTCGCCCCGACGAGCACCCGGCGACGGCCGGAACCGGCGGCGGTGAGGGCGGCGAGCGCCCCGCCGATGGCCAGGTTGGCCGCCTCGGTGGCGCCGGAGGTGAAGACCACGTCACGGGCCCGCGCGCCGGCGAGCGTGGCGACCTCGCGGCGGGCCCGCTCGACGATCCGGGTCACCTCCTGGCCCGGCCCGTGCTTGCTCGCCGGGTTGGCGAACTGCTCGGTGAGCAGCGGCAGCATCGCGTCCAGCACGCGCGGGTCCACCGGCGTGGTCGCGTTGTGGTCGAGGTAGATCACCTCGGCTCCTCGGGCTGCCGCCGGACCCGGGCCTGGGCGCACGCTGGGCAGGTCGGGTCGGACCGGACCCGCAGCGACCGGAAGTCCATGTCCCACAGGTCGTACTGGAGCAGCCGGCCGCTGGCGGGCTCACCGAACCGAGCGATGATCTTGATGGACTCCATCGCCGCGAGGCAGCCCGCCAGGCCGGACACCGCACCGAGCACGGTGAACCCGAGCGGTTCCCAGGTGGGGTCGCCCTCGCTGAACACGCAGCGCAGGCAGGGTGTCCCCGGCTCGACGACCAGCACGTTGCCCTCGGTGGCGTTCATCGCGGCGATGACCGCCGGGGTTCCGGTCGCCACGCACAGGTCGTTGAGCCGGTACCGGTCGGGGAAGTTGTGCCGGGCGTCCACGACGACATCCGCCGCGGCGACGAGCTGGCCCAGCTCGGGCAGGTCGGCCAGCTCACGGTCGAAGCCGACGATCTCGACTCCCGGGTGGTGCGCGCGCAGGGTCTGCTCCGCGCAGGCCACCCGGGAGCGACCGATCCATTCGGGGCGCATGAGGGTCTGCCGGTTGAGGTCGGGTTCCTCCAGCACGCCCGGATGGACCAGGACCAGCCGACCGACACCGGCGGCGGCGAGGTACGTCGCCGCCGCACCACCGAGACCACCGATTCCCGCCACGAGCACCGTCGCCCGGCTCAGTCGCTCCTGGGCCTGCGGCCCGAAGCCCGGGATGCCGAGCTGGCGGTCGAACAGGCCGGGCAGGTCGTGGCGGGCGGTCCGCTGCTGCGGCGGCGCGTTCTCCGCCCGCGCGGCGGCCCCGCCGACATCGGCCGGACGAGCCGGACGAGCCGGCGCCACCGGGGCCACCGGGGCCGTCGGGGCCGTCGGAACCACTGGGGCGAAAGCCTGCTCAGGTTCGCGCGAGGTAACGATCATGTCGTTGTCCATGAAGGCTCCCTCTGCTCGGTGGTGTGGTCGGCCTGGTGATCTGTCGTAAGGCGGGTCAGGCGGGTCAGGGAACGAGCGCGACGCGCCCGATCTCCGGCAGGCTCTCCTTGATCCGCTTCTCGATGACCGCGGTGACCGTCGCCGAGGCGCTGGAGCAGCCGTTGCACGCCCCGACGAGGCGGATGTGGACCTCGGCCGTGCCGGGCTGCCCGTTGCCGGCGAGCACGGTGACCACCTGGACGTCGCCGCCGTCGCCCTGCAGGAACGGCCGGATCTCGGCCATGACGTCCTCGACCTGCGCACGCAGCTTCGCGTCGGCCTCGGCCCGCTCGGGCTCCTCGGGGGTGCCGAAGCTGTTGCCGCAGCCGCAGGAGCTGGTGGCGTTCGGGTTGGTGAAGGTGAAGCCGGACGAGGTCAGCGACTCGACGTAGTCGACGAGCAGGCCCCGCAGGTGGCCGATCATCGACGTGTGGACGAACACGTCGAAGCCGTCCTCGTGAATGACGATGTCGTCGCTCTCCGCGCCCGGCGCCAGGGCCAGGGTGTAGGTGAAGCCGGAGCAACCGCCCGGGTTCACCCCGACCCGCAGCCCGAAGCCCGCGGTCTCGGCGCTGCCGCCGATCAGGGTTCGCACCTGCTTCCTGGCGCGCTCGGTCAGTTCGATGGTGCTCGGGGCGAGGGTCATGACCGGGCTACCTCCAGGTCGGCGCCGTCGGAGGCGGCGCTTTCGAGATGGGGACCTTCGGCGCGGGCACCGACCGAGTGGGATCGGTCGGCACCGGCGTCAACACTGCGTGAGCCAGCTGTGCGGGAGCTGTCGGTTCGGGGGCTGCCGGTTCGTGCGCTTTCGGCTCGGGCGCTCTCGGTAGGAGAGCCCGTGTCCGGGCGGATCTGACCGGTTCCGTCGCCAGCGGGCTCGGTCAGCCGCCCGGACACGGCCTGGCCCGGGCCGGCCTCGGCGTGACGTGGTCCGCCCGAGCAGCCACCGCCCTTTCCACCCTTTCCGGCACCGCCGGAGCAGGAACCGGGGCGGACGGTGACCGCGAACTCGAACGGGTCCTCGTCCATCAGGTCCGGGTCGAGCAGGTCGACGTCGACCAGCTCGCCCCCCAGCACGTCGAGGTCCAGCTCGGCGACGACGTCGGTCGGGGAAGTACCGGCGTCGTCGGAGCCGGCCGCCTGCTCGGCGGCGGCCCGGGCCGTGATCCGGGCGCCGGTCGTGGCGACAGCCTTCTCGATCAGTTCGTAGACCTCGACCGGTTCGATGCCGGCGTCCTCGAGGGCGTCATACGGACCGGGACCGATCTTGCTGCACAGCACGGCGGCGCAGTCCGAAAGCATCGCGATGGTCTTGTCGAGCACCGAGGCCCCGTCCCCGCACTCGGTCGCGCCTTCGCAGTAGCGCTGCACGTCGCGGGTCTGGACGAGACGGGCCCAGTTGAGCCCGGCCTCGTAGATCCAGAACTCGGTGGCGTGCCCGAAATGCTGGTTCACCACACCGCTGCCCTTGGTCGCCACCGCGACCAGGACGGTGTCCTCCGGCTTGCTTCCGGTGCCGGTGATGCTCAGCGTCTCGCGCTCGGCGCGGTTCTCCTCACGCCACCGCTCGATCTGGGCGTGCGCGGCCTGGCGACCCTCGAGGTCGTAGGCGATCTCGCGGCCCTGGTACGTCTCCGGGCTGAACTCGTCGCCGCGGTCCTCGCCGAGCAGGCCGACGGCGTCGGCCCGGCACTGCCGGCAGTGCCGCATCATGTTCATGTCGGCGCCGCCCTCGCAGCGGTCCTGCAGCGCCTTGAGCTCCTGCGCCGTGGGGCCGCGCTGGCCGGAGAGGCCGAAGACGGTGCCGTGCTCGGGCGCGGAAACCAGCGGCATCACGTTGTGCAGGAAGGCGCCGAGCTCGTGCACCTTCTGGGAGACCTCGACGAGGTGCTCGTCGTTGACCCCCGGGATCATCACCGAGTTGACCTTGGCGAGGATCTTGCGCTCGGCGAGCATCGCGAGCCCCTCGAGCTGGCGCTCGGAGAGGATCTTCGACGCCTCCCGGCCGGTGTACTTCTTGCCCTTGTAGGCGACCCAGGGGTAGATCCGCTCGCCGACCTCCGGATCGATCATGTTGATGGTGATCGTCACGTGGTCGACGTTCAGGGCGGCGATGCGGTCGACGTGGTCGGGCAGGGTGAGCCCGTTCGTCGACAGGCACAGCTTGATGTCCGGGCAGTCCCGGGCGACCAGCTCCAGGGTGCGGAAGGTGCGCTTCGGGTTGGCCAGCGGGTCACCCGGGCCGGCGATGCCCAGCACGCTCATCTGCTTGATCTCGCTGGCGACCAGCTTGACCTTGGCGAGGGCGTCCTCGGGGGTGAGCAGGTCGCTGGTGACGCCCGGCCGGCTCTCGTTCGCGCAGTCGTACTTGCGGTTGCAGTAGTTGCACTGGATGTTGCAGCCGGGCGCCACCGCCACGTGCATCCGGGCGTAGTACTGGTGCGCCTCGGAGCTGTAGCACGGGTGGTTCGCGATCTTCTCCGCGATCTCCGGGTCGGTCGCCGGAGCGCTGCTGCCGCAGCTCTTCTTCGACGCGCAGCCACCCGCGGCGGCCGGCGCGGTGGACGTCGGCGCCGCCGGCGCGGTGGACAGCACCGGGAGCGCGACGGGCTCGTTGGTCACGACAGCCCCTCCTCCTCATCGGTGGTCCCGCTGGTCACGGCGACGCTGCTGTCAGCCGCGGAACTCGTGGCGTGGACGGTGTCCCCGTCCTGGGTGTGGTCGGCGTGGTCGGGCGTGGTGGGCCGGAACTCGCGGCCCGCGGCCTCCAGCTCCCGCTCGAGGGCGCCGACGACGCGTCCGTTCTCGAAGGCGACCGCGTAGACGATGTGTTCCTGCAGGTAGAGGCCCACATTGATGACCTCGCCGCGGGTGCCCTCCTCGACCAGGATCTGGCCGGTGGGGATGTCCGGGTCCGGGAAGGTCCCGTCCTGGCGCAGCGCCTTGGTGGTGGCGACGACATCGCCGACGTCGAAGGCCGACCTCATCAGCTCTGCTCCTTCCCCTGCGGGCCCGCGGTCGCGGAACGCTCGATGGTGATCTCGGAAACCGGGACGAAGGCCTCCGGCTCCGGCGCGCGGTCCTTGAGGACCTTGAACAGCCGGTGGTCCAGCGCCGTCGCCGTGGTGAAGGCCTCGTACGAGCGGATCAGGGCCTCGCGGTAGTGGCGCAGCAGCTCCTCCGGCGACTGCGCGGCGTCCGCCGCGTCATGCAGGCCGGCGATCTCCCCCGCGAAGTAGCGCAGGATGTGCAGCCGGTTGACGGCCACCACCCGCGGGTCGAAATCGACGTCGAGCAGCTCGAAGTACTGCTCGGCGGTGGAGCAGCGCCGGAACTCGGCGAGCTGCTCGTCGACCTGGCCGGCGGCGCTCACTTCGCCGCCTCCTTCGCCGCGCGCAGCTCGTTCTCCAGCACCGCGACCTCGGCGTAGGCGTCGTAGGTGCGGCGGGCGACGTCGAGGATGCCCTCCCAGCCGAGCGGCAGCTCCTCGGAGAGGTCGTGCAGGTCGAGCTTGAGCTGGGACGCCTTGCTGTTCATCTTGCGCAGCCGGGTCTGGATGGCGGCGACGTCGGTGCCGGCGCTGGTGTCAGGAGTCATCGCGGGCAGCCTCCCGGTACTGGTCGACGTACTTGGCGGCGGCGGTCACGAAGGCCTCGCCGCGGGCGGCGAGGTCCTCCAGGGAGTTGAAGCCGAAGCGCTGGGCGTCCCGCAGGACGTCGGAGAGCACCACGAGCCGTCCCGCGAAGATGACGACCCGGCCGAACCCCTCGTGGTTCAGGTCGAGCACCGTGGTCGTCTCGGCCCTGGTCGCCTTCTCCACCGCGGCGGCGACCGCCTGGTAGAAGGAGCGCACCCGGGCCTCGATGACCGCGTCGATGTCGCAGGCCACCGAGATCTGGCGCCGCTGCTCCTTCGTGAGGACGAACGGGGCGAGCATCGCCTCGTCGGAGAACTTGTCGAGCTTGCCGTAGGTGTCGCCGGCGCGGAGCTGGTCTGCGAGGTCCTTCAGGAACCCCTCGACCTTCCCGTTCGCCGCGGATGTCGATGCGGTCATGCCGTTCCTCCCATGGTTGTCGGGGTCGACGTGGCCGAATCCGAGGCGGACGAACCGGTCGTGGCCGGCGTCCAGGCGGGAGCTTCCTGGGGGCTGTGCGCCCGCAGGATCTTGCGCAGCCACGGCGGCGGGCTGCCGGCGAGCACGTCGACGAACTTGGTGAGCAGGCCGTCGATCGCGGTGCCCTTGGCGACCTTCATCGGGTAGATCTGGGCCTTGATGACCTTCGCGGCCGCGGTCCCTCCGATGTCGGAGACGTTGAGGATCGCGCAGTCGGTGACGGCGGCCAGCCGAGAGGCGATCTTGTCCTCCTCGTCCTCCTCGGCCGGCCCGAGCTCACGGGTCTCGTACAGTCGGTAGCCCTGCGGTCCGACCTCGTAGACGTCGAACCGGCGGCACCAGCCGAAGTGCTGGTCGACGGCGCTTCCGTCGCCGGTCGCGAAGGCGATCTTCAACATGAGGGCTCCTCGCACAGAACGTCGAGCTCGTCGAACGGGTCGATCGGGTGCGGGCTGACGTCGACGTCGCTGCGCTCGGCGCGGTGACCCGGGTGGTCCCGGTGCGGTTCCGCGCGGTGGTCGGCGTGCTGGTGCTCGATGTGCTGGTGCTCGATGTGCTGGGGCTCTGTCAGCGGGTGCTCTGCCTGCGGGTGCTCCGCGTGCGGGTGCTCCGCGTGCTGGTGGTGGTGGTCGAGCAGCCGGTTCGCCGCGTCCACCAGGAGCCGCAGGCTGCCGCTGTACCCGGCGGTGGTGCGCAGGGCCGCGCCAAGCCGGTCGTAGATCGGGAAGCCGACCGGCAGGTGCGGGATGCCGATGCGGTCGGCGACCGCCCGGGTGTGGCTGGACCCGATGACCAGCTCCGCACCGCCCTCGACCGCCCGCTCCTCCAGGTCGGCCAGGTCGCCGATGACGATCTCGTCCCACGGGGCGGTGGCCAGCACGGGGGCGTCCGTCGGGGAGACTGCCGCCACGATCTCGACACCGACGTCGCACAGCAGCGAGCCGACGGCGACCAGCGCCTCGGGCTCCATCGCGAGCGCGACCCGGGCGCCACCCAGGTAGAAGTGGGTGTCGAGCAGACCGTCGGCGAGCCGGGCCCGGGCCCGGCGCACCTCGTAGGACGGACCGCGGCCGGACCGGGCCATCAGGTCGCTGACCAGCCCGTCCACCGCCCGCAGGCCACTGAGGTGGTCATAGTGCAGGAGATCGGCGTCGGTGCGGCCGGCGAGGTCGGCACCGGCGGCGGCCGCGGTCGCCCCGACGGTGATCACCAGGCCCGCCCGGTCGAGGCGGCGCAGCCGGGTCAGGTCCGTCCCGCCGGTCGTCGTCGGCTGCCAGGCCGGGGCGAGATGCCCGTCCAGCGAGCCTGACAGGTCCGGGACGAGGACCGGGCTCAGCCCGAACGAGCGGATCAGCGCGCTCAGCTCGTCGAGGTCCGCGGCGGTCAGGGACGGGCCGACTAGCACCGCGACCGTGTTCCCACACTCGAGGCCGTCACGGTCGGGTCCGTCAAGGTCGTGGCCGTCGGGGTCGGCCCCGTCGAACGGCACCGTCGTGACGAGCGCCCGCAGCGCGGCCGACCAGCCGTCCGACAGGCCGCCGACGAAGTCAGGCGTCGACACCCGCACGATCAGCGGGGCGCCCTCGGGAGTGGTGTGCTCCATCATCGCGATGTACTGGCGCATCTGGCCGCCGACGTCCTCGCCGCTGACCTCGGTGACCCCGGTGGTCAGCAGCCCGATGATCTCTGGGCGTTGCTTGGCGCGGATCGCGTCCAGGTGCACCACGAGCTCCTCACCGCTGCCCATGACCGCGGTGACCTCGGTGATCCCGGTGGTCTGCAGCGGGACGGGCTCGTTGAAGTGCCGGGTGAGCAGCGCCTTGGCGAACGACGCGCAGCCCTTCGAGCCGTGCATCACCGGCATGGAGCTGGCGAGGCCGAGGAAGACCAGGGCGCCGCCGAGGGGCTGGCTGAACTTCAGCGGGTCCAGGCCGGCCCGCCGGCTGCTCGTGACGACCCGCGCCATCACGCCACCTCCGCCGGCGTGCTGGCGACGTCCCAGGGTGCGGGGGCACGGACCTGCTCCCACACCGGGTTGGTGAGGGCCAGGTCGAGGCGGCGGGCGAGCTCGACGGCGCCGCGGTAGCCCGCGTAGGGGATGTGCCGCTCCTGGTTGATGTCCAGGAAGGGCAGCCGCCCCTTGAGCGCGGTGTACATGTTGCGGCCGCCGGCGACCAGGATGTCCGCGCGGGTCTCGTCCGCGATGCGCAGCAGCTCGCGCGGGCTGCCCTCGGAGACGATCTTCGCATCCGGGCCGAGCAGCTCGGAGATCTTCTCGACGTCCCCGTCGGAGCTCTTGGTGATGCCGTTCGCGACGACCTCGATGCCGAGGTCCTGCAGCGCGGAGACGATCGACCAGCTCTTGACCCCGCCGGTGTAGAGAACGGCGCGCTTGCCGGCGAGCCGCTCCCGGTAGGGCTCCAGGGCCAGGTCGACGGCGGTCTGCTCGAGCTCGATCAGCTCCTCGGCGCGTTCGGCGAGCGCGCCGCCGCCGAGCAGGCGGGCGAACTGGCGCAGCGTGTCGTTCATCGCCCGGACGCCGTAGAAGCTGCCCTCGAACCAGGGGATGTCGTAACGCTCGTCCAGCCCGCGGGCCAGCCCCAGCAGGGCCCGGGAGCAGACGACCATCGTCGCGCGGGCCCGGTGCGCGGCGGCGACGTCGGCGTAGCGCGCGTCCCCGCTGATGCAGGCCCGCACCCGCAGGCCCAGCTTGGACAGCGTGGGCAGGACGTCCCACAGCTCGCCGGCGATGTTGTACTCGCCGACCAGGTTGACGTCGTACTCGCTCACGTCGGCCGGCTCGACCGTGCCGATGACGTGCTCGAGCAGCGCGTCACCGGCGATCTTGTTGCCGAGGTTCTTGTTGCCGACGAATCCCGGCGCGTGCACCGGGATGACCGGCACACCGGTGTGCGTGGCGGCGGCAGCGCACACGGCGTCGAGATCGTCGCCGATCATGGCGGTGACGCAGGTCGAGTAGACGAACACCGCTGGCGGGCGGTGGCGCTCGACGGCTTCGAGAATGGTGTCGAACAGGCGCTGCTCGCCGCCGAAGATCACATCCTGCTCGCCGACGTCGCTGGTGAAGCCGCGTCGGTAGAGGTCAGGTCCTGACGACAGGCTTCCCCGCCCGTCCCAGGAGTTGCCGGCGCAGGCGATGGGGCCGTGCACGACATGGGCGCTGTCAACGATCGGAACCAGGGTGATCATCGCACCGTCGAAGGTGCATCCCCCGCTCGTGCCCCCAGGAGCGGGCTTGGGGCAGCCGGCCTTGCGCTCCTTCGCGGACTTCTCGCGGTTGTGGTCACAGGCCGGTTCGGTGAAGAGAGTTGCGCGGTCAGTGGCGGCCATGGCGATCTCTCCGCTTGGGAGGGCGTTGCCCTCGGTGAGCTGGGTGAGCGGGGCCGTTCGATGGACCAGCGGTTCTTCTGAACCGGAGTGGTTGTCGGCGGAGTGGTTGTCGGTGGAGTTGGTGTGGCGCAGTGGGGGTCGAGGGGTGTGGCCGGCCGGCCGGGGGGCCGGCCCCGGCAGGGGCGGGGCGCCGGCTCTCGTGACGTGGGGGGCGCGGTCCCGGCGCCACGGGCGGGGCCCCGGCCGAGCGGGGGGTGGGGCCGCCAGCCGGCCGACCACTGGGAAGGCCGTGCGTACCGCTCGGGGGATGCCGATGCTCAGGAGGCATCCCCCGAACGGGACCTAGCGCACGGCGTCGAAGCTATGCGGCAGGCTGGAGCGGTCGAGCTCGTCCAGCATGGTGTTGACCAGCTGGGTGAGCAGGTTCAGCCCGCCGGTGTACCCGATCGTCGCCTGGCGGTGCAGGTGGTGACGGTCGAAGATCGGGAATCCGACCCGGACGAGGGGGACGTTCGCCTCGCGGGAGATGTACTTCAGGTAGGTGCTGCCGATGAGCAGGTCGACCGGCTCGGTGAAGACCAGCGACCGCAGGTGCCACAGGTCCTTCTCCGGCCAGACGGTGGCCGCGTCGCCGAACTTGCTCGCGGAGAGCACCTTCTCCATGCGCGCCTTGAAGCTGCTGTCCGCGTTGGTGCTGACCAGGTGCACCGGCACCATGCCGCACTCCAGCACGAACCGGGTCAGCGCGATGACCAGGTCCGGGTCGCCGGCGATCGCGACCCGCTTGCCGTGCAGGTAGGCGTGCGAGTCGGCGAGGGCGTCGACGAGACGACCGCGCTCGAGGGTGAGCTCGGCCGGCACCGGCTGACCGGAGAGCCGCGCGATCTCCTTCACGAACTGGTCGGTGCCCCGGATGCCGATCGGGGTCTCCAGAAGGACCGTCTCCTGCTTCCACTTGTCCCGGACGAGCTCCGCCGTCCGGCGCATGGTGGATTCCTGCAGGACGACGCTGGCCTTGCTGTGCTTGGCCTTCGCCGCGTCCGCCAGCTTGGTGCCACCGGGGTAGAGGTCGTACTCCCCGTTCGCCGGCGAGTCGAGCGCGTCGGAGTGGTCACCCAGGATCAGCGGGGAGACACCCAGCAGCTCGAGCATCCGGCGGTACTCGCGCAGGTTGCCGAGGTAGGTCTCGAAGCCGGGGAAGACGTTGAGCTGCGGCTTCCCGCCGGTCTCCGGCGCCGTCTTGGCCTCGGGCAGCTCGGTGACCATGTCAAGGATGCCCTTGACCATCACGTCGTAGCCGTTGAGGTGCGAGCCCACGAAGCTCGGGGTGTGGGCGTACGACACCGGGAAGTCGTTGGTGACGGCTTCCTGGTCCCGCGCGGTGCGGATGTAGGCGAAGAGGTCCTCGCCGATGACCTCGGCCATGCAGGTGGTGCTGACCGCGATGTGCTTCGGCTTGTACAGCGCCGTCGCGTTCGCGAACGACTCGACCAGGTTGTTGATCCCGCCGAAGACCGCCGCGTCCTCGGTCATGGAGGTGGAGGCCGCCGGGACGGGCTCCTTGAAGTGCCGCGCGAAGTGGCTGCGGAAGTACGCGACGCAGCCCTGCGACCCGTGCACGATGGGCAGCGTGCCCTCGAAGCCGATGGCCGCGAGCACGGCACCGAGCGGCTGGCAGGCCTTGGCCGGGTTGACGGTCAGGGCCTCGCGGGCGAAGTTCTTCTCGCGGTACTCCCAGGTGCGGGTCCACTCCAGGACCCGGTTGACCTCGGCGTCGTCCGCACCGTTCTCGAACTCGCGCTTGGTCTCGAACTGCTTGGTGTAGACCTCGTCCTTGAACAGCTCGGTGTGGTCGAGGACCTTCAGCGGGATGTGACTGTTCGTCTCGGGAGTCGTCGTCACCGGACCTCCTCCTTTCTGCCGTGACTTGAGCCTTTTCCATCGCCAGCTCGGGCTCACGGTTCCTGGCCGTGCCCCGTGGGATGGAGAAGGCCCACTGATGGCCGCCGGCAGCCACCGGTGATCACCGGTGGTCGCCGGTGGTTGCCGGCGGAGCCGGGCTACTCGCTCAGAAGACTTCTCCGGACTTCGACCACGGGGTCTCCATCAGGTCCCAGGTCGGGCTGTTGATGGCCATGTCCATGTCCCGGGCGAAGACCGCGAAGCCGTCGACACCGTGGTACGGGCCGGAGTAGTCCCAGGAGTGCATCTGGCGGAAGGGGATGCCCATCTTGTGGAAGACGTACTTCTCCTTGACGCCCGCACCCATGAGGTCCGGCTTCAGGTGCTTGGCGAACTCTTCGATCTCGAACGCGGTCGGGTCGTCGTAGAGGACGACGCCTTCCTTCAGCATCCCGTAGGTACGGGTGTAGTCGTCCTTGTGCGCGAACTCGTAGCCCGTGCCGATGACCTCCATGCCGAGGTCCTCGTAGGCGCCGATGGTGTGGCGGGGGCGCAGGCCACCGACGGCGAGCATGACCCGCTTGCCCTCGAGCCGCGGCCGGAAGGCCTTGATGATCTCTTCGAACTGCTTCTCGTACCGGGCGATCGCGGCCTCGGTCTTGGCCTGGATCGTCTCGTCGAACTTCTCCGCGATGGCGCGCATCGACTTGACGATCTTCGACGGACCGAAGAAGTTGAACTCCATCCACGGAGTGCCGTAGCGCTCCTCCATGGTGGTGCAGATGTAGTTCATCGACCGGTAGCAGTGGATCAGGTTCAGCTTCGACAGGTGCGTCGAGGCCATCTCGTTGATCGTGCCGTCACCGGACCACTGGGCGATGATGCGCAGGCCCATGTCCTCGAGGATCCGGCGGGAGGCCCAGACGTCACCACCGATGTTGTAGTCACCGATGAGCGCGACGTCGTACGGGGTGGAGACGTGGTTCGCGCCACCGGTGCCCAGCACGTGGTCACGGACGGCGTCGTTGGCGATGTGGTGGCCCAGCGACTGGGAGACACCGCGGAAGCCCTCGCAACGAACCGGGATGACCGGCTTGCCGAGCTTCTTGGAGGCCGCGCGGGACGTGGCCTCGATGTCGTCACCGATCAGACCGATCGGGCACTCGGACTGCACCGAGATGCCCTTGGCCAGCGGGAACAGCTCGTTGATCTCGTCACAGACCTGCGCCAGCTTGGGGTCACCGCCGAAGACGATGTCCTTCTCCTGGAAGTCCGTGGTGACCTGCATCGCGGCGAAGTTGGTGACACCCCACGGGCCGCGGGCGTAGTTACGACGGGTGGCCCAGGAGTACTGGCCACAGCCGACGGGGCCGTGGCTGATGGTGACCAGGTCCTTCACCGGCCCCCACACCACGCCCTTGGAACCGGCGTAGGCGCAGCCACGGATCGTCATGACTCCGGGGCGGGACTTGATGTTGGACTTGACCTCGCACTCCTTCGACCCCTCGGGGTCGTTGGCCTTGATGTGCTTGGCGCGGAACTTGGCCGCCTTCGCGGGGTAATGCGACAGGACTTCGGCGATCATCGCCTCGGTCTCGGCCCGCGGCGGGGTCGGCGTCGTCGTCATGATCGGAACCTCATCCTCGACGGTGACTGAAGCCGGTGGTGGGCGGAGGAGGTCAGGCGGAGGCGGCGGCCTTGCTCTGGCCGACGATGCTGGTGTCTTCCTGCTCCATGATCCCGAACTCGATCAGCAGCTCCTCGAGCTCGTCCATGCTGATCGGGGTGGGGATGTTCTTCATGTCGTTCTCGTCGATCGCCCGAGCCAGCTGGCGGTACTCGTCGGCCTGGCTGTTCTGGGGGTCGTACTCGATGACCGTCATCCGGCGCAGCTCGGCGTGCTGCACGACGTTGTTACGCGGGATGAAGTGGATCATCTGGGTGTTGAGACGGCGGGCGAGCTCCATGATCAGCTCGTCCTCGCGGTCGGTCTTACGGCTGTTGCAGATGAGGCCACCGAGGCGGACGCCACCGGAGTGGGCGTACTTGAGGATGCCTCGGGAGATGTTGTTCGCGGCGTACATCGCCATCATCTCGCCGGAGGTCACGATGTAGATCTCCTGGGCCTTGCCCTGGCGGATCGGCATCGCGAAGCCACCGCACACAACGTCACCGAGGACGTCGTAGGTGACGAAGTCCAGGTTCTCGTAGGCGCCGGCCTCCTCCAGGTAGGTGATGGAGGTGATGACGCCACGGCCGGCGCAGCCGACACCCGGCTCCGGGCCACCGGACTCGACGCACTTGATGCCCCACTGGCCCTCGATGAGGACCTCGTCGAGCTCCAGGTCCTCGACCGAGCCCTTCTCGGCGGCGAGCTCGATGACCGAGGTCTGGGCCTTCGAGTGCAGGATGAGGCGGGTGGAGTCGGCCTTGGGGTCACAGCCGACGATCATGACCCGGCGACCCATCTCCGCCATGGCGGCCATGGTGTTCTGCTGGGTGGTGGACTTGCCGATACCACCCTTGCCGTAGAACGCGATCTGGCGCATTGCTTCTCCTCCTGGAGCCTGGGTACGCATGCACGGTTTCGCACAGTGCGTCCCGCGGGCCGGAATTCGGTCGCGGTCGTGGCCCCGCAACCGAATGGGCGCTGGTAGCTCGTCCACCCGGCGTGCCGCGATGTCTAGGAACCGTAGGAGGCATTCATTTCGGAAGCATGTACGTCGGTAACTGCCCCGTTAACAAGAAATCGCTCGGGACAGCGGCGAACTGGGCCTTCAGGAAAGCCGGGAGGAAATCCGGGAAGAAAATTCCGAGGAAAAACTTTTCCTGCCGGCTGTTACCGACCCCGCGACCTGCACGTGCGCTGGCACGCGCCTTAGCAGAAGCCGCGGCACGGGTCCCGGCGGGGCCCCCCGCTCGGTGCCTGGCCCGGTTTCGACCCGATCAGCGCCTCGTTAATCGGAAGTATCCTCGCTGGTGACCGCACCGGATATACCTGCCCAGGTATGACGTGAAACACAGGATTACCGACCGAAGACTTTCGCCTACCGCCGCATCTGCGCCAACCCGAACAGCTCACATCCGTGCCTGCGGAACTATACCCGAGATTTCCGCCGTGTTCGCGGATGAATATCGTCCCCGATGCGGATACCGTGGGCCACGACCCCCTTCGCGGCACCCTCCGCCGAACCAGCCCGGCCGAGGGGCGTGGCGGGATTTACGTCTCGGAAACCGCACCCACCGGGCCGTTCTGGACCAGGTCCGGTGGGCCGGGTAGCGTTGCCTCGCGCACACGCGGAAAAAAGCGCGCGTGCGCACCCGCAAACAGCTCGGCAGGCAATCTCGGCAGACGCGGCCGACTCGACAGACAGGACGACTCGACAGGTTGAACGGCTCGGCAGGTTGAACGACTCGACAGCTCGTGCCCATCCGCAGCGGTACCGAAAGCCAGGACGGTAGGAAGTGACGGAAGCTCAGGCCGTCGACGCCTGGTCCGGCTCGCCCATCTCATGGGAAGACCTGCGCACCGCGGTCGTCGGCAACAACGGTGTCTATCGCATCGACATGGCAGTCCTGCGCGAGATCGGCGGCTATGGCCGGCTCGGCACCAATGTACGACAGATACTCAGCCGGAAACTCGCCGGAGTCGGCCTCGGCCATCTCCCCGCCGAGCTGCCGTCCTATCAGGACAAGCAGGTGCTGTTGTACCAGTACGGCACCCCGGCGGCGGAGATCGTCGAAGCGCTCAGCGAAGGCGCCACCGACGGCGCGGAGGCCGCGCTGCTGCGGCTGAACTCCTCACAGGACCTCGCCAAGGTGCGGGACGCCTCGATCAAGGCGGTCGAGCTCCTGTCCATCCTCAGCGAGCGGTGCAAGGACTGCATGGGGCCCCTGCACTGAGTCTGTCCGGTGACCTGCTCGGCAGCAGGTGACCTGTTTGTCCGGTGATCTGCTTGTCCGCGGCGCGCGGGCCGCGTGAGAGCAGCGTCACCGGCGCCTCCAACAGCTCGGTCACCAGATCGGGCCAGGCATCGACGTCGGGGCGCGCGCCGAGCACCGGCTCGGCGCGCGCAAGCCTGCGGGTCAGCGCCCCCTGCCGCTCCAGATCGCCGGGAGGCCCCGGCGCCAGCCGGCTGACCGTCGCCCCGTCGATCCGGTAGGCGTCGCAGACCCGCAGCCCCAGCCCCGGCGGCAGCCGCTCGACCACGTCCAGGTGCGTGAGCGCGAGCGCGTCCACACCGCCGGCGGCCTCGACCGCGTACCGGTGCGCGACCGCGTCGAAGTGACCCACCCGGAACGCCCCCTGCCACCGGCCGGTCCCGTTGTGGACGTCCGGCAACGCGGCGGTCAGCTCCGCGTCCTCGGTCACCAGCGGCCCCGGCCCATGGCGGGTCGTGTAGGCACGCACGACTCCGAGGCGCCGGGCCGTCCCGCCCCGGCCCACCTCGGCCAGCAGCTCCTCGGCGTTGCGCGCGGTCGTCGTCGACCAGGTCGTGAACGGGTGGAAGCCATGCCACTCGTCGAGCAGGACGCCCTGCGCCCCCTCGAACACGACCGGCCCACGGTCGCACAGCACCCGCAGCCAGGAGCTGTCGACGATCCGCGTCAGCTGGCCGAAGGCGGTGAGCACCGCCACGCAGTCCTCCACCTCCGGTATCTCCTCCACCGCCGGCACCGCCGTGAGCCGAGCAGCCCCTGTCTGCCCGCCGGAGCCAGCCCCGCCCAGCCCGACGGGTGCGGCGAGCTCGGTTGGTGCGGCGAACTCGGTTGATGCGGCGAACTCGGTTGATGCGGTGAGTGCGGCGAGTTCGGCGCGCAGCCAGTCGTGCAGCTCACGCAGCCGGGCGCGCAGGCGCGACGGGCTGCGGCAGTCGGCGACCCGCGGCGCCACGGCCGGCCGGGCCAGCGCGTAGGACACCGTCTCCCCGATGCCCATCCCGCACGAGCCGTGCCGCCCGGCGCCCCGGGCCAGCTCACGGACCCGGTTCGCGATCGCGTGGTACGGGGTGGTGAGCAGGGCCTCGCCGTCCACCGTCAGCCTGGCGAAGGGATCGGGCACGCCGACCGACTCCAGGTGGGTGGCCTCCGCCACCAGTGCGAACGGGTCGACGAGCATCGTGCGGGCCAGGTGGGTGGCGCAGCCCGGGGTGAACGAACCGGCGCCGAACTGGGCGAACGTGTGATGCCGGCCGTCGTCGGTGACGACGTTGTGGGCGGCCTGCGCCCCGCCGTTGAACCGCACCACCGTCGGTGCCCGCCCACCCGCACCACCCGCACGACCCACACCGCCCGCACCGCCCGCGCCGGCCCGGGCGGCACACAGCCAGTCGACCACCGTCCCCTTCCCGGCATCACCGAAGCCCAGATCGATGACGATGACGTGATCGCGATCATCATCGCGATCACGATCGCGATTCACGAGACGGTTCACAGCTCGTTCCCCGGCCTCTACAGGCGCACGATGCCGCGGCTGCCGGCACCGGCGATCCGTCGGTCGAGCGCACCCGAGCCACGGACGACCGCGGACCGCGAACCGCGGACGGCCACCTCACGCGAGTACCGCTCCAGCGCGCGGCCGACACTCGGCACCGCCGCGGCCGAACCGACGTCCCGCAGGTCGTCGAGCCCCTCGTCCAGGTCGATCGCCGCCTCACCCAGGCCGATCGTCACGGCGATCGTCTCGCAGACCGCGTCGAGGTCGTCGAGCTCCAGCACCCGCTCACCGAGCAGCGCCCGCCAGGTTCCGAGCACCTCGCTGTCACCCGCGTGGGACGTCCCGGCGGGAATGATGAAGTAGACGTGGTAGCGGCGCTCCACCTCGGCGAGGATGCGCTCGACTGACAGGCGTTCCGTCAGCCGGTCGCCGATGACCGCGGCGACCTGGCTCTGAACCACCCGGCTGTAGGGCAGCTCGTCACCGACGATGAACAGGTACCCACGCCGGCCGCGCCGGTCGAAACAGTCCGTCGCGGTGTGCCTGGCCATGAAGTACAGCGCCAGCTCGTACGACTCGTGCAGCTGCCCGCCGCCCCCGCCTTCCAGCAGCATGGCGCCGAGCTGGTCGTCCATCCGGTTGTCCGACTCGAACTGGCCGACCTGCAGCGGGACCCGGTCACAGCTCGCGTCACCGATGCCGCCGAAGAGGATCTGCGGGTGCTGGACGTAGCCCTTGCGCAGCAGCAGCCCGAACAGCTCGGGCAGCCGGGTCTGCAGGGTGCGCGGCACCTGGCCCATCGACCCGGTCACATCGAACAGGACGGAGATCGCCAGGCTCTCGGGGTGCTCGTCGTTGTCCCGGCTCTCCCGCAGCCCGACCCGCCAGGGGTCCAGGTCGGGGTGCGCCTTCCAGGACTGGCGGGGCCTGCTCGCCCGCAGCGAGTCGCTGTACTGGAACGCGCTCGCCCCGCTGCGGGCCCGGTAGCCCGCCGCCGCCTCGTACACGTTGGTTGACCAGGATCCACTGCCCATTTCTCTCCGCCTCCGGATCTCGAACGAGTGGTACTTCTGCAGGTCTGGTGGTCGTGGCCCGCCTGCGCGGCCGGCCTGAGCGGTCGGTGGTCGTGGTCGTGGCTGGTGGCTGGTGGTCGGTGGTCGGTGGTCGGTCCGGGACGTCATCCGTCCGCGGCGGGCAGATGGAACGGCCGGAAACGCCGCGGGCCGTACAGCCGCTCCAGCACGTCGTCCAGCTCGGTGAGCAGCCGCCAGGCGTCATGCGGACGGCGCGCCGCGGCCGGCAGGGTGCAGCCGCGGGCGAAGGCGCGCAGCTGCGCGGGCAGGCCCGGGCCGATCAGGTACGTCATGCAGCGGGTGGCGAGGTAGATGTCGGTGGCCTCGTCCGGACGGCGGCGCGCGGCCACCTCCGGCGGGTACATCGGTGCGAAACGCGGCACGACGGCCGGCACCCGCGCCGCGAGATCCGCCGCGCCGGCAGCCGGGCCGTTGTCCGGGTCGGCCGCCGAACCAGCCCCCGGACCGGCCGCCGAGCCAGCCGCCGAGCCAGCCGCCGAACCTGCGGCCCGGCCGACTGCCGGAGCGGTTTCGGGGTCCCGGATGACGCTGTAGCACCAGTCGACGAGCACCAGCCCGTGCTTCTCGGGATGGATGAGCACATGATCGGGCACGACCGCGCCGTGCAGCACCCCGGCGCGGTGGGCGTAGCCGAGAGCCACCAGCAGCCGACGCCACATCCAGGCCGCGTCCCGCGGGTCGACCCCCTGGGGGTAGGCCGCGTGGACCCGGGTGAGCGGTTGGAAACCGTCGAGCCGCTCCAGGACGTTGACCCGGCGCCGTGGCGCGGAACACTGCCCGCCGCCGGTCGCCGGAGTGTGCAGGAACGACTCGACCAGGCGCGGCGCGTAGGCGGCGAACCGCCGGTCCCCGGCTCGGGCCAGCCGGGTGAGAGCGGCGGCCTCACGCTCCATGAGGTCGTTGTCCGCAGCGGACCGCGGAACCTTGAGGAACCCCGTGCGGGTCGTCCCACTCGCCGTCTCCCGGCATTCGGCCGGGTACAACAGAGCCACATCACCCTCGATGACCCCACCATCCGGCCGCCCACCGGCGGCCCCGGCGGCCCCGGCGGCCTTGGCGACCGCGGTCCGCCGCGGGACGACCCGAATCGTGTGGAGGTGACGTCTCGTCCGGATGACCGTCTCCTCGATATCCCCCGGCTCGACGTCCACCGGCTCGACGTCCGCGAAATCGGCGTCTACGGAATCGGTGGTCGGGCCGGCGGAGGCGGCGTAGGCGGCACCGCCAGCCGCCCCGCGGTCGGTCACCTGCGGCGGCTGCAGACTCTGGTAGCGAAGCCACAGGTCACCAAGCCGGACGAACGCGGCGGTCGCGACCCCGGACCTCGCCGCCGGCGCCCGGTCCGGGTGCACGAGGCGAGCGAGCCTGCGGTATCCGGCGATGCCCGGGGTAGGCCCGAACACCCTGACGAGATCAGGCCAACCGGGTTCCGGCGGGACGTCGAACAGCAGGCCCAACGCCCCGTCGAGCCCGGACGGGCCCGGCTCGGGCGTCACCGCGCACCATCCCGGGCGCCATCCAGGGCACCATCCAGCGCACCGTCCTCGACGCCGCCCCCTGTAACGGCGTCGAGGACGGGCTCTCCCGGCTCCGCGCCGGACGGCCGCAGCAGCGCCGGATACAGGAGCGTCGCGGGACCAGCCCGGTACAGCCGAGCCCGGCGGCCACCTCGGTTGCCCCCGCGTTCCGTCGTGGTCCCGGTGTCCTCCAGGAACCCGGGAACCGACAGGAGCTTGCGATGGAAGTTGGCCGCGTGCGGAGCTCGCCCCCACACGATCGTGTAGACCTCACGCAGCTCGGAGATCGTGAACTGCTCCCCCACGAACGCTGTCGCCAACGGCGTGTACTCGATCTTCGAGCGGGCTCGCTCGATCCCGTCGGCCAGGATGCGCCCGTGGTCGAACGCCAGGTCATCCAGGCAGACGGCGTCGAACCCCAGATCGGCACGCCCCGAGGTGTCGAACGAAAGGCCGCCCGACACTGTCGACAACGGCGCCCAGGCCGCGGCGGCCGCGTCACCACCGGCGGTCGGGTCCGGCAGGTCCGGCGCGAAGGCCAGGTAGGCGACGGAGATGACCCGCATACGCGGATCACGCCCAGGAGTGCCATACGTGCCGAGCTGCTCGAGGTGCACCCGCCGCGGAGACTGCGGCGACAGCGGCGACAGCGGCGACAGCGGGTCGGTAGCGGCCAGCGGGTCGGCCGCGGTCAGCGAGTCAGGAGCGGCCAGCGGGTCGACAGCGGCCAGCCCGGTCTCCTCGGCCAGCTCACGGGCGGCCGCTTCGGGCAGGTCCTCCTCGCCCGCAGGCCCTTCCACGCCCGGGCGCGGCCGGACGAACCCTCCCGGCAGGGCCCACCGGCCGGCGAAGGGCGCCTCCCCGCGGCGCACGAGCAGCACATGAAGCCGACCATCGCGCAGAGTCAGGGCGACTACATCCACCGTGACCGCCACGGGGTCAAAGGCCCGCGGATCGTAGGTCCGGGGGTCGTAGTCGCCACCCCGAGCTGAACGTGCCGGCATGTGATCGCCCGCAGGCATGGTTCACCACCCTTGCTCCTGACCGGCCAGCCAGGAGGCTCGGCCAGTTATTCTCGTATCGAGATTTTCTGAACTTGAGAATAACCAGCGGGATCAGTCAGGGCAACCCCGGCAGTCGCACCCGGCCCTGTCCAGCGGGCGACACCGAGCCGGCAGGGGCGACCAGAATCGGAGGCGGGCAGCAGGATGGCCCCATGGTCACCATCAGCCCCGAACGGTTCGAGGCCCTGGTCGTCGCCGCGCTCGACAGCCTGCCCCCCGAGCTGGGACGGCAGATGCGCAACGTGGCCGTCCTCGTCGAGGACGAGTCCCCGGAGGGCCCAGGCCTGCTCGGCCGGTACGAGGGCGTGCCGTTGACCGAGCGCGGTGACTGGTACAGCGGCGTTCTCCCGGACCGGATCACCATCTATCGGATGCCGATCTGCGCCATGAGCGACTCGGAGGACGAGGTCGTACGCGAGGTCCGGATCACGGTCGTCCACGAGATCGCGCACCATTTCGGCATCGACGACGCCCGCCTGCACGAGCTCGGCTGGGGCTGACCCCGCATCGGGCCGAACGACCGCGCATTCGGCTTCGCGACGGGCCTCGCACCCGGCCTCCCGACCAGCGCCGCGGCCAGCCCAGCAGTGTGCGCCGCGCGACCGGCCACGACATGGCGAATCTCACCGGCGCGAAGAGAGCCTGCACCCCCGCCAGCACCGAGGCCGGCTTCCCGGTGTGGCCGGGTACACGAGATTCCCCATCCAACAGGCGCCCATGACGCAACACTGAGCCCACGTATCCGGGCGTTGGCAGGCAGGATCGGCATGTGCGGACACGTCGGGCAACGGAGGACGACTGGCCGGCGATCTGGCCGGTCTGGCACGCCGTTGTCGCCGAAGGTGAGACGTGCACCTGGGATCCCGGCACCGACGAGGCCCGCGCACGCAGGCTGTGGATGCTGCCCGAGCCCGCACGGGTTCTGGTGATGGAGGTCGACGACGGCCCAGCCTCGACCCGGGTGGTCGCCACCGCACTGCTCGTTCCCGCCCAGCCGGATCTCGGCAGCCACGTGGTGCTGGCTCAGCTACTGATCGATCCGACCCTGGTGAACCTCGGCGGCGGGGCGTTCGGCCCCGGCGGCTACGGCCCGGCAGCCGCGCGGGCAGCTGCCGCACGGGCGGTCGGGCGCGCCGCCGGCGAAGGGATGATCGACTATGCGGTCGACCTCGGCTACCGAGCGATGCAGGTAAACGCGGTCGTCGCGGCCAACACCCAGCTGGTCGCCCTGTGGCGCTCGTTGTCCTTCCGCATGGTCGGCACCCTGCCAGCGGCCTTCGACCATCCCTGGCAGGGCGAGGTCGACCTGTACGTGATGCACCGTTTCCTGCCGCTGCCGCGGCAGGCACCCTGACCCTCAGCCACCCATGGGCGGAGGACCGAAGCTCAGGGCCCCAAGCACTGAGGATCTCGACCGTCCCAGAAATCACGTCGGCTGGGATCGACAGTCGACGGTGTGTGACCGCCCGAAGATCATGTTATCGGCTGTTCAGCCCGGGCAGGTACCAGCCGTTCCGCCAGCGGCGGTCTCGGCCGCGGCGGCCTCCTGCCAGATCTCGTCGAACAAGGCCTTCCGATCATCGATCCGAGTCCGGTCGAACCAGAGTCTGGTGCTGATGATGCCGGCTCCCTGCAGCGCGCCGGCTTCGGCCTCGTAGCAGACACTTTCGTCGAAGAGGATGAAGTCGCGGAAGATCTTGCGCCAGCCGGCCACCGCACTCCCGGCGTGGCCGCCACCCGGGACCACCACGCTGTGCACCTTTATCCCGGCTTTCTCCTGCTCTTCCCGAATCCTGAGAAAGTCGCCGTTACGCAGGATCCTCTCGGAATTCAGGATGAAGACCCTGCGCACCTCGACGCCGCGGTTCACCGCCTCCCGCTGCGCCATTAGGTAGGCCCGGCCCAGCTCACTGCTCCAGAAACCATCGCTGAAATTGCGACGCCCGCCGCCGACATTCGTCGCGTTGGTCGCCAAGATGCTGCCGCGAGCAGATCTGGTGAGCGCGAGAAGCCAGTCACGATCCTCACCCGGAAAGGTGACCGACCCTCCTTCCAAACCGCGCAGCAGCTCGTGCAGCCCACGGATCTCGTCAGCGACGAGCCGCCCGAGTACGGGGTTCGGCGGGTTGAACCTGGCCAGCCGGTCAGCCAGCCCGCTGACGGACCGCTCTACCTCCACCGCCGTCTCCACAGCCGAGTTCTCCAGCTGCTCCAGCAGCCGGGCACCGTGGTTTATTGTCTCGAGCTCCCGGGAGACCGCCCGCCTGGTATCGTCAAGATTGCGATCGACATCCTTCCTGATCGCGACAAGCTTGTCGGACTGCGCATGCACATGGTTCTCGACGACCTTTTCCAGCGCGACCTGATGCTGCACGATGAGAACAACGCCCGCGATGAACGCGGAGAGCATCGTCGTCCAGGTCAGGTCGCCGTCGAGTAACGCGCCGACGAGGAAGGTCATACCACCGGCAGCGAAAGCCACCGCGACCATTCTCATGACCGCGGAAGTGCCGGTGACAAACATTTTTCTCCGTTCGGCATACTGCTCCTTATGAAACCCCTCCGGCACGGCGAAGTCCGGCCGGGCGCCTACCCGGGCCGGCCACCCGACAGTTGTGGGCCGCCGGGGCCCACTGCCCGTGGGCCCTCAAGTATCGCGAGCAGAAGCTGGTTCTGGATCTGCCCGCACAGGCTCGCCCACTGTCTGGAGAATCCTGGGCTGTGCTCGAGTGCCGCCCATATCTCGGAAAGATTCTGCGCGACTCCCGCAGCTGGCATCCACAGATGAAGAAGATGGTCGATCGTGGGGCGGATACGGGCCACTACGGCCGACGCCGGGTCCGCACCTATGCGGCTGTTCTCGACCAGCGCGGCGACGGTTGACAGCAGCCAATCGTGCAGAGCGAGGTTCTCACAGGCGGCAACGATATCGGCGAGGTCGTGGGTTGTCGGTGGCAGATAAAGGCACAGGGTCCGCAGCGATTCGTCGTGAACCACGAACTCGATATCCGGTGCGGGCCGCTCCGGAACGGCCTCATCCGGCGGCTGCCAGATCACAGCGAAACGCAGCCTCGTTCGGCGCGCGCGAAGCATGGGCGACCGATCGATGTACGGCATCCGTTGAATCCTGTCGAGAAGCCGACTTCCCACCGAGCCCAGGTCCAGAGCGGCGTGGCTGCGGTCACGGATGGGCGCCCCGGCCATATCCCCGAGGAAACCTGACACCAGATCCTGACCACCGCTGCGCCCGCTTACCTCGATGACCCCTGGATCCGCGATGTAATGGGACCACGGCAGCCTCCGTTCAGAGGTCGCGCGGACGAGATGCGCACGGGCCGAGGCCTGCAGAATAGTCCCGCCGGTCAGCGAGGCCCGCGCGAGCACCGTTCCGATGCCGTCCGCCGCGGCACCGGAACCGGTGACCAGCGGGCAGTGCACGCCAGTCCGGAGATCTGGGGATATCGCGTGGGAATAAGGCCGGCTCGCGGTGCGCACCCGGCCGCCCGGGTCGAGGTCGAGCAGTCGCGCCACGGTGTCCGCATTGACCTGGTGCGAGTTCTGTAAAAGGGTGGTTCGAACCTCGCCGACCAGCACGTCCAGTTCGCCCGACCGTCCCTGGGCCTGCTGGGCCGGCAGGCCGCGGGTGCGGGTCGCCCCCGCAGCTTTTGGCATCAGCGGCCGAGAAAGAGGTAGGAGATCCGGTCAACCGGCTCCGCCGCCAGGTCGATCCCCTCGGCCCGTGCCCTACGAATTGAAGATCCCAATGCGTGCGGGTCGACACCGACCTGGCCCAGGATGACCCGCACCGCATGCTCGACCGGAACATACGTCGACGCAAGTGCCGAAAAGGTGCGGTACGCACAGAACGGCGCCGCCGTGGATGACGTGCGAACGATGTCCGGAACTTCGCTCCACCGGTCTGGCAGATTCTCCAGGTCAACTGTCGCAGGGTGGACCACGTTCTCACCCTGCACTCGCACGAGACCGAGCCGCAACAGTTGCCACACGGCCGCGAGGAAGGAACAGGACCAGCGCTGCCGGCCGTCGTCGTCGTCATCTCTGAGCTCGACGTCGAGGAAGATGGAGTGTCGGCGGGAAGCATTCTCAGCGGGTGGGTTCCAGCGCGCGGGAGCGCCCATCGCAGGGCCACCAGAGGTTCCCTGCGAACGCAGTCCGTTGCACAGCCAGCCGCTTTCGTGCACCGACGGACGCGAACCGTTCGTGCCATATGACGGATCCGGGACCAAGGCCTTCTCCACCACGGGTGCCAGCGACACCCGGCCCTCGTCCGCGCAGGCGGATTCCCGCGCGATGTAGTCGATGACCAGGTCGTTGGCCGCAGCCGCCGCGAGCAGGTCTGGAATCACCGTGGCCGGCGACGGCAGCGCCTGCCGCTCCGAATAGTCGTCCACGAGCAGGCAGGTGCTGACCCGGAGACCGGCACCGCTGAAACCGCTCAGCGCGGCCAGCCGTGACCGCTCCGCCCAGGGTGCGATTCGGCGGAACTGGTCGGCCAGGGCTGCGGGCCCCCCGCGGAAATCCTCCGGGTAGAAGTGCCCCAGTTCCACCGACAGGTGCGCGAACGGCACCTCGACCGTACGCTCGGACGCGCTTGTCTCCCGGAAAACCGCACGAGCGGGCTCCATCGGCGGTTTGGCAGGCTCCGGACGCATGCCGTCACAGACCTTCCCACAGCGCGTCATCGGTCAGCCGTTTGGCGAGTTCCTCGAACGCCCGCCCGGTCTCCTCATTCGCGATCCGGGTGGTCGAGATGTCGTCCTCGACGATGATCTGCTCGCGCCATTGGAGCACCGGGTCGAGTGGAACCGCGCCCAGCATCAGGCTGCTGCCCAGGCGCAGCTGCCCGGCGAGCTTCTGCAGGTCGGTGTTGAATGCCTGCAGCCACACCGACTGTTCCGGCCGCAGACCGGAGAGCTGGGACGAATCAGGCTCAAGCACGGCCGTGCGTACGAACCGGATGCTGTCCTCAAGCAGCCCTCGCTGGTGCCCGAAGCTGGTACCGGTGTCGAGTATGCCCTGCGGTCCGTAGACCAGACTCGCGGCCGCGACGATGTGCTGCCGAGTCCATCGATGGAACACCAGCCAGCGCGCGGTCTTCTCCGCGATCACGGGGTCGGCGGTGGCCCTCAGGACCATCTCGGTGGCATAGGACCTTCCAGAGCTCAGGTCCACAAGTGTCAGCTCGAACTCCTCGTCGAGCCGCAGGAAGAGATCACCACAGCGGTCGATCATCTCCTTGGTCACAGGAAACTCGCCGCCGCCGATGTCACCGGGCAGCAAGGTGAAACGGCCGGCGCCGAGAGGCTTCGACCACCGTCCGCCCAGATTCGACTGCGCCCAAACATCGATCTGCTCGGTTTCGGCCGCCCGCCCCGCGAGGTAGGCGTGCAGCCCTCGTCCACTCGATGTGCCCTGGCCCGCCTCCTCGACCCCGAGGATCGCCCCGGCCGTGGGTGAGCCGAAATCGAAATCCAGATAGCAGACATCGCTGCCCTGGACGGCACGCCGATAGGCGACATTGCAGCTCGTGACCGAGCGACCGGTCCCGCCCTTGTCCGAGGTCGCGAAGATAATCACGCCGATCTCCCGATCAACCGCGCCGCGCGAGAGCGAGCGCCTCAAGATCGCGCAGTGCTTTCTGGAGGATGGCGACCGCCGTGGCGGGCTGCTGTTCCCTCAGGTCCCGGGCACGACGCAGGCTTGATCCGATCCCGTACAACTGGGTGCGGGCCGGCAGAGCTGCCGTCGGTGACTCCCGCAGAAGTTCGGTTGCATGCAGATGATCTGCCTCGGCCAGCATGTCCAAGGCCAGGTCGGCAAGCCGTCCGCTGTAGGGCCGCGTCCCGGAGACCGCCGCTACGGCCACCAGCGACTCCATCACCCGCTCGGTGAAATACCACGACGGCTCCATGTCCGACGCGGTCAGCCGGAACATCGACGAGATATCGTCCCAGAGCATCGCACCCGGGCCGTCGGTGATCTGGCGGCGGTGCAGGTGCCGCGACCAGATGTCGTCAGCCAGCGTGAGCAACCTGTCCCGCAGGGCGCTGTCCCGGGTGATGCTGGCAGTCCGGGCAACCCGCTTGAGCAACGCGGTCGAGAAGTCCAGCGCGGACCACACCATCGGCGGCCCGAGGCTGTCGGCTCCGACCAGATCGATCCGGACGCCTGGGGAGTGCAGTGCGATCGCCGGTTCCTGCAGCCGCGCACGCCGGGTGACACGACCCCGGACCGCCAGTTCCTCGAGAATCGACGCAATCCGCGCGATCTCCACATCTCGAGCACGCTCGGAGGCGAGCGCCTCGACCGTGATGGAGGTGATCAACAGGGTGTGGTAGTCGGTCTCGGGACCTTCCTGGCCGGCGGTCCTGGCTCCCCGCCAGGGGATCTCCTCCACCGCCCAGCGACTCCCACCGAGGCGTGCGATCGTGGACCAGTAGTTCTGGGTCAGGTTCTGACGGAGTTCGAGCGCGCCGACAAGACCCTCCTGCTCCGGAGTGATGAGACCTAGCCTGCGGGTCCGTTCCGAGAAGAGGTCGGCGATGCCGTCGAGGGCGACAAGCGTGAAATACAGCGATGGTCTCGCCTCGGCCACCCCTTTGGCCTGATTGACCGAGGACAACGCCGGCTCGACCGTAGGAGCATCCCGGACGATTCCCCAGGACCAACCGCACTCGAACAGCAGGCTGTCATCCTCGACCAGGTCGGCCGCCGCGAACTCCACACCCATCCTGAGCTCGCGGAGCGCGGTCCTGGTCGGGACGAGGGCATCGCGGAGAGATTCCAGGATCCTGTCCTGCGGGCTTTCATCGGTGTTCACCAGGTCGCGCAGGATACGACCTTCCTCGGAGTCGGCCGAGAACGATCGCACCGTGAAGCTGCGCAGAATACCGATCATCGAGGCCGTCAGCCGGTGGGACGCTGCGGCCTCCAGCGCCTTCAATTCGTCCAGAAGGCTGTTCCGGCGTACTGCGGGCCGAAATTCCTTCACGAATCCAAGTATCGCGAGCGAGAGCGTGATGGACATCGAGAACGAGTCCACGATCTCGATGTTGAGCTGTTCCGGGGACAGTTTCTCGCCTGAACTCAGGGCTTGCAGATAGGAGCCCCCGGAGAAGAGAGGCGCTCCGTTCTTGTCTGTATACCGCTCCAGGTACTCCGCGAGGGCCCTCGCCAGGACCTGCGGTACCTGGCGTGCGTCGCCGAGCTTGTCGAGCGCGACACACACGTCCTTTGCCGTCTCGTCTGGCCTGGCGAAGCCCATCCCACCCATCTGGTAGGCCGGGTACATGAGGCAGAGCAGCTGCTCGGCATCGCTCGTGGAGTTCTCCTCCGCCCGACCACCGAATCTCCACGTGCCGCGCTCATACGAGTACTCGGCAGCCGCCTTCCACATTTCGAGAAGGAGCTGACGCGGTCGAACTTCCAATCCCGAGACCCCCTTGGTCTGCAATGCGGATCGGCCATTGCCTCATGGCGTCGAGGGAGCGGAACAGCTCACCCGCTCCGAGTCGTGGGCCGGCCGGATCCTGACTCGGCGACTGTCGGCATATCCGGTTGTCAGATCCGCCCTCCAGTCGCTTGGTGGGATGCGGTTGTTGGATTGACACAGCTGCTGTTGTCACTTCGGGTCCAGGGCGCGCGGACCGGTCCAGGCGCACCGTCCTCGTGAGACCGAGCCTACGCGATCACCGAGTATCCCCCCCTCGGGTCCGGATATCAACGGTGGTTGGCGCCGTCCCGGCGGTTTGCCGGCCTGTCGGGTATCCGACCGACCGCTCGGGTCGTCTTCCGAGCAGATCATATGGGTCATCCGTGGTCCACCCTGCCGGGCTGCAGCGACTCCGGCCGTGTTCCGTCAAGGCCTTCCGCCGTGCCCGTGAAGTGGCCTCCCAGCCTGCAGAGCGACATTTGTCGTCGTCGAAGTCGGGTTAGCTGGGTCGTCGACCTCCCCGGCGGTGTCGCCAAGGTGTCGGCAACCCATCGGTGACCGACCGCTGCCGAGCCTCCGCAACGGAAAGCACTCAAAAGTTTCCGTGCTTCCCATCCTTTTCTGGTGCATCCTGGGTGCATGGGGAGTGATGCGGCAGGACGAACTCGAACTTTCTCTTGCTCCGGCAATACCACCGGCCGCTTCCCGGCTGCCCGTGCCCCCACGCACCTGTCCTTGGCGTGCGCCAAGAACCAGTGCGTCAGCAGGGGATCCTGCATGACCGACCAGCTGAACCTGGCCGCGTTGAGCCGCTGAACCCGTCCTGGGCGGTCACAGCTGGAGAACCATCCGAAAGACGGAGGAAGATCCGCTCCGGGGACGGAACGGTCGTGGCCTCGATCTCGGTCTCGTCCAAGGCCACATCTCACGGCCGAAGACCGCCCGCGGTCCTCTCGCACCCCGGGACTCCCTCAGCCATGCCTCGACAGGCAGGCCGGGTTGAGAGCGGGTACCCAGCCATGGAAGGAGCACCGTGACCACGCGTCCCATCTTGCGCAGGATTCTCATATCGGCACTTAGCGGCGGAATCTCACTCGGGATCGCCAAGCTCTCCAGAGCCTCGGCCACGGACTCCGTACAGATCGCCTTCTTCTTCGCCGGTGTCGTGTTCGTCATACAGGCGCTTGTCGACTTCGCGGATCAGCAGAAGAGCCTGGTGGACGATCTTTCGAGCCAGATGCAGGAGCTCCGGCGAGGTGTGGACGAACGGTTGGACCGGGTTGATCAAGCGGTCCGGCTCACCGAGATCGTGGAAGAGCTGGAAGGCAGCATCGGGGCGCCGGAACGCCCTATCTCGACGTTGCTTGCTCGCGTGACCAACACCAACCTGACGATCCCCTCACCGATCGTCGGACGTCTCGCCCTGGAGGAGACACGTGCCCTTATCGAGCTCCTGGTCGGACTCGGCAACGGCGTCGCCGCCTACCCCGGCGAGGATCGTGACTGGCTGCTGGAGCTCACCCGTTGCGCGAAGTCCCAGATTCGTGCCATCAGTACCGCGGTGGTGGACGGCGGCGGACCAAGGACCTTCAACAGGGGCTTCTGGTTCACCCAGCTCGGCAAGAGCTACCTCAAGGAGCAGCAGAAGGCGGTCCAGCGCCAGGTTTCAGTCCGCCGGATCTTCGTCCTCCAGGGGACACGCGCGATAGCTGCGCGCGAGCTTCTGCAAATCTGCCACCTCCACAGCCAGCACGGCATCGAGGTCCGCGTTCTCAACGTCCAGCAGGCCGGGATGGACGACTTTATTCTCTTCGACGACGAGGTCAGCTATGAGACATCAACGGGCGTTGACGGTCTCAGCACCACACTCCGATCGCGGCGGGATCACGTGGAGGAGCGTTCGGATCAGTTCTCCCGCCTCTGGGAGCTGGCGACCACGCCAGATCTCAGCGATCTCGCCTCGTAGCGAGCAGTGCCGGGCCGGACTCGCCGCAACCTCAGGTCTCGGCCGGAAGCCCCCCTGTGTCCGCGGCCGCGTGGCCCATGACGATGACCATCGCGTCGTAGCCCTCACGCAGCATCTTCTCGACGACGATCCGATCCGCCGTAACGCCGCTGGCTCTGCCCTCGAGGCTGTCCAGAATCTCGGACAGGTCCAACGAGACCGCCGGGAAACGGATGCCGCCGACCGTGTATCCGCTTGACTTCTCCATGTAGGCCATCGCGAAGGGCGCCCCCGGCACGAGGGCGCCCAAAAACCGCTCGGAAGCTCGCTGGAACTCATCCGGGCTCTGCGATATCGAGCACGCGACGAAGAACATCGTCCCGATGTCCCACTGCCGCCCTGGCAGGTCGAACACACTTCCCTGCCAGACCACAGCGCGCTCCGCCAGTTCTCGGCGAGGGTCCGCGACAGAACCGTACACAGGATTCTGGCGCAGGACGTCCCAGAACTGGTTCCACTCCGGACTGTACGAGACGATCTCCTGTCGCAGCCAGGAGACATTATTCGCCGAATAGTCGATGAGCGAGATCTGCTTACACCAGGGCAACATCGCGAGCGCGGGATACAGATTGCTGCCGGTACCCATGTCCAGGCCCCGCAGCGAGCGGTCGGCGGGTTCCCCCGCCGCCCTCGCGAAGAAGTCCCTCACCCGCTCCAGGATGATCTGGTCATCTTCCCGCAACATCCGATAGTTGTCGTTACGATAGGATTCCGGATCGAAGTCATCCCACTCGAGATCGGCGTTCCTGACGGAATCCTTCTCCCGCTCCAGCTGCATACCTAACTCCTGCCCGGCCCGCGCACGGCTTCCTCGCAGCACATCATGTGGCCCCCAGTGTAGCCATACGGATTTCCGTGGCCGCGAGGGACCGGGGGCGCAGCCCACATCCGACCCTCCCATCAGTCCGCAACAGTTGATAAATCGTTATCAAATTGCGTCTTCCGTACACTATCCGTTTTGAGGCCATCGCGACGGCAGAGGGGTCGGCCCGGTACCGCATCGCCGGATTCTATTCTCGGGCCAGCTCGGAGAGCCGGCGTTCCGAGGTGCGCGATGCGAGGAGGTTGAGATCCAGTACTATGCGCGGCTGCTTCTCACCGTAATATTCTCGCTCGTAGCCGACCGGCGTGAATCCGAGAGAAAGATACAGCTTCACGGCCGGCGTGTTCGCCGCGTCCACCGCAAGTCGCACCGACCGCACGCCGCCCTTTTTCAGCCCCGTCAGGGTCTCCTCCGCAAGTCGCCGGCCAAGCCCCCTACCTCGGACCTCGGCCCGCACACCGAGCGCGAGATAGTGCGCCAGGTCGTTTTTGGAGTTCGCGCTCGACCGTACCGCAAGCGAATATCCCAACAATTTCCCACCGTCGTCCGCTACGAGAATCTCCTCCCCGTGAACGTCGAAGATCTGACGAAGCACGAAGTACGGGTATGCCAAACCGATGAAAATGTCCTGATCGAGCTTGGCGAGTTCCGGCAGATCTGACAGCAGGGCTCCGCGCAGTTTGACCATCGCGAATAGATCCTCCTCTGGGCCTTCCCGCGACCGCTTCACATCGTCGCCGGCGACCACGCGCCACCGGAGCACACGCCAGGACAGACCAGGGCGAGCCGGGGCGAGCGTCGGCCTGGATGGCGGCGCAAGTTCGCCAATTGGCGTAGTCCCGCGCCGCACCGAGTCAGCTCGACCGAAGGGAACGAGACTGGCTCGGAAGCGGCACGGAGCCATACAGACAGGATGCCGCACGAAGTCCCTTTACCGAGACCGAATCGTCAACTCAAGGAAACATGCAGGTATCCTCGGGCTCCGCTGCCGACGACAAGGGGCTGCCGACGAGCGCGGATTCTCACCCGCCCTGAAGAGGACCGAAGAGGATCGGCCGACCATGGCCCACCCTTCGGCGGCCTTGCAGCCGGCCGCTCGCTGCGCGCCGACCTGCTCCGTCCGCCGATACGACCTACCGTGCCGTGGTGCCGGTCCGGCGGAAACGGCTGCCTGCCACAGCGGCAGCACCGAAGGCAGTGTCTCCACGCGGCTCGCTCCGCCCGGCACCGGTCCGCCTGTCCATGTGGTTCGAGTGCCGGGCAACTCGAGAGCCGGGCAACGCCGGCTCACGCCCGACTAGCGGCGGGCGTACCGGCGGCTGTGCGGGGCCCGGGAGATGCCACGGCCGCTGAAGGAACGCCACAGGGCGAGCACGATGATGGCTCCGATGATCGAGCCGATGACGCCCGACGGCTGCAGGGCGCCCTCACCGAGATCCTTACCGAAGAGAACATAGCCGAGAAAGCCGCCGACGAAGGAACCGACGATTCCGACGCCAATCGTACCGAGAATTCCGATCGGGTCCCGGCCCGGGAGAACCAGACGGGCAACCGCGCCGGCGACGAGACCGAGCAGGACCATGATGACGAGGAAGGTGACCATCAGCGAGCTCTCCCTTACCAGGATGTTTTTGCCTTCGAAGTTCGGCTGAGATCCTTGTTCCCGAGCGGTTCCGACACAAACGTTTTTCTCTTGAAAACTCGCGATCCGGCAGCTTTACCCGGTTTCCGCGGACGCCGGACAAAGCGGCGGGTGATCGGGCGAGGTCAGTCGCCGGAGCGGGCGGACCGTGCCGCCCCCCGGCGGTGCACGGTCCGCCGGAGGAGCAGCAGCACCGCCACACCGAAGGCCACCCCGCCGGTGGCGCGAGGACGGCGCCGCGCCTGCTCGCCCACGGTTCGAGCGGCCTTCCCGCTGGTCACAGCGGTCCGCTCGACAGCTGCCGCCGCCTGCGGATGCTGGTCGAGCTGGTCCCGCACAGTACTGAGAGCCTTGTCCTTCGCCTCGACGGTCCGTTCCGTCGCGGTCGCGACGGTCGGGTTCTGGGCAACCTTCTCCCGGACCGCACCCGCCGCCCGCTCCGCGACGTCCCGCGTCTTCTCTGTGGCCGAAACCACATGCGGGGCGAGGCCGGTGGTCATGTCGTTGAACTTCCGGCGAATGTCGGTGGCGCTCACACCGCTGTCCGTCGCGGCAGTGTCCAGGGGGCGTTCGGCCGCTTCCACGGAAGCGGCACCGCCGGTATCCGGCGCCGTGCTGGCTCCGGTATTGGCGCCCTCTTTCATCTCGCGGTCCTCCTCGATAGATCGCGCATCTCGCGCGCGGTGAGCCGATGGGGATCCGCCGGCTGCCACACGCATCTTTCCTTCCCGACTACCCATGGAATTTCGGCATAACCCACCGTTTCGCAGGACAGTGACGGGAACCCCACGCCACGGTCCGTGCACGCCGCCACCGAGTCTGACGTTCCTGCCGGACAGGACCCGAGCTGGTGGTCGCTGGCGCGACGACGATCCTCAGCTCATCCATGCCGCCCCGGCCCCGGCCACGGCCGCGGACGGCGGCGGCCGGCAGCCGGTGGGTGGCGGCCGGTGGATGGCAGGTGGCACCGCGCGCGCTGGCTCGTATGTCTCATGTCCGGCAACGGAGCGCGGCGGCGGGGCGGAGTCGTCTAGCGTTCCCTTCACGGCTCCCGCCGCGCTTGCCGCGCCAAGGAGGTGCCTGATGTCGGATACCGCTGCTGTGTGGGCTGACGATGGCCAACCCGACGGCCTCTACGGCCTGCGGGAACTCGCCGCGCAGCTCGCGGCCGGGACGATGAGCTCGCAGGAGCTCGTAGCGGCCAGCCTGGAACGCATCCAGGCGACGGCTTCCACCCTCAACTCCTTCCGGGTCCTGCGCGCGGACGAGGCGCTGCGAGAGGCCGCCCAGGCCGACCGGCGGCTCGACGCCGGCGAGCGGCTGCCGCTGCTGGGCGTTCCGATCGCCATCAAGGACGACACCGACATCGCCGGGCTTCCGACCGCGTTCGGCGCCGCCGGTGACTTCCCGCCCGCGACCGAGGACTGCGAGATGGTCCACCGGCTGCGCGCCAGTGGAGCGATCATCGTGGGGAAGACGAACACCCCCGAGTTCGGACAGTGGCCGTTCACCGAGGGGGCCGCGTTCGGCAGCACCCGCAACCCCTGGAACCTCGACTACTCGCCCGGTGGGTCCTCGGGTGGGGCGGCCGCGGCGGTCGCCGCCGGGCTGGTGCCCGCCGCGATCGGCTCCGACGGGGCCGGCTCGGTCCGCATCCCCGCCGCCTGGACCCACCTCGTCGGCATCAAGCCCCAGCGCGGACGGATCTCCAGCGCACCGGTGACCGAGCAGTTCAACGGGTTGACCACCTTCGGTCCGCTGACCCGGACCGTCGCCGACGGCGCCCTGCTGCTGGATCTGCTGGCCGGCAGCCTCCCCGTGGACCGGGACCGGACCGCCCCACCGATGGAGTCGTTCGTGCGGTCGGCCGAACGCCCGCCGCCACGGCTGCGGATCGGGCTGTCGTTGCGGATTCCGTACAGCGGGATGCCGGCCACGCTTGATCCGGCTGTCCGCTCCGCGGTGGAACGTCTCGCCGAGGTGCTCGCCCGGCTCGGGCATGAGGTGGTGCCGCTCGATCCGCCGTACGGGCTGCTCGGTCTCCTCTTCCTCCCCCGGTCGATGGATGGCATCCGGGACTGGTCCTGCCGGGTTCCGGATCCCGGCCTGCTCGACCCGAGGACGCTGACGAACGCGCGCAACGGGCGGGCGCTGCGGCCGCTGCTCGGTCTGACCAGGGTGGTCGAGGCTCCGGCCCGGGCGTACATCGGCCGTGTCTTCCGCCAGGTGGACGTCCTGCTGGCTCCGACGACCGCGGTGCCGCCACCTCGGGTCGGCGAGCTCAACCGCCCGACGAGCTGGGAGACCGATCAGGCCATCATCGCCGCGGCTCCCTACACCTGGCCGTGGAACGTCCTCGGCTGGCCGGCGATCAACGTCCCGGCGGGGCTGACCGCGGCCGGCCTTCCGGTCGGTGCGCAGCTGATGGGACCGGCCGGCGGCGAGGGCCCGCTGATCTCGCTCGCCGCGGAGCTGGAGGACGTCGAACGGTGGTACACCCGCCGGCCGGGGCGGCTGGAGACCTCGGCACCCGCCTGACGCCCCCGAGCCCGACAGCGGCGAGCCCGGGATGGCCTGCCAGCCCCTGTCACCGGCGAAAATGGAGGTCTCCGGCTGACAGACGCCGTCGGCCCGGGACAATGGCGCATGCTCACCAGCGTGGTTCACCGGGTCAGGGCCTACACCGACCCGCTCACCGCCGCTCTGCTGGTCCTCGCCGCCGGGATCGCCGTCGGTGCGGCCACGGATCTGTCCACGACCGGTTATTTCGGTATCGGCGCGCTGGTCGCGGCCGTGACCTGTCCACCCCTGGTGACGCTGGGTCTGGGCCTGTGCTGCGAGGTCGTGGCGGTGGTCTCCGGGGTGTGGGATCACCGTTTCGGCAGCGGCCAGCACATCGCGGCGTGTGTGCTGGTCGCCGCCCAGGTGGCCGTCGCGGTGTACATCTCGGCCCACCGGATCCGCCGGAGCTCCGAGCTGCAGCAGGTCCGGGCGGTCGCGGAGGTCGCTCAACGGGCCCTGCTGCCGGACGTGCCGAAGACGCTGCACGGTGCCGGCTTCGCCGCCCGGTACCTCTCCGCGGCCGCGGAGGCATCGGTCGGTGGCGACCTCTACGAAGTCGTGGCGACGCCGCACACGATCCGCCTCATCATCGGCGACGTGCGGGGCAAGGGGCTGCCCGCCGTCCGGCTCGCGACGGTGGTGCTCGGCGCCTTCCGCGAGGCCGCGGTCACCTGGCTCGACCAGGGGCAGGTCGCGGCCGCCTGCGCACGGTCGGTGAGCCGCGAGGCGGATCCGGAGGACTTCGTGACCGCGCTGCTGGTCGACATCCATCCGGACGGCCAGCTCAGCCTGTGCTCGGCGGGTCATCATCCGCCGCTGCTCGTCGGCACCACGACCACGACCACGCTGACCTGTCCGTCCGGCCCGCCGCTCGGGCTCGGTGAGCAGTTCGCGACGACGGTCACGGACTGGGAGATCGGTGACCGGCTGCTGCTGTTCACCGACGGCCTGATCGAGGCGCGTGACGGCGACCGCGCCTTCTTCCCGCTGGACCGGCACGTCGACCTGCTCCGGGAGGTGTCGCCGAGCGCCGCCCTCGATCAGCTCACCGCCGCGCTCACCAGCCATGTCGGTGGCAACCTGCACGACGATCTGGCGCTGCTGCTGGTCGAGCGGCTGGCAACGGCCCCGCCGCAGCCCCGGAGCCGCTCGGCCGCTTCGACCGGCCAGCCCGCCTCGACCGGCCAGCCCGCCTCGACCGGCCAGAGCGGCCAGACCGGTGCCCAAGCGGACATCCCGCTGGCCGACGCCCGCTGAGGGCCCACGACTACCACCCTCCCCGCTCGGTACGTCACCTGGCGTAATCGATTGCTGGGTCGCAGACTCTTGGCGACACCGGTGACGGCGGGAGGGAGGGACGTCCGATGGCCCTGCATGGTCGGGCGAAAGGCGGGCACGGCGACCAGACCGTCGCGATACCCCCACACCTGGCGGTCCCGGACGCCGACACCACGGTTCCCCGGTTCCGGCTGCCCCGCTCGTCGATGCCGGCGGCGACGGCCTACCAGGTCGTGCGCGACGAGCTGATGCTCGACGGGAACGCCCGCCTCAACCTCGCGACCTTCGTCACCACCTGGATGGACGAGCACGCCGACCGGTTGATGGCGGAATGCGCGGCGAAGAACATGATCGACAAGGATGAGTACCCGCAGACGGCCGAGCTGGAGGCACGCTGCGTGAACATCCTGGCCAGGCTGTGGCACGCCCCGGACGCCGCCGACACGATCGGCTGTTCGACCACGGGCTCGTCCGAAGCCTGCATGCTGGCCGGGCTCGCCATGCTGCGCCGGTGGCGTGGCGCCCGGAGCCCGCGCGACGCACCGGCCCCGAACATCGTCATGGGTGCGAACGTGCAGGTCTGTTGGGAGAAGTTCGCCCGTTACTGGGATGTCGAGCCCCGGCTGGTCCCGCTCGCGCCTGGGCGCACCCATCTGACACCGGACGAAGCGGTCGCCCGCTGCGACGAGAACACGATCGGGGTGGTGGCCGTACTGGGCTCGACCTTCGACGGGACCTACGAGCCCGTGGAGCAGATCGCCCGGGCGCTGGACCACCTGGCCGAGACCGGCGGCCCGGACGTCCCGGTGCACGTCGACGCCGCCTCCGGCGGGTTCGTCGCGCCGTTCTGCGACCCGGACCTGCACTGGGACTTCCGGCTGCGGCGGGTCGTGTCCATCAACACCTCAGGCCACAAGTACGGGCTCGTGTATCCGAGCGTCGGCTGGGTTGTGTGGCGCGACACCGAGCACCTTCCAGCCGAACTGGTGTTCGACGTCGACTATCTCGGCGGCACGATGCCGACGTTCGCCCTGAACTTCTCCCGACCAGGGTCACAGGTGGTAGCGCAGTACTACTCGATGTTGCGGCTCGGCCACGCCGGCTATCAGCTCACCGCCCGCACGTGCCGTGACAATGCGCGATGGCTTGCGGACGAGGTCGCCAAGCTGGGGCCGTTCGAGCTTGTCTCGGACGGCTCCGGGATCCCCGCGTTCGCCTTCACGACGAGGGCTGGCACGGATTTCAGCGTCTTCGACGTGTCCGAGGCGTTGCGGACCCGGGGCTGGCTGGTGCCCGCCTACCGGTTCCCCGCCGATCTGACGGACCTGGCCGTGCTGCGGATCGTGATCCGCGCGGACTTCAGCCGCGAGTTGGCGCACCTGCTGGTCGAGGACCTTCAGCGGGCGGTCGGCCGGCTGAGCGGCCAGGCCTCCCGGCCGGCGTGGTCCGCCGCGGACCAGGCTTCGTTCCATCACTAGTGCTCGTTCACGGGCGCCTAGGCCCAGCTCACAGCCATGATCCGGCCCACACCGAAGGAGGAGGGAGACACGATCAGGACAACACCCCAGACGACCACCGGACCAGCCGGGCGGCACGGAATGTTTCGCTCCGGTGAGCCCCGGACGATCGGAGGAAGTGTCGTAATCGGGACGGCGACCACGTGTCACAGCAACTGAGAAATTCTTCATAGAATGAACATGAAAACCCAAGAAAAACATGGCTGTTCGGCTGGCCGCCGGCCGGTCCGCCGCCGCGGCGCCGGGCGATTGCGCGGGTCAGGGGCCCACGAGGCCGGTGGCCGGTGCGCCCGTTTGTACCTGCCGATCGGCAGGATTACACCTGCCGGTCGGCACGGTGGCACCAACGGACCGGCCGGGCAACGTAGCACGGGTCACCCGACCGGCGGGCACCGAACAGCCCGTCCTGTTACAGCGAACACACCATTCGGCGGGCTGTATTCTGGCAAACACTTAGCGTAACGCGGCGAACCTCACCATGACGACAGCCGCAAAAGTAGGCATTGTTGAAGTTAAGCGAAATCGAGAAAGGTGATGCAATGCATTCTGTGACCTCTCCCACGGCCGCGGTGCAGGCGAAGAGCCGGTTAGCCGGTGACGTCCCGCGCCAGCCTCAGCGCCGGCACCGGGACAAGGTGAGCCGTGCCGACCGAACCCTCATCGCCGTCCGCGACGCCCTGGCCCGGGCCGACCGACCGGTACGCGCGCGCGTCCTCGCCCTCGACCTCGGCCTCCCGGCCGCCGAGGTGACCGCCGGACTGCGCAGGCTGCAGGACAGCGGTGCCGCCCTCTCCCACGCTCGTCGCTGGGTCGCCGTCGACCCGTCGTCCAGCCCCGCCGCGCCCGCCGCGCCGGGCTGTGATCGCTCCGGCCCCAGCCAGCCAGGTCACAACCAGCTGTGACCTCCTACTGCTGAGCTCCCGGCAACGCCGGCCTTCCCGGTAACGCCGAGCTCCCCCATAACCGCGCCGCTCGCCCGCGAGCGGACGCAGGGCACAGGACGCGGTGTCGTCGCGACCGGTCACGCGACACGCTCGCGCCCACCCACGGACTGGGTTCCAGCGCCTGCCCGGGGGCCGCGTCAACGGCCCCGAGGCAGGCGGAACCCGGTCGGTTCCCGGTGACCGGTCCAGCCGACGACGTTCAGGATGCCGGGGCCACCGAGATCGACTTCACGTCGAGGTAGCCCTCGATGCCCTCACGGCCCAGCTCACGCCCGATCCCGCTGGCCTTGACCCCACCAAACGGCGCGTTCGGGTCCATGCTGTAGGCCTGGTTGACGCCGAAGGTGCCGCTGCGGACCTTTCGTGCCACCGCGAGCCCGCGCTCGATGTCGGACGTCCACACCGAGCCGGACAGCCCGTACTCGGTGGCGTCCGCGATGCGTACCGCCTCGGCGTCGTCGCCGTACGGCAGCACCGTCAGGACCGGGCCGAAGATCTCCTCCCTGGCGACCCGCATGCCGCTGTCGACGTCGGCGAAGACGGTCGGACGCACGTACCAGCCGCTCTCGACACCGGCCGGCAGATCGCTGCCGCCGGTGACCAGCCGGGCACCTTCCTTCTGGCCCTCCTCGATGTAGCCGCGCACCCGCTCCTGCTGACGCTGGGCGACCATCGGGCCGACCTTCGTCGCCGGGTCGGACGGATCACCGACCGGCAGCGACTCGACCATCGAGACCAGCGCGTCGAGGTACTCGCTGTACCGCGACCGGGGGACGAGGATCCGGGTCTGGGCGACGCACGCCTGCCCGCTGTTCATCAGCCCGGCGATCTCCACCCCTGCCGCCACCGCGGCCGGGTCTGCGTCGTCGAGCACCACGGCCGCGGACTTGCCGCCGAGCTCCAGGCTGACCCGCTTGAGGTTCGACCCGCACGACGCGGCGACCAGGCGGCCGGCCGCCGTCGACCCGGTGAACGACACCTTGTCCACGCCCGGATGTGACACGAGGTACTCGCCCAGGTCCCGGTCGCCGGGCAGCACGCTGACGACCCCCGGCGGCAGCCCCGCCTCGGTGAGCAGGTCTGCCAGCACGTAGGCGTCCAGCGGCGTCTCCGGGGACGGCTTCAGCACCACCGAGCACCCGGCGAGCAGCGCCGGCACCAGCTTCCCGACGGTCAGGAACAACGGCATGTTCCACGGGACGATGGCGGCGACGACGCCGATCGGCTCCTTGCGGACGATGATGTCCTGCCCGTAGAAGCCCTTGCGCGGCTCCTCCCACGCCAGGTTCACCGCGATGTCGGCGAACGCGCCCATCATCATCCAGGGCAGTGCCACATGGGACAGCTTCGCGAACGAGATCGGCGCACCCATCTCGGCGCTGATCAGCTCGGCGAGCTCCTTGCGGCGCGGCTTCACCAGACCGGCCAGCCGCCGGACGACCTCGGCGCGCTCCGCCGGGTCGAGACGCGGCCAGGGGCCTTCGTCGAAGGCGAGGCGCGCCGCGGCCACCGCCCGGTCGACGTCCGCGTTGCCGGCCGCCGCGATGCGGGCGATGACCTGCTCGGTGTGCGGCGAGACGACCTCGATCACGCCCGCGCCCGTGCCCGCCGGCGCGACCCACTCGCCCCCGATGAACAGATGTTCTTGCTCCTGCATGAGTCCCTCCGGACACGGCCCGCAGTAGTGGTCAGTCATTGATGAGCAACATCTCCGGACATGCCGACGATCCCGGCATCCCACCGCGCCCTCGGCACCGCACCGCATCGCGTCGCACGGCACCGCGCCGCATCGCGCCGCGGCCCACCCGCCCGCCGCGCAGCCGCGCAGCCGCGCAGCCGCGCACGGTTGCAGTTGCCATGCGACAACACTAACGTTGCAGACAAAGTCGAACAACCGAATCCAACTCCCTCCCACTCCATGGGAAAGTGATCCACCCAGAGAAAACCAGCCGCGCGGCCGTGGGCGCTCCCACGCCGATCGCATGCCTTCCCACCGAGGGTGATCAGTGGGCGGTCCGCCGACACCGCCCCAGCCGACCCACCCACCAGCACAGCACGACACCGGAAGTCGATGCCGAACGATCCCCGGGATCGAAATCGGATCAGATCTACAACATCAATGAAGCACCGCGATGGGATCACAGCTCTTTCGAGCCCCTTCCCGCGAGCTGATTCGGACGGGCCTTCCCGGCTCGTTCGGGAGATCACCGAAGCAGCCGCGGAATTTGTCGTCATCTGGCCGGGAATCCCGGCCGGAGCAGGAACAGGGAGGCAGTTTTGCCCGCACCAGACGTGCCCGAATCCCCGGCCTCGGCGGATCCGGCCACGGTGGCCACCGACGCCGGCCGGCCACGCGCCCGCCGGTCCGAGCTGGCCACTCCGGCCAGCAGCGCAAAAATGTGCGAGAAAGCCGCGGCCTCTAACGCCGACCTGGTTTTTCTCGACCTGGAGGACGCCTGCGCGCCAGCGGCGAAGGAGGCGGCCCGGGGCATCGCCGTAGCCGCGCTCACGGGTCTGGAGTGGGGGCGGACCGTTCGCGCCGTCAGGGTGAACGGCCTGGACACGCCCTGGTGCCATGACGACATCATCGAGATCGTCACCGGCGCACGCGAGGCGCTCGATGTGATCATCGTGCCCAAGGCCCGGTCCGCGCGGGATGTCTGGTGGGTCGACGTCCTGCTCACGCAGCTGGAGCACAAGCTCGGGCTCACCCGGCGGATCGCGCTGGAGGTCCTCATCGAGGAGGCTGAGGGCCTGGCGAACGCCGCCGAGATCGCCCGGGCCAGCACCCGCCTGGAAGCGATCATCTTCGGAGCGGGTGACCTCTCCGCCTCGTTGCGGGCCCGGGTGGACGGAAACTTCGATCCGGTAGGGGATTATCCGGGAGATTTCTGGCATTTCGCGCGGGTTCAGGTGCTTGCCGCGGCGCGCGGAGCGGGCATCGACGCGATCGACGCGCCCTACCCGGCGTACCAGGACATCGAGGGCTACCGGCGCTCCGCCACGCATGCGAGCCTGCTGGGGTTCGACGGAAAGTGGGCGATCCACCCCGCCCAGATCTCCGTTGCCAACGAGGTGTTCGCCCCGACCGCGCAGGAGGTCGCCGAGGCGCACGAGGCGGTGGCCGTCTACCGGGCGTCCGAGGCCGAAGGGGTCGGAGCGATCGGGCGCGACGGCCGCCTCGTCGACGCCGCGCACATGCGCCTCGCCGCGAACACGCTGTACAAGGCCTCCCTCGCCGGCGCCTGACCCGGCCTGACCACTGGCAGTGGTGACGGTTGGCGCCGGCCCCACCGCCAGTGGCGGGGCCGGCGCGCCGAAAATGCGCACGACGAAATCCCGCCAGCCGCAGCGATTCATCCTGCCGGCTTGACGGGGACTTTTCCTGAACGACCTACGAAGCTCTCATGATTACTATCTCCGCATCTTCACTCCGCACGCATTATGTGTAAACTGTCGGCATGGTCGAGCAGATTCCCGATTCTTTGGCAGTGCGCCGTCTCGACGGGAAGGTCGCGGTGGTGACCGGCGCCGGCTCCGGTATCGGCCGGGCCACTGCACTGCTTTTCGCACAGGCCGGCGCCAGGGTCGTCTGCGCGGATATCAGCGGCCGTGAGGACGCTACCGCCGCGGCCATTGGTGACGGTGCGGTCGCGGTGCGCGCCGACGTCTCCGTGGCCGCCGAAGCAAAGCACATGATCGATACCGCCGAGCGCGAGTTCGGCCGACTTGACGTGCTCTTCAACAACGCCGGCTTCGGTGGTCCACCCAAGCCGCTCGCCGAAATCGAGGAAGAGACCTTCGACATTCTGGTCGCGGTCAACCTCAAGGGTGTCTTCCTGGGCATGAAATACGGGATCGCCGCGATGCTGCGCCATGGCGGCGGCTCGGTCATCAACACGGCGTCAGCCGCCGGGCTCGTCGGGTGGAAGGGGAAGGCCGGATATTCCGCCGCGAAGGGCGGGGTCATCCAGCTCACCAAGTCCGCCGCCCTGGACTACGCCGAGAGCAACATCAGGGTCAACGCCATCTGCCCCGGCATGACCTGGACCGGCCTCGCCAACGCCTCCGATGACTCCGCGCCGCCCGACGGCAGCAAGCTCCCCCAGCCGATGCGGCGCTGGGGCCGGCCACAGGAACTGGCCGCGGCCGCACTGTTCCTCGCCAGCGACGAGGCGTCGTTCATCACCGGTACGGCGATCCCGGTCGACGGCGGTTACGTCGCCCGCTGACCTCGCCCGGGTGGCCGCTCGCTCCGTGCGGCCACCCGGACCACCGGTGCCGCGCCCCGCGGCGGTCACCGTCACCTGCCGGTCAGCCGCTCGACGACGGAGGCGAAGCTTTCGATCTCCGACTGCTGGATGCTGACGTAGTTCACCCCGAACGCCTCGCGGCGTTCCTGCAGCCGCTCGACGATCTCGTCGGAGGACCCCACCAGCACGTTCGGATGCCGCATCAGGCCGCCCGCGTCCACCTTCATCGTGGCCGCGACCCGGCCGACGGCCTCCACTGCCTCCTCGGCGTCCTTGGTCACCCGGGTGAAGAACGGCGAGCTCTCGATGTCGAGGCCACCGAAGCGCTCCCCGGCGGCGTCCCGCACGTAGCCGACCCGGCGCACCGCCTCCTCGGCGGGCGTCAGGCCGTCTGAGTTCACCGGGACGAACGGCACGTTGGAGATGCTGACGATGTCGGCCACCTGCCCGGCGAGGGAGAGCACCCGCCGGCGGCCGCCGCCGACCATGATCGGTGGGTGCGGGCGCTGCACCGGTCGCGGCAGCCCCACGTAGCCGGAGACGTTGACGAACTCGCCCTTCTCATCGATGTCCTCTCCGGACCAGTGCGCCTTGAACAAGGAGATCGCCTCGGCGAGCTTGCTGATCCGGCGTCCCGGCGCGTCGAAGGCCACGCCCATGGCCTGGTACTCGGGCTCGCTCCAGCCAGCACCGATACCGAACTCGAGACGCCCGTCGGAGAGCAGGTCGATCGTCGCCGCCTCCTTCGCGAGGACGGCGGGCACGTGGTAGTCGACGCAGAAGACCCGACAGCCCACGCGCAGCGTCGTCGTCACCGCGGCCGCGGTGGCCATGGCCGCGATGGGAGCGAGGTACTGCGGTGGCCACCTGGCCTCCCGCTGCGCCGGCCCCGGGCCCAGGTAGTGGTCGGCGAGAAACAGGGTGGAGAACCCGAGGTCTTCGACCCGGCGGGCCAGGTCACGCCACTCGGTCGCCGACTTCGCCTTCGTGGCCTGGACCGCGAAGCGGAAGGGTCGCTCGTTCGTCACGGCCGGAGAATAACATGCGCGTCCGACTATAGGACGACCTCACATCTCGTGGTAGCGTCGTTTCCGGTCAGCTAGATCGTCGTTCTCATCCACCTTCCGAGAGGACGGGCCCATGGTCAAGGGGTCAGGGGCAGGTGCCGCCGCCCAGTGGATCGTGGGACGAGAACTCCCGGCTGAGCTGGGAATCGGCGCACTGTCCAACCGCGGGCACACCGGGAGCTGAGCAGCATGCACGCACTGCAGGGCGTCAGAGTTCTCGATCTGGGCACCTACCTCGCCGGGCCGTTCTGCGCGACGGTGCTGGGCGAGTTCGGCGCCGACGTCATCAAGGTCGAGCGCCCCGGCACCGGTGACAACCTGCGCCGGTTCGGCACCGACACGGACTGCGGCGACACCCTGGTCTGGCTCAGCGAGAGCCGCAACAAGCAGTCGGTCACCCTCAACCTCGCCGACCCGCGCGGCCTCGAGATCCTCCGCGAGCTCATCGCGACGGTGGACGTGGTGATCGAGAACTTCCGGCCCGGTGTCATGGAGCGCTGGGGGCTCGGCCCGGAGCAGATCGCCGAGCTGAACCCACGGGCGGTGCTGCTGCGGGTCTCGGCCTACGGGCAGTCGGGGCCGAACCGGGACCTTCCCGGCTTCGCCCGGATCGCGCACGCCTTCTCCGGCCTCGCCTACCTCGCCGGCGAGCCGGACGGGCCCCCGGTGACCCCCGGCTCCACCTCCCTCGCCGACTACATGACCGGGCTGTACGGGGTCATCGGTGTGCTGATGGCGCTGCGGGCACGGGAGAGCACCGGGAAGGGCCAGGTGGTGGACCTGGCCCTGTACGAGTCGGTCTTCCGCGCGCTCGACGAGATCGCGCCGGCCTACCAGCAGCTCGGCTTCGTCCGGCAACGGATGGGCGCTGACACCGTGAACGTCCTGCCGCACAGCCACTACCGGACCAAGGACGATCGCTGGATCGCGATCGCCTGCTCCAACGACGACATGTTCGCCCGGCTGGCCCGGGCCATGGAGCGCCCGGAGCTGGCCGACGCCGACCAGCTCGGCCCGAAGGCGAACCGGCTCGCCGCCCGCGGCCTGGTCAACTCCCTGGTGGGCGAATGGGTCGGCTCGCTGCCCTGCGACGAGGTGCTGGCCCGCTGCCGCCAGGCCCAGGTCCCGGCCGGGCAGCTCTACTCCATCGCCGACATCTTCGACGACCCGCAGTACCGGCACCGGCAGACCATCACCGTCGAGGAGTCCCGAATCGGACCACTCGCCGTGCCCGGTGTCATTCCCGCGCTCTCCGACACCCCGGGCGAGATCCGCTGGCTCGGGCCCGAGCTCGGGGCGCACACCGACGCCGTACTCACCGAACTGCTGCAACGGCGCCCGGAGGAGATCACCCAGCTGCGCGCCGACGGGGTGATCTGAGCCAGCGAAGTGCACGAAATCGATTCCGTGAAAGGGGATGAAGCCGATGGCCATCCAGGAACGGCTGGCGACCGGTCGTGGGAAGTACACGCCGGGTTACCCGGATCTCGACACCGGTCCGGTCGACTACGAGGACTCGATCTCCGAGGAGTTCTTCCAGGCCGAGCGGGAGGCGATCTTCAAGCGGACCTGGCTGAAGGTCGGCCGGGTGGAGCAGCTGCCCCGCAACGGCACGTTCTTCACCCGCGAGCTGGTCGGCCTCGGCTCCATCGTGATCACCCGGCACACCGACGGGCAGGTGTACGCGCTGCACAACATCTGCGCGCACCGCGGGAACAAGGTCGTCTGGCAGGAGCACCCGGGTAACGAGACCCAGGGCACCGCCCGGCAGTTCGCCTGCAAGTACCACGGCTGGCGCTACGGCCTCGACGGCAAGTGCACCTACGTCACCAAGCGCAACGAGTTCTTCGAGTCGCTGCCCGACGACCAGCTCGCCATGCCGCCGCTGCGCTGCGAGGTCTTCGCCGGGTTCATCTTCGTGAACTTCAGCGCCGACGCCCCGCCGCTGCGCGAGTTCCTCGGCGAGAAGCTCGTCTCCGAGCTGGAGAGCTGGCCGTTCGAGAAGTTCACCAACCACTGGTCCTTCCGGACCAAGGTCAAGGGCAACTGGAAGATCGGCATCGACGCGCTGCTGGAGTGGTACCACCCCGCCTACGTCCACGGCCGGTTCCTGAACACCAACGTGGCCGAGGCGGAGAAGCTCGTCCCGCCGATGGACTCCTACCACTACGACCTGTTCACCCCGCACATGCTGACCTCGGTGCCCGGCCCGCCCGTCCTGAAGAAGAAGGACGGCTCGGTCGGCCCCGCCGCCCGCGACATGAACTGGGCCTACCGGCTGTTCCGCGCCGGTCTGTTCGGCCCGGACGACGTCCGCGAGGACCTCGGCCACCTGGCCGGCAACCGCAACCCGGGCGGGATCCGCGCCTGGAGCAACGACCAGTACTGGCTGTTCCCGAACCTGTCGATCCAGCTCTGGGGCCGCGGCTACTACATCACCTACCAGTACATCCCGGAGACGGTCGGCACCCACGCCTACGAGGTCGACATCTACTTCCCCGAGCCGAAGACCGCCTCCGAGCGGCTCGCGCAGGAGCTCGTCGTCGACAGCACCGTCGAGTTCGCGATGCAGGACACGAACACGGTGGAGGCGACCTGGTCGCAGCTCAACAACCGGGCGCTGCAGACCTTCCACCTGTCCGACATGGAGCTGATGATCCGCCAGTTCCACAAGGTCGTCCGGGACGCCGTCGCGGCGCACCAGGCCGGCAGCGAGAAGTAGAGGGGCCCGCCGCCATGACCACCACCGTGGACGAATCCGGCACCGCAACCGGGAACGCGGCCGGGGACGTCTCGCTGCCGGAGCGGTTCAACGCCCTGGAGCCCTGGGTCGCCGACTGGGCGCTGGCCACCCGGGAGGAGCGCTACCAGAAGCGGCTCTCCAAGACCATCGACGAGCTGCAGGCGTTCTACGACGCGGTCGCCCCGCTCGCCGAGGACGCGATCGCGTACCTCGACACCCGCGACGTGCACGCGCTGTCCGACCAGGACACCCGCCTGCTGCACCTGCTCTACTCGATGATCATGACGTCCTACCCGGTCAACATCTTCAAGCAGCCGCGGATCCCGGACTCGGGCGCCGCGTACTTCGACACCGCCGTCGAACCGGCCCTCTGAGAAGGCGAACCGCGATGGGCGTCACCACAAGGAAGATCACCCCGAACACGGGGACGGAGTTCAGCGGGCTGACGGGCACCCAGCTCGTCGACAAGGGCGTCGCCGCGGACGCCCTCGCGGCCCTGGAGGACAGCGGCGTCGTCGTCTTCCGGGAGGCCGACATCGACGACGAGAGCCTGGTCGCCTTCGGCCGGCTGCTCGGAAACGTCCTGCCGCTGCCGATGGGCGGCCATCAGCTCAAGGAGATCCAGCGGATCACCCGCGACGCGTCGCAGAGCAAACTGGCGGCGTACCGCGAGGCCACGTTCTACTGGCACATCGACGGAACCACCGGCGAGGTGCCGGACAAGGCCACCCTGCTCACGGCACGCCAGATCTCGGGGAGCACGGAGGGCGACACCGAGTTCGCCAACACCTACGCCGCGTACGAGGCCCTGCCCGACGAGGAGAAGGCGCGGCTGGAGGGTGTGCGTGCCCTGCACAGCTTCACCGCCTCCCAGCTCGTGGCCAACCCCGACCCCTCGCCCGAGGAACGGGCGGCCTGGGACCGCAACCCGACCCGGGAGCAGCCGGTGGTGTGGACCCGCCGCAACGGGCGTAAGTCGCTGCTGGTCGGGTCGACGGCGGGCGAGGTCGTCGGCCTGCCCGCGGACGAGAGCCGGGCGCTGCTCGACCGCCTGCTGGACTGGGCGACCCAGCCGCAGTTCGTCCTCCGGCACCGCTGGACCCAGGGCGATCTGGTGATCTGGGACAACACCGGGATGCTGCACCGAGCCCTGCCCTACGGACCGACGTCCTCCAGACTGATGCACCGTGCATCACTGGCCGGCGAGGAGCCCGTCGCGTAATGCTGTTCGCATGGTGCGAGAGCGCGTCAACCGCCTGGTGGTTCACTCGCTCTCGCACCCTCGAGGGATCACAGCGACGTAGCAACCAGCTACCACAGGGAGGTTCGGCACAGTGACCGAACGACGCACGGCAGTCGTCACCGGGGGTGGCTCGGGCATCGGGCGCGCCATCAGCCTCCGGCTGGCCGAGGACGGCTTCGCGACCGCCGTACTCGACCTCAACGAGGAGGCCGCCCAGGTCGTGGCCGAGGAGGCCCGCCAGAAGGGCGGCGAGGCCACCGCGTTCGCTGTCGACGTCTCCGACCGCGCGAAGGTCGACGCCGCGCTCGAAAAGGTGCGGAACACCTACGGCCCCATCCTGGTCCTCGTCAACAACGCCGGGATCACCGGTTTCAAGGAGTTCCTGAAGATCACCGATCCGGTCTGGGACCGGATCATCGCGGTGAACCTCAGCGGGCCGCTCTACTGCACCCAGAACGCCGTGCCGGACATGATCGAGGCGGGCTGGGGGCGGATCGTCAACATCTCGTCGTCCAGCGCCCAGTCCGGGCAGCAGTACATGGTGCACTACGTGTCGACCAAGGCCGGCCTGATCGGTATGACCAAGTCGCTCGCCCTCGAGCTCGGGCCGAAGGGGATCACCGTCAACACGATCCCGCCGGGCTTCGTCGACACCCCGATGCTGCGGGCGTCCGAGGAGCGCGGCCTGCTCGGCGGAAGCGTCGACAAGCACGCCGACCTCACCCCCGTCCGGCGCCCCGGCAAGCCCGAGGACATCGCCGCGGCCGCGTCCTTCCTCATCTCCGAGGAGGCCGGCTACATCACCGGGCAGGTCATCGGCGTCAACGGCGGCCGCAACACCTGAGCGAACCGCCGTCAGCACCAGAGCCGGCACCGCGGTCAGCACCGCGGCCCGGCGCCGCGGTCAAGCACCGCCGCGGTCGGCACTGCGGTCAGCACCGCGGCCCGGCGCCGCACTCACCGATGCGGCGCCGGGCCCGGCCGGGCTCGTCAGGCCGGCACGCCGACGCCCATGAGCTGGGCGAGGTTGCCACCCATGATCTTGCGGACGAGCTCCTCGGGCAGGTGGGACAGCTCGTCGATGTAGCTCACCGGGTTGGCGAGGCCCTCCGGGTGCGGATAGTCCGAGCCGAACAGGACGTTGTCCTCGCCCAGCAGCTGCGCGAGCTCGCCGAGGTCATCCTCCCAGAACGGGCTCACGTAGATGTTCCGCTTCACGACCTCGACCGGGTTCTCCAGGAAGTCCTGCGGCATCTTCTTGTAGAGCGCCTTCATCGCGGTGAGCAGCGGGGCGACCCAGCTCATCCCGTTCTCGATGACCGCGACCTTGAGGCCCGGGAAGCGGGAGAGCGCACCGTGGCAGACCAGCGCCGAGACCGCGTCCTCGATCGGCCGCCAGGACTGCAGCATGCGGAACGTGTTCGGCTGGAAGGGCAGCATCTCGGTGCTCGAACCCATCCACTCGCTCTGGTACCGCGAGTAGCCGCTGTCGGACGAGTGCATCGCGACCAGGATTCCGGACTCCTGGACCCGCTCCCAGAACGGGTCGAACTCCGGCAGGCCGAACGAGCGCGGGCCGCGCAGGCCGGGGACCGGCGCCGGCCGGATGAGAACGGCGCGCGCGCCGCGCTCCAGCACCCACTCCAGCTCCTCGATCGCCCTGTCCACGATCGGCAGGGTGATCACCGGAGTGGTGAAGATGCGGTCCAGGCCCTCGTAGTTGAACTGCCAGGTCTCGTACAGCCACTCGTTCAGGGAGTGGATGACGGCGTGCACCAGATCCGGGTCGTCGCGCATGCGCTCCTCGATGAGGCTCGCCAGCGTCGGGAACATCAGGGTGCGCTCGATCCCCTGCTCGTCGAGCAGCTGGAGCCGAGAGGCCGGCTCTCGCCAGGCGTCGATGCACTTGACCGGCTTGCCGAAAATCTCCCGCCGGGACAGCCCGCCGGGGTTTCCCTTCCGGTAGTAGTCCTCCTGCGCACCGGGCCGGGCCACGACGTCGAAGGTCGGGTTCGGGATGTACTCACTGACCTGGCCACGAACCATGATCTTCGTGCGGCCACGGACCTCGACATAGTCGACCGCACCCTTGTACCGGTCGGGCAGGAATTTCGTCAACGCCTCACGCGTCTCGTAGAGGTGATTATCGGCGTCGAACACCGGAATATCTGAGCGGGCCACGCGGCGCCCTCCCATGGGTAGTCGGTCCGTAGACGTGGGTAGTCGGTCGCGGAGATTGGCCGGGGCAGGCCGAAGACGGTCGGCGCAGGCCGACCGTTCGCGATAAACACCCATATCCTGACTACACGGCGAGGCCGCCACGCGCCAGCGGTCGGCACCGCGCCGCGCCCCGGCGGCACGGGCACCGCAGCACGGGCACGACGAAGTGCAGACCCGATGCCCGCCGGACCTCCTGCCCTCTCGCCTCGGTCGAGCGAGGCGGAGGCGCACCGCCACCCGGAAGCTCGGTCCCGCGCGTGCCGCGTGCCAAGCCGAGCCCCCGTCCGCAGCCAACGGCCCATGACTCCCGGCTCCGATGACCTGACGGTTCAGGTGACGTGACGGTTCAGGTGACGTGACGGTTCAGCTGGGAACCTCGTCCGCGGAGCCGACCACCTTCGCCTCCCCAAAAACCACCCGCGAGTCATACCTGGAGTACCCCTCACCGGAGTCTCCGTCGGTATGAGTGATCTCGAGACGGAGTCGCAGGATTCCCCTTACATCGATGTCGATCGGGATGGATTCACCGAGCCGGATCGTATGATCGGCCAGCCGTTGGTTGTCTCCGTAGATACTGACCTGGTACACCGCGGTGCTACGAGCGTCATCCGCAAGCCCGACGACCGCCTGGAATTTCTGGAAATGACGCCCGAGATCGTAGTCGACCTTCCCGACGCGGTAGTTTGCGGCATACTTGTCACCCACGGCCCGGATGAGAATGCTACGCGTCCGCTGCTGGCCGTTCACCGCCACGGCGCCGGTCTCCACCGCTCCGGCGCTCTCCAGCGCCGTGAACTCGGAAAGGTAACGATCGACGCCCTGGGAAGCGGGATCTGCACTCTTCTCCGGCGACGGGCTGCTGCCACGAGTCGCCGTGGGCTCGCTGGAAGACGTGGGTTCGCTGGAGAACGTGGACTCGTTGGCGCTCACGGTCTGGGGCGTCAGGCCGTCACCGGTGGCCCCCTTGTCTGGCGAGTCGTTGTTCAGCGCCGTGAACACGACTGCCAGGAGGAGCGCTGCCGCGCACAGACCACCGACCGCCCAGGCCAGCTGTTTCCCACGCGGAGACCCGGCGGATGGAGATCCAGCAGTTGGGGGCGCCGACGGCGGGCCCCACGGCGACGAAGCCGGCGGAATGGGGCCGGTTGGAACGTGGCCGACGGTGCCGCCCGATGGCAGCGGTGGTGGAGGCGGTGGGGTGAGGCTGTACTGGGTGAGATCCGCGACCACGGTGGCCGGTAGCCAGCCCTCACCGATACGCAGCCGCTCGTCGGTGGAGGCCTCCCGACACAGGTCGATCAGCACTGCCGGGGTGGGCCGGCGCGCCGGATCCTTGTCCACACAGGCTTCCAGGAGCCCGCGGATCTGGTCCGGGCAGCGATCCCAGGCCGGCGGGTGTTTCTCGATGCGGTTGAAGACCGCGGCATCGGCCCCGAACGGCAGCTCGCCGGTGACCGCGTAGTAGGCGGTGGAACCCAGGGCGAAAATGTCCACGGCCGGGCCGAGGGCTGCTCCCTGGACCTGTTCCGGAGACATGAAGGCAGGTGTACCGACCCGTACCCCGGTCTGTGTGATCGCACCCGAGGAGGACTCGGTCGCCCGGGAAATGCCGAAGTCGATGACGCGGGGGCCGTCCGCGGCCAGGATGACATTCCCCGGCTTGAGGTCACGGTGAATGATTTCGGCCGCATGAATCGATTGCAATGCCTCGGCCACACCGGCGATCAGAACAAGGACGGTCTCCACCGGCAACGCGCCCTGGCGCCCGACCGTCACAGCCAGCGAAGGCGCCGCAACGTAGGCCGTGGCCAGCCAGGGCTGTGGGGCTTCAGGGTCCGCGTCGATGACGGGGGCGGTGTAGAGGCCCTGCACCCGCTGCGCAATAGCGACTTCTGTCCTGAATCGGCGCCGGAACTCCGGATCGGCAGCGAACTCCGGCCGGGCCACCTTGAGCGCCACCGGCCGCCCGCCAGGGGTGTAGGAAAGAAATACCGCCCCCATCCCACCCTCGCCGATCCGTGCCCGGATCAGGTATCCGCCGACCACCCGGGGATCCTGTGGGGCCAGCGGCGAGAAAACGGTGCCTGGCGCGGACTCCGGCCTGCCTGGCTCACCCATGGGCGCACCCGATGGCGTATTGATCATCGTCTCCCCGTAGTGCATGCGTCCCGATACCGAGGAAAATACAATATGCAGGTCGAACGGGATCTTAACAGTCGTCCAGGACACGGGAGCCGATGCCTGGACAACACAGTCGAGGCTATCCGGGCCACCTGGCGAGAAATTCGTATCCGTCCAGGTCAGCCGGCATTCGACCGTCACAACGGGGCACCCCGGCCGCAGCCGGGCGACACCGAGAGCAACCAACATCATTCTCGGAGAGCAGAAGTTGATTCGCAGTCAATGAGAATGTAGTTTGCAAGCGTTGGGGACGAGAAGATACGGTTCCGGATCGTCACGGTGACGCCGCGACGTCCGGTGGGCATCGTCGGGGGCCACGCACCGGGGCCGGCCACCGACACCATCGCAACCCGGACCAGCGGATTGGACGTATGACGTGTACGACATGCCGGAGGAGATCGAAGTCCGCGCCGACGGGTCGCTGCGGATCATCACTCTGAACCGACCCGACGAGCTCAACGCCGTCAACGACGCCCTGCACACCGGGCTCGCGAAGCTCTGGCCACAGCTGAACGAGGACCGCGAGGTCCGGGCCGCCGTGCTCACCGGCAGCGGCCGGGCCTTCTCCGCGGGCGGCGACTTCACCTACCTCAACGAGCTGTTCCAGGACCGGGAGCTGCGCGCCAAGTCGATCGCGCACGGCCGTGACATCGTCCTCAACATGGTGCGGTGCCGGGTCCCCGTCGTCGCCGCGGTGAACGGCCCCGCGGTCGGCCTCGGATGCAGCCTGGTCGCCCTCAGCGACATCGTCTACATCGGCGAGAAGGCCTTCCTCGCCGACCCGCACATCCAGGTCGGGCTGGTGGCCGCCGACGGCGGCCCGCTCACCTGGCCGCTGAACACCAGCCTGCACCTGGCCAAGGAGTACGCCTTCACCGGCGCGCGCATCTCGGCCGAGCGTGCCATCCAGATGGGGCTGGCCAACCACATCGCCGCCGACCCGCTGGCCGAGGCGCTGGCCTGCGCGAAGCGCATCGCCGAGCTGCCGCGGCAGGCGGTGGAGGCCACCAAGCGTCTGCTCAACATCCACCAGGAACGTGCCGTGCTCGCCAGCCTCGACTACGCGAACACCGCCGAGGAGCAGTCCTTCCAGACCGACGACTTCGCCGCCATCGTCGCGAGGCTCTCCGCCAAGAACGCCGCCAAGGGCTGACCGGGGCGCTGGCGGCCCCGGCCAGGTCGACGCCGGAGCCGCCAGCAGCCGGCCACCCGTGACGGAATCATGACCAGGGAGAATTCAGGGAGGGTTACTAGTACTTTTGTACTAGTAACGGCATGCGGATAACGACACGCCCCACCGGGGGACAACCAGGTGGCGGTAAGGCATCCACACCACAGCAACCTCGGTGAATCCGCAAGCCAGCAGCTCACCACCGAGGCGCAACTCGCCTCACGTTGGCCCTGATAGGCCATGCGTACTTCGATACGGTGCGCTAGCTTGCTTGAGAAGCTTCGACACGGACCACAAACTGGGGACGATCGCCATGATCAGCGATGAGCAGATACGTCTGCTCACGCTGTGCCGCATTGACGGCGTCGGTTGGCACCTGATCGCCCGCGAGGCGCAACGCCCCGGCGGCCTGGACCGCCTGTACGCAGGCGAGTTCACCGAGGCCACCCGCGACGCGGCCAGATCGCTGCCGAACCTCCGCGCTGGCCTGGACAAGGTCGACTCGCTCATGGCTCAGACCCGCGAGGCCGCGGACCAGGCGGCCGCGGTCGGCGCGACACTCCACACAGTCGTCGATGACTCGTACCCGATGAACCTCCGTCTCGTCTTCAATCTGCCGCCTTTTCTGTTCGTCCGCGGCTCACTGCTCGCCGAGGACATCCGAAGCGTTGCGGTCGTCGGGACGAGAGAAGCGTCACGCGATGGAATGTTCCGGGCCTCAAGAATGGCCCGACTGCTGGTCGAGAACGATGTCACCGTGGTTTCCGGGATGGCACTCGGCATTGATACCGCCGCACATACTGCAACCCTGGAAGCCAGCGGACGAACTATTGCCGTCGTCGGGACCGGGATTCTTCGATCCTACCCCAGACAGAACTCCCAGCTTTGCGAGACGATCGCCGAGCACGGGGCGGTCGTCTCGCAGTTCTGGCCGGACTCCCCACCGACAAAGTTCGGATTCCCGCGTCGGAACGTCACGATGTCAGGCATCACGCAGGGCACTGTTGTGATCGAGGCGTCGAGTACCTCCGGAGCAAAGATGCAGGCGCGCTTTGCTCTGGAGCATGGAAAGCGTGTGTTCCTGTTGCGTAGTCTGGTAGATTCCCACGAGTGGGCACGTGGCTACGTGGAGAATCGAGGCGCACGGGTCGTGGACACTGTGGATGACGTGCTTGAGGGGCTCCTGCCGATCGACCGCATACAGGCCGCGGACGAGCGGCGTGAGCAGTTGGCCATAGAGTTCTCCTCCTGACCGTCACCGCCTGCGATGGCGACGCCCAGCGGTATCGGGCTGCCGACTCCTCCGGGATTCGGAAAGTGCGGGCACTGTCCGCTACGTGAGACCGGGACCGTGCAGTTCTGCTATGAATGCGCAGCTCAGAGCTTCGTCGTACCGGGCACGAGTTGCTGCGTGATCTGTTCTCAACGGCTGGTCGGGCAGCGCTGCCTCAACACCCTGTGCAACTCGACAGACCGGATGTTCGACCGCTCCCACGCGATCGCCATGAAGACAGGGGCACTGGAGGAGGCGATACTCCGCTGGAAGGACCACGACAGGTGGGCCTGGGGGATTATCTTCGCGCGTGTACTTGTGGGTTACCTGCTCGAGAACTTCGCTGCGGACCCGCACGACTGCATCATCCCCAGCCCGACCTTCGCGGAGCCGGGCGCCGCACCGCAGCAGGACATGACTCGCTTTGTGATCCAACAGGCCATCGGCCATGATCATTCGGGGAAACTGCCCTTTCACCTCGACCCACCCCTGGTGATCCGGATGTACGCCACCCCGAAGATGCGCCGGCAGCGCAACGCGGCGGGCCGGCAGGTGGCTGCCGCGGCGCTGCGCGCGGCGCTGCGGGTACCCGACCCGGCTCTGGTCGCGGGTCGGCGCATCCTTGTCTACGACGACGTCTTCACCAGCGGCAACACGCTCAACGAGGTCGCTCGAGCGCTGCGGAACGCGGGAGCCGCCAAGGTGTCCCAGGTGGCACTGTCACGGCAGCCCTGGAGCGCCCCGGCCGGAGATCCGGCCGGGGCGACAGACACAGCCGGAGCCCCGGACCTTTTCACCTGACGGCGCGTCCGCGTTCCGCCGGCTGGTTCAGAGCGTCCGGAACAGGCCGCCGTCGACGAGGATCTGAGCCCCGTTGACGTAGCCGGCGGCGTCGCTCGCGAGGAAGAGGCAGACCCCGACCATGTCGCCGGGCACACCGATCCGCTTCATCGGATTCATCTCGGCGGCGAGGCGCTTGGCGTCCGGGCCCCAGGCGTTGGTGATGTCGGTGTCGAACGCCCCGGGCAGGACCAGATTCGCCCGCACCTTGGGCGCCCAGGCCCCGGCCAGGCCGAGGGTCAGCGCGTTGAGGGCTGCCTTCGCCATCGCGTAAGGCAGGTCGCTCGGGTTCGGCCGTAGCGAGCCGGCCGTCGTCACGTTGATGATCGAGCCGCCGTCGCCGGCCGCCATGCGGGTGCCGATCAGGGCGCTCAGCCGGAACGGCCCACCCGCGTTGACGGCGTGCACCTTGTCGTACAGCGCCTGGCTGACCGAGGCCAGGTCGTCGTACACGGGCGACATTCCGGCGTTGTTGACGAGCACGTCGCAGCGACCGAACTCGGCGTAGACCGTGTCGACGAGGCTGTCGCAGTCTTCCCACCGGCCGACGTGGCAGGCGACGGGGAGGGCACGTCGCCCGGTTGCCGCCTCGATCTCGGCCGCCGCGGCCTTGCAGGCGTCGAGCTTTCGGCTCGCGACGACGACGTCCGCGCCGGCCGCGGCGAAGCCCTCGGCGACCGCCCGGCCGATTCCCCTGCTGCCACCGGTGACGACAGCCACCCGACCGGAAAGATCTAACATCTGACTAGGTCCACTCATCTTGTTTTCGGTCACCATGCGAGTCTCGCCTACCTCACCCCTGGCAGGCACCTGTCTTAGCGACAAACATCGGAGCAGGCGGCGGAGCAGGTGCCCGGGCAGGCGGCCCGAAACAGGCGCCGGCCCGAAACAGGCGGCGGCCGCAGACAGGCGGCGGCCCGAAGCGGCGACGGCCGCAGACAGGCGGCGGCCCGAAGCGGCGACGGCCGCAGACAGGCGGCGGCCCGAAGCGGCGACGGCCGCAGACAGGCCGGTCACCGGCCCCGCTGGTCAGCCTCGGAGGTCTGGTAGATGTCGGGAATGCCGTCGGCGTCGAGGTCGACCGTCTCCTCGGCGGCCAGCCGGCGGTAGACCCGGTTGCGTGCGCGCAGCACGATCGTGGCGAACATCGCCGCGGCCACCGAGCCGACGAAGATCGCAATCTTGACGTGATTCGCCTGCCCCGCGTCGTCGTCGAACGCGAGCTCACCGAGCAGCAGGCAGACGGTGAAGCCGACTCCTGCGAGCAGCGCGACGCCGAACACGTCCCACCAGGAAAGCTCCGAATCCAGCTCAGCCCGGGTGAACCGGGCCAGCAGCCAGGTCGACCCCAGCACCCCGATCGGCTTTCCCAGCAGCAGGCCAAGCGCCACCCCGATGGCGATCGGATCGGTGAACGCCCCGCCGATGCCGCCTTGGAGCAGGGAGACACCGGCAGCCATCAGCGCGAAGAGCGGCACGGCCACGCCCGCCGAGACGGGGCGCCAGAAGTGTTCGAAGCGCTCCGACCTCCCCACCTGCTCCCCGGGGCCGGGGCGAGCCGGGACGGTGAAGCCCAGGAGCACTCCGGCGATGGTCGCGTGGATCCCCGAGGCGTGCATGAAGGCCCACGCGGCGACCGCGAGCGGCACCAGCAGCCACCACCGCGGGACCGAACGGTTCACCAGCAGCCCGAACACGACGATGAGAGCCAGTGAGGCCAGCGCCGGGCCGGGGCTCAGATGATCGGTGAAGAACAGCGCGATGATCGCGATCGCCAGCAGGTCGTCGACCACCGCCAGCGTGAGCAGGAAGGACCGCAGCGCCGCCGGCAGGTGCGCGCCGATGATCGCCAGCACGGCCACGGCAAACGCGATGTCCGTCGCGGTGGGCACCGCCCAGCCGGTGGATGATCCGTCCGCGCTCACCGTGTTGACCAGCAGGTAGATCAGGACGGGGGTCACCATCCCACCGACCGCGGCGACGACGGGCAGCACCGCCCGGCTCACCGACCTCAGGTCCCCCAGCAGGAACTCCCGCTTGAGCTCCAGCCCCACCACGAAGAAGAAGATCGCCAGCAGTCCGTCCGCCGCCCACTGCTCGAGGCTCAGATGCAGGTGCAGCGAACCGGGCCCGACGCTGGTCTCGACCAGCGAGTGGTACGACTCCCGCCAGGGCGAGTTCGCCCAGGTCAGCGCGATCAGGGCACCGGCCAGCAGCAGGATGCCGCCGACCGTCTCGTCGCGCAGGATGCCCGCGACGTGCTGAGCCTGCGGCCAGCTCGGCAGGCCCAGCAACCGTGACCGGGACGGCTGAGAGTCGGACGGCTGAGGCTCGGACGGCTGGGATCCGGCACTTCCACGCGACTCACGGCGGGACGGATCGGGCATCGGCAGCTCTTCTCGGTCGGTACGGAGCGCACTCATGCCCGGACCGCAGAGAACGATCAGGAAACTCCGATCGCCAACGGCCCCGCGCGGCCGCGGAGACGACCCCGGGCCCGCACGACTTCGGGCACAACGCACTGAACTGCCGACCAGACTTCCCGGCGCACCTCCGTCGACCCTACATGGGCCCTACCAGGCGGCACCAGACCATGATCTCGCCAGCTCAGTGGCGTCCGGCCTGGCCAGCGGACTGACCGCGACCGGGCCCTGCATCGCCACCGGGCTCAGCTGCCGCTCCAGGGCGACCCGGACCAGTTCCGCCTTGTTCCCCAGCGCCAGTTTGGCCCGGGTACGCCGCACATAGGTGTTGACCGTGGTTACCGCAACACCCAGTCTCGTGGCGATCTGGCCATGCGTCAGCCCTTCCGCAATCAATCCAAGCACCTGCTCCTCCCGCTCGGACAGCCGTGGACGGACAGTGTCCGCAGCCGGCGCATCGAGCGCCCGATCCGCGAAAAACGCCTCCGCAAGCGGGGACGGCAGATAGAATCCATCCATCGCGACCGCCCGCACCGCGACCGCAAAGGTCGAGCAGGGCGCACTGCTCGATATATAGCCGCAGGCACCGGCTTTCAGCAGAGAAAACGCCTTTTCGCCGTCCAGCGACTCCGAAACGGCGAGTACGCGGCCGATTGACCTGACATCGCGAACCGCCTCGACCGGCGAGGCCGAACCGGCGCCGAAGTCGAGGATGACGATGTCGAGGTCGACGTCGCCCGCGGCCCGTAACATTTTTTGTAGATCATCGCCGCTTTTGGCAAGAAGAGCTTCGGTCATGTCCGGCTCACGAATCAGAAGTTGCTGGACCGCCCACCCGAAGAGTGGGCGGTCACCAACGACTCCGATCCTCAGGGATGACGGGCAGACATGATCTACCACGATATCTCCTTTTCGGTAGGCCGGCTGCCGAGAGTAACGAGACGATATTTACTGACGAGCTACAGACCGTAAACGGACGATGAACACCCAGCCCGCCCCGTGTCGCCTTTTTTGGGGACACCGGGGAGGACAGACACCGACGGTAATAGATGGCCATAGTTACGCTCGCGTGCGTTCCCTGCCGCGACGACAGCCACACACCGGAGGTGTTCAGTTGCGCCGCTTCACCCTCCTCGACTTGCGGAAACACAGCAGTGGCCAGGTGACCGAGATCCTCGGAACCCGGCCCAGCTGGCCGCTTCGTCTCGTGCACGCCGCTCTGGCGAGCCGTGGCTATGTGGTCGACACAGCTGAGTCGGCCTGTTCACTGCCGCACCTGCGTGCGTTGGTCGCGCAGGACTCCGACGGCCTGGACAACCCACCGTCGGTCGGCACGGAAACACCGACGGAATCCACGGTTCCGGCCCGACCGACAAATGGCGAGATCATTTGGATCGACCGTTGCGGATGCGACGACGCCTACTGCGGTCGAGGGTGGCGAGCCACGGTGGCGACGGCCGCTGACGGGGTGGCCGCGGGCGTGGCCGACGGCGGCCGACCAGCGGATGAGCCGGACGATGCTGGTCCGGGGGCGCTGGCCGGCCTGCTGGCGCGGCTCTCGGTGCCGTGGCAGGCCGATGACCTCGACCGCAGTCCGTACCTCGACGGCGTCTCACCGGCGCACGAGGTCACCCAGGTCGGCATCTCGCTGGTGGCCGAGAACGCGGACGGCACGTTCGCGGACCGACCGGCCACTCTGCTGGCGGCCGAGCTGTCGTGGCTGCGGTCGCAGGAGGAGATGCCGTCCTCGCCGGTTCCCCTGCACGGCCTGTCCGGATCGGTCGAGGACGTCCGGCGCCGGCTGGTCTCCTTCGCCTCGCTGGCCGGCCTCGCCGCCATCGCCGACGGAACGGCGACACCCTGCTGGTCGGCGACGCTGGCGGCCACACTGATCGACGAGGCCGGCGTCCGCGCCGTCGCCGAGCTCACCGAGGCCGCCGGCATCGTCCAGATCCGGGTCACCGGAATCAGCGGGGCGGCTCAGGCGATCGGGCTGCTGGCCCTCGGCCGCCACATCGCTCTGGAGCTGGATCTGCGTGCGCTCGGCCCGGGAGACGTCCAGCGTGTCGCCGCGAAGGCGGGCGGCCAGCGGGTCACGCTGCGCGCGGGGACGACCGAGGACGGCCTGATGTCAGGCGAGCTCCTGACCCTGGCGCCGGGCCTGCTGCTGGACGAGCCCGGCAGCGCCGAGCACATCCAGGCGATCAGCGGCCGGCTCGGGCGGTGGGCCACCGGCGGCCGGGCACCGGTCGACGGTGACGAGCGTCCCGCCCCGGCGGCCGCCCCTACGGCCGACCCGGCGGCCGGGGCGGGCACCGGGCCGGGCAGCGGGCCGGAGGAGATCGTGCTCGCCTCAGCCGAGCATCTCACCGCCGTCACCGATCCCGACACCGGCCTGGCCGACTTCCAGACCCTGGTGTTCACTCCGGCCGATCCGGGCACGCCGGTACCGGCCGCGGTCGTGGGCTCGCTCGTCCGCTACGCCGGCTCCGCCACCGAACCCGGTGACGACCTCCTCATCGGCGACGACTTCTTCCTGCAGACCTTCGACTACGCGTCCGGCGCCTACCTGTCGCTCGTCGGGCCCACCCTGCTGCGCATCACCTCCGAGATCGACTACTCGGTGTTCCTCGAGGACGCGGACGCGGCCCGCAGCCGCGGCGACTTCCCGGAACACCTGCTGCACCCGCTGGTCCAGCTCGCGGACAGCTGCGCGCTCGGAACGCTGCACCCGTGCGCGGGCCGACTGGGCCGCCGTCTGTTCGTCGCCGCCGACGGGACGGTTCGCCCGGCTCCCGGCGGCGCGATCTTCGGTCACCTGACCACCGCGGGCTTCCAGGCGCTGGAGCACGCCTTCTCCGGCCACGCTGAGATCCTCGACGGGGTCCCCGCGGACGATCCGTGTCTGGCCGAGGTCGTCCCGGCCGAGGTGTCGAGCCAGGCCCGCCAGGTTCGGCCCTGGCTGTCACGGTTCCTGTGGAGCATCGACGCGCTGCGGCGGGCCCAGCGCGAAGGGATCAAAAGGCCGACCGTCTCCGGTTTCGGTGGCCGGCTGGTCGAGGCGCTCGCCGGCGAGCTGGCGGACGTCGACGCGCCGAACGCGCCGCTGATCGTGGGCGACCGCTCCGCGGCGCTGCTCGTGACGGCGGGCGACCTGCGGGTCTTCCGGATCAGCCCGGCCGCGGCCGCGATGGTCGAGATCCTGCTGGTCGTCGGCTCCGGCGAGCGTGCGGTCGAGCTGGCATGCGGCCACACCAGGGCGTCCGCCGACACGGTACGCAGTGGTTTCGCCACACTCATCGCCACGTTCGCGCGCTCGGGCGTCGACCTCGCCGGCATCGCCGCACGGTCCGCGGCCAGGGACGCCGTCGCCGTCGTCGCCACCGCCGCGCCTGGCGCATCCCGGTGAGCGCCGAAGCCGCCGTCGAGGCAACCGCGGTGACGGCCACCGAACTCGCCACCCAGGCCACCGGACCGGGGCCCGACCGAGCGGGATCCGACCGAGCGGGATCCGACCGGCCTGGTACCGCCGGCGCCCTCATCCGGATGTTCGGCGACGCGCTCGCGGTCGAGGACATCTACTCGGAGCGGGGTTCGGTCCTCTACGACCTCCTCGGGGGCGAGGACCAGCAGGAGATCACCGAACTGCTGTCGGCGCTGGGCGGCACCCGGCGCTCGGTGCTCGAGCTGGCCGCCGGTTCCGGCCGGCTGACCCTGCCGCTGCTGCGCCACGGCCACGAGGTGGTCGCGCTGGAGAAGTCCCCGATGATGCTGCGCCTGCTCGGCGCGAAGGCCGCGGCGGCGGGGCAGGGTGCCGGTCCGCTCACCCTGGTCGAGGGCGACATGAGCCGGTTCGACCTGGGACGTCGCTTCGACGCCGTCGTGCTCGGCGCCACCTCGGTGTCGCTGCTGGACGCGGCCGGGCGGGCCGCCATGTTCGGCGCGGTCCGGCGGCACCTCACGCCGACCGGAATGTTCCTGTTCAGCACCCTCCAGATGCGCCGCGGCCAGATGCTGGCCCAGCCGGTCCGCGAGAACACCCATGTGCTGACCGTGCCCGCGGGCGACGGGCCCGGCGGGTCGATGGTGGTCCTCGTCGAGTGGATCGACGGCCCGGGGCAACAGCGCCTGATCAGCGCGTTCCGTTCCGAGGTCGATCCGGCCGGCACCGTCGACCATCGCCTGTTCACCAGCGAGGTACGCCTCCTGGACGTCGCCGATCTCGAACGCGAGCTCGCCGCCGCCGGCCTGACCGTCGCCGGCCGTGAGCAGATCGCCGGCGGTCGCGAGCCTGACCGCTCGACCCTTCTGCTGCGGTGCGTCCCCTCCCCGGACCCGGACCAGGACCAGGACGGAGCACGGTCATGACCTCGGGAACACTCGACCTCGGCCCGGTCGTCGACCAGCCCGTCGACGGCGACGTCGAACCACTGTGGCAGCTGCTGTCCCCACCCAGCCGGTTCGATTCGTCCAGCGCCCGGGTGCTGGGCGCCAGCGGGGTGCGGCTGCGCTTCGCGGACGGGGTGGACGCCCTGTGCGCCAGCAGTGGGCTGTGGAACGTCAACATCGGCTACGGGAACCAGGCCGTGGCCGACGCCGTGCACCGCGCGATGCTCGACGCGTCCTACCTGACGCTGTTCCGCCGCACCCACCCGTGGGCACTGGAGGCGGCGCGGACGCTGGTGGAGCTCTGCGGGGCGGACACCTTCGGCCGGGTGCTGTTCTCGACGTCCGGCAGCGCTGCCAACGACGCGATGATGAAGATCGTCCGGCATTACTGGGCGTTGCGGGGCCAGCCGGGCCGCCGCCTGGTCGTCGGGCTGCGTGACAGCTACCACGGGCTGACCTACGGAAGCTCCGCGCTGACCGGTGAGGATCTCGCTCAGGACCTCTACCTGGTCGACCGCAGGTTCGTCCGGCATGTCGGGCATACCGACCCCGCCGCGCTGCGCCGGCTGGTGACCGGCGCGGGCGCGCAGATCGGCGCGGTCGTCGTCGAGCCGGTGCTGGGCACCGGAGCCCACGAGCTCCCGGACGACTTCCTCGCCGAGCTGATCGCGCTGCGGGAACAGTACGGTTTCCTGCTGGTCGCGGACGAGGTGGCGACCGGGTTCGGCCGCACCGGCAGGTGGTTCGCCTCGCAGGCCTGGCCGGCGACCCCCGATGTGATGGTCCTGTCCAAGGGACTGACCAACGGGACCTGCGCGGGCTCGGCGGTCGTGGTGTCGCACGAGATCCGGGCGGCCTTCGACGAGGCGGACGCGGTGCTGGCGCACGGCGAGACGAACGCCGGCACCCCGCCGACCTGCGCAGCGATCACCGCGACCGTCGCTCAGATGCGCCAGCACGACGTGGTCGCCCGCGGCGCGGCCCTCGGCGAGCGGCTCGGTGCCGGGCTGGCCGAGCTGGTGGACCGGCACCCGGCCGCCGTCGCGCACCGCGGCCGGGGCTGTTTCCGTCATCTCAGCCTGGTCCGCCCGGACGGCGAGCCCTACACGCCGGACGACGTCGTCGCCGCGCTGGAGGCGATCCGGCTGGCGGGTGCGGCCGTCCACCCGGGGCCGGCCGGCATCCAGCTCGTGCCGCCGCTGATCTACACGGACGACGATCTCGCCGAGCTGCTGGACTGCGTGGAGCGGGGACTGACCGCCGTCTGGACCGGCCGGGTCGACCAGCTCCGCGCGGCCCGTCGCTCCGGGCACGCCACACCGGGCGTCATGGTGGCGAGATGATCACTGTGGCACCGGGCGACGCCGCGCCGGCCGCCCCGGGGTGGCAGTGGAGCTGCCCGACCCGGGTGGTGGCCGGGCCGGGCGCGCTGATGCGGGTCGTCGACGAGCAGCGCCAGGCCGGACGGGCCGTCGGGCTCGTGGTCGACGTCGGTGTCGCCGCGTGCCCGGCCGTGACCGGGCTGCTCCGGGAGCATCCCGGCATCAGCATGATCGCGGTCGAGCCGCGCCGCTCCGGCCTGGCCGAGGTGGCGGCCATGGCCGCCTGGCTGCGCGACGAGGCAGCGGCCGGACGGCTCGACACGGTCGTGGCCGTCGGTGGCGGCAGCCTGCTCGACCTGGTCAAGCTCGGCTGGCTCGCGCTGGCCGACGGTACCGCCCTCACCCGGCTGCGCACCGGCCGCGCCGGCGCCGTCGCCCTCCCGTTCCCGCCCCGGCCCCCGGCCCCGCCTTCGCCTCGATCTCCGTCCCCGCCACCCGCTTCGTCCCCGCCGCCCGCTTCGTCCCCGCCGCCCGCTTCGTCCCCGCCGCCCGCTTCGTCCATGCCGCCCGCTTCGTCCGCGCCTTCGGCTTCGCTCCCGCTGCGTGTCCTGGTGCCGACCACTGTCGGCACCGGCTCCGAGATCAGTGCGGTGGCTTGTGTGGACGTCCAGGGCCGGCATCGGCTGGCCGTCTGCACGGGCCTGCGGGCCGAGATCGCGGTCCTCGATCCCGAGGCGACCGGCGGCCTGCCCCGCCTCATGCTCATCGAAGGGGTCCTGGAGGCGCTGATGCGCCTGACGGGCCCGCTGGTGGGCAGCCAGCTGCCGCGTGCGGTCGGTGACGCCGCCGGGCTGGCCCTCATCGCCGAGCTGGTCCGTCTCGGCGATCAGCTCGCCGTGACCGTCGAGCCCACGGCGGCGCAGCGGCTGCTGGCCGCCGAGCTCTCGGCCTACACCCACGCCAGCTGGGCGCTGTCCGGGCGTGACCCGTTCGGCGGGCGCGCCTGGTACCTCGCCAACGAGGTCTCGAGCGTGCTCGGGGTCAGCAAGATGGTGGCGACGGTGCCGGCCGCCGCCGGGGTGTGGGCGCGCGTCGCCGAGGGCGACCGCCGATTCGGCCACCCCGACCGCCTGGCCGTGGTGTGGGGCGCCGTGCGCGCCGCGAGCTCGGCCCCGCTCGGCGACGACGCCGGGGACGGCCTGCGGCGGCTGGCCGCCGGCTGGGGCGTTCCACCGTGCCCGACCCCCGGCGACCCGGTCGTGGAGGTGATCGCCCGCCAGGTGACGAACGCCTTCGGGGGTGGGCTCCCGCCGCTCGCCGGCATCAGCGGCGCCGAGATCCGTGAACTACTGCGGCAGTCGCTACGGCACCACCCGGACCGGAGTCAGCAAGGAGCGATGGCGTGATCGACGCACGGGCGACCCTCGAACGCGCCGCGGGCATCGCCCGCAGCACCACGATGATTCCCCCGGCGACGGGCCAGCCGCTGTGGACCGTGGCCGTCGACATCGGCGGTCTGGACGGGGCCGGGCACCGTGGCCTCGAATCCGGGGACTACCCCCTGCACCTGGTCGGCGCGGCCGGGACAGGTCCCGGGGACGCGCTGCTACGCGGTGCCGGCGAGGCCGTGGAACGGTTCGCGCTGCGCCCGGTACCGGGGCCGGACCAGTCCACCGAGACAGGCCAGGCCGAGGGACGGCCGCTGCCGTTCGCCGACCCGCGGGTCGCCCTCGGCTCGCCGGACGCGGACCCCGCGGCCCTGCGCTGGATGACCGGCCAGGACCTGGTCAGTGGCGAACCGGTGGCCGTCCCGACGGCTCTGGTGGACTACCCGGCCGCAGACCCGGCCTCCCTGCGCTGGTTCGACCCCACCCCGTCGGGCGCCGCCTCCGGCGCGGGCGCCGAGATGGCCCTGCGCAACGCCCTGCACGAGATCGTCGAGCGGGATGCCGTCATGATCGCGTGGGCGGCCCAGCTGCGGCTGGAGCGGGTCGAGCTGGCCGACCTGGTGAACGCGACGACGACCCGGCCGGCGGCGGTCCGGGAGCTCGGCCGGCTCGCGCACGTCGCCGACGAACTGGGCCTCTCGGTGTCCTTCGGCGCGGTCCCGACCGCGCTGCGCGGCGTCGAGTGCGTCATCTCGGTACTCGTCGACCGCCGCTCCCACCGGCCGCTGGCCGCCGTCGGTTCCCGGGCCTCGGCCTGCCGCGCCGAAGCGGCGCTGGGTGCGTTCCGGGAGACCTTCCAGGTCCGCGAGGTGCTGCGCGGAGTCTGCGGCTGGTACCGCGAGGACCGCGAGGACCTGGCCGCGTCACTCCCGCCGGTCCGCTCCGATCTCGACCGGGCCCGCCTGTGGACGACTACCGAGGCGGTCGACGCGGTGGAGCAGTGGACGGCGAGCTTCCTCGATGGCCGGCGCGAGCGGAGGCCTCAGGAGTCGTCGGACGCCGCGGCGGCGTCCATCGCCGACCTGGTGGACGATCTCGCCCAGGACGGGGGACGGCCGACCGTGGTGGACCTGACCGACCGGCTGCCGGCGCCGATCCGTGCGATGGGCTGGAACGCGGTGAAGGTCATACCGGTCGGTCTGCACGCCCTGCGCATGGATGAGCGGCACGAGTTCACCTGGCTGCGCGCCCGGATCGACGACGCGCCGGACCGCCTGGCTGTCCCCGGCGGGGTCCCCGACCGCACCATCCACCCGTTTCCGCATCCCCTGATCTGACATCCCTCGAAGCCGGGCGGACTGGCCGCGGCCTGCCGCCCGGCCGGCCACCGCCACGGCCTGAGCCTGTTGGAGGTGTGCTGGTTGACCACGGAAGCCATCCTTGATCCCTGGTCGAGCGTCGACGACCTGGTGCAGCCGCAGGAGACAGCGGACGAGCTGGATCTTCTGCATGCCCGGGTCGCGCATCGGTTCGGCCGGCCGGAGCCGCGCCGGCGAGCCCTCGCCTACCTGCGCGGGCTGGTCTCAGTCGACGGCGCGAGACACGGCCAGGCCCTCGCCGCCGCGGCCGGGGAGAGCAGCCCCGACGGTATGCAGCGGCTGCTGACAGCCGCCGGCTGGGATGCCGACCTCGTCCGCGACGACCTGCTCGGCTACGTGCGCCAGCGGCACGTCCACGCCGCGGCCGCGCTGGTCGTCGACGAGGTGGTGCTGCCCGGCCGGGGGCCGCGCTTCGCCGGCGCGGCCCCCCGCTACCTCGCCGAGTCCGGACGGGTCGAGAGCTGCCAGGTCGCGGTGTTCGCCGCGTACGCCACCGGCGAGCGCTCGATCCTGGTGGACCGGGAGCTGTGCCTGCCAAGCCCCTGGGACACCGACCGCAGGCTGCGCCGCTCCGCCGGAGTCCCGGACGACCAGGAGCAGGGCGGCTCGCGGGAGCTGGCCGCGGAGCTGGTGGCGCGGGCCACCCGACGGCTGCCGGTGCGCTGGATCCTGTTGGGGCCCGCGCTCGGCGCGGACGACCGGCTGCGGGCCTGGCTCGCCCGCAACGACGTGGCGTTCGTGGCCCGGATCGGTCCTGGCACGACCATCGGGACGACCATCGGCCGGCGCGTCACCGCGGCGGCGCTCGCCGCCGCCGACAGTCAGCGAGGTGGCGAGGCGTGGGCTCAGATACGGGTCCGCCCGTCCCGCGGCGGCCGCTGGGATCATCGCCTGTTGCTGCGGCGCCGGCCGCAGTCGGAGCCGCTCTTCTACGCCTGCCACGTGCCGCGGGGCACGTCCCTCAACGAGCTGGTCGACGCCGCGCGCCGCACCGGCGCGGTGCGCGACGGCGTCCGGCGGGCCAGGGCGACGGTCGGGCTGGACAGCTACCGGGTCCGAAGCTGGACCGGGTGGTACCGGCACATGACCCTCGCCATGCTGGCCGCCGCGGCCACCGGCTCGCCCGTCGCCATCTCGCCCGTCGCCATCTCGCCCGTCGCGACCGGTTCCGGCTGGGGCGAAGTGCGGTTTTCCGCGGAAAGCGCGGCCCGGCGATAACCCGCAGATAACGGCGGCACCGGAACGCGCGAGTTCACCGCCGGTTCACTGACAGAGAAAAGCAGACCTCCTACTATTGGAGACACAGGGAAACAGAAGCGCACAGCGCAACTGAAAACCTCTCTGTAAAAAACAGTGAGCCTGACGACGAGGCTCAATCTACGCGGAGGTGAAATTCATGGAGTTCGTTCCTTCCCTCGACCTGGCTGTTGAGGAGCTGGAGAACCTCGAGGCTCCGGCCTGGTGGCACTACGTGGTCGGCTTCGGTGCCGGCGCGGTTGTCGGCGGCGCCGCCCTCTACGGCGGCATCGCCATCGGCGTCGCCATCACCTGATCCGCGTCCGGCACCAGGCCGTTCGCTCCCAACAACGGAAAGGAGGTGCAAACATGTCTGTTCTCACCGCTGAGCGCCCGTTCGACACGAAGCTGCTCTCGCTGGACATCGAGGAGCTCGAGTCGCTCGAGGCCCCGTTCAACTGGGACGCCTTCTGGTCGGGCTTCCGCGCCGGTGTCGCCGTCGTCGGCGTCGGTGCGGCCGGTGTCGGCATCGGCATCGCCATCACCTGATGTCGGCCTTCCTCATACGACCGGTGAACAGCAAAGGAGGTGAGAGATGCTCGCGTCCGTTCTGACCGGGCCCGGGACCGACACCCCGTCGCTGTCGCTGGACGTCGAGGAGCTGGAGTCCCTTGAGGCCCTCTTCGACTGGGGTGCCTTCTGGCAGGGATTCCGGGTCGGTGTCGCGGTGGCCGGCGCTGCCGGCGCCGGTATCGGCATCGGCATCGCGATCACCTGATCGACCGGGACCCTCGGCTCCACCTGAAAAGGCGGACGGAAGCGGGCGGATGGTAGCCGCCCGCTTCCGTACCACCTTGGTACCGCCGTTATCAGGACCTGTCCATTCCGTCTGGAGGTGAAACATGAACACTCTCGACAGTGACCTGCTGGAGCTGGGTGTCGACGAGCTCGAGGCTCTGGACGCCCCCTTCGACTGGCGCGCGTTCTGGGTTGGTGCCGAGGCCGGCGCCATCACGGTGGCGGTCGTGGGCGGCGGGATCGCCCTCGTGCTGACCTGAGCCGACCGGCAATCTGATCTGACCAACCCGGCCTGCTCTGGTCTGGCTCGATCCGACCCGATCAGGCCGGGTCCGGCTTCTGCCCGTGCACCCGTGCGCCTTCGCACCTTTGCACCCGGGTGAGGAGAACACTGATGAGTCGGATATTCGCCCTCTCCGCGGCCAGCCGGCCGCAGGCCCTGGCCGCGCTGGTGAGCGGGATGGGTCTCCTCGTCGCCGTCATCGCCATGCTCACCCCGCAGGGCTCGAACACCGCGACCTCCGCGCTGGGAATCGTCAGCGTCGTGGCGATGCTCGCCCTGATCACCGGCATGGGCGTTCTCATCGGCCAGGCGGTGAGCCATCGAAGCGGTGGCGGGTCGTGACACCCGTCGTGCGTTTCGACGCCTTCACCAAGGCCTTCGGTGAGACGGTGGCCGTCAAGGACCTCAGCTTCGAGGTTGCGGCCGGCCGCGTCGTGGGCCTCGTCGGGCCGAACGGCGCGGGCAAGAGCACCTCGCTGCGCGGCCTGCTCGGCCTGGTCCGTCCCACCTCGGGAAGCGCCACCGTCTTCGGCGGCCCCTACTCCGCCCTCACCGACCCGGCTCGCCGCGTCGGCGTCAGCATGGACGGCGTCGGCATCAACCCGGCGCATTCCGGGCGCCGGCACCTGACGGTCTACGCCCGGGCCATCGGGCTGCCCGACAGCCGGGTCGACGAGGTCCTGGAGCTGACGGGCGTGGCCGACGCCGCGAACCGCCGGCTGCGCGGCTGGTCCACCGGCATGCGCCAGCGCCTCGGCCTGGCCACGGCCCTGCTCGGGGACCCGGACCTGCTCGTCCTGGACGAGCCGACCAACGGGCTCGACCCCGAGGGTGTCCGCTGGCTGCGCACCTTCCTGCGTGACCAGGCCGCGGCCGGGCGCACCGTCCTGCTCTCCAGCCACATGCTCGCCGAGCTGGAGAACACCGTCGACGACATTGTGATCATCAATCGTGGCGTTCTCTTCGTCGGTGAGCTCAGCAGCCTCGTGAGCGACGGAACCCGGCTGGAGGAAAGGTTCTTCGACCTGCTCACGAAACCCGCGTTGGCCGGCGTCGGCGCGTCCGGGGAGGGAAGCAATGCGCAGACAGATCCGCAGTGAGCTGCTGAAGGCACGCAGCGGCTGGCTGCTGCCCGCGCTCCTGCTCACCGCGGTCATGCTCGACGCCCTGTCCATGCTCGGGACGTCCAGCGTCGTCCACGACGACATCGCCGCCGGCCGGACGACCCTCGCCGCCGGCTCGCACGACGTCGTCCGGCTCGGCTTCGCGAACCTGCTGTTCGCCGCCCTGTTCGGCGTGCTCATGGTCACCGGGGAGTACCGGACGGGAACCATCAGCAGGTCGCTGCTGCTCACCCGCACGCGCCGGGACGTCCTCGCCGCCAAGGCGACCGTGAGCCTGCTCGGCGGTCTCGTCTTCGGCCTCGCCGGGGCCGCGACCGGCCTGCTCACCGGGTGGATCGCGATGGGCGCGCGCGGGGACGACCTCGTGCTCGACCGCGAGACCTGGCTCATCTGCCTCGGGCTGGTGCTCGTCTCGACCCTGTCCGCCCCCTGGGGGACGTTCCTGGGCTGGGTCATCCGCCAGCAGGTCCCCGCAGTGATCATCACGCTGGTCTGGACGCTGGTCGTGGAGAGCGCGCTGAGCGCCTGGGTGCCGGACTTCGCCCGCTTCCTGCCAGGTGGCGCCCAGGCCTCCATCTACCGGGACACCGCGACCGACGTGCTCGCGATGCCGTGGGGTGTCGCCCTGTTCTGCGGCTGGCTCGCGGTGGCCGGTGTCGCCGCCGAGCGCCTGCTGCATCGACGCGACGTCACCTGACCGCACGACCTCCTGGCTCTCCCCGCAAGACCGACAAGGGGACGAACGACCATGTCCGTTACGACCGCCACGTCCGTTACGACCACCACGCCTCCCACTCCCCCCACCACCGACCAGGAACCCGCGGCGCCGGCACCGGCACCGGCGTCGGCACCGGTGCCGGCGCCGAAGAGCACGCAGGTCGCCGTGGCCGACCCGGTGCCGCGGCTCCCGGTGCTGGCCGCCGAGGCGTGCCTGCATCCGCCGGTCGACGTCACGGACGTCTGGGTGGCGCAGATCGGGCCGCACCGCTACATCCGGGTCGGCGCCGACGCGGCGGCCCTGCTCTCCGCCCTGGACGGCGAGCGGGATGTCGACGGTCTCGTCGTGGTGCTCGGAGCGCCGTGGACCGCCGCGCTGGTGGAGCGGACCCTGCGGGCGTTCGTTCGGACCGGCCTGGTCGTGGACGCGGCCGACCTGGCGGCGGCCGAGGCGGCGGCCGCCGGTGCGGACGGCACGGACGGCGCGGGGCGGGAGCGACGCCGGCGTCGATGGCTGCCCCGACGGCCCCGGCTGCCGCGGCGGGTGAGCTACCAGCCGCCGCTGTCGATCCAGCTCACCCTCGTCGACCCGAGCCGGGTGCTGGGGCGGTTCCGCCCGGCGCTGCGCCGGCTGATGTCACCCGTCGCCCGGGGGATCTACCTCGCGATCACGGTCGCCGGGCTGGGAGCGCTGGCCTGGCAGGGCGGGTCGCTGACGCGGGTGGTCAGCCACCCGCTCGGGCTGGGCGAGTACGGCATCGTGCTCGGTGGCCTGCTGGTCGTCACGGGCATCCACGAGCTGGGGCACGCCGCCGTCCTGACGGCGCTCGGCGGACGGCCGCGCCGGCTCGGGGTGATGTTGTTCTATCTGACGCCTGCGTTCTTCTGCGACATCTCCGACGGCTGGCGGCTGCGCCACAACCGCTACCGGGTCGCCACCGCGCTGGCAGGTGTCGCCGTGCAGTGGGTGTGCGCCGGCGTGGCCGCGCTCGTCAGCCTGGCACTGCCCGCGGGCGACATCCACGACGCGGTCGTGGGCCTGGCCCTGGCCTGCTACGTCTACGGCGTCTTCAACCTCACCCCGTTCGTCAAGTTCGACGGATACATCGCGCTGATGTCGCATCTCGACATCCCGCACCTGCGGAAGAAGTCGATGGCCGACGCCCGGCGGGCCGCCGCGCGGTTCCTGTTCGGCGGGCGGTACCGCCGGGAGCTGCCCCGGCTGTGGTGGAGCTCGCTGTTCGGCTTCTGCTGCATCCTCTTCCCCGTCTACCTGGTCGGGCTGGCGGCCCAGTCGTGGCTGGGCGCGCTGGTGACGCTGGGCCCCGTCGGCGCGGCCGGCGGTCTCGCCCTGATCACCGCGGTGATCGTCCTGGGACTTCGCGCCGGGTGGAAGCTGCTCGTCGAGGCCAGGGAGAACGGGGCCGGGATCGCGCGGATCTCGGTGGTGTCGGTCCTGATCGTCACGCTCTGCGCGGCCGCCGCGCTGCTCGTCGAGGTGCCCCGCACCGTGCGCGCCGGCTACCTCGTCGCCGACGGCCGGGTGCTGCTGGTGCTGCCGGACGGAACCGACCCCGCCGCCACCGACGCCGGCCACCGGGTCGACCTGTTGCGGACGGGCCTGCTGGCCGGCAGCGTCATCGCGGGCGCCACCACCAGCGGCGTGGCGGTGGACACCGGCTCCCGGTTCGCCCCCATGGGCACCGCGATCCCGGTTCGCGGCGGGCCCGAGACCATCAGCGCGACCTTCCAGCAGCTGGACGGGGTGCGCCTCGAGCAGGGCACCGACCGGCTCCAGGACTCCGGTCTGGCCGACATCCATCTGGACCGGGTGAGCGTCGGTGGCTGGCTGATCGACACCTACGTCGCGCCCGCCGTTCGATCGATCATCGGCTGACCCGGGATCTGCCCCGATGCCCAGGCCCGCAGTGTCGGTGATCTGCCCGACCTACAACCGGTCCAGCCGGATCCTGCCGACGCTGCGCTCGGTGCGGGCGCAGACCTACCCCGACTGGGAGCTCCTGGTCGTCTCGGACGGTTCCAGCGACGACACGGACGAGATCGTCACCGGATACGCAGCCGTGGATCCCCGGGTACGCCTGCTGCGGACGTCCCGCCAGGGCCACCCGGCACCGGTCCGGGAGATCGGGCTGACGCAGGCCCGGGGTGACGTCATCGCCTACCTGGACCACGACGACACCTGGCTGCCCGACCATCTGGCGGTCCTGGTCGACGCCCTGCACCACGGCAGCTCCGGCACCGGCTCGGGCGCCCGAGCCGGAGCCGGTGCCGGTGCCGGTGCCGATGTCGCGGCCACGGGTGCCGTCCGGGTCGGCCCGGACGGCACCCGCACCTCGGCCACCGGGCTGTTGGATCTGCTCTGGCACCCGGAGCTGCAGATCGTCTCGCCGTTCTTCGAGCCGTCCCGGGTGGCGCACCGGGCCGGCCTGACCGAGGCGGTGGGTGGCTGGCGCCAGCTGGACTGCGGCCTGGAGGACTGGGACCTCTGGCTACGCCTCGCCGACACCGGAGCGCGCTTCGCCACCGTGGACGCCCGCACCGTCGTGCTCGAGGACGGCGGCCCCAGCCGACGTACCCGGGTGCCGCGGCGACATCACCACCCGCTGGGGCACTTTCCCGACCTCCGAAGCGCCGCCCGAGCCGTCGCGGCCCTGCGTGCGGCGGGGTCGGCCGCGGCGATGCGGGACAGCGCCCGCGCCGACCAGATCGCCTGGTACCGCGACCTCGCCGCGACCGGTGAGCTGCGCTGGCCGCTGCAGGCCGGACGAGGCCGGGCCGGACCAGGCCGGGCCGAGCGAGGCCAGGCCGGCGAGCCGGTCAGCCCCGCCGCGGTCACCGAGCTGGTCGAGCAGGCCCTCGGGCCGGTGGACCAGACCGCTCCGCCCTGGCCGGACCTGGTCGTCAGCAGGCAGCCGGCAGACCAGGGCGGCGGCGCGGTCATCGGCCTTCCGCTCTGGTGCGGCACGCCGGAGCATGCCGAGCGGGTGCGGGAGGTCCTACGGCACCGCCAGGAACGCCAGCTCGGCCTGGCCAGCCGGCTTCTCCGCGCCGCCGGAAACACCACCGCCGGAAAGTCCGGGCTCCTTACATCGTCCGACAAAAACCGGAGGTAACCGAGAAACAAAAGCAGGTGTATTTCAGCTGACATTCCGGGGGGAACGGCCTGCTTTGTCAGGACGGCAGGAAGCCGCGATGATGTCGGCCATGGACATCACCATGGCCGAGAAGTTCCTGCTCCTCGCGCTGGACGAGAGCGGGAAGGACGTCGCCGGTGTCGGAGTCGACGTGGGCCTTGCCGCGTCCCTCGTCGCCGACCTGCTGGAGGCCGGCAGCCTACGGTTCGACGACGAGACGCTGGCGTTGGGCGCCGGCACGTCGGAGGTGCCCGACAGCCCGCTGCTGCGCTCTGCACACGCCGCGGCCGTGAGCACGGGCGCCCCGGCCAAGCTGGATGACCTGCTCCCCGTCATCGCCACGGAGCTGTCCCCGCTGTGGGAGCAGGTGGCCCGTCAGCTCGTCGAACGCGGCGTCCTGACCGAGAAGAAGGAACGGGTCGCCCTGGTGTTCCAGGTGACCCTCCACCCCGTCAGCGAACCCGCGCCCGGGCAGGCCCTCCGGCAGCGGCTGCAGGCCGTGCTGGCCTCGCGGACCGCGCCGTCGCCGGCCGATTCCGCACTGCTGGCGATCGCGCACCCCTTCGGCCTGCTCGATCGCCTGGTCCCCGCCGAAGGCCAGGCCGACGCCGCGCGGCTGGCCACCGCGGCCGCTGACAGCACCGCTTTCACCCGCGCGCTGGAGGCGGCGGTGGCTGCCGCCCGGCAGACCCTGCTCGCGGCGCTGGCAGCTTCAGTCGCCGGTGGCGCCGCGGCCGGCTGAGCCGGGGCTCTGTCAGCGAGCCGAAGAAACACGCTCGATCTGGGCGGCCGGGCGACCCGCGGTGTCGGCCGGCCGCCCAGGCAGGTCGATCGACGTCACGGCGCCGCCCTGCGTCTCGCGCGCGCCAGCTGAGCCACGTATCGATCTCCCGTTGAGGATCCCGCGCAGCAACACGGAACGCCGCACGACGAAATGGTGGCAGGCGAAGGTGGCCGCGTACGTCGCCACGACGAGCACCGCCATCTGCGCGAACCCGAGACTCGGGTCCATTCCCAGCAGCCGCGCGAAGGCGAAGATCCAGAAGAAGTGCAGAAGATACACCGTGTAGGACGCATCCGAAAGGTACTGGAAGACGGGTCGCGGTCGGGACCCGAAACGGTTGGCCACGGCGAAGAGCGTGGCTATCACCGGCAGCGCGAACAACGTCTCGACCAGAGCACGGCCGGTGCCCGCCGACAGCACGCTCACCCACCGGCCCCAGGAGACCGCGAGAAGCAGCGCATACACCACAAGCACCACCGGCGCGGGTCGGCTGAAGAGCGGCAGCAGCCGGGCGCGGTCCAGGTGAAGCAGCACCCCGAGCAGGAAGAACGGCAGGAACTCCAGGACGCGGCGGAGCAGGTCGGCATGGAATCCCGAGCCGAGAACGGGCTCGAGGGCGCCGCTCCAGCAGGCCCGCCCGGCGGCCATGAGCGCCAGCACCGCCAACGTTATCGCCGTCATGGCGCGCAGCCGCCCCGCGGTGGCCAGCTGGTAGGCCCGGGTCGTGGTCGCCGCCCTCACCGCACGCACCGCGGCGGGGGTGAGCAGCACATACCCGACCAGCACCAACAGGAACCACAGATGCAGGTACCAGTTGAGCCGGCCGGCGAGCGCCTCCCCGGAACCGATACGCAGGAACTCGGCGAAGGACATCTCGTGACCGCTGTGGAAGACACTGCTCATCCACAGCGTCGGCGGGTTGAACACCAGCTGGGTGGCCAGCAGCGGGACCCCGACCGCGACGAGCCTGCGGCGCACGGCACGAGTCGCTCCGTATTTCGCGACAAGCATCGTGGAGAGAAATCCGGAGACCACGAAGAAGGTCTCCATCCGGAAAAGACCGGAGGCCCGGGCGATGAAGTCGAAAACCGGGTCGACCCCCAGGGTCGAGACGTGGACGAAGACGCCCACCAGCATGAGGACCCCACGCAGCGCGTCGAGATCGTGGTAGCGCTCACCTTCGACGGGCTTACCCACCGGCTCCGCCACAGGTATTTTCCTCTCACCGTCTCGCCCGGGACCGATGCCATTTCCGCGCAGCCAAGCACCCACGCACCGAAATCGCAGGCGCGGGTACCGGCGAAATGCTACGCATCAGCCGGCACCCGCCACCGATGAGAAACAACACCGCGAGAAGAAGGTCGCCCGACCGTCAGGCCGAAAGACCGGAGAGATTCCAGGAAGGCAGTCCCGCGGCCCGCGGCCGCAGCTCGCACGGCGGAGCCAGGGCAGCGAGCGTACAACCACCTGGCAAACCGCGAAAAGGAAGGATTTCGGTCGTCGGAACGACCAGAATCCTCCGCTCTTGCGACTCGCCAACCAGGCCACCGCACTCAGGTGCCCAGCCAGAAACCCCGGGTCCTCGACCGGCGGCGGCCGGCGGTTCCGCTACGCGGCGGCCTGGGCGTCCCGGATCGCGCGAACCGCGGTGAGAAGCTCCTCCGTCGCCGTGTAGCAGGCACGCGGGCCCTGCGCGGGGTCGGCGGCCGGGACCCCGTCACTGACCGCCAGTTCCCAGCGCAGGAGCGCGTCGGAGAGCGCGTTCTCGGTCCGCCGCAGTCGGGATCCCACCTCGTCCCACCGGTAGAACTCGCGCAGCCCGGTGAGCACCGCCACGGAGACGCCAACGACGGACAGGGCCACATCACGGTGGTCGAACCGCAAGCCGGCGAGCAGCGGCAGGCTGACCGCCAGCAACAGCGTGGCCAGCCCGCTGAGACGGTAGAGGAGCTGGTGCCGGCTCGCTCGCCGCCGATACCGGTCGCGCAGCGGACGGACCTCGGCGTCGACGATCCCGCGGCAGCTGGCAACGGCCTGCGCCCACGCCGCACCCGGCGGATCGGGAACCGGCGCAGGAGCCGGAACAGGAACGGGCGCCTCCGAGACCGGCGCTTCCGAAGCCGGCCCCTTCGATGCCGAAGCCGGCGCCTCCGAGGCCGAAGCCGGCCCCTTCGATGCCGAAGCCGGCGCCTTCGATGCCGAAGTCGACGTATCCGAGGCCGGGCGCGCGCGCATGGGCCGATCCTCCCAAAGGGGCCATTCCCGACCGATCGGGAGCCCTCGTTCAGCCCGCGGATCGGGTTGCGGCCCGGGCCACGTGGGCGATGAAAGCGTCGAGACGTTCCCACAGCAGGCTGCGGGTTTCCGCGAAGTTGTGCATGTGCGCCATCCTGGGCACGACGAAACCCGCGAGATCGGTGGCCGCGACGAAGCCGGCGAGCTCCACGGTGAGCGGGCGGCAGACGTCCCGCTCACCGGTCGCGAGCAGAACAGGGACGTCGATGCACGCGATCTGGGCGCTCACCACCCCGGGCAGCATCGACTCGAAGCCGAATCCCGGGGCGGTGAGGCTGCCCCACGGTGGGGCGGTCCGCCGTGCGGGGAGGCCTCCTGCCAGGTCCGCGGCGATCAGGGAGGCCCGGTCCCACGGCGTGGCCGGCGGGTTGGCGCCCGGGCCACCGGCGGTGCCAGCGCTGTCAGGGCTGTCAGGGCTGTCAGGACTGTCCTGCCAGTGGAAGACCCAGGGCCAGTCGGTGTTCGCCAGCACAAGCAGGGCCGCGTCCGCGTCGGGCGTTCCCGCCGGGATCTCGACTTCGGGGGTGCCCGGGCGGACGGGCATGGTGGTGGCGGACATGCTGCTGCCGAGCATCGCCACCCCGTCGAAGGTGCGGTGGTCGGCCTGCATCGCGGCGAGCACGTGGCCGCCGAGCGACTGGCCGGCACCGATCACGGCGGAGACCTCCAGCGGCGGGACGCCCGGCGCGACGGTGCCGTCCCGCAGCCGGGCCAGCAGGTCGGTGACGACGGTGTGGTTCACGGCGGCAAGCGTCGCCAGGGTGGTGACCGCCGGCGGTGGAACGGTACTGTCACCGACCCCGAGATGGTCGATCGCCACGACGACGGTGCCCCGCCGACAATGGTGTTCCGCCTGGCTGAATCCGGCGGCCGGCAGGTCGAAATAGCGCCGGTTGTATCCGCCGCCGGGCAGCGCGACGAGAACGGGCTGCGGGCCTGCCGAAGCCGGCTCCCCCGCCGGCAGATGGACGCTTGCCGCGATCTGCCACGTTCCCTCCGGTGCGGGCACATCGACGGCCAGTTCGACCGGGCACAACGGCGGTAATGACCCTGATTCCTGCACTGGTTTCCCTACTGTCGCTGAGACGTCAGGCGATCTGCGTTCCGCCGTCCACGCAGAGCACCTGGCCGGTCACGAAGGCGGCGCCGTCGGAGGCGAGGTAGACGGCGGCGGCGCCGATCTCGGCGGGGTAGGCGGTCTGGCGGGTCAGCACGGTCCGGCGGCCGATCGAGTGGAACTCCTCGGCCCGGGTCGCGGCCAGCCGCGCGAAGACGCCCTGTGGATGCCAGCGGCTGCCGGCGCTGACCTCCTTCTGGAAATCCTGCGGAACCGTGCCGTAGGGCGCGACGGCGTTCACGGTGATGCCGTGCCGCCCGACCTCCTTGGCCAACACCTTTGTGAAGGTGTGTACCGCACCCTTCATCGCCGAATAGACGGCGAGCAGCGGGTCGCCGACTATTCCGGATGTCGACCCGATGTTGATGATCCGCCCACGGCCCTGTTCGATCATCCGGGGCAGGAGAGCATGGGAGCAGTTCAGTGTGCTGGTGAAGTTGAGCGCGATGTCGCGTTCCCAGGTGTCCGGGTCGGAGTCGACGAACGCGTCCATGCCGACGTTGCCGCCGACGTTGTTCACGAGGACGTCCACCGGGCCGAACCGGGCGTGCACGGCAGCGGCCATCGCCGCGACCTGGGCTCGGTCCGTGACGTCCACGGCCTGCCACAGCACGCCCCGGGCCCCCTGGCCGGCCAGGTCCTCGCAGACCTGGCGGCCCTGCTTCTCGTCCCGGCCCACGATGACGACGTTGCAGCTCTCAGCGGCGAAGGCCAGCGCCACCGCCCGCCCGATGTTGGCGTTCCCGCCGGTGACGACCACCGTGCGCCCGCCCAGTCCGGTCTCCATCACAGGCCTCCGTGGCTCAGACAGCTGGCGTCATCCAGTTGGCGTCATCGCCGGACAGGTGGCGTCATCGCCGGCCGCCGCCGTTCGCGAACTCCGCCGGAATCCAGGCGGGCGCGCGCTTCTCCATGAAGGCGCGCATCCCCTCGCGCGGTTCCGGCGAGTTCTCCAGCGACCAGCTCATCGTCTGGTAGTCGATGAGACCGTAGCGCTCGTTGAGCATGCGCTTGACGTGCATCCGGGCCTCCGGAGCGGTCTGCAGGATCTCACCCGCGGCCTGCAGCGCGGCCTCACGCAACTGGTCGTGCGGGACGACCCGGCTGATGACACCCAGGCGCTGCGCCTCGGCCGCGTCGAAGCGGCGGGCGGACAGCAGCAGATCACGGGCCATGGCAAGCCCGACGTGCGCGGGCAGCACGGCGGCGTAGGTGGCGTCGGGGATACCGCGCAGCAGTTCGGGCACCCGGAAGACGGCGCGGTCACTGGCGACCGCGATGTCGGACATCATCGCGATCAGCAGGCCACCGGCCTGGCAGATGCCGTTGACCGCGGAGACGACGGGCGCCCGACTGTCCCGGACCGTGAGGAACGGCAGGATGTCCTCGCTCCTGAGGTCGGTGGGGTAGGAGTCTCCGGGCTCGGACCTGCCTCCGAGGTCACCTCCCGGCGCGAACACGTCGCCGGTGCCGGTGATGATCAGCGCGGACAGCTCGGGATCCGTGTTGACCAGGCGGACGGCCCGCTTGATGCCGTAGTACATGGCCGGGGTGAGCGCGTTCCGGGCCGCCGGCCGGTCGATGATGCACCAGCCGATGACGCCCTCCCGCTCGAAACGCAGGCCAGCCGCTCCCAGATCGTCCGCCATCCCAGCTCCTCCGCCTTGCCTATTCTCCGAATTCCGGTCATTGACATTTCGACCGGGCAGGACTAAGTGGTTCCGCCACTCGGATTCCTCCCGGATTCAGGCCGTCAGTGTGGGCCCGTCCTACCGGGTGGGAACTGTACGCCGACCGTAACGTCCGACGCCAGCCACTGGAACTCGGCCGCAGCTGATGCCAGCGTTGGGGCATGCCACGATTCCACCACGCCAACCTCGGCGTTCCGCCCGGTCTTGAGGACGCCGAAGGCGCGTTCCTCGTCGACATCCTCGGTTACCGCCGGATCGACGTGCCCGCCGACCTGGTCGGCGTCGCCCGCTGGTACGAGGCGGACGACGCCAGCCAGATCCATCTCAGTACCGACCCGGACCATCGGCCCGCAGCCAGGGCACACACCGCCGTGGAGATCGATACCGAGGTCGAGTCGCGGCTACGCGCCGCCGGCATCAGCTACCGGACCACCGGCCGAGACGGCCTGACCGTGCTGTTCTGCGCCGACCCGGCTGCCAACCGCTGGGAGCTGCGGATTGCAGGTTGATTACGCGCATCCGGCCGTGGTAAGACAACTGACGTTCCGCCGTTAATACCGGCTTCCGCGTGCCGGTATTACCCGCATGCCCGCATCCGGTCTGCATTCGTTCGCGCGATCCGCGGCGGGCTGTGCGAGCGTATGTTACTCATCGACCACGCCAGGCGCCACCCGTGAACGAAGATTTTCGAGGAAGGAACCGCATGGGCTTACAGGAGCTGGCCGACAAGATCGAAATTCACGAGGTGCTGGCCCGGTACGCGCGGGGCGTCGACACCAAGGACTGGGATCTGTGGCGGACGGTTTTCACCGAGGACGCATTCATTGATTACCGGGCAGCCAGCTCGTCGGACACCAGCTTCGGCTCACGCGACGAGATGGAGGCCTGGCTGACGAACGGCATCGGCATGATCCCGATGACGCAGCACTACATCACCAACATCGAGATCGAGCTCGCCGGCGACACCGCGAAGGTGCTGGCGATGTTCTTCAACCCCATGCGCCTGCCGGGGACGACCGGTCTGTCCTACTGCGGCGGCTTCTACAACCACGAGATGGTGCGCACCGACGAGGGCTGGAAGAGCCGGCGCCTGGTCGAGGAGAACGTCTGGTTCGAGGCCGCGCCCGGGGCAGCCCAGCTGCACCAGTAACCCAGCTGCGCCAGTAACCCAGCTGCGCCAGTAGCCCGGACAGCTGGAGCCGGTCGGCGGCCGGTTCCGCGGAACCGGCCGCCGAGAGCATCCGGGGCTGTCCTGGCTGCGTGCCTGCGGTCAGCGCCTGGTGCCCGGGCCGGGCGGAAGGACCACGTTGACCACGATGGGGCGTGGCTTACGCCGCGCCAGGGCGACGACCAGCAGCAACGCCCCGGCCGGCGCCGCCGCGGAACGCGCGAGCGGGAGGTAGCGCGCGAGCGGCGCGAGACGGATGAGCAGCGGCGTGAGCTTGGTGAACAGCCCGGCTCCCGCCGTGGCCAGCAGGTCGAGAGGCTCGGCCATCGGCGCCTCGGATGGCGCGGATGCCGCCGGCGCCGCAGATGCCGCCTGCGGCACGGCGGGTGGCGCCGCGGCCGGTTCCGCGGAACCGTTCGCCGCGGCCGGCGCGGCTGGCACGGCAGGTGTTTCGGCCGGCGCGGCCGGCGCTTCGGCGGGGGTCGCGGTCAGCTCGTTGGCGAGGTTCGTCGCGAACTTTCCGACCAGGGTTCCGGCGACCTCGGCGAGCACCCCGCGGCCGAACTGCGCGGGCTTTCCGGTGATGTCCAGGTCGGTCTCGACCTCGACGTTGGTGGACGAGTCACCGGAGTCCACCAGCCGGCAGGTGACCAGCGCCTTGGCGGTTCCGTTCCCGCGCAGCTCCCGGCCGCTGGCTTCGAGCACCGCGACCTTGGCGACCTCGTCCTGGGTGACGAACTTGATCGTGCCGTTGTAGGTCAGGCCGACCGGGCCCACCTTGACCTTGATCTTGCCCTGGTAGCTGTCGCCGTCCTTGGACGTGAGCACCGCACCGGGGACGCACGGCGTGATCCGTTCGACGTCCAGCAGCACCCGCCAGGCCTCGTCCGCCGGCACGGGAATGCTGAGCGTGTTCTCCAGTTTCATTCGGATTCCTTCGCAGAGCCGGCGCCTTCGGCCAGGGCTTCCGCCGCGGCCCGGACGGCGTTGATGATTCCCTGGTAACCGGTGCAGCGGCAGAGGTTCCCGGACAGCGCGTCCCGGATCTCGTCGTCGGTGGGCTTCGGGTTCTCCTCGAGGAAGGCCGTCACCGAGACGACGAATCCCGGTGTGCAGAACCCGCACTGGAGGCCGTGGTGATCACGGAAGGCGGCCTGGACGACGGACAGCTCGCCGTCGGGCTCCGCCAGCCCCTCCACGGTCGTGATCTCGGCGCCGTCGGCCTGCACGGCGAAGATCAGACAGGCGCGGACGGCCTCACCGTCGAGGAGCACCGAGCAGGCCCCGCAGACACCGTGCTCGCAGCCCAGATGGGTACCGGTCAGCCCGCAGTTGACCCGCAGGAAGTCGGCGAGGATGAGCCGCGGCGGCACACTGGCCCGCCGCGCGATCCCGTTGACCCGTACCTGGATGTCGACGTCAGTCACCGACCGCCTCCTGTAAGGCCCGCTGCCAGGCCCGGGCCACCATGGCCGCGCCCACGCGCTTGCGATAGCTGGCCGACCCGTGCAGGTCGGTGGGAACCGAGTCGAGGCCGGCCATGGCGGTCCGCCCGATCTCGTCGGCGTCGCTGTCGGCGGGTGACGTGCCGAGCAGCTCGGACTCCACCTCCGTCGCCCGGCGGGCGCACGGGCCCAGGCCGAACAGGGAGATGGCGCACCGGTCGATCCGCCCATCCGAGCCGACACCGACGGCGACGCAGGCACCGGCCATCGCGAAGTCGCCGTGACGACGGGCGAACTCCTCGACGGCGAACCCGGCACGGCCCTGCCAGACCGGGAAGGTGATGCCGGTGAGCAGCTCGTCGTCCTCCAGCTCGGTGCTCCACGTGCCGGTGAAGAACTCGGCGGCGGGGATGGTGCGGCGCCCGCGGGGTGACAGTGCGTCGAGCTCGACGTCCAGGGCGAGCGCGACCGCCGGGTATTCGGCGGAGGCGTCGGCATGGGCGATGGAGCCGCCGATGGTCCCGCGGCTGCGGATCTGGAGGTGGCCGATCAGCGGGGTGGCCCGGGCGAGCAGCGGCACGTTGAGGCCGATCGACTCGGAGCGCCCGATGGTCGCCTGGGTGGTGCCGGCACCGATCCACACCGATCCGTCGCGCGTCTCGATGCCGCGCAGCTCGTCGACGCGGCGCAGGTCGACGAGGTTCTCGAAGACCGCCAGCCGCAGGGCCAGCATCGGCACCAGGCTCTGGCCGCCGGCGAGGGCCTTCGCGTCGTCCAGGTCGGCGAGCAGTTCGACGGCTTCCTCGGCGCTGGTCGGCGCGTGGTATTCGAACGTCGCCGGCTTCATCCCGCCACCGCCGTCCGCACCGCGCCGGCCGCGCCGCGCTGGGCCGCTTCCTCCAGCAGGTCGACGATCGTCGACGGGGTCAGCGGCAGCCGGGAGATGCGCACTCCGAACGGCGCGAGCGCGTCGGCGACCGCGTTGATCACCGCGGGTGGGGCCCCGATGGCGCCACCCTCACCGACGCCCTTGTAGCCGCCGGGGCCGATGCTGGGTGTCTCGACGTGGCCGAGCTCGATCGTGGGCACCTCCGCCGCGGTCGGCAGCAGGTAGTCCATGAACGTGGTGGTGACGGGGTTGCCGGCGTCGTCGTAGGCGAGCTCCTCGTAGAGCGCGCCACCGATGCCCTGGACGGTGCCGCCGAAGATCTGGCCCTCCACGACGTTCGGGTTGATCATAGGCCCGCAGTCCTCACTGACGATGTAGCGCAGCAGCTTCACCTCGCCGGTGACGATGTCGACCTCGCAGGTGCACACGTGCGTCGCGTTGGCCCACAGCATGAGGTGCTGGGCCCGGAACCGTCCACTGACCTCCAGGCCGACGGACAGCTCCGCGGGCAGCGAGCCGGACTTGAAGTAGGCGGTCTCGGCGATCTCCGCCAGGGTCACCTGCTTCTCGGGGCTGCCCTTCACCGTGGCGACGCCGCGGGTGAACTCGACCTCGTCGACCGGGACGCCGCCGAGCAGGTGGGCGGCCAGGGCCAGGATCCGTCCGCGCAGCTCGGTGGCGGTCTGGTTGACCGCGCCGGCGGTCATCGGGCCGGAGCGGCTGCCGCCCGTGCCGCCGCCGAACGGGGTGACGGCGGTGTCGCCCTGGATGCTGCTGACGTCCGCGATGTCGACGCCGAGGGCGTCGGCGGTGAGCTGGATGACCGTGGTCTCCAGGCTGTTGCCGCACGAGCCGCCGGCCACGTACACGTTGACCTTGCCGGACGGCTCGACCCGGATCGTCGCGCCCTCGGTGCCGTACAGCGCGCTCGCGCCCGCGGTCGGCTCCACGTAGGTGCAGGTGCCGACGCCGAGGTAGCGCCCGGCGGCCCGCGCCTGCTCCTGCTCGCGGCGGAACGCGTCGTAGTCGAGGATCTCCAGTGCCTGCTCGAACGTCTCCAGCGGCGTGATGTCGCTGTAGGGCATGCCGTTGCAGTTCGCGGTCGGCAGCTCGTCGCGGCGCAGCATGTTCTTGCGGCGCAGCTCGACGGGGTCGATGCCGATCTGGCGGGCGGCGACGTCGAGGAGGCACTCACGGGCCACCGACTCGAACTGCCACGGGCCGCGGTAGGCGACCCGCCCGCTGGTGTTGGAGAAAGCGAACCGGGAGTTGAACGTCCCCTCGGGTATGCGGTACGGCCCGGGGAAGATCAGCCCGACCGCGATGCCGCTGCCCACCGGGTTGGGTGACGGGTAGGCGCCGGCGTCCTGCACGTGGTCGATGGTGGCGGCGAGGATGCGGCCGTCGTCGTCGAAGGCCATCCGCGCCTCGCCGTGCTCGTGGCGGGCCTGGCCGGCGGCGAGCAGGTGCTCCTGCCTGTCCTCGATCCACTTCAGCGCGGCGGGCACCTTCGTCGCCGCGATCATCATGCACATGTCCTCGCGCAGCGGCAGCACCTTCTGCCCGAAGCCGCCGCCGGTGTCGCGCATGACGACCCGCACCGAGTGCTCGGGGATCGCGAGCAGGCGGGCGCAGAACCCGCGCACCTCGTGCGGGGACTGCGTCGCCGTCCAGATCGTCATCGTCCCGTCGGACGGCGACCATTCGGTGACGATGCCGCGGGTCTCCATCGGCATCGCGCAGTAGGCCTGCTGGTGGTATGTCTCGCTGACCACGTGCGGGGCGTTGTCGAAGGTGGGCGCGAGGTCGGCCATCGGCCGGCCACCGATCTGGCCGACGAGGTTTCCGGGGTACGCCTCGTGGACCAGCTCGGACGAATCGAACGCGGTGGCGTAGTCGACCACCGGCGGCAGCTGGTCGTAGTCGACGATCACCAGCTCGGCGGCGTCCTCGGCGATGTAGCGGTCCTGCGCGATGATCATCGCCACCGGGTCACCGACGTGGCGCACCTCGCCCTCGGCCAGCGGCGGGCGGGGCGTGTCCGGCGCGTGGCGGCCTTCCAGGCTGAACCACTGCTCGTGGACGTGGGGGTTGATGTCGGCGGCGGTGAGGACCGCGTGCACGCCGTCGAGGGCGAGTGCCTCGGAGATGTCGATGCCGGTGATCCGGGCCCGGGCGACCGGGCTGCGCACGAAGTTGACGTGCAGCATGCCGGGACGCACCACGTCGTCGACGAAGGTGCCCCGCCCGGTGAGAAGCCGTGCGTCCTCGACCCGTTTCACCCGCCTGCCGGCGTAGCGGTCTGAGTCCGTCGCCTGCTGGGAGCCATTCATCGGCTCTCCCGACGGCTCGGGGGCGCGGCCCTGTCGGCGAGCAGCGCCAGCAGGGCGGGCAGGGCGGACAGGACGGGTAACGGCGGTAACAACCCGGGCGGTGGCCTCATGGGGCTTTATTTTAGCCACAGGTGCCATTAATGTGACCGCACACCACCGAGCGCGCCGGCTGCCGGCCGGTACGTGACCGCCGGTACCTGACACGAGGAGGCACCATGCGCAGGCCCAGCACCCAGGTCGAGGCTGAGCAGGTCGGCACCACCGGCCCCGCCGCCCCCACCGGCCCCGCCGCGCAGATCCACCACGGCACCGAGGCACCACTGGTCGAGGACACCCTGATCGAGGAGGTCTCGATCGACGGGATGTGCGGTGTCTACTGACACCCTCAAGGACCGCGCTCTCAAGGACCGCGCCATCGAGGACCAGACCCTCGACGCGGCCTGGGAGCTGTCCCGGTCCGTTGCGCTGCGCCCCGAGTCGTTCGGGGCGCTCGCGTACCACTTCGGCAACCGCCGTCTGATCTTCCTGAAGCGCAGGGAGCTGGTCGAGGTGGTGCGAGGCCTGGGCGACGCGCCCGACGCCCGCACCGCTCTGCGCCGAGCCGGTGTCCCCGCCGAGCAGTGGCCGTCGTTCGCGGCCGCGCTGCGCGGGCTGGCCAACGCCGACGTGATCCGTCCCCGTGAGCCACGTGAGCCAGAGGGAGAAGCCAGTTGACCATCCTGACCGAGCCCGCCGACACCGAGCGGGCGATGCCGCTGGTGGCGCGGTTCGAACGTGGCCTGGCCGCACCGATCTGCCTGACCTGGGAACTGACGTACGCCTGCAACCTGTCCTGCGTGCACTGCCTGTCGGCGTCCGGCCGGCGTGACCCGCGGGAGCTCAGCACCGAGCAGTGCGAGTCGATCATCGACGAGCTGCAGGCGATGCAGGTCTTCTACGTCAACGTCGGCGGCGGCGAGCCGACCGTGCGCCCCGACTTCTGGCATCTGCTCGAATACGCCGTCAACCACCAGGTCGGGGTGAAGTTCTCCACCAACGGCGTGCGGATCGACGCCGCTCGGGCCCGCTACCTGGCCTCGACCGACTACGTGGATGTCCAGGTCTCCCTCGACGGCGCCACCGCGGCGGTGAACGACCAGGTCCGCGGCGAGGGCTCGTTCGCGATGGCGCTGCGGGCGCTGGACAACCTGACCACCGCCGGTTTCCGGGACGCGAAGATCTCGGTTGTCGTCACCCGGCACAACGTGAACCAGCTCGACGAGTTCAAGCGCATCGCGGACGACCACGGCGCGACCCTGCGGCTCACCCGGCTGCGCCCGTCGGGGCGCGGCGCGGACGTGTGGGACGAGCTCCATCCCACCCACGACCAGCAGCGTGACCTCTACGAATGGCTGGTGCGGGCCGGCGAGAAGGTGCTCACCGGCGACTCCTTCTTCCACCTCGCCGGCTTCGGCGAGAAGCTGCCCGGGCTGAACCTGTGCGGGGCGGGGCGAGTGGTCTGCCTCATCGACCCGGTCGGCGACGTCTACGCCTGCCCGTTCACGATCCACGAGACGTTCCGTGCCGGGAACATCGTCACCGACGGCGGTTTCGCCCAGGTGTGGCGAACCAGTGAGCTGTTCGGCCGGCTGCGCGAACCGCAGGGCGGCGGGGCGTGTTCGGCGTGCCAGCACTACGACGTGTGCCGCGGCGGCTGCATGGCGGCGAAGTTCTTCACCGGCCTGCCCCTGGACGGGCCGGACCCCGAATGCGTCCAGGGCTACGGGCAGGCCGCGCTGGCCGACCCGCAGCGGACCGTCCCGGCGCTGAGCCTCGACCACTCGCACCGGCGGGAACCCGCCGGACGGCGCGAGCCGGTACTGCTCCAGCTCGGCACCCGGCCGGACGCGGCCACCCTGGCGACTCCGGCGGCCCCGCCGGTCTCCGCGTGCGCCGAGAACCCGCTGGCGGGATTCACCCCGGCGCGCTGAAGCACCGGCGAAATATTGAAGCGGCAAGAAGGTGGAGCATGGGTAACACTTGGTTCGAATCAGTCGCCGAAGCGCAGCGGCGCGCGCAGCGCCGGCTCCCGAAATCGGTGTACAGCGCACTGCTGGCCGGTTCGGAAGCCGGTGTGACCTACCGCGACAACACCGGCGCGTTCGACGAGCTCGGTTTCGCCCCGCACGTGGCCGGGCTGAAGGAAAAGCGTGAGCTGGCGACGACCGTCCTCGGCCAGGAGATCTCGCTGCCGGTCATCATCTCCCCGACCGGTGTCCAGGCCGTCCACCCCGACGGGGAGGTCGCCGTCGCCCGGGCCGCCGCGGCCCGCGGCACCGCGATGGGCCTGAGCTCGTTCGCCAGCAAGCCGCTGTCGGAAGTCGTCGCCGCCAACCCGCGCACGTTCTTCCAGATCTACTGGATGGGCACCCGGGAGTCGATGGTCCGCCGGCTCGAACGCGCCCGAGAAGGCGGCGCGGTCGGCCTCATCGTGACCCTCGACTGGTCGTTCTCGCACAGCCGCGACTGGGGCAGCCCCTGGATCCCCGAACGGCTCGACCTGTTGACCATGGTGAAGATGGCGCCGCAGGGCCTGTCCCGGCCGGCCTGGCTGGCGAGCTACCTGCGCACCGGCAAGCTCCCCGACCTGTCCGTGCCGAACCTGGCCGAACCCGGCCAGCCGGTGCCCACCTTCTTCGGCGCCTACGGCGAATGGATGCAGACACCCCCGCCGAGCTGGGACGACATCGCCTGGCTGCGCCAACAGTGGGACGGGCCGTTCATGCTCAAGGGCGTCAGCCGGGTGGACGACGCCCTGCGTGCCCGCGACGCCGGCGTCAGCGCGATCTCCGTCTCCAACCACGGCGGCAACAACCTCGACAGCACCCCGGCCCCGATCCGTGCCCTGCGCGCGGTCGTCGAGGCCGTCGGCGGCGACATCGAAGTGGTGATGGACAGCGGCATCCGCCGCGGCGGGGACGTCGTGAAGGCCCTGGCGCTCGGCGCACGGGCCGTCATGATCGGCCGCGCCTACCTGTGGGCCCTGGCCGCGAACGGGCAGGCCGGCGTGGAGAACGTCCTGGACGTGCTGCGCAACGGGATCGACTCGGCGCTGCTCGCGCTCGGCCACACGTCCATCCACGACCTGACCCCGGACGACGTCCTGATCCCCAGCGGCTTCTCCCGCACGCTCGGCGTCGTCGTACCCGCGCCGACGCCGTCGCCGGAGTCGGCGCCCGCGGCGGAGTCGGTGCCCGCGCCAGAGCCGGAGCCGGTGTCGGTGCCGGCGCAGTGACGGTGCCGTCGGGAGCGTCGGTGGCGCTGGCGGCGCGGGCATGGCCCGCCGTGCCGCCGGCGCCGCTGGTGCTGATCCCGGTGGGCTCCTGCGAACAGCACGGGCCGCACCTGCCGTTGACCACCGACACCACGATCGCGGTGGCGGTGGCCGAGGGTGCGGCCGAGCACCTGCGCCAGCGCCAGCACCAGCGCCTTGGCCGGCACGACGCCGCCGTGCCGGTGCTGGTCGCCCCGCCCGTCATCTACACGGCCAGCGGGGAGCACCAGGGGTTTCCGGGCACGATGTCCATCGGCACACAGGCGCTGCGGCTGCTGCTGGTCGAGCTGGTCCGCTCCATGCGGGACTGGAGCGGACGGATCGTGTTCGTCAACGCGCACGGCGGCAACCTGCGCGGACTCACCGAGGCCGTCACCCAGCTGCGCCACGAGGGCCACGACGTGGCCTGGCTCGCCAGCGGTGCCGGTCGCGACAGCGCCAGCCGCGGTAACGCCGGGCACGACAGACCTGGGCACGACAGCGCCGGGCACGACGACGTCGGCCGTGACGCGGCGACCGATTCACATGCCGGGTTCACCGAGACGTCCCTCATGCTGCACCTGGCGCCGGAACAGGTGCGGATGTGCCTGGCCCAGGCCGGCAACACCGCCCCGCTCGCCGAGCTGATGCCCGCCATCGTCGCCGGCGGGGTGGCGGCCGTCGCGCCGTCCGGCGTGCTCGGGGACCCGACCGCGGCCAGCGCCCGGGCCGGCGAGGAACTGCTGCGGGCAATCATCGAGAACGTGTCCGCCCTCATCGACCACGGCGAACCGGACCAGCACGGCCGGCTGCGTCCTCGGCTGACCGCGGAGCGTCAGCCGTGAGCGGCGACCGGCCCGACACCGGGCGGGTCGACTCCGGACCACCCGACGCCGGGCGGGTCGCGCTGGTCACCGGCGCCGGCCGCGGAATCGGCGCCGCGACCGTCCGGGCCCTGTGCCGGCGCGGCTACCGGCTCGTCGCGGTCGACAGCGGCGCCGGCGACACCGCCACGGACCTGCCCGGGGTCGACTACCCGCTGGCGAGCCGCGAGCAGCTGGCGGCGGTACGCGCCGAGCACCCCGACCAGATCCACACCGTGCTCGCCGACGTGCGTGACCGCGCCGCCCTCGACGCGGCGGCGGCCACGGCCGTCGAGCGTTTCGGCCGCCTCGACGCGGCGGTCGCCGCCGCCGCCGTGATGGTCGGCGGCCAGCCGCTGTGGGAGACCCCGGCCGCGCACGTGCAGACCCTGTGGGATGTCGACGTCCTGGGGGTGTGGAACACCGCCGCCGCCTGCGTGCCGCACATGCTGGCCGGGCCGGACCCGGGCGGTTGCCGTTTCACCGCCGTCGCCTCCGCCGCCGGCACCCGCGGGCTGTTCCACCTGGCCGGTTACAGCATGGCCAAGCACGCCGTCATCGGCCTCGTCCGCGGCCTCGCCGCCGACCTCGTCGGTACGGGCGTCACGGCGGTGGCGGTCTCACCCGGTTCGACCCGCACCGCGATGCTGGCCGCCACCGCGGCGCTGTACGACCTGGACGACGTCGAGTCCTTCGCCTCCGGGCAGCTCACCGGCCGGCTGATCGACCCCGGCGAGATCGCCGAGACCATCGCCTTCTGCTGCTCGGTCGCCGGCGGGGTGCTGACCGGCTCCGTCGTCAGCGCCGAAGGCGGTTTCCGCGGATGAGCACCGGCATCGGCATCGGCACCGGCACCGGCAGCGGCGTCGGCAGCGGCGTCGGCCTGGATCCCGGTGTCGGGCTGGGGCTCGTCGTCGAGATCGGTGAGTGCGTCCGGGTCTCCGAGGGCGGGCGGGTGCTCGTCGGCGGTGCGCCGATGCGGCTGCTTCGGCTCAACGAACGCGCGGCGCGCTACCTGGACGGACGCCGGCTGCGGGTGGTCGACGCGACGTCCGCGCAGCTCGCCGACCGGCTGCTCGCCAGCGGCGTGGCGAACCCGGTGCTCGACGAGCTGCCACCGGCCGAGCTGTCCGCGGTCACGGTGGTCGTCCCGGTCCGCGACCGGCCCGGGCCACTCGACCTGCTGCTGTCCGGCCTCGCCGGCCGGCTTCGGATGATCGTCGTCGACGACTGCTCAGCTGACCCGTCGGCCATTGCCCGGGTCGCCGACCGGCATGGCGCGAAGCTCGTCGCCCTGCCAGCCAACCGCGGCCCGGCAACGGCCCGCAACGCCGGGCTCGCGCAGGTGACCACACCGCTGGTCGTCTTCATCGACTCGGATGTCGTCGTCGAGCCGGCGGCGCTCGCCCTGCTGGCCCGCCACTTCCACCAGCCCCGGGTCGCCGCCGTGGCACCGCGCATCCTCGGGCTGGCCGAGCCGGGCGGCACGAACTGGATCGGGCGCTACGAGGATGCCCGCTCCTCACTCGACATGGGCCCCGTGGCCGCCCTGGTGCATCCTCGCTCCGCGGTCGGCTGGGTGCCCGCGGCGTGCCTGATGGCCCGGGTCGCCGCGCTCGGCGCCGGTTTCACCTTCGCCGACGGCCAGCGGGTCGCCGAGGACGTCGACCTGGTCTGGCGGCTGGCCGCCGCCGGCTGGCAGGTGCGGCACGAGCCCGCCGTCACCGCCCGGCACGATCATCGTGCCGGTCTCACCGCCTGGCTGGGCCGCAAGGCGTTCTACGGCACCGGGGCGACCGTCCTCGCCAGCCGGCACGACGACGCGGTGGCACCGGCGGTCTTCGCGCCGTGGAGCGCGGGCGTCGCCGTCGCTCTGCTCGCCCAGCGACGATGGTCGCTGCCCGCCGCGGCGGGCATCCTCACCGCGCAGTCCGTGCGCCTCGCCCGCGCGGGGATCTCGCCTGGTGTCGCCCGCCACGGACTGGCCGCGAACGCGAGCCAGACCAGCGGCCTGCTGCTGCGCCACTGGTGGCCGTTGAGCCTGGCCGGCTGCCTGGTCTCCCGCCGCCTGCGCCGCGCCGTGCTGGCCGCCGCGGTCGTGGACGGGATGGTCGACTACCGCCGGTGCGCCCCACGGCTTGATCCGGCCAGGTTCCTGCTCGCCCGCCGCCTCGACGACCTCGCCTACGGCACCGGGCTTTGGGCCGGCGCGCTGCGCGGCCGGACCCTTCGACCGCTGCTCCCAGCCCGACCAGGCCAGCCAGGCCGACCAGCGAAGCCCGGCCAGCCTGCCACGCGCTGAAGGCCTGGCCCCACCCATCCGCCCGGGTCGCGCGCACGATCGCGGTTCTCCGGTAGGGAAGAATCGGGTCATGCGCGCGGACCTCGCCCTGTTCCTGGGCACTCGGCAGGGCTCCGCCACGCCCGCTGGCACCCCACGGGCGCGCCGCGCTGGCGGCAGCGCCATCGCCGCGCTCGATCCTCGCGAGCGTGACCGCTGCCACCGAGCAAGACCTGCGGATTGTGGTCGCGGGAACAACCGAGATCCTCAGCTCCTCGAGTCTCGGCTTCGAGCCGCCGGCGCGGCTGGAGTTGCTGCTTGGCAAGATCTGACGATTTTGGCCGCGGGAACGACCAAAATCCTCAACTCCTCGAGTGGCGCGCTTCGGTGAGCACCCCGGACACCCCAGAAACCCCGGACACCCCAGAAACCCCGGACAGCCCAGGCACGCTGGACAGCCCAGGCGCGCTGGACGCCCCGGCCCGCCGGCCGAAAGGGCGCCCGCCCGTCACTGATCACGCCTCGATCGAGCGGGCCGCCTTCGCGGTGTTCACCGAGCACGGCTTCGATGCCACCACCCTGGACGCGATCGCCGCGGCGGCCGGGGTCGGGCGCCGGACGCTGCTGCGGTACTACCCGTCCAAGAACGACATCCCCTGGGGGCAGTTCGACGAGAGCCTGGTCGGGCTGCAGAAGACCCTCGCCGCCATGCCGACGGACATTCCCGTCCACGAGGCGGTGCACCGGGCGGTGCTCGCGTTCAACCATGTCGACGCGGCGGCCGTGGCCCAGCACCGGCAACGGATGACCCTGCTGCTGAGAACTCCGACGCTGATGGCCCATTCGGCGCTGAAGTACCGGCAGTGGCGCCGGGTCATCGCCTCCTATGCCGCCGAACGCCACGGGCTGACGGCTGAGGACCTGTTGCCGCGCACGGTCGGCCATGTGGCCCTGGCAATCGCGGTCTCCGCCTATGAGCAGTGGCTGGACGACGAGCAGCGCACGATTGAGGAGATCCTCGACGAGGCACTGGGCGCGCTGCGGACCTACCTCGGGTAGTCCGGGTGGGTCGAGGCGACATCCAGGGCGATACGCTCCGGAATGCACATTCGCCGGCGTCGTCGAGGTCGCCGGATTCGACGAGACAGCTGGCGAGGCGGGCTGATGGGCTGGAACTTCAAATCAGCGGTGTCCGAGAGCGACGGCGGTGACCCCGGCGCCGATCTTCGGACGGACCGGCCGACCCCGGCCCGCATGTACGACTTCTTCCTCGGGGGCAAGGACAACTTCGAGGTCGACCGGACGGCCGCCGCCGCCGTCGACAGCGCCCTGGGCAAGACGATGACGTTCGACATCGTCTGGGAGAACCGCCGTTTCCTGCAGCGGGCGACCCGCTGGCTCGCGAACGCCGGTATAGACCAGTTCCTCGACATCGGGACCGGCCTGCCGACGCAGGGGAACGTGCATGAGATCGCCCAGCAGGTGAACCCGGATGCCCGGGTGGTCTATGTGGACAACGACCCGATCGTCCTGGCGCACGGTCGCGCGCTGCTCGCGACGAACAAGACGACAACAATTATCACCGCGGACGCACGCGAGCCCCGGTCGATCCTCGACCATCCGGACGCGGGCGCCCTCATCGATTTCTCCCGGCCCGTCGCCGTTCTCTCGGTGGCCCTGTTCCACTTCATCCAGGACGGCGAGCGGCCCCGTGAGCTGCTCGCCGAGTTCATGAGCGCGGTTCCCGCCGGATCCTTCCTGACACTTTCGCACCTGACGACGGACGGGCCGCCGGCCGAGGGCGTGGCCCGGACGGAGGCAGCCTACGAGAACGCGACGTCGCCAATAATCTTCCGGCCGCGAGCCGCCATTGAGGGTTTCTTCTCCGGCCTCGACCTGGTCGAACCCGGAATTGTCCGGCCGTGGCAGTGGAACCCTGGGGACGACGACAGCCCGCGCACCGACTGGCTGTTCGCAGGTGTGGCCCGCAAACCCTGAAAGCGCTCGTCTGCCCTGTGCCGGCGCAACGGCTTCCCGCTCTGTGCCGGCGCAGGGACTTCCCCTACGCCGACACAGCGGCTTCCCCTACGCCGGCGCGGCGACTTCCGCGTCAGCGTCGACGTCGGCCGTCTCGGGAACGAACGGTGCGGCGGGGCGGCCGGGCAGCAGCAGGCAGAGCGGGACGGCGACGGCGGTGAAGGCGATCGACCACCAGAAGGCCTCGCCGAAGGCGTCGGCGACGGCCTCGGGGGTGTGAGCTCCCCCGGCCGTGTGCTGGAGGACCACGGCAAGGACCGCGGTACCCAGGGAGCCGCCGATCTGCTGGCCGACTCGGGTGATGACACTGGCGTGCGGGATCTCCGCATGGGCGAGGCCGATGAAGGCGGCACCGGCCAGGGGAATGGTGGCGGCGCCGAGGCCGAGGCCACGGACGAAGAGCGCGGCCAGCAGCGGCACGTCGCCCGTGCCGGCCGTGACGAACGCGAACGGCAGGGTGGCCACGCAGGCGAGGGTGAACCCGGTCAGCGCGACCCAGCGGGGCCCGTACCGGTCGGTGTACCTGCCCGCGAGGTTCCGGGAGAACAGCGTGCCGACTCCCTGCGGGATCAGCAGCAGCCCCGCCCCGAGGGCATCCTCACCGCGGGCCTGCTGCCAGAACAGCGGGAGCAGCAGCATGGAGCCGTAGAGGGCCCCGCCGAGGACGAAGCCGACGGCGGCGGATGACGCCAGCGGGCGGTGACGGAACAGGCGCAGGTCGACCAGCGCGGCCGTGGAGCGCGCCAGCGCCCAGCCCACGAACACCGCTGTGAGGGCGAGGCCGACGATCAGCGGCAGCAGGACCTCCACGCTGGCGAAACCCGCGTCTCCCTCGACCCGGGAGAGACCGAAGATGACGGCGGCGACGCCCGGCGAGACCAGCAGCAGGCCGACGACGTCGAGGCGGGCCCGGGCGGCGCCCCGCGGCCGGTCGTCGGGCAGGTTCCGGGCCGCGAGCCAGGCACCGACGACACAGAAGGGGATGTTGACCAGGAACATCCAGCGCCAGTCGCCGACATGCAGGATGACGCCGCCCAGGACCGGACCGAGGATGGGCCCGAGGGCGGCCGGCAGCGAGATCGTCGCCATGACCTTGCCTATGCTGCTTCCCCGCGCCGCCTGCATGATCAATGTGATCATGAGCGGCATCATGATCCCGCCACCGATGCCCTGGACGACGCGGAACACGATGAGGCTGTGCACATCCCACGCGGCCGCGCACAGGACCGAACCGAGCAGGAAGATTCCGAGGGCGGCGATCCACAGCCGCTTGCCGCCGAGTACGGACTGCGCCCACCCGGCGACCGGGATCGTGACGAACATGGCCAGCAGATAGCCGGTGCTCACCCACTGGATGGTGGAGAGCGAGGTGTCCAGCTCGCGAGTGAGATCATTGATGGCGACACTGACGATCGTCGTGTCGAAGATGACGGCGAGCGCACCCACGATGACGGTGATCGCCATGCGCCACACCGCCGGGTCGATACGGTCGGGGTCGACGTGGCCCTGCTGCGCAGCGGTTGCGGTCCCGTCGGAGGTACTCAATGAACGACCACCTAAGATACATCGACGTTTCTTACCAGAGGCGATCGTAGGCGCCCTCGCTAAGATACGCAAGCGTGTCTAAGGCGGAACGGGTAGAACAGGGGCCGAAGGGAAGATGACGGAGCGTCGCCGCGGGGCCGCACTGGAGGCAGCACTGCTCGACGCGGCCTGGGCGGAGCTGACCGAGCACGGCTATGCCAGCTTCACGATGGATGCCGTCGTCCAGCGCGCCGGAACCAGCCGACCCGTCCTCTACCGCCGCTGGCCCGACCGGCACGAGCTCGTCCGCGCCACGATCATCCGCGCCCTCGAACGGGACGAGATCACCGTCCCCGACACCGGCAGCCTGCGCGACGACATCCTCACGCTCATGCGGCAGGTCAACGCCACCCGGATCCAGCTCATCACCCTGGTGAGCGTCCACCTGGCCGACTACTACCGGGAGACCGGCACCAGCCCCGCGGACCTGCGCCGCGTCCTGAAAGGGGACCGCAAGGACGGGTTCGACGCCCTGTTCGCCCGCGCCGCCCAGCGGGGCGAGATCGGCCCCAGCCCGCTGCCCGACCGGGTGAAATCGCTTCCGTTCGACCTCCTGCGCCACGAGGCCCTGATGACTCTCGCGCCGGTGCCCGAGGACGCCCTCACCGAGATCGTCGATACGATCTTCCTGCCGCTCGTCCGACAGGCCTCAAACTAAACTTAGGCTTACCAAACACAAGCAGAAGTCTTTTCTGTGGATTCGACACCCGAATCGGCAACGCTCGGTATTCATTGCGGGGACTCGACGTGCACGGCTTTTTCCGGCCCGGGAATGCCCGCACCCAACAGACGCGTCCCGGCCGGTGACCGGGGGCCCAACCTGCACGCACGTAGCAACCGTTTCCCAGCTGTTGGCCGGGCGGCCATATACCGACAAACGAGGTGTCAGGTCGACCCGACAATGTCATGGCGTCCCAGTTAATAATGATCCATGGAGGCACGCCGGTGACTTCTTCCATTTCCCGCCGTAACCTGATGCGCACCGGCGCGGTGGGCGGCCTCGGCCTGGTTGCCGCCGGCAGCATGGACGTCCTCGCCGGCACCGCCGCGCAGGCCACATCCCGCTCCGCGACCGGCTACGGCGCCGTCATCGCCGACCCGGCGGGCCTGCTCGCGCTACCCAAGGGCTTCTCCTACAAGATCATCGCCCAGACCGGTGTGACGACGCTCGAGTCGGGCGAGCCGACCCCGGGCGCCCCGGACGGCACCGCCTCCTTCCCCACCCGCAACGGCGGCTCGGTGCTGGTCAACAACCACGAGCTCAGCGGCGCGGCGGCCAACCCGGTGCCGCACATCGCGGACTACACCTACGACCCGGGCGCCCCCGGCGGGACCACCAACATCGTGGTCGACCGGAAGGGCAACCGGGTCCGCGAGTACGTCAGCCTGGCCGGTACCCTCACCAACTGCGCCGGCGGCTACACCCCGTGGGGCACCTGGCTGACCTGTGAGGAGACCGAGCAGAAGGCCAACGCCACCTACAAGTACGACCACGGGCACGTCTTCGAGGTCGACCCGGTGGACCAGGCCGCGAACAAGAACCCGGTGCCGCTGAAGTTCCTCGGCCGCTTCGCCCACGAGGCCGTCTCCGTCGACCCGAAGACCGCCGAGATCTTCCTCACCGAGGACGCCAGCAGCCCGCACGGCCTGTTCTACCGCTGGACGCCGCCGAAGAGGTTCCGCGCCGGCAAGGGCGCGCTGCGTGCGCTCGCGCTGAGCGCGGGCGGCGACACCGCCGGCTCCCTGCAGGCGCTGAGCGCCAGCAACGGGTCGCAGCACATCGTCGACCTCTCCGAGGCGACCACGGTCGGCACCAGGTACAAGGTCAGCTGGGTGGACGTCCCCGACCGCAGCGCGGCCACGGTCTCCATCCGCAAGCAGTTCACCACCGACCAGGTCACCAACAGCCGCAAGCTGGAGGGCACCTGGTGGGGTGACGGCGGCGTGTACTTCGTCTGCAGCTACGCCCGGGTGAGCGACGGCAGCCCCAAGGAGCACGACGGCCAGGTCTGGTTCTACAACCCGAACAACGAGACCATCACCCTCAAGGTGATCTTCGGTCTGAACCTGGACCCGACCCAGGACGTCGACTTCGACGGCCCGGACAACATCACTGTGTCGCCTTACGGCGGCCTCATCCTGGCCGAGGACGGCGAGGGCGTCAGCCACCTGATCGGTGTCACCAAGAAGGGCACGGCCTACGCGCTGGCGCGCAACGAGCTCAACGAGAGCGAGTTCACCGGCCCGAACTTCAGCGAGGACAAGAAGATCCTCTTCGCCAACATCCAGACCCCCGGCTACGTGCTCGCCATCACCGGGCCCTGGGACGGCTGCGACGACCGCGACTACCACGACCCCCGCGGCGACCACCGCTGACCATCCGATCGGCGCTCGCTGAGCACTGACAGCACTGCTGGCGACGGGCCGGCCTGAGCTCCCTCAGGCCGGCCCGTTTGCGTATGTCATGGTGCGAGGCCCGATGGTCACCTCCGCGAGACCTTTCCCTGGGTGTCCACGAACGTGAGCGAGCACCGTTTGCCACCCGGATCCACCGCGTTCCAGACGCAGATCCGCTCCGAGTACTGGTAGTAGCCGAAGACGAGAAAACTGCCCGGCTTGGAGTTCGCGGTGGCGTAGTTCGACGCTTCGAGCCTCTTGGTAGAGGAACTGGTGTTCGTCTCACCGTTCACGATGACGTCGGCGACACATGACCCCGCGCCGGCGGAGAGCTTTCCATAGAGCACGCCCTCGAAGTTCAGCCAGCCCGTGCAGCCGGAGACACTCACCTGCGAGCCTTCCTGGTACTTGTCGCCGCTGCCTGGGCCCGCCGGGGCGGCCTGGGCCGAGTTGCCGGGAGGAGCTGTCGTCCTCGCCACGGCAGGAGGCCTGGTGGTGGTGACCGGGTCCGTCGGCCGGCTGGCGGGCGAGGTCGTCGGAGCGACCGGAGCCGTCGAGCCGGCCGCCGAGATCACCGCGGTCGGCGTGGGGCTCCCGGTGGGCGTGACGGAGGTGGTGGGCGACGAAGGCACCGGGGTCACCTTCACCAGGTCGTCCCGTCCCTGGGAGCCCGTCATATCGCCCGAGTCCCCGTGCGTGCCGCCGAAGAGGTTTCCGGACATGACGGCCCCGACCGACACCGCCAGGACGGCCAGGATGACACCACAGACCGTGGCCAGCCGTGCGGTTCGGCGCCGCGACCTGCGCCTGCGCGCACGCTGCCGCTCGCGCCGGGACACCGGCCCGGGTGTGTCCAGGTCGGCCGCAGGTGCGGGCTCGGGTTTGGATTGGGGCTCGGCCTCGGGCTCGGGCTGGACCTGGGGCTCGGGCTGGGCCTGGGGCTCGGGCTGGGCCTGGGGCTCGGGCTGGGCCTGGGGCTCGGGCTGGGCCTGGGGCTCGGGTTGGAGCTCGGGCTCGGCGACCGGCCTGGACACTGTCACCGGCGGAGCGCTCGGGACGGCGTCCGCGGGATGCCGCTGGGGCGGTATCAACGAGTTGATCGCCGCTGCGCCGACGGGCATGGGAGCAGTGTCGATCTCCGCGCTGGCCACGACGCTCGCGGACCCGCTCCGAGCCGTGTCGAGCTGGTCGAGCAGGATGCGCCGGGTCTCGTCGGCGGACGTCCCGGTGAGATCGACGTGGCGACCGCCGGCAGGCAGGTCGGGCCAGGGGCAGTCCGCGATGCGTACCAGTATCAGAGTGCGGGCGAACCGAGCCCCGTCGGAACCCGAGGCGGCGTTCCATTCAGGCTGCCCGAGCACCGTTTCCAGATAGGCCGGGGAGAGGAGCGCCAACGTGTGGGCGGCGTACACGGTGCCCTCGAATATGCCGGTGCTCCAGTACGGGACCGGCGTTTCGTCCCAGGCCTGCAGCAGCACCCGATGGCCGGCGGCGACCAGCTGCCCGGCTGTCCATTCCGCCCAGGCACGATCGGCCCTGGCGTACGAGACGAAGAAGTCCCAGCTGGGCCGCTCCGCCCCGGTCCGGTCGTCGGTACCCGCGTCGGTGACCGTGCCGGGCCTGGTACCCACGGAATCGAAGAGATCGAGGGGATGGAGGGCGAATCGCCGGACGGCGTCCTGCAGATGTAACGACAACCCTGTCCGGGCGGCCCAGCCTGGCCCGAACACCCTGGTCGCGGCCCGCGCGAGGTCGAGGGCGAAGGCCGCCGCATCCCGGTGCCGGTCGGCGGGTGACTTCGCCAGGGCACGCAACACGACGTCGGCCAACGGGGCCGCCACACCGGTCATCGGCGGCGGCGGCTGCGTCAGGTGCTGGAACATCACCGCCGGCACCGACTGCCGGTCGCGACCGAACGGCGGCGCCCCGACCAGCAGCTGGTAGAGCACCACGCCGAGCGCGTACAGGTCGACACCCGGCCCGAGCCGGCCGCCCTGGATCTGCTCCGGCGCCATGTACAGCGGAGTGCCCGATCCGCTCGCGGTCGCCGCGGAGCCCTCGAACATCTTCACCAGGCCGAAATCGCCGACGACGGGCGTGCCGTCGGCGCCGAAAAGAATGTTCTCGGGCTTGATGTCGCGGTGCAGCATCTTGTGGGTGTGCGCATGCTCCAGCGCCGCCGCGACAGCCAGCCCGACCCCGCACGCCTGTTCCGGGGTCATACCGAGCAGCCGATCAGCCAGCGTGCCGCCGGCCATCAGCTCCATCACCACCAGGCAGAGGCCCTCGGCCTCGACATAGTCGTGCACATGAAGCACATGCGGGTGTTTCAGCTTCTCGAGGGCCTTCGCCTCCTCGGCGAACCCGCTCGCGGCGCGCGCCGCCCCGTCGCCGGCCATCACCTTGATCGCGACCCGGCGATCCAGCCAGCGGTGCCCACCGGCCAGCACCACACCGAACGACCCCGAGCCCAGCTGCTCGCCCACCCGATAGGCGGGCAGTGCTCGTTCCACCCACTCGCGATCGAAGATCACCGTGGGCATCCGATGCCGTGCAGTGCTTCCTGCCGCCCCGCCATAGTTGGATCAGCCTATACAGCTGGCCACAAATCGCTACAGGCCGGTCACCTTTCTGACGACTATTCGACGATCATTCGATCGATCAGCGGACCAGTTCGGAAACCGCCGCCATCCCCGGTCCGCCGCGGATGCACAAGGTCTCCAGGGCGTAGCGGGCGTCCCGGCGGTGCATTTCACGCGGCAGGGCGGCGGGGATCCGCCCGCCGGTGGCGGCGAGCCGGTGGCGGCGAGCGGGTGGCGGCGAGCGGGTGGCGGCGAGCGGGTGGCCGAGGGAGATTCCCGACCCGTTCACGTCGCAGGGCGGGCGGTCAGTCGCCCGCGGGCGTCTGCAACGGGATGAGCGCGGTGCCCACTGTCACCAGTTCGTCGAGCATCTTCTTGGCGGACGCGTCGATCAGCTCGTCGCTGCGGAAGGCGCCGGACTCGTCCAGGCGCTGGCCGAGGAACGGCACCGAGACGGCGTCGGTCACCGGCACCATGCGCAGCGCGGCGAGGACCGGCTTGAGCTGCGTGACCGCGCGCAGGCCCGCCGAAACCCCACCGTAGGAGACCAGGCCGACGGCCTTGTAGCGCCATTCGCGGCTGAGGTAGTCCAGCGCGTTCTTCAGCGAGCCGGGGAAGCTGTGGTTGTACTCCGGGGTCACGATCACGAACGCCTGTGCGCGGGAGATCGTGGCGCTCCACCGCTTCGTGTGTTCGTGTACGTAGTTCCCGGTCATCGGGTGGTTCGGCTCGTTGAAGATCGGCAGATCGACGTCGACAAGGTCGACGACCTCGACGTCGAAGCCACCCTGCGCCCGTGCGGCGTCGGCGATCCACGCCCCCACCGCCGCACCGGCTCGGGTCGGGCGGGTGCTCGCGATGATGATCTGCAGGAGGGGCTTGGACATGGGGGTCTCCGCTCTGGACGAGGCTGTTCTGTTGAAGGCTCAACCGAACCGGGAAGGCCGCCCATTCCCGCCGACAGCCCTCACCTCGCGAGGCGAACCCCACACTCACGCGGAACTTTACAGGATGTCAAGTGAACTTTCGCACAGAAAGATCGGACGGCGCTACCGATCTTGACTGGGCCGCCGAGGATCCCGCGTCGCCCCACAGCGCCAGCAATTCACACCAACAGGTACAACCGGGGCAGTTTGGCAATCCGCAAGAAGTGCGAATTTCGGTTGCCCTCGCAGCCGAAATCCTCGCTTTTTGGCCGGAAGCAGCGGCGACCGCTGACGATGTGGACGCGGACAGCCCGGCCAGAACCCGGCCATCCAAGGCCCGCAGTGGCACACCGACGGCGACCGGCACCGAGCTCGGTGCTGCCGGCTGAGCACTCCCCTGGCCGGCAGCAAGCGCTGGCCGAACGTGGGGCGCCTGCGCGGAACCGCCCGGCTGTCAGCCGGTGGTCGGCGTGAGCGGCCAGCCCGGCAGGTTGCGGATGACCGTCCACGCCAGCGCGGCACCCGCGATGCCGTGCGCAAGCGGGCGCGGGAGGGGCGCGCGCACGCCGCGCTCGTAGGCACGGGCTTGCCGGACCACGAGCGCGACCAGCAGCGGTGCGCACACCAGCAGGAACAGGTTGTCGTGCGCGGCGGCCGCCGGCATGCCGTGGAGCAGATCGTGGGCGAGCCGGAGGCCACCGCAGGCCGGGCAGTCCAGGCCGGTCAGCGCCTTCGTCGGACACGTCGGCATCGCGGCGGCCGGGTCGTGCGGGTCGACGGCTGCCAGGTAGCCCGCGCCCGCCACCAGGCACCCGGCCGCGCCGGCGAGAAGGAGACGCCGCCGGCGGCGCCCCGCGTGCTCGTCGGTGGCGCCCGCGTCAGTCACGCAGCGGGCGGCCGTACTGGTCCCGGACATCGCTGGTGAGGATGATGATGCCGTCGATCAGGGCCCAGATTCCGAGCCCGCCGCAGGTGAGCAGCTGGGCGATCGCGATGCCGTTGCTTCCCATGTACCACCGCCCCGCACCGACCCCACCGAGGAAGATCTGGAGCAGCCCGGCGACGAGCTTCTGCTTGTCCGAGAGGGGCTCGCCAGTCACCGGATGGCGTCCGTAGGGGGCTGTGGGGTCGACCCACCCGGCTCCGTAGCCCGGTGGGGGACCGTAGCCCGGCGGAGGTCCGTAACCCGGCGGCGGACCGTAACCCGGCGGCGGCCCGTACCCAGGCGGGGGCCCGTACCCAGGCGGCGGGCCGGGTGGAAATCCGCCGGGTGGCGGGCCGTAGCCCGGCTCCTGTGGCCCCGTCTCACCGAAACCGTGTCCCTGCTGGCCCGGGTCCGGATACGGCGGCTGTCCTGGCGTGGTCATGGCACATCTCCGTCCGAACTGCCGGCCCGCGTGGGAGTTCCGGCCGCCGCATGTCGAAATGGGGGCTTCGGACAGTATCGTCCGCAGGGCTCCCGAACGACCACGGCCCACGGCCGACGGCCCACGGCCCACGCAGACCGCGCGGACAGGTCTGCCGGCGCCCGGCCCAGTGGCAGCCGGGCCCGGAGCGGTTCCGCCGAACCGGACGGGACGCGGTCGGGCGGGCTCGGCTCACCCATCACCACCCACGACGGCGGACGACTCAAGCTCGGCGAATTCCTCTTCGTGTTCCGCCAGGACCACCCGGCCGCCGCATAGCCGCTTGCGCTCCGAAAGTCACGAGTTGACCGGACGGCCGGTTGAGACGTGAATTGTTCAGAGCGCCGACGGCGCCTGGAAGGAGCCAACTGATGGCCGACGAGCCCGCCCGGCAGTTCTTCTTCGATGTCAACCAGCTTCCGGGGCACACGAACGCCGAGCTCTTCGGTGATTCCGAAGAGGCACAGGAGTACCTCGACCTCTTCGGACGCGACCTTGTCACCAGGACGATCCTGCAGTCCCCGGAGCTGTCTGTTTTCCATGAGACAGCCGCGCCCGGCGAGAAGGTCAAGCCGCACCGGCACGGCACGCACCAGCTGAACTACGTCCTGCGCGGCGAGCTGATATTCGGCCGGCGGAAGGTCGGCGCGGGAATGGGATTCTTCACGCCCGATCTTCTTTACGCCTGGCGGGCCGGCGACGAGGGCGCCGAGTGGATCGAGATCCACTCCGGGCAGCCCGGCATCTTCACCGACCAGCGGAAATCCTGACACAGAGTCCGGAGGATTCACCAATCATGACTGCTTCGTTTGAGGGCAAGGCGGCGCTCATCACCGGCGCAGGGTCCGGCATGGGCCGTGCGATCGCGTTACGGCTCGCTGGGCAGGGAGCGTCGGTGCTCGGCATCGACATCGACGAGGGCCGGCTCGCCGAGACGAAGACGCAGGCGTTGGCGCCGACGACCGGGCGGTTGTCGGTACGCCAGGCCGACATCAGCGATCCGGCCGCCTGCGCCGAGGCGGTCGCCGCGGCCGTCGCCGAGTTCGGGCGGCTCGACGTGCTCGGCAACGTCGCGGGGATCTATCTGGCCGAGCACACGACGAAGATGCCGGTCGAGCAGTACCGGCGGGTCATGGGCGTGAACCTCGACGGCTGCTTCTTCCTCGCCCAGGCCGCGATCCCCCACCTGCTGGAAACCGACGGCACCATCATCAACATCGCGTCGAACTCCGGCCTGCAGGGCGTTCCCTACTCGGCGGCCTACAGCATGAGCAAGGGCGGGCTGATCGCGCTCACCCGGTCGCTGGCCGTCGAGTACCTCAAGACGAGGCTGCGGGTCAACGCGATCGCGCCTGCGGGCACCAGGACCAACATCGCCACCTCGGGCACGTTCCCAAGCGACGTGGATCCCGACCTCGCCCGGCGGATGGGTGGCCTGCGCGGGCTGGCCGAGCCCGAGGAGATCGCCGCCCTGTTCGCGTTCCTCGCCTCCGACGAGGCACGTTCGATCACCGGCGCCGTCTACACGGTCGACAACGGCCTCACCGTGAGCTGACGGCCTCACCGTCAGCTGACGGCCTCACCGTCAGCTGACGGCCTCACCGTCAGCTGACGGCCTCGCCGTGAGCTGACAGTGGACGTGATATCCACGGCGCATGACTGCGACGGCACAGTCGACCGATAACACCACCACCGTCCCGGAGCTGGACCACGAGGCGCTCACGCGCCTCGTGGACTACTGGAAGGCCGCGAACTATCTGACGGCCGCCCAGATCTACCTGCTCGCGAACCCCCTGCTGCGCCAGCCCCTGCGGCGTGAGGACATCAAGCCGCGGCTGCTGGGCCACTGGGGCACCTCACCCGCGCTGAACCTCATCTACGCGCATCTGAACCGCCTGGTGCGGCTGACCGGCCAGGACGTCCTCTACGTCACCGGCCCGGGGCACGGCGGCCCGGCGCTGGTCGCCAACACCTACCTGGAGGGCACCTACTCCGAGATCTACCCTGCGGTCTCGCGGGACGTCGCCGGGCTGACCAGGCTCGTGCGGCAGTTCTCGACACCTGGCGGCATCCCGAGTCATGTCAGTGTCCCGACCCCGGGGTCGATCCATGAGGGGGGCGAGCTCGGCTACGCCCTGGTCCACGCCTTCGGCGCGGCGTTCGACAACCCGGATCTGCTGGTCGCGGCCGTGGTGGGCGACGGCGAGGCCGAAACCGGCCCGCTGGAGGGCAGCTGGAAGGGCATCAGCTTCCTGAACCCCCGCCGCGACGGCGCCGTCCTGCCGATCCTGAACCTCAACCAGTACAAGATCGCCAATCCGACCGTGCTGGCCCGGCACAGCCGCGAGCAGGTGACGAGCCTGTTCACCGGGCACGGCTATGACGTCCACTGGGTCGAGGGGTCGGACGTCGAGCAGGTCCACCGCGACTTCGCGGCGGCGCTGCGCACCGCCTACGGGCGGATCCGCGAGTTCCAGGTCGCGGCGCGGCGGCCGGGGGCGACGGTGACCGACGCGCCCCGCTGGCCGATGATCATCCTGCGTACGCCCAAGGGCTGGACGGGTCCGCGCGAGGTCGACGGCGTCCAGGTCGAGGGGACCTTCCGGGCCCACCAGGTGCCCCTCGCCGGGGTCCGGGACAACCCGGCACACCTGGCGCAGCTCGAGGCCTGGCTGCGTTCCTACGAGCCGGAGCGCCTATTCGACGCCGGCGGGCGGCTCATCGCGGACCTGGCCGCGCTGGCGCCGGACGGCGACAGGCGCATGGGCGCGGCGAGCTACGCCAACGGCGGCCGGCGGACCGAGCCGCTGCGCCTGCGCGAGTGGCGTTCCTATGCCCTGCAGATCGACCCGGCGCGCCGCGGCACGCTCCTGCACGAGACCACCAGGCCGCTGGGTGAGCTGCTGCGCGACGTCTATCAGGACAATCCGACCACGTTCCGGGTCTTCAGCCCGGACGAGCTCAGCAGCAACCGTCTCGGCGCGATCCTCGACGTCTCCGACCGCTGCCTGGTCGCCCCGATCGAGCCGACCGACGACCGGGTCTCCCCCGACGGCCGGGTGATGGAGGTGCTCTCCGAACATCTGTGCGAAGGCTGGCTGGAGGGCTACACCCTCACCGGGCGCCACGGCCTGTTCGCCACCTACGAGGCGTTCGCGATGGTCTCGGCCTCCATGGTCGTCCAGCACACGAAATGGCTGCAGGAGGCGTCGAAGCTCGACTGGCGCGTGCCCGTGCCGAGCCTGAACGTGCTGCTGACCAGCACCTGCTGGCGCAACGACCACAACGGCTTCTCACACCAGGGCCCGGGGCTCATCGACACGGTCGTGCCGCTGTCCCCGGGTGTCGCGCGGATCTGGCTGCCGGTGGACTCCAACACGCTGCTCTCCGTCGCGGACCACTGCCTGCGCAGCCGCAACCACGTCAACCTGATGGTCGCCGACAAGCAGCCGCACCTGCAGTACCTGACCGCGGACGAGGCCGCCGAGCACTGTGCCCGCGGCGCCTCGGTCTGGGAGTGGGCCGGTACCGAGGCCCGGCACGGGCGGGACCCGGACATCGTGCTCGTGGGCATCGGCGACGTCCCCACCATGGAGATCCTCGCTGCGGCCGACCTGCTCCACCAGTTCGTCCCCAGCCTGTCGGTACGGGTGGTGAACGTGGTCGACCTGATGGCCCTGCTGCGGCCCGACCTGCACCCGCACGGGTTCTCGAATCCGATGTTCCGTGCCCTGTTCACCGATGAGACGGATGTCGTGGTCGGGTTCCACGGGTACAGCCGGGCCGTCCACCAGTTGCTGCACGGCCGGCGCAACCCGAGCCGTTTCCACGTGCGCGGTTTCATGGAGGAAGGCACCACCACGACGCCGTTCGACATGGTCGTGCGCAACGGCGTCAGCCGGTTCCACCTGGCCCGCCTCGCCGTGGAGTTCGCCCGCAGCACGCACCCGGGCACCGACCGGCTCGTCGACCACTGCGAGCTGTCGCTCGAACGGCACCACGCCTACGTCACCGAGCACTTCGAGGACCTGCCCGAGGTCCGCGACTGGACGTGGCCCGGGCGCGGCTGAACCCGCCGTCAGGCTTTCCGGCCGTCAGGCGTCCCCACCGGAGACTCGGACCGCGTCGAGGGTCAGCCTGAGCAGCCGAACGGCCTGGTCGTCGTCGGCGTCGTCGCCGCGGGAGGTTGCCAGCGCGACGCCGACGACGAGCTGGACGAGGTCGTCCGGGCGCAGGTCGGACCGAGTCGCCGACTGGTTGACGCGATCGTCGCCCATGGCGATGCCGAGGTGATCCGTGGCCGAGTCCGCGAGCATCTGGGGGCGGGGGCCGACCACGTGGCCATCCAGGTCCTCACCGCCGACCCGACGGCGCTGCCGGACCGCGAATGGCGCGAACTCGCCCCGGCGCTGCTCGACGTCGCCGGCACCCGGCCACCGGCCACCGGCTACCAGCCACCAGCCGCCGGGCACCGGCGCTGAGCCCCGGTGCCCGGTTACTGGGCGCCCCCCCGTTCGCGTGACGAGGTTACCCACGTAAGAGGTTGATCCCGGCCGGATTCGGTGGTGGCGGTCGTCCTGTGTGTCCCGTCCTGTCCTGCCGCCGGGCGGACCTGGGACAATCGCTGTGACACCAGGCGATCGACGCACGGCGCACGAAGGGACGACGACACTGCCACCGTCGGAGGGAGATCCCGGGACACCGGGCGCGGAACCAACGGAGATCTCGAACGACGAGGACCTTCGGGCCGCGGTGGTGCGTCTGCTGGGGACGTCCGACGATCGTGCGGTCGAGCGGCGCGTCGGGGTGTCGAAGACGACGGTGAACGACCTGCGCAACGGGCGTCGTCGGCTGACGCTCAAAACCCTCACGCTGATCGTGGCGGCCTACGACCCCGAGCACGGTGAAGCCTGGCTGGACGTCTGGCATCGGCTGCATCCGAGGGTCGCCAGGAAGGCACCCACAGCTCCGCCCCCGACTCCGCCGGCAGCGCTGTCGGCGGCGCCGTCGCCCGCGGCTGCCGCCGAGCCACCGGCACTCGCCGAAGCCCCTGCGCCTACCGAGCCCGCGGCGACTGCCGATTCCGCGGCGCCCGCCGAAACCACGACGCCCGCCGAAACCGCGGCGCCTGACGAAGCCCTGGCACCGGCGGTGCCGGCCGCGCCCGCGGCGCCGATGCCACCGGTGCCGCCAGCGCCGCCGGTGGCGGGCGGGCTCTCGCGCCGAGCCGCCCAGGCATTGACCGGCTCGGCGCTGATCGCCGCCGTGGTGGCCGTCACTGCGATGATCTTCATTCTGGCCGACGGCGACACCCCCGCCGCGCCGGCACTGTCGGCCCAGTCGGCGCTGTCGGCCCAGTCGGCTGGGCCGGTCGCGCCGAACGGGGCTCGGCTCGGTGCTGCTCAGCCCGGCGTCGCTGTGCCCGGTGTTGCCCTGCCCGGTGCGGCCGCGCCGGTGGGCGGGCCGGGCCCGCCGGCGAACGCGGGCCCCGCGCCGGCCGGCGGGCCGTCGGCCGGCAGCGGCTGCTACCGGCTGGAACTGCCGAACGAAGCGGCGGTGGTCGACGGCCCGGGCAGTGCGGCCACCGGGCTGCGGGTCACGGCCGGGGCCTACCAGTACTTCGCGTCGTGGAGCCCCTCCGCCGCGGTGGGCGGAAAGATCAGTGCCCGGCCCGCGGCCGGGCAGCTGCTGATGGGGGCCTCCTGGGCGGACCCGGCGACAACGGACTCCACCGCGGCCCACAACCCCGGAAACGGCCTGTTCTACCCGGGCCAGGTGCTGGAGCTGACCACCGAGAACTGCTTCACGGTCCAGCCCTACAACCTCGGCTACGGCGGCTACACCGGGATCACGACACGCATCTACGTCCTGCTGGTGGACGCCGCCGCGGTTCCGGCGCTGCCCCGGGACGCGCATGACCGCGGCGGGCTGACCGAGCAGGACCTCGCGGCGCATGGCGCCGAGATCCTCGGCTATCTCACCATTCCGTCCCCATCCTAGTTTCTCCGCGAGACTTTTAGGTTAGGCCAACCTCACGTGCCGGTGTCATTCTGCGACACTCTCCTCCCGTCTTGACGAGACCTCGGGCCGACTCTAGGAAGTGCCCGAGAGGATTTCCTCTCGAGGTATTTCCGCAAGGAGAGGCAGCCAATCATGGACCTTCCCATCATCACGAAGTGTGCCGTCGACGCGTGCGCGTACAACGGCAAGCAGGCCTGCCACGCCCCCGCGATCACCGTCGGGGACTCAGGTGCTCTGGTGGCACACTGCGACACCTTCTTCGTCGCCCCCTCGAAAGGCGGCAACCCGTCCGACAAAGGCCGCGTAGGCGCCTGTAAGGTCACCGACTGTCGACACAACAAGAACTTCGTCTGTCAGGCCGACGGAATCAGCGTCGGTTTCAACCTGAACGGCGTGGACTGCCTCACCTACCAGAAGTGACACCCAGCGAGCGCGTAGCAGTCGCCTGACGATCCGCAGGAAGTGAGGATTTTGGTTGTCCTCGCAGCCGAAATCCTCACTTCCTGCTCGGAAGCAGCGGCGGCAGTGGCGGGCCGAAGCTCGGGATTCCGCGACGGGCTCCAGACCACCGTGAACATCCCGACCCGAGCCGCCGGCCGGCCGGAGCCGGAGCACCCGCCGGCCGACAGCCGGACCGGGCCGACAGCCGGACCGGGTCGGCAGCCGGAGCGGGTTGGCACGTCCCGTGTGTCGCTACCGGGCCGCCGGGACTCGCCAGGCCACCATCAGGCCCGTGGCACGAGGCCTGTACCGGCGCCTGACCGTGATGGTTCTTTTGGCCTCGTTCATACTCGTGGCCCTTTCTCCGGCAGTGCCGGCGGCGCCCGGGCCGTTGCCGGCCGAATATCTCACCGGACCCGGCCCGGTCGCGGCGGCGACCGAGGAGCTCTCCGGCGACGGCAATGTCGACGTGGCCGTCGTGAACACCGGGAACAACACCCTTTCGGTGCTGTTCGGCAACGGCGACGGAACGCTCGGACCGCCACAGATCTATCTCACCGGCTCCGGGCCGGCCGGGGTGCGGTCGAACTACCTCGACGGGGACGATTACCGGGATCTCGCCGTCACGAACCGATACGACGACACGGTGCTGGTGTACCTGAACAACGGTGACGGCACCTTCCGCCTTCCGATTCCCTATTTCGCCGGAAGTGGGCCGGGTGGCCTGCGGGCCGAGGATGTCAGCGGCGACGGAATCGTCGATCTTTCGATCGCGAACAGCTTCGACGGCACGGTGTCGGTGCTGCTGGGCAACGGTGACGGAACCTTCCAGCCCGCCGTCCCGTACCTCAGTGGCCCGAGCCCCGCGTCGCTGGGAGTGGGCGATTTCAACGGGGACGGCGTCGGCGACGTCGCGGTCTCGAACGCCGGCAACGCAACCGTGTCGGTGTTTCTGAGCAACCGCGGCATCCTGCTCGGCCCGCAGGTCTATGTCACCGGGCCCGGTCCGGCCTCGGTGACGGTGGGGCTGATGAACGGCGACGACATCAACGACGTGGCCGTCGCGAACTCCGGGGACGCCACCGTGTCGGTGCTGCTGGGCAACGGTGACGGGACCTTCCCCCCGCCGGTGGCGTACTTCTCCGGTCCGGGCGCGACCGGGGTGGAGATCAGCGACCTCACCGCCGACGACGCGGATGACCTGGTCGTCGCGAACCAGGGAGACGAGACCGTGTCGGTGCTGCTGAACAACGGACACGGGGTGTTCGGGCCGCCGAAGGTCTACCCCGTCGGCCCCGGTCCGTCCGCGGTGAAGACCGCCGACCTGCTCGGCGACAGCGACGACCGGGCCGATGTGGTCGTCACGAACAGCCGCGGCAGCACCGTGTCGGTCCTGCTGAACCGGGGCGGCACCTGCTCCGGGCCGGCTTGAGCGCGACTATAGAGATTTAGAAGGACGACCGGTCATCATTCGGACCAGTTCACGCTGGGAAAGGAATGACATGACCGAGGTGGCAAGCGGCGACCGGGTTCAGGTAGTCATCCCGGAGCAGGATGCCCGCACTCCCCACAACAGGCTCAGCCAGTTGTTCGACGCGGGTTCCTTCGTCCCGTTTCCCGGCGGGGCCGCCAGCGGTGTGCTGGCTGGTCGCGGCCGGATCGACGGCGAGGCCGCCGTCGCCTTCTGCACTGACGGAACCCGGATGGGCGGGGCGATCGGAGCCGACGGGGCCGCCCGGATCGTCACCGCCGTCGAGGAGGCGGTGCGCCTGCGCCGCCCCGTCGTCGGCCTGTGGCACTCCGGTGGGGCGAGCCTCACCGAAGGGGTGCAGGCCCTCGACGGCATCGGCCGCATCTTCGCCGCCATGATCCACGCTTCCGGCCGGATCCCGCAGATCTCGGTGGTGCTGGGGCCGGCCGCGGGTGGCGCGGCGTACGGGCCGGCGCTGACCGACGTCGTCGTCATGGCGCCCGCCGGCCGAGTTTTCGTGACCGGTCCCGATGTGGTCCGCAGCGTCACCGGCGAGCAGATCGACATGGAGGGGCTCGGCGGCGCCGATGCGCACGGACGCCGGTCCGGTGTCGTACACGTCCAGGCCTCCTCCGAAGGCGACGCCTACCAGCGGGCGCGGCGGATCACCAACCTGCTGGCCGGGTCCGGCCCGTTCGTCATCGACCCCGGGCGCACGGCGGAGCTCGACGCCGACGAGCGCCGGCGGCCCGACCCGGGCACGCTGCTCCCGCAGCGGCCCCGCCGGGCCTACGACGTCCGGCCGCTGATCCTGCGGATCCTCGACGATGATCCGTACCCGTTCGAGGAACTGCAGCCGCGCTGGGCACCGAACGCGGTGATCGGCCTCGGTCGCCTCTACGGCCGGCCGGTGGGAGTCATCGCGAACAATCCGATCCGCAAAGGCGGCTGCCTGGACTCGCTCAGCGCCGAGAAGATCTCGCGGTTCGTCCGGATGTGCGACTCGTTCGGGATCCCGCTCGTGGTGCTGGTCGACGTACCCGGCTATCTGCCCGGTGTGCGCCAGGAATGGGACGGGGTGGTCCGGCGCGGCGCCAAACTGCTGTACGCGTTCGCGGAGGCCACGGTGCCCCGGGTCACCCTGGTCACCCGCAAGTCGTTCGGCGGGGCGTACATCGCGATGAACTCCCGCTCGCTGGGGGCTACCGCCGTTCTCGCCTGGCCGCAGGCCGAGGTCGCCGTGATGGGCGCCGAGGCCGCGGTCGGCATCCTGCACCGGCGCACCCTGGCCGCGGCGTCCGAACAGGAGCGGCCGGCCTTGCTCGCCCAACTCGTCGAGGAGCACACCCGCACGGCCGGCGGGGTGGACCGCGGGCTCTCCCTCGGGGTCATCGACGCCGTCATCGAACCGGCCGAAACCCGCCGACGGGTCGCCGAGGCGCTGGCGGACGCACCGGCTCGGCGCGGCCACCACGGCAACATCCCGCTGTAGGCCGGTGCCGCTTCCAGCTGATCAGACCGTCGCCCGGCGCATCGTGGTGAATCCGCCGACGAAGAGGGCCGCCGCCGCGACGGCCAGGACGCCGGTCAGCCCGGCGGCGCTGAGATCGGTGAGGAAATCGCCGATCGCCGCCCACGCGTCGGCCCAGGACGCGACGAGAACGCCGGCGAGCAGCAGGGTCGCCTGACCGGCGATGAAGACGGCCAGGCCGGTGACGTTCCAGCGGCGGTAGACGATGCCGAACCACATGCCGTAGACGAACAGCAGCCCCAGGCCGACGAAGGACGTCAGCCAGGTGAGGTACCACGGCCCGTCGAGAAGGTAGGAGATCCGGAAGAAGTGCAGGTCGACCCCCCAGCCGCCGGTCGCCCCCTCCACGGCGTACAGCACGGTGAGGGCGACGGCGTCGGCCGCCGAAAGGGCGACGGCGAGGGCCGCGGTCCCGAGATAGTAGGAGCGCCGGCTGAGACCGAGGGCGAGCCCGAACGGCAGCGACCGGTGCGTCGCCATCAGACCGCCGACGAACATCCAGACGTACAGGGTGGCCAGCCCAGCGGTGTGAATGCTGGTGGGCACCGCCGTCGAGACGATCAGATTGATGAGCATGCTGAACACCGTCAGAGCCCAGGGCACCGTCAGGTAGATCGGCCGCTGGGTGAGGTGGTATCGCCCGACGTTGACGATCGTGCTCCAGGTGGTCACGCGCTCGCCCTCTCAGCTCGCTCGCTTTCGGAGCTCTCGTTGTCGGATCGCCCGGCGGCATGGATCAGGACCTGCTGCAGTGACAGGGGTTCCAGCCGCAGGTGCAGATCGCGGGCGCGTTGCAGGTCGGCGCCGCCGAGCGGGCCGGCGATCACCACCGATTCGTGTGCCGCGACCCGGCGCCGGTCCTGGCCGGGCCGGTCGGGACGGTCGGCCAGAAGCTGCGCCACCGCGGCGGCCGGGCCGCTCACCGCCGTGTACGCACCCCGGAGCTCATCCGTGGGCGCGTCGAGGACCACCCGGCCGCGGTCGACCATCACCACCCGCTCCAACAGGGCGGCGGCCTCGTCCACCAGGTGGGTGGACAGCAGGATCGTCCGAGGATGCTCGGCGTACTCGGCGAGCAGCCGGTCGTAGAACAGCTGGCGGGCAACGGCGTCGAGCCCGGCATACGGCTCGTCGAACAGGGTGATCTCGGCCCTGGCCGCCAGGCCGATCACGATGCTCAGTGCCGAGCGCATCCCGCGGGAGAGCTTCTTGACCGCGCGGTCCGGCGGCAGGTCGAACTCGCCTGCCATCGCCGCGGCCAGGTCACCATCCCAGTTCGGGTAGAACCAGGACGCCGCTTTCAGCGCGTGCCGCACCTTGAAATCCGGAAAGGTCTGGTCCTCGCGGATGAGGACCAGGCGGCGCAGTATCGCGTCGTTTTCGAGCGGGTTCGCGCCGAACACCAGAACCCGGCCCCGCGATGGCAGCTCCTGGGCCGCGATCATGCGCAGCAGGGTCGTCTTGCCGGCACCGTTACGCCCCAGCAGGCCCGTGATGGACGGACCGTCGATGTCGATCGTGACGTCGTCGAGGGCACGGTGGCCGCGGTAGTGGCGAGTCAGCCCGCGGACCGAGATGGCGGCCGTCACAGCGAAACACCTCCCTGGACTCCGCTGGCCTCGCGGACCAGCTCAACCAATGACTCCCCGTCGATGCCGAGGCGCTGGGCCTCGGCGACGAGCGGCCGCACGAAGCGCTCCGCGAAATCCCTGCGACGGTCGGCCAGCAGCCGCTCCCGCGCACCGGCCACCACGAACATGCCGATACCGCGGCGTTTCTCCAGCAGCCCGTCGTCGATCAGCACGTTGAGCCCTTTCGCCGCGGTGGCCGGGTTGATCCGGTAGAAGGCCGCCATCTCGTTGCTGGACGGCACCCGCTCGCCTTCCGCGAGCGATCCGTCGGCGATCTCGTCGGCCAGTCGTTCCGCGATCTGGGTGAACAACGGGGTCCCACCATCGAGCACTGCCACCCCCCACTCCGTCAGGGCCATCGGTTGCCAGGACCATCGGTTCGTTACTCAACTAATGTACCCACGAAGTAGGGCCGGGTCCAGACCTCGACGCCGCCGGCAATTGAGGCAAGACCCATTGCACTAAATGGGCTACGCTGACCCTGTCGATGTCCGACATCCACCAAAGGCTCAACGCATCAGCAACTGGAGTGGGTTGTGACCAGTACCGTGCCCGTGCCCCCCGCGTGCCCGATCGACCCGGCGCGCGACGACCGCAAGTCGGCGGTGCTGGCAGCACAGCGGGTGCATGCCGATCCCGGGGCGCGGGTCGTCGGCAAATTCGCCTTCGGCCGCGAGATCCTGCGCAGCGGCAGCATGCTGCAGGCCGGCGCCGGCTCCGACCAGATGAAGTCCGCGGGCCAGTACGCCTCCGTCTTCTTCCTCGACGGCGAGATCCACAAGCGCCGCCGCACCGCGATCGCGCGCTACTTCACCCCCAAGGCCATCAACACCCGCCACCGCCTGGTCATGGAGAAGACGTCCGACGAGCTGCTGGGCAAGCTCCAGGCGGCCGGGGGCGGGAACCTCGACGAGCTCAGCTACGAGCTCGCCGTCGCGGTCGCCGCGGAGATCGTCGGACTGACGAACAGCGACCAGCGGGCGATGGCGAAGCGCATCCAGGCGACGCTGCTCGGCACCCGGCTGCGGGGCATGCATCCCGCCGTCCGGGTCCCCGCGCAGGCGGTGACGGCCGTGCACGCGCTGCGGTTCTTCCGCAACGACGTGCGCCCGGCGGTCAAGGCGCGGCGGGCGGAGCGGCAGGACGACGTCATCTCGCACCTGCTGGACGAGGGCTACCCGGACAAGCAGATCCTCATCGAATGCATGACCTACGCGGTCGCCGGCATGGTGACCACGCGGGAGTTCATCGTCATGGCGGCCTGGCACCTGTTCGACCACGCCGAGCTGCGCGACCGGTTCACCGCCGGTGACGAGGCCGAGCAGACCACGATCCTGGAGGAGATCCTCCGGCTGGAGCCGGTCGCCGCCATGCTGCACCGGCGCGCCACCGAGGACGTCGAGCTGGGCCCCGGCTCCGCCCGCCGCGACGAGGTGCTCGCCGTCGACATCCGGGCCGCGAACGTCGACCCGGAGACCGTCGGCGAATGCCCGTTCGCCCTCGACCCGGACCGGGCGAAGCGCATGCGGACGGTCGGCACCTTCATGAGCTTCGGCGACGGCAGCCACCGCTGCCCCGGAGCCCAGGTCGCGATGGCCGAGACCCGGGTGTTCCTCGACCGGCTGTTCCGCCTGCCCGACCTGCGCCTGGTGCAGACCCCCGAGATGACCTGGTGCGACGGGCTGATGAGCTATGAACTGCGCGGCGCGAAGGTAACCTGCGGCAGGGCGTGACCGACCGCCGCGAAGGTGATCCGCCCACAGGGGGCAGGGGCAGGCAGCGGAATCCCGAGCTTCGGATTTTGGCTGCTACCGAGCAAGTGTGGAGGATTTTCGTCGTTCTGGCAGCCAGAATCCTCCACTCTTGCGGATTGCCAAACGAACCTGCGTCCCTTTTGTCTCTCCTGGAGTGAATTGCCGGCGCGGCGTGACGGTGCCGGATCCCTGGGGGTGGTCAGGCGGCGAGTGGACACGGGCCGCCGGGCCGATGCCGGCGGCTTCGAACCCTCGCCGCTTCTCGCGATTCTGCTACATGCTCTCCGACGGCCGGAATCGTCAACTCCTGCGATTGTCAGATGAATTCCCGGCCCCGTTTACCCGAACTCCTGGCCGGCGGCCGCGTGGACGACGATGACCTCCAGGGTGCGGGGGCCGTGGACGCCTTCGACCCGGTTGAGCTCGATGTCGCTGGTCGCGCTGGGGCCGCTGATCCAGGTGAGCGGGCGGGTAGCGCCGGCACCGTCCAGGTGGGCGATGGCGTCGGCGACGCTGGCCACGATCTGGTCCTCTCGGACCACGACCAGGTGGTAGTCCGGGATCAGGGTCAGCGCGCGGCGCCCCTGGCCGGGGCCGCCGTCCAGGACGATCGTCCCGGTCTCGGCGATCGCCAGCACGCAGCCGGTGATGACCCCGTCGGCGGCGTCGAGGTCGCGCACGGACAGCGGCGGGTCGTCCTCGAGGAGCTCGACCCCCTCAGGCAGCTCGGCCAGCTGCGCCAGCTCGGCCAGCCACGAGGCGGGTAGCCCGGCCGGGCGGACGAGGCGGCGCACCCGCCGTTCGGCGAGGGCCGCGGCGACGGCTCCGGCCACGCTCGACGGTTCAGCCGAACCGCCGACGACTGAGCCCGGTTCCACGGAACCGCCCGTGGCGACCCCCGAGGGGCCGGCGGGCGTGGCGGTCGCGACCGCCGGTACCTGGCGTACCAGTGCGTGGTAGTCGAGGAGACGGTCCACGAGCACCTGGGCGGCGATACCCGGAGCAGCGCCGGCAGGGACGCTCGCGGAGCCCTGCCCGGCCAGCCGGTAGTCACGCGACACCGGCGCCGGCTCCGGCCGGTCACCGAGAGCCGTGCGGACCCGGGCCAGAACCTCGGCGCGGGCCGCAATGGTCGGACCAGCGGACGGGCCGGTCCGGCCAGCGGATGGGTCGGTCCGTCCAGCGGACGGAGCAGCCGGACCAGCGGACGGAGCGCCTGCCCCGGCGCCCCGGCGGCGCCAGGTTCTCATCGGTCACCGCCCTCGGTTCGCCGGGCCCACTGCTCGCGGAAGGTCTCCGCCGGTGGGAGCGGAAGATCCCGGCTGGTGGTCCAGGCGGCCAGTGGCGGCGGGAGCAGCGTGATGCGGCCGCGCCGCCTACCGAGGAACCGGCCCAGCCGGGCCATGCGCAGGGCCGCCGACCATCGGCGCGGGGAGGCCATCACCCACGCCGCCGTCCTCATCACCCCCCGTTCGACCGGGTGCTCATGCCCCGTCTGTTCCACGGTCTGGCCGCGCAGATGGACCAGCATCGACGGGATGTCGATCGCGACCGGGCAGGCCTCGAGGCAGGCACCGCACAGCGTGGAGGCGTACGGCAGCGACGGATTGTCGGCGACACCGGTGAGCTGGGGCGAGAGCACCGCCCCGATCGGGCCGGGGTAGATCGAGCCGTACGCGTGCCCTCCGGTGCGCTCGTAGACGGGGCAGACGTTCAAACAGGCCGAGCAGCGGATGCACCGCAGCGCCGCCCGCCCGGCCGGGTCGGCGAGGGTGGCGGTCCGCCCGTTGTCGAGCAGGACGAGGTGGAACTCGTGTGGCCCGTCACCGGGGGTGATGCCCGTCCAGAAGGAGGTGTAGGGGTTCATCCGCTCACCGGTGGACGAGCGGGGCAGCAACTGCAGGAAGATCTCCAGGTCGCGCCAGGTCGGCACGATCTTCTCCAGGCCCATCACGGTGATCAGCGTCTCGGGCAGGGTGAGGCACATCCGGCCGTTGCCTTCGGACTCCACCACCGCCAGGGTGCCGGTCTCGGCGACCGCGAAGTTGGCGCCGCTGATCGCGACCCGGGTGCGCAGGAACCGTTCGCGCAGGTGGCCGCGGGCCGCCTCGGCCAGCGCGGCCGGGGAGTCGGTGAGGTCGGGGCTGGCCGGCACGCCGCCCGCGGCGCCCATCCGGCGCAGGAAGATCTCGCGGATCTCGGCCCGGTTGCGGTGGATCGCCGGCACCAGGATGTGACTGGGCCGGTCCTCGCCCAACTGGACTATCAGCTCGGCCAGGTCGGTCTCCCAGGCCGAGATGCCCGCCTCGGCGAGCGCCTCGTTGAGGCCGATCTCCTGGGTCGCCATCGACTTGACCTTCACGACCTCCTGCGCGCCGGTGGCGCGGACGAGCCCGGTGACGATCGCGTTGGCCTCGTTCGCGTCACGGGCCCAGTGCACCGTGCCGCCCCGGGCGGTGACCTGCTCCTCCAGCTGGCACAGGTACTGGTCCAGATGGGCGAGGACGTCGTCCTTCACCGCCGCGCCGGCGGCCCGCAGCTCGGCCCAGTCGTCCAGCTCGCCGACGACGGCCGCACGCTTGCGGCGGATCGTGCCGGTCGCATTGGCGATGTTGCGGCGCAGCTGGGTGTCGGCGAGCGCCCGGCGCGCCGCCTGCGGGAACGGCTCGTCACCGCGCAGCGCGCCGACACCACGCGGCGCCGTCGGCATACCGAGAAACGTCGCGGCCGAGGGCGAGGCCGAGGTCTGGCTCGGAGTCGGGGTCGGGGTCGGGGTCTTCATGCCACCTTCGCAGGCTCGCTCGCGAGGATCTCCGCCAGATGCACCGGCCGCACCCCGGCGCGCAGCCGGGACAGCCCGCCGCCGATGTGCATCAGGCAGGACGAGTCGCCCGCGGTGATGATCTCGGCTCGGGTGTCGAGAATGCCGCGGATCTTGTCGGTGAGCATCGCGGTGGACGTGTCCGGGTTCTTCAGCGCGAACGTGCCCCCGAAGCCGCAGCACGACTCGGCCGCCGGCAGCTCCTCCAGCTGGATGCCGCGCACCGCGCGCAACAGCCGCAGCGGAGCGTCGCCGACGCCCAGCATCCGCAGCGAATGGCACGTCGGGTGGTAGGTGACCCGGTGCGGGTAGTGCGCGCCGACATCCGTCACGCCCAGGACGTTCACGAGGAACTCGGAGAGCTCGAACGTCCGGGCGGCCAGGTCGGCGGCGGCCGCGGCGAGGGCGGTGTCACCGCGGGCGGCGGCCAGCCCGGCGTACTGGTGCCGGACGGATCCGACGCACGAGCCGCTCGGCGCGACCACCGCCTCGTAGCCCTCGAACGCCGCAACGGTGCCGCGGACCAGGCGCAGCGCGTCGCGCCGGTAGCCGGTGTTGATGTGCATCTGGCCGCAGCAGGTCTGGGCCAGCGGCACGTCGACCTGGTGGCCGAGCCGTTCCAGCACGGCGACGGTGGCCTGACCGACGTCCGGGAACATGCCGTCCACCAGGCAGGTGACAAGCAACGCGACCCGCATGGGCTCAGTCTCCTCCCGGCCGGACCAGCACGGGGGCGGCGGCCGGCGCCGGGCGAGACCGCGCCGGGACGTACCGCGCCGGGTGGGTGGTCCGGCGCACTAGGGCGCGCAGCGCGTCCAGGCTGACGTCGCCGCCCCGCCCGCCGGGGCTGCTCAGCGCGCCGTGGGCCCGGGCCTGCACGAGGATGTTGCCGATCGCGGTGGCCTCGGCCGGGCCGGCGAGCACCGGGCGGCCGAGCGCGTCGGCGGTGAGCTGGCACAACAGCGCGTTGCGCGAGCCGCCGCCGACGATGTGCACGACGTCGACCCGGCGCCCGGACAGCGTCTCGGCGGTGTCGATGGTCCGCGCGTACGCGGCGGCGAGGCTGTCGAGCACGCAGCGGACGATCTCCGCCGGCGCCGCCGGCTCCCGCTGCCCGCTGGCCCTGGCCGCGGCGGCGACGCGGGCCGGCATGTCGCCCGGCGGGAGGAACTGTGGGTCGTCCGGGTCGATGACCGGCCCGCCGGATGCCAGCGCGCCGGCCTGGCCGAGCAGGTCGGCGAGCAGCGCCGGTCGCTGGTCCGCGCGGGGGGCCCACTGGCGTAGGCATTCCTGCAGCATCCACAGGCCCATCACGTTGTGCAGGTAGCGGATGCGGCCGTCGACGCCGGCCTCGTTGGTGAACCCGGCGCGGCGGCTCGCGGTGGTCAGCACCGGCGCGTCGAGCTCGACGCCGACCAGTGACCAGGTGCCGCAGGAGATGTAGGCCCAGTTCTCGCCCTCGGCGGGCACGCCGACGACCGCCGAGGCGGTGTCATGTGAGCCCACCGCGGTGACGGCGGTCGATGTCGGCAGGCCGGTCTGCTCGGCGATCCCCGGGCGTAGCCCGCCGATGACCGTGCCCGGGGTGACAAGTGGTGCGAGCAGGCCAGGCTCGATACCGGCCAGTCGGGCGAGGGGGGCGGACCAGGTCTGGTCACGGACGTCGAGCAGGCCGGTGGTGGACGCGTTGGTCAGCTCGGCGACCTGGGCACCGGTCAGCCAGTACCCGAACAGGTCCGGCACGAGCAGCAGCCGGGCGGCTCCGGCCAGGGCCGCCGAGGTGCGGGGGCCGGGTTTCCCGGCACCGACCCCCGCACCGGCCTCGGCGGCGAGCTGGTAAAGCGTGGTGAAGGGCAGGAACTGCAGCCCGTTGGCGCGGTACAGCTCGTCGGGATCGCTGGCGGCGTGCACCGCGGCGATGACCGCCGGGCTCGTCCGGGCGTCCCGGTAGTGGTAGGGAAGACCGAGCAGCCGCCCGGCCGGGTCAAGCAGACCGTAGTCCACCGCCCAGGAGTCGATGGCGACGGAGCGGGGAACATCACCCTCCGCCGCGACCGCACGCAGGCCCTCGACCACCTCTGAGTACAGGTGGCCGAGGTCCCAGTGCAGTCCGTCCGGCAGCGCCAGCGGCGTGTTCGGGAAGCGGTGTGCCTCGGTCAGGTCAAGCCGGTCGGGGCGCACCCGGGCGGTGAGCACCCGGCCGCCCGACGCGCCGATGTCGACCGCTGCGACGAGTGTCAACGGAGGAACGCGGCGGCGACGCCGGCGTCGACGGGGATGTGCAGGCCGGTGGTCTGGGCGAGGTCGCCGCCGGTGAGGGCGAAGACGGCCGCCGCGACGTGGTCCGGCAGGACCTCCCGCTTGAGCAGGGTGCGCTGGGCGTAGAAGGCACCGAGCTCCTCCTCGGGCACCCCGTAGACGGCGGCCCGCTTCGCGCCCCAGCCGCCGGCGAAGATGCCGGAGCCGCGGACGACTCCGTCCGGGTTGACGCCGTTGACCCGGATGCCGTGCTCGCCCAGCTCGGCGGCCAGCAGCCGCACCTGGTGGGCCTGGTCGGCCTTGGCGGAGCTGTAGGCGATGTTGTTCGGCCCGGCGAACACGCTGTTCTTGCTGGCGATGTAGACGATGTCGCCGCCGATGCCCTGGGCGATCAGGGTGCGGGCGGCGCGCTGGGAGACCAGGAAGGAGCCGCGGGCCATCACGTCGTGCTGCAGGTCCCAGTCGGTGACGGTCGTCTCCAGCAGCGGCTTCGAGATCGACAGGCCGGCGTTGTTCACCACGATGTCGACACCGCCGAAGGCCAGGGCGGCGGCGGCGAAGGCCTCGTCGATCTGGTCGGGGCTGGTCACATCGGCGGTCACCCACACCGCCCGGTCGGAGGTGCCGATCTCGGCGGCGACCTTCTCGGCGGCGCTGCCGTCACGGTCCGCGACGACCACGCAGGCGCCCTCGGCGGCCAGCCGGTGCGCGATCGCCCGGCCGATGCCCGAGCCGCCGCCGGTGACGAACGCGACCCGGGTGGCCAGCGGGCGCGGCTTCGGCCGCCGGGCCAGCTTCGCCTCCTCCAGCGACCAGTACTCGATGCGGAACTTCTCGGCCTCGTCGATGGGCGCGTAGGTGGAGACGGCCTCCGCGCCGCGCATCACGTTGATCGCGTTGACGTAGAACTCGCCGGCGACCCGGGCCGTCTGCGCGTCGGCACCGAAGGAGAACATGCCGATGCCGGGGACGAGCACGATCGCCGGGTCGGCACCGCGCATCGCCGGGCTGTCGCCGGTGGCGTGCCGCTCGTAGTAGGCGCGGTAGTCCTCCCGGTAGGCGGTGTGCAGCTCCCCCAGCCGGGCGATGACGGTGTCGAGCGGGGCGTCGGGCGCGGTGTCGAGCACCAGCGGGCGAACCTTGGTGCGCAGGAAGTGGTCCGGGCAGGAGGTGCCCAGGGCCGCCAGGGCCGGGTGGCGGTCGTGGGCGAGGAAGTCCAGCACGACGTCGGTGTCGGTGAAGCGGCCGATCTGGTGGCGGTCGGTGCTGGCCAGGCCGCGGATCACCGGGGCGAGCTCGGCGGCGCGGCGGCGGCGCTCGGCCGGTGCCAGCGGGGCGTTGGCGGGCACCGGCGCGCCGAACGGCGCCGCCTTGCCTCGCTCGGCGATGAAGCGGGTCGCCGTCTCGATGATCTTCAGCGAGTTCGCCTCACAGGTCTCTGAGGTCGGCCCCCACGCCGTGATGCCGTGCCCGCCGAGGATCGCGCCGATCGCCTGCGGGTTGTCCCGGGCGATCGCCGAGATGTCGAGGCCGAGCTGGAAGCCCGGGCGGCGCCAGGGCACCCAGACCACCCGGTCACCGAAGCACTCGCGGGTGAGGCGTTCGCCGTCGGCGGCCGTGGCCAGCGCGATTCCGGCGTCCGGGTGCAGGTGGTCGACGTGCGCGGCCTCGACGAGCCCGTGCATGGCGGTGTCGATCGACGGTGCGGCGCCGCCCCGCCCGTGCAGGCAGAAGTCGAACGCGGCGACCATCTCGTCCTCGTGCTCCTCGCCCGGGTAGACGTCCACCAGGGCACGCAGCCGGTCGAGGCGCAGGACGGCGAGGCCGTCCTCGACGAGGGTGCCGAGGTCTCCCCCGGAGCCCTTCACCCACATCAGCTCGACGGGGCCGCCGGTGACCGGGTCGGTCGCGGCCCCCTTCGCGGAGGTGTTCCCGCCGGCGTAGTTGGTGTTCCGGGGGTCGGAGCCGAGCCGGTTCGACCGTTCCAGCAGGTCGGCGACCACGTCGGCGTGCTCACTCATGATCTTCGGGTTCCCTCCGCCAGGCGGCGGCTGGGCGGGTGACCCGCCGCCGCACCACCAGAATATGAAACGTTTCAGGAGCGCTTTCAGTCAAGCGCCTGCGATCGGTTTCCTTGGGTCAGATCAGATCAGGTCAGGCGTTCCAGCCGGCCTGCTGGCCGCCCACCCGCTCGGCGACGACACGCTCGCCGTAACCGGACCGCCGGTAGGCGCCGACCGGGTCGGGGTCCAGGCCGTCCTCCGTGCGCAGCTCGGCGAGCAGCGGGCGGACGTCGGTGTTGTAGGCGTCCATCAGCACCGCGTTCGCGCCGAGCACGTCGCCCTCCAGCTGGGCGGCGCGCAGCGCGTCCCGATCCACCAGAAGCGCCTTGGCGGTTGCTTCCTGGACGTTCAGAACAGAGCGGATCACCGCCGGGATCTTCGCCTCGATGTTATGACACTGGTCGAGCATGAAAGCGATGCCGCTCGACAGGGAATCAGCCCGGACGATCTCGTACATGATGCGGAAGAGCTGGAACGGGTCCGCCGCGCCGGCCATCAGGTCGTCGTCGGCGTAGAAGCGGGAGTTGAAGTCGAACGCGCCAAGCCGACCGGCCCGCAGCAGGAAGGCGACGATGAACTCGATGTTCGTGCCCGGCGCGTGGTGGCCGGTGTCGATGCAGACCGTGGCGCGCGGGCCGAGCTCCACACAGTGTGCGTACGAGGTTCCCCAGTCGGGGACGTCGGTCGCGTAGAAGGCCGGTTCGAACAGCTTGTACTCCAGCAGCATCCGCTGGTGCGGGCCAAGCCGGTCGTACACCTCGCGCAGCGCCTCGGCGAGCCGGTCCTGCCGGTCACGCAGGTCGTCCTGGCCGGGGTAGTTGATGCCGTCGGAGAACCACAGCTTCAGGTCCCGGGAGCCGGTGGCGTCCATGATGTCGACGCAGTCGAGCAGGTGCCGCACCGCCTTGCGCCGAACCCGGGGATCCGGGTTGGTGACGCTGCCGAGCTTGTAGTCGTCGTCCTGGAAGACGTTCGAGTTGATCGCCCCGATACGCACACCCTGGTCGTGCGTGTATTTCGCCAGCTCGGTGAAGTCGTCCACCCGGTCCCAGGGAATGTGCAGGGCGACGCTGGGAGCGGAGCCGGTGAACCGGTGCACCTGAGCGGCGTCGGCGATCTTCTCCTGGGGCGTCCGCGGCACACCGGCCTGGGCGAAGACCTTGAACCTCGTCCCGGAGTTCCCGTACGCCCAGGACGGCGTCTCGATCTCCAGTGACCGCAGCGCGGCCCTCACATTCGCCGGGTTCGGCATGGTCAGCACTTTCCTTGCGTCAGGGATATCAGGCGGGCGGTCGAGTCGGGAGCATCAAAGGTTTCAGGGGCTTCGGGCGTGTCCAGGGGGTTGGTGGAGTCGAGGTGAAAGACCTCCGGAACAAGCTGCATCGCCTCGTCGGGCATATCCGTGCCGAGCTCGACGAAGAAATCAGCCATCTCGGCCTGCCAGCGGGCGTTGACCTCGCTCGCCGCCATCCGGGCCCGGGCCAGGGCCAGATCGTCCGTCTCGACATAGCCGATGAGCAGGCCGTCCGGGCGGAGGAAAAGTGAGTAGTTGTGCCATCCGGCGGCGCTCAGTGCCGCGCGCATCTCGGGCCAGACGGCGCTGTGCCGGCGCGTGTATTCGGCCGTCCGTTCTGGTTTCACCTGCAGGCAGAAGCAGTAGCGACGCACTGGCGCAGCCTCCTTGGACGATCCGGGTTCCGCCGGGCCGAGCGGGCGGGCGGCCGAGCGGCCGGGCGGCGGCAGGGGCCGGCTCACCGGCCCGGCGGAACCTGGGGCTCGGCGTGCCTCAGAAGTCGAAGTCGCCGATGTTGGTCGAATCGAAGATCGTCGGCAGGCCGAGCACGATCTCGCCCTTCGCGCCGATCGTGTACTTGCCGAGCCGACCAGCTTGGAACGTTTCACCTTCGGCGCCGGTGATCTGGCCGGACGCGAGCGCGACGCCGGCGTACGCGGCGAGGTAGCCGATGTCAGCCGGGTTCCACAGCGCGAACTGCTTGACCGTGCCGTCGTTGACGTACTGGCGCATCTGGTTCGGCGTGCCGAGACCGGTGATCACGACCTTGTCCTTGTAGGACGACGTGCTCACATAACGCGCCGCGGCGGCGATACCGACGGTCGTCGGCGACACGATCGCCTTGAGGTTCGGGTACGACTGCAGCAGGCCCTGGGTCTGCTGGAACGAGGTCTGGTCGTCGTCGTTGCCGTAGGCGATCTTCACGAGCTTGATCTTGCTGTTCTCCGGCTTGGCCAGCTCGGTCTTCATCACGTCGATCCAGGCGTTCTGGTTCGTCGCGTTCGGCGTGGCGGAGAGCACCGCGATCTCGCCCTCGCCGCCGATCTGCTCGCTGGTCATCTTCACCAGGGTCTGGCCGATGCCCTCGGCGGTCGCCTGGTTGATGAAGACGTCCCGGCAGTCGGCCGAGGCGTCGGAGTCGAACGCCACGATCTTGATGCCGCTGTCGCGGGCCTGCTTCAGCGACGGGCAGACCGCGTTCGGGTCGTTCGCCGCGATCGCGATGACGTCCTGCTGCTGCTGGATCAGGGTGTTGATGTAGCTGACCTGCGACGACGCGGAGGCGTCGTTCGGGCCGACCAGCTTGTACTCGCCCTTGAGCTCGCCCAGGGCCTCCTTGCCGCCACCGGTCTCGATATCCGAGTACGGGTTGTTGAGCTGCTTGGGCAGGAAGGCCATCCGGACGTCCGACTTCAGCTCGGCGTTCGGGTTGGCGGTCGCGGCGCTGCCACCGGCTGAGGTGGCCTCGCTGTCGTCTTTCGACGTGCCGCCACAGGCGGTTAACGCAACGGCCACCACGGCCACCGCCGCGCTCAGGACCACCGCCCGTGACCTGCGGACACCGCTGACGCCGCTGGCCGACGTCCGGCGACGCGACCGGAACCGGGACGACTCCGGTGACATGGATTCCTCTGACATGAGCTGTTGTCCCTTTTTCTCAGTGAGGGAGCCGCTGACTGCGGACTCCGGGAGATCTGCGGCTCGCTCGGGCTGTCGGGGAGCCACTCGGGCCACCGGGGAGCCGCTCGGGCTACCGGGGAGCGGCGGCCAGGGGCGGGCTACCCGTTGGGTGGCTGTGCCGGCGCCGGAACCGGTCGGTGCCGGTGCGGACGGCCTGGGTCACGTTGGGCAGCAGGACGGAGGCGACGAGCAGCGCGCCGACGACGATGTTGAGGGCCTCGTTGGAGACGTCCGACAGGCGCAGTGCGTTCTGGAGCGAGGCGAGCAGGACCACCCCGCCCAGCACACCCGGCAGCGTTCCGCGCCCGCCGAAGATGGAGACCCCGCCGAGCAGGACCGCCGCGACGACCGCCAGCTCCAGCCCCGAGCCGTTGTCGGCCCGTGCGCTGGAGTAGCGCAGCGTCCACAGCACACCGGCGAGGCCGGCGACCGCGCCGGTGGCGACGTACAGCCAGAACTTCAGCATCGGGATGCGGACGCCGGCGAACCGGGCTGCCTGCTCCCCCGCACCGGCGGCGAACGTCCAGCGGCCGATCGGGGTCGCGTGCAGGAGCACGCCGAAGACCACAGCAAGTGCCACGATGATGATCGCGACGTTGGGTATCGACGTGCCGTCGATGGTCCCGGTGACCCACGAGGTGTAGCTCGACGGGAAGTCCGCGACCGCGGTGTCACCGAGCACCACGAACGCGAGGCCCCGGTAGAGGGCGAGCGTGCCGATGGTGACGGCCAGCGACGGCAGCCCGAGCGCGGTGACGAACAGGCCGTTCACCGCCCCGAGCGCCGCGCCCAGCAGCACGCACAGCGGGATGATCGTCTCGATGGTCAGGCACTGGTTCCACAGGTAGCCCATCACCGCGCTGCTCAGGCCGAGCACGCTGGCCACCGACAGGTCGATCTCCCCGGTGGCGATGACGAAGGTCATGGGCAGTGCGATCAGCACGATCGGCAGCAGGTCGAGGACCAGGAAGGTGAAGTTCCGCGACGACCCGAAGTTGTCGACGAACACCGAGGCGAGCACGATGACGAGCGCCGCGAGCGCGATCACCGCCACGTCCCAGCTGGCGAGCCGGGCGAGCACCGCCGCCACCGGACGCACCGGGCCGCCCGGACGCACCGCACGTTCCGCACGTTCCGGCGCGCCGGGCCGCCCGGGCGCGGAGGCGCCAGCGGACACAGGCACGTCGGCGGACACGTCAGCGGACATTCGAGCCCTCCTTCTTCAGCGCCGCCGCGACCCGCAGGGCGATCAGCCGGTCGATCCCGATGGCGAGCAGGATCAGCGCCCCGACGATGGCCTGCTGCCAGAACTGGTTGATGTTGAGGACGGCGAGCGCGCTGCTGATCGTGGTCAACAGGAGCGCGCCCAGCGCGGCGCCCCAGACGGTGCCGACGCCACCGGCGACGGCGACACCGCCGACGACCGCCGCGGCCACCACGTTCAGCTCGTAACCGTTGCCGGCGGAGGCGTCGATCGTGCCGAACCGGGCGGCGAACAGGACTCCGGCGAGCCCGGCCAGGGTGCCGCTGACGACGAAGGCGCCGAGCAGCCGCCGGCCGACCGGGATGCCGGCCAGCCGTGCCCCCGGCGGCGAGGAGCCCATCGCGTAGAGCTGCCGGCCGACCGGGTAGTTCCGCAGGACCACACCGACGACCACCATCACGATCAGCGCGATGACGACGAGGTACGGCACACCGAGCAGGCTCGCCGTCCCCAGCTTCAGGAACCCGCCGGGAAGCTCGTCGGCGTAGATCTGCTCGCCGTCGGCCCACAGATAGGCGACACCGCGGAACATGTACAGCGTGCCGAGGGTGACGACCAGCGCCGGAACGTTGCCGAACCGGACGAGCAGCCCGTTGACGACGCCGCAGCAGGCGCCGACCGCCATCCCGAGCAGGAGCGCGAGCACGACCGGCAGCCCGGGATGGTCGGAGAGCACCGTCCCGGCCGCGTAGGCGGACAGGCCCAGGATGGACCCGACCGACAGGTCGACGCTTCGGGTGATCATGACCACCGTCTGGCCGACGGCGAGCACGGCCACGATCGCCGCGCCGAGCAGGATGTCCCGGATGCTCTGGGAGTGCACGAACGCCGGGCGCACCCCGGCCGTCACCGCGACCAGCACGGCGAGCGCGAAGACAATGCTGATCTCCCGGGCGGTCAGCACCCTGCGCAGCGCCGACCGCCGGGCGGCGGTCCGCCCGATCCGCGGATGAATGTCCTGCATGGTGGTCACCGCGAAACCTCCAGCTCCGGTGCCGGTCCCGATGTCGCCGTCGCTGCCGTCGCTGCCGTCGCTGCCGATGCCGCTGTGGCCGCCGGCTGCAGCCCCTGGCCGACCGCGGCGAACATCACCGACTCCTCGGTGGCCTCGTCCCGGTCGAGCTCCCGTACCAGGCGGCCCTCGCGCATGACCAGCACCCGGTCGGCCAGGCTGAGCACCTCGGGCAGTTCGGAGGAGACCACAACGACGGCCACACCGTCGGTGGCAAGCCCGGTGATCAACCGGTGGACCTCGGCCTTGGTCCCGACGTCGATACCGCGGGTGGGCTCGTCGATGATCAGCACCCGGGGCATCGTCGCGAGCCACTTGGCGAGCACGACCTTCTGCTGGTTGCCGCCGGAGAGCGTCGACACCGCGTCACTGAGCCGGTGGTACTTGGTCTGCAGCCGGGTGGTCCACTCCTCGGCGGAACGCCGCTCGGCGCCGCCGAGCAGCAGGCCCACCCGGGCGAGCGAGCCGGCCCGCGGCAGGGTGACGTTGCGCTGGATGGATGCGTCCATGACCAGCCCCTGCAGGCGGCGGTCCTCCGGGACGAGCGCGAGCCCGGCGGCCATCGCGGCCCGCGGCGAGTTCGGCCGCAGCCGCTGACCGCCCACCCGGACGGTGCCGCGATCGCGGCGGTCGACGCCGAAGACGGCCTGCACCACCTCGGACCGGCCCGAACCGACCAGCCCGGCGAGCGCCACGATCTCCCCCGACCGGACGGTGAACGACACGTCCTCGAAGACACCGTCCCGGCCGAGCCCCTCCACCTGCAGCATGACCTCGCCGGGGGCGGCGGTCCGCTGTGGCTGCAGGGCCGACAGGTCGCGGCCGACCATGCGCCGCACGATCTCGTCGACGTCGAGGTCGGCCATCAGATCGGTGGAGACGTGCCGGCCGTCGCGCATCACCGTCACCCGTGCGCACAGCGCGGTGATCTCCTCGAAGCGGTGCGAGATGAAGACGATGGCCGTCCCCTGCTCCAGCAGTGACCGGGCGACGGCGAACAGCCGCTCGACCTCGACGCTGGTCAGCGCGGCGGTCGGCTCGTCCATCACCAGCACCCGGGTGTCCATCGACAACGCCTTGGCGATCTCGACGATCTGCTGGTCGGCGATCGAGAGCCCGCGCGCCGGCCGGGCCGGGTCGATCTCGACGCCGAGGCGGGCGAACAGGTCGGCGGCGGTGCGCGCGGCCCGGTGGCGGTCGATCATCCCGAAGCGGCCGCGCGGCGGACGGGTCATGGCGATGTTCTCGGCGACCGAGAGGTCCGGGAACAGCGTCGGCTCCTGGTAGATGACCGCGATCCCGGCGGCCCGCGCGTCGGCCGGTGACCGCAGGTCGAGCGGCTGCCCGGCCAGGTCGATCGAACCGGTGTCGGGGCGGTGCACGCCCGCGAGCATCTTGACGATCGTCGACTTGCCGGCCCCGTTCTCACCGACCAGGGCGTGCGCCTCGCCGGCGTAGACCGGGATGGACACGTCGCGGACAGCCGCGACCGCGCCGAACGACTTGCTGACGTTGTGGACGTGCAGCAACGGACCCGTCGAGTCGGGAGGCATCTTTCCCCCGGTTAGTGAAAGGTTTCAAAGCGGTTGCTGCAAGCTAGCTGTAGTGCTAGATCTGTGTCAAGCGTCATACAAGGTCGGTTAGCTGGTAGCTTTGTGGTGCTTATAGCAATCTGTCGTTTACCTTCCGTGGCATCGTCCGGCCTCCGACGGCGGAGCGATGGACTTGGGACGGTTCACGCCGACTGGTATGTTTTGCACGTTTCAAGGAGGATGTCGTGGCGGACGAAGAGCCGACGCCGGTTGACCCGGCGGCCCCGGCGCGCCCCGCCGCACGGCGGGCCCCCGGCGTCAAGGACGTCGCGGCGGCCGCGGAGGTCTCGCTCGGCACCGTCTCCAACGTCCTGAACCGGCCGCAGCTGGTCAGCCCGCGAACGCGGCAGAAGGTCGAGCAGGCCATGGCCGACCTCGGCTTCGTCCGCAACGAGTCCGCCCGGCAGCTGCGCGCCGGCCACAGCCGCAGCCTGGCCTACGTGATGCTCGACGCGGCGAACCCGTTCTTCACCGACGTCGCCACCGGCATCGAGGAGGTCGCCGCGGCGGCCGACCTGGTGGTCTTCCTCTGCAACAGCGGCGAGGATGCCGGCCGCGAGGCGCGCCACCTCGATCATCTGCAGCAGCACCGCGTGCACGGCATCCTGATCACTCCGGTGAACGCGGCCGACGAACGGCTGAGCCGCCTCCAGGAGCAGGGCACCCCGGTGGTCCTCGTGGACCGCACCGCCGGGGCCTTCCACGGCTGTTCGGTCTTCGTGGACGACGTCCTCGGCGGCGAGCTCGCCGTGGCCCATCTGATCGAGCACGGCCACGAGCGGATCGCCTTCGTCGGCGGGCCGGGCACGCTCAGCCAGGTGCGCCAACGCCGCGCCGGCGCACTGCGCGCGCTGGAGAACGCGGGCCTGCCGCCCGACCGCCTGATCGACCTGTCCACCAGCGCGCTCACCGTCGCCGAAGGCCGCGGCGCGGCCGAGCGGCTGGCCGGGCTGCCGGCGCAGCGCCGGCCCACCGCCGCCTTCTGCGCGAACGACCTCGTCGCGCTCGGCCTGCTCCAGATGTGCGTCCGGCTCGGCATCGCGGTGCCCGACGACTGCGCCATCGTCGGGTACGACGACATCGACTTCGCCGCCGCGGCGACGGTTCCGCTGACCTCGGTACGCCAGCCGCGCCGGCTGCTCGGCTCCACCGCCGCCGAGCTGCTGCTCGACGAGGCGAACAACCCTCGGCATCAGCACCAGCAGGTGCAGTTCACCCCGGAACTGGTCGCCCGCGCGTCAACACTCGGTTATCCGGCGCAGCCGCGCACGAGCGCGAGCACGAGCACGAAGAATCCCGACGCCCTGGCAGTCTGAGCCGCGACGCGCGTCCGGTATGGCACCGGCCGGGGCGGCGTCAGGCCAGGGCGGCGTCAGGCCAGGGCGGCGTCAGGCCGGGGACTGCTGCGGGTGCGGGACGGATGGGCAGGTGGGCCGGTGGGCGTCGATCCAGGCGTCCACCACGGCCCACTGCAGGGTGAGCCAGTCCGTCCGTTCCGCACGGGCGGTCGGCAGCCTGCCGGCCGGGAACCACCACCAGCGCATCGTCATGGGTGTCGCCAGGGGCAGGGCCCGCCAGAGAAGCCCCGGGCTGACCAGACCGTCCAGGCCTGTGTGGGCGACCACCACCGTCCCGGCAACGGTGCCCGGGTCCAGCGCGGCGAGCACTCCGGCCGAGCGCGGCGGGAGCACATGGGTGAGGTTCTCCGCCACCTCGGCCCGCACGCTCTGCCCGCGCCGGCGCAGGCCCGCGATCACGCGGCGGCGACGCCGGACGGTGAAGTTCGCCCCCTCAGGGAAGATCACCAGGGCATCACCGGCGGTCAGCCCGCCCGCCAGGGTGTTGATCCGGGCCACCGCGGTGGCGTCGGCGCCGTCGGCCCCGGCCCGCAGGAAACAGGCGCCGAGCCGGCCGAGCAGGATGTCTATCCCCGGATCGAGCTGGAGCGTGCCGAGCAGGACGACTCGCGGCGTGCGCCGGTAACGGTTGGCGACCAGATCGATGAGCGCGAACGAGTCGCCGGCGCCGGCATGCCTGCTGGCGACCAGCACGGGTCGACCGGCGCAGTCGAACGACCCCGCGGGCGGCTCCTGCACCGCCAGCCGGAACCGCATCAGCCGGCCCGCGGCCGCCATGAGAAACGCCAGCGTCGCACGCAGCAACGCGAGATTGGCCTGCTCCCACCGCGTGCGCAGCAGCGGACGAACCAGCCATAACCCGAATCCGATGATGATCACGACCATCTCGGCGACCAGGTAGACCGCGGCGAGCGCGGCGGCCCGGCTCAGCCGCAGCCGCCGGTCCAGCGGCACGCCGGCCAGGCCCAGCACCGTGACGGCGGCACCGAGCATTGCTCCCACGACGGCGAACAGGACGAACAGGGGGTCGATGAGAAGGCGGCGCACAGCACGCGGCGGCACCCTCACCTCGCGCTCACCTCGCGCTCTTCGCGTTCACCTCGCGCCGGCTCGGCGGCAGCCTGGGGCCGGCCGACCGGCGCGGGCCGTTCGAGGTAGGCGGCGGTGGCCTCGCGGGCCCGTTCGATCCGGCGACGGACACCGGAAGCCGACCGGTAGCGCAGTCCGAGCAGCGGTGCCCCGTTCCCGTCACCGACCGGCAGGACGTGCACCGTCACCCCCGCCGGCAGATTGGCCATCGCATCGGCGAAGCCGCGGCGCCGGGCGATCTCGAAGGCGACCAGCCCCGCCTCCCACGGCCAACGGCCTGGCCGCAGTGGCCGCTCGATCCTTCCGACGTGCAGCACGTACACCGTGCGTGCGCCGAGCGACACCGCCCGGCCCACCGGCGTGCTGTCGATCAGACCCCCGTCGACGTAGTGCTCGTCATCGATCCGCACCGGCGGCAGCAGCGCGGGCACGGCGCAGGAGGCCAGTACCGCATCGACCAGCGGCCCGGCACCGAACCAGTGCGCCGCCGCCCGTTCGATGCTCGCGGCCACGCATTGGAAGCGCACCGGCAGCTCCTCGAACGTGGCGGGTAGCTGCTGGCGCAGCAGCAGCCGCAGCGGGGCGTTCGAGTGCAGGTAGCCATGCTGGACGACCGTGGCCAGACGCTTCGCCGGACCGCCCGCGAAGATTTCCGAGCTGCCCAGGTCCGACCACAGCTCGGTCAGTCGATCGAGCGCGCCGACCGTCGGGTCGGCGGCGACCGCGGCGCCGTTGATGGCACCGACCGACGTCCCGACGAGCAGATCGGGCCGGCATCCGGCCTCCAGCAGCGCCCGGAGCATGCCGACCTCCGCGGCGCCGAGCATCCCGCCGCCGCCGAGCACGAAGGCGACCGGGCCCGCTGCGGCCGCCGACGGACCCGCTGCGGCCGCGGGCAGAATGGTCGTCACCGAACGCTGCTACCCAGGCGATCGCACGGCGAATCCAGAAACCACTTCGGGCCAGGCGTCACGCTCCCCTGCCGTAGCGGTCCCGCTGTGGCGCCGGACGGCACGCCATCCACCGCAGCCGCGCGAGGGTGCAGCGGGCCGGGGTGGCGAACATGGTCACCGCCCGCATGACGGACGGCTCCACGGCGCGGATCGGCTGCGTCCACCGGACGGTGACGAAACCGAGCAGGCCGCCTTCGTCCGGCATGGGAATCACCATCGCGGAGCCGATCTTCAGCCGATCCACCCGCTCGTTCGGGATAAGGGGGGTACCCGCGGGATCCGGGACGAACAGCGGGGCCCGCAGCTGCGACAGCGCGCGCAGCGCCGCCTCGTCGTCGGGCGTGGCCCGGGCCCCCACCTTCGTCATCGGCTCGGTCCCCGGTGCGACCGACCAGCCGGCCGCCTCGAACACGGTCGCGCCCGGAATCTTCGCCATCATCACTCCGACCGCGTCCGCGCCGACGAGGGCACGGATGACGTCGGCTATCAGGGTGGCCGCGGCGGGCAGGTCGTCGGGATGCCAGAACTGGTCGAGGCGTTCCAGCCCGCTCGCGGCCTGCTCGCCCATCATCCGGTCCCGGCGCGCCTCGCACAGCCGCATCGTCTGGGCGGCGAGGTTGCCCAGCGCATGCCGCTGGCCGGGGGCCAGCTGGCGAGGCATCCGGTCGGCGACGCACAGCGCACCCAGCACATGCCCGTCGGATGTCCGTAGCGGCGCCGCGGCGAAGAAGCGCACCGGAGCGGTCGGATCGGATTCGACCAGGTGCGCGAAACGCACATCTCGTGCCGCGTCGGCGATCTCCAGGTATTCGCCGGACGAGACCGCATGGGCCACCACACCCGACCGGCCGGGAATGCTGGAGATCTGCCGGCCATGACTCGATTTGAACCACTCCCGGTCGGCGTCGACGAACACCACATGGGCGTTGGCGCAGTCCGCGATCTGGGCGGCGAGCACGACCACCTCGTCGAACTCGGGCTCCGCGGGCGTGTCCAGGATGTGATAGCGCCGCAGCGCCGCCAGCCGGGAGTCCTCATCGCCCGGGACGGGCGCGGGGAGACCACCCAGTGCCCAGCGGTCCTGGAGGCGCGGTGTGACGCCGCGGGCCGCCGCGTGTTCGTCACCGGTATCCGTCCTGGCTGCCGAGGTGGCCCGGGCTGGCTTCCCGTTCGGCGAGACCTGCCCGTTCCGGGAGGCCTGCCCGTTCCGGGAGGCCGGCCCGTTCCAGGAGGTCTGCCCGTTCCGGGGGGTCTGCGCGGTCGGGCATGCCCGCCGGTCTGGGCTGTCCGGCCCAGGCCCCGCGGCCGGAGCCGAACGACTGCCGGCGGCGAGCAGTGGGGTCAGCTCCCGCGCAGGCAACGGCACCGACACCGCGTAGCCCTGCAGGACGTCACAGCCGAGCTCGGTGAGGATCCGCTCGCTCGACTCGTCCTCGATGCCCTCGCCGACCACGCGCAGGCCGAGGCGGTGCCCCAGGTCGACCACCGACCGCACGATCGCCATGTCCGGGAGGCTGCCCTGGGCGTCCACGACGAAGCTTCGGTCGATCTTGATCTCGTCGAAGGTCAGCGCCTTGAGGATCTCCATGGAGTTGTAGCCGGTCCCGAAATCGTCCATCGACAGCTTCACGCCGGAGACCCGCAGCTCGCTGAGCATCGCGGCGGCCCGGGCCGGCTGGGAGACCAGCGCGTTCTCGGTGATCTCAAGCGTGAGCACGTCCGGGGGGAGGTCGTAGGCAGCCAGCCGCCCGGCGACCACCTTCGGGAGCGCGTCGACGACCAGTAGCCGGGGCGACAGGTTCGCCGAGACGGCCACCGGTATCCCCTCCGCCCGCCAGCGCGCGCACTGGTGCAACGCCTCATCGAGCTCCCACCAGGTCAGCTCGACGATCAGCGAGGAACGTTCGGCCATCGGCAGGAACGATCCGGGCGGAAGCAGCCCACGGGACGGATGGCGCCAGCGCATCAGCGCCTCGACCCCGACGATCTGCCCGGTCGCCGCCTGCGCCATCGGCTGGTAGAAGAGCTCCAGCTCGCCCTGGTCGATCGCGGAACGCAGCTCGGCGTGCAGCGCGAGCTCCCAGGGCCGCACCGCGGCCATCCCGGTCGTCCACACCCCGACCCGTTCGCCGCTGCGCCTGGCGTCGGCGAGCGCGGCGTCCGCGCACGACAGCAGCTCGATGACCCGCTTCCCGCAGGCGGGCGCCGACGTGAGACCCGCCGTCGCCTCCACCTCGACATCCACACCGCCGATCCGCAACCGGCCGTCGAGTTGCCGCAGGACGTCCCGGCCGAGGTCGGCGAGCGCCGGATCGGCTGTCTCCGGCCCGGGTGACGCCCAGCCGGCCCCGGCCGCCCCGGGCGGAGCCGGCTCACCGGGCAGCAGCAGTGCGAACTTGTCCCCGCCCAGCCGGGCGGTGAGCAGCGGCGGTGGCCTGACCAGGCGGAGCCAGCGGCCGAACGTCCGCAGGACGTCGTCACCCGCCTCGTAGCCGAACGCGGTGTTGATCTCCTTGAAGTGGTCGAGGTCGACGACCATCAGCACGGTCTGGCATCCCGCCGCCGATCTCCCGGCGATGAGCGGATCAGCCGCCTGGATCAGCCCGGGGCGGCTCGCCAGCGCCGTCAGGGAGTCGGTGAAGGTGCGGGTGCGCCCCCACCGGAAGGACCCGTGGGCCAGCGGTCCGGCGGCCAGCACCCCCAGGACACTGCCGACCGCGGCGAGCGGGTACTCCGTGAGACGCCCTTGCACGCTGAAAACACCCAGAACGAGGGCCGTCATGACGATGCTCTGCGCCATGACGACACCGAGCCGGTTCCACGCGAGCCCGGCCTGGCCGCCCGCCCATGGGAACCAGAACAGCAGGGTGATGGCCAGCTCGTCGGATCCCGCCATGGCCAGCATGACCGCCACCACGGAGGTCATCCCGACGCACGAGGCCAGGGTCAGCCGCCGGAGCCACCACGCCGGCGCGACGCACGTCGCGGCCACGGTGACTGCCCCGAGGCTGGCCGCCGCCAGGGCGCCGGGTCGCAGGTAGTTCGGGGAGCCGGGCATGACCGCCAGCAACAGCAGGAAGATCGACCCGATCAGCGGCGGACCGACGAAGAAGGCGCGATCGCCGGCGGCCCTGTCAGGAACCGCGCCGTGAGTCCACAGCCAAGCCACACACCTCCTCTACCCGGCACCGGCCTGGTAGAGCACGCCACCCCGCACCCCTTCAACAACCCGTACCGACGCCATTCGAACACGAAGCGCGATCGTCAGACCTGCGCGCTTTCTCCGGACCGGGCATCGTGGGAGGCCAGGTATCGAAGGAGGCAAGCCCTTGGAAGACGGGGGCATCACGACCCGATCAGACCGAACACCGCGGATGGGCGACTCGCGCAGAGCCGGCTCGAACAGAGCCGATTCACACAGAGCTGACGCCGCGGGAGGTGCGAGTGCCGTCGCCGGCACTCAGGTCCGGCCGGTCGCCGAGCGGACCTTCCGTGTTCTGTTTGTGCCGGTCCTGACGTTGCTCGCGCTGTCGGTCGCGGGCCAGCTGGCGCTGTCCGGCCAGCCTCGTCTGATCGCGCAGGCGGCCACCATCCTCCCCTGCAGCGTGCTGACGACGTCCTTGGCGATCATCGGAATCGTGCGCACCCGGGGGGTGGACCGGCGCTGGCGGCTGCTCGTCGCGGCCGGCCCGCTGTCCTCGATTCCCGCCGCCGTCGAGTGGACGATCCAGTACTCCTCCGGCAATCCGATGACGCTCAAGTTCACGCCGATCGAAGCCCTGTTCCTGCTCGCCCCGATTCTCACGACCGTCGGCCTGATCTGCATGCCGGCGGCGCCGGTGGCCGACGGCCGGCCGACCCGGGCACCTCCACAGCACGCCACCCGCTGGACCCCGCGCTACTCCCACACGATCATCACCCTGGACAGTCTCCTGATCGTCCTGTCGATGCTCCTGATCGCCTGGTACGCCCAGCTGCGGGACCTCACCCGCACGGTGGTCAGCGGGACGTCGTTCGTCATCGCCGTCGCCTTCGTCCTCACCGCGGCGATGATGCTGGTCGTCCTGATCCTGGTGGCCGCGTTCCGCCAGCCGCACAACGGCCGCGCGCTCGCCCTGCTCGCCGGCGGCATCATCGCGACCGCGGTCTCCGAGACGGCGCTGGTCCGGCTCAGCCTGCCCGGCGAGGTCGACGTGCGGGCAACCGTGCAGCAGTGGATCGGTGCCGCTGCCGGCCCGCTCCTGGTCGCCTTCGCCATGATCGCCCCCGAGCGGGCGCCCGCGCAGCCCCCGCTGCGGGGCAGTGGGACAGCGCCGACCAGTCGCCGCCGCCGGCGACCCGAGATCCGCCCCTGGCTGCACGCCTACCTGCCCTACCTGCCGCTCAGCCTCGCCGCCTCCCTCGTACTGGCGACGGCTCTGCGCGACGGTGCGCTACGCGACCTCCCGCTGTATCTGGCGATCGGACTCGCCGCGCTGGTCAGCCTCCGGCAGATCGTCAGCGTCACCGAGAACCGCCGGCTCGTCGCCGACGTGAAGCTGGCGCACCATCGCCTCCAGTACCAGGCGGACCACGACGGACTGACCGGGCTCGCCAACCGCGCCCTGTTCACCCGGGAACTCGAACACGCGGTCGCCACCCATCAGGACCACGGCCGGCCGGTGGTCGTCCTCTTCTGCGACATCGACCATTTCAAGACCGTCAACGACACCCACGGCCACCACGCCGGCGACCAGCTCCTGCGTACGGTCGCGGCCCGGCTGCACACCGCCGTGCGCCAGGACGACCTCGCCGCCCGCCTCGGCGGTGACGAGTTCGCCGTCCTGCTCGCCGACTCCGGCCCCGACCCCGACACCAGCCCGCGCGTCGCCGGCGAGCAGTGCGCACGGCGCATCAAGGCGGCCATGGCCAAACCGGTGGCACTCTCGGGCCACACCGCGCAGATCCAGATCAGCATCGGCCTCGCCCTGGCCGACGGCCAGCCCACCAGCGCCGAACATATCCTGCATCAGGCTGACACCGCGATGTACCACTCGAAGCGCCGTCGCAAGGAGAAGAACGGAAGCTCCCGGTCGGTGCACCCTGGTTAGGGACGTCCCGGTCGCATCCCCTCGGCACGCCCTCCGCAGGTACGCCCTCGCCGGGCGCCGCCTTCACCTCCGCGGGCGCACGTGGACATCCACGTAGTTCTACGGATGCGGGTCATCGGCCTTCTCATCGAAGCTGACCGGGAATCCAGGAGATCTTAAGGAATAGCCAAGCCTCGCTGCCGGCCCAGGCTCTTCCCTCAGGTCGACGGATGCGCAGAGTCGTCGCACAGCCGCGCGTCTCTACCACCAGCCAGCGCTTTGGGAGGCAAGTTGATGAAAATCAGCGGATTATGGTCGGGCCGCCGTCGAGGTAGGCGCCTGATGGTCACCATCGGCGCGATGTGCACCCCGCTTCTGCTCCTCGTGGCTGCCCCCTCCGCATCCGCCACCATGGCGCCGGTATCGCTGCCGATCGACGAGGCCGCGCACCCTGACACCACCATGGAGTGGTGGTACTTCACCGGCCACCTCCAGGGCACCGACGTCTTCGGAAAGAAGCACGAGTACGGGTTCGAGGTCACCCACATCCGCCTCGACGCGCTCGCGACCGAGCCGGTGGCAGCCGCCTACAACGGGCACCTCGCGATCAGCGACATCACCCGTGGCACGTTCACGCAGAACATGTCAATGGTGGGCCTGCAGCCGGACGTCGTGCCCAGCGGCGGCGGTTTCAACAACACCGTCGGCACGACGCACATGGACGGCAAGAACGGTGTGAACCACCTCTTCGCCGGCTTCTCGGACCTCAGCTACTCGTCGATCAACCTCACGCTGACGCAGTCCACCCCGACCGCGTTGCACGGTGACGCCGGGGTGATTCCCTACGGCCCGTTCGGCGAGTCGGCGTATTACTCGCAGACCAACCTGAAGGTCAAGGGGACGCTGTGGGACCACGGCGTGCTGGTAAACGTGACAGGTATCGCCTGGCAGGACCACCAGTGGGGCGACTTCGCCCCCGGCACCGGCGGCTGGGACTGGTTCGCCATCCAGCTCTCGAACAACACGCAGTACATGCTGTACTTCATCAAGGACGAGAACGAGCAGATCGTCGAGACGGTCGGCACCCTCGTCAAGGCCGACGGCAGCACCGTCAAGCTCAACCCGACCCAGGTCAGTGAGACCCCGTTGGGCACCTGGACCAGCCCACACACGGGGTACACCTACGACTCGAAGTGGACCGTCACCGTACCCGGCGGAACGCTGACCATCACGCCCAAGCTTCTTGACCAGGAGCTGTCGATCTCGGGCCTGTCGAACGGGTCGTACTGGGAAGGCGCCTCCAGCGTCACCGGCACCATCAACGGCCAGGCCGTCACCGGCCAGTCGTACGTGGAGCTGACGCCGACCTACACCATGTTCCAGCGCGGCTTCGTCTTCGATCTGATCAGGGACGCGCTCGGCCTGTAGTCGCCGAGCAGCCGGGGCGGGGACACGAACCAGGCCGGACCGACCGTCACGGTCCGGCCGTCACGGACCCCCGCCCCGGCACATCGCGCTCATGTGCCGTCGACATCGAGAATGATCGTCTGCGGGCCGACGTTCACGCTTTCGACCAGCATGTGGGCGCGGAAACGACCCGTCTCGACCCGGGCGCCCAAGGCGCGCAGCCTCTCGACGACGGCCATGACCAACGGCTCGGCGATCTGCGCCGGCGCGGCGTCCTGCCAGCCTGGACGCCGGCCGCGGCTGGTGTCCGCGTAGAGAGTGAACTGGCTGACGACCAGTACGGGCGCGTCGATCTGCGCGGCCGACCGTCCGCCATCCAGAATCCGCAGATTGTGGATTCTGCTCGCGAGCTTCTCGGCGGTTGCCGTGGCATCGGTGTGGGTGACGCCAACCAGAACCAGCAGGCCGTTCTCCACCGAGCCGACGACATCTCCGTCGACGGTGACCGACGCGCGGCTGACCGTCTGCACCACCGCCCGCATGACCTTCAGTCTGACATGTCCGCACCGAGGACCTCGTTGGCGAAACGAGTGTTGGCGGACAGCCCTTCGAACGGCGGGCTCGCGGCATCCTCGGTGGCCAGCAGATCGGGCTGATCCCCGAAGCGCAGCGGCGACACCGGATCGGTCGGCTCGGCGCCGGCCCCGACCGCGGCCAGTGCACCACCAGGCGCTCTTCCCACCGGGCCACGCGCACGAGTGATGCGCCCGCCGGCGAAACCCGCCCCGAGCCCCGCGGCCAGCAGCAGGGCTGACCGGACCCGTCCGGTCCGACGGCCCAGGTCACTCCGATGGTTGACGTCACTCCGGCCGCCGAGGTCACTCCGACGATCCGGGTCACTCCGACGGCCCTGGTCACAGGGCCTCCGCGGCCCAAAAGCCATCATCGGCGGAACCTCCCACGTCGCGGCCCGGCGTCCTGCACCTGACGCAGGTCTGTTCGGAAGTCCCCGGGCGTAAACGCAGCCCACGGGAGACCGCCGACCAGCAGCCCGATCGCCCTGACCTGCCCCGATGGGATACCCCACGCCCCGGTCTGGTCGATATAGTCCGCGAACTTCGAACTGACAGTTCTGCGACCAGCACCACCAGGTGGGGGGCTTCCTGTGCACACGCCGCGTACCGCCGCGCCAGGAGAGGGGCACGACGCCCGTAGTCGTGCCGTCGGCACCGGCCCGTCTCGGGGCCGACGGCGAGGATTACGCACGTCGGTGACTGCCACCGCGCTCGCGGTGACAGTGGTGGTCGCAGGCGCCTGCACGGGCAGCGGAGCGGACAAGAACGGCGGTGGCACCGCATCGGCGTGCACGTCACCGGGGGTGACCCAGGAGGCCGTCAAGGTCGGGGTCCTTTACCCGGACACCGGGCCTTTCTCGTCGTCATTCCAGGGATTTCGCGGCGGGATCACGGCCCGCTTCGCACTCGAGAACTCCCGCGGCGGGGTCCACGGCCGCGAGATCAGCACCATCTGGGCGGATGACCAGGCGTCCGCGGACAGCAACCGCACCGAGGCCCAGCGACTCGTCGAGGGGGAACAGGTCTTCTCCGTCGTGGAGGCGTCGGTAGCCGAGGGCAGCTCAGCCCTGTACCTGGAAGAACAGGGCGTGCCGGTCACCGGGGTCGGGCCCTCCGTCGCCTGGACCCAGCACCGGAACATGTTCACCTGGAGCTCGCTGCTGAGCCAGGGCGCGGTGACCAGCGCGTGGGGCCAGATCGCCCACAACCTGGGTGGCACCCGGGCGGCGGTGCTCGCGGTGGTAGGAGTTCCCTCGTCCCAGGAACTGGCCACCACCATCGCCGCCAGCATGCAGCGGGAGGGCATCCAGACCGTCTACCAGAATCTCCAGCTCGACCCGCTCCTGAGCATGACCACGTTGGCCAGGGCCATCGCCAGCAGCAAGGCCGACATCGTTACCGGTGTCATCACCCCTGAGATCTGGGCCGGGCTCGCACCGGCGCTCAGGGCACAGGGCGCGCAGATCACCGTCCCGCTGTTCCCCAACGGGTACGACAAGGAGACCCTGCGGTCCGGCGGCAGCGCGTACGCGGGCATGTACGTCGCGCAGGTGACCGCGCCGTTCGAGCTGCAGCTGCCCGCCCACCAGGAGTTCTACGCGGCGCTCACGCAGTACGCCCCCGAGGTCTCCACGCAGCAGGGCCAGCTGGCACTCAACGGCTGGCTGGCAGCCGACCTGATGCTGCGCGGCCTGAACGCGGCCGGTGCCTGCCCGACCCGGGACGGCTTCATCGGCGCGCTGCGCTCGGTCCTGCAGTACGACGCGGGCGGCCTGGTGCGCCCGGCCGCGAACCTGACCGACTACACACTGCCGAGCGCCTGTCTGAACCTTGTCCGGGTGGACTCCAGCGGGCAGAACTTCGAGGTCGTCGGAGACGCCCCGATCTGCGGGCAGGTGCAGCCCGTGTCCTGACACCTCCGGTGTCCGCCCGTTTCCCGACCAGTACACACCGGGCGGACAGTCCCTCAGCGGCGCGATAGCCCCCGCGTCGCCCTGGGTAGGCCCGATGGATGGGAAACCCGGCGGGACGGAGGGAGGAACAGTGCGATGGCGCAGGATGGTCGACGACCTGCCGGTCGGCGTCGTGGTGGTCACCCCGCCGGAGGAGCGCATCTCCTATCTCAACAACCGCGCGGTCGCCCTGTTCGACCGGGACCGGCCCGAACTGCTCGGCACCCCGCTGATGTCCCAGCTGTCCTTCGACGAGTGGGACGGGCTGCTCCCTCGCGACCAGCACTCCTCACCGGACCGCCACGCCATGGTGATCCGGCGGCCGGGCGGCTCCGCGGTGCCGGTCGTGATGACCAGACTGGCATCAGGGCCCGGATGCGCTGACTGTGCGTGCTTCCTCCAGGACCGCGCCGACGGCGACCTGCTGCGGGAGCAGGTGCAGACGATCCTCGCCCACAGCCCGGTCAGCTTCGCGTTGCTGGACGCCGCCGGGCGCGTGCTGATCGGCGGCGGCGGTATCGCCCCGGGAGCTGTCGCGGGGCTGGCACAGTCGAGGGTCTCCTCCGTCTTCGAGGTCTTCGCCGACGAGACGGAGCTCATCGAGCTTCTGCGCGACGCGCAGTCCGGCCGCGTCGTCGCACGTACCACCACCGCCGCCGTCGGCGGCCATGTCGACATCAGTCTCACCCCGTTGCTGGACGCCCAGGGCAAGGTGACCCGGATGGTCGGGGTTGGCGTGGATGTCACGGCCCGCGAGCGGGCCCGCGCCCGACAGGCCGTCGTCGCGCGGTTCGCCCATCAGGCACTTGAGACCGCCGACTCGGCCGCACTGTGGCGCCTGGCGGTACGAACGCTCGCAGGTTCACTGAACGCGCACGTCTCACTGTGGGATGTCGGCGGTACGGCTCCGGTGGCCTGCACGGTGTCCGAATCGGCGTTGGGCCCACCCCCCGGCTGGGCTAGCCTCGTGGCCGCCCACCTCGCCGGAACGAGTGACATCCCCGCGGCCGGCGACATCCGGTACGCGTCCGTCGTCCCAGGCTGGCAGACACTGGTGGCGGGCGCGGGGCAGGGCCGCCGGTCAGCACGGGTCGTCGTGGTGCAGCGGCCCGACACCGACACTGCGACCGACACCGCCGGCGCGCTCGCGGGCGGCGTGAACGACGCCGACGACGAACAGCATGTTCGGGCCATCGCGGACGTCCTGGTCTCCGCCACCGCACGGCTGGCCGCGGAACGCCAGCTGCGGTATCGGTCCCAGCACGACGACCTGACCGGGCTGGCCAACCGCGCAGCGCTCCTCGACCACCTCGGCCAGGCCCTCGACCCCTCCCACGGCCAGGGCCGTTCCGTCGCGGTGATGTTCCTCGACCTCGACGGCTTCAAAAGGATCAATGACGACCACGGCCACAAAGCCGGGGACGCCGTGCTACGCACCGTCGCCAACCGCCTGTCAGCCGCCGTCCGGCCCACCGACCTCGTCGGCCGGCTGGGCGGGGACGAGTTCGCCATCGTCTGCACCGAGGTGCGCGACCGCGGCCAGATCGAGCGGCTGGCCCACCGGGTCATCGCCCGTCTGGGCGAGGCGATCTCGGTGGAGGGCGTCCTCCACACGGTGACCGCCAGCGCGGGAGTCGCCATCTCGGACGCGGGCCGCACCAGTCCGGACCGCCTGCTGAACGCCGCGGATATGTCCATGTACAAGGCCAAGCAGGCCGGGGGCGGGCAATCCGTCACCACCTACCAGGCGTAACCCGACCGGCCTCAGCGCACCCGAGCCGACCGCGGTGCTCCGCGATTTCCGAGTCGTCTACTCTCGCCGGGCCGATGCGGTTCCACCTCGATCACCGGCGGACACCGGCGACCTTCTGAGGCTGTCGCCCCGAGGCTGTGGTCCCGAGGCTGTAGTCCGCCCGCGGAACCGCGCATCGCCGACACCTGTCGGGATCTCCTGACGCTCCCACCCGCGAAGTCACTACACCCCAGCATCATCCCGCCATCGCGGGCGCACCCGCCGGACCCGGCGAGGCGGTGGATCGAAAAAATACCGTTCGCGCGGCAACCACCGAAACGGAGTCGGGAGAGCGGGGTATCGGCACGATGAGCGCGGGTGAGCGGTGGATGCTGGCCTACGAGTACGAGCCCGGCCGGTCGTGTGTGCCCGTCGGGCTGTCCGTCGAGGTCGGCCGAACACTTGTCGTCGGCCGCGAGGGCGAGCTCAGGCTCGGCGTCGAGGTCCTCAACCGGGGGATCTCCCGAAAGGCGATCGAGGTGACGGCCGCCGAGGACGGCTGGGACATCAACGTGCTCAACCTCAACGGCGCGATGCTGCACCCCTGGGGCCAGGCGCCGCAGCGCATCACCGGGCGCCAGTTCCTGCGCTGGCCGCGGCTCGCGATCCGCCTGCTCGGCGGGGCGAAGCGCCAGGGGCCCGACACCAGCGATCCGGCCCATCACTGGCTGCTGCTGGAAGCCGACACCGCAACGGTGACGACCCAGGGCCCGCGGGCCCAACCACCCACGACCACCTGGACCGTCAGCCCCGAGCCTCCGCTGCCGCTGTCCGGCCCGCAGGAGGAGGCGGTGCGGCTGGTCTTCAACGAGCTGTTGCAGTGGCCGCCGCGGCTGCCCGCACAGCCCATGCAGCTCGACGCCGCCGCCCGCCGCCTCGGTATCGGCGAGAGCGCGGTACGGGAACGGCTCCGGCACGTCCACGAGCGGGCGGTACGGCTGGGCCTGCACCGCCGGGTGGGGCTGACCAACCCCGACTACCTCTACGTCCTCGTCCAGGCCGGTTACCTCGCACCGCCCGCGTTCGCGGCCTATCGCCGCCCACCGGCGTGGTTGCGCTGACCGGACACTGCGCCAGCGCAGCCTTTCGGAACGGGCCACGAAAAGGTGTGATCGTAGTGTCCACCGACGGTGGTCCGGAGCCCGCGAGACTCGCTCCGCCTCGGCCGATCGCCCCGGCCTTCCATCAAGGAGTGTTCATGTTCCGCCCCGCGCACCTGGACAGTGCGTCGCATCCCGTAACCTCCGTCTCTGCCTCCGCCCCCGCCTCTGCCTCCGCCGACCGTTCCTGGCTGCGCAGCAGCTTCTGTCAGGGCGCCGCGGACACCTGTGTGGACGTGCAGCTCGGGCCGGGCGGTGTCGGCGTGCGCGACTCGAAGGACCTCGACGGGCCGGTCCTGCGCTTCACTCCCGAGGAATGGGAGGCGTTCCTTCGCGGCGTTCGTAACGGTGAGTTCGAGCTGCCGCTGATCTGAGTCACCTGAGGGCCGGCCGACCCGGCCGGTCGCACAGTTCATCCGGCCACGACCGGCATTTCGTTGAGATCGGTGGACGCATCCGCAATACTGCAGCTTGCAAGTTGCATCTCGCAAGTTGCGCGAGGCTTCCGCCTGGTCGGCAATCTGGCCAACCGCCACCGAGACGTCCGGCCGGACGCAAGGCTCGCCGCCGTCCCACACGGGGAGAGGGACGGCGGCGAGCCCAGGTACCGCCCGGTGGGTCAGCGCAGGCCGCAGGTCAGCGCGGGTCCATGCGGGTACGTGCAGACCGGCACAGCCGGGCGGGTCAGCGCAGCCCGGCGGTCAGCAGCCCGGCGGTCAGCGCAGCCCGGCGGCCCGCGCGGCGATCAGCTCGAGGGAGCGCTCCGGCGTCAGCGCGGCGCTGCGCGCGCCGGCGAGTGCGGTCTGGTAGCCGCCCGCCTCATCAGGGTCATCGATCAAGGTGCTCCGGCTCAGCTGCTCGGCGAAGACGACCGGAGTCATCACGTCCTCCTCGCCGTCGAACTCGAAGATGATGAAACCGACGCCCTCCGCGGCGTGCGTGGCGGCGTCGAACGGCACCACCCGGACGACCACATGCGGGGCCGCGGCACGCGCGAGCAGATGGCGGCACTGGCCAGCCATCACCTCGGCGCCACCGATCACCCGGCACAGCACGGCCTCGTCCAGGACGATGTCCAGCCGCGGGGGCTGTGGACGGTCCAGCAGGTGCTGGCGGCGCAGCCGCAGCGCCAGGCGCCGTTCAACCAGGTCGGCGGTGATCCCCTCCACCGAGGAGATCAGTGCGCGGGCGTACTCGGGGGTCTGCAGCAGGCCGGGCACGATCGACGTGCTGTGCTGGCTGATGGCCGGCGCGCCGTCCTCGAGGCCGAAGAGCGTGGCCGACCCCTCGGGGACGATGTCGGCGAACTCATGCCACCATTCCCGACCTCGGGCCTGGCGCACCAGCTCGATCATCGCCTCGTGGTCGGCCGGCCCGAGCCCGAGCACGTCGGCGATCATTCGCAGGTCGGCGACGCGGACGCCGGTGCGCCCGGTCTCCATCCGACTGATCTTGGCTGGCGAGCACTCCATCCGGCGGGCCATCTCCTCCAGGGTCAGGCCGGCCCGCAGCCGCCGTTCCCGGAGGCTCAGCGCGAGTCGTCTGCGCGCAACGACGGCGTTGGTCGCCATGGCGGCCGCCTCACCTTCCCTGCCCTGGGTCGGTACTCATCCTGACGGATTCAACTCCACCGGGAGGCCGGATGCGCAATTTGCATACGACAAATTGCAGCCTGCCAGGAAGGGTACCGGCGCGGCAACCGTTCGTGACGATACGTCCGCCCGACCCACGGGCGGCGCCCGCCCCACGCGGCCACACCCGACCCACGGCCGCCACCCATCGATGATCCCGCCGCACCGCCGCGCAGCGCCGATATTTCATCCCAAAAAGGGCAAAGACTCACTTGGCGATCCGCAAGAAAGAAGGATTTCGGTCGTTGGAACGACCCAGATCGTTCACCCTTGCGACTCGACAAACCGGGCTACCGGGCAGGGGTTAGTCGAGGAGCTCCTGCAGCAGGCTGGTGGTGCGGCGCAGGGAGGCGACCCGTGCCTCCCGGGTGTCTCCGACCGGGACGATGTTCACCCAGACCTCGGTGGCGCCGGCGCCGATCAGCGCTTCCAACTGCGCACGGACGGAGGCCTCGTCACCCACGATGGCGGCGTCGCTGGGGGTGTCGGCGCCACCGAGAGCGAGAATGCGCTGGTAGTTCGGCATGCCCGCATACCCGGCCGCGGTCGCGGCGGTCGCCTCCCGGGCCTCGGCCCGGTCATCGTGGACAGCCACGGGCAGGCCCGCGACAACGCGGGGCGCCGGTCGCCCGGCAGCCGAGGCCGCGGCGGACAGCCGGGGCACGATGTGCGTCTCGATGGCCTTCGGCGGGGCCATCCACAGCACCACGCCGTCGGCGTGCTCACCGGCGATTCGCAGCAGGCGCGGCGACAGGGCGGCGAGCAGGACCGGCACCGGATGAGCCAGTGGCGCCATCCGTCCCGCGCTGCGGGTTGACCAGTCCTGCCCCTGGAAGTCGACGTCCTCGCCGCGCAGCAGCGGGCCGAGGATCGTCAGGTACTCCTCGGTGCTGCGCCCCGGATGGTCGTAGGACATCCCGTACGCGTCGCGCACGACCGATTCGTGCGACGGCCCGAGGCCGAGCGTGAAACCGGGCCGGCCCATGGTCGCGACGACCGAGGCGGCCCGGTTCGCCTGCAGCAGCGGATGGCACGGGTAGGTCTGCAGCACGGCGGTGCCCAGCTCGATCCTGGACGTCTCCCGCCCGGCCAGCGCCATCGCGACGAGCGGGTCGCCGGTGACGACGCTGGCGTACCAGAGCGCGTGGAACCCGTCCTGCTCCGCCTGGCGGGCCTGCTTGACGATCTTGTCGGGCGTCGACGCGCCTCCGGTCAGACCGATACGCATGGCTGCCTCCCGGGGCCGGGCCGAGCGCGTTCGCAGGCCCACGGCCTCATCCGAGCCCGCGAGCGTAAGAGAATCACGCTCTCAAAATCGTGGACGCGTCCTTTTATACATGTGTATGGTCCCGATGTGCAGGGCTGAGGGCCCGCACCCCGCCGGAATCCCGCCAGCGACTCCGGCCATCAAAGGAGCGCGCATGCCCGACGACGAGCACGGCGAGCACGGCGAGAACGGCGAGAACGACCAGCACGGCGGGCTCGACGGCCTCCGCCGTCAGGTCCAGTACCTGACCGACCGCACGGCGATCATCGACTGCATCGCCGACCACGCCCGTGGCTGCGACCGCCACGACCTCGACCTGATCGCGGGCACCTATCATCCGGACGGCGTCGACGAGCACGGCGCGAAGACCAACCCCGGGCCGGAATACGGCGCCTGGGCGAACACCGTGCACGGGGCCACCTCACAGCAGCACCTGCACAACATCACGACCCACAGCTGCGAGATCGACGGAGACGTCGCGCACGCCGAAAGCTACGTGCTGGTCACCCTGCTCAGCCCCGACGGCCGGACCGCGACCCTGATCAACGGCCGCTACCTCGACCGCCTCGAACGACGCGACGGCATCTGGAAGATCAGCCTGCGGCGGTCGACCGTCGAGCTCATGCTCACGGCCGACGCCTCGGCGCTGCAGACGCCGGTGTTCCAACGGCAGGGCTACCTGAAGGGCACCCGGGACCAGCACGACCTGGCCTACCAGCGACCGCTCCGCCTCGACTCCCCCGCACCCGCGCGCTGGTAGCCGGCAGAAGCGGCGAGCGACGAAGCGACGAAGCGACGAAGCGACAAGCCGGAAGGAGCCCTGAGAATGGCACGAGTCGAGCCCATCCCGCCCCGGCAGTGGCCGGCGCGGATGCGGGACGCGCTGGCCGCGATGACCCCGCCCGAGCCTCGCCACCCGGCCACCTACCGGGAGGGCCGCCCCAGGGCGTTCAACTCGCTGGGGACGTTCGCCCATCATCCGGAGCTCGCGCGGGCGCTGTTCACCCTCAACGGCCACGTCATGCGGGGCACCACCCTCACCGCGCGGCAGCGGCACCTGCTCATCATCAGGGTGGCGGCCGTCCGCGGGTGTGGCTATGTCTGGGCCCAGAACGTTCCCGTCGGCCTGGACGCCGGCCTCACCGAGGGTGAGATCGGCCGGATCGCCCTCGGGCCCGACGCCCCGTTCTGGGAGCCCCTCGACGCCGCGCTGCTGCGTGCCGTCGACGAACTGATCGCCGGCGGCACGATCACGGACCCGACCTGGGCGGCCCTCGCGGCCGAGCTCGACACGCAGCAGCTCCTGGACGTCGTTCTCACCGTCGGCGCCTACGAGATCTCCGCGTTCATGATGGGAGCGCTGCAACTCGATTTCGACGACGACCTGAAACCGGCGTCCACCCCCGCAGCGACGTGAAAGCGAACGCCGTCGGGGCTAGCTGTCCAGCTGGCGGGGCTCGACTCGGTCGAGGTAACGCTCGACGAACTCGAGCGTCTCGGCATGGGACGTCGACATGCCCACCGACTGCTCGGTGATTATCGCCCGCGGGCTGCTGGTCACCAGGAAGACGAGCACCTCGGGCGGGATGTTCTCCAGCGGAACCGTGTAGTCGTTCGACGACCTGGCCAACGCCTCGAGCGTCAGCGCACGGACCTTCTCGCCGACCGCCGCCATCTCGGCCCTGATTATCTTGCGGTGGTTCGCCAGTGCCGTCAGCTCCGCGATCAGGGCTCCGGCCGTCCGGTTGTTCGAGAACTCCCAGAGCGCGCGTAGCGGCTGACCCGTCTGAAGCGCCTCGACCAGTGTGCTCAGGGTCTGCTCCGTCCGGCGCCGGACCAGGGCGAGAAAAAGATCATCCAGCGTCGGAAAGTAGTACTGGACGAGACCGGAGGTCACCCCGGCCCGGGCTGCCACGCCGCGGTAGGTGACCGCCGCGTACCCCTCGCCGAGCATGAGCCGCTCCGCACTGTCCAACAACGCCGCGCGCGTCTTCGACGTCTCCGTGCCAACCCGGCGAGGTGTCGTCATCTGTTGCCTTTCAGGACCGTCGCAACTGGTGGGGCGGCCGCAGGTACCACTCCGACCTCATCGAACCGTACGAAGCCGCCGCCCTGCGCGCAGGCGCCGCCCCGCGCAGCGCTTTCGTCAGATGCCGGCCGGGCCTGGGCCGCCGTGGACATAGCGGGTCTGGCCGGTCAGATAACCGGCCTCGTCGCTGCACAGGAACACGCAGACCGCGGCGATGTCGTCACCGGTACCCAGCCGGCCGACCGGGACCATCCGCGCCAGCGTCTCGGCCTACCGCCGACCCGGCCTCAGCCAGAGGCGACGGCGGCTGCTCGCTAAGGTGTGGCGAGGAGCCAATGACGAGGATGAGAAGAAACCTGACGGGCTGGCCGCCCCCGTTTCGGCGAGGTCAGCCCGCCCCGCGCACCGGCCTTTCGGCGCCGGTACGTACTTCGGCGGTACGTCCACGGTGAGCGTCGAACTCGCCGGCGCCACGGGCGCCGCGGGCGTTACCGAGGGCGCGCCAGCCCACCCGCCGCTGGCGGTGGGACTCGACCAGCTCGAGCACCACGACGACGGCGCGGGGCAGCGGCGTCCGGTGCTCGTCTGGCGGTTCGCCACTCCAGTGCGGATGATTTCCAGCGCGGTCCTCGGCGGCGGGCTCATCCACGGCGAGTGGATCATCAATGCCGAGGTGGCGCTGGACTACCGCCGTGACGACCCCGCCGTCCATCTCGGCGAGATCGCCACCAGGCTCGGCCTGCCGGCGGGGGCCGGCGCCGGGCTGATGACCGCCGCGGACACCCGGCAGATGAGCAGTGCCGGCGACGGCGGTGTCCGTTGCGACGCGACGGTCGGGCTTTCCTACCCGACGTGGGCCGCCGCACCGGACGGCCTGTCGCTGCCCGAAGCCAGATGGCGCCCCGGCACGGTCAACCTGGTCTGCATGCTGCCCGTACGACTGAGCGACGCCGCCCTGGTCAACGCCGTCATCACAGCCACCGAGGCCAAAACCCAGGCGCTGCTGGACGCCGGCATGCCCGGCACCGGCACCGCGTCGGACGCCGTCGTGGTGTGCTGCCCGGACGGGGCAGAAGGCGCGGAAGGCCCAGGAGACACGGATTCGAGCCAGCCGCGAGCCGTGTACTGCGGCCCGCGCTCCCAGTGGGGAGCACGGCTTGCCCGCGCCGTCCATGCCGCCGTCACCGACGGCACCGCACGCTACGCCGCCGCCGCCGCTGCCGCCGCCGCCACTGCCACTGCCACTGACACGAATGGCACCACCACCTGCGGTGAGCCTCTCCGGGAAACAATGGAAAGGCGGTAGCCCGGCCGTTCGGCGGAAATGCTGGTCAGCGACGCCCGACGACGAGGCGTGAGCGTGCCGCACGTTCCGCACGCTCAACCCAGGGCAGCGCGCGCATATCCGCCTCGATGTAGCTGACATTCCGCGCGGCAGCGTCCAGTCGTGCGTGTGCGAGGAACAGCGCAGCGGTGTCCAGGCCGGTCGCCTGGCAGCCGCGGGCTGCCAGGCGGTTGGCGGTCCGGCCGTGCCCGCAGGCCAGGTCGAGCGTTTCCATCCCGGGCTCGAGTTCGAGCGGCTCCCAGATCAGCCGCGTCTCGGCATCGCTACGGGCTTCCGTGAGCTGCGAGGCATAGAAGTAGAGGTAGTCGCGGTCGAACAGGCCCCGGGCATCGAAGGTGTGCTCGAAACCGCCCGGAATCCTCTTCGCCGGCATACCTGCATCCTGCACCACTTACCTGTGACACGGCCGGCGCCTGCACGGATAACCGGGACGGGAACCGTCGCAACCCGGTGGGGCCGTTCGGAACCTGTCTCGCCGGTAGACGCTCTCGAATGATTGCGCCACCTCCGGCCACGGGCGCCGAGGCGGATTCGGCCACGCTTCCCACAGCCTTCACGACAGGGCGACGGTCGGGCCGCCGCGCAAATTCCTGGCCCGGTGACCAGCGTTGATGGCTTCCCAGGCACGCAGTCCGCCGCAAAGAACGTCGCAAATTGTTTCGCGAAAGCTCGACCCGGCAAGCTGTCATATCGGCGTCTCAACATGTCGGGACAAGCAGTCCAGAACGTTCGACCTGTCCTTTTCCTGCCGCACGACGTGCCAGCGAGGGGAAACATTCTCCGGAGGCTTGCATCGCCGAAAAGTGCCTGTACTGTGTCTTCCGGGAACTCCGGATCAGGGTGCGTATTTCGCAGTTGGCCAGACATCTTCATCGAACGTTGCGGGCGCCCGAATCCAGACGGCACCCGCCACCGTGCCGTAGCGAGACGGCCGAGTCGCACCACACTCCCTGTTTCCATCAGATATGTCCAGCGAAAAGACCTGGCCGAACCCGTGTTTTTCCGGGGAGCGGATGATGATCTCAGTAAGGAGGACGGCTTTGTCGGCACAGGATGAGCCAGCGTTCAGGCGAGCGGTCATCGTCGCCGTGGACGTGATGGAGTACGGCCGGCGAGATGACGGCCAGCAGATGGACGCCCAGCGCGATCTGCTGACAGTTCTGCAGTGGGCATCCGACCAGGCCGGGGTGGCACGGGAACGCTGGGACCGCCATCCGTCCGGTGACGGGGAGCTCGCCGTCCTGCCGCCCGACGTGCCGGAGCAGCGTGTGGTCGGCCAGTTCGTCCACGAGCTGAGCCGGGCGCTGACGAGGCTGAACGAGGAGCACCCCGCCGGGCCCCGCCTGCGGCTCCGGCTCGCGATCCATCACGGCGTGGCCGCGTCGGCGAGCAACGGTGTCGCCGGCCAGGGACCGGTGGTGGTCAGCCGCCTCGTGGGCTCCGAAGAGCTCCGTGCGGCGCTGACTTCCTCAGGCGCGAACCTCGCCGTGGTCGTCTCGGGGCCGGTGTTCAACGACGTGATCGCCCAAGGCCACACGACGCTGCGACCGACGGACTTCCGCGAGGTCCGCGTCCGGGAGAAGGAGTACACCGGCCAGGCGTGGATCTGGGTGCCGGGCATCGACCCGGCCGTCCTGGATCCAGCTGCCGGTCAGAGCGACGAAGCCCAGGACGCCGCGCCCACGGCCGCAGGCCGGTCCAAGGACGGGCGACGGCGGCCCGCCACGGCTCGGCGCGCGGCCACCCCGACCATCCACAACGAATTCCACGGAACGGTGACCGCCGAGAATGCCACTTTCGGAATCCGGTACTGAGCCCGGCTCCGGCACCGCTCACAGTCCCGCGGAGCCACGGCCGGGGGCCGGCGGCCGCGCAGGCCCCGACCGCCCGACCTCTGAACGCCTGGCCTCTGACCGCGCCGCCACGGGCGAGCCGGAGGAGCAGAGCCCGGAGAGTGTCGACGAGGACGGCATCGGACACCACCGGCCGGCCGGTGAGCAGGCCGAGCCCGAGGCCAAAGCTGAGGCTGAGCGGAACACGTTCGCGCAGGCCTACCTGACGTTCAACGCGCCGGTCTACGCCCCGGGCAGCGGGTTCGGCTCCGCCTGGGCGGTGCCGGGCGCGGGCCGGCGCCGGGCCACCGGCCGACTCGACGACCAGGACGTTCGCGCGGCACTGGACTTCTACGTCCGTCCCGCGCAGTACGCGACCGCGCTTGAGGCGCTGCTGGAGAACCACGTCCTGGTTCTGGAAGGTCAGGAGGGCACCGGACGGCGGGCCGCCGCCATAGCGCTGCTGCGGGAGGTCACTGACAGCCACATCGTCATGCTCCCGCCGGTGCTCACCCTGCAGGATCACGCCGAGCGGGACTACGAACGGGGCTATGCCTACCTGACGATCGACCACATCCGGGAACTCCGCGCGCACGGCGAGGACGTCGTCTGGCGGGCTGTTCGGGACCGGATCCGTGACGCGGGCGCATACCTGGTCATCACGGCCGAGGAGCGCACGGCGACCAGGACCGAAGCGGTTCGGCATGTGCGCTGGTCGCGGCCCTCCCTGAGCGCCGTGCTCCGCGCCCATCTCCCCGACCTGCCAGAAATCGATCTTGCTCAGCTCGTGGAGGTGATTCCACCCGAGTGGACCACGGCCAGCGTCGCCGACGTGGGGCGGCGCATCAGAGCCGGCGAAGGCATCGAATGTGCGTTCGACGTCTTCGACTCGACCGCCGCGTCCCAGGTAGGCGCATGGTTCGACCGGGGACGAACGCAGCGGGAGATCGTCGAGGTCACCGCGCTCTGCTTCACGGTCGGCCAGAGCCGGCGGTCGTTCGAGCGGCTGGTGGAGCGCCTCGACTCCCAGCTCACCCGCAGGCTCGCGCCGCCCGAGGACGCCGGCCCGCGAAACCTCCCGGCCGGCGGCCTTCCCGAGATCCGCGCGGCCTTCTCCGACCCCGGCGGGCTGATCGCGGTGCAGGCCCAGGAGTCCGGGGAGATCGCCCGGTATGCCGTCGCGTTCAGGTCGGCGGGCTACCGCCGGCGAGTGGTCGAGGAGCTGTCCCGCCGGCACGACTCGCGTTTCTGGGACGCGGTGCGCTCCTGGTTGGAGGAGGTGCTGGACGACTGCGACCCGCGCGAGGTGGCCGCCGGGCTCGCCCACCTCGCACGGACCGACACCGACGAGGTCGAGCACGAGTACCTGGAGCGCTGGGCCGCGGGAGTGATCGGCCCGAAGGGGCAGCTCACGGCTTCCTTCACCTTGTGGGTCATGTGTTTCGGGGATGCCCTGTCCCGGTTCGCACTGCGGCGAGCGATCCGATGGACCAACGAGCCCGACGGTGAGCGGCGCCATACCGCGCTGCTGGCGTTCAGCGGCGAGCTCGGGCTGCGCTACCCCACGGAGGCGGTCCGCCGGTTCTGGCAACTGATTACCCAGGACCCCCGGCTGTCGACGCAGGCCCAGGCGGGCCTGGCGAACCTGTTCGCCGCGCTGACCCACGCCGAGGAGGACGCGACCGTCGTGCTCAGGACGCTCGGGCGTCACCTCGACCGGTTCACCCGGCGGGGCGTGGACGTCCGGCTCACCGACCTGACGATGGACACGACGCTCACCGTCCTCAGTTACCGGGATCCCGTCGACGGACGCCCGGCCATCAGTTCCTATCTGTCATCCCGCCCCGACCAGGCGAGCCTCGCCGCTCGCCTGTGGGGCGGTGTCATCCGCCATCACGGCTACCGGAGGAGAGGCATGGAGGCGCTCACGGCCGCCCTGGCGGCACTCGACAACATCGACGCCGGCACCGACATCGCGGCCGGCCTGGGCTCCGCGCTGCAGCGGGATCTCACCGCCGCCGAGCTGCTGACCTTCCGTGCGGACCTGGTCGGCCTGGTCGGCGATGCTCGCGACGCGCGGACGAGATTCGTACGGATCCTCGTCGGAACGGACATCGTGTGATGAGCACCGGTTACCCCCTCGTCGAAGAACGAGCACTTGACCCGGCTCGGCGACGCGGCCTGATCCACCGCCAGCGAACGAGGTCGGGTGAGGACCTGCCTCGGCCGTCCGCCCACCAGGTGCTGGTCTATCGGGTGGACGGCGAGTACGTGCCCGACCCGGCGAAACTGGGCCGCGACCACACGACGGTGGTCGACGCCAGCCACGTCAGTGTCGTCGACCTGCAGCACGATGCCCAGGTCACGGTGCGGCTCGCGATCCCCTCCGCGGAGGCGAGCGACTTCCCGGTGCTGGTCACGTTCGCGTGCACAGTCCACAACGCGGTCACCGTGGTCCGGGAGGGAATCCGCAGCGCCGCCGCGGCGCTCGAGACGTACCTGCGCGGCCACCGTCGCATCTTCGAGCTCGGTCTCAACGCCTCGGCGTCGCAGATCAACGAGGTGCGCAGGGACGTCAACGCCCAGATCAGGGCCTTCACCACCCTGCGGCCGCCAGTGATCCCGGGCCTCGCCGTGACGCTGGTGAGCGTCGAGGTGCTCACTCCCGCGGAACTGGCGGAACTGGCGAGGAAACGACGTGACCTGCGGGACACGCACATGCTCGACGCGGACCAGCTGCAGCTCAACCAGTTGCTCGACCTCGAACGCGCCAGCGGGGAGAGCAGACTGCGCGGTCTGCGCCAGGAGCAGGAGCAGACCCTTGACGCGGCCAACGCACGTTTCCAGCACCTCTCGGTGATCGAGCAGCTCCGTCACGACAAGCAGGTGGCGGTTGAGCGCCTACACGCCGAGCTGGGTCTGGACGAGGCCAGGCGCGACCATCTGCTCTCCGAGGTCCGGAGAACCGCGGAGGCCGTCGCGTCGGACTCCCGCACCGCCACGTTGCTCGCCCACCTCAACGGCGAGCTCAGCGCCGGCGAGTTCGCCGAGCGGCTTCGGCTGGAGGAGGCGCACCGGGAGGCGGTGGCACGCGAGGAGGCCGAGCGTTCCCGGGCGGAGCTGGAGATGCTGCGCCAGGAGCGGCGTGCCGAAGACGAGCGAGTTCGCCGGGAGAACGAGCAGCGGCGGCTGGAGCGACGCGACGACGCCCAGCTCGAGAGCCAGCTCGCCCGGGAGGACCGCCGCCGCGCCGAGGACTACGCGCGGGCAGACGCGAAACGCGCGATCGAGGTGAAACTGGAGATCCTGCGCGAGTTCGCCAAGCGGGGGCACTTCGACCTGGTGAACGTGAACCTCGACCGGCTGGTGGGCGAGCTGGTACCGAGCACCACCACTGCGCGGCCCGGCGACGACGAGCTGAGCCCGGCGCACGACCGGCTCTCCTTCGGCGACCCCGCCGCCCTCCGCGACCCCGCCGCCCTCCGCGGCGCGGATGCGCCCGGTGGCGAGAGTCCCGACTTCGACGCCGATGTTCGGGAAGAAGACGGATGAGCCTCACCGATCAGCGCACCATCGTTCCGGACGACCTGAGCAGCCTGGACTCTCCGCCGTTCCGGCCCGCCGCGCCGGACGGCGGTGCCGGCAGGCGGCTGCGCGCTGTCATCGGAATCAGCGAGGACATCCTGGACTGGGTGCCGGAGGAGCGCCCGCGTTACGCCCGGCTCGGCGCGATCGTCATCAACACGGCCTCGCTGGCCGCGCTGTCGCTCGGGGTCGCCCTGGGGCGAACGCTCGGCGTCCCCCTGCCGGTGCTCGTCCCGGTGGGGTTGCTCTGGGGCTATGTGATCCTCAGCTTCGACAGCTGGCTCGTGGCGAGCACCCACGGGGTGCTCGGCAGGAGCAGGCTGAAGGTGTTCGCCGGCAGGATCCTCATCTCGGTGCTGATGGGAACGGTCATCGCCGAGCCCCTCGTGCTCTGGGCCTTCAGCTCGGACATCCGCCAGGAGGTCCTGGACGGGCGCGATCAGGACCTGGCGGCGTACGAGAGCTCCCTGAAGAAGTGCAATCCCATCTCCGGGGAGATCGTGCGAAGCCCGGAGTGCGCCGATCTGCTGATCTCGGTCGTACCCGTCTCACCCGCCGCGCTACGCAACCAGCAGGTCGAGGAACGCAAGGAACGCGACAGACTCGAACCGCTGGTCGCCGAACAAAGCCGCGTTCTGAACGAGAAGGAGACGTTCGCCGCCCAGGAGTGCAACGGCGCCTCGAACACCCTTGGCACCCTCTCCGGGACTCCCGGATGGGGAGCGAAATGCCGCCAGGCCTGGCAGGTCCGGAACGAATATTTGAATGACAACAGGTTGCGGGAGAACCAAAGCACCCTCGCCCAGCTGAACGAGAAGATCAAAAATGCGCCCGGCGCGATCCAGCAGGCAGAAACGGCCTACGGCACCGCGCTGACCGGCGCCATCAAAGCCAGGCGCGACCAGAAAGGGAAACACTACGGGCATATCGGCTTCCTCGAGGAGACCGACGCGCTCGCACGGCTGGCCGATCGCAGCCACGCGGTGCTCGCCGGGGAGTGGCTGCTGCGGATCCTGCTCGTGCTCGTCGACTGCCTGCCCACCCTGACGAAGCTGATGAGCGGCAGATCGAAGTACGACGAGCTGGTGTCCCGGCAGTCGGCAGAAGGCCAGCGGCTGTACGAGCGGTACCTCGCCCGCCGCGGCCGCCAGGCCCAGGCGGCCGACGAGGTCGGACTCCAGCGGATCGAGCACGACTTCCGCATCGCCTCCGAACGCATCACCGGCGCGGACCGAGCTGCCCGGGCGGATCGGGAGGCCGAGCTCGACCTCGAGATCGAGGAACTCGCCGCCCGCCTCCGAAATGCTGACAGCGTGGCGGCGTAGCGCTCGCCTACAGGGGGCCGCCCCCTCACGGGCGGTGGTCGGCGAGCCAGGCGGCGACCCGGGCGCGGGTGGGGAGGCCGAGCTTGTTGAGGATCTGCTGGACGTGCGCCTCGGCGGTGCGGGGCGAGACCTTCAGGGTGTCCGCGATCTCCCGGTTGCTCAGGCCGCGGGCCAGCAGGTCGGCCACCTGGCGTTCCCGTGCTGTCAGCGGGGCGGTCACGGTCGGGGCACTGCCGCTGGTGACTGCTGGCACCGCGACGATGGGACTCCGCCCGCTGACGGCGTGGGCACAGGCCTCCTCCAGCTCCAGCACAGCGCCGCGGGCCCAGGCCGTTTCGAACGCCCGGCGGCCCAGCGCCTGCCGGGCGGTGGCTTCGGCCCGCTGGCGGCAGCGGAACAGCCCGGGCAGGGCGGTGGTCGACGTGCCCATCCGCTTCCACAGACTGTCCGCGGCGCCGAACAGCAGGGCGGCGGTGGCGTGCTCGTCGAGGCTGCTCTCGAACCAGGCCGCGGCCTCCAGCAGCAGGACGATGCCCAGCCTGTCGAGGCTGCCGTGCCCGTCGGCGAGCGTTGCTCGGGCGATCTCGCGGGCGCGCCGGGCGTCACCGGCCTTCCAGGTGGCGATCGAGTAGGCCCAGTCGGCGTACGAACGCAGCCGAGGTTCGTCCAGCGCGGCCGCGATGGTGGTCCATTCGCGGTGGTAGTCCTCCGCGTCGCCGGAGTCGGCACCGAACGCGACCGCGAGCATGAGCAGGGACAGCGTCTCCTGCAGATGGTCGAGCTCGCCGTCCCGGCGGAACTGCGCCAACGCGGGTTTCAGCGCCTCGATCGCCCCGGGCCGGCCGGCGTAGAGCGCGCCGAGCCCGTCGAGCTGGGTGATGAGCGCCTGGCCGCCGCCTTTGCCCTCGCGGGCGGACAGCCGCGCGGCGTCCAGCCGGAGCCGTTCGGCGGAGGTGATGTCACCGCGCATGGCGGCCAGCCAGCCCGCGGTGTGCAGGGCCTGCAGACGGCCCGGCCCCTCGCCCTCGGTCTGGTCGACGAACGTGGTCAGCCAGCGCTGGCCCTCGGCGAACCGGCCGTCGGCCACCCAGTAGCGGTGCAGCGAGGTGGCCAGCTCCAACCCGGCGTCGCCGTCACCCGCGGCGGCGCAGTAGCCGAGGGCCCGGTCGAGGTTCGCGTGGTCCCGACGTAATCGGCTCAGCCACCGCGACCACCCGGCGCCGGCACCTTCGTCCCTGGCCTGGCTCACGACGGCGGAGAACCAGTCCCGGTGCCGGCGCCGCAACGCCTCCGTCTCACCCTGCTCCGTGAGTCTGTCCTGCCCGTACTCCCGGTACATCTCCGGCAGCCGGAGGCGGCCGCGTTCCGGTCCCGGTTCGAACGTCAGGACGGATTTGTCGACCAGGGTGAAGACCAGTTCCAGCGGAGGTTCGCCGAGCCCGCCGGCTGCGACGACACCTGCGGCCGCGTCGAGGTCGAAGCCGCCGGCGAACACCGACAGGCGAGCCCACAACTGCCGCTCCGGCCCGGTGCACAGGTCGTAGCTCCAGCCGGCGCAGGCCTGCGGGGAGCTCTGCCGGACCGTGGTGACGCCCCGGCCGTCCTGGCGCAGGATCCTGGTACCGGTACCGGTACCGGTGGTACCGGTGGCGAGATGGGCGAGGATCTCCGCCGGCGACAGCGCCCGGGTTCGCATCGCGGCGAGCTCGATGGGCAGGGGCATGCCCTCCAGCCGGCGGCAGATCTCCCAGACCGCGGCCCGGTTGCCGTCGGTGAGCTCGAAATCGGACCGGACCGACTGGGCCCGCTCCAGGAACAGCATCATCGCGTCCCGCTCGGCGGCGCGGCCGGGCGCATGCTCCTGCGCGACGTCGAACGGTTTCACCAGGTAGGTGGCCTCGCCCGGGATCCGCAGGGACTCCCGGCTGGTCACGGCGAGACGCAGGTCGGGGCACCGGCCCATCAGCTCGTCAGCCAGGTGGGCGCAGGCCGCCACGAGATGTTCGCAGTTGTCCAGGACCAGCAGCAGCTGCCTGGACGCGAGGTGCTCGCTCAGCGCCTCCATGTCGGACGCACCGTCACGCGGCCGGCAGTCGAGCGCCGCCGCTACCGTGGGAACCAGCAGGTCGGGGTCGTGGAGCTCGCCGAGCTCCACGACATGGACACCGCCCGGGTACGTCCGCTGGGCCTTCGCCGCCGCGCGCAGGGCCAGCCGCGACTTGCCCACTCCGCCGGGGCCGGTGACCGTTACCAGCCGGTGCCGCCCGAGCAGGCGCCGAAGCTCCGTGAGCTCCGACCCCCGGCCCACGAAACTGGTGCGTTCCCCGGGCAGTGCGGGATTCAGCGGCCGTAGGGGCATGGGTCATCCTCGGGCCCGCCGGCAGAGGCGTCAACTCACCGCGAGCGAACTACCAATCAGCCGTACGGAGTCGTCCGTAGTTTCACGGAGGACTTCCGGCATCGCCCTCGGCATCCTGATCCCCACGCTCCGCACCGACGGGGAAAGAGCGACATCCGCCGGCGGGCGGGACCGCACGCAGCCTCGCCAGGGGCGACACGACCTCTCGCTCCCCCTTTTCCAGCACCCTCCAGGGAGGCAGTAAATGAAACTCGCCAAATTATCGCCCGGGCGGCGTCAGCGCAGGCGATTAGGGCTTGTCCTCGGCGCCCTGTGCACTCCGCTCCTGCTCGTGCTGAACAGCCAGAGCGCGACCGCCGCGATGCCCGCGGTCGTGCTGCCGGCGGACGAGGCGGCGCACCCGGACTCCTCCATGGAATGGTGGTACTTCACCGGGCACCTGCAGGGCATCGACATCTTCGGCAAGTATCACGAGTACGGGTTCGAGCACACGGTCATCCGGTCGGACGCACGGGGAACCGAGCCGGTGAGCGCTGACTACAACGGCCAGTTCGCCATCACCGACCTCACCCGCAAGACGTTCAAGCAGGACATCACCACCGTGGTGACCCAGGCCGACGTCGTGCCGGCCGGTGGCGGCTACAACTACACCGTCGGCCTGCTGCACGCGGATGGCAAGAACGGCGTCAACCACGTGAGCGGCAAGTTCGCCGACAACAGCTACGCCATCGACCTCACGCTGAGCCAGTCGACGCCCAGTGCCCAGCACGGAACCGGTGGCGTGATCCCCTACGGCCCGTGGGGCGAGTCGGCCTACTACTCCCAGACGAACCTGAAGGCCTCGGGGACGGTCACCGACCACGGCATACCGGTGTTCATCACCGGCATCGGCTGGCAGGACCACCAGTGGGGTGACTTCAACAACGGCATCGGCAACTGGGACTGGTTCAGCATCCAGCTGACGAACAACACCCAGTACATGCTGTACTTCATCAAGGACATGTACGGCCAGCTCGTCCAGGTCGTCGGAACAAAGGTCAACGCCAACGGCTCGACCACGAACCTCGCGCCGACGGCGATCAGCGAGACCCCGCAGGGCAGCTGGACCAGCCCCGACACCGGGGCCGTCTACCCGGCGAAGTGGACGGTCAACGTTCCCGGCGGCACGCTGACGGTCACCCCCCGGCTCGCCGGCCAGGAACTGTTCATCCCGGGTATTCCGCAGTCGTCCTACTGGGAGGGCGCGTCGACGGTCACCGGCACCATCAACGGCCAGTCCGTCAGCGGCAAGTCGTACGTGGAGCTCACACCGGTCCACATCATGCCGACCCCGTTCGCCTGACAGCCCCGTATCCACAACGGACCGCTGACGAACTGGACTGAACTGGGCTGAACCGAGCTGCCGGGGCGGGACGGAGAACGACGTCCCGCCCCGGCACCTGTCCGTCAGAGCTGGTCCCGTCAGAGCAGGTCAAGGGTGCCCAGCTCGCGGATCGCGGCGGCGCAGTTCGTCGCCATCGACAGGAACATCTGGTCCGAGCTCTCGGTCGGCGTCCCCGGCGCGTACACGCAGCCGATCATCGCCGTCATCGGTCCGTGCAGGGTGCCGAGGCGGTAGTCCTCGAAGCAGGCGCCGAGCGGGTAGTCCGTGACGCCGTGCTGCAGGAGCCGCTCGTGGTAGGCGGCCACCAGCGACGTCTCCTGTCGACGGCGCTGCGGGGCAGGGAGCGCCGTCGACAGGAAGTACGCGAGGTCGCGGCCGGGAAAGCCGGCCTCAAGGGTCTGCCAGTCGACGGTCACCACCTGACCGTCGGCCGTGAACAGGAGGTTGTCGAGGCGGTAGTCGCCGTGGATGAGCGACGTGCGGTGCCGGATCTGCCGGCCCCACCGCGCGATCTGGTCGGCGGTTCGGAGCAGGACGTCGGCGTCCGCCACCGAGAGGTCGGCACGGAAACGGGCGACGAAGGTGTCGGCCGCGCTGACGAGCACCTCCCGCATGGAGCGCAGCGCCGTCTCACTCGTCCGCCGCAGCCAGGTCGCCTGTTCGGTGAGGGTGTCGTCGTTCCAGAACGGCGCGTGCAGGCCGGCGAGGTTGCGCACGGCGGCGGTCGCCTGGTCGGTCGTGCACCCCTGGACCTGTCGTCCCGGGCTCGCGGGGTGGGCGTCCTCGAGGACCAGGGTGAAGCTGAGCCCGTCGTCGGCCAGACCCGCGTACCAGCAGCGCGGCACCCGGATCCGGGCCGACGGGGCGAACACGCGGTAGAAGCCGGTCTCCTGCCGATAGGCCGTGGCGATCAGCGACCGGGTCCTGAGGTCACCGGCGGCCATCTTGATGACGACGGTGCTCGGGGTGCTCCCGTCCTGCCCGGGGCGGGCCTGCAGGTGGAAGCGGTAACTGGCGCCGAGCTGGCCGGTACCGATGGCCTCGTGACTGACAGCGACGATCTCGGCCTCGGTGCCGCCGGCACGCAGCGCCGCCGTCAACCACTGCGGGGTCACCGCGGCCGGATCGTCGACGACCGGCACCCGGTCGCCGGCGTTCCACCCATGATTCGGCTCGTCGTGACTCGGTTCGTGATCCGGTTCGTGATTCGGTTCGTGATTCGGTTCGTGATTCGGTTCGTGATTCGGTTCGTGATTCGTCGGCATGGTGGCTCAGGCCTCCGGGCGCGCCGGGGCGCCGTCGAACAGCTTCCGGAAGCCGCTGGGTGCGTGCGGACCGATGACTAGCTGTTCCAGCACGCCCAGCCCGGTCCGGTCGCCCCACCTGGCCCGCATCACCTGCTGCACGTGGATGCAGTCGGGAGCGAGGGTGTCCAGCTCGGATTCCTTGTGCGTCTCCGCGCCGACGACCAGCTCACCGTGCCACCGGCCGTGCCCCCAGACCGGATGCAGGTAGCCGACTCCCTTCATGCGGAAGGTGCGCAGCGGTTCCAGCTCCACCGACTCACCCGGCCCGAGCAGCAGGGTGGCTCCTTCGGAACGGCGCAGGCCCGCGGCCCACCGCACGTCATGGCGCACCCCGCGCAGCCGTCGGATGCCGAGGTCCGCCTCCGGCCCGAAGACCGGATCGCCGGCACCGAGCACGGGCAGCACCGCCGCCGTCTCCGTCCAGGGCCGGCCGTTCTCGTCCTCCATCACCGTGTAGTGCAGGCACTCATCCGCAAAGTTGAGCGGGGCCCAGAGGAAGAACGTCTGGGGCTTCATGCGCCGCGGCGCGGCGGGAATGGGATCGCCCAGGCCCCGGACGCCCCACGAGCGGTCCTTCGTCCCGACGACGCCGACGACACCGTCCCCACCGGCACAGTCCCCGCCGATGCCGTCACCGTCTCCGCCGTCCCCGGCGGCGTCTGAGCCCGTCGCGGTCAGCTGGATGGACTGCCCGCCGACAGTGAGCTGCCCACTCCAGCTCACCATCTGGGTTGCGCGCGTGACGTCCATCAGCGGGTAGGTCCCGTCGTTACGGGTGGCCCTCGGCTCCTCGTAGGCGGCCGTGCGGGCGGTGGCGGTGAGGTCGGCGACCAGCCCGTGCTCCGGCGCGTCGACCCGGATGCGGCTGACCCGCATCGGCTCCACGATGTCCACGGCGATCGGGCCGACGCTGGTCCGGGTCCGGTCGAGCGGGACCCGCCCCGAGGCGAACACGGACCGCTGAACACCATCGCGGACGACGCTGAAAGCCGCGTCGATGATCCCGCGGTTCGGGTAGAGCCCGAGTGCGACCGCGAAGAACATGTGCTCGTCGTAGCCGTTGAACCAGAAGCGGTCGTAGTGATCGGGATGCCCGCCACCGGCGTGCGCGACCGGGAGGGCGGTCTGGTGCACGGGGTAGTCGTCGAACGGCGTGAGCATGCGGGCAGATCCCTTCGGGAGGGGCGGCCCTTCGGGAGGGCGGCGCGGGCATGGTGTCGCGCCTGCTGGCAGGCAGCCCTCGTCTGGGCTGTGCAGGGCCAGCCACACGATGCACCGCAGCGCCGCCCCAAGTCCTCCGTGAAACTACGGAGCGCCCCTCCCACGGATTGGTAGCAGTACGAGCGGTGGACGAGGCCGTCACCGAGGATCGCGCGACAGCGGATGACGACGTCGGACAGCGGATGACGACATCGGATACCGGTGCCGGTCGTGTCGCGGGCGACGAGACCCTGACAAGCCCGGTTCCCATCGGAGACGCTGGCCTCCGATGGGAACCGGATGGTCTGCCCGCGTGCGCGGGTCACGAAGGGACTGGCTGGCTGGTCACCAGCCCAGCGGCAGGACGGTCCAGTTACTGGTGGGGGTCAGGCCGCTGGGGGCGGTGGGCAGCTTCCGGTAGGAGAGCAGCGGCAGGTTCACCACCGACCGATGCTCGGCGGTCCGCTGGATCTGGTAGCCGCCACCGGTGAGGCTGGCCTGCTGCGCGGCGGTGTAGGCGCAGGGCTGCGGCATGCCGAGGAAGCCACCGCAGTCGTCGGAGCTGGCCTGGGTGCTCAGGACGAGCCGGAGAGAGTGCCCTGGCGCGACGCTCCACAGAGCCGGGTTGATCTTGATGTCGTACCGACCCACCTCCCCGGGCCGCACCGTCGTGTCCTCGGTGTACGGATGGACCGGAAGCGTCAGGTCGCCGTCGCTGTCCCGCCAGGAGGAGTCCTCGTCCAGTGCGCTCATGCTGCCCACCAGCGATCCGGAGGTGATCGTGGTGGCGGCACCGCCTGGTGCGACGTCCTCCAGGGTGGCGATCAGGCCGATGTTCGCGTTGGTCGAGCTGGCGTGGATGCTGGCGCTGACGGGACCGGCCAGGGTGGTGCCGGCGGCGAAGGCGGGGGTCGTGTAGGTCAGCGTGTTGCCTGCCTGGTCCGGCTGGCCCCAGGAGACGGTGTCCGTCCCGCCCGATCCGGACGGCCTCGGACTGAACCCGGACCGCTCGTCGAGGTAGTAGGGGCTGTAGTCGGCGACGAGCGGGTAGCTGGTGGCGTTGACCCACCGGTCGCTGCCCTTCTCGTAGAGGTGCAGGGGCGTCCGGGTGGCTGCCATGCCGGTGTTCTGGCCTCGCAGCCAGGTGTCGTACCACTCGAGCTCGATGCTCTTGTCCAGCCCGCTGCCGTGGCCCCAGTTCCCGACGAGGAGCTGGTAACGGCCCGTGGTCGGCTGGCCGGGCTGCATCGATGCATCGGCCGGGCGGCCTTGCGCGGCGTTCTGCAGGGCGGTCCAGAACTCCAGGGCGCCGGTGCTCTCCGAGGCCTGCCAGCCGGTCCACAGCAGCGCCGGGATGCCGTTGCGGACGATCTGCTCAGCCATGTCGGCGGAGGTGGTGCGCTCCTGCCAGAAGGTCCCGTTGTAGGCACGCGGGCCGCTGGCGCTGATCTCGTCGACGAGGGCCTCGCCGAAGGCCGTGTTCTCGGGCAGGTGCTTGGAGCCGCTTATCCCGCCCAACGCGGAGTTGGCGAAGAGCGGGACCGTGGCGGAGGGCACCCCGCCGGCGAAGTAGATGTCGTAGCCGTTCGAGGCGCAGGCGGGAATGATCGCCTTCACCGGTGAGTTCGGGCCCACCGCAGCGGCGGTGAACAGCTGGTTGATACCCAGCTGGGAGCAGCCGTACAGGCCGATCGTTCCGTTCGAGCCGTCCAGGTCGTGGGCGGCCCAGTCGACCACCGCCACGCCGTCCTGGGCGATTCGCGGGCCGAAGAGCGGGTTGACCAAAGGGCCGTCGTCCGGCCCCTGAGAGTTGGTCGTGCCCCGCACGTCCGCCGAGACGAAGATGTAGCCCCGGCTCACGAAGAAGCTGTCCGGCTCCCCACCGAAGATGTAGGGATTCTGCTGAACGAGTACCGGGAACCGGCCCGGCAGGCGCTTTCCGGTCAGCGGGTTCGCCGGGTACCCGATGTCGGCGGTGAGGACGACACCGTCGTCCATCCGCAGCGGGACGTCGGAGACCACGGTCATTCCGTACTGGGCCGGCCCGGGCTGCCAGCGGCCACCAGGCCATGAGGTGGCCGCCTGTGCCGGTGCGGCGGCGACCAGGCCGACGAGTGTCGCCGCCGCGAACGTCACACCGGCGGCGAGAACGGCCAGCAGCGCACGTCGGTGCCGGCCCAGCTGGTGGTGCGGCCGAAGGTGGCGGTGGCGGTGGCAATGGCGCGCGGGCGGGTTCCGCCGCGTGGGCTTCGCCGAACAGACCTCGTCCGCGACCGGTAAAAAGCGTCTTCCGCTGGCATGGAACATGGTCTCCCCTTCTGCTTTTCGCCTGCCTTCAGCAAGGCGGATAGATGCACTGTGGGAGAAGCCGCCGCCGGCCGCCAACGGCCGACAGGACGAATGTCGAAAGAAGGCGCGCGGCGATTTTCCATCTCGCCTGGCGGCGGTTAAGCCGTCGCTACTCAACAGCACAGCCGGGCGGGTCAAGGGATTCCCGAAGCCCGCCCGGGAAAGCGCTTCGTCTCAGGAGGCTCCGGGGTGACGATGGCTACTCCCCGGTAATCCGTGAATGACTGTGAACAGAATCGGCCGTCCGCGGACGGAACCCGTGACCACAGAGTTCACCTGAGACAGATCAAACAACCCATCCGACCTCGATACAAGTCATCGGAAATGTCCAATCGACCTGGAGATAGCACCATCGGCCGTGACCACATCGCCATCGCGTTCGGGATCCCGCCGCATTCCTGAAACTGTTCCTAGCCGCCGGCGGCGACCAGGCGAGCGGAGATCCGCCTGCGCAGCTCCGCCTTGATGATCTTTGCGGTCGAGGTGCGGGGGAAGTCGTCGACGGTGTCGAGATACTCCGGCAGCTTCTGGCGGCCCAGCCCAGCGCCGAGGAGCAGCGCGCGGACTGCGTCGAGGTCGGGAGCGGGCGCCGCTGGCGTCATCCGCAGGACGGCACCGACCTTCTCCCCGAAGCGCGCGTCCGGAACCGAGATCACCGCGGCCTCGGCGAGGCCGGGGACAACCTGCAGGAGCAGTTCCTCGACCTCGGCGGCGCTGATGTTCTCGCCACCCCGGATGATGATGTCCTTCTTCCGGTCGGTGATGGTGAGACAGCCGGCGTCGTCGAGGACTCCGACGTCCTCGGTGCGGTACCAGCCTTCGGCGTCGAACGCGCGGGCGGTGATCTCGGGGTCGGTGTAGCCGACGCAGCAGTCCGGCCCGCGTGACCAGATCTCCCCGGGCGTGCCGGGCGGGACGGGCTGGCCGTCGTCGTCGAGCAGCCGGATCTCGACACCGGGCATCGGCCGGCCGTCGGTACGCAGCCGCGACCAGGCGTCGTGCTCGTGCTTCGAACCGGTGATGGACGGGTGCTCGGTCGCGCCGTAGCTGCGCAGCACGGAGATGCCCGCCGCCGTCGCCCGCTCCGCGACGGCCACCGGCACCGCGGAACCGCCCAGGCCGACGTACCGCATGAGGCTGAGGTGCTCGGGGGTCAGGTCGGGGTGGTCCAGCAGGCTGGTGAGGAAGAAGGTGGACCCGGACCCGGCCGACAGCCCCCAGGTGAGCATCGTGGACAGCACCCGGGCGGGATCCCAGACGTCGATCAGATGCACCGGCATGTCGTTCACAGCCGGCACGAGCAGCGCGCCGAGCATGCCCATGAAATGGCCGACGGGGGCGCCGACGAGGGACGGTAGTCCGCCGCCGGCGTTCATGTCGTCGAGCTGCACGATCTCGGCGCCGAGCGTGTTGTGGGAGTGCACGACCCCCTTCGGGTCCGAGGTCGTGCCCGAGGTGTAGGCGACGACCGCGGGCCCGTCCGGATCGGTGTCGACCGGGCCGGGCAGGGTGGGCCCCGTTTCGAGCCCCTCGAAGGGGATGGCACCCGCCGGCAACGCCCGACCGCCGGCACCGTCACCAGCACCGCCGCCCTCACCGCCCTGGCTGCTGCTGCCGACCACGGCGACCACCCGCAGCGATGGTGCGGCGTCGACCACGGCCGGGAGATCCGCCAGATAGTCCCGCCGGCCGAAGCGCGCGGCGGTGACGAACGCGACCACCTCGGTCCGGCGCAGGATGTACGACACCTCCTTGACGCCGTAGAAGTGCACGATCGGCACGACGACGGCGCCCAGGAACGAGGTGGCGTAGAAGGCGACGGCGGCCTCCGCCCAGTTGGGAAGCTGGAAGGCGACCGCGTCGCCCGGGCGGACTCCGCGCTGCGCCAACCCGCCGGCGACCGCCAGGGCTCGCTCCCTCAGCTCGCCGAAGGTCCCCTCCCAGGGCCGCTCCAGCGAATGGACGTGGAACCGCTGCTCGGGGTGGTTCCGCAGCGCCCTGTCGATCTTCACGCCGAGGGTGGTGTCGTCCCACAGGCCGGCTCGCCGCCATTCGGTGGTGACCTCGCTCGGCACGGGTCGGGTGGGCCACCGGTGCGCAGACATCTGATCTCCTCGGGTAACGGCGGCGCCGGGTGAGACGGCGCGGCGAAGCCTCGTCGGGGTGGACCGCGCCGCGAGGGTGCGCTGCGGTGTCCAGGAGGTGTGCTCGGCCGTGTCCAGCCGTGTCCAGCCGTGTCCAGCCGTGTCCAGCCGTGTCCAGCCGTGTCCGGCCGTGTCCGGCCGTGGTCGGGCGGCCCGGCGGCCGCGGGCGCAGGTGTGGACAAGGTGGTGCGAGCGTGGACCGGGCGGCCGGCGTTCGGCCGCCGGCGTTCGGCCGACAGCTGCACAGCCGACAGCTGCACGGCCGACAGCTGCACGGCCGACAGCTACGGGGTGGTGTTCTGCTGTTCCTCGGCCGGATGGCCACCGGTTTCCAGGCCGGCCGAGGCCCCCGGTGCGACGGTGAGGGCGGTCAGCCGGGGGTTGTCCGCCCGGCTGATCCCGCCCAGGCAGAACTCCCAGAGATAGTCACCGATGTCCTGCGGCGACCAGCGCCCATGGGCGAACGCATAGTGGTGGAACACGGACATGACGACCCGGGCGACCATCTCCGCGTCCCGGCCCACATCGCTCGGCGGCAGCAGGCCGGCGTCCTGGGCCGCCCGCAGCTCCCGTTCGATCAGGTCGGTGAAGGGCTGGTCGGCGTCCGCTATCTCCTTCGGGAAGCGCTCGCGCAGCCGCCAGTGCTCGGAGGTGACGAACCGGGACCAGCCGATGTCCTCGAACAGGCCGTCCACCGTGGTCGTCAGGTAGTAACGCAGCCGCGACAGCGGATCGGGAATGGCCCGCGCGGCCTCCTCGAACCGCAGGGCGCTCTCCGCCACGACGTCCTCGATGACGGCGAGAAGCAGCTGGTCCTTTCCCGTGAAGTGCCGGTAGAACGTCTGCATCGCGACGCCGGCCTCCTTCACGAGCTCCTGGGTCGTGAAGGAGGATCCCTTGACGGCGATCAGGCGGCGCGCGGCGTCCACGATGCCCCGCGTCTGCTGGATGCTGCGGGAGCGGGAGCGATGCACCACCGGCGACCGGTCGGCGGCACGTTCAGCCCAGCCCATGGGAGGAACAGTACCCGCGCTCAGACCGGTGACAGGACCACCACCGGAATGGGCCGCTCGGTACGCGCCTGATAGGCGTCGTAGTTCGGCCACACCTTCGTCACGATCTCCCACAGCCGTGGTTTCTCCGCGTCGGAGGCCGTCGCCGCGCGGACCGTGAAGCGCTCCGCCCGCACCTGGATCTCCGCCGCCGGGTTCGCGAGCAGGTTCCGGTACCACTGGGGATGCTCCGGCGCTCCGCCCATGGAGGCCACGACCAGGTAGTCGTCCCCGTCCCGGGCGAAGATCAGCGCATTGGTGCGCGGCTGGCCGCTGCTCCGCCCGGTGGTGGTGAGCAGCAGGGTGTGCACTCCGTTCCACTCGTAGCCGACCTCGCCGCCGGTCTCCCGGTAGCGCCGGACGTGCTCGGCGCCGACAAGAGCGAGGTCGGGCGCCTGGTAGCCCGGTGAACTCATGGTGTCGCCTCTCGGGTAGGGAATAGGTGAGTTCCGGCGGATCAGCCGAACCGCGGTCGTCAGCCGAACAGCACTGTCAGCCGAACAGCACGGGGATCTCGGTGGCGCCGCGCTCGTACATCCCGATCAGCCGCGGCGGCGCCGCGTCCGGGTCGAGCCGCAGGTTCGGCAGCCGGTCCAGCAGGGCGCTGATGCCGACCGCCATCTCGGCGCGGGCGACATGCATGCCCAGGCAGATGTGCGGGCCGCCGCCGAAGCCGAGGGAGCGCTTCATCGGCCGGTGCAGGTCGAACTCGTCGGGGCGATCCCACCGGGCCGGGTCCCGGTTCGCCGCTCCGATGCACAGGTGCAGCACCGACCCCTTGGGCAGATGCACACCGTGGAAGTCGACGTCCTCGGTGACCCACCGGGAGAACATCGGGTCGGTGGGCGTCCAGCGCACGGCTTCCTCGATCGCCGGCCGCAGCAGCGAGCGATCCTCCCGGACGGCGGCCAGGACCTCGGGGCGGGTCAGCAGGGCGGTCAGCGTGATGCCCATCTGCTTCCAGGTCGTCCCGGAACCCGCGAGCAGCAGCAGGACGGCGAACGTGTAGATCTCGGCGTCGGTCAGCTGGTGCCGGACGCCGTCGGAGTCGCTGACCTCCGCCTCGACGAGGATGCTGATCAGGTCGTCCTGCGGCTGTTCGCGCCGGGCGGCGACGATCGGCGCGAGGTGCTGGATCACCTTCGCCGGCTGCTGCAGCGCCTCGCGGATGTCCAGCGCCTCCTCGACCGGGACGCCGAAGCTGCTGGTGATCGTCAGCACCGGGATGGCCGCGCAGAAGTCGACGTTGAGCTCGGCCCGGCCGTCGTCGACGAAGCTGTCGATCAGCAGCTGCACCGTCTCCTCGATGTACCGGCTGATCCACCACTTGGCCTTCGCCGGCACGAACGACGGCTGGACGAGGGCGCGGTAGCGGCGGTGCCGGTTCCCGCCCATCGTCAGCAGGCTGGCGCCGACCCCGACGTCGCCCTCCAGGCCGAGGCTCGTCGACGAGGAGAACAGCTCCTCGTTGCGATAGGCCTCGTCGCAGACGGCGAAGCTGAACGTCGAGAAGTGCGGGCGGTCCGGCTCCGGCAGACCGTGGAAGCTGGCCTGGCCCTGGTAGCCGGTCAGCTCGTGGACGGTGCCCTGGTGCACCGGCGCCTGCTCGCGCAGCCGCCGCCACGCCGGGTACGGGTCGTCGGTGAAGTCGCCGCCGGCGATCGCGTTGTAGCTGCTGCGCAGGTCGAACAGCCGGCGGACCCGGTCGCGGTCGAGAAGGTGGGTCGTTGTCATCGGTCCGTCACCTGGCCACGTATCCGCCGTCGATGGGCAGCAGCACACCGGTGATGTTGGCGGCGCGGTCCGAGGCGAGGAAGACCGCGGCCTCGGCACAGTCCTCGGCGGTGATCGGGCGGCCGAGCGGGTGCGAGGCGCCGACCTGCCGGGACGTCGCCTCCAGCAGCTCCGGGCTGGACGGCAGGCCACCGGCGGCCATGAAGTTCGTCGCCGGCATACCCGCCGGGCAGATGGCGTTGGCGCGGATGCCGTCCGGTGCGCCTTCGATGGCGACGGCGCGGGTCAGCTGGTGCACCCCGGCCTTGGTCGCGCCGTAGACGGAGCCACCCCAGGAGACGAGGCCGGCGACCGAGCCGGTGTTGACGATGACCCCGCCGTCGCCCTGCTCGCGGAACCTCAGCACGGCCTGCCGGGAGCCGAGGAACACCCCGCGCAGGTTGACCGAAACCAGTCGGTCGAAGTCGGCGACCGTGTGGTCGGTGAACCCGGCGCCGAGCCGTGGCGTCGGGATCCCCGCGTTGTTGAACATGATGTCGAGCCGGCCGAAGCTTTCCACGGCGGCCGCGACCGCCGCCGCCACGTCGTCCTCCTGGGAGACGTCGCAGGCCACGGCCACGGCGGTGCCGCCAGCGGCCTCGATCAGCCCGACCGTCTCCTTCGCCGAGCCGAGGTCGATGTCGGCGCACACGACCCGGGCGCCCTCCTCGGCGAAGCGCAGCGCGGACGCCCGCCCGACACCTGAGCCGGCGCCGGTGACGATCGCGCTCCTGCCATCGAGCAGTGCGGTGGAGCTCATGCTTGTTCCCTCTCTAACGGGGAGTCGTCAGCCGGGGCCGGGGCCAGCGCCAGTGCGCCGGTGGGGCAGGCGTCCACCGCGTTCTCCACGGTCTCGGGAGAGTCGCCGATCGGCTCGACGAGTACGACCTTGGCCGTGTCGTCGTGCTCGAAGGTCGCGGGCGCGTACATCACGCACATCCCGCTGCCGATGCACCGCCCCCGGTCGATCGCGACCGTGACCGCGCCGGTCTGGGCCACTGTCAGACCCCCGCGAGCACGGGCGGCGCGGCGGGGGTGAAGCGGTAGAGCCGCTCGGCGTTGCCGCGCAGCAGCTTGTACTGGGTCTGGGCCGGCAGGTGGCTGATGATGCCCTTCACTGTCTGGATGCAGTTGGGCCAGGTGGAGTCGGAGTGCGGGTAGTCCGTCTCGCACATGATGTTGTCCTCGCCGATCTCGGCGATGCTGGCGATGCCGTGGTGGTCTTCGATGAAGCAGCCGAAGACGTGGTCCCGGAACGTCGCCCGCACGTCGAAGGTGTCCAGGTCGACGCTGGTCGCGGCACCGTGGTCCCCGAACGTCGCGCCCCGCTGGACCCAGTAGCGCTGCTTGTCGACGACCTGCGCGGCCCGCTCCAGGTAGTAGGGCATCCAGCCGACCTCGCCCTCCGAGAGCGCGATCTTCAGGTTCGGGTAGCGCTGGAACAGGCCGGAGAACAGCCAGGACAGCATGGTTCCCGAGGTACGCATGGCACCCCAGGTCAGGTTCGCCATGAACGGGGTGTTCGACGCGATCTTCGGCACCTGCGACGACGAGCCGACATGCATCGACACGACCATCTCCAGGTCGTTGGCCGCGGCCATCACCGGCTCCCAGTACCCGGACGGGTCATGGATGGTCGGCAGGCCGAGCGGCTCCGGGTTCTCGGAGAACGCGAACGACGTCGCGCCCTTCGCGGCGCAGCGCTCCAGCTCCTTCACGGCCAGGGCCGGGTCCCACAGCGGGATGAGGACGAGCGGGATGTACCGGCCGGGGGCGGCGCCGCACCATTCCTCGAGCATCCAGTCGTTGTAGGCCTTCAGGCAGACCAGCCCGAAGTCCCGGTCGGAGGCCTCGTAGAACAGCTGCCCGCAGAACCGGGGCAGCGTCGGGAAGCACAGCGACGCGAGGACGCCGGCCTGGTCCATGTCCTTGATCCGCTCGGCGGCGTCGTAGCAGCCCGGGCGCATCTCGCTGTAGGCGAGGGGCTCCGGTGAGAACTCCTCCTTCGACTTGCCGGCCACCGCGGACAGGCCCGAGCTGGGGAACTTCTTGCCGTCGTAGACCCAGAAGTCCATTCCCTTCTCGTCGACCTCCATGTGCGGAGCACGGTCGCGGTCCTTGGCGGGGACGCGCTCCACCCACAGGTGCGGCGGTTCGAGAACGTGGTCGTCGACCGAGATCAGCCAGTCGAGGTTCAGGCCGTTCGGGTCAGAGGTCATGTCTCCTCCTCTTGCTCTTGGTCAGGTCCGAGGCGAGGCGGGACGGGCAGGCCCGCGTGCCGTCCGGGTGCGCCGCTAGCGCAGCTCGCCGACGGCGATGTGCTTGACCTCCTGGAAGGCCCGGATGCCGTCCGGTCCCCGTTCGCGGCCCAGGCCGCTCTGCTTGTAGCCGCCGCTCGGGGCGTACGCGCTGAACATTCCGGCGTTGACGTTCACCGCGCCGGTGCGCAGCCGGCGCGCGACCGAGGTCGCCGCCGCGAGGTCGGCGCCGTAGACCTGGCCGGCCAGCCCGTAGGGGCTGTCGTTGGCGATGCGCACCGCGTCGTCGAGGTCGCGGTAGCCGAGCACGCTCACCACCGGGCCGAAGATCTCCTCCTGCGCGGCCGGGTTGCTGTTGTCCGGCAGGTCGAGGACGGTCGGCTCGACGTAGTAGCCGCGGTCCAGCCCGGCCGGGCGGCCGCCGCCGAGGGCGACCTTGCCGCCGTGCTGCTCGGCCGCCGCGATGATCCGGGCGCAGCGCTCGCGGGCGGCGGCGTTGATGAGCGGGCCCATCGTGGCCTTCTGGTCGGACGGCGGGCCGACGGTCAGCGCGGAGTAGGCCTGCGCGACGATCTGGACCACCTCGTCCTTGCGATCGGCGGGCACCAGGATGCGGGTGGCCGCGACGCACGCCTGCCCGGCGGTCATCGCCACCACCGCCGCCGCGCCGGCAGCGACCTTCTCCACCGCGTCCGGCAGGTAGATCTGCGCCGACTTGCCGCCGAGCTCGAGGGCGACCCGCTTCACCGTGGGCGCGGCCTGGGCGAGGATGCTCCGGCCGACCGCGGTGGAGCCGGTGAAGGACACCATGTCCACCGCCGGGTGGCTGGTGAGCAGCTCGGCGCCGGCCGAGCCCTCCTCGATCACGACGCTGAGCACGCCGGGCGGCAGGCCGACCGCGTCCGCCGCCGCGCCGAAGACCAGCGACGAGATCGGCGTGAGCGGGCTCGGGCGCAGCACGACCGAGTTGCCGGCCATCAGCGCCGGGATCAGCTTCTGGAACGCCATGATGATCGCCCCGTTGTAGGGGGTGATCGCCGAGACGACCCCGACCGGCTCGTGGCGGCGCACGCTCGCCTTGAGCCCGCCGCGCACCAGTTCGTCGAGCGGGACGGGGCTGGCCTGCTCATGCGGCATCGACAGGTACAGATCGATGGTGTTGCGGGCGAGCATGAGCCCGGCCGCGTACTGCGCGAACTCGGCGAACAGCACCGGCTGGCCGGCCTCGGCCACCATGCTGGCGACCAGCGGCGCGTGCAGTGTCTCGATGTGGTCGAGCAGGGCGCGCAGCACCCGCGCCCGCTCGGCCACCGGGGTCTCGGCCCAGGTGCCCTGGTCGAAACTGTCCCGCGCGGCGAGGATGGCCCGCTCCACATCGGCCGGCGACGCCGCCGCCACGCTCGTCACGACCGACTCGTCGGCCGGGTTCTCGACGTCGAACAACTCGTCGCCGTCGACCCAGCGTCCGGCGATGTACGAGCGGCGTTCGGCGAGGATCTCCGTCACGGTGCTCGCTCCTTCCTGTCTCGGGCCCTGTCTCGGGCTGCCTCTCAGGCGGGCTCGGTGGTGTAGACGACCGCGCCGCCGAAGTGGGGCGAGGACTGGCAGGCGACGCCGACCGTCGCCCGTTCGCGCTGGCGCGGCCCGGCCCGGCCGGACAGCTGCAGGTAGCACTCGAGCATCTGCGGGATGCCGTGCATCCGGCCGTTCCCGATGGCGCCGCCACCGGAGAGCACCGGCAGCCCGTCGGGGCGGTCGCTGTCGATGCGCCCGTCCTGGACGAAGCGGTGCGCCTCCCCCACCGGGCACAGCCCCAGGGCTTCGAGCCAGAAGTAGACGAACGGCGAGAAGCCGTCGTACAGCTGCGGCAGGTCGACCTCGCCCGGCCCGATCCCGGCCGCCTCCCAGAGCCGCCCGGCCAGGCCGGTGCCGGCGGCCATGATGTCGTCGAGCGGCCAGTGCAGCGGCAGCCGGCGGCGCGGCGGCGCGGAGGTGGCGATCCCGGCGATGTGGACCGGCCGGTGCGGCAGGTCCCGGGCCCGTTCGGCGGAGGTCAGGACGAACGCCGCCACCCCGTCGACCGGCAGGTCGCAGTCGAAACGGCGGATCGGGTCGCTGATCATCGGCGCGGCGAGGTACTCCTGGGCGCTGAGCGGCCTGTCGCGCCAGTAGGACCACGGGATCCGCGCGCCGTTCTTGCGCGCCTCCGTCACCACGGCCGCCATCGCCTCCTGGCTGGCGCCGTAGCGCTGGAGGTACTCGTTGTAGGGCAGCGCGATCATCGGCAGCGGGCCGAAGAACCCCTGCGGTGCCGTCCACTGCGCGGAGCCGGCCGCCTCCCGCATGGGGTTGCCGTGGTAGCGGCCCGGCGGGTTGTGCAGCGCCCGGTGCAGCAGCACGTAGTCGGCGGCGCCGCTGGAAAGGGCGCCCACCGCCAGCCCGAGCGCCCCGGGAAGCTGCCCGATCCCCGAGAATCCCGACGTGTAGGCGGGGGTGACACCGAGATGCTCGGCGAGCCACTGCGCCGTCACGGTGCTGACCCCGTCCTCGACGGCGTGCGCGCCGGCGGTCGGGAACAGCGGCGCCGTCACGAATCCGTCGACGTCGTCGGGCTTGAGCCCCGCGTCGGCGATGGCCTCGCGCGCGGTGTCGACGGCCAGGGCGCCGAGCGGCCGGGGGGCATGGCGCCACACGTCGCTGTGCGCGTAGCCGACGATCGCGACCTGGCCGCGCGCCGCGAACCGGCGGCTCATGACGCCTCCCCAGGCCGCCCGGACGCGTCCGCGAGCTGGAAGGCCGGTACGGCCACCCCGGGAGCGACGTCCTCGAACGCCGCCGTCACCTGGGCGCCGAGCCGCAGCCCGGGGGCCGCGGGCCCGTCCAGCAGCCGGCCGATCATGCGCAGTTCAGGCTGTTCGGCGAGCTCGACGTCGACGAGGACGAACGGCACGTCGGCCGAGAACCCGGGCAGGAACGCCTGGCGGACGACGGTCCAGGACCGCACCGCGCCCCGCCCGCTGACCGGCTCGAAGCCGTAGTCGGGGTCGGTGCTGCCGCAGGACGGGCAGACCTGGCCGGGTGGGATCGCGTAGGCACCGCAGCGTCCGCAGCGGGCCGCGGTGAGCACTCCCCCGGCCGCCGCCTCCCAGTAGCCGGCCGACACCGCGTCCGGAACCGGTAACGGCCGGATCGGCTGACCTTCGGTCGTCCGCGGCTGGGCCGTCACGGGATCACTCCGGCGTCCTTGAGCTCGACGATCTGTTCCCAGGTGTAGCCGAGGTCGAGCAGCACCGTCTCCGTGTGCTCGCCGTGCTCCGGGGCCCGGCGCAGCGCCGGCGGCGCGCCGTCGAGCTGTACGGGCACGTTCGGCAGCGAATACCCGGGCCCGCCCTCGACGACGACCTCCCCGAGGTAGTCGTTGGCGAGCACCTGCGGGTCGGTGAGCAGCTCCTCCACGGCCTGCACAGGAGCCCACGGCGCGTCGATCCGGCCGAGCAGCTCCTTCCACTCGTCGAACGACCGCTTCGCGAACTCGGCCTCCAGCTCGGCGACGCAGGCCTCGCGGTTCTCGGCCCTGGCCCGCAGGTCCGCGAAGCGCGGGTCGGCGGCGAGGTCGTCGCGCCCGACGAGGCGGCAGAAGTCGGCCCAGTAGCGGTCGGCCTCCAGGAAGACCAGCTGGATGTGCCGACCGTCGCTGGTCCGGTACGCCCCGACGAGCGGGTTGACGTACCCCTGCCGCCCGGACATGGCCCGCGGCCGCCCGCCGGCGAGGGCCGCCAGCACGTCTGAGGACAGCGTCCACATCGCGGTGGCCAGCAGCGAGACGTCGACGACGGACCCTTCGCCGGTCCGTTCGCGACCCAGCAGCGCGGTGGCGATCCCGAAGGCCAGGGCCATCGCGCCGTTGCGGTCGCCCATCGCGCCCCGCTGGCCGATCGGCGCGTCGCGGTCCGGTGGCGTCAGCACGTGCGCCATGCCGCCCTGCGCCCAGAAGGCCGACGAGTCGTAGCCGGGCCGGTCGGCCCCCGGGCCGCGGGCACCGAAACCGTGCCCTCGGGCGTAGACGAGGCGGGGAAAGCGCCGGGTGAGCTCGTCGGCGCCGAGGCCGAGACGTTCCAGGGCGCCGGGCCGGAAGCTGGTCAGGAAGACGTCTGCCGACTCGAGGAGCTGGTCTAGCGCCGCCCGGCCGGCCTCGGTGCGCAGGTTGAGTGCGACGGAGCGCTTGCCCCGGTTGGCCAGGGCGACCGAGAGGTTCACCCCGCCGCCGCCATCGGTGCCGATGCCCTGGGTGGCCAGCGCACGGTAGGGGTCGCCCTCGGGCCGCTCGACCCGGATCACATCGGCGCCCCAGTCCGCCAGCAGCGCACCGGCGACGGGCACGAACACCCACTGGGCGAGCTCGACGACACGTAAGCCGTCGAAGGCCCCCTTCGCCACGCGGCACCTCCTCCTCTGCATCGGTTCAGTCGGTCGTTCCGTCGTTCGTTCGGTCGGTCGTTCGTTCGTTCGGTCGGTCGGTCGTTCCGTCGTTCTGTCGTTCCGTCCGCCGGTCGGTCTGTTCGGCCGGGACGGGTTCGTAGGCGGGACGGCGCGTCCCGCGGGTGACGCGGAGTCCCGCGCGGGCAGGGCGGCCCGGCCCCCGCGCACGATCAGGGGCTTGCGATCAGGGGCTGGGGCGCGACCGGACGAGCGAGGCGCCGTTGTCAGCTGACGACCCGAATGTAGGCCGGCTAGGCGCGATTTGGGAAGACCCCATCTCGTTTTAGGTAGAACGTTGACTTCTCTCGGAGGTGTTGCGATCCTCCTCACAGTCATCCGGCGGCCGGCATCGCAGGTCGCGGACCTCGGGACTCGCGAACCCGGGCCGCGAACCGCACGGCCCGGCGTCGTGGCCGATCACACCCAGCCGATCGGAACCAGCCGATCGGAACTCACCGATCGCACCTCACCGATCGATCGCACCCACCGATCGATCGACCTCCCGATCCCCGGAACAACCGGCCGCCGGTCCTGATCGTCGACCGCTGACAAGCGAAACGAGGTACTCCGCCCATGCGGCAGAACGGCTTCCGCCGAGGGACAACACGTCGGCGAGTGGTGGCACCGCGGCCGGCCGCGGTGCGGTTAGGCGCTGTGGCGGGCGGGTTGGCCGCCTGCCTGCTGCTGGTCGCGGCCTGTGGCAGCGACAGCTCCGACACAGCCGGTGGCGCCAGCGGCACCGGCGATGCCACGAACGCCACCGAGGTACTGGGAGCGGTGGCGAAGGCCGCCGGCGAGCCGGTGAAGATCGGGCTCGTCTCCGACGGAAAGGCGGCGACCGTCGACCAGTCCGTCGAGATCGAGGCCGGCAAGGCGACCGTGGCCTACCTCAACGAGCACCGCTCCGGCATCGCGGGCCGGCCGATCGAGCTGGTGACCTGTGCGTCCCAGGCCGATCCCGGCATAACCGCCGACTGCGCGAACCGCATGATCGAGCAGGACGTCACCGCGGTGATCATCGGCGGCGTCGCCGCCCAGGAGAGCGCCTGGACGCCGCTGCACGAGGCTGGCATCCCCGTGGTCCTCTACTCCACCAGTGCCACCGCGCTGCTGGCCGACGCCAAGAGCACGTTCTCGTTCGCCGACGCGACCTTCGGCACCATCGGGCTCCCGCTCAAGGTGGCGCAGAAGGAGGGCGTCAAGAAGGTCACCGCCGTCGTGATCGACGTCCCGGCGGCGAAGGGAGCGCTCGAGGCCAGCGCGCCCGCGATCTACAAGAAGGCGGGCATCGAGTTCGAGCTGGTCGCCGTCCCGATCGGCACCGCCGACATGACGCCGCAGATGCAGCAGATCGCGAAGGACGACGGCGAGGTGTTCATCCTCGGCAACGACTCGTTCTGCATCAGCGCTCTCAACGGGCTGAACGCGGTCGGGTTCAGCGGCCCGATCAGTGCCATCGCCCAGTGCGTCACCGACTCGACCCGGACCGCCATCTCCGGCGACCAGCTCAAGGGCATCAGCATCTCCGCCATCGCCCCGGTCGGTACGGACAACCCCTCGACCCGCCTGTACAACGCGGTCGCCGCCGCCTACGGCAAGAACATCGACACAAGCAAGATCGCCGGTATCAACATCTTCACGGCGGTCGCGGGCCTGCAGACGGCGCTGGAGGACCTCACCGGTGAGATCACCCCGGCGACGATCATCAACGCGCTGAAGACGATGCCGGAGAAGGAGCTGCCCGGCTCGGGCGGGCAGAAGTTCCAGTGCGGCGGCAAGGCGTCCTCCACAGCGCCCGCCTCCTGCGTGCAGGGCGGCCTGATCAGCACGCTTGACGACAAGGGATACCCAACGAGCTACGAGGTCGCCGGGGCCTGACCGACGCCGGGCCTGCCGGGCCCGGCGCGCCGCCGGCCCGCCGCCTTCACCGGCCCGGCGGCCGTCGGGCCCGGCTGCGCCCCCACCCGCCTCCGCCCCAGCACCCGTTTCCGAGCCTGCCTGACCAGGGCGGGCGCGCCATGCCCGACAAGCGCTGTGCCCGACAAGCGCTGTGCCCGACAAGAGGGGAAAGCCGTGTCCGCTGAATCCGCATCCGTGGTCGCCTTACCCGACGAGCTCCACGAGGTGCTCTCCCCTGGATGGCTCAACAAGGCGCTGGCGATCCGCTACCCGGGGATCGAGATCGTCGAGGTCACCCCCGGCCCGGTGGTCAGCCGGGTCTCGACCAACGCCCGGTTCCGGATCGACTGCACCGGCGGGGTCCCGAAGGGCCTGTCGCCCCACCTGTGCGCCAAGGGCTACTTCAGCGAGATCGGCCGGCCGGCGAGCCCCGCCGGGGTGCCCGAGACCAGCTTCTACCGGGACCTCGCCGACCGCACCGGAGTCCGCACCCTGCGAAGCGTCTTCGCGGACGTCGACGCGCGCACCGACGCGAACATCGTCATCACCGAGGATGTGGTGGCCGAGGGCGGCGTCTTCCTCGACGGGCTGAGCGACTACACACCGGACCAGGCCGCCGACAGCCTCGACCAGCTGGCCACCCTGCACGCTGCGACCTGGGCCGACCCGTCCCTCGCGGACGTCGGATGGCTGCGGAGCCGCCTGGACGGATACCTCCGGAGCCGCGGCCTGCCCGAGATCTCCGCCAACTTCGCCTGCTGGATCGGCGCGGGAGTCCCCGACGAGACGCGCGACGCCGAACGCCTGGTGGCGGCCTACCGCAGGTTGGCCGCCGAAACCGCCGCCGCGTCACCGTGGGCCGTGATCCACGGGGACCCGCACATCGGGAACCTCTTCCTCGACGGCGCCGGCCGCCCGTCCTTCCTGGACTGGCAGCTGGTCCAGCGCGGCCCCTGGTACATCGACGTCGGCTATCACATCGCGTCCGCGCTGACCGTCGCGGACCGCCGCCGCAGCGAACGCGACCTCCTCGCGCACTACCTCGACCGGCTGCGGGCGGGTGGCGTGCGGGCGCCGGAGTGGGACGAGGCGTGGCGCGCCATCGGCCGCGGGATCCTGCACGGCTTCTACCTCTGGGGCATCACGGTGAAGGTCGACCCGCCCATCACCGCGGCGCTCCTGGAGCGGCTCGGCACGGCGGCCGCCGACCACGACGTCCTCGCCGCGGTCGGCGCCTGACGGTCAGCCCGTCAGACCTGGCTCGTCAGCAGGGAACGATGGCCGCACGCCGGTTGCCGGAGCAGACCTGACCGGCCTCGAACGTTCTTCACATCAGACCCACATGTGAGACGTCCAGGGTGACGAGTGCCCGAACCGCGCTCCGTCCTGGAGGTTGCCACCGTGCCGGTCTCGGCCAGGCCTGATCCCTGTCTCGACCCTGCCGCCACCGACAGCTTCTCCTTTGGTTCCGCCACCGAGGCGCCGGCTGAAACCGCGGTTTCAGCCGGCGTCTCGGTGGCGCGGCGCCCGTGGTGGCGTGCCCGCCGGGCGACCGCGATCATCGGGAGCCTGGTCGTGCTGATGGTGGTCGTCGCCGCGCTGGCGATCACGGGCAGCGGCGTGCGGGGCGTTTTCGCCGCCGCCTCCTCGCCCCAGGCCGGCTCGCCCCAGGCCGGTGCTGCTCCCACCGACGACGGCCAGGGCCCGAGCGGTTCGTCGTCAGGGTCGACCGAGGTGGAGCCGCCAGCCGGATCGCCCACCCCCGGGGATCCCGCGCAGCCGCGGTCCGCCGTGGTCGTCCGAGGCTCCAACCTCGCGGATCCGTACCTGCTGACGCTCGACGGCGTCACCTACGCCTACGGAACCAACGCCGACGGCGCGCACGTGCCCGTCCTCACCAGCACCGATCCGAGCCTGCGCAGCTGGGTGCGCGCCGGCGACGCCCTGCCGCACCTGCCCGGCTGGGCGCAGGACACCGGCTTCACCACCTGGGCTCCCTCCGTCGCCGAGGTCGACGGCGGATACGTCATGTACTACGTGACAAGGGTCGCCGCGACCGGCCACCAGTGCGTCTCCACCGCGCACGCGACGAGTCCGACCGGACCGTTCATCGACGTCTCGACCGGCCCTGCGATCTGCCAGGAAGCCGAGGGCGGGAGCATCGACCCCAGCCCGTACGCCGTCGGGGCCGAGCGGTACCTGACGTGGAAGAGCGAAGGCATCCTGCCCGGCACCACACCGACCATCTGGGCGCAGCGCCTCGCCGCCGACGGCCGCACGCTGCTCGGCGAGCCGACCGCCCTGCTCAGGCCGACGCTCGACTGGCAGCACGGCCTCGTCGAAGGCCCGGCGATGCTGGTCCGGGGCGCAAGCTTCGACCTGCTGTTCTCCGCCGGGGACTGGCACAGCCCCGACTACGCGACGGGGAGCGCGACCTGCGCCGGCCCGCTCGGTCCGTGCACGGTGCGTCCCGAATCGCTGCTGCGTACGGGCACCGCGGGCGTCGGCCCGGGCGGCGCGGAACCGTTCCGTTCGATCGACAGGGCCACTGGCGAGGAAACCTGGTGGCTGGCGTTCCACACCTGGAACCGGCGGGAGCCGGCGGAGAATCCGCATGCCGACCGGCAGCTGGTCGTCGTGCCGCTGCCCGACGCCGGAGCGTTGACGCCGGCCGACCGCTCCGCCGTCCGCCTCGGCCGGGTCACCACTGCTCCTTAGCGCCGCGGCAAGCAATGCGGAATCAGGCGCCCTCGCGGTGCTGCGGCTGCCGCTTCGCCCGGCGGGTCGTGGCCGAAGGCGCGCCGGCCGCTCTGGCGGCGGGTTCGTTGTTCGCGGTGAGCCGGTACGCGGCGCGTTCGAGGGTCGGGAGGATGGCGGTGATGTCGAGCTCCCCGGCGGCGAACCGGGCGACGACGGCGTAGGCGACGTTGGTCAGCAGGAGGCCGATGTCGCTGACGTAACCGGGCTCGCCGGCCGCGAGCACGGCGCGGCCGGCGGGCTCGATGATGGTCATGGTCTGTTGCTCGAGCCGATCACCGGGCGGCGTGGCACGGGCCTTGTGGTAGGCCTCGAGCAGGCGCGGGCTGTGCTCCCATGGTTCGAAGACGTGCCGGAACACCCGCATCAGGCCGTCGTAGAGGCTCTCGCCGGGTGGCGGGGCGGGCACCGGCGCGCAGCTGTTCCGCGCCATCCACCGTTCGACGGCGGCGACGATCAGTTCGTCACGGGTGCCGAAGAGCTTGTAGATCGTGGCAAGCGAGACGCGGGCCTCACGGGCCACCAGACGTAGCTGGACCGCGTCGTAGCCCTCGGACTCCAGCAGCCCGACGACGACGTCGATGATCGCGTCGGCCGACCGTGACTCCGCCACCGCGCCGGCCCCCTCGATGTGCTCCCAGCGTGCGTCTCCCCGCCAGCACGCCCCCTGCGCCCAGCCGCCGCCGCGCCAGCGGCGACGATCTCGGTTGACGCCCTCAGAGTAACATGGTTACTCTAGTAACCACGTTACTCGGGTGGTTGGTCCAGGTTTCTGGCGGTTCGGTCAGGCACCAGCTCGACCGGCACCTGCGATCTCGCCAGCACCATCAATGCGGAGGAGACGGCATCAATGGCTACATACGTCCTGGTACACGGCGGCGGCCACGGTGGCTGGTGCTACCAGCCGGTGGCGCGGCTGCTGCGGGCAGCCGGGCACGAGGTGTACACGCCGACGCTGACCGGCTTAGGCGAGCGGGCGCACCTCGTCGGCCCGCACGTCGACCTCGACCTGCACATCCACGACGTTGTCACGATGCTGCACCACGAGAACCTGCGTGACGTGATCCTGGTCGGGCACAGCTACGGCGGCATGGTCATCACCGGCGTCGCCGACCGCGCCGCGGACCGGATCGGGCGCCTCGTCTACCTCGACGCGGCGAACCCGGTCAACGGCCAGTCGCTGCTCGACGTCGCCGGGCCGATGATCGCCGCCACCCGCCCGCTGGGGAAGGTCGTGGACGGTGTCGAGCTCGTACTCATCCCGTTCCCCGAGGCCGGCGCCTTCTACGGGGTGACCGACCCGGACGACATCGCCTGGATGGCCGACCGGCTGGCCCCGCACCCCTGGCGGTGCTTCGAGCAGCCGCTGACCCTCACCAACGAGGACGCCCTGTGGGCGATCCCGCAGTACCACATCGTCTGCACCTCCACCCTGGCGACCAGGGACCCGGAGCTGACGGCGAAGGCCCGCGCGGCCGGCCGACTCTGGGACATCGACACCGGGCACGACCTCATGATCACCGAGCCGCGGGCCGTCACCGACGCTCTCATCGACGTGGCCACCTCCTGATCCTCCGCCAGGCGCACTCCTGAGTGGTGCCGTCTCACATACGTGGCCGCCGGAATGTCTCACCATCAACGCCGCCGACATCCTCCCTGAGCAATAACCGGGTCGGAGGTCGATGCTGAACGCTCTGATGGCGAGACCGGGTCAGGCCGCGGCCGTGGCTCGTCTCCTGGGCGCGGTTCCACCGAGAGCGGTGAGCTCGGCGTGCCAGAGGTCGGGGAGTTCGGCGTAGCAAGGCACGCTCGCGCTCACCGAGAAGCCGACACAGGCCTGGCTGCCGAGGCCGCACAGAAGGACCGCGAGATGGTGCCGGCCGACGAACAGCGGCGGCACGGCAATCAGTTTGACGACATTCCGGCCCGCGACGGCGAGCGGGCCGGAAAGCGTGCCCGCATTGCTTGCCAGCAACGCTACCCAACTCCGCTGCCCGCTGGCGGCGATGACGCCGGCGAGCACCCGCGACGGCAGCCCGGCGGGAGCCTTGTCGAGAAGCTGCCGATAGAACGCGGCGACGCTTCCTCCCGCCTTTATGCGCCGAGTTTCCTCGGCAATCCGGGCGAGCCGCCGTACCGGGTCGGGTTCATGGCAGGGCAGTGCGACCCGCACAGCTATGGCGAAGTTGGACATCAGCCGGCTTTCGCCGGGCACGCGGACGCTGATCGGCATCATGGCGTGCAGCGGGCGGCGGCCGTCCAGCCATTCCGGTAATGACCACGCGCGTAGCGATCCGGCGAGCGCCGCGAGGTAGACGTCGTTGACGGTCACCGAATGCCTGCGAGCGATCCGCCTGAGTGTCTCGATTTCGGTGACGGCCCAGACGTGGCGCGCCTCGCCCCGCGGCGGTCCGCCCCAGGAGCGCAGCTGGCGCGTCCGGGGGAGTACTCGCGTGATTTCTGCGGCGGCGCGGGTGTAGTCCCGTGCGCGGGGGGTGCGGAACGTCGGCAGATCAGGCATCGCCGGTTCGTGATCGGCGCCGAAAAGCAGGTGCAGCGCCTGGTACATGGCGCGGGCGTCCTGATGGATGTGGTTCAGCCAGTAGACGATGGCGACTTCGTCGGCGCTGTGTCCATGCAGGAGGTGCAGGCGCCACTGGGGGCGCTTCAGGTCAAGGGGCTCGGCGGCGACCCGGCCGAGCGCGGCCCGAATGCCGCCGTCGCCGCTGCCCACGGGCAGCTTTTCGGCCCTGACGTGGTATTCGAGGTCCAGCTCGTCGTCGAGCCGCCAGACCGTGTCGTCCCTGCCCGGGGGCGCCGTCATCCGGGAGAGACGCTCGAGGAGCGCCGGCGCGTCGCGCAGCCGCTCCGCCACGTGCGCGCGCAGCTCGACAAGGCCCAGAGCTGGATCCGCCACGGACAGCACGGCGCCGAACTCGTACCGCTCCCCGGCATTGAGCCGGGTGAAGCTCAGGAAGGCACGGTCGGCGGCGTTGAGTGGCCTGGTTTGCTGGGCAGGCGCGGCGGTGGCCGCAGAATTCTTTGCCATTCGATGTCTCCCGTGACGCCCGAAGCCCGGACTTCGTGTCCGCACGAGAACCACTTTTTCCCGCAGGCGCGGCAGACGCTATTTTTGTTTGGAAATACCCTATTTCTGGGGCCCCCGAAAGAGGGTCCGGGCCATTTGGGTCCCTGCCGGTCGTTTAGCCTTAGGGCCAGGCCGCATGTACCCGGAGGTGTTGTGGGGCAGGTCGGAGATACGACGGAGCGCGATTCGCGCACCGACGCCGCGGTCAGCGGCCTGCCCTGGGGTCTGGCCTGATCACTCACCTGTCGGTGGTGCGCAGGTACTCCCGTGTCACGCTGGCGCCGGCCACGGCCGCGGCGGGAACGACGGCCTCGATTCTTTCGACATCGGCGCTGGAAAGCTCGACGTACACAGCCGCGGCGTTCTCCTCCAGACGCTGGATCCGTTTGGTGCCCGGAATCGGGACGACGTCGGGGCCCTGGTTCTGCAGCCAGGCCAGCGCCAGCTGCCCCACCGTCACCCCCCGCTCCTCGGCCAGCGTCCGCAGCGCGGCCACGATCCTCAGGTTGTGCGGCAGGTTGTCGTCCGTGAACCAGGGAGACCGCCGGCGCGAATCGGTTTCGTCCAGATCCGCCCGGTCGGTGATGCTGCCGGTGAGCATTCCCTTGCCCAGCGGGGAATAGGGCACGATGCCGATACCCAGCTCCCGGCAGGTCGGCACGATCTCGTCCTCTATCCGGCGCGTCCACAACGACCATTCGCTCTGCAGCGCGCTGACCGGGTGCACCGCGTGCGCGCGGCGGATCGTCGCCGCGGACGCCTCGCTGATACCAAGATGGCGGACCTTGCCCTCGGCGACCAGCTCAGCCATCGCTCCCCAGGTCTCCTCGACGGGAACGTCGGGGTCGACCCGGTGCTGGTAGTACAGGTCGATGTGGTCGACACCGAGCCGGCGCAGTGATCGCTCGCAGCACTGTCGCACGTAGGCGGCGTCGCCGCGGGCGCCCATGCCCCCGCCCTCGCCGGTGAGGACGATGCCGAACTTGGTCGCCACCACCGCCTGGTCGCGACGGCCGGCGATGGCCTGCCCGACGAGCGTCTCGCTCTCACCGTAGATGTCGGCCGTGTCCAGGAGCGTGACACCGAGGTCCAGCGCCCGGTGGATGGTCGCGAACAGTTCGGCGGGGTCGCCCACCGCGCCGTAGGCGGGGCTGAGCGACATGCACCCGAGCCCCTGCGCACCGACTTCCAGGCTGCCGAGCCTTCTGGTGGGGATGACGTCAGTCATTTGCCGCGGCCAGCCTCTCGCCGGGTGTGAAAAGGATCGGGACGGATATCGGCGCCCGGTTGAACGTCGACATGAAGCCGACGTCCACGCCCGGTTGGAGCCTGATGTCGTGTAGTCGCCGGACGATCTCGTCGAGAGCGATACGCAGGTTCATCCGGGCGAGGTTGGAGCCGGCACAGCGGTGCGGACCGGCGCCGAAGGCGATATGGGAGTTCCTGGCCCGGTCGAGGTCGAACACGTCGGGATTCTCGAACTCGGCCTCGTCGCGGTTCGCGGAGACCCAGTACATGAGTACCTGTTCACCGGCTTTGATCAGTTGGCCGCCGACCTCGGTGTCCTGCCGAGCCGTGCGCGCGATGCAGGCGAACGAGCCGTCAAGCCGCAGGAACTCCTCGACGGCGTTCGGGATGAGTTCCGGTCGCTCCCGCAGCGCCGCCAGGATCTCCGGATGCTCGCACAGGCGCAGCATCGCCATCCCCAGCACACCGGCCGTCGTCTCGAGACCGCCGAGAACCAGCAGGTGAATGGTTCCGACCGCCTCCTCGTCGGTGATCGGGCGGCCTTCGATCTCGGCAGCCAGCACGGCGTCGACGACGTCTCCCCGTGGGCCGTCGCGGTGCCGCCGCTCGATGAACTGACCGATCCAGCCGGCCAGCTTCATCAGGCAGTCCATCGCCTCCGGGCGATGCAGCTGCGACGCCATGATGGCGTACCCGTTGACCTCGTCGAGGTCCTCGGCGGGGGCGTGCAGCGCCAGGTCGAAGAAGGCGAGCCCCGGGAACGGCCGCGCGAACGCCTCCATGAAATCGCAGGAGCCGTCCTCGATGAATCCGTCGATGAGACGGTTCACCAGGTCACGGGTCGGCGCCTCCCATTCACTGACAACCGCCGGCCGGAAATACGGATTCGTCAGCTGACGGAACTCCCGCTGCAACGGTGGGTCAACCGTCACCGGCAGGATCTTCATCGGTGGCCCGGGAGGTACTGGTACGGTGATTCCGTCTTCGGAGCTGAAGGTCTTCCAGTCCTGGGCAATACGGAGGATGTCCTCCTTCCGGGTGGCGACCCAGAATCCTCCGTGCTGGTCGCTGTGTGCTACCGGGCACCGGGAACGTGCCCGGGCCAGCGTCGCGTGTAAGTCTCGGCCGAGTTCGGGCGACAGATGGTCGAAATGTTTCTCGACCCACTCGTCGTCAATCCGGCCCGGGCCGGTCTCTGCAGACTCCATCTCGCACCTCGCGCTCTTGCGGGCCGGCGGGCCACCCAGACGGGTCGGGCCGTCCAGCGGTTCGGCCAGAGACCTGGCGCAGGCCCCTCAGCATGTGCTGGGCGCCCACCCGGATTCCGTCAACATAGTGAACGCTCACTGGTGAAACCAGGATTGCGGTGGCGGCGCTCCGCTGTCAGCTGGCGGCGTTGGTGCCGTCCTCGCGCAGCACACCGCGCCGGATCAGCTCGCGGATCACGTCCTCGCCCGCGGCGCGGGTGTCCTGCAACCGGGCCCGGGAAGCCTCCGAAGGGTCGCCCGCGGCGATCGCGTCGATCACCAGCCGCTGAGCCTCGACGATCTCCTCCCGGGTGCGCCGGTCGCTCTGACGCACCGCCCACGCCAGGAAGCCACCGACCCCCTTCAGCTCCGCGAGCAGGCGCGGCGTGGATCCCGCGCGGTGCTGGACGAGCACGATCTCCTCGGCGAGGTCCAGCAGCTGGGCGCCGGTCGCGTCACTGTCGGCCAGCGCCCGCAGGAGGTCCCGCAGTTGGGCGAGCACCTCGGGGTCCCGGTCCTTGGCGACCCGCGCCGCCGAGACCCCACTGAGCAGACCGAGGACGTGGAAGTCCGCGCGGAGCGTGCGGGCGTCGAAGTGCTGAACGAACGCCACCCGGTGAACACGGGTCGCGATCAGACCATCGCGTTCGAGGAGCACGAGGGCTTCGCGGACCGGGGTGGGGCTCACCCCGATGGTCGCGCCGATCCGCTCGACGTCGACGCGGTCGCCGTAGCGCAGGTTGCCGGCGAAGATCTCCTTCTGCAGGTACTCCACGACCACAGCACTGGTCTTGGTGCGCCTGAACGCAGCCTCAGTCACCACGCCACCCATGGTGGTCGGCACGGCCTCCGATCGTCAATAAAAAATCAAAAATTGGCGATTGGAGATTGCAGGGCACCGGTAAGTGAGCCTACGCTCAGTGCCTCGCGAGCATGGCCGTGATCCAACCGACCGAAGGAGGGCCCGACGTGACCGGACTGGCTGGCCTGCGTGTGGTGGACGCCGACGCCCACATGACCGAACGCCATGACCTGTTCACCGAGCGCGCGCCGAAGGGGTACGAGGACCGGGTCCCGCACGTCGAGAAGATCGACGGGGTCGACATGTGGGTCATCGAGGGCAAGACGTTCGGCAAGGCAGGCTCCGGCGGCACCGTCGACCACGACGGGAAGAAGCACGCGTTCCGCGACTCGCAGGGCGGTTCGTGGGGCATCGGTGACGTGCACCCCGCGGCATGGGACCCGGCGGCGCGGCTGGCCCTGATGGACGAGCTCGGCATCCACGCGCAGGTCCAGTACCCGAACGCGATCGGCATCGGCGGCCAGAACCTGCGCAACTCGGTCAAGGACCCGGTCCTGCTCCGGCTCTGTGTCGAGCTGTACAACGACGCGATGGCCGAGGTGCAGGCCGAGTCGGGCAACCGGTTGCTGCCCATGCCGATCATGCCGGCATGGGACATCGCGGCCTGCGTCCGCGAGGCCGAGCGCTGCGCGGCGCTGGGCTACCGCGGGGTCAACATGACCGCCGACCCGCAGGACTCCGGCTCCCCCGACCTCGGCCACCCCGACTGGGACCCGTTCTGGGAGGTCTGCGCCGGGCTGAAGCTGCCCGTGCACTTCCACATCGGCGCCAGCCAGACGGCGCTTTCCTACTTCGGCACCACCTACTGGCCCAGCCAGGACACCTACGTGAAACCCGCCATCGGCGGCGCCTCGCTGTTCCAGAACAACTCCCGGGTGCTGCTCAACAGCGCCTACTCCGGCATGTTCGACCGGCACCCCACCCTGCAGATGGTCTCCGTAGAGAGCGGCATCGGCTGGATCCCCTTCATGCTCGAAGCGATGGACTACGAGCTCGAGGAGAACGCACCGAAGCATTTCGAGAAGCTGAACAAGCTGCCGTCGGAGTACTTCCGCGACAACTGGTACGCCACGTTCTGGTTCGAGACCGGCCGCGGCGACCTGCAGCACCTCATCGACCAGGTCGGCGAGGACCGCATCATGTTCGAGACCGACTTCCCGCACCCGACCTGCCTGCACCCGGACCCGCTCAGCATGGTCAGCGACAGGATCTCCAGCCTGCGCCCGGAGACGCAGGAGAAGGTCATGGGCGGGAACGCCGCCAGGCTCTACCGGATCTAACGGACGAATGACAGTCATCAGGACGAGCTTCCGTGGCACGGTCTCGACATCGCCAGCGCGAGACGTGTGGCCCTTACGCGACGTGGATGAGACATGACGACGACAGGCGATGACCCGGTCTACTGGGATCCGTACGACCCGGCGTTCGCGGTGGATCCGTACCCGATCTACCGGCGGTTACGAGAAGAAGCTCCGCTTTACTACAACGAGAAACACGACTTCTACGCGGTCAGCCGGTTCGCCGACTGCGAGCAGGGCCTGCCGGACTGGCGGAGGTTCAGCTCCGCCCGCGGCGGCATTCTCGAGCTGATCAAATCCGGTCTGGAGATTCCCCCGGGGACCCTGATCTTCGAGGACCCGCCCATCCACGACATCCACCGCCGCCTGCTCGTGCGGGTGTTCACCCCTCGCCGCATCGCCTCGATCGAGGGCAAGGTGCGCGACTACTGCCGGCTCGTGTTGGACCCGCTGGTCGGCGAGAAGCGGTTCGACCTGATCAAAGAGGTCGGGGCCGAGATGCCGATGCGGGTGATCGGCATGCTGTTGGGTATTCCCGAAAGCGACCAGGCGGCGCTGCGCGACCAGTTCGACGACAGGCTGCGGACCGAGGACGGCGGGCAGATGGACCTCTCCGAGGGTGCCATCCTGTCCGGCGAGGTCTTCGGTGAGTACATCGACTGGCGCCGGGATCACCCGTCGAACGACCTCATGACCGACCTGCTCACCACCGAGTTCACCGACGAGAACGGTGCGACCCGCACGCTGACGCGTGACGAGGTACTGGGCTACGTCACGGTGGTCGCGAGCGCCGGCAACGAGACGACCGGCCGGCTCATCGGCTGGATCGGGTCACTGCTGGCCCGGCAGCCGGAGGCGCGCCGCGAGCTGGCAGCCGACCCGTCGCTGATTCCCGACGCGATCGAGGAAATCCTGCGGATGGAGCCGCCGGCCCCGTTCATGGCGCGCTACGTCACCGAGGATGTCGTTCTCCACGACACGACGGTTCCCGCCGGCAGCGCGCTCATCTTCCTCGTCGCCTCGGCGAACCGGGACGACCGGCGCTACCCCGACCCGGACCGCTTCGACATCCGCCGCCGGATCAGCCAGCAGGTCTCCTTCGGTTTCGGTGCCCACTACTGCCTCGGCGCGGCGCTGGCCCGACTCGAGGGCCGGGTGGCGCTCGAGGAGATGCTCACCCGCTTCCCCGACTGGGACGTCGACTGGGCCGATGCGAAGCTCGCGCAGACCTCGACCGTTCGCGGCTGGGAGACGCTGCCGCTGACCATCGGCTGAGCGGCCAACAGCTGAGCGGCCCACAAAGGAAAAGGAAGATGTCGGGACTCTCGACGAGGTGACGATGAAGTATTTCTTCCACTACCCGGAGACCTCCGGGCTCGACGGCGACATTCTCGACCCGGGATCGCTGGGTGATATCGCGGCCGAGGCCGAACGAGCGGGTTTCGAGGGCTTCGCCCTCACCGATCATCCCATTCCCGGTGCCAGGTGGCTGACCTCCGGCGGTCATCAGAGCTTCGATCCGTTCGTCGGCCTCGCGTTCGCGGCGGCGGCCACCGAACGACTGCGCCTGCTCACCCACCTCACCGTGGCGCCCTACCGCAACCCGTTCATCCTCGCCAAGGCGGCCGCCACCCTCGACAAGCTCTCCGGCGGGCGGTTTGTCCTCGGGCTCGGTGCGGGCTACCAGAAGTCGGAGTTCTTCGCCCTCGGCGTGGACATGGAGGAGCGCAACGCCCTTTTCGACGAGGTCCTCGACACACTTCCGCTGCACTGGAGCGGAGAGGCCTTCAGCTACACCGGGCGGCATTTCGACGCCCGCAACGTCATCGCCCTGCCCCGGCCCGTGCAGAATCCGATCCCGATCTGGATCGGCGGGAACTCGCGACTGAGCCGACGGCGCGTCGCCGAGCGGGCGCAGGGCTGGATGCCGATGTCCGGTCCACCGTCGCTCTCGACGACCGCCCGTACCGTCGCGATCGGCTCGACCGCGGAACTGGGCGAGATGATCGGCGGGGTGCTCGAACAGGCCGCGGCGAATGACCGCACCGAGCCGCTGACCTTCCTTTACTCGTACCACGAGATCAAGGACCCGGCTCTGGACGCCGACCGCCATCGCGAGGCCATCGCCGAGCTGGAGCGCGTCGGTGTCACCGATCTCATGATCACCTGTTTCACCCGGGAACCTGCCGCCACCCTCGACTTCATCAGAGGCTTCGGCGAGACGTACGTGTCCTGAGAGCCTTCGGTTTCCTTCAGGAAGGAATGACATGGCTGCCGTCATGAAAGGTGTGCGCGTGCTGGAGGTCGCCGAACAGACCTTCGTGCCCGCCGCCTCGGCAATCCTCTCCGATCTCGGCGCGGAAGTCATCAAGATCGAGCACGTCGAACGCGGCGACGCCATGCGCGGGCTGGCGACGACCGGGACGGCGATCGTCCCCGAGAACGTGCATGTCCTGCTCGAGCACTCCAACCGCGGGAAGCGAAGCCTCGGTCTCGACATCGCCTCACCCGAAGGCATCGAGATCCTCTACCGGCTCGCGGCGACCGCGGACGTCTTCATCACCAACAAGCTGCCCCGGGTCCGGAAGAAGCTGAAAATCGACCTCGAGGACATCCGCGCCCACAACCCGGACATCATCTACGTGCGGGGCACCGGGCAGGGTGAACGCGGCCCCGACGCCGACAAGGGCTCCTACGACGGCCTCGCCTTCTGGGCCCGCGCCGGTGTGGCGCTGGGCATCATGCAGCCCGAGTACGGCCACGTGCCGTTCCCCCCGGGGCCGGGCTTCGGTGACTCGATCGGCGCGATGACCATCGCGGGCGGCACGGCGATGGCGTTGTTCCACCGCGAGCGCACCGGCGAGGCGACGGTGGTGGATGTCTCGCTCATGTCGTCCGCCATGTGGGCGATGGGGCAGACGATCGGGCTGTCGGTCACCCTCGGCCAGGGCTGGGCACCGCCGCCGGCCGACGCCCCGCGGCGCAACCCGCTGGTCGGTAACTATCTGACGAAGGACGGCCGGTGGCTTGCCCTCACCTGCCTTCAGGCCGGCCGCTACTGGCTGCCGTTCTGCGAGTGCGTCGGACGCCCCGACCTGGCCACCGACCCCCGCTTCGCCGACTTCGAATCGCTGATGGCGCACAGCGCGGAGGCCACCGAGGCCCTGCGGGAGCTGTTCGCGCAGCGCACCGTGGACGAATGGCGTGCGGCGCTGGCGGACTTCATCGGGCAGTGGGCCGTGGTGCAGGACACCCTGGAAGCCGCGAACGACCCGCAGTCCGTCGCCAACGGCTATCTGCAGCCGTGTGAGACCGCGGATGGTTTCCCGTTCTCGCTGGTCGCCTCGCCGGTGCAGTTCGACGAGCATCCCGCCCCGCCCGGCCGGGCGCCCGAGTTCAACGAGCACGGAGACGAGATCCTCGCCGGCCTCGGTCTCGACATCGAAGAAATCCTCGACCTGAAGGTGCGCGGCGTCGTCGCGTGACACCGGCCCACGTTTTCGAGAACCGGAACAGGAAGGCAGGAAGGTCAGCCGTGGTCGATCCGTACTGGGACCCTTTCGACAAGGACATCGATGTCGACCCGTACCCGGTCTGGCGCCGGTTACGTGACGAAGAACCCCTCTACCACAACGAGAAGTTCGGCTTCTACGCTCTTTCCCGGCATGCGGACGTCGAGCGTGCCCATCGCAGCCCGAAGCTCTACAGCTCGGCCTACGGCACCCTCCTGGAAATCATGGGGCCGGAACCGCTGCAGTCCAACTTCATGATTTTCAAGGACCCGCCGGACCACGACACGCTGCGCGGCCTGGTGTCCCGGGCCTTCACCCCGCGCCGGGTCGCCGCGCTCGAGGGGAACGTCCGCAAGATCTGCGCCGATCTGCTCGAGCCCCTGGTCGGCTCGGGCGGGTTCGACTACATCCAGGATTTCGCCGCCCAGGTTCCCTCCAGGGTGATCTCCGAGCTGATCGGGGTTCCCGAGGAGGACCGCGAGGAGGTCCGGAAGACGATCGACGAGACCTTCCACATCGTGGAGGGCGGCGGGATGGCCAACGACATCTCCCGGCAGGCCACGACCAGGCTGCGCGAGTACTTCTGCGAGCAGATCGACGCCCGGCGCACGGCCCCGCGCGACGACATGATGACCGCGCTCGTCGAGGCGGAGGTCCCGACGGAGAACGGGCCGCGCCGCCTGACCACCGCGGAGGCCGGGGCGGTCACCAACGAGCTGGTCAGCGCCGGTACCGAGACCGTCGTCCGGCTGCTCGGCTGGATGTGCCGGCTGCTGGCCGAACACCCCGACCAGCGTGCGGAGCTGGTGGCCGACCCGTCGCTGGTGCCGGGCGCGGTGGAGGAGTCCCTGCGCTACGAGCCGCCCTCCCCCGTCCAGGGGCGGATGCTGCTCGACGAGGTCACGCTCCACGACACGACGCTCCCCGCCGGCTCGAAGGTTCTGCTGCTCACCGGGTCCGCCGGGCGCGACGAGCGCAAGTACCCCGACCCGGACCGCTACGACATCCACCGGCGGTTCGACAGCCACGTCACCCTCGGCCACGGGATCCACTTCTGCCTCGGAGCCTCCCTCGCCCGGCTGGAGGGGCGCGTCGCGATCGAGGAGACGCTGCGGCTGTTCCCGACCTGGGAGGTCGACACCGACCGGGCCGTGCGGCTGCACACCAGCACGGTGCGCGGCTACAACAACCTGCCCGTCGTCGTCTGACCGGCATCACCGCACTTTTTCTGAGGAGACGTTGTGGGAAAGCTCGACGGCAAGGTCGCGTTCATCACCGGCGCGGCGCGTGGGCAGGGCCGCAGCCACGCGATCCGGTTAGCGGAGGAGGGCGCTGACATCATCGCGATTGACATCTGCGCCCAGCTCGATTCGGTGCCCTACCCCATGGCCACCCCGGACGACCTGGCCCAGACCGTGAAGGCCGTGGAGAACCTCGGGCGGCGGATCGTCGCCCGTCAGGCCGACGTCCGCGATTTCGATGCACTGCAGAAGGCGTTCGACGAAGGCACCGCCGAGCTGGGCCCGGTCACCATCGTGCTGGCGAACGCCGGTATCGGGCCGGGCGGGCAGATCGCCGCGCAGCAGCAGTGGGACGACGTCGTCGCCGTCAACCTCACCGGGGTGTGGAACACCGGCCGGGTGGCGATCCCGTCGATGATCGCGGGTGGCCAGGGTGGGGCGATCGTCCTGACCAGCTCCACCGGTGGGCTCGTCGGCGTCGGGATTCCCGATGTGGGCTTCCTGGGCTACACCGCCGCCAAGCACGGCGTCATCGGCCTGATGCGCTCGTGGGCCAACTACCTGGCCGAGTTCAACATCCGGGTGACCAGCGTCGCCCCGACGACGGTGAAGACGCCGATGGCCGCCAACGGCGACCGCGAGGCCGTCCTTGGCCACGCACCGCCCGCGCTCGCCCGCGCGCTGGAGAACGCGCTGCCGGTCTGGGCGGTGGACCCGGTCGACGTCTCGAACGCCATCGTCTGGCTGGTGTCGGACGACGCCCGTTACATCACCGGGACGGTCATCCCGGTCGATGCGGGCCAGCTCAACAGGCCATAACGGAGGCGGCGGCGCCCCACTCCGGTCATCGGCGGAGCGGGCCCTCGCGCGAACAGGGCCTCGGCTCGACCTGGTGGAGAGGACGGACAGACGGTGCGGGTGCTGGTTGTGGGCGGAACCGGGCCGACCGGGCCGCATGTCGTGCGCGGTCTACTCGGCCGCGGTGACGAGGTCACGATCTTCCACCGGGGCGCCCACGAGCCGCCCGAGCTGGCCGACGTCGAGCACATCCACGGCGACCCGCACTTCCGCGAGTCGATCGACGATGCCCTCGACGGGCGGGTCTTCGACGCCGTGGTGGCCATGTACGGGCGGCTCAAGCACCTCGCGCCCGCGCTGGCCGGGCGGTGCGGCCAGTTCGTCGCCGTCGGCGGGGTACCCGTCTACCAGGGCTTCTTCCCACACCCGAGCCAGCTGGCACTGCCCGTCCCGGTGACCGAGGATCATCCGGTGGTCCGGGACGGCTCCGCCGCGACCGCGCTGGCGTTCTCCCACCGGCTCGCCCAGGCCGAGGCGGCTGTCCGCGCCGCCCACCCGGAGGCGACGATCCTGCGCTTCCCGACGCTGTTCGGCCCGAACAACGCCCGACCGGCCGAGTGGTCGGTGGTGCGGCGGGTGCGCGACGGCCGCCCCTTCATGATCCTTCCCGATGGCGGCGGCCAGCTCCAGAGCCGCTGCGCCGCCGCCAACGCGGCCGCGTTCGTCCTGGCCGTGTTGAACGCCCCGGCCGTGGCCGCCGGCCAGGTCTACAACGCAGGCGAGGCGACGAGCTGGTCGCTGCACGACTGGGCCGCGACGATCGCCCGGCTGATGGGAGCCGACCTGGAGCTGGTCGGGCTGCCCCGGGAGATCGCCGTCGAGGCCACCACCACGCTGCTTCCGCTCGCCGGCACGACCGCGACCCATGTCGTCGTGAGCACGGAGAAGGCCCGCCGGGAGCTGGGCTACCTCCCGGTCGTCGACCCGGTCGAAGCACTCGCCGAGCTCGTCGGCTGGTACGCCGAGCACCCCGATTTCGACCCGGCCGCGAGCCCCTCGTTCACCGACCGGTTCGACTACCGGGCGGAGGACGCGCTGCTCGCCGAGTACCGCACCGCGGTGCGGCGGCTGGCCGCCGCGGTCGAACAGCGTGCCGCCCCACCGATTCACAGCATGCCCCACCCGAAGGAACCCGGAAAGACGGACCATCGTGGCCGCTGAGCAGGAGATCAGGGTGAACATTCATTTCGCTGTTGGGGCCTGGCATGTCTGACCAGCGAACCGCCCGGGTCGCCGTCGTGACCGGCGGGGCCAGTGGGATCGGCCGGGCGACCGTGCTGCGCTTCCTCGCCGAAGGCGACCAGGTGGTCTTCGGCGATCTCAACGAGGCGAACGCGCAGGCGCTGCTGGACGAGGTCGCGGACCCGGCCCGCCTGCGGTTCGTGCCCACCGACGTCACCGAGGAGTCCGGCGTGGCCGCGCTCGTCGGCGACGCCGTCGAGGGGTTCGGCCGGATCGACGTCATGTTCAACAACGCCGGCATCGGCGGCGCGTTCGGGCCGCTGGTCGAGACCGAGGCGGCCGACTGGGACCGGACCTTCGCCGTGATCGGCCGCGGGGTGTTCCTCGGGACGAAGCACGCCGCCCGGGCGATGATCGCGCAGGGTGACGGTGGGGTGATCGTGAACAACGCCTCCGTCGCAGGAGTCGGTGGCGGCGGCGGCCTGACCGCGTACTCGGCGGCCAAGGCCGCGGTCATCAACTTCACCGCCAACGCCGCCGTCGAGCTCGCCGCCCACCGCATCCGGATCAACGCGGTATGCCCGGGCCTGGTCAACACCCCGCTGGTGATGGGCCGGGACGCCGCCGCGATCGAGGCCCAGCTGGCGACCTTCCAGCCGTGGCCGGATCTGGGCCGCCCGGAGAACATCGCTGGTGTCGTCGCCTTCCTCGCCGGCCCGGACAGCGTCTTCCTCACCGGAACCCACGTGCTGGCCGACGGCGGGATGGTCGCCTGGGGCCCACGGATGACCGGGACGTCCGATCCCCGCGGCCGGACCAGGCAGTACGTCGGTTTCACCGAGGGCACCACCGGCCGGCGCCCGACCCGGCGACCCGTCCATGACGTCTGACCCGGAGCCGGTGGCGACAGCACCCGGCACGGAGCCGGTCGCGGTGGCCGGCACACCGACATCCGGCACACCGGCATCCGGCACAGCGACATCCATCGACAGTCGTGAGCTGGCCCGGCATGTCGGGGCGATCTTCGTCGCCGAGCCGGTGCTGGTGGTCGGTCCGGACCTGGTCCGCGGGTTCGCGACGATGACCGGCGCCGACCACTGGATGCACGTCGACCAGGAACGGGCCCGGGCGAGCCCGCTCGGCCGGGCAACGGTGCAGGGCCTGCTCACCCTCTCCCTCGGGGCCGAGCTCGAACGGCGGGCGCTGGCCGTCCGCGCGTCCGACGCGGTGTTCTACGGCTTCGACCGAGTGCGGTTCCCCGCACCGATGTTCGTCTCGGACCCGCTGGGCCTGCGCGTCGAGATCCTCGCCGTCGAGGAGCTGGGCGGTGCCGTCCAGGCCCGGCTGCGGCACACCTTCACCTCCGTCGGGCCCAGGCCGGTGTGCGTGTCCGAGCAGAACATCCGCTACATCCACTGACCCCGCGGCCCACGCCAGAGGAGCCAGAGGAGAAAGAGACACAGGAGACGAACGTGGACGGGATCATCGCGAGGACCGGCAGGACAGCGCTGGAGCACGACATCGCGCGCCGGCTGCTCGACCACATCGAGCGGCGCACGACGGACATGGCCGAGGACGTCATGAGGCTGCCGGCCGACGCCTACTCGGCGGCGCGCCAGCGTGAGGAGCTCGACGCGCTGTTCCTCGAGCAGCCGCTGGTGCTGTGCCTGTCCGGCGCGCTGCCCGAGCCGGAGACCTATCGGGCCGTCGACATCCTCGGCACCCCGGTGCTGCTGAGCAGGGACGCCGACGGCCAGGTGCACGCGTTCGTCAACGCCTGCCGGCACCGCGGAGTGCGGCTGTGCGACGGCGCCGGCGAGGCGATCCGGCTGACCTGCCCGTTCCACGCCTGGAACTACAGCCTCGACGGCAGGCTCGGCCGGATACCCGTCCCCGAGGGCTTCGCCGGGATCGACCGGGCGGAGTACGGCCTCATCCGCCTCGAGGTGGCGGAAGGCCACGGGCTGATCGTCGGCCGGCTGCGCCCCGGCTCGCCGATCGACGTCGACGACTACCTCGGCCCAGGCCTGGCCGAGGAGCTCGCGATGCTCGACTTCGCCAGCTGGCGGCCGCATGGTGAGCCGCACGTCCACCAGGTCGGCGCGAACTGGAAGGTCACCCTGGACACGTTCCGGGAGAACTACCACTTCAACTACCTGCACAAGGACACCCTCGCCGGCTACGCCGTCGGTGGCGTGCTGACCTTCGACCCGTTCGGCCGGCACCTGCGCAACACCTCGGCGCTGAAGTCGATCGCCGAGCTGCGGGAGCGCCCCGAGGCCGAGTGGGGGGACGTCTCCGGACACTTCAGTTACCAGTACGCGCTGTTCCCGAACGTCAGCCTCACCTTCGACGCCCGGCACATCGACCTCTGGCAGGTCCTGCCGGTCGACGAGAGGTCCTCCGAGGTCGTGCACACCTCCTACCTGCGACCAGGGCTGACCGAGGCCGAGCATTCCAAGGCGGTCGACATGGCGCCGTGGATCTGCGAGACGGTCGTCGACGGTGAGGACTTCTGGGTCGCGGGCCGCACCGAGCCCGGCCTACGCCTCGGAATGGTCGACCATGTGCTGTTCGGCCGGAACGAACCGGCCCCGCAGCACCTGCACCGCGGCTTCGAGGAGGTGCTCGCGGCCTACCGCGCCCAGCAGGCCGCGATCCTGGCGTGGCACGGCTGAACGGCCACGGCCGTGAGGGCGACCCGAAAACACGAGGGCGACCTGAGTACGAGCAATCACGAGTAACAGGAGTGGATGACGTCATGGCGATGTTCGATCTCGGGCTGACCGGCAGGGCGGCGGTGGTGACCGGCGCGGGTGCCGGCATCGGGCAGGCGATCGCACGCGGGCTTGCCGCGGCCGGAGTGCGGGTCGGTCTGGTCGAGATCGACCCGACCCGGGCCGCCGCCACCGCCGAACTGATCGAGAAGGAGGGTGGGCTGGCCGTCGCGCTGCCCGCGGACGTCATGGACACCGCGGCGCTCGCCGACGCCATCACCGCCACGCACGCCGAGTTCGGCCGGCTGGACATCCTGGTCAACAACGCGGGCGGGGTGAAGGCGAGCCGGTTCCTCGACCAGAGCGAGCGCAGCTGGCGGCGGCACATCGACATCAACCTCGTCAGCATGCTGGCCGCCACCTCGACCGCGGCCCCGCTGATCGCCCAGACCGTCGCCGCCGGTAACCCTGGCACCGGGAACCCTGGCACCGGGAACGCGGCTGCCGGTGAGGCGCGCGGAAGCGAGGGCGCGCGGCGGGGCGGCGGCTCGATCGTCAACATCACCAGCATCGAGGGGATGCGGGCCGCCCCGATGTACGCGGTCTACGCCGCCTGCAAGGCCGGAATGATCAACTTCACGCGCACGATGGCGCTGGAGCTCGCCGAGACCGGCATCCGGATCAACGCGATCGCCCCTGACATGACCGCCACCGCCGGCATCCGCGGCATCATGCGCGGCCCGGTCGACCCCGACACGCTGCCCGGTCCACCGGCCGAGCGCGTTCCCGGCATCGAGCGTTACGTCCCGCTCGGCCGCGAGGGCATCGCCGCCGAGATCGCCGACGCAGCCGTGTTCCTGTGTTCCGACCGTGCCGCCTACATCACCGGCACCACCATGAGCGTCGACGGCGGCACCGCCGCCTCCGCCGGCTGGTTGCGGTCCGGCCCCGGCTGGACCCTCCAGGGCGCCCCCACCCCCTCCGCCTTCGCACCGACGCCGACGCCGGCACCGGCACCGGCAACCGGCTCCGCATGACGGTTGTCGGGGAGGTCGGGCTACGTCTCGACGGTGTCTCCGTGGACAGGTGGCTTTCGGCACGGATCTCCGAGCTGTCGGCGTCGATCGTGATCGAACTGTCCGAGCGGGTATCCGGCCACGCGTCCATGCCGCCCGCCGAGCTCCACGGGAACACCGCCGGGCTGGTGCGGTCGTGCGTACGGCTGTTCGTCGACACGCTGCGCACCGGCGGACCTCCCAGCCGCAGGCAGCTGCGGGAGATCCGGGAGTCGGCGAGCCTGCGGGCCGACGAGGGCGTCCCGCTCGAGGTGCTGGTCAGCGCCTACCACGTCGGCGCCGACGTCTGCGCGCAGAGCGTCGTCACCGCGGCCGAACCCGAGGATCTCCCGGCGGCGCTGCAGGTCGCGTGCCTGCTGCTGCGGTTTCTCGGTCAGGTCATGCCGGAGGTCCTCGCGGGCTACCTGGAGAGCCGACTGGCGACGGTCGCCGAGGAACACGGGGAACGCCGGGCCGTCCTGTCCGCCCTGCTGGCCGGACAACGACCGGAAGACGCCGCCGCCCGAGCAGCGGTCCAGCTGCCCGCCCGTTACGCCGTGATCAGCCTGGAGGTCGGGCCGCATCCGGACGAACTCGGCGCGAACGCTGGCGATCGGGCCGTCGCCGCGCGCCGCAAGCTGCGCCGAATGCGTACGGAGGTGGAGGGCAACGCCTCCGGAACCGTGCTCGACATGCTGTCCGCAGATGGTGGTCTCCTCCTCGTCCCGCTGGACGAGGAGGAGACCACCGGGGGGACGCTTGGAGAGACGGCCGCGGACATGCTGGCGCCGCACGAATGGGAGCGGCTGCTCGCCCTGACCGACCGCCTCGGGTGTGCCACGCGCGCGGAGGTCATGGCCGGGGCCGTGCCGGCCCGGCCGGACGCCGTCGCCTCCGCCGCCCGGCTGGCAGCCGAGATCCGCCACGTCGCCCGCGCGTCCAGCCGGCCGGCCGGGATCTACCAGCTCGGCGACGTGGCGTTCGACTATCAGATGTCCAGGCCCGGCCCCGCTCGCGACCACTTCGCGGCCCTGCTGCGCCCGCTGGCCACCCGGCCGTACCTCCTGGAGACGCTGCGCGTCTTTCTCTCCTGCGGGCTGGACCGCCGCCGCACGGCTGACCGCCTCCACGTTCATCCGAACACCATCGACTACCGGCTGCGCCGGGCATCGGCGCTGACCGGGCTCGATCCCGCGCGGGGCTGCGACCTTCCGATGATCTACGCGGCGTTCGCCGCCGGGGAGCTGGAGCCGGTGGGCCCCTGTCCGCCCGGCTAGGACAGGACGGCTTCGCTCACCGCGCGGAGCACCAGGTCGGCCGACAACTTCGTGACCTTCACCAAATTGCATGGCAGACTCTGCCACACATTTTGGAGGAGTCTCATGGCCGTCCACACACGCACGCTCGCCCACAGCCTCGTTCCGATCGCCGTCCTCGCGCTCGCCGCCTGCTCGTCCTCGTCGACCGGGGGCACCGACAGGCCGACACCGGCGACATCCGCGGCATCGGCGCCGACGCCGGTCGCCGCCGCACCGATGTCGGATGCCACGAAAGCCTGGTGGGGCTACGACCGGCCGGCCACCCACCAGGCCGTCTCCGCCGAGATCACGGTGCCGACCCGGGACGGCACCCCGCTGAGCTGCACCCTGGTCCGCCCGGCAACCGACGGCTCACCGGCCTCGGGAAAGTTTCCCGGCCTGGTCGTCGAGTTCACCCCGTACGCGATCTTACGGACGTCCTACGTCGCCGGCGAGGGCACGTATTTCGCGACCCACGGATACAACGCACTGATCTGCAACCTGCGGGGCACCGGCGGGTCCGGGGGAACCTGGCAGAACGCCATGTCGGCGCAGGACGGAGAAGACGCCCGCGACCTGGTCGAATGGCTGGCCACCCAGCCCTATTCAAATGGCCGGATCGGAATGACCGGCGAAAGCTACGGCGGCCAGACGACCTACGGCGCGGCCATCAACCAGGCGCCGCATCTGGTGGCCATCGCCCCGCTCCAGTCGCCCGCGAACCTCTACCAGGACGTCATCTACCCGGGCGGCATCAAATCCACCGAGGGCGGCAGCATCGACAACTGGCCCGGGATCGCCCAGACGATCACCGGTGGCGCGGTCAACACCGAGGCCGAATACGCCGCCAACCGCGCGCACCCCACCTACGACGAGTACTGGCAGTCGCGGTCCTTCGCCGACCGCTACGACTCGATCAAGGTTCCGGTCCTCACCATGGGCGGCTGGGTCGACCAGTACTTCCGCTCCGGCCAGTTCACCAACATCGAGGGCGCGCTCGACCGGACCTGGGCGATCTACGGCCAGTGGCCCCACCTGAGCCCGCTGCTCTACCCGAACTGCGGGGGTGTCTGTAACTCCGAAGGGCTCTCCCCGGGCATCGCGCTCGCCTGGTTCGACCACTGGGTGATGAAGCTCCCGAACGTCCCGATCCCGGCCCAGCCGACCCTGGTCAGCCATGCCGGTACCGGTAGCGGCGCGACCTCGCCGGGCTGGCGGGAGATCACCGGTTATCGGCCGACCGGCACCGTCACACAGTCCTTCGCCCTCAACGCGGACGGCTCGCTCGGCACGGCCGACCCCACGGCCGGTACGAAGACGTTCCACCAGCCGCAGGATCCGTCCACGGCCGGCGGGTCCGTCCTGTTCAGCACCAGCGCGCTGACCGCACCGACATCCCTGTTCGGCCGGCCGGCTCTCACGCTGAAGGCGACCCTGTCCGGCCCCGACGCGAACCTCTACGCCGAACTGCTCGACATCGGGCCGGACGGCAAGGAGACGCTGGTCAACAACGGCTTCCTCCGTGCCAGCCACCGGTCGTCCAGCGTCACGCCCACATCGGTGCCGACTGGTTCACCCGTCACCCTCACCGTCGCGATCCGGCCCGACGACTGGCAGTTCGCGGCCGGCCACCGCATCGCCGTGCGCGTTTCCGGCGGCGCCTCGGACATGCTCACCCAGAACGAGACTCCAGTCGACGTCACGGTCGCGACCGGCGCGGGTGGATCCACGCTGACCCTCCCCACGGCCAGCTGACCAGCCGCCTGACCTGGGCCTGCTCGGGGCCCGACCTGGGCCTGCCTGGGGCCTGATCCCGGAGGTCGGCCGTCGCCCGCTCCGCGGCGTTCACCTGGAGTTATCCGGCTGGATATCTCCAGGTGCGCCTGGCGCGCTTTCCCGCGGGAGGCGTGAACCGAAAAGACCCCGACTCACCATAAATGGCTCGGTTTTTATTGGCGCGTTTCATAGCTGGCTCACAGGCGAGCCAAAGGCTAGCGCCAGCCTCCTCGGCAACGCTGGCGCCATGATGCTGGACGATGTCGAGTCGCGGCCACTTTCGGGCGTGACCTCAGGGCCTGCGACCGCAGGCACCGACGCGACAGGCCCGGATGTCGAGATCGTCATTCCGGTCTACAACGAAGAGAACGATCTTGGCCCCAGTGTCCGCAGGCTGCACGCCTTCCTGGGGCAGTCCTTCCCGTTCAGCACCGTCATCACGATCGCGGACAACGCCAGCACCGACGGGACCTGGGCCTGCGCGTCCAGGCTCGCCCAGGAGCTGACCGACGTCCGGGCCGTCCACCTGGAGCAGAAGGGCCGCGGTCGGGCGCTGCGGCAGGTCTGGCTGGCCAGCACCGCCCGCGTCGTCGCCTACATGGACGTCGACCTGTCGACCGATCTCGGCGGGCTGCTGCCGCTGGTGGCGCCGCTGATCTCCGGGCATTCGGACCTGGCGATCGGGTCCCGCCTGGCGCGCGGGTCGCGGGTGGTGCGCGGGCCCAAGCGTGAGGTGATCTCCCGATGCTACAACCTGCTGCTACGCACGACACTGCGCGCCAGCTTCTCGGACGCGCAGTGCGGCTTCAAGGCGATGCGGACCGAGGCCGCCCACCGTCTGCTGCCCCTGGTGCTGGACACCGCCTGGTTCTTCGACACCGAGCTGCTGGTGCTGGCCGAACGCTGCGGCCTGCGGATCCACGAGGTCCCGGTGGACTGGGTGGACGACCCCGACAGCAGGGTCGACATCGTCGCGACCGCGCTCGCCGACCTGCGCGGCGTGGCGCGGGTGGGCCGGGCCCTGGCAACCGGCCGGCTACCCATCGGTCAGCTGCGCGCCCAGCTCGGCCGCGCGCCGCTGACGTCTGATCTGCCGGAGGTTCCGCCTCGGCTGGTCCGGCAGCTCGTCCGGTTCGTGGCCATCGGCGTCGCGAGCACGGTCGCCTACCTGATCGTGTTCGTCCTGCTGCGCGGGTGGCTCGGCCCGCAGGCCGCGAACCTTCTCGCGCTGCTCCTCACCGCGGTCGCCAACACCGCCGCCAACCGCCGGCTGACGTTCGGCGTCCGCGGTGTCGGCGCCCGGAGCCACGTCGAGGGCCTGGTGATCTTCGCGGTCGGGCTGGCCCTGACCAGCGGCGCGCTCGCCGGCCTGCACACCCTCGCCGACGAACCGGGCCGCGGGGTCGAGCTCGCGGTGCTCGTCATCGCGAACCTGGTGGTCACGGTGCTGCGCTTCGTCGCCTTCCGCGTCTGGGTCTTCCACCCGCGCCGCGACGGGACGCCCGGAAAGGTCGTGTCCTCGCCCAGGCCCGCCGTCGTGCCCGCTCCGTCTCCGCCCACGTCGCCGCGAACGCCTCCGGCGTCCGCTGCCGTCCAGCCCCAGCCCCAGGCCCAGGCCCGTCCCCCGGCCCAGTCCCAGGCCCGTCCCCGGAACCCGGAAAAGGATCGATGACAGTCAACAGAGATGCCGAGGCGCCGCGTTCCGGTGAGCCGAACGCGGGTGCGCTGCCCGGCGGGCCGCCTTCCGGTGGTCCTGCCTATGGCCAGCCATACGCGAGCCGGCCCCTTCCGGCCGCGCAGTACGGGGGCGGCTCTCCGGCGGCGGGCTCAGCGGCGGCCAGCCAGGCCGAGGTCATCCCGCCGCCGGTGCAGCGCGGTCCGGAGGACGAGGACATCCGGGCGGCGGAGCAACCGGCCCAGCCGGAGCGGCCGGCCCAGCCCGGCCCGCGAAACCCGGGTGCTGGGCACCGGACGAGTGATGCGGCCGCGGGTGGGCGGTTCACCCGGCTGGTCCGTGGCCGGCCGGACGATCCACGCTGGGTGCGCCCGGCGCTGTTGGCACTGCTCGCCGCCACGGCGGTGCTCTACCTGTGGGACCTGGGCGCCTCGGGCAACGCGAACAGCTTCTACGCGGCGGCCGTCCAGGCCGGCACGCTGAGCTGGAAGGCGATGTTCTTCGGGTCGCTGGACTCGTCGAACTTCATCACCGTGGACAAACCTCCGGCCTCGCTGTGGATGATGGCGCTGTCCGGACGCATCTTCGGTTTCTCCAGCTGGAGCATGCTCGTCCCGAACGCGCTGTGCGGGGTCGCGACGGTCGGGCTCCTGTACGCCACCGTCCGCCGGGTCGCCGGTCCGGTGGCCGGCCTGCTGGCCGGGGTGCTGTGCGCGCTCACCCCGGTCGCGGTGCTGATGTTCCGCTTCAACAACCCGGACGCCCTGCTCGTGCTGCTGCTGGTCGTCGGCGCCTACGCGGTCACCCGCGCGCTGGAGGCCGCGTCCTGGCGGTGGCTGGTCGCCGCCGGTGTGGCCGTCGGCTTCGCCTTCCTGACCAAGATGATGCAGGCGTTCCTGGTGGTTCCCGCCTTCGGGCTGGCGTACCTGATCGCCGCGCCGACCGGCTGGTGGCGCCGCGTCGGCGGGGTGCTCGCCGGCGTCGGCGGCATCCTGGTCGGGGCCGGCTGGTGGGTGCTCGCCACCGACCTGTGGCCGAAGAGCTCGCGACCCTACATCGGCGGCTCCGAGGACAACAGCGTGCTCGGCCTGGCGTTCGGCTACAACGGCCTGGGCCGGATCTTCGGTGAGAGCAACGGCCCGGGCGGCGGTGGCGGCGGCCGAGGCAACCTCCCCGGTGGCCAGGCCGCGCTTACCGAGATCGAGCAGTACTTCAGCGCGAACGGCGGCCCGCCGGGAGGCGGCGAGTTCACGATGAACGGCCCCGGTGGGGGTGGCGGCTTCGGCGGCGCCACCGGCCTCGACCGGATGTTCGGCGACAACTTCGGCGACCAGATCTCCTGGCTGCTGCCGGCCGCGCTCGTCCTGCTGGTCGGCGGTCTGTGGGCGACCCGGCGGGCGCCGCGTACCGACCGGGCCCGCGCCGGGCTGGTGCTGTGGGGCTGCTGGATGCTGGTGACCGGCCTGACCTTCAGCTACATGGAGGGCATCGTCCACGAGTACTACTCGGTGGCGCTTGCCCCCGCCATCGCCGGCACCATCGCGATCGGGCTGCATGAGCTCTGGCGCGCCCGCGGCGAGATCATCTCCCGGGTGTTCCTGGCGGCGGGCATCACGGCCGCCTCGATCTGGCCGTACGTCCTGCTCGGGCGGAACGACGACTGGCAGGGCTGGCTGCGGCTGCCGGTGCTGGTCGCCGGTCTGGTGGGCGCGGTCGCGGTACTCGCGGGCCCGCATCTGGTCCGGGTCGGGGCGGTCGCCGCGGTCGCAAGCCAGCGCGTGATCCGCAGGACGGTGGTCGCGCTCGCCGTGGTCGTCGCGTTCGGCGCGCTGGCCGCCCCGGCGGGCTACGCGCTGGAGACCGCCTCACAGCCGCATACCGGTTCGATCCCCCTGGCAGGCCCCTCCGGCGGCGGCATGGGTGGCTTCGGACGCACGGGCGGCGGGCCGGGCATCGTGGAGGCGAACGGCGGTCAGGGCTTCCCAGGCGGCGGTCAGGGCTTCCCCGGAGGCGGTCAGGGCTTCCCGGGCGGCGGCACGACCGGGAACGGCGGCACGACCGGGAACGGCGGAACGGGCGCGGACGGCGGCATGCGCGGCGGGGGCATGGGCGAGGACGTCAGCGACGAGCTGGGCAAACTCCTCTCCGAGGGCGCCGAGGGCTACCGCTGGGTCGCCGCGACGAGCACCTCGCAGTCGGCCGCGTCGATGGAGCTCGCCAGCGGGGGCAGCCCGGTGATGGCGATGGGCGGCTGGTCCGGCAGCGATCCGGCGATCACGCTGGAGCAGTTCAAGCAGTACGTCAACGACGGCGAGATCCACTACTTCATCGCCGGTGGCATGGGTGGCGGCATGTTCACCAACACCGCGACCAGCGGCACCGGCGAAACCGCGCAGTCCGGAGGCACCGGAGGCACCCAGTCCGGGACCAACGGCGGCACGCAGTCCGGGGCTGGTGACCAGAACACCGGCGGCGACGCGGCGACGGGCACCGGCGGTCTGCCCGGCTTCGGCGGCGGGGGCGGCGGCTTCGGCGGCAACAGTGAGATCTCGACGTGGGTCACCGAGAACTTCACCGCGCTGACCGTGGGCGGCCAGACCGTCTACGACCTCACCAAGCCGGTGAACAGCTAGAAACGAGCAGGTCCAAACCCGTAGGTCCTCTCTCCATGCCTGACCGTGGAGAGAGGACCTACCCTGGTCGGATCCGGGGAGTCCGGGCAGACCTGATCTCGCGATGGCCGGTACCGCGACGTCAGCCGCTGGCTAGACTCGGTCACGATGCGCCTGATGCTGCTCCGACACGGCCAAACCCCTTCCAACGTCGCCGGTGCCCTCGATACAGGGCTGCCGGGTGCCGGGCTGACCGCGCTCGGTCACGCGCAGGCACGGGCACTGCCCGATGCGCTCAGCGGGAAGCCGATCTCGGCGATCTACACCTCGCTCCTGGTCCGCACCCAGCTCACAGCGGCCCCTCTTGCCAACGCATGCGGCCTGCTGGCCAAGGTCGAGCAGGGCATCGAGGAGATCGCCGCCGGCGACCTTGAGCTGCGCAGCGACAAGGAAGCCGTCACGACCTACCTCGACGTCATCAGTGACTGGATCCACGGCGATCTGGACCGCACGATGCCGGGTGGGCACGACGGTCGCCGGTTCGTCGCCGGATACGACACCGCGGTCACGAACATCGCGGCCGCGCATGACGATCACGACACCGTCCTGCTCGTCAGCCATGGTGCCGCGATCCGGGCCTGGGTCGGTATACGGGTCGGTGGCGTCGGTTCCGTCGAGGATCGGTGGCTCTCGAACACCGGGATGGTCACGATCGAAGGCGATCCCGCGGCTGGCTGGAACCTGGTTCAGTGGCACGGCGAGCCGCTGGGTGGGTCCGCTGTTCCTGACGTCGCCGCGCAGGATGTCACCGGTGCCCCGGTGCGCGAGGCCGTCGCCGAGAACCGCGCAGCCGGGTAGCCTGCCCGCGCCCGGCATCGGCCTCGCGGCCCGTGTCCACTCGCCGCCTGGCCATCCCCCGGGGATCCGGCACAGCCAAAGTCCGAAGCTCGCGATTTTGTTGCATGTTCCAGAACGACCAAAATCCCCGACGCTTCCGACTCGCCCTGCCGGGAGTCGCCTGGACGACGGCTTGTTGACGACTCCGCAGACGGCTGCGACGCTTGACCCGGCTCAGCGAGCCTTCGCCATCTCACGGTCCACGGTCAGGGATTCCGCGAGTCCGTGTCGATGATGAAAAGGGCTCGGCCGTCGAGACAGCGGTAGAACGCTGGGATGTGAGTCACCGGGCCGGCGTCGCAGGATCCGCGCGTTACCGTGCCGGTGGTTGACACCACAACGTTGTACCGCCCGACCGGCGCGGAGCCATCTTCAACCTGGCTCCCTGCGGAAGGTCGACAGAAAATGAACATTGCATTCGTGGGCGACGTCCACGGTTGTGTGCTGCATGCGCTGGGTGCGGCGGTGCTTCTCCAGGAACGGCGCGGAATCAGGCTCGGCGCCGTGATCCAGGTCGGGGATCTGGGCGCCTATCCGTCGGCGGACCGGCTCGACGAGCCCAGCCGCCGTTTCGGGCGGGATCATCCCGCCCAGGGCGACTTCCTCCGGCTGCTGGATCCATCGCCGTCGCTCGCCGAAGGCGTGCGGCTCGCGCTCGAACGCATCCCCTCGGTGCTGTTCGTCAGCGGCAACCACGAGGACCACGACTGGCTGGCCTCGCTGCACGAGGCGGCCGCGGGCGCGGCGGTCGTGCCGGTGGACCCGCTGGGCGCCTACCACCACGTGGCCTGCGGGAGCGTGGTGACGGTCGCCGGAGCAAGAGTGGCGTTCCTCGGGCTGATCGAGTCCGCCGGGAAGATGGATCTGGACGAAGTCGCCTACGCCCGGCTCGTCGATACTGCGCCGGGCACCGTGGACGTCCTGGTCACCCACGACGGCCCGTACGGGATGTCACGCGACCGGCGCGGGAGCGTGCAGGGCTCGCCGAAGCTCTCCCGGCTCATCGAGCACCTGCGGCCACGGCTGCATGTCGGCGGCCACTACCACCATTCCGGCGAGCCGCGGCACTACGGCCCGACGACCTCCTACGTGCTCCACCAGCTGGTGCGGCCCAAGGCCACCCGATGGGATCCGAACCCGGTCAACCCCGAGCAGCGGGTGACGGCCGGCAGCATCGGTCTGTTCGACACCGAGACCGGCGGCTTCACCTACGTCCGCGACGAGTGGCTGACCGAGGTGAGCGGAGACGCACTCGACCTCGCCGGGCTCGTCGCCGCCACGCCCCGCTGATCGGCGGGCACGCCGTTCTCCGGCCGGGCGGCGTTCTCCAGCCGGGCGACCTGGTGCAGGTAGCCGAAGGCCTGCCGATAGGTGCTCAGCAGGGACGTGTGCGTGTACGGAATCTCGTTGGCCCGGCAGAAGTCCCGCACCAGCGGCCGCACCCGGCGCAGCGACCTGCGGGGCATGCTCGGGAAGAGGTGGTGCTCGATCTGGTGGTTCAGGCCGCCGAACAGATAGTCGACCACGCGCCCACCGTCGACGTTGCGCGCCGTGGCCGCCTGCCGCCACACGAAGTCCGTCCGCGGGCTGCCGTGGACGATCGGCATGCCCTTGTGGTTCGGCGCGACCACCAGCGCGAAATAGGTGCCGAACACACCCTGCTGCACCAGGACGAAGACGACCGCGTGTACCGGGTCGAGCACGGCCGCCACGAGTCCGGCGTACCCCAGCGCGAACAGCGCCAGCGCGAGGCACTCGGGCCCGCGATGACGACCGCCGCCCCGCACCAGGAACTGCACGCTTTTCACATGCAGCACGAATGCCTGCAGGGGAAGGGCGATGCAGATGACCGCCACCTGGTGGCGGACGACCAGTCGGGCGATCCGGCCGCGCCGCCGCGCCGGCTTCGGATAGAACGAGACCATCTTGTTGTCGATATCCGGGTCGAGCCCCACATGATTCGGGTTGAGGTGGTGGCGCCGATGCTTGTCGACCCACCAGCCGAAACTCAGCCCGATCGCGAGATTCGCGGCCAGAATGCCGAGGGCGTCGTTCCCACGCCGGGAGCGGAACACCTGGCGGTGCCCCGCGTCATGCCCGAGGAAACCGATGTGCGTGAACGCGATCCCCAGCCAGGCGGCGACGAGCACCTGCCACCACGAACGGCCGACCAGCACGAAGGCGGCCCACCCTCCGACGAGCAGCGTCAGGTCGGCGGCGATGCGCCCGGCGTAGTACCTCGGGTCGCGCTGTAGATACCCCGCGTCCCGCACGAGGGTCAGCAGCTCGGAGCCGCGGGCCCGGTCCGGTGGCGCCGCGAGGGTGCCCACCGGTCTGATCTCGATGAACGTGGACATCGACACGCCCCTTTGCGACCCCGGCCGTCGAGGAGACGGGCTCCACGAAGCTCGGCGTGCCGTGAGTGTGACAGCCGGGTGGGATGGCCGAAATGCGCGCACGCCGGGTTCGTCTGGAATCCGAGAATCTCGTCGCCCAGGGTTCCACCGGCGGCCACCAGCACCACAGCTGGGCTTTCCACCGGCATCCGGCGTGCTGCGACGCGAGGCCTCGGCCGGACGGACCTTCTCAATGTCGATTTCCCGGTAACGGGCGACCTGTCCGGCGTAGGCGGCGTGCGGGCCGGGTGCTGAGGCCGGTGGGGCGCACGCGTGCTGTCACCCGCCCGCTTCGGAGTTCGCCGGTTCCGGCTCTCGCCGGAGCTGATCCTGCCGGCTGCACGGTGAGACATCCCGGTCACGCGGCGAGCCATGATGGTAACCGAGAGTTTGCGATCATATGCCCTGAGTGGCGGTTTCCACGGGGCGCGACCAACTCAACACCCCCCGACTGAGTCCTCTAGTTTGCAGCTGCGAATCATAGGCAACTACTGTTCGGTTGCAGGTCGACCGAGGGGAGCAGGATCCGTGGGAAGCGTCCCTACCGACCCGATGGCCGCGTGCCTGCCGGTGGCGATCGAGATCATGACCGCGTACACCGACTCAGCCGACGACCCCGCCTTCTTCTGGGAGAGCGTCCAGCGGGTGATGGCCGACGGCGCGCAGCGCACCAACCCGGCAGCGGCCATGGCCGAGCTCGTGCTCGGGCTGGCGACGCTGTGCGGCATCGCCCTGAACGACCTCGCCGACCGCTCCGGATCGGACGTGGCCACCCGCGACGTCCTGCGCGCGATCCAGCGCACGTACGTCTCCGGCGCCGCCGGTCCCGCCCGGCCAGCCGGCCCGGCCGAGAGCAGCTGAGAACGGCTGAGAGCAGCTGAAAACGGCTGAGACGGCGAGGCGTCTGCTCGCCCACGAACCGCACCTCGGCGCGGTCCGCGCACAGCGGGCCGCCAACCACACACCCACCACCAACCAGTGAAGGACGACCAGGTGAGCGTCTACACCCTGCCCGATCTGCAGTACGACTACGCCGCGCTGGAGCCGGCGATCAGCGGCCAGATCATCGAGCTGCACCACGACAAGCACCACGCGACCTACGTCGCCGGCGCGAACACCACCCTCGACAAGCTCGCCGAAGCCCGCGACTCCGGCGACTTCGGCGCCATCGTCGGCCTGGAGAAGACCCTCGCATTCAACGTCTCCGGCCACATCCTGCACTCGATCTACTGGCAGAACCTCTCCCCCGACGGCGGCGACAAGCCCGACGGCGCCCTCGGCGACGCGATCACCGAGTCCTTCGGCTCCTTCGACAGCTTCAAGGCCCAGCTCACCGCCGTCACCACCACCGTCCAGGGCTCCGGCTGGGGCATCCTCGCCTACGACCAGCTCTCCGGACGTCTCCTCGTCGAGCAGGTCTACGACCACCAGAGCAACGTCGGCATCGGCAACACCACGCTGCTCGCCTTCGACGCCTGGGAGCACGCCTGGTACCTGCAGTACAAGAACGTCAAGGCCGACTACGTGACCGCCCTGTGGGACATCGTCAACTGGGCCGACGTCGCCGCCCGCTACACCGCCGCCAAGCAGATCACCTCGGTCTGACGCGGCGCGCCCCGCGCGCAGGCTCCGCGCACACCACCCGGCCGGCCGGGACGGCACCCAGCCACCTGGCCGGCGGGGTGGCTCGCCATCCGCCACCGCAGACGCCACCGGCCGCGAGGCACCGGGCACCCTTCCCGACGCCCGCGGAGCACCGGGACCCTAACTGGTATCCGAGCTGGCATACGGACTGGTATCCGGCCGTTGCGCAGGTCAGCCGCGCAGTGCGTCCACCAGCGCCCCGAGCTCGTCGTCACGCACGGTGCCGGACAGACCGATCTGCACCCGGTCGACCAGCCCGCCGTAGCGGCGGGCCACCTCACCCGGAAGATCCTCGGGCGCGCCGACGATGGCGAACGCGGCCAGGACCTCGTCGTCGATGGCGTCGCCCATCTTGTCCCACGCGCCGAGCTTGGACAGCCGGGTGAGCTCCTCGCCGAGTTCGCCCCAGCCGTGATGGTCCAGCACGGGCCGGTAGGCAGGCGTCGAGGCGTAGAAGGCGATGGTGGCGCGGGCGCCCCGGGAGCTGGCCGCGACCTCGGCGTCATCATGCCCGAGCGCCGTGAAGATCGGGACGCTGACCTCCATCCCGCCACGGGAGCGCCCGGCCCGGTCAAGCCCACGCTGGAGGTTGGCGAGCGTGACGTCACGCAGATAGGCCGGCGTGGTGAACCCGTGCGCGAGGTAGCCGTCGGCGACCTCGCCGGCGACCGCCGTCATCGCCGGTCCCACGCCGGCGAGATAGATCTCCGGGTCGCCGTGCTCGCTGGGGCCATGGTTGAACATCGGGGTCATCAGCGTGTGCTGGTAGAACTCGCCTTCGAACCGCAGTGGGCCGCCGGTCTGCCAGGAGGCCCAGATCGCCCGAAGAGCCTGCACGTACTCCCTCATCCGCGCCGCCGGGCTGGACCAGGGCATCGAGAACCGCCGGACGATGTGCGGCCGGATCTGGCTGCCGAGCCCGAGCACGAACCGGCCGTGGGACTGGCGGTGCAGGTCCGCCGCCGTGACCGCGACGGTCATCGGGCTCCGTGCGAATGCCACCGCGATACCGGTTCCCAGCGAGATCCTCGTGGTCGCCGCGGCCGCCAGCGTCATGGGCAGGAACGGGTCGTGCGCCACCTCGGCGGAGATCATCCGGTCGAATCCGCATTCCTCCGCGCGCAGCGCGGTCCTGGCGGCATCAGCCAGATCGCACTGGGTGATCGCGTCAACCTTCATCGATGTTCCCTCCCGCTGGTGGTTCGCCGGACGCATGGCGATGCCCGTTCTCTACAGTGCTACTACGGTGCGACCTGTGGTGCGCCGGTTCTCCATCGCGTCCAGCCACTCGGGGACCTCGGGGAGCTCGGGGAGCTCGATCGTCCGGCCGACAACGGGGCTCTGAACACGAGCGCCCGTATATCGAGTCGATGTCGTTGAAGTCGAGGCAGAACGCCTCCGTTCTGATGCGAACCTCGCCCGGAGCTGGTTCGCGCACCTTCACGTCCCGCAGCTCAAGCGCGGTCGTCGGCGCGGCGTGCCGGGTCGCGCCCCAGCATTTCGCCACACCAAGTTGATCACACGGGCAGCATAGTGGGATCAGATTGGTATCGTGTTCCCATGGAAGCTGTTGTGGATCAGGCGGGCCGCATCGTGCTGCCCAAGTCCATCCGCGACGCACTGGGCCTGCTCCCCGGCACGAAGGTGGACATCTCGCCTTACGGGGCCGGCGTGCAGGTCGTGCCAGCCGGCAGAACCGCCCGCCTCGTCGAGGAGAACGGGGTGCTCGTGTCCGCCGGCGACACGCCTGTCGACGACGACGTCCTGTTCGGCCTCATCGACGCCACCCGCAGGTGACCATCGCCGTCGACACCAGTGTCGCCGTCCCACTGCTTGTCCGCTCCCATCAGCACCACACGGACGTGGCGCGGTGGTGGGGCGGACAACAGCTCACGCTGAGTGGGCACGCCCTGGCCGAGACCTACTCGGTGCTCACCAGACTCCCGGGTGACGCCCGCCTGTCCGGGCCGGACGCCGCACGCCTGCTTGACGCGAGATTCACGGCACCGCTGGTGCTGAGCGGGCCACCCGCCCAGCAGATCCACACGACCTTGAGCCGACTCGGCATCGTCGGGGGCGCCGTGTATGACGGTCTGGTGGCACTCACCGCCAAAGAGCACGGCCTGGCCCTTGCGACCAGGGACGCACGTGCCCGCGGCACCTATGACGCGGTCGGCGTCAAGGTGATCCTGGTCGGGTGAATCCGTACCGGTGAAGCCCCCGGCCTCCACAACCCCTGAGCTTCTCAGCTCAACTGCGAGGGGTGACGGTGACCGGAGTGGAGAGCCCCGACTCGCCAGAGCTGTTGCTCGCGGTCAACCAGAACTCGTACGTGTGCCCGTTGACCAGCTGCTTCGCCAGGTAGCAGGTTCCGTTGACCGCAAACGGCATCCGCTGTCGGACCTGCCCGGCCGTCACATCACGGTAGTAAAGCGTATACGCGTCAGCACCGGGCGACGCCATCCAGCACAGATTCGCCTCAGCGTTCCGCGGCGTGGCCGCCACCCCTGACGGCGCCGCTGGCACCGGTTTCCTCGGCGTGGCGGTGACCGTCGGCGAAAATCCCGACTCGCCGGCACGATTACTTCCAGTCAACCGAAATTCATAGGTGTGGCCGTTGACCAGTTGATCCGCAGTGTAAGAGGGCTTTGGGATCGGGAAAGGCATTCGAATCCAGTCCTGCCCGGCCGTCACATCACGGTGGAAAAGCGTGTAGTTGTCAACACCTGACGTCGCCGCCCAGCGCAGCTGCACGGTCGCATCGCCGGGTTCGGCTCGCAGGCCCGACGGGGCCGGCGGGGCCGACAGCGTCGTGCGCTCAGGCCCGCTCGTCGACCGATCCGGCGCCGTGGACGGGGCCGGAGCCATCGGCTCGACCGTGACCGTGTTGGACGGATCCGACTCGCCGGCACGGTTGCTGCCGGTCAACCGAAATTCATAGGTATGACCGTTGACCAGCTCCTTCGCGGGATAGCAGGGCTTCTCGATCGGAAAAGGCATCCGCATCCAGCCCTGCCCGGCCGTCACATCACGGTGGAAAAGCGTGTAGTTGTCAACATCCGGCGAGGCCACCCAGCACAGATCCGCCGTCGCGTTGCCGGGTTGGGCTCGCAGGCCGGTCGGAGCCGTGGGCACCTCGACCGATGCCGGTCCGCTGGACGCCCCCGGATCGCCTGCGGGCCCGGAGCTCAGCCCGGTCGACGCCGATGCCCCCACCTCGGGCCCGGACTGCGTGGCAGCGACGTCCCGCGCCTGCGTGGTCGCGCCGTCCCGTGCCGTCCAGAACCCCGCCGCCACCGCGACGAGGGCCACGGCCAGGACGGTGAGGCCGGCCCGAAAACCGGTGTCGACGGTGGCCCGCAGCAGCCGCGCACCACCGCGAATCCGGGATCTGACCTGGCGTGACACCCGAATCGAAGCAGGTGGCGCAGCCGGGCCCGAGGCAGTCTCCTTCGATGCGGCCTGGTTCGGGCTGGCCTGCGGGGCATCGACACCCATACCGGTCTCGTTTCTCGGGCCGACGGACCATGGCACATCTGACCGTGCGACCCTAACACCGTTGATCTCCGGCTGATCCCGGTTCCGACCGAGATGGCCGGAGCAGGGAGAACCACACCCCGTTTCACGCAAAGCCGGGCGCACTGACCCTCGATCGACACTAGGGTTGTGCTTTCCAGGGCCAAAGCGCAAAAGGGGATTCGGTGGCAGCGGAAGCCGATCACGCTGTAGGCACCAGGATCGTCGGGCGATACCAGCTGATCGAGCAGATCGGTGCCGGCGGCTATGGAACGGTCTGGCGGGCCGTCGACGAGGTCCTCAACGTCACCGTGGCGGCCAAGCAGCTACGGATTCCCGTGGCGGCATCGGCGGGCCACACCTCGTTGCTGGTCACCCGGGTCATGCGTGAGGCGCGAATGGTGGCGAAGCTTCGCGACCATCCCCATGTCGTCACCGTGCTCGACGTGGTCGAGGAGAACAATCTCCCCTGGATCATCATGGAGTACGTGCCATCGGTGTCGTTGGCCGAGGCGATCCGCACCCGTGGCCCGCTTTCGGCCGACGAGGTCATCCGGATCGGCGTCGCCGTGCTGGACGCACTCGTCGCGGCGCACCAGCGCGGGATCAGCCATCGGGACGTCAAGCCCGCGAACATTCTGATCGGCCACGACGGCCGCATCGTGCTTGTCGATTTCGGCGTCGCCGCCCACTGGTCGGATCCGACGATCACTGACGGTCCGATCGGCACCCTGGCGTACATCGCCCCGGAACAGTTCGCGGGCATCCGCCAGTCCACGGCGGGCGACCTGTTCTCGCTCGGCGCCACGATGTACCACGCGGCCGAGGGAACATCGGCCTTCTCCCGGACGACCCAGGCCGCGACGATCCAGGCCGTCCTCCACGACCGTCCCCAGTTCATCCGGACGCCCGGGTCGCTGGCGGCCGTGATCGAGGGATTCCTCGTCAAGGATCCAGCGGGCCGCCTGACAGGCAGCGCGGCGCTGGCGGCCCTTCGCGGCGCGCTGGCCGCACCACACCACGAGCGGTCGGAGCATGCGGGTGGGCAGCCGGAGCACGTGGACGAACGGCCAAAGCATGAAGCCGATCCTCGGCCGCTCAGCGGTGATGATCTTCAGGATGGCCTCGCCATCGGCACAGAACCCGTCGAGCTGCGCGAATCGGGGCTGCGGCGGGTACTGGGGGGCGTACTCGCGGTCGTGGCCCTGGCCGCGGCCGCCGCACCGTGGAGTGTTGCCCTCCTTGGAGATCTCCCGGCCTGGATCGGTGCGCCGGCGGCCGTGTGGTCGTGCTTCTTCGGGTCCTGGGCTGTCATCTTCGGCTACCTCTTCTGCCGGCCCGACCTGCTCCTCATCAGCGGGACGATGCTGCGCTACCGGCGTGACGGCGTGGAGCACGTGCTGACCCGCGACCAGATCGACGGCGTCCGCGTCCGCGCCGGGCACCTCGAGGTCCTGCTTTCCGACCCGCCCTGCCCGTCAGACTCGCCCGGTTCCGCGTGGCTCCGGCGCTGCCAGGATCGGTCCGAGCCGCCTTACCTCGATCCGAGCGGTGTCCTGGTCCTGTGCGCTCTCGAAGATCTCTCCGGTGGCTCGGCCGAGCAGATCGCGGCCGCAAGCCGCCGGTTCGGCCACGACGAGTTCGCCGCGTCGTCCACAGGACCGGCCCTCCCCGCAGCACCAGCAGCACCAGCAGCGGAGAAGCTGCTCGTCGACACGGGGCTCAGCGCGGGCGTACGGCCCACCAGCCGGCCACGATGATCAGGAGTGTGCCGATCAGGGCCAGCACGCCGGCGACGGCGGCCTCGAAGGCGACGGCGCGCAGTCCACGGGGGTCCTGGGTCGCCGCCGCGGCGGCTGCGACGCACGGCACCACCGCCACCAGCACGCCCATGGGCAGGATGACGGCCTGGGACGGATGCCGCCGCGGCCGGCGTGGCCCCCGCGGCAGGGCCCGCAGGTGGGCGACGGCCGCCAGCGCGACGATGGCCAGCCCTGCCACGCTGCTGGCGTACTGCAGCCAGCCATACCCGGGCAGGCCCCCGTGCTCGGCACGCAACCAGGCGAACTGATGAAAACCCCACCGGTCGCGGTGGGTGAACAGGTCCCAGCCCACATGCGTCAGCCCGCCGACCATCGCGGCCGCGGGAGCCAGCATCCACTGGCGCCGGCTCAGCCGCGCTCGGGGAGCGAGCCGCAGCCGGACGGCATCCGGCGCCAGGTCGACCAGGGCGTCACGCACGAGGTGACTCCACACCAGCAGCACCGCGATGGTCAGCGCCGGGACGACGGTGACGATCCCGAGCAGGCTGTGGGTAAGCCGGTACAGGTCCGCCCAGCGGCCGAAGACCGGCACATCGGGAACCATCGAGCCCACGACCATCGCACTCATCGGCAGACCGAGCCCGCGCAGCGGCAGGACCGCCGCGGGATGGCTCGCAGTGAACGGCACCCAGCCCCCTCAGCACCAGTCGCCCCGAATGTACCGGGCGACCAGTAGGGGAACCCGTCGACTCATGCCTCCAGGACCCATCGGTCCGGTTTACAGCGCCGACGGGGGTCATCTAAAGTGGATGAGCGTCTACTACAGTTGTCCGCGGATGCGCCGGAGGACCCCATGGAGAACGGTGACGTCATCGAGTCCGCCGTGGCCAGCCAGCAGACAGCAGTGGACAAGGCGTTACTTCTCGTCCGTTCCCTCGCAGGTGAGGGCCGCGAGATCGGTGTGAGCGAACTGGCCCGACGCACCCAGATGACCAAGTCGACGGCTTTTCGCCTGCTGGCGATCCTGCAGCGCAACGAGTTCGTCGAGCGTGTCGGCAGCGACTACCGGCTGAGCCCGCACGTGTCCGACCTAGGATCCTGCGTCTACGGACCGACCACGTCACTGGTCCACGACAAGCTGCTCCCCTATCTCGTCGATCTCTACGAGCACACCCACGAGACGGTGCATCTCGCCGTGTTGCACGGCGACGAGGTCGCGTACATCAACAAGATCCATGGCCATCGGGCAGCCCGCTCACCATCCAGGATCGGCACTCGGCTGCCTGCCCACTGCACCGGCGTCGGCAAGGCGATGCTCGCCTTCACTCCCGCCACCGCCGAAATCATCTCCAGGACAGCCACGCTGCCGGCCCGTACCGAATATTCCATCTCCGACAGCGGGCTGCTCCGCGCCGAGCTGGGGCGCATCCGCGAGGACGGGATCGCCTACGACCGCCAGGAGGCGGCGCTCGGGCTCTCCTGCGTCGCCGTGCCGGTCATGGGCCTGGCGCGGCAGCCGCTCGCGGCGCTGTCGGTTGCCGGCCCGCATCAGCGGTTCGATCCCGCGAGATATGCGCCGATATTACGCCGGGTGGGATATGAGGCATCTCGTACCATCGCGGCGGCGACGGTGCGCAGAGGCGCTGAAACCGGAGTCGGCCCTAGGACCTAGGTCCAGCTCCTTACAAATACATTCTTCACCGCTCACCCGACCGGCGGCCGGGAACAATGCTTTTCAGGATTCCTCGGCCTGCCCGTGTTCCTCAGCCGGGGCCCAGGACTCCCCCATCCGGCTCCGAACGCCGCCCCCGTGCTGGCGCTGGGTTCCCATGGCGCCCGTGCCGGGCTGGACGCGGGGAACACTTACCACGATGTGTACCAGGCTCTCACCGGACAGCGACTGATACCTGTGCGGCCGGTCACCGGCGTATCGCGCGAAATCTCCCTCGCGCAGCTCGATGGGGCTGTCCACCGGACCGACGCGGACACTTCCAACAATGACGTAGAGGTGTTCGAGTGTGCCCGCCGGATGGAGCTCGGGCTCGCCGCCTTGGCCTTCCGGCACCGGGTGGATGCGCATCAGGTAGTTCTCGATGACCCCGGACCCGTAGACGTGGTCCAACAGGCGGACCTCGTGGCTGTCGTGCCGCTGCCAGACGACGTCGTTCGCCCGCTGCACGGCGACGATCTGCTCGCGTTCGGCAACCAGCCGGGTAACCGGGACGCCGAGCGCGGTAGCGATCGAGAACAGGGTGTCGACGGTCGGGTTGCCGTTGCTCTGCTCCAGCTTCGACAGCGTCTGCTTGGCCAGCCCGGACTGGCGGGCGAGCTCGGCCAGCGAGAGCCCCCGCTGCTGCCTGAGGAGGCGGATGTTGCGCGCGACAACAGCATGACCCGACTCCACGCCTTCACTGTATTGCGGCGTCACCGTTTGCACCTTCGGACTGGCGGTGACGGAAACCACGCGCTGTGACGCCTGGTTTCCGCCGGTCCCGGTAGGCGCGCCGAAGAACGTCGGGCCGCACGGGCCGGTTCCGTGGTCGGCACGACGTTGTGCCGACCACGGAACCGGCCGCGGCGCTGGTCAGGCAGCGCAGTGGTAGCTGCTCGCCACCTTTCGGTCGCCCTGGCCGTTGTAGCGAGCGACCTGGGGGTAGAGGCAGATGTTGCGGGTGATCGTGCCCTCCGTGAGGCTGGTGGTCGAGGAGGTCAGCGTGGCCGGAGCCTGGCCGTTCTCGACCCAGTTCACGAGCGAGGCAAGAACGTTGGTCGGAACGGGCCCGTTCCCGCCGATGCCGCAGTGCCCGACGCCCGGAGCGAGGAAAAGGCGGTAGAAGTCGTTGGTGCTGGCCGCCCCGCCCATGGTGTTCTGCACCCGCTTGTAGTAGTCGACGGTTCCCTGCGGGAAGATCAGCTGATCCGCGAGACCGTGCCAGCTGAGAATCTTGCCGCCCCGGTTCCTGAACGCGGTCAGATCCGGGTCACCGGTCCCGATGATCTCCTTGTACTCGGCCTGGGACTGCCCGATGAGCGACACCAGCTGGGTGGGTGTGACAGCCGCGATGTCAGCCGACGGCTGCTTCAGAAGGAAGTACTTGACCCAGTCCGCGATCAGCGAGTTCGGTGAACCGCTCCGCCGCCCGAGCAGGTCCGAGGTGGTTCCGGCGACCATGTCAATCGCGGCACCCTTCGGAAGCCCGTACCAGACCTGCTGGCCGTCCGCCGACGTCGGCCCTGCCCAGATGCGTCGCACGACCTCGGCGTCCTTGGCGGTGATCGTCTGGAACGTGAGATCACAGAAGATTACTTTGCCGATCAGACTCTTCGGGTCGAATGCGCAGGTCTCCGGCTGGCTGATGAGGCCGCCGGCCACCGTGTCCCCCCCGTTGCAGGCAGCGATCGCCGCATCGGTGAAGACCTTGAACTTGCAGGCACTCGGGTAGGTCTTCAGGTCGTTCATCACGACCTGCGGCCACAGCTCGGACGGGACGAACGTGTCCCAGTTGATCGCCGAGGCCGAGGCCATGATGCCGTCGTAGTCGTCCGGGTACCGCTGGGCTTCCATCATTCCCTGACGGCCCCCGGTCGAGCAGCCGTTCCAGTACGAATAGGACGCCTGCTGGCCGTAGAAGCTCGCGACAATCTGCTTCGCGGCGACCGTCATGTCGTGGATCGACCGGTGGGCGAAGTTGGTGAGCAGTCCGGTGTTGACGGTGCCGTCGGCCTTGAGCGCCCACGCCGTGGGGCTCAGCGGGTTGAAGCCGATACCGGCATCCGTCGCCGCGGCGGCATACCCCTCCTGCACAGCCGAGGGAAGGGTGGAGACATTCGGGCCCAGGCTGAGGTCACCGAGCTGCAAGCTCGCCGCGTAACCACCGCCGCCGGTCCCCTGGAACCGCCCGTTCCACCCGTTGGTCGGCAGCCAGACCGCGACCTGGACCTTGTCGCCGTCGCCGGGGTGGGTCAGGTAGAGCGTGACCTCACAGTGCGCCGGCACATTCAGCAGGAGGTCGGCTCCCTTGTCCGCTGTCGACATCGACTGAATCGTCGCGCCGGAGACGGTGGGCTGCGTGACGTTGCCGCACGCCGTCCCGGTGGCGGCCGATGCCGGGCTGGCCAGCACCGCTCCCTGCACCGCCATCGCCGCCGCGGTACCGACCGCGGCGAGCAGCGCTAACAGGCGTTGTCCCGATTTCTTCATTTTTCTCCCTGTGTTCCGCCCGGCATGGCACCCGCCACCCGGCAATGCCCCCCTGGGCTTCCGGTTGATCGAGCCCTCCAGCAGCGCCAGCCCACTCTCAGAGCCAGCCGGCTCTCAGAGCCGGTCGCCGCCCGCGCCGGAGGTGAATCCGCGGACGCCGATGCCGCCGTCCGCCTGGATCGCCTGACCGGTGATGGCGCTGCTCTGCGCGCGAGCCGCCAGCAGCACATACGGACCGGTCAGGTCCGCCGGCTCGACGCTGGCGCTGTGGAGCGGGATGGGTGGTGCGGGCGCGTCGGCGGGCCTGCGGTCGAAGGAGGCCGCGAGCGAGCGGTCCGCGAGCGCGAGCGTTTCGGGGCCGCGCAGGTCGGTGCGCATGGCCCCGCACGCCACCCCGTTGACCCGCACCTTCGGCGCGAGTTCATAGGCCAGCTCGCGCATCAGGCCAAGGCAGGCGTGTTTGCTCGCCGTGTAGAGCGGGCCGCCGCCGTTGACGTAGAACGAGGCGTTGGACAGCGTCATGACGATGCAGCCGCGCGCTTTGACAAGCTCCCGCCAGGCGGCTTCGGCGGCGAGCAGGTAGCCCTTGACGTTGATCGCGAAGATCTCGTCGAAAGCGGCGTCGAGCTCGCCGGCCGACAGGCGGGTGAGCTGGCGCTGGTAGTCCCAGACTCCCGCGTTGGCGACGAGGATGTCGAGCCGGCCGAACCGGTCGACGGTCTCGGCGACCGCGCGGTGCAGGTCGGCGCTGGACCGGACGTCGCCGGTCACGGTGTGGACGCGATCCGGGTCGGCCGACTTCCCGCGGACGACGTCGAGCCGGGAGGCATCGCGATCGAAGATCACGACAGCGGCGCCCTCGGCGACGAAACGCTCGGCAACGGCCGCGCCGATCCCGGAGGCACCGCCGGTGATCAGGGCGACGTCCCCCGAAAGCCATCCACTCATGTGGCGGCCCGCAGGAAATCGGTGACCAGGCGCTCGAACTCCCGCGCCCGCTCCAGCTGCACCCAGTGACCGCAGCGGCCGAACACATGCAGCTGGACGTCCCGGATCTGCTTCAGCATGATCTGGGCCCCCTCCAGGGTGATCGTCCGGTCGTCGCGCCCCCACAGCAGCAGCGTCGGCGCGGTGATCCGGTGCAGGTCACGCCACAGCGGATCCATGCCGCCGCGCCTGGCGAACGCCGCGTTGTAAAAGTGGTAGAAGGCGATGTGGCTTTCGTCCAGCGAAGCCTCGTAACGTGCCCGGACGACATCCTCGCCGAATTGACGGTGGTCGAAGACCATTGTCCGGATGAACGCGGCCATCTTCTTTTCGCTGGGGCCGCCGCCCTGGTAGTAGCGGAACATCTCCTTCTGGCCCTCGGTGGGCGTGGGCCCGAACGGGAGCCAGCCGCCGCCGGGTGCCATCAGCACCAGCTTCTCGACCCGGTCGGGGTGCTGCTGCGCGAGCGCGAGGGCAGCGGCTCCGCCAAGGCTGTTGCCGAGCAGGTGGAACCGGTCGACACCCAGCGCGTCGAGTGCCTGGAGCAGCGCGACCGCCGTGATGGCGGTGATGGACCGGGCAGCGAGATCACTCTCGGTGGGCCGATAGCTGCCGCCGAACCCAGGCTGGTCGGGCAGCACCACCCGGAAATGGTCCGTCAGTGCGGGGAGGTTCTGATGGTAGTTGCTCACGCCGGAGGCACCGGGCCCGCCGCCGTGCAGCATGACCAGCACCGGGCCGTCGCCTGCCTCGGCAACGGCGATCTCGCCGAGTGCGGTGGGCACCCGATGCGTCCTCAGCGCGACTTCACTGGCGGTTGTCACGATGGTTCCTTCAACAGGTCGGCGGTGGGATCAGAGATCGAGGAAGCGGAGATCCGCATGCGCGCGGAAATCAGAAGAATGTGCTGATGTTCTTCGCGAGCAGCACGTTCTGATCGAGCAGGACCGCGCGGCGCACGATGACCAGCCCGTCCTCGGTCCGTCGCAGCAGATCGGTGCGCTCACCGGCGAACACGTTCTCCTCGCGCTGGAGCCGGTTGCGGTAGACAAGAAAGTTCGAGCGGGCGACCAACACCGCCTCCGCGGGTCCCAGGCCCGGCTCGGCCAAGCCCGGCTCGGCCAGATCCGGCTGGGCCAGGTCGCCGCCCACGACGGCGTGACGTACCCGAACGTTCGTGATCAGATGCCGGGTCCGTGACGGCGGGTCCTCGGACCAGGCCGAGCCGGATTCGAACCGGCGGATCCGCCACTGCAGGCTGGCCTTCGTCTCGTCGTAGTAGGCGGCCTCGCCACGGGCGGCGACGGAGAGCGCCTGCTGCCTGCGCAGCCGGTCCGTCCGGGTCGGCATCCAGTACACGAGGTCGTCCGCGAGCAGGTCCAGCCATTCCACGAACCGGTGTTCGTCGAGCAGTTCGGCTTCGCGGTAGTAGAGCTGTTCGACCTCGAAATGGGTACCGAGGTCGGCTCGGCGGTCAGCGACGGCCGCATCCGGTGTCGCGACACGGTCGGACGTGGTGCTCACGCCTCATTCGATCCTTTCAGGAGCGGGGCCGGCCAGGTGTCGTGCCGCCCAGCGGCACGGCTGCCCGCGATTCAGCCGCCGCGCAGCAGCCGGCGAAGATTCGTCGACGGGTCGGCCAGCTGGGCGGCGTCGACGGGGATGGCGCCAGCCACCAGCCGGCGCGCGGTGCGCGTGGCGTGGCCGTCGTCGACGGACGCGGCACCGACCACCAGGTTCCCGCGCAGGCCGAACACCGCGAACGGCTCGTCGCCGAAGCACCCGCGCACGACGGTGTGGTCCGCGTCCGCCATCCGGCCGACCACCTCGACATGCCGGCCGTGGCGGTCGCTCCAGAACCAGGGGGTCGGCCGGGCCGGCGCGGGCCGGCCGAGCAGTGTCGCCGCCGCGCACTCCCCGTCAGACCGGGCCGCATCCCAGTGCTCGGCCCGGGTACCGTCCGCGCGAGCGCGGGTCGCGTCACCGACGGCCAGCACCGCGGGGTTGGACGTGCGCTGGCCGGTATCCACCAGCACCCCTCGGTCGACGTCGAGGCCGGCGGCCTCGGCAAGCCCGGTGTCCGAGACCATGCCGACCCCGAGCACGACGAGGTCGACCACCCGCGCCCGCCCCTCGCCGACCAGCGCGGCCTCGACACCGCTGGACGTATGCGTGAGCGTGGCGAGGCCGGCGGCGACGGTGTGGATGCCGCGGGCCCGGTGCTGGTCGTGCAGCCAGGCCGCGAGGTCTGGTCCGACCACGGCGGAAAGCGGTCTCGTCACCGGGTCGGCCAGCACGACCTCGCATCCCAGCCCGGCCAGCGTGGAGGCGACCTCCGCGCCGATCAGACCGGCGCCGACCACCAGGACCCGCCGTGCCGAGGGCAGGGCGTCCCGGAGCCGATCCGCGTCGTCGACGGTGCGCAGCACATGGACGGCGCTGCCGCGCGCGCCAGAGATCGGCAGGGCACCAGAGATCGGCAGGGCACCGGGGATCGGCGGGCGCGCAGCCGAGCCGCCGGTGGCCAGGACGACCCGGTCCGCGGGCAGTTCGGTGCCGTCGGCGAGCTCGACCCGCCCCGACGCGGGCCGCAGCGCCGCGACCCGGGCTCGGGTGATCAGCCGGATCGACTGCGTGTCGTACCATTCGGGCCGCTGCAGGGCGATCTGTTCGAGGCCTCGCTTGCCGGCCAGGTAGTCCTTGCTCAGTGGCGGCCGGTCGTAGGGAAGCCCGCCCGCGTCGACGAGGGTCAGCGAACCGTCGTAGCCGCCGGCACGCAGGGCGGCCACCGTGCTGACGCCGGCGATGCCGCCACCGACGACCACGACCTTGTGCGCCACACCGCTCACGACGCCGGCGCCCCGTTCGGGGGCTCGTTCGGGGGCTCGTTCGGGAAAAGGTACACCTCTCCGTCGCGGACCTCCGTGCGGTGGGCGACGGCATCGCGGGTCGCGGGCAGCCCTTCCACCTTCCCGTCACGCAGGCAGAACCGGCTGGCGTGCAGCGGGCACTCGACGTACCCCTTCTCCACCCAGCCCTCGGCGAGGGAGGCCGTCTCATGGGTGCAGGTGTCGTTGAGCGCCCACACGGTGCCGTCGTCGTCACGCAGCAACGCGATGTCGTCGTCGGTGCCGGTGACGGCACGGTCGATCGCGATGCCCTCGCCCTCGGGAATGTCGTCGAGGGCCGCGACCCGGATGCCCGTCGTGCTCATATGTCCCCCTCGTACCAGGCCGGGGTGTTCATCAGTCGCTGCCAGCGGCGGTAGAACGCGCGGCCGGCGGAATCGCTGTAGAGCTCACTGCTCAGGCCGGGATATCGCCCGTCCTCGCGTTCCGAGCCCAGGCCCATCTGGTAGTTGAGCGGGACGCTGTTGGTGACGAACCCGCGCGAGATGGCCTGCACCTCGCTCCAGTTCTCGCCGTCGTCCTGCTCGAAGACGCCGCTGGGCCCGAAGGTGCGCAGGTTGTAGAGGCGCTGGGCTTCCTTGACGTCGTCGGGCATCGAACGGTCCACCAGCGTCCAGGCCCACACCTCCATCCGGTCGGGGCCCTTCGGATGCCAGACCCGGACACTGCCGTTGACCGGCAGGTACGAGAAGTTGGGGAAGACCGTGGCATGGCCGTTGGTCAGCGGGCCCTCGACCCGCGCGTCCCCGAGGCGGGCCCGGGCCGCGTCGTAGTCGAACCACTGGTGCACCGGCTGGGCGTCGAAACGGTTCCTCGGATGGACCGGGAATCCCGCGCCGTGACCGTTCGGGTCGGCGTACTGGCGGCCGCTGCGATGGACGATCTCGTCCCGGGGGCCTTTTCCCTCCGGCGACAGAAGCATCAACGCCGACGCGTGGCTCATGTTCACGTGGTACCAGTCGGTCGCGAACTGCTCGGCCGCCAGTTTCCAGTTGCCGTCCAGAACCCATTTGTGGACGCCGCCGACGACCTCGGTGCCCGAGCCGTCGTGGTCGAGCATCGCGTCCATGTACCAGGCCATCGTGCCCAGCGCCTCGCTCAGCGACGGCGCCCGCGGATTCCAGGTGCCGAAGATCAGGCCGCGGTGGCTGTCGATGAGCGGGACCTCGACCAGGCCCCAGTCGGCGGTGTCGAAACTCTCCGGGTACCCGGCCTTGTTCGGGACGCTGACCAGGCGGCCGTCGAGATCGAACGACCATCCGTGATAGGTGCAGGTGAAGTTCCGGGTGGTGCCGGCGTCGGCGCGGCACACCCGGGCGCCCCGATGCCGGCAGGAGTTGAGGTAGGCCCGGATCTTCCGGTTCCTGTCCATCGTGACGATGACCGGGTCCTCGCCCATGTAGGTGCCGAAGAAATCACCGGGCCTGCGGAACTGGTCCGTGTGCGCGAGAAACAGCCAGCTGGGTGCGAAGACCCGGCGCAGCTCCTGCTGGTAGATCTGGTGATCCGTGAAGATGGCCCGGTCGACGAGGCCGCCGTCGGCGTCCACCAGCCCGGACGTGTCGATGGTCGAGGCCAGTTCGGGCGGGCGGCTCAGGGGGCCGAACGGAGTCGGGGTGGGCCGACCCGAGCGGCCGGCCAGCTCAGGGCTCGACGTCATAGGAGCTCCTCTCCCGTGTCCGGTGGGGCCGCCACCGTGTTCGCAGGCCTCCTCCTCGTCCAGCCCCGCCGCCCGGGGGCGGGGCATCGGCGTGATCCACGAGGCTGGACGAGGCCGGACCGCGCCCCCGGAGGCCCTGCGGGTGCGGTCACAGCAACCAGGAAACGAGCCGACGCCCGCTTCGGCCAGCACCCGTGCCGCAGGACGGCACGGGTGGTATCCGGCCTGACTTCGGCCGATGCATCGTGACGGCATGCTCGCAGCACGCGCCGTCGCGCAAAGCGCCACCGACCCGCTGTCGGGGCTGAAGGTCGGTGATGTTCCCAGGCCCGCGGCCCGACCTGGCTGGTCGGTCGTCCGGGTGGTCGCCTCGTCCCTCAACATGCACGACGTCTGGACCCTGCGCGGGGTGGGCCATCCCGCCGAACGGCTACCGATCATCCTGGGCTGCGACGCGGCCGGCATCGACGAGGACGGGAACGAGGTCATCGTCTACCCGGTGATCGCCGATCCGGATGCCGGCGGCGGCGACGAGACCCTCGATCCGGACCGGGCGCTGCTCTCCGAGCGCCACGACGGCGCGTTCGCGCAGTACCTGACGGTGCCTACCCGCAACCTCGTCCCGAAACCCGGGTGGCTGACCTTCGAGCAGGCGGCGTGCCTGCCGGTCGCCTGGACCACCGCGTACCGGATGCTGTTCACCCAGGCCAGGATCACCGCCGGCGACCGGGTGCTGGTCCAGGGCGCCGGCGGTGGGGTGGCGTCCGCCGCGATCAGCCTCGCCGCCGCGGCCGGAGCGGTCGTCTACGCGACCAGCCGCAGCGAGGACAAACGAGACAAGGCGCTGTCCTGGGGAGCCCGCGGGACGTTCCCCACCGGCGCGAAGCTGCCGGAGAAGGTCGACGTCGTCATCGAGACGGTCGGCGAGGCCACCTGGTCGCACTCACTCCGGTCGCTGCGCCCCGGCGGGACGCTCGTCGTCGCCGGCGCCACCAGCGGCACGAACCCACCGGCCGACCTGGCCCGGGTGTTCTACCTGCAACAACGCATTCTGGGCTCCACCGGCTGCACCCGTCCGGAACTCGTCGCCATGCTGCGGATGATGGACGCCACCGGCGTGCGGCCGGTCATCGACCGGGTCCTGCCCCTTGACGAGATCGACAAGGGCTTCCAGCTCATGCTCGACGGCGAGCTCACCGGAAAGATCGTCATTCACCCACCCGCGCCGCACCTGCAGCCACGAACGAACACGCACGAGTGAAGGGAACCTGATGCCCTGATGCCTGCCGCGCTCGTGGGGATATCCCACTCCCCGCTGATCGGGAAGAACGACCCGGCGCCCGACGTCCTCGCCGCCGTCGACGAGGCGGTGACGGGCGCCCGCGCCTTCATCGGGGCCTTCGCGCCCGACCTGGTGGTCCTCTACGCGCCGGACCACTACAACGGCTTCTTCTACCGCGAGATGCCGCCGTTCTGCCTGGCCACCGAGGCGGGCGCCGTCGGGGACTTCGGCTCCGCGGCGGGGCCCCTCTCCGTCGACGGCGAGGCCGCGCGAGCACTCGCGGACGGAGCGCTCGCCCGGGGCGTCGACCTGACGGTCTCCGCGCGGATGACCGTGGACCACGGGTTCGTCCAGCCGCTGCAGGTGCTCTTCGGCGGCATCGACCAGGTGCCCGTCGTCCCGATCTTCGTCAACGGCGTCGCAGCACCGTTCGGGCCGGTCAGCCGGATCCGCGCCCTGGGGACCGCCATCGGCCTGGCGGCGGCCGACCTTGACCGCCGGGTCCTGTTCATCGGCTCCGGTGGCCTCTCCCACGACCCGCCGGTGCCCATCCTCGCCGGCGCGCCACCGCGGGTCGCCGACGCCCTGATCGAGGGCCATCCACCCACCCCCGAGCAGCGCGCCCGCGGCGAGGAGCGGGTCGTGCAGGCCGGCCGCGCCTACGCCGGCGGATCGACCAGCATGATTGCGATCAACCCGGCCTGGGACGAGCTGGTCCTCGACACCTTCGCCGGCGGCCGGCTTGAGGACGTCGACGCCTGGACCGTCGAATGGATGGGCGCCGAGGGCGGCGGGTCCGGGCATGAGACCCGCGCCTGGATCGCCGCCTTCGCGTCCCTGGCCGCCACCGGCGCGTACTCCATGACATCCCGCTTCTACCGGCCGATCCCGGAGTGGATCGCCGGCTTCGCCGTCGCCACCGCGCTCCCTTCGGGCCAGCGGGACGAGGGGCTCACTGCTCGGCCCGGCGGTCTCCCGCCGAAGCCCTGAGAAGCCTGGCCGGGAGGGCCCGCGGAAGGGTCCGCGGAAATGTTCCGCATCGCGGCACAGCCGCTGGAAGCACACCCCGCAGCCAGCGTCTTATGTCCGCACGCTGCACTGCGGCGGGGGCACGGCAGTCGTCAGCCACGGGGACGACTGGACGTCGGAGACAGGGGGGAGGCGGCGGGCCCGGACATCGTGTCGAGAACACCGAGCCTTCGCCGTCGCACCTTGCACGGCCGAGAAGGCTCGCTCACCATTCACCCTTCCGTTCTCTCGCATTGCCCGACCGCCGTTCAAGGAGCCCTGCCATGAACTCCGTCGACATCAGCCCGGCGGCTGCGCTCTACCGTCGAGCGCGATACGCCCCGGGCGCCGCCGCCCTCCACTACGAAGGCCGCACGACGAGCGCGGGCGATCTCGCCCGGACGGTTCGTCAGCTCGCCGCCGGGCTCGCCCGCCACGGTGTGCCGCAGGGCGGCCGGGTGGCCTATCTCGGTTTCAACAGCCCGGTCCTGCTGGAGACCATGCTCGCCGCCGCGCACCTCGGCGCCGTCTTCGCGCCGCTGAACTTCCGGCTGGCCGCGGCCGAGATCCGCCAGGTCCTGACCAACTGCGACGCCGAGGTCCTGATCGTCGAGGAAGGCCACCGCGAGGTGGTGGAGTCCGTGCGCGCCGCACTGTCGATCAGGCACTACGTTCTCGTCGACACCGACCCGGCCTGCCCCGCGCCCGACCAGCCCGTCGCGGGGTGGATCCCACTGTCGGTGCTGCTCACCGGCCCCGACGACGTCGCGGAGCCGGTGGCCCGCCACGACGACGACATCGCGGCCCTGCTGTACACCTCGGGAACCACCGGCCTGCCCAAGGGCGTCATCCTCACCCACGGCAACATCTGGTGGAACGCCGTCAACGTCGACAACGTGGTCGACACCCGCCACGACGACGTGACGCTGGCCGTCGCGCCGCTGTTCCACATCGGCGGGCTGAACGCGCTCACGCTGCGGACCCTGCTGCGTGGCGGCCTCGTCATCATCCGCCGTTCCTTCGATCCACAGCAGTTCCTGGACGATCTCGTCGGCTTCCAGGTGACGGTCCTGTTCGCGGTACCCGCCATGTTCGGCGCGGTCGCCAGGCTGCCCGGGTTCGCCGCCGCGGACCTCACCGCCCTGAGATCCGCGATCGTCGCCGGTGCCCCGGTACCGCCCGGCCTGATCCGCGAGTACGCCGACCGGGGCGTTCTGTTACAGCAGGCCTGGGGCCTGACCGAGACCGCTCCGTTCGCCACCTACCTGCCGGCCGGCCTGACCCGGGACAAGCTCGGCTCGGCCGGGGTTGCGATGCCCTTCACCAGGGTCTGCCTGGTGAGGCCGGGCACCGGCATTCCCGTCGAGGAGGCGGACGTCCGCGGCGAGCTCTGTGTCCAGGGCCCGAACGTGACCCCCGGCTACTGGCGGAACCCGACGGCCACCGCCGCGGCGTTCGACCACGGCGGCTGGTTCCACACCGGGGACATCGCCTACCGCGACCAGGACGGTTTCTACTACGTCGTCGACCGCCTGAAGGACATGATCATCACCGGTGGTGAGAACGTGTACCCGGCCGAGGTGGAACGGGTCCTCATCGAGCACCCCGACGTCCTCGACGTGGCCGTCGTCGGCGTGCCCGACGCCCGCTGGGGAGAGACCGTGGTCGCGATCCTGAGCTGCCGTCCGGGCGCCGAGCCGACGATCGAGGAGATTCGGGACTTCGCCGCGCTCCACCTCGCCCGCTACAAGCTCCCGACCCAGCTGCGCCGGCTCGACCAGATTCCCCGGAACCCCAGCGGAAAGCTGCTGAAGGGCCCGCTGCGGGAATGGGCCGAGCAGAACCAGATCCCGTCCAGAGCCTCCACCTGACGCAGTTCACCTGCCATGACCGCGTAATTTTGTACGGACCGAGGACGTCCGGCGAGCCTTTTCCATATCACGATGCACGGCCAGGGATTCCGCCGGCCCGAGTCGACGACGAAAAGGCTCAGCCATCACCTCCACTGGACAGCGGGATGACGACCGTTCCGCCTCCCGGCCGGAACGACGAATCCGGCAGACCATATCCCGCACCCTGAGTTCGCCGCCGTACGAGGCATGCCGAAAACCTCGCCAGCCTCCGGTTCCTCTATTTTCAAGAAACCACCTGTCAATACTCAGAAGAGGTTTCACGTGTTGGAAGTCGCCGGCCTTTCAGTAACCTATGGCGGCGCCGTCCAGGCACTGCGGGATGTCTCGCTGCGGGTCCCCGAACGCGGCGTTCTCACGGTGTTGGGAAGCAACGGCGCGGGAAAAAGCACGCTGTTACGCGCGGTCTCGGGAACTCTCGATCGCCACGGCGGCCAGCGGGACACCGGCACCATCACCGTCGACGGCACAGCCATCCACCGACGGGACGCGGCGTCCATCGTGCGGGCCGGGGTGGTTCAGGTGCCCGAAGGCCGCCGGGTGTTCGGCCACCTGACCGTCGACGACAACCTGCGCGCCGGTGCCGCCGGGGCCCGCAGCCGCGCTGCCGCGGCCCGCGCCCGAGGCCGGGTCGAAGAGCTCTTCCCGATCCTGGTCACCCGTTCGCGGCAGCGGGCCGCGCTGCTGTCCGGCGGCGAGCAGCAGATGCTCGCGATCGGTCGGGCGCTGATGTCGGATCCGCGCCTGCTGCTCCTCGACGAGCCGTCGCTGGGGCTCGCGCCGCTGATGATCCAGCGGGTGGGCGAGATCGTGGCGGAGATCCACCGCCACGGCGTCTGCGTCGTCCTGGTCGAGCAGAACGCCACCATGGCCCTCGCGCTCGCGGACACCGCGGTGGTCCTCGACGTCGGCCAGGTCAGCCTCGCCGGCAGCGCCGCCGAGCTTGCCGCCTCCGAACAGGTACGGCAGCTCTACCTCGGCCACGGGGCACCGGCGACCCCCGTGGCCGAATCCACACCCACCGGCGCCGGCCACGGGGCTCGGCCATCCGAGGCCAGGACTCTCACGAGGTGGCGGTCATGACCGGTGCCAACGCCACGGCAGCAGGGACGCCCACGGTCACGACCGACGACGCGCCGCCATGGCTGCGCGTCCAGGGCGTGTCCGTCACCTTCGGTGCCCTCAAAGCGCTCTCGGACGTATCACTGTCCGTCGAGCCCGGCCATATCCATGCGATCATCGGACCGAACGGGGCTGGTAAGTCGACGCTGTTCAACGTCATTTCAGGCCTGTACCGGACCACCGCGGGAGAGGTCTGGCTCGGCGATGACGAGCTCACCTCGCTGCGACCCCACCAGATCACTCGCCTCGGCCTCGGCCGGGCATTTCAGAACATCGTTCTCCCGCCGTATGCGACCGTTGAGCGAAGCATTATGCTGGGCCGCCACCACCTGATGAGCGCCGGATTCGTCCGGACCGGCCTACGGCTCCCCTCCGCTGTCCGGGAACAGCGGCTCCACGGCGCCCGCGTCAGGGAGATCGCAGATTTCCTGGAGCTCGGCGACCTTTTCGACGCCGAGGTCAGTGGTCTTTCCTACGGCGATCGCAAACGGGTCGAGGTCGGCCGCGCCCTGGCCACCGAGCCGCGCGTCCTCCTCCTGGACGAGCCGGTGGCGGGAATGAACGCCACCGAGTCCGCCCTGATGGCCGAGCAGCTGCGCTCGATCAGGGCGGGACTGGGGATCACGATCCTGCTCGTCGAGCACGACATGGCCATGGTCATGGCGATCGCCGACCGGGTGACGGTGCTCGACTTCGGCACGGTCATCGCTAGCGGGACCCCCGCCGAGATCCAGCGCGACCCCGAGGTCATCCGCGCCTACCTGGGTTCGCCGGACGGGACCTCCAAAGCCGCGCCCACGGCCACCGACCTTCCCCACAGGGATCAGCCTTGACGACCTTTTTCTCGCTGCTGTCCAACGGTCTCGCGGTAGGCGCGGTCTACGCCCTTCTCGCCCTCGGTTTCGTCATCATCTTCCGGTGCAGCGAGGTGCTGAACTTCGCGCACGGCGCGGTTGTGCTCCTCGGGGCGTATGTCATCGCCCGGACGCACGAGACCCTGGGCTTCGCCGCCGCCGTGGCCCTCGGTGTAACCGCCGCGGCCGGAATGTCCGCCCTGATCGAACGGATCCTCGTCCGCCGGCTGCGCAACGCGCCGACGATCAGCCTCACCATCATGCTCCTCGGCGTCGACATCCTGATCGCGACCGACCTCACCCGCCGGATCGGCTCCGACATTCTCGGCCTCGGTCATCCCTGGGGTGCGGATGTCGTCGAGGCCGCCGGGGTGAGCATCTCCGCGAACCGGCTGATCGCGTTCGCCGTGGCCGCCGTGGTGATCGCGGGCCTGTTCACCGCGTTCCGGCTCACCTCCTGGGGAGTCGCCATGCGGGCCGCCGCCGAGGATCCGGAGGCAGCCCAGCTCATGGGCATCAGGCTGGGGCGGGTGGCGCTGGCCTCCTGGCTGCTCGGCGGAGCGCTGGCCGCCGTCGCCGGAATCTTCCTCACCGGCAGCCCGACCCCGGGGCTCGAACCGGGCATTCGGTGGGTGGCGTTCGCCGCCTTCCCCGTCGCCGTCCTGGGTGGGCTGGACTCGCCCGGCGGAGCGCTCGTCGCCGGGCTGCTGATCGGCGTCTCCGAGTCACTGGCGGCGGGATACCAGGATGACCTGCTGTTCCTGGGGCGCGGGATCGGAGAGGTCGTCCCCTACTTCGTGATGATCGTCGTCCTGTTGGTACGGCCGACGGGGCTCGCGGGAACAAAGGAGCTGAACCGTGTCTAGGGCGATCATCATGCGCCCCGTCACCAGCGCCGGGAATGTCAGGCGGTCGCTGCTCGCGGCCCTGGCCGTCGTCGCGGTCGTGCTCCCCTTCTACGCCGACGAGTTCTGGCTACGCACGGGATTCGCGGTCTTCGCGGCGGTCATCGGCGCGGTCGGGCTGAACCTTCTCTGCGGAACAACCGGACAGCTCTCCCTGGGGCACGCGTTCTTCCTCGCGGTCGGCGCCATCTCCTACTCGCTGCTCGCGGGGGAATCCACCGGAAAGGGCTCGGAGCGCGTCATCGGGCTGGGCCTTCATCCGATGCTCGCGATGATCGCGGCGGTGGGCATCGCGGGGCTGGCGGGGCTGCTGTTCAGCCCGGTCGCGGCGCGCGTCCGCGGGCTTTATCTCGCCGTCGCCTCGCTTGGTCTCGTCGTCGCCGGCCAGCACATCCTCAACACCGCCACACCGCTCACCGGCGGTTTCAACGGCCGGCCCGTCGAGGACTTCGCACTGCCCGGCTTCGCCTTCAGCGACTCCGACCCGGATCTCGTCCTGCTCGGCGTTCCCTTCGGCCAGGCCGAGCGACTCTGGTATCTCGGCCTGCTGCTCGCCATCCTGGCCATGGTCTTCGCGGGCAACATCATCCGTGGCCGCAGCGGAGTCGCGCTCGAGGCGGTACGGGACAATCAGCTCGCAGCCGCGGTCAACGGGGTGGACGTCGCCGCCTACCGGTCACGCGCATTTCTGCTGTCCTCGATGTACGCGGGTCTCTCGGGCGTTCTCTACGCGCTTTCCGTCGGCAGTGTGGCGCCCGAGTCCTTCACCATCGAGATCTCCGTCCAGTATCTGATGATGATAGTCCTGGGCGGGCTCGGATCCGTCGGTGGAGCCGCCGCCGGCGCCGTTCTCGTGACCGCGCTCCCGCTCGTTCTCCAGCAGTACAGCGACTCCCTTCCCTTCCTTTCCGCGCCAGGTAGCGGCGGGGTGAGCTATGCCGACGCGGCGCGTTATCTCTACGGCGCCGCGGTGGTGCTCATAGTGCTGCTGGAACCGAGCGGGGCCGCCGGCCTGGCCCGGCGCGCGCAGTCACACCTGAAAGTCCGTGCACATGCCATCCCCACCCGACGGCTGTGGCGCGGCGGCCCACCAGCTGATCAGCCTGAACCGACCCAGCCTGATCAGGCGAGAACAAATGCCTCCGCGAAGGCCTCGACGGTACTCGCGACAGCGCATGACAGCGCGCCCGAATCCTGAGATTTCAGCCCAGGCCCATCCCGACCCGAATTCCTTGCGATAGCTGGACCCGTCATCCACACCGAGAGGCAGAAACTTCCATGACCGAAACCGGGCACGCACCCATCGATTTACCGGTCGCGCGGCAGTCAGGGGGACGGCTGACGCCGGGCCCGCGGCGACGTCACCTGCGGGGCGCGGGGATATGCGTCACCGCCGCGACGCTTGTGCTGGCGGCCTGCAGCAGCAAGAGCCAGGACTCCACGCCGGATTCCAGCAGCGGTTCCGAACGGGTCGGGGCCGGCATCGAGGGTGACACGATCACCCTCGGGGTGCTGACCGACGCCACCGGCGTCTTCGCCGCTCTCGGAAAGGAGCTGACCTCGGGTCAGCAGATCTTCTGGGACGCGCGCAACGCCGAAGGCGGCGTGTGCGGCACCTACCAGGTGAAGCTTGAGATCAAGGACCACGGGTACAACGTCCAGAACGCCACCTCGTTGTATTCGGGCCTGCGCGGCGACGTCCTGGGCATCCAGCAGCTGCTCGGCTCGGCGATGACCGCGGCGCTGTCCGACCGGATCGAGCAGGACTCCATCGTCACCGTTCCGCTCACCTGGGCGGCAAGCCTCACCGACAACCCGGACATGGCCGTTCTGGGCCCGACCTACGACGTCGAGGTCATCAACGGCCTCGACTATCTCCTCGAGGAAAAGAAAATCGCTCCCGGGGACGCGATCGGTGTGATCTACCTGGAGGGCGACTGGGGAGCGACCACGCTCGCGGGTGCCTCCTTCTTCGCCAAGCAGCACGACATGAGCGTCGTCGAGCAGAAGGTGACCCCAGGCGATCAGGACATGACCGCCCAGATCACCGCACTGAAGGCGGCGGGGGTAAAGACCATTCTCCTGGCAAGCTCCCCGGGCCAGACCGCCTCGGCGGCCACGGTCGCCGCGACGCAGGGACTGAACGTCCCGCTGGTCGGCAACAACCCGACCTTCTCTCCCGGGCTGCTCAAGACACCCGCCCGGGATGCCCTCATCGCCAACTACTACAACATCAGCCCCTATCCAGCCTATGACGAGGATGTCACCCAGGAACCTCTCGCCGACTACCAGAAGAAGTTCCCCGGTTCCGCGCCCAGCGTCACGATGCTCTCCGGATTCGCCTCCGCGCACGTGATGTCGGAGATCCTGGAGAAGGCCTGCCAGGCCGGCGATCTCACCCGCGAGGGAGTCGTCCACGCCAAGCAGAGCCTTACTGACATCGACACCGGCGGACTCCTCGGCAAGATCGACTACAGCAGGCCCGGCGTCAGCCCGAGCCGGCAGAACTTCATCCTCCGGGCCGCGGACACCGGCGGCGGCCTGACAACGGTCAGATCGCTGTACGAGGGACCAACCGCGCGCCAGTACAGCCGCGGCTGATCGCGCCGGTTCAGGCCAGCCGACGAGCGAGTCGTGGTCCGCAGCCGACGTCGGCTGCGGACCATGCCGGCCCCTCCTCCGGTTCGCGCGCAGGAGGACATCGAGGCCCCACCGGTTCCAGCCCGCCGACGAGCCATCCGCTCTAAAACCCGGGTGGTCTGGCCCCGCAGGAACCCGGGTGGTCAGGCCCTGCAGGTGCAAGGCTGGGACGGTGCAAGGCTGGGGCGGTGACAGTGGCCACCGGTGAGGACATGGACCACCCTCACGGCAGCGGTCCGGGGAGTCCGATCGGAGCGGTACCGGCGGAGATCCACCGCCCTGGGCTGGGCGCGCTGCTGCGGCCACCTCATCGGGCGGACGCCCGGCGCAACTACGAGGCCCTGCTCGCCGCCGCGGCGGCGGTCTTCGGGGCCGACGGCCCGCAGGCCTCACTGGACAAGATCGCCCGGACGGCCGGGGTGGGCAACGCGACGCTCTACCGCCACTTCCCGACCCGCCGCGACCTGCTCGTCGGCGTGTGCGTCGAAGAGGTCGAGGCGCTGTGCGCGCAGGGCGAGCAGCTTGCCGTCGATCAGGCCCCGGGCCCGGCGCTGCTCGGCTGGCTGCACGCCTTCATCGAGCACGTGACGTCCAGGAAAGGCCTCGCGGAGGCGCTGATGACCGGGCGCAGCGAGGACTCCGCGGTGATCGCCGCCTGCCAGGGGGCGATCGGCGAAACCGCGGCGGCCCTGCTCGCCGGCGCCCAGCGGGCCGGCACTGTCCGCGACGACCTCGAGGTGGCCGACCTGCTGGCGCTGGTCAACGCGATCGCCCTCACCACCGAGTCCACCGGCGCCCAGCACGCCGACCGCCTGCTGCGTCTGCTCTACCAGGGCATCGGGCCGCGGGGAGCTCAGGCGCTCAGTTAGTCGAACCCGCCGCGGCCGGCAGGGGCAGCGGCAGCGGCAGGCCCCAGTGCTCGACGATCTGGCCGCCCTGGACCCGCAGCATGTCGAGGGCGAACCCGACCGGCTCGCCCGTCGCAGCGTCGCGCAGGGCGTACCGGGTGGCCACCGTGTCGCCGGTCGTCACCCGCTGCTCGACGGTCGTCCGGACCTGCGCGGCCTGGGCGCCCAGGGCCGCCCACTTCTGCCGCCAGCCCTCGTGGCCGGTGGGCGCCCCGGGCAGTGCGGAATGGTCGACGGCATCGGGCGCGATCAGCGCCAACGCACCGTCGAAGTCTCCTCGGAGCACTGCGTCCGCCATCCGCTCAACGATCCCGACGGCAGGCGTTACCACTGACGAAGCCATGAGCGACCTCCAGAGCAAAGCGATCCGGGGATATCCCCGTTTCCACCTCGGGACGATAACCGGGGATGTCCCCGGTTCGCAAGGTCGAAAACACCTGGAATGGCAGCTACTAGGCTCCGTGAATGCTGCCCGACGCCACGGTCGCCGGGGCGAACCTTCCCATCCGGGCCGCCCTGCCGGCGCTCCTCGGCGCGCTGACCGCCCGAGAACAGCCCGGGCCGGGCCACGCCGGTGGGGCCGCGGTGCTGGTGGCGCCGCCAGGCACCGGCAAGACGACGCTCGTCCCCCTCGCGCTCGCCGACCACGTCCCCGGCCGCGTGCTGGTCGTCGAGCCGCGGCGAATCGCCGTCCGCGCCGCGGCCCGGCGGATGGCCAGCCTCACCGGCGGCGGCGAGATACGTGGCCGCGAGAAGGGCGGTGGCGCGGGGGGCGGTGGCGAGGTGGGGGGCGCGGTCGGTTACACGATCCGCGGGGAGCGCCGGGCCGGGCCGTCGACCAGGGTCGAGGTGGTCACGACCGGCGTCCTGGTCCGGCGGCTGCAACGCGACCCCGAACTGCCCGGGACCGACGCGGTCGTTCTCGACGAGTGCCACGAGCGCCACCTCGACGCCGACCTGGCGCTCGCGCTCCTGCTCGACGTCCGGGCCGTGCTGCGTCCCGACCTGCGCCTGGTCGCCGCCTCCGCGACCGCCGACACCCGGCGGCTGGCCGCGATGCTCGGCACGCCCGACCAGCCCGCGCCGGTCATCGGGACCGACGCCTCGATGCACGACGTCGAGGTCGTCTGGGCACCCCCACCAGGTGTGATCACGCCGGCGCACGGGCTGCGGGTCGACCCGAGGCTGCTCGACCACGTCGCCGCGACGGTCGGGCGCGCGCTGCGGGAGACATCCGGGGATGTGCTCGTCTTCCTGCCAGGGGCCGGTGAGATCGCCGCCGTCGCCGGGCGGCTCGCCGGGCGCCGGGAGGCCGGGCACCGGGACGCCGTCGACGTCCTCACCCTGCACGGCCGGCAGACCGGCGGCGCGCAGGACGCGGTGCTGCGCGCCGGCCCGCGTCGCCGGGTCGTCCTGGCCACCGCGGTCGCGGAGAGCAGCCTCACGGTGCCCGGTGTGCGGGTCGTCGTCGACGCCGGCCTGGCCCGCTCCCCGCGGATGGACCATGCCCGCGGGCTGGGCTCGCTGGTCACCGTGCGGGTGTCCCGGTCGTCCGCCGGGCAGCGCGCGGGCCGGGCCGGGCGGGAGGCCCCGGGCCGGGTGTACCGCTGCTGGTCCGCCGCGGAACATGACCGGCTGCCCGCCCAGCCGGAACCGGAGATCGCCGTCGCCGACCTCACCGCCTTCGCGCTGGAACTGGCGGTCTGGGGCAATCCCGGTGGGGCGGGCCTGCCCCTGCTCAGCGAGCCGCCGGCCGGCGCGATGGAAGCTGCCGGGGCGACGTTGCGGGCCCTCGGAGCCGTCGACGAGACCGGCCGGGTCACCCCGCGAGGACGTTCGTCGGGACCCATCCGCGGCTCGCGCGGGCGCTGCTCGACGGCACCCGGTCCGTCGGCGCCCGCCGCGCGGCGGAGGTCGTCGCGATGCTCTCCGGGGACGGCCCGGTCGGCGGATCGGTCGGCGGATCGGTCGGCGGCCCGTCCGACGACCTCGTCGCCGCGTGGCGCCGCCTGCGGGGCGACACGGACCGGGCCGCGTCCGCCCGCTGGCGGGAGGAGACCCGCCGGCTGCGCTCAGCCGCGCAATCCCCACCCACCGGGACCGGGGAGCCCGATGGACCCGGGAAACCCGTTGGACCCGGTGAGCTTGCCGGGCCCGCGGGGCGGGATGCGGGTGGGATCACCGACGATCTCGCGGCGGGGCTCGTGGTCGGCCTCGCCTTCCCCGAACGGCTCGCGCGGGCCCGCGACGCCGGCAGCACGAACTACCTGATGGCCGGCGGGACCGGTGCCGAGCTCGCCGCGGGCTCGGCGTTGACCGGGGCGGGCTGGCTCGCCATCGCGGTCGCCGACCGCGGGCCAGGCCGGACGTCCGCCCGAGTGCGCCTGGCCGTCGCGCTCGACGCGGCGACCGCGCGGGAGGCGGGCGCGGCGCTGCTGCGCACCGAGGACGAGGTCGCCTGGTCCGGCGGCGACATCGTCGCCCGCCAGCTCGAGCGCCTCGGCGCGATCATCCTCGCCGAACGCCCGGTGGGCAGGCCCGATCCGTACCTGCTGCGGGCCGCGGTGCTCGACGGGCTGCGGGCCGCGGGCCTGCCGGTGCTGCGATGGAGCACCGACGCGCTCGCCCTGCGCGACCGGCTCGCGTTCTGCCACCGGCTGCTCGGCGCCCCCTGGCCCGACGTCACCGACGCCGCGCTGCTGGACTGCGCCCCCGACTGGCTCGGGCCGGACCTCGACGGCGTGCGACGCCGCGCCGACCTCGGGCGTATCGACGCCGGCCACGCGCTGCGCCGGCTGCTGCCCTGGCCACAGGCCGGCCGGCTGGACGAACTGGCACCCGAACGGGTGACGGTGCCGAGCGGCTCCCGGGTGCGTCTCGACTACAGCGGCAGCAGCGGCGCGGCCGGCCCCGTGCTGGCCGTGAAGATCGCCGAGGTGTTCGGGTGGGAACGGGTTCCCGTCGTCGCTGACGGCCGCGCACCGCTGGTGCTTCACCTGCTGTCGCCGGCGGGGCGCCCGGTGGCGGTGACGAGCGACCTGGGGTCGTTCTGGCGCACCGGCTACCCGCAGGTCCGCGCGGAGCTGCGCGGCCGCTACCCCCGACACCCCTGGCCGGACGACCCGACCACAGCCCCACCGACCCGCCGCGTCGCCCCCCGCAGCCGCAGCCGCTGACAGGGTCGGTGGCGGCGCCCGCCTCAGCGCCGCCACCGAGCCGCCACCGAGCCGCCACCGCCGAGGCGCCACCGGCCTTCGGAGTGGACGTCGATCAGGGCAGCCGCACCGCGACCCGGAGCAGGCGGGTCACCTGAGTGGCACCGAAGTTGTCGTCGCTGAGCACGCTGACGGTCGTCAGCCCGCGTCCGAAGCGCCCTCGGGGATCGATCGCGAGAGCCTCGTAGTTGTCCATCAGCGGGTTGATCTGGGTTCCGGGGTTGGTCGCACCCAGCGTCGGGCAGGCGGTGAGGTCCGCGACGAGCTGCTTGCCGGCGAGGGCACGTGCTGGGAGCGCCGAGAGGTTGGGTACCGCGGTGACATCCGCGGTACGTCCGGTGTCCGGTACCGCCCACAGGGCGTTGCGGTTACCCACCCCGGCGGTGAACGAGGCCTCCAGGACGAGCAGCCCGTCCTCGCCGTAGGCGGCGATCTCGGAGATCCGCTGCCCGGGTTCGGCCCGGTAGCCCAGCTGCCGGCTCAGCTCGTACGAGCCGGTGGCGGTACGCCGGTAGACGAGGATCCGCCGGGTCTGGGCCTCACCGGCCGCGGAGACGTCGCCGGCCAGGGTGCCTTCCATCGCCGCGTAGATGAAACGCCCCGACGGGGAGATGGAGAGGCCTTCGAGCGTGGCGTTGTCGGTCGCCTCACCCGCGGGCGCCACCCGGAAACGACCCGGTACCGGCAGGGCACTCTGCTCGGTCCCGGTCCGGTCGAAGATCCTGATCGAGGGCTCCGTCTCCGAGCTGACGACATACCGCCCGTCGGGCAGGACCGCGAGGCCTTCGCCGTCGAAGTTGCCGCCGTCGTAGCCGACGCCGGTGGACGTCCGCAGCACGATGCTGCCCACCACCGTCGGCCGGGCGGTGTCGGAGAGGAACCAGATCCGCGCGGGCCGGGTGCCGGAGCGATCCACGACCGCCGCGTACGCGTGCCTGCGTGCGTCGTAGGCGAGCCCGGAGAGGCCGCCGACCGTCTCACCGTCGACGACGACCTTGTTCAGGGCGTCGCTGAAACCGATCGCGGTGCCGCGCGGAGGGCATTCAGCTTCCGGCCCGCCGAAACCGGGCACGGGACGTCCGTCGGCCGCCGTCGACGACGCCGCGCTCGCGGCGGTGCCCACGGTCGCGACGGTGAGGCCCGCCAGCGCTGCGGCGGCCAGCCCAGCGCGGACCCACCGCGGTCGGGGGTGGGTCCGGGGCCGGGTTCCGGCTGGTCCCGCGGTTCGGATCACCCAGCGGGTCGGGAGACGGGTCATGAATGCTCCTCCGGTTCGGATTCTCCTCCGTTTCAGTTCCACACTGTCGAGCCCGGCGAACGGCAGCGGAGCTTCTCGGTGTCCGCCACCGGTCAGGTGCGTAAACGAATTTTGCCCCGACCCGTTGAGCTGCGGCGATGAAAGACGGCCGGATCCATCGCCAGCACCGCGCACATACGCCACTTGACCCCATTACAGTGGGCCTCTAGCTTGTGTGGCGCTTCATTCGTATTCGACCCGAGCCATCCCCTCGCCGCCCAGCTTTCTTCACTGTTCACGTACTCGCCATCCTTCGGCCACGTGACCGGACCCGTTATCTTGCGGTGAAGAAAATCAGCACTGGAGGTTCTTGTGGCAATGTCGAGATCCATTTTCCGGAAAGTGGTCGTCGCCCTGGCGATCGCGACCGCGGCCGTCGGCTTCGCGCCGGCCGCGGCGCAGGCGTCACCCGGCGTCCCGCGGGGCGCGTTCATCCTCACCGTCTCCGAAGGAACCATCCCCTATCTGGGCGAACCTGTTCTGCTGACCTGTCCGCCGAGCCCCCTGGCAACCCATCCGGACCCGGCGGGGGCGTGCGCGGCCATCGCCGCGGCGGGCGGCGACTTCAACCAGCTCCCCGTGGACCCCGCGGTGCTCTGCCCGGCCATCTACGCCCCGGTGACGGCCACGGCCGACGGCCGTTGGGGAGGCAGGGCCGTCCACTGGACGAAGACCTTCGGGAACAGCTGCCTGCTGTACGTGGAGACCCATCCGGTCTTCTGACGACGGTTCTCGTGGCCGTGGTGACCCCGGGAAAAGTGGCCAGGGTCGCCACCGCCCACAGCCCACAGCCCCGGTGCACGGCCGGCCGCATTCCCGGCGGCTGTCACCCGCACCCGGACGTCTCCCCAGGCCTCACCCGAGGCTTCGCCCGGGGGTCAGCACGGCATCGGAGGAACTCGCGGGCTCGACGATGTACCGTCCGACGACGGCATCCGGCCGAGGCTCCCGTGCGGTTACACGGCGCCTTGCTGAGTAAGGAGACGTCGTATGACCGGCACTCTGCCGACCGGAATCGGCCTGTGGGCGGGCTTCCTCGACCAGCTGCCGGCCGCCGAGGCAATCGCCGCCGTGCGCGACCTGGAAAAGGCCGGCATCACGACGATCTGGCTGCAGGAATACAGCAGCCTGGACCCGTTCGTCCGCGCCGCGCTCTACCTGCAGGCCACCGAGCGGCTCACCGTCGCGCTCGGAGTGGCGACTATCCACGCCCGGGACCCGCGCGCGATGGTCGGTGCGGCGGCGACGCTGCACGAGGCGTTCCCGGGGCGGTTCGCGCTCGGTCTCGGCACCAGCCATCGTCATCTCGCCGAAGCTCGCGGCTCCACCTACGCCAAGCCCCTGACCGCCCTGCGCGACTACCTCGCGGCGATGGACACGGCCGCTGGGCACCGGAATCCTCTGCCGCCACGGTTCCTCGGCGCACTCGGCCCGAAGATGATCGAGCTCGCCGGGGCCGCCACCGATGGTCTGCACACCTACTTCTGCCCCGTCGCCCACACCGCCGCCGCGCGCGCCGCCGTCGGCGCCGGCCCGTGGATCGCGCCCTCGCAGATGGTCGCGCTCGGCGCCACCGAGACGACCGACGAGCTGCGCCGCTACCTCGGGCTGTGCCTCGGGATGCCCAACTACCGGGCGAACCTCGCGCGGTACGGCTTCACTGACGCCGATTTCGCGACGGCCAGCGACGCCCTTGTCGACGCCCTCGCCGTCCCCGACGAGCCGGCCGCGCTGCGCGCACGCCTCGACGACCAGCGCGCCGCCGGCGCCGATCACGTCGTCCTCCAGCTCGTGCCGCCGCCGCCGGCCGCCCGGGTCCTCGACCGGGTCGCCGAGGGCCTGGGAGCAGCCTGAGGCGCCTGCTCCCTGAGCTCACCGACGTCGCGGACCACGGGCCACCGGCCACTATTTACTCACGGCGCCTGTAACTTACAGGACAGGTGAGTTACAGGCGGTGCGAGTAGGTGGGAGAGGCGGGGCGGCGATGGCCTTTGTGCATCGCACCGACGAACTCGCCGCCCTTGAGGCGTGGTGGCGATCGACGGACCCTCGACCGGCGGTGGTGTGGGGGCGGCGACGGGTCGGCAAAACCGCGCTGTTGCAGCGCTTCGCCCAGGACCGTCGGTCGGTGTCCCATACCGGAGCCGGCCGGGCGGCCGCCGGGGAACTGGCGCAGTTGTCCCGTCAGGCGGCCATCGCGCTGCCGGGGCGAATCCGTGATCTCGCCGCTCGGCCCTACCTCGACTGGGACGACGCGCTCGACGACCTAGCCGCGGCGGCTGAGCAGGAGCCGCTCCTCGTCATCCTGGACGAGTTCCCCGAGATGGTCGCCACCTCACCCGAACTGCCCGGCGTCCTGCGGGCCTTCCTCGACCGGACAGCCGGGCGGACCAGGCTACGGCTGCTGCTGTGTGGGTCGGCCGTGCGGCACATGACCGCGCTGCAGGAGCAGCGGGCGCCCCTGTACGGCAGGTTCGACCTGTCACTGTCACTGCATCCGTTCCGTCCGCACGAGGCCGCGCTCATGCTGCCCGGGCTGACACCGTCCGACCGTGCGCTCGTGTACGGGCTGGTCGGCGGGGTTCCGCTGTATCTGTCGTGGTGGGACCAGAACGCCGACCTCGCCGACAACCTGCTACGGCTCGCCTGCCGGCCCGGGGCGCCACTGCTCACCGAGGGGCAGCTGGTCCTCGCCACCGAGGTGGAGCACGGTGAATACCCGGCGGCCGTACTCCACGCGATAGCTGAGGGCCGCACCCAGTACAACGAGATCAAAGACCACATTCGCGCCGAACCGGCCCGCACTCTGGATCGGCTCGTCGAGCTGCGGCTGGTCGAACGACAGATGCCGGTCACCGAAACAGCGCGCAGCCGGCGTCGGGTCTACCGAATCGCCGACAACTTCCTGGCCTTCTACCTCGGGCTGCTTTCTCGATACCGCGCGGAGATCGAGCGTGGGCTGGGAAAAGCGAACCTGCCCGTTCTGATCGAGAGCCTGGACGATCATCTCGGCAAACCGTGGGAGGAAGCGTTTCGCGAACACCTACGCCGACTCGCGGTCACCGGCGCACTGGGCAGTGACATCGTCGCGGTCGGGCCCTACTGGAACACTGGCGGGCAGAACGAGATCGATGCGGTCGTGCTCGCGGGCAGAGACCGACACCCGGTCCTCTTCGGCGAGGCGAAGTGGGCTCGCTCTGTTGACGGCCGGCGGATCGCCGGCCGACTTTCGGAGAAGGCTCGTGCCGTCACAGCAGCCGCTCCATCCGTGACAGCCGTTCCAGCGGCCTCGGGTCGCCCGCCAGACGACTGGACTGCGGACCCGGCCGACCCGGCCGCCAGCCCTGGCCGCAACGGGATCGACGGCTCCGCCACGGTGCGCCTCGCTCTGTGCGCTCGCGTGGAGATCCGCGACGCACCGCCGGAATGTCTCACCGTCACTGCCGCCGACATCTTCGACTAGCGGTATGTACCCATCGGCTTGCTCATCCGCTTGCTCATCGCCTCAGGTCCTCTGCTCGTTCGGGGCCGGGCTGCTCCGCGTTCCAGGAGGTGAGAATGCGCAGGGCGTCGTGGGACGGGCTGCCGGCTTCGGCGGTGAGAACCATCAGGCGTTGTCCGGAGCCGTCGGGGCTGGCCCAGGTGTCGCAGTCGAGGGTGAGGTCACCCACGAGGCGGTGCCGGTAACGCTTCGTTCCGTAGCTGGCGTTACTGACGCGGTGCTCGGCCCACCAGGTGCGGAAATCGAGGTCCTGGACGGACAGTTCCCCGACGAGGCGGGCGAGCTCCGGGTCGTCGGGATCCGCGGCGGCCTCCGTGCGCAGCGCGGCGACCGCCTCACGGGCGTCGTGTTTCCAGTCGTGGTGCATCTCGCGGATCACCGGGTTGGTGAACAGCAGGTTCACATAGTTGCGGCGAGCCGGCGAGAGCGCCGAGAAGTCGAGATAGAGAGCGGCTGCTGCTGGATTCCAGTCGAGGACGTCCAGGCGTCTGCCGAGGACCAGCGCGGGCGTCTGGGTGAGCTGGTCCAGCAGGCGGCGCATGGCAGGCCGTACCCGCTGGGCCGGCCGGCGCCGAGGCGGCAGGGCGTCGCTCCTGCCCGCGAGCTCGTACAGATAGCTCTCCTGGTCGCCGTCGAGGCGCAGGGCGCGGACGAGGGTGGCGAGCACGGAGGCGGAGGCCCGGACGCGCCCCTGTTCGAGCCGGGTGTAGTAGTCAACGCTGATCGCGGCGAGCTGAGCCACCTCCTCGCGGCGCAGCCCCGCGACCCGGCGGGTGGAGTCCGTCCCGGGCAGGCCGCATTCCCGCGGATCCAGCTGGGCCCGGCGGGCCTTCAGGAAGGCGCCGAGGTGGGAGGCCGATGCCGAGCTCATGGTCTCCAGTCTGCGGTTTCCGCCGCGGGAACGGCACCGGTGTGAGGGGCCAGGTTCCTTCCCAGGCAGAGACCTTCCTCTTTGCCACCCGCGGGCCGAGGTCGATGGTGAGGACACCGCCCGACAGGGTGCGCTCAGCCGGGACGAACCGTCACCGGACGCACCAGACGGCGGGCACCCAGCGACTGATCGACAAGGGAGAGTCGTCCTCATGGCCAGGACCAGCGTCACGTTCGACAGTGCCGGCATCGAGATCGCCGCGCACCTCTACGTTCCAGACCGCCCGGCTGACGGCGCCCCGCTCCCGGCGCTGGTGGTCGGTCACCCCGGTACCGGGGTGAAGGAGCAGACGTCCGGTACCTACGCGCGGCTGATGGCCGAGCGGGGTTTTGTGGCCCTGGCCTTCGACGCCGCCTACCAGGGTGAGTCCGGTGGTCTGCCGCGTGGTCTGGAGGACCCCGCCCAGCGAGTCGAGGACTTCAAGGCCGCCGTCTCCTACCTCACGACCCGGCCCGAGGTCGACGCCGACCGGATCGGCCTGCTGGGCGTGTGCGCCTCCGGCGGATACTCGCTCGCCGCCACCGGTGGCGACCACCGGGTCAGGGCCGTGGCGACCGTGTGCACCGCCGAACCCGCGCGCCAGTTCCGCTACGGCGCCGACGGCACCCAGGACCCGGCCGTCTTCCAGTCCCTGCTGGACGCCGCCGCCCAGGCCCGCACGGCCGCCGCCCGCGGGGAGGACCCCGGTGTGATGACCATGTTCCCCGAGACCGCCGAACAGGCCGGCGCTCTCGGCGGCCAGCACGGCGTCGAAGGCTGGGAGTACTACTGCGGCCCCCGTGGCCACCACGAGCGCTCGGCGAAGTTCCTCGCCTGGGAGAGCATCGACAGGATGGCGTCCAGCGACGTCTTCCACGCCGTCCCGCTGATCAGCCCCCGCCCGATCCTGCAGATCCTCGGTGAGCACGCCGTCACCGCCTGGATGGGCCTGGAAGCCCACCGGCGGGCCACCGGGCCCGCGGAGATCCACTGGATCAGGGGTGCCAGCCACGTCGACCTCTACGACAGGCGCGAGTACATCGACCTCGCCGTCGGCAGGCTCACCGACTACTTCACCGCCAGCCTGAACAAATGACCGACCTCGCCGCACAACCGACGAACCCGCGGCGATGACCAATGGCCCCTACGGCCGAGGAAGCCGACGAAGCGGCCGGCCACCGCGCTCAGGCGTCGGGGGGCTGGTCCCGGCCGGGCTCGCGGCCGTGGTCCGCGCAAGCAGCTGAGCGCGTTCCCGCAGCTGTTCGAACTGATCCCGGCGATCAGTGCTGCTCAGGAGCGAAAAGTCGACCTCCAGCAGTACCGATACATCCTCTCGGATCTCACGCCAGCCGATGGCCTGCTCTCGAGCCCGAACGGCGCCCACGTCGGGCTGCAGGAATGTCTGGATGGTTGCGAGGACTCCGGAGATGAGAGCGCCGAAGCCGGCGAGCACCGGATACAGCTCGGCGAGGGTGGCGGCCCCGGCCAGGGACGCCAGAATCGCGGCGGGGACGCCAACGCCGTAGTGGAGCCTGCGGCGGCGGTCCGCAAGTCTGCTCCAGGCCTGGACCCGCTCGGCCGCGTCCCGGCGGAGGTTCTCGAGCTGGGCCCGCAGTGGCCCGTCATCAGCCTCGGCAGGCTCAGCCCGACCGGACTGGTCATTCGGGGGATTGCGTTCCAGGTTCATGACCTGCAGGTCTCCCGGTAGGGCAGGTTGGGGATATACAGCGCCCAGTCGTCCCTGCCGGGTCCACTGCCGACCCAGCTGCAGGCCGTGGCCGCGACGTCGTCCGGCACCGCCGTCCGCAGCGACTCGGTGCCCCAGAGACGAATGGTCCCGTCTGCGCCCGCGGTCGCCATCAGAGGCTTGTCACGGGCCACGTTCGTGTCGACGACAGCGCCGAAATGGCCAGCGACGCCCGGCCCAAGCTGGCGCGGTCGGCGCCGGTCCCGGACATCCCAGAAGCTGACCGCCTGACCCTCACCCGCGACGATGAGGATGTCCTCGCCGAGAAATGTCAGGTCGTAGACCGGACTGCGGGTTTCCCGGTCGAGGCGGCCCATGAGTGTGGCATTTTTACCGCCACTCTCGATATTCCAGATCCAGACATTTCCGTCGTCGCCGCCGGCGAACAGTGTCTTCCCGTCCATGCTGAAGGTGATGTCGTTGACCGGCCCCAGCGGGGGGCTGCGCAGTTCGGACAGTTCCTGTGGCTTCGCCGGGTCGTTGACGTCCCAGAGCCTGACCGCGTTGTCGTCACCGGCGGTGGCGAGAAGACCTTGGCCAGCGCGACCGAACTCCACGTCGCGCACTGCCCCCTTGTGGGCGGTGGGGATGCCGCCGACCTGGACCGGCTGACGCGGGTTGGTCACGTTCCAGAGCGCCACCTGACCGTCCTGGGCGCCGGTGACGAGGAGCTTCCCGTCGTCGCTGAACTGCATGTCATGTATGGCTTTACCCGGGTGAGCAGGCTGATCCACGAAAAGCTCGGAGTTCCCACGGTCGGTGATATCGAAGATCGCGAAGCGTCCGGTGTCGCTGGATACGGCCAGCCGGCAGGTGAAGGTGGCACCCGCGCCACAACCGGCGACCGTCGTCTCCAGCGCCGTCCCGAAACCGTTCAGCGGAATGGTTTCGCCGATGTTCTGCGGGCTGGTCGGATCCGCGACGTTCAGAACCCTGATGGTGTTCTGCACGGCGGCGAACAGAGTGGTGCCGTCGGGAGCGAAGGTCATGTCGGCCGCATACAGGCCGGGAATGAGCCCGCCGAGGATGTGCGGCTGGCCGTCCGGAGCCAGGCTCCACAGCAGGACACCGCCGTGCTCGCCGGCAACAGCCAGTGTCTTCCCATCCAGGGCGACGGCGGCGGCGAGCGCCGGGGCACCGTGGTCGTATGTGAACGAGGAAAGGATCCAGTTCGGGTTGGCGGCGTCCCGCACGTCAACCCAGTCTCCCTCATTGACGGTGATCAGCCGACCGTCAGGCGCATAGGCGAGGCCGGTGATCGGGCCCGAGTACTCGGTGTTGCGCGGCGGCAGCACGACGGGTGCGCCGGACTGACCGCTGCCGGCGATTTTCCAGACCCTGGTGGTGCCACCGCGGTCCGCCGTCGCGAGGCTGTCGCCGCCTGCCGAGAACGCGACGGCGCTCACCGGTTTGTCATGGCCGGGAAGGATGGTCGGCTGGCTGTCAGGGAGGGAGAGGTCCCAGAGGAGCACCCCGTCCTCGCCGCCGGTGGCGAGGGTCAGGTTCTTTCCGAAGGCGACCGCGTTGACCGACCCTCGATGGCCGGGAAGCTCGGTCGGCCGACTGTCAGGGCGCAGGATGTCCCGCAGGAGCACCCGCCCGGCGGCATCGGCGGTCGCGAGGGTCCGCCTGTCTTCCGCGAAAGCGATCGCCCTGACCGGATTCCTGTCATGGCCGAGAAGCTCGGTTGGCTTGCCGCCGGCGCTTTCGACGTTCCAGAGAAGAACCCGTCCGTCCTCGCCGGCGGTCACCAGGGTCCTGCTGTCCGCGAAGGCGATCGCGTTGACCCGGGCTCCGTGTGAGAGTGTTATCGGATCTCCGCCGGGCCGGCCCCGCGGCAGGCCCTCGACGATGACCTCCCCGTTGTCGCCAGCGAAGGCGATCCGCTCGCTTTTCGGGGAGAACGCCACGGCGCGCAGTACGCCCTCGTGCTCGATATAGCCCCGATACCCGGTACTGGTCAACGTTCTCTGCAGGGCGGCCCGCGTTTCGTCATTGTCCACGACACTGTTCGCGGCCAGTGCGAGCCGGATGGCCAGCTCCGGGTCGGAGTCCACCAGGCGGTCGGCGTGGGCCAACAGTCCGCCCACCACCGCCGCCTGCCTGCCTGCGCGTTCCTTCCGCGCGTCCGACCGCGCTGTCACCAGCCAGGAGCTGAGCCCGACCACGACGACCAACACCGCCACGAGCAGGGCGGCCATCGCCGCGAGCGGCCTCGGTCGCCACCCGGAGGTCGGAGGGCGCGGCACCGCTCGCACTCTCCGCCGAACCTCGGGATCAAGATGCAGTCGGACACCGGAACTGGAGATCCAATCCGGACCGTAGGCATGCGCGGCGGCGGCAGCGAGGTCTCGCGCGAACTCGACCGCGGAGGGACGCACAGCCGGGTCCTGAGCAAGGGCACGCCTGACTACGTCCGGCACGGATCCGGCGGCCCCTGCAGGTTGCGTCAGCGCCGCGTCGGGGTCGGGGTCAGGTTGCTGCTGGCCAGGTGGCGGCATGGTCGCAGAGGGCGGCGCTCCCGTGAGCATCTCGCGCATGACGACGCCGAGCGCGTAGACGTCGGTGTAGGGCCCGAGTCTGCCGCCGAACATCTGCTCCGGCGCCATGTAGATCGGAGTACCCGTGAGTCCCCGCACGGTGCCCCCCGACGCGGGGATGATCTTCGCGATGCCGAAATCGGCGACCTTTACCTGGTTACGCTCGTCGAAGAGGATGTTGTGCGGCTTGATATCACGGTGGATCACATCGTGCGCGTGCGCGTACGCCAGCGCCTCGGCGACGGCGACGCCCACAGCGCAGGCGAATTCCCCCCGGCTGCGCTGCCCCCTCAGGCGGGAATGAAGGGTTTCCTTCTCCAGCAGCTCCATGACAATCAGGCGCAGCTGCCCGCCTTCGTCCACGGCCTCGACGTAGTCATGGATCTTCACGATGTGCGGGTGGTTCATGCTGGCGAGCACCCGCGCCTCCGAGGGGCGGGCCGGCAGGTCACCCTGCAAAGGCAGCAGATGCTTGATCGCGACATCGCGGCCCAGCAGGCGATGCCTCGCGGCGAAAACCAGCCCGTACGCCCCTTGGCCTAAGGCCTCGCCCACCTCATAGGCCGGCAGCGCCGCCTGTATCCGCTCACGCTCAGCACTCACCATTTCTTGCGAGGCAGCAAGCATTCGGCCGCTACCGCCCAGGTCCGATTCGACCGCGGGTCCGGCCAGCGGAGCACAGTTCCCGCCACAACCACCGGTCGCCATGCGCCTCGCCGCAGATCCGATTCCCACCTGGCGCGCTGCCCGTGCCTGTCAACCCCCGCCCCCTTCGGGTCCCGTGCCCCCGCGACCCCGAGTTTTCGGGTAACTCGTCGTAAGCAAACGGAATGGACCATACATCGAGGAGTCAGCGCCTCCGCGCAGAGCGACTCTACCCGGGATGCTCAGCATGACGGGCGGAGCTTGTCCCTTCACCTCCACGCATGACCCTGCGTGATAACTGCTGGTGGTTCGGGGTAGGCCGGCGTTTCGCCGTGACGTTGGAAGTGACCCGCCTCCAAAGCAGCACGGCCCACCGAGGAGGAAAACGAGCCGGCAGACAACCCGGCAGCTCCCAATAGCCGACGCCGTCGTCAGCCAACCAGCCGGTGGGTGACCATTCCGCGCCGATGGTCCCGCTTTGCGTCGTACATAGCGTGGTCGGCCTGCTCGAGGAGGGAGTCGACTCGTTCGGTGGTGCGGGTTCCCGGTAAGGCGGGTGGCGCGGAACCGGTACTCAGGGCTGGGCTGTCCGCGAGGACGAGGCCGAAACTTGCCTCCGGGCGGTAGAACCTGTCGCCCAGTGCGAGCGGTGCGTGGATGGCGTCCGCGACCCGGTCGGCCAAGCCGGCCAGGCCGGCCAGGTCTTCGCCGCCGCCATCGAGCAGTACCGCGAACTCGTCACCGCCGAGTCGGGCTACGGTGTCGCAGGCCCGGGTGGCGATGCACAGCCGTTCAGCGACATGCCGTAGAAGGGCGTCGCCGGCAGCGTGCCCGTATCGGTCGTTGATGGTCTTGAAACCGTCAAGGTCGCAGTAGAGCAGGCCCACCGGGGAGTCGCCGCGGGCCTGGCGTTCGAGCGCCCACGAGGCCCTGTCGAGGAACAGCGCGCGGTTCGCGAGGCCGGTCAGTGGGTCGTGAAACGCCAGGTACTGGAGGTCGCGCTGGCTTTCGCGGAGCTCGGAGAGCAGCGTGGTGTTGTCAACCACGGTGATCATCTGGCGGACCAGGGTGATCGCGAGCAGGCTGATGACGGCGACGATCTCCACCTGGCCGAGCCTGGTGCCTGCAAGCGCCTCACCGGCCAGGAAGGCTCCCACGGCCACCAGCGGGAGATAAGGGAAGACAGCGTGGCCCCACATCAGAACGGAGTTCGCCCGCCCGGGAACAGGCGGCTGGACGTGCGCCGCCGGGACTACCAGGGCGAGGAGGACCAGCGTCCATCCGAAAGGGAAGCCGAGCAGCTGAGCGGGCGTCGTTGACCCGTGGTCGCCGAGCTGGGAGGCCAGGCCGACGCAGGTCGAGATCGCGAGGGCGAAGAGTCCGCCGCCCAGGAGGACGGGGCGCGGGCCATCGATCGGGCGGCGAAAGGTCGCCAGCAGTACCACCGCCACCGCGACGAGCAGGTTCACGGCGAGGATGAGCGACAGGGACGCGACGTGCGGCGTGCCGGCCCGCAGGGCCGGCTCCAGCACGGTCGACCAGGCGCCGATCGCGAAGGCCCCGACCACGATCACGCTGTCCAGCACCGCGGTGAGCCATCGGCGGCCGCCACCGCGGGTGTCTCGAGGCGTGCCGCTGTCGGCCGCCACCGGTCGCGTCGGTACGGACAACAGGCTGGCGAGCGCGAGTCCGTACGTGGTCAGATAGGCGGCCAGCGGCGGCGGCGCCAGTGCCGTCCGCGGACTGGACCCGGCGACCACGGCGATCTGCACGATGCCGGGAACAGCAGTCAAAGCAGCCAGACCGAGCAGGAGACGCCAGGCACGGGCACGACCGTCATCCCTGGCCTGCCACCATGTCCACCCCCCGGCCACCGCAGCCAGACCGGCGGCCAGCGCGGCGCCGCTGTGGACAGCACGAGCCGCCCGCGCCTCGGGGCCCACGACGGCGATCACTGCCAGCGCAGCCAGGAACACGACACACACGGCCACCAGCCACTCGACCCGCCACGGCCGTGGTCGCCGAGTTCGGGCCGCCCGCCGCTGTGCCATGGCTCCCGTGCCCAGCCTCCCCCCCGTACCTCTCCCCCCGTGCCTTTCCTCGGCCTCGCCACGGTGTGGCAGGACGCGGTGTGGCAGGACGCGGTGTGACAGGAAAGGTACAGCCGGTCCAGAACGCTCCGCCGTCAACTACCTACCCCGCGTCCGCCACCCCGCATCCACCCCGGCAGCAACGCTGCCCGACCAGCGGTCGGACCACCGGGATCCGGATCAGCCCTCAGGGGCTGCGATCGTTCCCACGGCCGCGTTCTCGACTCGACCTCCTGGACCGGACCGCCGAGCTCCTGGAGCGGACCGGCGAGCGGATGTTCGGGAGCGGATGTTCGGGAGCGGGCGGAAACGGCTGTGGGGCCGGGCTTGTCACGCGCCCGGCCCCACAGTCACCTCGCTGGTCTACCTAGCCGACGAGCTTCCAGGCGCCCTTGGAGTTCGTGGGCACCTGGGCCGCGTTGTACCACTGGGCCTGGTAGATGTGGCCCTCGTAGGTCACCTTGTCCCCGGCCACGTAGACGGAGTTGGCGATCCAGGGGGCGGGGTTGGCGTTGTCGACAACCACCTTCCACGAGATGTTCGGGCTGGACCCGGGCACCTGGCCGCGGCTGTAGTACTGCGCGACCCATCGGATGCCGTCGTAAAGAACGACGTCGCCGGCCTTGAAGACCCCGGTCGCCGTCCACAGCACGTTGCCGGCCGCGTCGGTGGCGTACTCCGCCCAGGCGCCGGCGGCCCTCGAACCGGGCGTCTCACCGCTGGTGTAGTAGAGCGCCTGGTACGTCCGGCCGTTGTAGCTGACCTTGTCCCCGGCGTTGTACGCCTTCGTCTTCACCCAGGTGGCCGGCAGCACCACGAGGGCCGCCTTGGCGGTGATCCCCGACGTCTGCCCGGTGAGGACGATCTCGTCCGCACCGAGGACGGCGCCCGCCGGCACCGTCACCGTCGTGCTCAGGCCACCGGTCGAGTTCGCGACGGCCGTGCCGAGGGAACCCGGCGTGGTCGTCAGGGCGACGTCCACCGTCTCGCCCGGCACGAAGCCCTTGCCGGTCACCGTGATCTGGCTGCCGACCGGCGCGCTCGAAGGCGACACACCGGCAGTCGGGACGCCCTGCGCACCGAGGCCGAGGTCGACGTTCAGCGTGCCGGCGTAGAGAGCATGGCCGTTGGTGGCGCTGCCGACGCCGGCACCGTAGATGCCGTCGTCGCCCCAGAGGACCTCACGGGTCTGGCCGCCGGCGGAGCCGACCGGCGCCACCGCGAAGCCCTCGATGTTGTTGTCCGGCAGGCCCGCGGGACGCGAGAAGACCTTCTCCGGGACGATCGACCCGGTCGAGTCGATCTTCAGCAGCGTCGAGGTCACCGCGCAGTCGTTGTCACAGAGCGCCCAGATCCGGCCCAGGTCGGGGTCGTACTGGACGTCCTGCACCTTCGGCAGGCCGGTGGAAACGATGGCGATCCGGGTGAACGAGCCGTTGCCGCCGAGGGCGTAGGCGTAGAGGTTGCCGTTGCTCTCCAGTGCGCCGAAGAAGAGACCGGCGCCGTGGCCCGGGTAGTTCGCCGGGTCGTAGGCCGCACCGGTGCGCTGGTCGACGAACCCGTTCGCCGTCAGGTAGCTGTCCGGGACGTAGGTGACGCCCTCGAAGCCGAGATTCGCCTCGGTGGAGTTACCGGTCGAAAGCCACGGGTACTCGCTGGTGAGATCCCACTGCGCGGTGGCCGTGAGGGTGCTGCCAGCGGCCGACGGGTCGATCCGCAGGATCGAGTTGAGCGCGATCTTGTTCGAGGCGTTGTCCCGCTCGGTCGTCACATAGATCGCGCCGTCGGGGCCTTCGGTGATCCCCTCGGAGTCCGGCTGGCCGGTGCCGCCCGGGAAGAAGATCTGCTTGCCGCCCGTCCAGCCGGGCGCCGCGACGTAGACACCACCCTGCCTGACGAGCTTGAACAGCCAGCTCTTGTTCTTGACCGCCCAGAGGACGCCCGGCTCGGTCCTGGAGAAGACGAGGCCGGAGACGTCACGCCCCTCGGGGCCGGTGCTGGTCTCGAAGTAGCACTGGTTGTCCGCGGTGGTGACCACGGAGCTGCCCGGCCAGGGCAGCGGGCTCGCCGGCAGGTACCGGTCGCTGAGGCTCGGCCCTTCGGGCGCGCAGGGGGCGGGCAGGTCGTTCGGGGTCGGCCCGTTCGGGTTCACGACCTGCTGCTGGCAGGCCGTCGCGTTCGACGCACCGAAGCTGCGCGAGGCGACCGAGGCGAAGACGCCGGTGCCGTCCGGGCAGCGTGCGACCGACGCGGCGCCGAAGCTCGCCGGGTCTTCCGTGCCCGCGGCGCCGGCGGTGTAGGTGACACCGTCGACCTCGGTCCCGGCGGCGCCCGCCGCAGCGTCCGGCAGGTAGACGTGCACCGCGTCACCGCTGCTCGACAGGCCCGGCAGCGACTGGAACCACACGAAACCGTGCGCGGGGACGGACGTAGTCAGCGTGCCGTCGGCGAGGTGGACGCGGTCGGAGAAGACCGTCGCGGAGGTCGGGCCGCCGCTGTCGCCCTGCAGCCAGCCGGTGATGTCCACGGCCGTGCCGCCGGTGTTGACGAGCTCGACCGTGTCGCGGATCGGCGCGGGGGCGTTGTCCGAGGAGACCTCGTTGACCTTGATCTTCGCCCAGTTGGGGTCGGGCGTGAAGGTGCCGCCGCCCGTCCCTGTCCCGCCGCCGGTGCCGGTGCCGGTGCCGCCGCCGGAGGTGGCACGCGGGTCGATGCCGCTGCCGAACTGGCTGGTGCCGGGCGAGCCGGTGTCACCGCCGTTCGGCGCCGCCCACGACTTCGGGTCGTTGGTGAGAGTGGAGAGCTGCCACTGGGTGATGTCGTTGGCGCCGAGAGCCGCCGCCGAGATCGGCACACCCGTCGTGCCCTGCGTACGCGGGCTGGTTCCGTAGACAAGGTTGTCGACCGCCGTGCCGGACGTGTCGTAGACGTGGAGCTCGTCGCCGTTGCCGAGGCCGACGTTCTCACCGCCGAGCACGACGATCGACTCCGCGAGGCCCCACTTGGTGCGGAACGCCGCCGCGGTGGCCTCGGTGACGATCACGGACTGGCCGGGAGCGACGCTACCCAGGCCGGTGAGGCTGAAGTTGAAGGCTCCGCTCGTGCTCTTGTGGCTGTCCGAGAAGGACCAACCGGTCAGGTCGGCGGCGGCATCACCGACGTTGGTGAGCTCGAAGAACTCGTACTTCGCTCCCGAGACGCCGCCAGCCTCCTGGGCATCCTGATATTCGAACTCCGTGAACACGATCTTCGCCGACGCTGCGGCCGAAGCGGCGGTCGCGGGCAGCACAGCGGCCGCGGCGCCTACAACGGTCGAGCAGGCGACTAGGGCGGCAAAGCCGCGGGGGCGCCAGGTCATGGGCGGAGTCTTCCGGGTCACTTGTTCCGCCGGCATCCACGCAGGCGACGCCCACACGAACACTCCAACAATTAATAATCAATTAACACTGTCAACGTTCAACCAACATGTCTCGGCGTGAGGGCTTGAGACTCTTGCGTGGTCACGATTTGACGGAAACAGATGATTCGTCCGCTTCGGGTGCATTGCGGAGGCGACAGGTTTGGCGGCGGGTTTAGACGTCTCCGCCTACATGATCGCGGCGGCCGTCGCCCAGATGGCACGTGACGACGCCGCCACCGCGGCCTTCGCGGCTTTGGACGCACGCAGCCAGGCCGCCCTGGAGCAGACCGCCCCAGAGCAGACCGCCGACCTGCCCGAGGCGGACCCGCCCTCGTCGACGCCCTGACCACAGACGAGCAGGCCCTCGTCCACCGGGTCCTGGCCAGCGCACACAGCTCGCCGGCCTGCTCGGCTCCTGAGCCAGTTACGCGCCATCGCGGTCTTCAGTGCACCCGGAGCCGGAAAGCGTTCGGATGTGTGACCACCGCCCGTGCCGCCGCGGCGGACAAGAGCGCCGCGGTGCTCACGGGCAGGTCGCCACCTGCCGAACGCCGACGCCTACGGAAACAGCCGGCCGGCTGACTCAGCCTGCCGCCGGGACGTTCCAGCGGCAGGATCCGCCGTCAGGGAACGTAGGCGTAGTAACTGGGCCCGCCGATGGTCACGACAACCAGGCCGACCGAACCGTTGTAGATGGTCGAGCCGAGGTAGTGCTCACCGCCGTCCCACCGGTAGACGTCGATCTGCTCGTTGTAGTTCCCGCCCAGCGAGGTGGAGTGGCAGCTGCCGTTCGGGATGATGAAAGTGGACAGGCCACCCCGGCCGGGGAAGCTCACAAAAGAATCGTAGCCCCCGTTGGAGCACAGAATGAGCTGGCCGGGGGCGGCGGCCGACGCCGCTGTCGCAGGTCCAGCCAGCGCGGCCAACAGGGCCAGCACCGCCAGAACCACGACACGGCGCGCCGAAAACAGCCTTCGCATTCTTCGCCAGTCTCCCTTACATCGATCTCGGCCCCGCGGGGCCCCACGCATCTGACACGTCGCCTGCATGTCCGAGGGTTCAGCGACCACGGGTCGCGCGAATCGTGAGCCTGATCACATGAATGGCGGGGATGAAAGGGCTTCCGGTGCCGCGACGGGCGCCGCTGGCCCGATCCGCGATGCGCAGGCGACGCGAATCGACGCGCCGCGACGTCATCGCTGATCGTGGACGGGGGCCGCGCCACCCGACGCAGGTGACAGGCCGGGCGGTGACGCGCTCTCGGCACGGTCAAGCTAGAAGCTGGAACCGCTCGCCTAACTATGTGCGGCCGGCGAATACCGCCAACTGTCGCATTGTTTCGACGCCGGCCCGGTCCGCGAAGCACCAGCTCACCCGGACTGACGCACAGTCACAGTCCAAACGCAAAGAGAATCGCGGTGCGGCGCCGAAACCAGAACCTCCAACGAGTCCAGCCTTCACCGAGGAGGGATCCGAGCTGCGCCGACGCGGCAATCGGCGCAGCCGCTCCCCACCCGGAGCGCCGCGCCGGCGAGCGGGAAGTCGAACCCGAATCCAATACTGAACGTGACATTGAAGTTGGCGGGTTATCAAGCCGCGAGATGAATTATTAAATCCGGCTTGCGTCACGGTGAGAGCTGCCCTATATTCCATTTCGGAGTCGAGTGAACCCCGCAGAGCCCACTCTTCCGGGAGGCCTGTTCGAAACCTCTTCACCACGCACGCAGGACAGGTACACAAGTAGAACAGATCTGCAGGCGGCCAGACCGGGATTCTTCGACGATCCCGGTCTTCTCAGCGCCCTGAGCGCTTCGGTTCGGCGTCGTTGAAGCAAACCCGTCCCCGACCCCCGCCCGGTGGCGCCCCTGTGACGGCGCAGGCGGTCTCGATGCGGTTCAGCGACAATCCGCTCCCGGCTCGACTCCATTCCGGCCGACTCATTTTCTCGCCTGCAAATCGTACGCGAAATCCCTCCGCGACAGTCGGGCGTGATTCATGCGGTGCGGATTCCGCGCGCCCGGCGCATCCCGCCCGACGGCATTTGTTGAGCTGTCCAAGTCAAGGAGCATAAATGCGAATAAGGTCCCTCATCGCGGCCTTCGGTCTCGCCGCGGCCACCAGTGTCTCGACGGTGTTGCTGCCCGCCAGCCCCGCGCTGGCTGCCTCCTGCCCGGACAACGGCTGGGGCATCTACGACGGGAGCACCGGCTACTTCTTCAACACCAACGCCGTCAACATCCGTACCGGCCCGGGTACCGGCTGCACCGCGGTCGGGCAGGGGCAGACGTCCCACTACGTCCAGTACGACTGCTACAAGCTGGGGGACGGCGGCTACACCTGGACGCACCTCTATGACAGCACCACGGGCAAGCAGGGTTGGGTCCGGGACGACCTGCTCGTCGGCTACGGCTCCAACTACCACTGCTGACGTCTCACACTGAGACTGCTCGGCCGGACTGAAACCACTCGGCCGGCGGCCGTTTCGGGCCGCGCTGCGGCGCCCCCGGTGATCTCGTCACCGGGGGCGCTGTTCAGCGTCTGCCGGCGTCGCCGGCAGATCGATCGTGAAGGTGGTTCCGGCGCCGAGACGGCTGGTCACGGCGATCGTGCCGCCGTGGTCGGTCACGATCTGGCGGGCGATCGCCAGGCCCAGGCCGCTGCCGCCGCGCCCGCGGGCCGTGTCCGCCCGCCAGAAACGGTCGAAGACATGCGGCAGATCCGGCGCGGCGATGCCCTTGCCGGTGTCGCCGACCTCGATCGATGCCCGCCCGCCCGTTCCGCGGACCCGCAGCGTGATGGTCCCGCCGGGCGGGGTGGCGGCGACCGCGTTGCGGATCAGGTTGCTCAGCACCTGCCGGAGGCGGTCGGGATCGGCCTGCACGCCGACCGGCTCAGCCGTGTCGATGCGCAGTGCGATGCCCGCGGCTTCGGCGGCGACGCTGTGGGCGGTATGACAGGTCTCCGCGAGTTCGCACAGATCGACGGTCGCCCTGTGGTAGGCCAACCGGCCCGCCTCGGCCAGCGCGAGATCCTGCAGGTCGTCGACGATGCGCTGGTGCAGCAGGGCCTCGTCGTGCAACGAGTGGAACAGTTCCGGGCTCGGCGCGATCACCCCGTCGGCGAGGGCCTCCAGGTAGCCGCGCAGGTTCGCCAGCGGCGTCCGCAGTTCGTGGGCCACGTCGGCGATGAGGCGGCGCTGACGCTCCTCGCTCTGGGCCAGGGACTGGGCCATCCGGTTGAAGGCATGGCCCAGCTCGGCGAGTTCGTCATGGCCGGTGACCGTCACCCGCTCGGCCAGGTCACCCGCGCCGACGCGGCGCGACGCGGCGATCAGCGTACCGATGGGGCGCAGCACGCGCCTGCTGAGCAGCAGCGCGCTGAGGATCGCGGCCAGCATGACGGCCGAGGCCGCCGTGACAATCGACCCGCTGGACAGCCCGTGGGGGTTCTCATCCTGTGCGCCGATGTAGAGCCGCAGGGAGGGCGGCGCGACCTGGCCGATCTGTTCCGTGAGCAGGTTCTGCAGGCAGGTCCTCTCGTCGGGCCGCTGGACGCAGGCCCGGCCGCGGGTGGTGACGGTCTCGCTGTCGAAGGGCTCACTGTCGGCCCGCTGCCGGCAGGCGTCGACGGCCGGGCCCTGATCGTCGATCGCTTCGAAAAGCGGGAAGATCGGCTGACCCCGCCCGTCGGACACCTTCATGTAGAAGACCTGCTGAACGCCGATGCCGGATTCGGTGAGGCAGGCGGCGAAGAGCCAGCCGCGGCGGTACGCGTCGACGAGGGTGATCACCGTCCGGCTGCGGGCGTCGGGGTTGGCGGCGGCTAGCGGCGGCAGGGCCGGCTGCGGGTTGACCGTGGTCGGCGCGCCGGTGACGGCCCGGGCGCGGCGCCCCGCGAGCAGGTCCGAATCGGCGATCGGCTCCCCGCCTGCGGTCTCCAGGCGAATGCGTTGATGCAGTTGGTCGGCGAGGTCGCGCACCGTGCCCGCGACTCCCCGCCACGACCCGTGGAGCCGCCCGTAGGCGGACAGCGCGTCGACGGCGACGGCGGCGTCGTGCCGGCTCGCGGCCACGCTGTCGCTGAGTTCCCGGGATGCCTGCCGTAAGGTCAGCCAGGCTGTGGCGCCGGTGGAGGTGGCCACCAGCAGGACGATGAGCAGCACCACCCGCAGCCGGAAGCTCATCCGGACTGCCCCATCCGGTACCCGCGGCCGTAGACGGTCTGCACGTACCGCGGCCGGCGGGGGTCGCTCTCGACCTTGCGGCGCAGGTTCATGACATGGGCGTCCACGGTTCGTTCCTCGACATGGTGATCGAAACCGAAGGCGCGGTCGATGATCTGTGCCCTGGTGAAGACCCGCCCGGGCTCGGCGGCGAGCACCTGAAGGATGCCGAACTCCTTCGCCGTGAGGTTCACGACGCGCTCGCCGACGCGCACCTCGAAACGCCCGACGTCGACCTGCAGGTCGCCGACGGTCAGGACGACGGTGTCGTCCGCGGCCAGGCGGCCGGAGCGGCGCAGCAGCGCACGGACCCGCGCGGTCAGCTCGCGCGGACTGTACGGCTTGGTCAGGTAGTCGTCGGCACCCATGTGCAGCCCGACCAGCAGGTCATTCTCGGTGGCGCGGGCCGTGAGCAGCAGGATCGGCACGTCGGACTCGCCGCGAAGAACACGGCAGATTTCCAGGCCGTCCATGCCGGGCATCATGATGTCGAGAACGACGAGATCGGGCCGGTCCGCCCGGCACCGATCCAGTGCGGTGAGCCCATCATCGGCGACCTGCACGCTGTGACCTTCGCGTTCCAGGTAGATCCGCACCAGATTCGCCTGCTTGACGTCGTCCTCGGCTACCAGAATACGAGCCCCCACCGGCGGCTCCTCCCCGTTCCGTCTGCACAGAAGATATCCGTGAGGCACTCGCGGAGGCCGGCACGGGGCCGACCGCGGGGACGGTGCGGCCGGGCCCGGAACCCACATGAGGTACGGACAGATTCTTGACGGGTTCTTCACAGCCGCCGCCTATCGTGCCCTCATGCGGTGGAGCCGAGTACCCCTGGGACTGTTGGTGATCGTCGTGACGGGCGCCGCCCTGGCCGGCTGCGGAGGGGGGAAAGACGAACCGCGGGTCGCCACCGCGGGCGGCAGGCCGACGGCGGCCGCCACCGCCACCGGCGACCCGGTGACGGCGTATGTCGAAGGCGTCCGCGCCTACGTGGCGTGCCTACGCGCCGAAGGGCTCAAGGTGACCGACCCGAACGCTCAGGGGAAATTCACCTTCGAAGGCGACCTCCAGCTCCTGAAGAGTGACCCGAAATTCACCACCGCCCAGCAGAAGTGCAAGAAGCTCCTGCCCGCGGTCCCGTCGGTTCTGCAGAGCAGGCCCGCCCGGACGCAGGAGGAGATAAAAATGGCCCGCGACTATGCGAAGTGCATGCGGGAGAACGGCGCGGCGGACTTTCCTGACCCCGGGCCCGACGGCTACTACCCGGCATCGGCCCCGGGTGAGCAGGGGTGGGACCAGACGTCGGAGGGCGCGCGCCGCGCCACCCAGGCCTGCGCGTCGATCATCGGAGATCCGTCGGCAACCAGCGGCGGAGTGGGCTGATGCGCGGACGCCGGCTGCGGACGAGCGTCATCACCGCCGCCGCTGCGCTGATCGTCCTGGCCGTCGCGGCCTCGGTCGGCTTCGGCTGGCGGGGCGGCGGGACCAGCGCGCGGACGGCGCCCGACCGGAGCACCACCACCACGATCAAGCTGGGCACCCTCGTCGACTACGTCACCGTGGACGGCAGCACCGGGTACGGCGCGGGCCTGAAGGTGGCGAGCAAGGCGGACGGAACCGTCACCTGGCTACCCGACGAAGGGTCCACCGTTGAGCGCGGACAGGCTTTGCTGAGGGTGAACGACCTTCCGGTCGTGCTGCTCTACGGGCAGCTGCCCATGTACCGGTCGCTGAACGTGGGGGTCAAGGGCAACGACGTCGCCCAGTTCGAACAGAACCTCCAGGCCCTGGGCTATCAGGGTTTCACCGCGGACCAGGAGTTCACCGCCTCCACCGGGACCGCCGTGAAACGCTGGCAGCGCGATCTCGGGCTGCCCGACACCGGGACGGTCGAGCCCGGGCAGGTGATCTATGCGGCGGACCGCCTGCGCGTGTCCGAGCGGCTGGTGGGCGTCGGTGCCGCCGCTCCGGCCGACGTGCTGTCCGCGACCACGACGACCAAGGTGGTGACCGCGTCCGTCGACGAGTCCGAGGCCGCCTGGGCGGTACCCGGCGCCCCGGTGACGGTCACCCTCCCCGCGGGGAAGACCGCCGCGGGCACGGTCTCCTCCGCCGCGCAGCCGTCCTCGTCCACCGGTTCGGAAGGCGGCGACTCCAAGGTCCACCTGACCGTCGCGGTGCAGGACCAACAGGCCCTGAACGGCGTCGACGGCGCCGTGACCATCCGGCACGTGGTCCGCGAGAAGAAGGGTGCGCTCACCGTCCCCGTCGCGGCCCTCCTGGCCCTCGCCGAGGGGGGTTACGGCCTGGAGCTCGTGGAAGGCGATTCCACCCGGGTCGTCGCCGCGCAGGTGGGCATGTTCGCCGAGGGGCGGGTCGAGGTCTCCGGACCGGATCTCCGCGTCGGGCTCACCGTGGAGCTGCCGCAGTGACCCGCGCGGCGGCCCGTGCCGCGACCCCGGCCGTGACCCCCGCGGTGGAACTGACGGACGTCTCGAAGGTCTATCCCGGCGGTGTGACGGCGCTGAGCGGCGTCAACCTCGTCGTCCGGCGCGGCGAACTGGCCGGGATCGTCGGCCCGTCGGGCTCGGGCAAGTCCACGATGCTGCATGTGCTGGGCACGCTGGACCGGCCGACGGCCGGCAGCGTGCGCATCGACGGGCATGAGGTCGCCGCCTTGTCCGATCGGGCGCTGTCCGCCCTGCGCGCCACCGCGATCGGCTTCGTCTTCCAGCAGTTCCACCTGCCGCCCGGGGTGCCGGCGGTGGAGATCGTGGCCGACGGTCTGCTGTATTCGGGCGTGCATCTGCGTGACCGGCTGCGCCGGGCGCGGTCCGCGCTGGACCGGGTCGGGCTGGGCCACCGCACCGGCCATCTACCCAACGCGCTGTCCGGCGGTGAGCGCCAGCGGGTAGCGATCGCCCGAGCCGTCGTCGGGGAGCCCGTGCTGCTCCTGGCCGACGAGCCCACCGGCAACCTCGACAGCGTCTCCGGTGAATCGGTTCTGGAACTGCTCGTCGAGCTGAACGCGGCGGGCACCACCGTCCTCGTCATCACACATGACCAGCAGATCGCGGCGCGGCTGCCGCGCCGCATCGAACTTCGTGACGGCCGCATCGTCCACGATTCGGCCGTCACCGCCGATGCAGCCGGGACGGCCGGTGCAGCCGCTGCGACGAATGCTGCGGGAATGCCGTGAGCGCGCCCCGCGTCGGGCGCCTCAGCCCGGCCGACATCGCCCGGCTCGGCGCGGTCGGGCTGCGTTCACGGCCGCTGCGCGTCTCGCTGTCAGCCCTCGGAATCGCGATCGGCATCGGGGCGATGCTCGCGGTCGTCGGCATCTCGGCATCCAGCCACGCGGAACTCGACCAGACGCTCAGCCGGCTGGGCACGAATCTGCTCACCGTCGCGCCGGGCAACACGGTCTTCGGTGAGAGCACGAAACTGCCGGCCGAGGCCGTACAGATGATCGACCGGATCGGGCCGGTCGAGACGGCCGCCGCCACCGGGAAGGTCCCCGCGTACATCTACCGCAACGACCACATCCCACCGGGAGAAACCGGCAGCATCGAAGTCCTCGCCGTCGATCGTGACCTGCCGGGCACCGTGCACGCCGAGCTGAGCGCCGGCTCGTGGCTGACCCCGGCGACGGCGACCTACCCCGCCGTCGTCCTCGGCGCCCAGGCGGCCCAGCGGCTGGACCTGAACGGCCCGGGCACCCGGGTGTGGCTCGGCCGGCAGTGGTACGCCGTCGTCGGAGTCCTCGCGCCGGTGCCCCTCGCGCCGGAACTCGACAGCGCCGCCCTCATCGGCTGGACGGCGGCGAAGACCTACGCCGGCTTCGACGGCCATCCGACCACGGTCTACGTCCGGACGGTGGAAAGCGAGATCGCAGCCACCCGATCAGTGCTGGGGCGGACGGCCAACCCGGCGAACCCCGAGGAGGTGGCCGTCTCACGCCCCTCCGACGCGCTGAAGGCCAAGGAGGCCACCGACGACACCCTCACCGCGCTGCTCCTCGGCCTCGGCGCAGTGGCGCTGCTCGTCGGCGGCGTGGGGGTCGCCAACACGATGGTCATCTCCGTCCTGGAACGGCGCGCCGAGATCGGCCTGCGCCGGTCGCTGGGTGCCACCCGGGGGCATGTGCGGGCGCAGTTCCTGAGCGAATCGCTGCTGCTGTCCGGCCTCGGCGGGGGCGGTGGTGTGGCGCTGGGTGTCGTCGTGACCGGCATCTACGCCATCACCCGGGGATGGCCGCCGGTCGTGCCCGGATGGGCGACGGTCGGCGGCTTCACCGCCACCCTGGTCATCGGCGTCCTGGCCGGGCTCTACCCGGCGGTGCGGGCCAGCCGGGTCACTCCAGCGGAGGCCCTCTCCTCGTCCTGAGCACGGGCGCCGCTCAGTACGGGCGTCGCCGCGGTGCCGGCACCGCGGCGAGCCGACCGACATCGCGGCGACCGAGCACAGTGATTCGAAGGTGGACCAGTTCTCCACGACCAGCCAACGTCCACCGCCGAAGAACGGCCGGACAGCTGCTCCAGCCCGACAGCCTCCTGCCGAACGGTGAGGCCGCTCACCAGGGCGGTGCGCACCCGCTCGCCAAGATGACCACCAAACCACTGTTCCGACCACCCGGCTAGCTCGGCCGACACCGGTGGCTGCGTGAGCCGGTGTTCGGAGGCCAGGGCGAGCTCGTAGAGCTCGCGGCACGGCATAACGGCCGGCCATCCGGCGGACTGAGCCACACTGGCCGCGAGCCGGGCGGCTCTGAGCCCTCCGGCATCAAGATCACCAAAATAGAGCACCGGTTTCTCGGGCGAGACACCCGCGTCCGCGAGCGCCTGGACGCGGGTGCCGACCTGGGTACCGGCGCCGAAGATGACCCGCCCGTCAAAGCTGATTCCGAGCACGACCGCCGCGAGGTCGAAGCAGGGGCCGGGCGGCTCGTGGCGGAGAACCGCGCACATCGGCTCGCCGAGATGCGTCGAAGCCTGGGCCTCACCCAGGCAGAAGTCGCCGACCGCATGCATGTCCGGCAGGAGCGCGTCTCCGCCATCGAGCGGGCCAACATCGACGCCAGCGAGCTACGCACCCTCGCCGCCTACGTCAAAGCACTCGGCGGGCAGCTGGAGATCATCGCGGACTTCGGAGGGGAACGGCTCGTTATCGGCTGAACGACCTTTGCCTGCCCGACCGGCACCCCAGGAGATTCCAGCACCTGCCCCACCGATGCTCTCACCCGAATCCGAGACTCTCATCGCGTCGCCGATCAGGTCGACGGGCGGTTTCTGGCAGGCAGTGCAGCGAGAGCGTCCCGTCGGCACGATGGCAGGGCCAACCTGAGCGCTGGTGCCGGCGGGTAACAAGCCCAAACGAGACCAGGATCGAGACCACAAAGCCCGCCAAGATCCTTGGCGGGCTTTACTTTACCTAGTACTGATGGTGGACAGAACCGGGCACAACCCCAACCGCCACCCCGTGATCCCCGGCCCCGCGATCTCCATCCCCGATCGCATAAACAGACCGCCGACCAGCAGAAACACACTGCCACGCCGCCATACGTCTGCCACCGATCCATCGGCCACGACTGCCGGAGATCAGTACGGCCGGGTGCCGGGCGCGGTCCGGCCCCGCACACCACTGTCCAAGTCGGGAACAGCGGTTACTCCTCGCCGAGAATCCGTAGACCGTGATGATCCCTGAAGTACATGTAGTCCTTCAGGTTCAAGGTGGCGAGCGGCAGATTGTGGGTAAGGCAGCAGGCAGCGATCCACATGTCGTTGACCGGCCGGGGCTGTCCGGCCCGGGTGGCGGCCGCGGAGAGTATGCCCCAGGTAGCGGCAACTGCTTCGTCGCCAGGCAGTACAGGGATTCCTGAAAGCCAGTCTGCGAGTTCCTGACGTCGGCGACTGCCCCAGTCTCACAGGTCTGTCCACTTGGTGAGCTCACCAAAGGTCACGAACGTGATCAGTGGCCGGCGGCCGATCAGGCGAGTTGCCACGGGTCCGCCGAACCTGCGCTTGTGGCTCAGGGAGACGATGTCGGTGTCAAGGACGACAGACTGCACGGCGACGACTCAGGCAACGTCGCGACGACGCTCGGCATAGGTGAACGCGAGGAACTCGTCGAGCTCCTCGTCAGAATCGAAGGTGTCGGCGGCCAAGTCGTCGAGGGACCGGATCGGTTGGGTGCCTCTCGCGGCCAAGAGCTCCTCGACGCTGACCGTGGGGCGCAGCGGCGGGTACAGCGGATGGCCGATCTCTGGAGCGCCCATAGACGAGACCTCCTCGCTGGTGTCTCCGCCACGCTACGAACCGAGACCAGCATACGGCGCTCCGCGCAGGTCGCGACCCGAACGACCCCCAGATGCCGGCGAGATCCCACGGAGGTCACAGCCCAGGACGATCCCATGCGATCATGTTCGCCCCGCCGGCAGCGACCTTGGGCGGCTTGAGCCGGCCCATCGGGTTGTCGACCTTGTCTTCGTCCGCATGCCAATTGAAAACTACTGCAGGGCCCGGTACTGGTTGTTGGCGTAGCTGTCCGAGTACTGATCAAGGAGGTAGACCAGCCACGCGCGGACGTTGTCCGCGGTGACGTCCGTCCAGTCGTCGTTGCTTGGTGTGCGCGAGCAGGTGCGCGGCGGCGAACCATTGCGCTGCTTCGACGTACGTGCGGATCATCTTGGGGGACTTGCCTTCGGCGCTCAGGTGGAGCCGGAAGGAGTTGATCACGGGCTGGAACGGGCCAGCGATCAAGGTCTTGGGTTGCCGGGGCCGGGAAGCCGTCATCGAAAGTTTTCCTCTGTTCCAGCGCTGTGCGACGGACGGTTTAACCGGCCTGTCGACGTTTGCGCTGGTCAGACGGGGAGAGTGGACAGAACCGGGCACAACCCGAACCTCCACCCCACCATCCCCGGCCCCACGATCACCGTCCCCGATCGCACAAGCAGGCCGCCTACCAGTGGAAACACACGGCGACGCAGGCATACGGCGCCGCCCAGAATCCCGGCCGCCGCCGGCGGCTGACCCCAGGGTTGGGGCTGCGGTCCGCAGCCCCAACCCTGCCGAGTCCGGGAATCTAGACGCGTCCGACTCCCGTGCCGCCCCGCCCCAGCCGGCGACGGAGGCGGTAACCGCCGGTCTGACAGCGTCGTCGGCGTGCTCGGCGACGCCCGGCCGTCTCCCCGCTCATCGGCGAACTCGCCTTTCCGGCAGTGGGCCGTTCAGGCGTGTTTCACGAGCACGGCCCGGGTGTAGAGCAGGTCGAATCCCTGGCGCTGCGCGTTCTGCTGGGATGTGGAGCCGGGCTGGGTGGTGACGACCGCGATGTCGCAGCCGGCGGTGACCGCGTCGGCGAGCCGGGCGGCCAGCAGCGCCGACTGCACACCGCGGCGCCGGTGCGCGGGCGCCGTCGCCGCGCCGGTGAGCTGCGCGACGCCGTCAGCCGTACGCATGCTGGCACCACCGGCGACAGATCCGTCGCACAAAGCGAGGTAGCGTCGGACACCGGATGCCGCCATGTCGCGCACGGCGTCCGCGAGCACCTCGCGCGGGAAGTCCTCGTGCGAGGGCACCCCCTGCGTGTCGGGGTGGGCGAAGCCGTCGAAGGCGACGTCGAGCCACAGCTCGAACTCGTCGTCGCCGCTCGGCCGGACCTCGACGCCTGGTGGCCTCGTCTGGTCCGGGCAGCCTTCCAGGACACGGCCGAGCACGTTCTCGAATGACATCAGCCGGTAACCGCGACCGGTCAGCAGCTCGCCGACCGCCGGGTCGGCGAGATGGGCCAGTTCGACCTGGACCGGGGAGCCACAGGCCGCGAACGCCCGCTCGACCTCGTCGAGGTCGGCTGCCTCGGGCGCTCCGGCGAAGCCGAGTCCGACAATCTTGTTCAGCGGTGAGCCCTCGTCGGCGAAGCTCGCCACGCCGCCGGCAAGGGGCGTGGCGAACCCGGTGGCACCCGGTCGACGGCGGCGGGCTGCCTCGCTGCTTTCAGTGATGAGTTGGGCTTCGGCCCGCTCGATGCGCTCGGCGAGGGCGACGGCGCAGAACAGCGGCTGCCCGTCAGGACGGTGTGGCATGGGGACTCCCAGAGCTGAGGCCTGCGGTTCGCCGGCGGTTGGAGAAGCGAGCACGACCGGGTACGCCAGCGGCGGCATGACGCCCAGGCCGCAGGGAAACATGATCACGGCTCCTTTTCGTGACGTCCACGCGAACCGGAGTGGACCTCGACCATGGCCGGGGGTTCACCGGTGGTGCGACCGGTCAGGTCGTCGAGCGGATGTTGCCGGGCATACGCCGAGCCCCTGAGCAGGAGCATTGCCAGACCGACGAGGATGGCTGTGCCTCCTGCCCACTGCAGCGCCGTCGGGCGCTCTCCGAGGAAGGCGACGGACGTGGCCGTGCCGACCACCGGTGTCAGATTCAGCAGCTGACCGGCACGGGCGGCGGGCACCCGGCCGATGCCCCGGTTGAACGCGACCCCGGCCACTACGCCGCAGAGCGCGACGGCGGCACACGCGGCCCAGGCTGTGATGCCGGCAGTACCCAGCCGGCTGCCTCCCTCGGTCCAGGCGACGGCGGCAAACGGTGCCGCGCTCAACGTTCCGCCGGTCGTCTGCCAGGCGCTGGCGTTGACGCCGTCACCGACATCGCCGTAACGGCGGGTGGCGACGAGGAACACCGCCGCCGCGACGACCGCGCCGAGGACGAGGAGATTGCCGGCCGTCATGTTCCCGCCCGGTCGGTCGACGCCAGGCTCCAACGCCACGAGCGCGCCGCCCGCGAGGCCGACGACGAGCGCGACTACCCCCCGGCCGGGCAGTCGTTCCCTCAGGACGGCGACAGCCAGCAGCACCGACAGCAGGGGTTCGGCCGCCAGAAGCAGGGCTGCCGTTCGAGGCGCTGGTGCGGGCCAGCCCCAGGTCGCCCAGCAGAAACGCCAGGCCAGGCACCGGCGCGCCGAGCAGCAGGTGCCGCCCCGCTCCGCGCCGGTGCAGCCGCCCGGTCGCCGCCGCCGTCCCGAGCAGTACCGCGGCGGCACCGCCGAGTTCGACCGCCAGCAGGTCGGCCGGGCGCACGGCCTGCAGGGCGGCCACCGAGACGGTGGTGCCCACCCCGTCGACGGCGGCGGCGACGATGATCGACAACTCGCCGGCTCGGGCCTGGATGCCGGTCGTGGTGCCGCCGTGCGGTGCCACCGAAGCCTCCCGTCCTGACACCACCCCACCGGTGATGTAACCGCTGTAACGGTCACACTGGTTATCCAGATGGTCAACCGATTAATCTCGTACGGTGGTTAGGTGATGCAGGAGCCGGGGTGGCCAGGCCTTTCAGACGAAGAGCTCCTGGTAGCGGTGGCCAACACCGGGCACGGCGAGCACGACGAACTCGCCGATCCGCCCGCGATGCGGGCCTGGTGGGCAGCCCTGGACGCGCCAGCCGACCTGGGATCCGTGCGGCCCGACACCCCTGAGGACCTGACGACGCTTCGCGCTCTGCGCGCCGTGGTCCGCGGCCTCGCCCTGCGTAACAATGGCGTCGACATCCGGGTCGACCCTGCCGGGCTCGACCGGCTCACCCTGCGTCCGGATCTGCGTGGTAGCCCGTCCCTGCTTGCGGTCGGCCCCGACGGGCTCGTTCGCGACGTCTGCGCGGCCACCGTCACGGCCCTTCTGCGTGCCACGGCGCGACCCGGCTGGCCCCGGCTCAAGGCCTGCCGGGGGGCGGACTGCCGATGGGTCTTCGTTGACGGTTCCCGCAACACCTCGCGGCGCTGGTGCGACATGGCCGCGTGCGGGAACCGCGCCAAGAGCGCGTCGTTCCGCGTCCGCCACCGCGCCTCCGAAGCGGCTGGCTGAACCGCCCGGCCAGGCCGAGCCGGGCGGTCCCCGTGGCGTTTGCGCCCTCTTCCGAGGGCGGCGCCCAGGTCAACCAGCCAGCATCTCCTCCAGCCGGACCGGGTCGGCCAGGTACACCGAACCGGCGCCGGCCGAGGCGTCGTCGGGCCACACGACGCTGTCACCGTCGGCGACGCCGTCGAGGATGCGCGCGGCGACGACCTCGGGCGCGGCCCTGTCGGCATCGACCCCGGCGAGCATGTCAGTGCCGATGCCACCGGGGTACGCCCCCACAACCGTGATGCCCGTACCGCGCAGCTCGGCCCGCAGGGCCTGGGTCATGGAGTGCACGGCGGCCTTGGAGGCGCTGTAGCCGGCCATCGGGCCAACCGGTGCCAGCGCCGATCAGGTGAGCAGTTTGACAATCGCCCCACCGCCGTTGGCCTTCAACGCCGGCACGAACGCTCGGGTGATCCGCAGTGTGCCCAGGTAGTTGGTGCGCAGGTCATGCTTCCCTGAGGACTAACCCATGAACAACCTGAAGCCCGCAACGATCCACCAGATTCACCGAACCTCGCGGACCGCTCTGAACGAGGCCGAGCGGCGTCGCTGGATCGTGAAGAACCCTCCGGCCATCACCAAGCCGCGAGCCGTTCGCCTTCGACGCGACCGACTAAGGCGAATGGCGCAGCCTGCACCGAGGCCGGCGTGCGCCGAGCGCGGCTCCACGATGCCCGCCGAAGTCGCAGGCGAGCACGGCTACCCGGTAGCAGCCCGTGCACAGCGAGGTCCGGACCGGCATCGCCGATCTGGTCGGTGATCTGCTCCGGCACACGCCAAGCCCGGACGACGAGGGACACGACGGCACGGCCGGCACTTGGCCCTGACCGTAGCAAGGTAGCAAAGAGCAACTGAGCCCAGATTTGAGACCAACGAGGCCACTGGCGCTGCCGGCGGCCTCTGCCCGCACATGAAAGAAGAAAAGCCGCTCGCGCGAAGCGCAGCGGCCGGGGGGTCGGGGGGCGAAGCCCCCTGAGGCGGGGGTTCCAGGGGGTAGCCCCCCTGGGCCAGCATGGCGCGGGAGCCCGGGAAGGTGGTCAAAGACCGCCGAACAGAGGAAGGTCGATCGCGTGGACAGAACCGGGCACAACCCGAACCACCACCCCACCATCCCCGGCCCCGCAATCGCCATCCCCCATCACACGAACAGGCCGTCTACCGGCGGAACCGCGCGCTCGCGCCGTCGTACGTCCACAACCGACACACCAGTTGCTGCTGCTGCCGGGTGACCGTACGGGGCCGGGCGCGGTCCGCGGTCCGACGTCCCGGGTCCATGGCACGCCAATGTCCGCGTCGACTACCTTCTCCGAAGGTCGCTGACGTACGCGCCGGTTCACCCGCGTTGCCACACCCGTTGCCACCTCAAAACTCCCACGACTGGGATCTCGCCGAGGCTGTCGCACCGCCGTGCGCGCCAAGCCCCATCGGTAGTGCCGCGCGTCGAGCACCTCCGGGCTGACGCACACACACCCACCGTTGATCGGACCTCTCGGCCCCTGCTCGACCGGAGGCGACAGACAGTTCGGGACTGACATGTCCTGCCCAGCGTCTGTCTGCGGCGGGACCCGGCCCCAAAGGCACCGCCATCGCCACCGCCTCCGGCAGCGGCAGCCAGAACCCAAGGAACATGATCGGAGGTGGTAGCAGCTCGGCGACGCGTCGGTGTCGCCCGACACTGGACTGGGTCGGGCGAGCCGAACCACCCGTCACCAGCCCAAGGGTCTTTTATGTAGTTTGAGCCTTTTCAAAGTCGATTTTCCTAAAGGCCCTCACTGGAGAGGACGAGGACGGCCTGGGCGAAGATGCCGACGCGGCGTGGGCAGCCGCGGAAACGGTCGAATATGTGCCAGTTCTTGAGGACC
>NZ_LFCW01000010.1:0-436095 GCF_001306465.1 Frankia sp. R43 | reverse complement strand
TGAGCAGGCCGGCGCGGAAGATGTCGTCGGTCCGTGGGCCCCAGGACTCGTGGTAGACGCGGGAGAAGATGGAGACCAGGTTGTCGACGGCGCGGGTCCGGTCGGGCTGGTCCAGCGGGTTGAGGCACGGCGGCCGGCCTGACGAGTCGGCGTCGAACAGGACGAGGCGGTCGAGGGCATCCAGCGGGTAGCGGGCGAGGATGTCGATGACCTGGTCGCCCTTCGGGTCGACGTTGACCACGCCCCGGCGGGCGGCGACGTCGTCCAGGGTCATGCGGGCGAGGAGTTCAGATTTGCCGGAGCCGGTGGCGCCGAGGATGTGCAGGTGGTGGCGGGCGTCGGGGACCCGCAGACCGACGGGCCGTGTGTGCCCGCCGTCGGAACGGCCGAGCGGGCGGACGTTCGCGCCCGGACCGGCGACGCCGGGCGGTGGGGCGACGGCTTTCGCGCCGGCGCGTTGCAGGCCGGGGGTGGCCTCGTCGACCGGCAGGTGGGCCAGCGCGCCGACCTCGGGGACGGAGAGCAGGTCCCCGTGGCCGAGTTGCCGTGTGGCGAGGACGGGCAACGGGCGGCGGAGCCGGGCGCGTTTGTAGTAGTTGTGCTCGCCGTAGGCGGCGAACGCGGAGGCGATCGCGTGCGCCCGGCCGCGTAGCTGCCCGCTGACCCGGGCGGCGGTGTCCTCACTGGTGGTGTCGTCGAGGACGGCGACGACGGCGTAGCGGACGCGGACCTCGAACTGGGCGCCACGGCCTTTCGTGACGATCGCACGGTCCTCCGCCGAGAGCGCGAGCGAGGTCTGATGATCGACCTTTATCGGTGTGGGGGTTCGCCGGGTGCGGCGGGTCCGGCCCGTGTGGGGGGTGAGCAGGTCGAGTAGCCCGCTGAGCAGGGTGGCCGAGCCGCCAGCACGCACGCGGCGGGACGACCGGCGGGCTTTGGCGACGCGGCGGCCGGTGACGGGGCGGGCCAGGATCTGCACGACCGCCCGCTGGGTGCGGGCCAGCCCGCCGGGCGCGCCGAGCAGAGCACGAACCGGATCGACATCGTGATCCGTGCGGATCGGTAGTGCTTCGGGCCGGGCAAGGCGCAGTTCCCCGCCGGCGGCCAGCAGCCGCCGGCCGGGCCGGGCTACGACGGGCACCGGCGCTCGCGCGGGGCCGGATCGGGTATGGGCCCCAGGCCAGGCAGCCTCGACGGCCCGTTCCACGAAGCCCTCCGGGACGACGCCGGGGACCCAGATCTGGATGCGGACGCCGTCGGCGTCGAACAGGTACTCCCACACCAGGTGCGGCTGGCCGACCAGCCGTCGCCAGGATGGACGTAGCAGACCGAGCAGGTTCGCCCACAGCGCGCCCGCGCCGGCCGGGTCGACACTGGGTGGGGCCAGCACGGTCACCAGGCGGGCGCCGGCGATCAGTCGCTGCTGGTAGCGGCGGCGCATCCGCCGACGCAGAGTGATCAACCCGGTGGCGGTGAGGGCGAGCAGAGGTCCGGCGAGGGGTCCCCAGGCCGTCGCCCATGCCCGCAGATGGCCCAGCAGCTGGTGCAGAAAGCCCCAGGGGTCGGTCAGGTAGGTGGCAAGCGGCGACGACGGCGTGGTAGCCGCCGCGGCGAGCAGATCCATGGTTACGATCTCCATACGGCTACGGCGGTTAGGCGGGGTCGAGGTAGATCTGGCCGTCGGGATCGGCCGGGTCATCGGATGCGGCGAGATCGAAGAAGCCGTCGTCGTTCCCGTCGTGGACGTCGGCGGCTAGTTCGGCTGGGTTCGTCGTGATCAGGGCGTGTTCGGCCTCCGAAGCGAGGGCCTGGAAGGCGACCCGCTGTGCGCCCGCTGCGAGCAGTCCTTGTCCGCGGTCGGCGGAGAGCAGGAACTGCCGTTCGCCCTGGGACAGGTCGAACACGGCGGTGATCTCGTCGATGGCCTGCGGTGCCTGGCGCAGCAGGATCTGGGTGGCGGCGTTGGTGACGATCGCCTTGCCGAGATCGCTCGCGAGCACGTCCGCGGTGTCCTGGGTCGCTACGGTCAGCCCTGCCCAGTACTTGCGGGACGACTTCGCCATGCGGAACAGGAAGTCCGCACCGGCGGGCTGGCGCATCAGGAGCCACGCCTCGTCGACCACGACCAGGCGGGGCCGGCGGTCGGCGGGGTTGGACACCCGCCGCCACACCGCGTCGAGAACGAGCAGCGTGCCGATGGCCTTGAGCTCGTCGGGCAGGTCGCGCAGCGAGTAGACGACCAGGTGGCCGTCGCCGCGGTCGGTGCTCGGCCCGTCGAACAGGCCGGAGAAGGCCCCGGCGGTGAACGGGTGCAGGCCGGCGGCGAGTGCCCCCGCCGCCGGGTCGGTGGAGCCGGCCAGGGTCGCGGCCAGGTCGGTCAACAGGGGTGCCGGCCGGCTCCAGCTGCGCGGGTCGGAGCTGATTCCGGCCGCCTGGTAGGTGGCAGTGATCGCCGCGTCGAGGGCGGCCCGTTCGGGCGCGCTCAGTTGGCCGACCAGGATAGAGATGACGGTGTGTAGGAACAGGCTGCGCCGCACCAGCGCGTCACGTGGCGCGGTCCGCCGGCCGTCGGGGGTGATCTGGATCGGCAGGTCGAACGGGTTGATCCGCACGTTGTCGGCGCCGAGGTGCAGGTATGTCCCGCCGACCGCGGCGGCGAGGCGGGCGTATTCATCTTCCGGGTCGACGACGTGGACCTCGATACCTCGGTACAGCGAGCGCAGGAGTTCGAGCTTGACCAGGTAGGACTTGCCGGCGCCGCTGCGGCCGAGGACAACCGTGTTGTGGTTGTCGACGTCGCCGAACCGGTCCCAGTGCACCAGTCCGTTGCTGGCGACGTTGAGCCCGTAGAGCACCCCGGTCGGGGCCAGCGAGGTCGGATCGGCGGGCGGCAGGTCGGGGGAGGTGAACGGGAACGCCGCGCTCAACGCCGCCGTGTCGAAGGTGCGCCGCATCCGCACCTGGTCCAAGCCCAGGGGAAGGGTGCTGACCCAGCCTTGCAGGGAGCGGTAGCTGACCGGTTTGGCGTCCAGCAGCAGACTCGCGGCCAGCGCCCGTACCGCGGCGACCTCGTCGGCCAACTCGCTTTCGCTGCTCGCGTGGACGGTGAGGTATAGGCCGAGGCGGAACAGCTTCCCTTCGCCGCGGGCGACGCGGGCGGACAGGTCGTAGGCGTCCTCGGTCGCCGCCTCGACCTGCGGGTCGATCAGCCGGCCCTTCTCATCGCCGAGCTGGCGGCCGGACTCCAGCTTGGACAGCTGGCGGCGCAGCCGGTTCGCCGCGGTGACCGGGTCGATCGGCTCAACATGCACCGCGACGTCCACCCGCCCCGGGTAGGTCAGCAGCGGGGCGAGCCAGCCCGCGTGGACCTCACGGGGATAGCCGGTGATCGCCATCGTCGCGAGGAAGTCCCCACCCACGTCCAGGTGGCGAGGCGCGACCGACAGCGCGTCCGGGACGAACGCCGCCGCTGCGGTGTCGACCGGCTGGGTGGACGGGCTCGGGGCCTGCGAGGAGGCTCTGCGTCGGGTTCGTCTGCTCATCGGGTGTATCCCCTCCGTCGCGTGGGTCGTGCGGGCCGGCGGGAGCGGCTGTCGGCGTGCTCGGCGGGCGGGTCCCAGAAGTCGGGGTCGTCGGTGTCGAGCGGGCCGTCCCTCTCGGTGTCGTCGAACCGGTCGCCGTAGCCGCCCGCCGCCCTGTCCTCCGGGTCGTCGAACCCGTCGTCGTCGGGCAGGAAGCCGCCGGCATCGGGGTCGGGCTGGTAGGCCGGGTAGCCCTCGGGGAGGTCGCCGGTGATCACCTCGTCGGGCGCGGCGAGCGCGGACGGCGGCACCAGGCCCGCAGGGTTGCAGGCGGCGGCCAGCACGCTGGTCGCCGTGCCGGCGTCCAGCGGCGTGACCACGATCCCGGCCGGGGCCAGCAGGTCGGTGGCCTCCGCGAGGCGGCGGGCCAGCCGGGTGTGCGCGGCCCGTCTGATGGCCGCTCCGGCGCGGCGGGCGTCGCGGGCCGCTGCCCGCCGACCCGACAGCGCGGCCAGCGGGGAGGCACCGCCGAGCCCGTCGACGGGTCCGGCGGCGACCAGCGGTTCACGCAGGACCAGCAGGACCTGGCGGGTGAGCAGCTGCATCTCGACAGCGAGCTGGGACAGGTAGGTGGCGTGTTCGCGGGCCGCGTGCGCGAGTGCCGGATGGGGCAGCTGGCCGGCGGCATCGTCGAGCTGCTGGATCTGGGCGGACAGGTCGGCGGGCATGGCCCGCACAAGGATCTGCACGGGAGCGGTGAGGGAGTGCAGGTAGCGGGCGAACACCGCGACCAGCCCGTCCTGCTCACCGGGCGTGCGCAGCGCGAAGTTGATCGTGGAGGCGACCGCGACCACGGCCAGCCCGTCTGGCCCGAGGTCGACGACGCCGATTCCGGCCTGGCCCGTGACGGTGCGGGCCGGTAGCCGCAGCGGCGCCGCGCGCGCTTCGCCCGCGGCTGGCCGGCGGTCACCGGGGCCGCTGGTGGCGCGGGCGGCCAGCCACGACGGCGGCGGGATCACCCCTTCGGGGGCGTTGATCCGCTGCCGCGGGCTGGTGCGCTGGCGGACAGCGGCGACCAGCAGCCGATCCAGCGACAGCCCGTCACGCTGGCCGAGGACGAGAACACCGGCGCCCACGGCGACCGGCACCGTGAGCAGCGCGAACACGGGCAGCGGCAGCAGGGTCCGGGTCGCGGCCCAGGACAGGTAGAGCACGATGCCGGTGAGGGTGAGGATCAGGACCTGGCGGGCGGTCAGGTTCGCCACGACCCTGTCCTCGCGATCAACATCGGCGGGAATTCTTACGGGGTGTGTCATCGCGGCTGATCACTTCCGTTGCGGGGTGGGCGGGGGCGGCGGGGCATGTTCGGCAGCAGCTGCTGCCGGTAGCGCGGTGGGACCGGCCGCGCCGGGGAACTCGGGCGTGACGCCGGTGGAGCAGGGGCTGGCCGGGCGGGGCGTGGGGTGCGGTGCAGGCCCTCCAAGGGGAGGGCGTACTGGCCGGTGCGGTCCGGGCGGATGCCCCGGTAGGGGTCGAACGGCAGCTCCGGCTGTCGGGACCTCGTCCGCGGGGGCCGAGCCGGGGCCGGCCGGCCGGGACCAGCCCGGCCCGCACCAGCCCGCGCCGGCGTCGCGGCCGGACGCCGGACAGGCCCAGGGGCTGCGGCCGGGGAGCGGGGCTGTTCGACCTCGAACGGCAGCAGCAGCTGACCGTCGCGGTCCACCCACGCACCGCCCTCACGGGGCAGGTACCGCCCGCCCGGGGCGACGGCCTGGCCGAACGGGATGGTCAGCTGGCGGTGCCGCGGCCGGGACCGGCCCCCCGGGCTCGCCGGCCGAGGCGGACGGGGCGCACCCCGGGCCGGTCCCGGGCGGCGGACCCGGGGCACCCTCGTCAGCGGGAGGAGCAGCTGCCCGTCGGCGTCGGCCTCGACATGGTGGTAGGGGTCGGACGGTCCGTTTCCCGGGCCTCCGCCTGGCCGGCCCCTTCCGCGCCCGCCCCGACCCCGGCCGCGTCCGCCGCGGCCTCGGCCGGTCCGTCCGCCCGCGCGCCCGGCGCCGCGTCCGAACCGGCCACCGAGGAATCCCAACGCCCGGCCCATGACGTAGGCGCGCACGACCCGGCCAAGAATGCCGCCACCACCGTGGCCGATCCTCGGCATCAACCAGAACGGAATCTTGAACAGGAAGTAGATCAGGGTGATCGCGGCCAGCAGGTTCACGACTCCGTCCGGCGTCGGCCCGAAGATGGTGAACCCGCCCGGGGTGAAGAACACCTTGAACGAGGCGATCAGGACAAACGACTGGGCGATCTGGATACCCAGGCAGCCGAAGAACGCCCGCCACCACCAGAACGCCACCTTCTCGGTCAGCGGATGGCCGTGCCCCGCCAACGCCAGGGGTGCCGCGCCGATGAGCGCCACCTCGATGACGACCCGGGCGATATAGGTACACAGCAGCGCCACGACCGATCCGGCGAGGAACAGGCCGAGGAAGATGACGAAGATGCTCCTGCCATATCCACCGGGTGTCGGCACGATCGCCCCGAGGATGATGGTTTTCAGCTGCCCGGCGGCGGTGTCCGGGTTCAGCCCCTCGCTCAGGATCGCGCCGGGTAGCACGTTCGCGATCTGGATGGCCTTCGTCGCCAGGAACTGCGACAGCCCGGCGGCGAGGAAACCGATCGGGATACGCGGCAGGACTTCTTTGATCGAGATACGGGACTGGACCGTGCCCAGCGCCATGACCGTGATCCCACCGAACATGATCAGCGTGCCGTAGGCGGTAGCGCTGATCGCCCACGACGTCGACCACAATTCCCCAATCGCGGGAAGCTGCGACGGTTCCGGCGTCGTCAACAACGTGCGGCCGAGCAGGTCCAGCAGCGGGTTCAGCGCGGCAGTCACCAACGTGCGGAAAAACGCGGTAATAGCGTCGTTGATCGCGTCGGTGATCCACCCGACGATCCCGCCGCCATCACCGCCGGTGTCCGGCGCCTCCGGCGTCGTCTGCGGTGTCGGGGGCGGCGGGACCTCCGGGGTGGTGGCACAGTCCGGGTCGTCGGCCGGGCACGGCTCGGCGGGAGCGCCGGTACTGGCGTCGTCGGGCGGAGTGTCCGGGGTGTCGGGCGCGGGTGTGGCGTCCCTGCCGGAGGGAGCCGGTGTCACCGGCGCTTCCTGTCCCGGCGGTACTGGGGACGGTCCCGGCTGCGGATTCGGGGTCGGACCAGTGGGGGTGGGCGTGTCGGTGGACGGCGCGGTCGCAGGGACCGGTGGCGCGGGAGCAGCGGAGGCCACCGCGGGAAGCACGACAACCAGCAGCAGCGTGAACGCCGCCGTCCCGGCCATCAGCAGCCCGCGGTCGCGGCGCCGAGACAAGCCCGGCGGGCGGTGCGTCTGGGCAGGCGACGAGCTCGGCGTGCCGGACGGCAGGACGCGGCGGCAGGAGACGGCGGCGGTCACGGCCTAGCCCCCGACGATCTGCTTGAGGACCTCGACGACGACCGGCGCGAGCGCGGCCAACCCATAGCCCCAGCCAGCGTTGCGGAACGAGTCCTTGGCCTTACCGACCTCGCTCGGCTCCCCGTTGGCGATCAGGTAGCGCACGCCGCCGATCGAGAGGAACACTGTCGCCAGCAGCGCCAGAATCCCCATGATCCAGTTGCGGATGTTGTTCAGGACCGTGTTCAGGTTCGGTGCCACCGGCACCCCAGGGTCGGGCACCTGAGCGAGCGCCGCCGCGCCGCCGGCCAGGACGAACATGCCCACAACAGCGACGAGCAGGACCGTGCGGCGCCATCCGACTCGCCGACCCGAACGCGATGGGTCGCCCTGAGTTCGCAGGACCGAGCTCATGCCGACACCCCCGCGACCACCAACACCCCTGCCGGGCGAAGCTCCGTGGCAGGGCCCGCACTGTCGGCCGTCGGGCCGGGCGGCCGGGAGGACGGCTCGCCAGTGCTCGCGTGCTGTCCGCGGCCGGTGAGGTGGGCGAGCAGACGCTGTTCAGCCCGGTCGCGCAGCCGGTAGGCGGTGCGGACCGGGGTGGCGTGGCGTGCGGCCCAGGAAGCGACCGAGACGTCACCGAGGCGGGTCGCCGCAACGAGGGCGGCCTCGGTCTCGGTCAGGACCCCGTCCACGACCGTGACCGCGAGAACCTCATACGGACCGTCCGCCCGGGTCTGAGCAACGGTGCGGGTGAGGAACAGGCCCGGGTTGGAATAGGGGATCTCCAGCGACTGGGTGAGCAGGTCCAGGCCGGCGCGGTAGGCGGCCCAGCGCAGCCGCACCGCGATCCGTGGCAGATCCAGACGGATCATGGCCAGCGCGGACAGGAAGCCGGTCAGGACTTCGGCCTGGACGTCGGCCGGGTCAAGGTCGCTGTGCTCGCCGAGCCGGAAGGCCACCGCCCGCAGCGCCGGTAGCGCCATCCCGGCGGCGCCGACCGTCCACGCACCGCCGCGGGCGCGGGCGCGGCGGATCACCGTCTTCCAGGCGGTGTCGCTGGTGGCCTGGGGGCAGGAGCGGGCCAGCAGCCGGTCGCGCAGTTCGTCCAGTGGCACCAGCCGGTCGGGAAGGCCGGACACCGGTGTGCCGTCCAGGGCAAGGGGGTCGGGGTCGGCGACCAGGAGCGCGAAGCAGTCCCGCAGGGTTGCCAGAGGCAATGCCGGTGCGTTCGAGTCAGGGGTTCGCGCAGGGAGGGGAGATGTTTCATCGGGCATTGTTCGCCGTCCTTGGGGTGTCGCGGAATTCGGACAGCTCCAAGGACTCCACATCAAAGACAGCGAAAAGACAGTGCGATCATCCAGTGAATGCACAGCAAAGATCGCTGTGCATTCGGAACAGGCACAGCGGCACGATGCAAGGCGTCCACCCGCCCCGAGTTTCGCCGCGCGCCAGCAGCTCGCTCGGACGTGACAGTGGGCCTCTGACCTGGGGTGCTGTGACACCACCAGCCCCCGGGCGATGATCGCTGGCACCTGCCCAACGATCACCCATCGGCGCTCGCTGGCACCGGCGAGAAAAATCTTGAAAAAAGTTTTCGGGCCACTCACCGAGATGCCGCCAGCGGGATGACAGCGATCAATAGTCCGGCCGGACTAGACACTGCACAGCGGGAAGAATCTTGGAAAAAGCCATGGGGGTGGTGGCAAAAAACGGCACAGCAGCCGGTCTCCTTTTACGACCGCGAAAACACGCCCGTCGTGAAAGGCAGGACCACCAGTGCCCACCACCTCCGACACCGACCGCACCACCCTTCCGGTCGTCCCGGCGGGCCGGCCGGCGACCGTCTGGCCGTGCCCGCCCGCCACCCCCGACCAGACCTCCGCTGACTGGCTTCCGGGCGCCGTGGAACGCCTCGTCGTCACCATCAGCCGCCCCGACGACCCGGTCCTGCTGCTGACCGAACCGCCCCTGCCGCAGCCCGCCCGCCCGGCCGAGCCCGACGCCGACGAACGGGGCGAGCGACTCGCCGACTGCGCCGGGACCGTCGCCCGACTCGGCCGGCGCGTCCAGGTCCGGACCGCGCCCGGTGACACGGCGCTGCGATGGACCGGGTCCGCCTACGGACCGGACCTCGTGACCGGTCGCGATCCGGACCCAGACCGCTTTCTGCTGGTCGCCACAGTCGTGGAACCGACCCGGCTCGGCTGGTTCACCCGCATCGACTGGGGCGGTCTGCTCGCCGTCGGCGGCACGCTCGCCGTCGTCAGCCGCGCCGACAGCCTCGGCGGCTGGCTCATCGACCCCACCGTGGAGCTCGCCACCGCGGCGGGCCGCGGCGGGCTCGCGCTGCTCGACCGCATCGTCCTGCTGGAGATCCCGCTGGACCGGCTCAACCGGCCCGCCACCCCCATCCCCGCCGGCGTCGTCGCCCAGCGGGTGCACTCCGACCTGCTGCTGTTCTCGGCGGTGAACCCGGCGGTGCCGCCGGCATGGAGCGCCGCTCGATGAGCGACGACATCGAGACGTGGCACCCCGACGCACGCTGGGTGACGGTCTGGCCCACCGGCCGGCACCCCATCACCACAACACAGGCCAACGGGCCGACCGCTGTCGCCCCGCACGGGGGAGCGACGGTGTCCGCAGCGGTAGCCGCCCACGCGATCGCGATCTACAGCCGCCCCGGAGACACGGTCTGCGACCCGGACTGTGGGCCGGGGACCGTCGTGACCGAAGCCGTACACGCCCGTCGCCACGGAATCGGCATCACCCCCGACCCGGGCCAGTGGGAGACCGCCCGCGCCGCGCTCACCGTGGCGAAGGTCCGCGGCGCCCACGGGGACGGCATGATTCTCGACGAGATCCCCGACGGCGAGTCCTGGACCGGACTCGGACCGGTCGACCTGGTCCTGACCGCGATCGGACCACCCGACCCCGCCGAGCCGACCAGTCGGAACCGCGCCTGGCTGCGCACCCGGCTCGCGGCCTACCGGGGTCTGCTTCAGCCCGGCGGACACCTCGTCGTCATCGCCGCCTACCACGTCGCCAGCGGGATGGACCTGGCCAGCCACGTCGCCGTCGCCGGCAGGGACACCGGCTGGCGACCCGTGCAGCGCGCCGTCGCGCTCACCGCCGTCCCCTACACCCGGGACCTCGGCACGGACCGGCCGCTGCCGCGGGCACGGGCCTACCCGGTCCACCAGGACGTGATCGTCTTCCGCCCCGGCGGTCGGCGAACGCACGATCCGCGACCGCCGGACCCGCCGCCGACGCGCGCCGCCCTCGACGCCTCGCCCCACGCGGCCACCTAGACCACCCCTCCCCTGGCCGGGGCGGGGTGTGTTCACGCCGCCCCGGCCAGCTCTCGCTCTGGCTGGAGCCCCGCATGTCCGACCTGATGCCCATCCCCACGCTGCCGCCCGCCCCGCCCACGCCGGCCGGCCAGCCCAGCTGGTGGTGGCGCCTGACCCACCGCCGCACCACCCGTGCCGCGCGGCAGGCACGCCTGCTCGCGGACCATCACGCCTGGACCACCGAACGCGCCCGCGCCGCCCAGATCGACCTCGTCCGCGCCGGCTTCCACCTCGGCCCCGTCCCCCTCGGCTACCGCCCCCGCCGCATCACCGAACTCGGCACCGACGGACGGGTCCGCCAGGGCATCCGCCTCGTCATCGCCCCCGGCCCCGCCTACATCATCGGGACGATCTACCAGTGGCGCGTCCAGGACGAACTCAGCCCCCGCGCCATCGCCACCCGCCTCCGCTCCGTCCACAACCACCGTCTCGTCCCGCTGGTGAGCCCCGCCACCGGGCGGCCGTGGCAGCTGACCTCCACCAACGTCGCCCGCATCCTGGCGAACCCCGTCTACACCGGTGCCACCGTCTGGGGCCGCACCCACGCCGGCCAGCCTGTCCCACCCGACCAGTGGGTCGTCTGCCCGTACGCCCACCAGCCGATCATCGACGGCCGCACGTTCTTCCGCGCCCAGCTTCTCGCCACCCCCGAAACCGCGATCATCAGCCCGCACCTGCCGCCCTGGGAGTTCCCCGCCGCTCCCACAGGTGAGCCGGGAAATGACAGCGGAAGCCACGGGGCGGTGACATGACGACACCGCCGCGGCACGGTTCTCGTTTCATCCGGCCGAGCGGCCTGGCCCGCGGATCGCGGCACGGCCGCCTGGAGTTGCTGCCGTGACGGCCTCCTCACCCCGAAACGGGGAGGGCATGCACCGTCCGGTCACAGAAAGCTCCGGGGCGCGTTTCTACGGACGGCGGGACGTGGCCCGCCAGGTGGAAATCGAACGCATCGAGACCGTCGATATGACCGCCGAGGAATACGACGCGGCGGTGTCCGCTCTGGCCGAACTTGTCCTACAGTGGGAAAGGAGAGGGGCGCCGAACAGGGTGCCGAAAAAGACAGGCTGATACCGGGCCGGCTCTCCCTTCACGTGAACCGCCTTGGAAAAATCAGAAAGGAGGGTCGGTATGCCACGCCCATTTTCAGCCCGACGGTCCACCGAGAAGACGGCGTCGAACCCCACTCGCGTTCCCGGTGCCGTGCCGGTTGTCCTCTATCTCCGGCACGGCACCAACCACGGGTGCCGGTCCCTGGCCGAACAGCAGGAGAAAGCACTTTCCTTCCTCTCAGCCCACGCCGCCGTCATCCAGGTCGACCCGCGTGCTGCGGCCCGCAGCCGGATTCCGCTCCGACCCGCCGGCCGCTGGGGAAACCGGCACCGGCGGCCCCAGGAATAGGCCGCCCGCAGCGCCTCAGCACACCCCATCCGGAAAGGAAGGGAACCTCACCATGCCGCGCTCGACCGCGCGCCGTACCACCGCGAAACGCACCAAGCAGGCCGTCGCCGCGCAACCCGAGGTCGTCCGGGTAGGGATCTACCTGCGTCGCTCCACCGACGACGAGAACCAGCCCTACACGATCGAAGCCCAGGAAGAACGGCTGCGCTCCTACGTCGACTCCCAACCCAACTGGATCGTCGCCCTGCGGTTCGCCGACGACGCCTCCGGCGCCACCACCGAACGCAAGGACCTCCAGCGGGCCCTGGCCGCCGCCCGCAACGGACTCATCGACGTCCTGCTCGTCTACCGCGTCGACCGGCTCTCCCGCAGCCTGCGCGACACCGTCGATCTCCTCGAAGAACTCGAACAGGCCGGAGTCGTGTTCCGCTCGGCCACGGAGCCATTCGACACCGCCACCCCCATCGGCCGCATGCTCCTCCAGATACTGGCGATGTTCGCCCAGTTCGAACGCGACATGATCATCGACCGGGTCATCGCCGGGATGGAACGCAAGGCCGCCAAGGGCCTGTGGAAAGGCGGCCGGCGCCCGTTCGGCTACCAGGTCGACAAGATCGCCAAAAAGCTCATCATCGATGCCGCCGAAGCCACGATCGTCCGACTGATCTTCGACCTGTACGTCCGCGACCGCCTCGGGACCAGGGCCATCGCGAGCGTCCTGAACAACCGCGGGCTGCGCACCACCGTCGGCGGCCCCTGGTCCGGCCACAAGATCCTACGCATGCTCGACAACAGGGCCTACCTCGGTGAACTGACCTTCCGCGAGATCACCGTCGAAGGCACCCACGAACCGATCATCGACGAGGAGACGTTCAACGCCGCTCAGAAGATCCTCGCCGAACGCAGCGAGGAAACCTCACGCCGCGCTTCCAACCCCTCCGACTACTACCTCACCGGCCGGATGCGCTGCCCCCAGTGCGGCACAGCCCTCATCGGCACCCGCGCCACCGGCCGCAACCACACCTACCGCTACTACACCTGCCACACCCGCAACCGCTACAACCGCAACGCGTGCGACGCCCCCCGCCTCGACGCCGACGCCGTCGACTACGCCGTGCTCACCGCCCTCGCCGGCTTCTACCGCGACCACCAGCAGCTCATCGCCGACGCCGTGCTCAAAGCCCAGCGCAGCCACCGCGACGCCCGATCCGAACACACGGCCGAACTCGCCGCCATTGAGACCGAACTCACCCAGACAGACCAGGCCATCGACCGTTATCTTGGGGCGTTCGAGCGCGGTACCCTCGACGACGAGACACTCGCCACACGTCTCGAAGCACTACGCACCAAGCAGAAGCAGCTCCGTCAACGGCAGGCCGAACTCACCGAAGAGATCGACCACGAACCCGTCATGCCGGCCCGCTCCAGCCTTCGCGCAGTCGCACGGCACATCGAAACAATCATCGAGACAGGCGACGACCTCGGACGCAAGGCTCTCATCGAAGCCTTGGTCGCCGAAGTCAAGATCACCGGACCCGACCGGCTCACACCGATCTTCAAGGTCCTCGGACCCGACACTCCAAGGGACGTCGCCAACGTAGACACTGGAGACACCAGCCAGCCGAAACTGACCCAACCAGCCACGTCCCCCGCCCCCCACAGGGGCGCCGCAGCCGTCCTACCAGCCACAACGCCCCCGAAGGGAGCGGTTCGCGCAATGCCTACATTGGTGGAGGTGGCGGGAATCGAACCCGCGTCCTCCGGCCCCGACACAGGGCTTCTCCGGGCGCAGCCTGCTTGTTTTTTCTCAGCCCCACCGGTCCCGCAGGCAAGCCGGTGAACAGGCTCAGTCGCTGTTAGATGTCCCGACTCACCCCGCGACCGGGTGGGACGGTGATCCTCCTAGCGACGCCAGATCCTGGGCCGGAGGAACTCCCAGGCTGACGGCTACTTGGTCTCTGCTCAGGCCGCGAGGGCGTAAGCGGAGGTAGCAGGCTGCGTCTTGTTGGCAGCTATTGGTTCGAACGGATCGTTTACGAGATAACCGCTCATCCTCGGCCCGCTTCCCCTGCCTCGACGTCCGGAGTCGAAGCCGGTCACCCCCTGGTGTGTGACGACCAACCAACTGTACCGAACCGCCAGCTCTCGCTGGCCGCACAGACGGTCCAACGTCGACCGCCGCACGTATGTTCCCATACCCGTCGGAGCATCGCCAGCGGGTTTCGCCCGGGCGCGCGACGGGTCGGGGCGGATGTTCCCGGCCGGCCGGCCAGCCCTCACGGCCGCAGGTCGGCGGTCGCAGGTAACCGGTCGCAGGCCGGGTCGCGTCACATCCGGGACGTCTGCGCCGGAACAGGCAGACGGTCCGTATAGTTGAACATTCAAGCTTGTAATTGGCGACACGGAGGTCCTGGTGGAGATCAAGGAACTTGGGCACCTGGTGCTCTATGTGCGTAACCTCGAGCGCTCCGCGACCTTCTACCGGGACGTCCTCGGCTGGCGCCAGGTGTTCCCCGAGCCGGACGGCGCGAACACACTGGGCATCCCCGCCGCGGCGTTCTCCTCCGGGCGGACGCACCACGAGCTGCTGCTGATCGAGGTCGGCGAGGGTGCCGCCGCGCTACCGCGCGGGCGGCGGGTCGGGCTCTACCACTTCGGTCTCAAGGTCGGCGACAGCGACGACGAGCTGCGCGCCGTGCTGGCCCAGATCGCGGAGGCCGGCGTCCAGATCGCGGGCGCATCGGACCACACAGTGACTCACAGCCTGTACATCTACGACCCGGACGGAAACGAGATCGAGCTGTACGTCGACGTGCCGGGTGTCGACTGGCGCAACAACCCCGCGCTGATCGCGGCTCCGATCCGTCCGCTGCGCCTTTGACCGAGACCGCCCGGCCCAGCCCGCCGCGGCGCTGGCCGGAGCCACCCTGACCAGGCATTCCGGGTGGCTCCGCTCCGCAGGACGAGCGGCTCCCGCTCCAGGACACTGACCGGGTGCGACGCACGACCGACCCGAAGCACAACCAGCCGCACGCCCCGGGCCGCGACGACGCCACCGCCGGGGACGGCACCGCCGCCGAGGACAGCGCCTTCGTCGGCGCACACGTCGGCGGCCCGGTCCATGGCAACGGGCACCGCCGTCTGACGGGCCTGATCAGGGTGAACCCTGGTGCCCGCCCGCGTGAGGCAGGCAAGTGGCGGATCGTCGCGCTCCTGTTCACCATGACGGCCCTGACCGGCCTGGTGGACTCGCTGACCTTCCTGGGTCTCGGTGAGGTCTTCGTCGCGAACATGACCGGCAACGTGGTGGTGCTGGGCTTCTCGCTCGCCGACCCCCGCGGAATATCCGGTGTGCTCTCCCTGAACGCGCTGACCTGCTTCGTCATCGGTGCGTTGATCGGTGGCCGGATCGGTGCCTGGTCGGCGCACCATCCGCGGGCGTGGCTCGGGACGGTCACCGCCGTCCAGACCGCGCTCGTCACGGCGGCACTGGCGGTGGTCGTGGTCTGGCTGCAACCCTCGCTGGACCTCGCGGCCGACAAGGGCGGCCAGCTGCGCGATGAGCCCGGCACGTTCGCGGACTACGTCCTCGTGTCCACCCTGGCGATCGCGATGGGCCTGCAGCACGCGACGGCGCAGCGGCTGGCCAGGCCGGAGATCCCGACGAACGTTCTCACCACGGCGATCACGATGTTCGCCATCCAGACCCGGGCGGGTGGCGGCCAGGGCTCCCAGGGCCTACGGCAGGCGGCCGGGCCCGCGGTCATGTTCGCCAGCGCCGGCGCCGGGGCGCTGGGGTTCTTCCGGGTCTCCCCGCTGATGCCACTGTGCTGCGGCCTGGTGCTCGCCCTGGCGAGCCTCGCGCTGGCCGTCACGCCGCCCCCGCTGGCCCGCTCCGGGGCCCGGCCGGCGCCGATGACGTCGTTGAGACGCCCGATCGACGACGGTGCGACGTCCGAAGACTAGGACTCGCGAGCGTGGGCGCGACGTCTGCTGCTGCTGAGCAAGATCCGAGGATCACCGGCATCTGGACGACGAAAATCATCGACTCCTCGAGTTGCCGCGCCGGACTGTCGCTGCGGCTGCGGCTGCGGCCTGGCAGGAGTTGAGGATCGTGGTTGTTCTCGCGGCCAAAGGCCTCAGCTCTTGCGGATTGCCAAGTGGCTCTACGCGCCTCTTGTCGCCCTTCAGGTGATTTGGCGGTCGGGGATCTCCGTGCACAGAATGGCCCAGGGCTCGTCCCGCACCCGCGTCATGATCACGGTCATGGTGGGGCCGCCGGGAACCAGCTGGCGTCTCGCCGGCAACAGCCGGCGGCGGATGCTCTCCACGTCACCGGCGAGGCCGCGCCGGCGGACGTCCAGAGCGCCGATGCCCGCCGCGCGTACCGCCGCGGCGACCCGCCGGACGTCGAAGGCCATCTCGGCCTCGACTCGGAGCACCCGGGCGAACGGGGTCGCGACCGGGTTCTGCGCGCACAGGAAGGCGATCATCGGGTCGATCTGCCAGCCATCGACCAGGCGCGCGAGCGTGCCGACGAGGCCGGCCCTGGTCACCGCCGGGTTCGGGTCGAACAGGAACCCCTCGGGTCGTCCCAGGGTGAGCCGCGTCGCCCCACCGCCGTCGCCGGCGTCGGCATCCGATGCGCCCCCGGGCGGGTCAGGCTCGCCGGTCAGGGTCGCGACCCGGAGCCGGGGCTGGTCCCCGTTCCGCCCGCTGCCGAGACCCTGATCAGCCCTGTCGCCAGGGGTGCCGCTGCCGGGGATGCCGCCTCCGGGGGTATTTTTGCCGCGGGTGCCGCTGCCAGAGGTGCCGCTGCCGGAGGCGTTGTCGCCGGGGGCGTTGTCGGGGCCGAGCAGGACGGTCGCGCGCCGGGGCGCCGAGGCGAGCGCCGGGGAGAACAGCACCGCTTCCTTGAGGCCGCGGCGGTCCGCGACGAACTCGACCTCCCAGCCGGGCGGGACGACCTCGAGCGGCAGGCCGGGGGCGGCCTTGACCGCCACGGCCGCGACCCGCTCCACCAGGCCGAAGCACCAGCTCAGGGGTGGTTCGCCGGCGCCCGCGGACCGGCGCTGATCGCCTTCGCGCCGGGCCGGGTCCACGAACACGCCGTCGATCCCGCTCAGGTCGGCGTCCCGGACGTCGCCCTCCCACGGCCGCACCTCGTGCGCCTCGTGCGCCTCGTGCACCTCAGGCGACTCGTGCACCTCAGGCGGCTCGTGTGATCCGCTGTGCGGTTCCCGGCCGGCGGTCGCGTTGTGGACGGCCATCCGCAGGTGCAGCGGGTCGCGGTCGACGGCGAGCACCGGATGCTCGCCGGCCAGCGCCAGCAGATCGCCACCGATGCCGGTGCACAGGTCGGCCAGCCGGCCCAGGCCCGCGAACCGGACGGCTCGGTGCGCCGCGGCCCGCTCCGAGGAGGCCTGTTCGAGTCCGGGCCGGGTGAAGAACATCCGCTCCGGATGGCTGAACTTCGCCCTTGCCCGTGCCCGCAGCTCGGCCTGGCTGAACGCCGCGGCGACGAGGTCCGGTGGGTGGCCGGCGGCGCGAAGCCGGGTTCCGGCGGCGAGCTCCGCCCCGCTCGCGAGCGCCTCCTCGGCACACGCGAGCAGTTCCTCCCCCACCGGGGTCAGCAGCGCGTCGAACGTGGCCAGCCTGCCGGCGACGTCGGCGGCGTCACCAGCGGCGGCGTCACCAGCGGCACTATCAGCGGCGGCGGTGTCGAGGTGCAACGGGGTCAGCCGCGGCGCTTGGCCTGCTGGCCCATGATCCGGCTCATCTCGCGGGCCGCGTCCCGCTCGGCGAGGGCGTGGCGTTTGTCGTAGCTCTTGCGGCCACGGGCCAGCGCGATCTCGACCTTCGCTCGGCCGTCCTTGAAGTACAGCGAGAGCGGGACGAGCGTGAGCCCGCCCTCCTGGGTCTTCCCGATCAGCTTCTCGATCTCGGCCCGGTGCAGCAGCAGCTTGCGGCGCCGCCGCGGCGCGTGATTCGTCCAGGTGCCCTCGGTGTACTCGGGGATGTGCACGTTGTGCAACCAGATCTCACCGTCGGCGATCTGGGCGAAGCCGTCGACCAGGGACGCCCGGCCGGCGCGCAGCGCCTTGACCTCTGTGCCCATGAGGACCAGCCCGGCCTCGTAGGTGTCGAGGATGTCGTAGTCGTGGCGGGCGCGCTTGTTCTGCGCGATCAGTTTGCGCCCGGTTTCCTTCGGCACTGCCGTCTGCCCTGCTTCCCATCCATCGCACGGTCCGTCGCGCGCTCCGTCGCACGGCCCGGCGCGCCTCTGGCCACCGTCACACCCGCAGGTGCCTGCGCAGCGCGACGGATGCCATGCCCGCCGCGGCGGTGACACCGACGGCAAGCACCGCCACGGCCGCCGCCCACACCGCGCCCCATCCGAACAGTGGGAACATTGTCTGATGGGCGAATCGTCCGTCCACCAGATATACCTTCGCGAGCACCAGTGTGCCGACTGCCAGCAGCCCGCCCACCAGACCGGCGAGCGCGCTCTCCAGCACGAACGGCGCCCGGATCGCGGCGTTGGTCGCCCCGACGAGACGCATGATCGCCGTCTCCCTGCGGCGGGCGTGCGCGGAAATCCGGATCATAGTGTAGATCAGCACGAACGAGGCGACGGCCTGGACGGCGGCCAGCGCGAACGCACCGAGGGTGAAGCCGTCCAGGAACCGGTACAGCGGGCCGAGCAGGGCCCGCTGGTCCCGGACCGCCTCGACGCCGTCCCGGCCGGTGTAGGTGTAGACGATCTCCTCGGCGTCCCGTGGATCGGCGAGGGCGAGGCGGAACGAGGCCGGCAGGTCGTCCGCGCTCACCCCGGCCACGACGTCCGGCGAGCTGCGGAAGTCACGGCGGAACCGCTCGTAGACCTGCTGTTTGCTCTCGTAGCTGACCTTGGTGACGAGCGGGTCGGCTGCCAGCTCGTCCCGCAGCGCCCGACGGTCGGTGTCGGACAGACCGTCCTGCAGGTCGACGACGACCTCGATCTGGTCGAGCAGGAACCTGTCGACGGTGCGGGCCTGTGCGCGCAGGAGCAGCCCCGCGCCGAGCAGCGCGAGGCAGATCGCGACGGTGACGACCACCGCGCAGGTCATGGCGAGGTTGCGGCGCAGGCTGGTGGCCAGCGCCCCGAACAGCGGCCCGGCTCGCATCAGGCGGCCCCCTCGCCGGGCCGCCCGGGCAGCCCGACCGGCCCCGTCGGCCCCAGCAGGCCCGCCGGTTCCGCGGGACGTCCCACGAGATCACCGGCGGACGGCGCCCGCTGGGCGGGGACACCAGAGGCACCGGGGACGCCAGCCAGCCCGGTGGCGGCGGAAGCGGGGGCGGCGGAAGCGGGGGCGGCGGAGGCCGGCGCGGTGGCCGAGGTAGCGGGGGTGGCGTCGTACCCGCCGCGGTGCTCGTCACGGACGAGGATCCCCGCGTCCAGCTCAAGGACCCGGCGGCGCATGGCGTCCACGAGGCCGGCGTTGTGCGTCGCCATGAGCACGGTCGTGCCGGCCTGGTTGATGTCGTCGAGCAGGTCCATGATCTCGGCGCTGGTCGCGGGATCGAGGTTGCCGGTCGGCTCGTCCGCGAGCAGGATCAGCGGGCGCCCGACGAACGCCCGCGCGATGGCGACCCGCTGCTGCTCCCCGCCGGACAGCTCGTCGGGGAAACGCTTCTCCTTGCCGGTGAGCCCGACCAGCTCCAGTACCTCGGGGACCACCGAACGGACCACGTGACGCGGCCGGCCGACGACGTCCAGCGCGAACGCGACGTTTCCCGCGACCGTGCGATCGGGCAGCAGCCGGAAGTCCTGGAACACACAGCCGACGGTTCGCCGCAGCAGCGGCACCCTGCGGTCGGCGATGCGGGCGACATCACGGCCGGCGACCTCGACCAAGCCCTCGCTCGCCCGCTCCTCCCGGATCAGCAGGCGCAGCAGCGTCGACTTTCCCGAGCCCGAGGGGCCGACCAGGAACACGAACTCGCCCGCGTCGATCTGCGCGGTGACGCCATGCAGCGCCGGACGGCCGCCGACGCCGTAGCGCTTGGTCACGGAGGCGAGTCGGATCACCGGAACCTCCCTTGCCCACCCGTCAGACCCATCACGATACGTAGTTGGATGGGTGAGGTCCCGTACCGTCGCCCGCGCGCGTCCGCGATCGTCGGGTTGGCGGCACCGTGTGCGGCAGCGAACAGCACTCCCCCGGCGTACCGTGGAGGCGTCGCATCGCGTCCAGCCGGTGACGGGTCCGCTCTCCGCAGGTCCGTCAGTCGCGGGACCGGGCTGAAGGAGGACGGCACATGTGCTGCGAGGACCTGGTCTGCGCTAGGTGCGCCGCTCCGGTGGCGGAAGGCCGCTGCCCCTCGTGCCGCGCCGCGCGTGAGTCGCTGCACCACTCGTCGTTCACGATCTCACCGCAGTTGTTGATCGCCTTGGTCGCGGTGCTGCTCGCGGTGCTGGTCGTCGCCGGCTACCGGGTCTGAGGCCGCTCGTCCGAGCCGAAGATTCGCCCGAGCCGAAGGCTGTCGCGCAGCCCGACCACGTCACCGATCACGATCACCGCCGGCGAGGAGACGTCCGCGGCCTGCGCCAGGTCGGCGATCTCCGCCAGCGTCCCGGTGACCAGACGCTCCGCGGGCGTGCCACCATCCTGGATGACCGCGGTCGGGGTCTGCGGCGAGCGCCCGCGCTTGATCAGTTCCGCGCTGATCCTGGACAGCGCCGCGACGCCCATGAGTACGACGAGCGTCCCCGGCCCGGTCGCCAGGGCGTCCCAGTCCGCCGTCGAGCCGGGATGGGACGGATCGATGTGCCCGCTGACAATCGCCACGTCCTGGGTGATCCCGCGGTGGGTGATCGGGATGCCCGCCAGCGCGGGAACCGCGATGGCGCTCGTCACCCCGGGGACGACCTCGCAGGGCACCCCGGCCGCCGCACAGGCCAGTGCCTCCTCCCCGCCCCGGCCGAAGACGAACGGGTCGCCACCCTTGAGACGGACCACGCCAAGGCCACGCCGGGCCCGGTCGACGATGAGGTCGTTGATCTGCTCCTGAGTCAGGTTGTGCCCGTGCGGCGCCTTGCCCGCATCGACGACCTCCACCGTCGGCGCCAACTCGTCGAGAAGGTCGCGGGGGGCCAGCCGGTCGACCACCACCACATCCGCACGGCGTAGCAGGCGCAGGCCCCGAAGAGTGATCAGATCACTCGGACCTGGGCCACCCCCGATCAACGCGACCCATCCGCCCCGCATCTGCGCACCACTCCCCGACGTCCGCTGCCATCGCCCGACAATCCGCCTGTCGCCGACACCCGCCTCCCGCACGACGTCTGCCTGCCCGGTCAGTGTGCGTCCTGACCGGGGTCGGCCGCGACCGCGGGCTGCATCGGGTGACCATGACACCCGTCACAGCCGGCGGGCGTGACCGTGCGACCACGGAGAATTCCGGCCACGGATTATCCGCGCCGGCGGGTACGCCGGGCGGGCGCTTCCACCTCCGGGCAGCCGGCGACACCTTCGTGTGCGGACCGAGCGATTCCTCGCCACCAGGAGACGGATCTCGCCGCCAGGGTGATTCCAGGCGGCGCCGTCAGGCGTGATTCCGCGTCATTCCCGCGAGATTCCTGGTGCGGCCCCGGGATTCCGCGCGAGGTCCCCGGCATTCCACGTGAAGGGTGTCAGGCGGTCTCCACGCCGAGGCGCCAGCGGATCGACCGATAGGCCCGCCAGCCGGCCCGGAACCTGCGCCGCGCAGCCAGGGCGGCGTCGCGATGCCCTTCCGTCACCAGCCGCAGAATGTCGCCCGCCCCCACGGAGCGCCCGACGATCAGCCGACTTACCTGGAAGCGGGAACGGCTACGCCGGTGGATGCGATATCCCACCTCGCAGGCCGAAGCAAATCCGGCATTCTCCACGATCTGCCGCACGCCCGGAGAATGGTAGCCAAAGGGATAACTAAAGCTCTCCGGTCGCTGCCCTGTCTCCTCGGAGATCGTCCGCATGCTCGCGGTCACGTCATAGCGGGCGATGGCGGGCGGGACGACATCAAGCTCCACATGCCGGTGCCCGTGAGCACCGATCTCGATCCCGCGGTCGACCAGGGCGGCCAGCGCCGGCCAGTCCAGCAGGGCCAGCTCGCGCCCCGCGTAGGGCTCCAGCCAGCGCGCCCGCTGCCCCACGTACGCGGTCGGGACGTACAGGGTCGCCCGCGCGCCGAACTCGGCCAGCACGGGCAGCGCCCTAGTCACGAAATCCTCGAAGCCGTTGTCGAAGGTGATCGCGACCTGGCGCTCCCGCGGGTTCGCGAGCGCGTCGGACAGGCTGGTGACGGTGTACCCGTGCTCGGCCAGGCTGCCCAGCTGCTCGGCCAGCGCACCGGCGGGCACCTCCCACCTGCGGAACGCGGTGGCGGAGGAGTCACCGATGCTGTGGTACATGAGCACGGGGAGCGCGACCCGGGACGATCCGGTCTCCGGCGACGAGCCGTCCTGAGAGGTACCGGGGGGCCACGTTCCGCCCGGCGAAGCCGTCGCGGCCGTCGACATTCCGGTCATCGGTCGTCACGCCTCGAGGCGACCACCGTGAGTTCGGACATTCCACCCGCCGTCTCGTCGAAGAAGCTCGGTCGGCAGTACGTGGAACGACAGTACTTCGATCTGGTGCGCTTCGAAGGACAGATCCACGAATCCACGTGATGCCCCCATCCCGCGCCACTGCCAACGGGCCTCAGGAACCACGTCGCACGGCGGCGCCAAACGGAGCGTCACTCTACACGCGCGCAGACGTTGAGCCAATCCCTGGATGTCTGTCCCGGCCCGATGGGATCCAATAGTCGGCAAGATGAGGGGACCAAAAGACGATCTCCGGCCGGTACTGTGGTGATTGAGCTTTTTCCGTCGTAGCCGCGGCCCCACCGCGACCGTGATCGACGAATGTGAGACGGAAAAGGCTCATCGAGCCTTTTCCGTCGTCGACGCGGACTCGCGACATCCCTGACCGTGGACCATGAGATGGAAAATGCTCGTCAATTCGACCGAGCCGTGAGGTGAGAAACGCGACAAAAGATCCTGTCTTTTCCGGCCGCTCGCGACTGATTCCCTCGCCGAATCAGTACGGAGAGCAGCCGGAAAGACCCTTCATCCGTCCTTTTCGATGGCCTTGCGCCACCTGATCTCACCGTCGATGAAGTCATCGATGTCACCGTCGAGCACAGCGCCCGTGTTGGACGTCTCGACCTCGGTCCGCAGGTCCTTGACCATCTGGTACGGATGAAGCACGTAGTTCCGGATCTGCGACCCGAACGACACATCCTGCGGACCGCCGGTGAGCCGCTGCTTCTCGGCGGCCTCCTCGGCGCGACGCCGCTCCAGCAGCTTCGCCTGCAGCACCATCATCGCCGCGGCCTTGTTCTGCAGCTGGCTGCGCTCGTTCTGGCAGGTCACCACGATGTTTGTCGGCAGGTGGGTGATGCGCACCGCGGAGTCGGTGGTGTTCACACCCTGACCGCCGGGCCCGGAGGAGCGGAAGATGTCGATCCGCAGCTCCTTCTCGTCGATGTCGACGTGATCGGAGACCTCGACGGCCGGTGTGACCTCGACACCGGCGAACGACGTCTGCCGGCGGTTCTGGTTGTCGAACGGCGAGATCCGCACCAGCCGGTGGACACCGTGCTCGCTGCGCAACGTCCCGTAGGCGTAGGGGCACTTGACCTGGAAGGTCGCGGACTTCAGGCCCGCCTCCTCCGCCTCGGAGGTGTCGAACACCTCCGTCGCGTAGCCGTGCCGCTCAGCCCAGCGCAGGTACATCCGCAGCAGCATCGCGGTCCAGTCGGCCGCGTCGACCCCGCCGGCACCCGCCGAGAGCTGGACGATCGCATCGCGCTCGTCGTACTCCCCGGACAGCAGGGTGCGGACCTCGAGGGCGGAGATGTCGCGCGTCAGCGACGGAAGGTCCACCGCCATCTCCGCGAGCAGGTCCTCGTCGCCGAGATCGAGGGCGGCGATCAGGTCGTCGAGGCGGCGGCGCAGACCGTCGACCCGGCCGATGTCGCCCTTGACACCGGACAGCCGCCTGGTGACGGCCTGGGCGCGAGCCTGGTCGCTCCACAGGTCCGGATCCGCCGCCTCCTGCTCCAGTTCCTGGGCGCGGCGGCGCAGACCCTCGACATCGAGCACGGCCTCGATACCTGCCAGCGTCGCGTCGAGAGTCTTGATCTCCTCGGAGAGGTCGACGGCCATGATGGCCAGCCTACCGGCGAGCGCGGGTGCGCCGGCGGACGGTTGATCGGACGCGGATCCCGGACCATCCCGCAGGGCGTTCTCAGACCGTCCGGCCAGGCGCTCCGGGGCCGTCCGGCCAGGTACTCCGGGGCCGTCCGGCCCAGGGCGGGTGTCCCGGCCCGGCCACGCCGACCGCGCTGCCCGCATCGACCGCCCGGCCCACACCCGCCGCGGACCGATGACCGCGGTCGTCGAAACCTTCGCACCGCCCGCGAGTTCACCGCGCCCACGTGGCCTGCGCCACGCGGACGGTCGGGTCACCAGAAAGAAACATGCAACGGCCCGCTGAAATACTTGGTTAACATCAGCCCGACCAGGTCACCTGCAGCAAGCGAAATGGCACGAGATGTTTCGGCGATGGCATCGGGAGAGGTGCGTTCCACATCACGCCCCGCACCCGAGCCGCTCCCGAGGCGGACGGAAGCGATATCGTCGTTTCCATCGCGGCGCGGTGAGGCGCGGCGTCCTCCATTCGCTCGGCGGGTGGCCCGAATGCTTCCGGGCGGCCTTCCGAGCCGGTGCGGGGCGGCGTGCCGCATGGTGGCTCGCGTGCCAGCGGACGACGGGGTCCGCGAAGCCGGGATCGAGGCCACCGCGCCGCGATGCCGGTGGGCGGCCCACACCTCGCAAAGGCATCCGCGCTGACGCGGGCACCGTGCGGGTTGATCGGGTTGCCGTACGAGAAGCGGGCGATGCGGCCCCGGTGGCAATGACGTAGCTCTGGCGGCAATGCTGCTGCCTGATCAGGCCCGGCATCGAAGGTGCTGCCGTCCACACGTTCTTCTGTATTCGGACTAAGCACGCTTTGGAGCAGGCATCGACCGGCGGGCCCACCACCGGTGTCTGATGTCGTCCCTTCCGGCCCGCGGCCAGCACCCGCGGCGCCGGTCCTGGCCGGCGACGTCAGCTGATGGCAGCGGCAAAGCATCAGACGTGAGGTCAGCGGATATGCGTACTCGCAACAGCCGGCATCCGATGCCCGCCGGATACCCGGCCGGGCCCGGACGACCTGTTTGCGAATGTCAGGCACGTCATTCCGCCCGACGGCGCCGTCCGGCATCCGACCTGCTGGCCTCCCCGGGGCAGGCCGCCCGGGCGTGGTCCCGATGAAAGCCGAGTCCCCCGGAACGGCGGGGCACGAGACCGCCGCCAGCCTGCACGACACCTGCCTGGCGGCGCTGCGCGCGGCGGTGGCCAACTACGAGACCGTCGACCTCGCTGTCACGGCCTCCACGCTCGAGCCGCTGGAGGAGACCACCCGGACGATTCCGCAGCAGTACCGCCTGCGTGGACGTCCGGCCATCGACTGGATGTGGCTGCACGCCGCGGTGACGACCGCCGCGGCGGCCGCCGCCTACGACCGCGGGCAGCACGCGCGGGCGGCGAGCCGCGCCGACCGGGCCGCGTCGCTGGCCCGGGCGGCCGGTGACGGCCCACTGGCCGCTCGGGCGCTGGCACTGCGCGCGCGGGTGGTACGCCCGCACAGCCCGGCGGTGGCACTTCAGATCGCCGGCTCCGCGGCCCGGATCGCCGGCCGCAGCCCGACCCGGGCACTCATCGCCGGCAAGGTGGCGACCAGCGCCTGTGCCGCCGCCGGGGACGCCGCCGGTGTCCGCGACGCGGTCGCCCGCGCCTGGGCGACCATGGCGGAGCTCGGCGAGGAGGCCCACGGCCGGCCCGGTTTCAGCCTCGACACCTACTCGCCGGCCGATCTCGCCCTCGCCTGCGCGGAGGCGCTCACCACGGTCGGCGCCGCCGACGAGGCGACGCCGTACCTCGACCGCGCGGCGTCACTCATCGCGCGCAGCGGCCAGACCGGCATGATCGTCTCGGTCCGGATGGCGCAGTCGCGGGCGGCTGTCGCCCGTGCCTGCCCCGACCGCGACGAGGCGATCGAACACGCCTCCGAGGCGGTGACGCTGGCCGCCCGCCGCCCCGCCGAATGGGTGGCCCGGCTCGTGCGAGATGTCTCCGACCTCGCGGAGATACGTACCGGGCACGGTTTCGACGAGCTGGTCGCGATCACCTCGGCCTGGATCTCCGAGCCTGAGCCGGCGCCGCTGCCCGGCGCCGGCGGCGGCGCCGACTTCGGCGCGATGGTCGCCGCCCCTGGGCGCGGCGGGATCGTTCCCGCCCCGCGCGCGGAGGCACCGGCCGGCTCCGGTACCACCGACGAGATCTGAACCGCCCGGCGGAGATCTCCGATGCTCAGGCGGCCCGACGGGGGCCGTCAGGCGGCCCGACGGGGGCCGGCCGCCTGAGCGGGGTCAGGGCCCGACGGGTGCCCGGACCCTCGCCTGGGCCTGCGCTCCCGCGCGCACGGTGATCGGCCCGACCCCGAGCACGCCGACCACGGGCAGCCGGACCTCCCGGGCCCCCTCGACCCGCACGGTAGCCGCGTCGACGAGCTCCGCGCTCAGGGCCGTCCGGCCGGAGGGGTCCGCCCGGGTCTCGTAGTCGGCGACGGTGTCCTCGATGTCACGCAGCGGCAGCGCCTCGAAGTCCTCCGTCGCGCTGTAGATCGCGTTCTCGTCGATGCGCTGGACGGCGGCGAGCGCGGCGCCGTCCGCCGCGGACGCGACCGACCGGCGGGCCAGGTAGACCACCGAGACGTCGGTGACGACCACGGCGAGCATCGCCGCCAGCATGAGGTAACCGAGCGTGAGGATCAGGATGGTCCCGCCGTCGGATGCATCACGGCCCCTGCCCCGGCTCGAGCCGCCGGGCCGAGGCAGGAGCCGGGCTCCTCTACGCCGCACCGAGTGCCGCTCAGCCAAGTGGGGTGACCCGCACCGGAATGCCGTTGAGCACGGCGGTGCCCGACAGCGGATCCAACCGGGAGCCGTCGGTGAGGATGTTGGTGTTCACGCCGGCATGCTGCGCGGCGACCGACATCCTGGTCCCGGCCAGCCCGTGGCCCCACCCGTGGGGCAGGCACACGACTCCGGCCATCACCTCGTCGCTGACCTGCACCGCGACGTCCAGCGAGCCGACGGCGGAGGTGACCCTTGCGGAGCCACCGTCGCGCACCCCGTGGCGAGCCGCGTCGAGGGGGTGAACCAGCAGCGTGCAGCGGTTACGCCCCTTCGCCATCGCCGGGACGTTGTGCATCCAGCTGTTGTTCGTCCGCAGGTGACGACGTCCGATCAGGGTCAGCTCGGGTGTGTCCGAAGCAGGCCTGCGGCCTGAGTCCGGAGGCGATGCCGCCTGGGGGGGTGCGTCCAGGGTGGCGCGCAGCCGGCCCAGCTCGGCCACGATCGGCTCCGGGCACAGCTCGACCGTCCCGCTGACCGTCCGCAGCGGGGCGGGCAGCCGCGGGGTGAGCGGGCCGAGATCGACCCCGTGCGGGTTCGCGAGCAGGGTGGTGAGACGAAGCCCGTCCGGCCGGGCGCCGAATCCGTCACCGAAGTGCCCTGTGCGTAGTGCGACGTCCAGCAGCAGCTCCGGAACGCTGTCACCGTCGAGCTGGGCGCGTAGCTCGGTGACGTCACGCCCCAGCACCGGCGAGCCCGGTTCGCCGACAGCACGCCGCAACGCGTCGCCGATCAGGGTCTCGTGGAAGGCCGCCACCGCGTCGGCACTCGGCACCCCCGCCGGCAGCTCCCCATCGCCCCCATCGCCCCCGTTGCCGCCGTCGCCGCCGTCGCCGCCGTCGCCGCCGTCGCGGCTGTCGCCGGTGCCGTCACCGGCGGCCAGCACGATGAGCGCGAGCCTGGCCAGGATGTCGTGCTCGGCCATCCCGCCCGGATCGGGTGGGAGCACCGGTGGCGAGTAGGCCGCCACCGTCCGGACGGCCAGCGCGCCGAGGCTGAAGTCGTAGTGGCCCACGCGCGCCGAGTCGGTCGGCGGGAGCACCACATCCGCATGCCGGGTCGTCTCGTTCAGGTAGGGGTCGACACTCACCATGAAGTCGAGCTGGGCCAGGGCCACGGCGAGCCGGCCGGAGTCCGGCGTGGACAGAGCCGGGTTACCGGCGACGGTGAACAGGGCCCGCAGCCGTCCCTCGCCCGGAGTGTCGATCTCCTCCGCCAGCGCGGCGACCGGCAGCTCCCCCATGACCTCGGGCAGCTGGCGCACCCTGGTGTGCCAGCGCCCGATGCTCCACCCACGGCCGCCGCCGGGCCGCCCGGGCTGCCCCGCCGGCCCAGCCGGCCCAGCCGGCCCTGCCAGCCCAGCCGGCCCTGCCGGCCCTGCCGGCACGCGGTCGGCCCGACCGTGCGCGCCGCGGCCGAACATCATGCCGCCGGGTGCGTCCAGATTGCCGGTGAGCACGTTCAGCACCAGGGTCAGCCAGCTGGTCGTCGCCCCGAACTCGACGGTCGTGGTGCCCATCCGGCCGTAGACGGCCCCCTGCGGTGCCGCCGCCAGTTCGCGGGCGATCCGCCGGGTCGTGTCAGCCGGGATGCCGCAGCTCGCCTCGACCGCCTCCGGCGTGAACGGCGCGGCGAGCTCGACGACCCGCTCGACCCCCGTCACGTGGCCGGCCAGCGCGCGCAGCCGGATCAGGCCTTCGGCGGCGAGCACGTTGACGATCGCCAACAGCCAGCGGGCGTCGGAGCCGGGCCGGATCGGCAGGTGCTCGTCGGCGAGCGTCGCGGTACGGGTCCGCCGCGGGTCGACCACGACGACCTTCCCGCCCCGCGACCGGATCGCGGCCAGCCGGCCCGCGAAGTCGGGAGCCGTGCACAGGCTGCCGTTGGACACCGCCGGATTCGCCCCGAGAACCAGCAGGTAGCCGGTGCGGTCCAGATCGGGCACCGGGATCAGGCCGGGATGGCCGAAGACCAGGCCACACGCCACATGCATCGGCATCTGGTCAACCGTCGAGGCACTGAACAGCGAACGGGTACGCAGCGCACGGGCGAAGGCGGGCAGGTGCTGGGAGCCGGCCATCGTGTGGGCGTTCGGATTTCCCGAATAGAGTGCCACCGCGTCCGAGCCGTGGGCGCCGACAACCCGGCTCAGCCCGGCGTGGACGGCGGCGAAGGCCTCGGCCCAGCTCACCTCGCGGTGCGCGCCGGTCGACCGGTCCCGAACCAGTGGGCGGCGCAGTCGGTCGGGGTCGTTCAGCAGCGCGGGAAACGATGCGCCTTTGGGGCAGAGGTAGCCACGGCTCAGGGGATGGTTCACGTCACCACGGGCGGTCCTGACCCGACCGCCGGCAATCTGTAGTTCCAATCCGCAGGTCGCCTCGCACAACGGGCAGATCCGCAGCGCGGTGACCGATCCGGTCGTCGGGTTCACTTCCGGTTTGGTGGTCATGATCCGCAGGATCGCATATTCCCGGCACTTCCGCGCGCACCGGTCCCGCCACCTGCCCGGCTGCCAGCCGGTGAGCGCCACCAGTCGACGGCTCGCGCGCATGTGATCCTTCGCACGGCGATCCACCGGCGAGCGCTCCTGGGGACCACCAGGCCGTGCGCGCCATCGCCCACCCGCTGGACGCCCGACTGCGATGGCCGGGCCAAAACAGCAGATGAGCGGCAGCGTGGCAGCCCAGACCGCAGCTGCGGTAACAGCAGAGCGGGAGGCCCGAGCCTGCGGGGTGCGCGAGAAATCCCTCGGACCCGGCACCGGATCGCACAATCACACCAGACCGGCCGAAAACAGAAGCCGCTGATCACAGCCCTTGCTCCGGATACCCATAAAGGTGATGGATCTCTCTTCATACCTATGCGGACCCGGCGAATCAGGAAGCCTTACGCTGCACAGACGTCCGGTTTACACCTGGCCGAGCAGCGCTACGGTGGTACGGACCGGAAACAGTGTTGCGGGCTCCTCTGCCGGCGGCGGGGACCAGGGCCGCGGAGTATTCCCGCCGTAACCGTGAAAATCGCGCGCGCGAAGCTGGGGGCACCTGAGCGCGACCATGAGGAACGAGGTTGCCATGGCGCCGACTGGTCAGGCCGAGGTCGACGAACGGGTTGCCTATCGTGGGCCACAGCCACCCGGCATGGTTTCGGATGTCGTCATCGCCGACGCCCTCGATCTGGACTGCGATGAGGAACTCTGGGTTCCGCAGGCGGCCGGTGTGGACTTCCGTCCACTGTTCCTGTGCGTCACTCAGGGGTACTACGTCAATCTGCTGCGGGTTCGGCGCAGCGGGGTTCTGTCGCGGCATCGGCACGCCGGGCCCGTCCACGCGTTCACCCTGCGTGGGCGCTGGCACTACCTCGAGCACGACTGGGTCGCGACGGCGGGCGGCTACGCTTTCGAGCCACCCGGAGAGACGCACACCCTGGTTGTCCCCGAGGACGTCGACGAGATGGTGACCCTCTTTCACGTCTCGGGGTCGTACGTGTACGTCGATCCCGACGGCAACGCGGTCGGCCATGAGGACGTCTTCACCAAGCTGGAAACAGCCCGCCGGCACTACGACGCCATCGGGCTCGGCGACGAGGCCCTCGCCGACGTCGTGCGCTGAACATCACGGTGCCGTGCCGGCGGAATGGCCGGAGACGTCCCACACCCTGATCTCACCTCCCTTGCATCCGCTGAAGACGGTGCGGCCGTCCGGCGCGAACACGACGGCCAGCAGCTGGTCCTTGTGGTCGGTGCCGGACCTCGCCACCAGCCGCGGGGCCGCCGGATTCTCCACATCCCACAGGCGGATGGTCCGGTCCCAGCTGCCGCTCACCAGCCGGTTTCTGTCGCTGGAGAACGCCAGCGCCCACACTCTGCTCCTGTGCCCGGTCAGCGGCTTGCCGAGTGTCTTCGGATCGGTCGCGTTGGTCAGATCCCACAGGCGGATGTCGAGGTCCTTGCCCCCGGAGGCGAGCACGAGCCCGTCCGGGGAGAAGGCGAATCCGTGCACCTCGCCGCTGTGCCCGCGTAGGGGCCGTGGGATCCGCGACGGGGCGTCGAGGGCCGGCAGGTCCCAGAGCTGGATCGCCTCGCCGTCGTAGGCCGCGACGAGCGTGGCGTACGGGGCGAGCGTCGGCCGCGCCCAGGTGATCTTGCCCTGCCGGCTGTCGGCCACGCTCGGCACCGTGCCAACCGTGTTCTGCACAGCGTCGAAGAGGCCGAGTTGGCGCGGGTTCGTCGGGTCGGCCACATTCCAGATCCGCACCTCGCCGAACTGGCCCCCGCAGACCAGGATGCGCGGGTCATCGCCGAAACTCACCGACGTCACCCGGTCCCTGCCGGCCGGCAGGCGGATGGTGATCTCGGTCGGGTTCTCAGGGTCACGGACGTCCCACATCCGGACCTTCCGGTCCCAGTGCCCGCTCACGAGCTGATATCCGTTGGTGGACAACGCCAGCGACAGCACTCCCTCGCCGAGGTCCGGCGACGCCCACATCGCGCGCGGGTGCGCCGGATCCGAGACATCCCACAGCCGGAACGTGCCATCGCTGCTGCCGCTGGCCAGGATCCGACCATCCGGGAAGGCCACCAGGGAGGTGACCCAGCCGGTATGACCAGGCAGTGGTTCGCCGAGCGGACGTAGAACAGGTTCGTCCGGGGTGCTGTCACGGGCCCGGTTCACGGCGACCGCCGCGCCGACGCCAGCGGCCGCGACAGCCGCGGCGGCGGGAACGCCGATCAGGAGGCTCCGCCGGTTCAGGCCTCGACCGCTCTTGCCGGGGACAGCAGGGGCGCGGTGCTTACGTCGCGCCGCACCGGGGCGAGGAGTCTGCGACCCGCCCGGAGCGGGGGTTTCGCGAGCCGACAGGTCGCGAGCCAACGGGTCAGGGGTAGGCAGGTCGGGGACAGGCAGGTCAGGGGCGCCTGAAGTGGACGCATCCGGGTCCGGCGTGCCCACCACCGGCGTGCCCACCGCCGACTCACCGGGTACCGCCCCGGCTGCCGGTGGGAGTGGAAGCGGCGAAGGCGACTCCCGCTCGGCAACCGAGCGGACCGCCTCGTCCAGGTAGAGCACCAGGCCCGTGCGGGCGATCCACCCGCTGCCGTAGGAACTCGCGGCGGCCTCGGCCAGCTCCATCGCCAGTTCCCGGGCCGAGGCCGGACGCTGCGCCGGGTCCTCTGCGAGCGCCCGCAGCACCACCGCCGCGACCGGCGCCGGCACATCATCCGGCAGCAGGCGCCGCGCGGCGAGATGATCCTGCCACACCACCGGTGGCACGACGGCCGGCCCGTTCACCGCCGCCGTGCCACCCGACAACAGCAGATGCAGGACCACTCCGAGTGAATAAAGGTCGGTGGCCGCGCTCAACCGGCCGGCCGCCATCTGCTCGGGAGCCATGAAAAGCGGAGTGCCGACCACCGCGCTGGCCATCGCCTCCGGGCCGGTCACCAGTTTCGCGATCCCGAAGTCGGCGACCTTCAACAGCCGCGCCGCGTCGAAAAGCATGTTCTCCGGCTTGATGTCACGGTGCAGAACACCGTGACCATGCGCGCAGGTGAGCGCACTGGCCACCGCGAGGCCGACCGCACATGCCCGCGGACCGCCCAGGACATTCAGATGACTACTGAGCGGCCCCCCGGAAAGCCTCTCCATGACAATCAGGCGAAGGTCATCGAACTCGAGATAGTCGTACACCCGGACAATGTGCGGATGATCCAGGTTCGCCAGAATGACCGCTTCACTGGCGATGCCCGCCGCAGCCCGGTCCTCCCCGAGCCCAGGCGCGAGCTCATTCCCGGCCCGACCGGCTCCGGCGAGCACCTTGATGGCGACGTCGCGGGCCATACGACGATGCGAAGCGGCCAGCACCAGCCCGAAGCCGCCCGCACCCAGCTGCTCACCCAGCTCGTAGCCGGGCAGCGCCGCCTCCACCCGCGCCCGGTCAACCAGCACGGCGGAAACCCGTCATTCGACGGGATTTCCGGACCACCGCGGTGAGCCTACCCATTTCATGTGGCACGGCGCGGATCCTACGGCCGAGCACCGAAGCCCCGGAGAGGGGATACCCGTCCGGTTCCGACCGGGCAGTTCCCGACCGAAAGTGCGGCGGCACCGCCGCGCGGTAAACCGGTCGATTCGATCTACGGCATCCATTCGAGCGTCAACACTGGAACACCGCGTAGCCAGGGATGCCATTCACCGAATTCGCCGTGACGAACCGCGTTTCCGGCGGCACGCCCCGTCCGCGGCGAGGTGGGCCCTGGCTGGCGTACGCCCGCGGCGGTGACAGCATGGCCGTCAGGAGGCTCCTCGCAGCAGTCGCCACGGCGCCCTCACCCACCGGCCACGGTGTCCGCACCCACCGGCCACGGCGCCCTCACCCACCGGCCACGGTGCCCTCACCCACCGGCCACGGTGCCTTCACCCGGGCAGGAGTGCCTCCAGCGCGATGTTGTCCGGGTCGCGGAAGGCGAGCAGCCGCCCGAACGGCAGTTCCTGGGTCGGGGTGAACACGGCGCCGATGCCGGCAAGTCTTGACACCAGCCGGTCCAGGTCCGCCGGTTCCGACACCGAGAACGACAGATGGTCCAGGCCGGGCCGGGTCTCGTCGAAGGCGGTCGCGCCCGGTTGATCGTGTTGACGCAGGACGATGCTCAGCCCGCCGGGAAGCACCCCGTGGGCGAATGTCGTTGTTTCGCCGCGGTCGCGGAGCAGTTCCTTCCAGTCGAGAACGTCCCGATACCAGGCGGTGCTTCGGTCGAGGTCCGTCACGGTGAGGCTCAGGTGCGAGACACCATCAAATGCCATGGTTTCCTCCTGGAAGGGCCGGGAGACCGTCGTGAGACAGCCGGGTGGACGATGGAACGACAGAGCGGACAGGGAGATTTTCCGTGTTGTCAGTGGCCCGCGCCGAGCAGGTCGATCGCCTGGAGGAAGCGATCGGCGTGGCCGGCCTCCTCACGTCCGCTGGCCCGCAGGAGGCGGGCGACCTCGGGGTCTGGCTCCGCGTCCGCCCATCGCTGGTAGTCCGCGTCTCCCGCGCGTTCCCCGGCGACGACGGCGGCCAGCAGTGCCGCATCCACCATCGCGGGTGCCTCGACCGGGTAGCCCTCATCCAGGTCCGGCGTCGGCTGGAAGGGACGGCCGGTTTTGAGGGTGAGAGCGCGACGCACCCGATTGGCGTGCCCCAGCTCCTCCCTCGCGTTTCGCCGGACCAGTTCCGCGGCCTCGCCGCCGTCGATCCGGTCGGCCAGTCGCTCGTAGAGCCGGGCCGCGGTCCGCTCCAGCTTGTAGAGGGTCCTCAGCTCGGGTACGCCCAGGTGGTCCATCGCGGCCAACGCCATCGCGGCGGACCGGAAGTCATGCTCGTCCAATGGTCTCGTCGTCTCCTCGGCGGCAGAGATCCGCGAACGCGGGCCGCGGGGTCGCGGGCCGGTCACCAGGCCGGCCCATCGGCCCGCCGGCGTGCACGACAGTAGGGGGATCTCGACCCGGGGGTACGACCCGAACGGCCCGATTCCCCACCCCGACGGCCAGATCGCTTTCGGGCAGGCGACGCCCCGAACTACGATCCGGTCGTGCCGGACGCGCCGCTGATACCGATGCGCCGGAGCGTGACGGTCACCGCCGGTACCGTGGAACATCGCGCGACCGAACCGATTTCCTACTGGCACCGGCATGACCTGCACGAAATCGAGTACGCCGTCGACGGCCTGGCCGAGATTTACACCCCGCAGACGCATTACCTTCTGCCGCCCCTGCATGCGGCGTGGATTCCGGCCGGCGTCGAGCATGCGCCGTTGCTGCGGGACGTGACCACGATCGCGGTCTTCTTCGACCCCGCGGAGTTCGCCTTCCCACAGACGCGAACGGCCATCATCGCCGTACCGCCGGTGCTGCGGGAGATGATGCGGTACGCGGTGCGGTGGCCCATTCACGGTGAGAGCAGGGCGTGCGGGGAGAGCGAGGCGTGCGGGGAGAGCGAGGCGACGGGTGACGCCGCCGAGGCCAGCGTCTTCTTCCATGCGCTGGCCGGGGTCGTCCGCCACCAGCTCGCGCACACGGCCCCGCTGTCCCTGCCGATCTGCGACGACGTGATCGTCCAGGACGTGATCGCCTACACGGCGGGCCACCTCGCCGACGCCGACGCGGTCTCGGTATGCCGGGCCGTCGGCATCTCCGAGCGCGCGCTGCGGCGCCGGTTCGCGGCGGTGCTCGGCCAGACGTGGCGGGACCATCTGCGGCAGGCGCGGCTGTTCCGGGCCATGGCCATGCTCAGTACATCGACGATGTCGGTCGGCGAGATCGCCGTCGAGGTGGGGTTCGGCAGCGGCAGCGCGCTCGCCCGCGCCTTCCGCACCTGGACCGGGGAGAGCCCGTCGGAATACCGCGAACGCCGGCTCACACCGGGACCGAGGACGCCCGAGCCCGCGCATCTGGGATGACGGGCGGCGTGGCCGGCTAGCCTTGGGCATGGGTATCGTCGCCACCTCTGCGCCCCTGCCGCCGTGCGCAGCGTGCGGTTTCGACTCGGCCACCGTGCCACTCACCGAGGTCGCCGGGCGGCTCACCGCGCTCGTCGCCGTACTCGCCGAGCGCCTCGTAGCGAACCCCGTCGAACGGCTGCGGGCACGTCACATGCCCGGCTGGACGGCTCTGGAGTACGCGGGGCATACCGCCGACGTCCTCGAACTGTTCGCGCGCCGTGTCGCGCATCTGCTCGCCGCCGACGAACCGGAGCTCGAGGTCATCGATCACGACGCGCTCGTCGCCGCGGGCCGCCACAACGACCGGACACCCGACGAGACCGCCGACCGGCTCCGCTCCGGGCTCGCGGCACTGACCGCCGAACTGGCCGGGGTCACGGGCCCTGCCTGGGACCGCGGCGGAACCAGGGCGGGCGAGCGACGAACAGTTCGGGAGACCGCCTACCGAGCCGCCCACGAACTGATCCACCACGGTATGGATATCGACCGCCGCCTCGGCCCCGACCAGGCGAAGTAGCCCATCGGCCCCGGCCGTCGGCTCAGGAGGTTCCGACGAGGAACGAGTACGTGCTGGCGCTGACCAGCCAACGGCCGGCGACGCGGACGGCGTTCGCCTCCCGCCTGATCTGGTACCCCCACTTCGCACCGAGCGTGGGGTCGGAGTGGGTGATGAGGAGGCTCACCGTGGCCTGGTCGCTGGCGGTCAGTCTGATGTTCTCAGGCGATACCTTGAGGCTTGCGGCGACACCTGGATAGCGCTGCCTCCACTGAACGGCCATGTCGTGGTAGCCCTTCCCGCCCTCGACGTAGGCCAACCCGGCGTCGATATCGCCGGAGGCGTCGAAGGCCTCGGTGAACGCAGTCGTGATCTCGTCGATCGTCGCCTGGTCCGGCTGGGCGTAGGAGGGCTGCGGGGCGGAGAGCACCGGCGGCGTGGAGACCAACGGCGGGGCGGCTGTCGCGCTGGTCGCCGCCGCATCCGGATGTACGACCACCCCGGTGCCCGGCCCCGGGCTCGTGCTGCCGTCCGCTGATGCGATGGAGTAGACACCCCGGTCAGGAATGAGGTCCCGGACGACGGTCACACTGCCGAGGATCACGCCGCTCGTCGCCAGCACCACGGCTCCAAGCGCAAGCGCCATTCGCCGCCCAGGGCGGCCCGGTCGCACGGGAGTGCACACTCTGGCGGCCAGACCGGGCGGTGCGGTGACGGACTGAGTGGCCCGGTCGAAGAGCTCACGCAACGTCTGCTCGAAGACCGGATCAGGTGCGGGATTCCTGCTGGAACCGGCCCCGGAACCGGACCTGGAACGCCACACCGAACGGCGGGCGGCACGCCGCCCGGAGCGCACCCGCGAACGCGGCCCGGAGCCGGGACGATCGTCATCTGCCGGCTCGGCTGGCATCAGTGCCCCCTCTCGCTTCGGACGCGGATATCTCCCAGATGCTGGCTCGTCCGCAGCCGGGCCAGCGCCCGTGACGCGTGGGATTTGACCGCGCCCACGCTGCAGCCGAGGATCTCGGCGACCGCCGCTTCCGGCAGGTCGTCGTAATAACGCAGGACGACGACGGCGCGTTGCCGTTTCGGCAGTTCGTGCAGCGCACGCAGCACCTGGTCCCGTAATCCGAGCTCCGGCGCGCTGGACGCGTCGGCCTTTTCGGCGGCGGCGTCCAGCGGCACCTCCCGGAAGAACTGCCGTGACCGCCAACGGCGCGAGGCCGCGTTCACCATCACCCGGCGGACGTAGGCCTCCGGTGTGACGATCCGGTCCCGGTCCCATCGCTGATAGGTGCGTTCCAGGGCACCCTGCAGCAGATCCTCGGCCGCATGGCGGTTGCCGGTGAGCAAAAAGGCGGTCCTCATCAAACGGTCAGCCGAGGCGGTGACGAAATCCTCGAACGACTCGTAGGACGCCCCGTCCATCGAGTGCCCCCATCGATGGGCCCGGCTGCCCGGTTCCGCCGCATGGACGGCGACGGGGCGACGGTCCGCCGTGATGCGGACCGTCGCCCCCGCGGGCACGCTGAGCCGACTGTGAGTCGCCGGCGGCGCGGGGTTCGCGTCGCGCCGCCGGCGAGCGGTCAGGCAGTCAGCGGCTCCGGCGGCGCGGCGCATCATGGCCGCATGACCTCCGGAAACCGCTGGTCAGCGGGCTACGCCACAGCACCTCCGAGCCCGGACGCAAGTCCGAGAACGTTGCGGTAGGTCTGCTCCGAGACCTTCCAGGAGCCGCGGTCGAACACTGCCTGGCCGCTGCTGCCGATCGAACCGGAAAAGCCCCCGTAGCTGTAGGCGACGGTGAAGTTGACCGAGGCGCGGTCATGCGCCCAGATGTAGACCTTGTTCACGGTGATCTGCGCGGTCAGGCCCGGGTAGGTGGCCCGGAACTGCTCCAGGAGGCCGACCAGGCGCTGGCCGTTCTCGACGGCGGCCAGCGGAACCCGCGGCGGGGCATCGGAGCTGTTGAGGGCGGTCGTGAAGGCAGCCCTGATCCGCGGTTCCGACGCCTTCTGCCAGGCCGTCTGCGCCGGGGCCGGGCCGACGGTGAGCGAACCCGCGACACGGAGCAGGTCGGCCTCGGGCAGCGGGCCCACCGTGGGGGTCCTGATCCCACCGACGGAGCCGCCGACGGTCAGCACCACGGACGGGTCACCTTCGACCCAGGTCAGCTCGTTGATTCCGCCGCTGCTGGTCCGCAGGGTGACGGCCTCGGTGCCGCGCAGCGCGATCCGTCCCAGATACTGCGCGGGGTAGTACTGAGCGTAGGCGCTGGCCACCTCATCGAGCGTGGCGTCCGGTGTCTCCCGCTGGATGGTCAGCGAAACGCGGGTGTCAGCGCCCTCGAAACGGGCGACGATGACATTCCTGCCGATCCGCGTGGTCGGCTGCACATCGACGAGGCTGACGCCCCTGGGCAGCCAGCCGACCTTCACCCCGTCCACGGTCGGAGCCGACGTCCGGCCGCCACCACCGCCGGGGCCGGCACCGCCGGGGCCGGCACCGCCGGGGCCGGCAGCCGTCGCCGGGCCCGCGGCTGTGGCGGTCACCAGCCCGACCAGGGCCACCGCCGTCAGCCTGCCGAGGGCGCGGGTCAGCCTCCGCCCCGAAGGACGCCACCGTGATCGGATGAGGGATGGGCTGTCAGGACGTTCCGCCATCGACGCCTCCTGCTCTGGTGGGCGCTGGCGGCGGTGACATCACCCACCGGGTACCCCAGCTGCCCTTCGGCTGTTTCCACCTCCTAAGAGCGACTTCGGTGCGGCCAGGTTTACGTGCCAGCCCAAAACTTTCCCCAACGTTCGGCGCCGCTACGCAACATCGCGGCAACAGCGAGTACGTGTGCGTGTCACACCCGGCCCGGAAAGCCTCAGCCGGCCTCGGTAGCCGCCGAGAGGGCCGGCTACCGAGGCCGGCTGGCGGCGGAGAGGGCAGCTGTCGTCGCGGTGTCGACCGGCAGGAACGCCTCCAGCTTCAGCTCCGCGAGGGTCACATCGACGGCGGTGGCGAAGGACGTCACGGTCGTCATCAGGCGCAGCTCACCGCGTGATGAATCCAGGTGGAGCGGAACCGCGAAACCGAGAGACCCGTCCGACGGCGCCAGCTCGGGAACGTAGCCGGCGAGTTCGGCGCGCAGCTGCGTCAGATGGCCCAGTCGCGCCAGGATGTGCCGCGCCCATTCGGGGAGGTTACGTATCCGCGGCGCGATGCCGTCGGGATGCAGCGCGAGCCGGTAGACGTTCTTTCCCGGGCCGACCAGCTCGGGCGCCGCACCCTCGGTGATCAGGTCGAACGTGTCGTTCGCCGCGATCAGGTCACCGTTGCGGTCGACGACCAGTGCCGGGTACGGCAGGTGCCCACGAACGATGTGCTCGATCGCCGCGCGCACCGGGGCCAACGCCGGGTCGTCGAACGAGCTCTCCGGGTAGACGGGCGCGTATCCGGCGGCCAGCAGCAGCTCGTTACGCTCCCGCAACGGCAGTTCCAGTGATTCGGCCAGGCGCAGAACCATGTTCCGGCCGGGGACGGACCTGCCCGACTCGATGAAGCTGAGATGGCGCTGGGTGGTTCCCGCCCGCAGCGCCAGATCCAGCTGGCTGAGACGCCGGTGAGTACGGCGGTCGCGGAGCGCGCGGGGAAAGTCCACGGATCTGTTGTACCGGCGACGGCTCCCGGGCATTCCCCGACGGCCTTCCCCGCCTGGGCATCGCCGCTGGGCATTCCCTGCCGGGAATTGTTGCCGCACACCGCGGCCGCGAGCATCGTCGCCATGAACATCGGCGTACTGCTTCCGACCGGTGCCTCGCAGTGGGGCCCAGGCGATGATCCCCGCGAGCTGGTCGCCTTCGGGCGCCGGGCCGAAGGCCTCGGTTTCACCTCGCTCTTCGTCAACGACACGCTGATCAGCCCACGCATCGAAGCGCTGACGATGTTGGCCGCGCTCGCCCCCGCGACCGAGGCCGTGGCCCTGGGAACGGGCGCGCTGCTGCCGTTCCTGCGCCGGCCGGTGCAGGCCGCGCAGTCCCTGGCGTCGATCGACCTGCTCTCCGGTGGGCGGCTCACGGTGGCGGTGGGCGCCGGCTTCCCCGGCCCGTTCGGCCGCCCGTTCTACCACCTGTCCGAGGTGCCGTGGGAACGGCGCTTCACCCGACTGGACGAGACGGTCGCGTTGTGGCGGGCGTTGTGGAACGGCGCCGGCTCCTTCCACGGCGAGCTCCTCAGGTTCACCGACCTCCCGCCCGCGACCAGGCCGTTCCGGCCCGGCGGCCCACCGGTCTGGCTCGGTGGCGCGACCCCGGCCGCGCTGGGCCGCACCGGCCGGATGTACGACGGCTGGCTGCCCTACCCGCCCGACCCCGCCGACTACGCGTCCGGGCTCCGGGACGTCCGCACGGCGGCGACCGGCGCCGGTCGGGCCGACGGCGACATCACCCCCGCACTGTTCGTCTCGGTACGGATCGACGACGACCCCGAACGCGGTCGCCGAGCGATGGAGGACTACGCCCGGGCCACCTACGGGATGCCGCTGGACGATCTGGCGCGGATCCAGGCGGTGCTCACCGGCTCGGCCGACCAGGTCCTCGGGGGCCTGGCCCGGTATGTCGCCGCCGGAGCGCGCCACCTCGTCACCCGGCTGGGTGCCCTGGACCTGACCTCGCAGCTCGACCAGCTTGAACGGGTCAGCACATTGATCCCCGCCCTCCAGGCATCAGCGGACCGCGAACTCGCCCTGTGAGCCGACAGCGCCGGTTCGCGATGCGACGACCGCGACCGTGGCGTAGGACATCGTGAGGCTGCCGCCCATCGCGTCGATCGCGGTGCCGATGCTCGCCAGGACCGCCGCCAGCCCATCCGGTGGGAGCAGCGTGAGCCCGCCGTGGGTGGGCAGCTGGTCCAGCCACTGGTCCCGGGTGTAGGTGCGCTCCCAGTCGAACCGCCACTGCTCCGGTTCACCGAACCCGCCCGAACGACGGATACCATCAGCAATCTTGGTGAAAAGTGCCTGGTAGGCGTCCAGGGCCTGGCGCAGCGGGTCGAGGTTGACCGGCATGTCCGGCGCCGCCTGACGGTAGGCAGCACCGAGGACGTCCAGTATCTCCGGCGGGTACTGGAACACGTGGTGGAAAGGCGCGAGCAGGCCACCGGGCCGCAGCACCCGGGCCGCCTTGGCCGCCCCGGCGACCGGGTCGACCCAGTGCCAGGCCGTGCCGGCGACGACCGCGTCGAATTCCCGGCCGGCCGGGTCCCAGTCCTCGAAGGTCGCCACCTCGACGTCGGTTCCGCGGCGCCGCGCGAACCGGGCCATCCGGGGGTCCGGCTCGACTCCCAGCACCCGGCATCCCGCCGCCTGGAACTGCCGGGCCTCGATCCCGGTACCGCAGCCGACATCGAGGATGTCCAGGACGTCGACCACGTCGGCCACGTCGACCACGTCCCGCCCGGGACTCGCGGCGACGATCCGCTCGACGAGTGCGTCAGGATAGTGCGGGCGAGTCCGGTCGTAGCGCTCGGCGTCCGCCCCGAAGGACTCCGCGACCCGCCTGGCCTGATGAGGCTCGTTCCCCGATGGTCGCGGTTGGTCCCGCGAACTAGTGGGCATGCGCCCACCCTAGTGGGCGCATGCCCACTAGGGAACGATCGGGGCCTTCACAGGAGGAGGACGCGGCTGTGCCGACAGGGGTACACATCCGCGACGTGCGCACCCAGTTGTTCGACGCCACCGAACGGGTCCTGCGCCAGCAGGGGCCGAGCGCGTTGACCAGCCGGGCGGTCACCGCCGAGGCAGGGTGCGCCAAGGGCGTCCTGCACCGGCACTTCGAGGACTTCGACGACTTCCTGGCCGAGTTCGTGCTCGACCGCGCCGGCCGGCTCGGCGCCGAGGCCACCGCCCTGCGCGAGACCGCCGGCACCGGAACCGTCGCCGACAACCTGACCGGCGCCCTGGCGGACCTGTTCGCCTCGGTGGCCGTGGCGATCGTCCCGCTCATCACCTTCCGGGACGAGCTGCGCGCCCGGCTGCGCCGGACCTGGCCGGTGGGCGTCCCAATCCTGACGGAGGCGGCAGCCATGATCGCTTCCTACCTCGCCGCCGAACGCGACCTGGGTCGCGTCAACGCCGACGCCGACATCGACACGCTCGCTCCCGCGCTGATCGGGGCTGGGCATCTGCTGTTCGCCGATCGCACGGGCACGCCACCTCGAACCGATGCCCTCCGCGCGATGGTGGTCGCGGTCCTCGCCGGCGCCCTGCGAGAAACAGAATCATGAACAACCAGCCGGCGAGCGAATGACGGCGAGCGAATGAATCGTTTGATTGCGGGTTCTGATCCGCCAGGCCGGGCGCCGGAATGCCGGGCAGGGTGCGGTGGGGAAGGGTCCAACCTGTTCCCCTCGCCCGGATGATCGGCCGAGGTTCGCCGCGCAGTACCGCTGCCGACGGGCTTCTGGATGTCGGGCGAGCCCGAAGCGAGGAGACAAGGGCGATGCCTGCCCCCGACCCGGCCCAGACGGTCCTCGACACGGTCCTCGACATGTTCAGCCTCGAGAACCGCAACGACCCGTACCCCTTCTACCACGCTGCCCGCGAGCTGGGCCCGCTCGTCGCGACCCCGTTCGACGTTCACCTGGTCACCGGGCACGACGACTGCATGACGGTCCTGAGCGACCCTCGGTGGGGCCACGGATACTCCGCGGGAATCAGCCCCATCCGACCAGGTGTCGTAGCCGAGAACATCCCGGGATCCTTCATCCGGATGGACCCACCCGACCACACGCGCCTGCGCGGGCTGGTCAGCAAGGCGTTCACCCCGCGGGCGATGGAGCGGCTGCGCCCGCTTGTCGAACGGACCGCCGAACGCGCGGTGGCCAGCGCGCTCGCCGCCGCCGAGTTCGACCTCGTCGCCGATCTTGCCGCGACCGTGCCCATCACCGTGATCTGTGAGCTGCTCGGCGTTCCGATCGAGGACCACCCGCGCTTCGACACCTGGGTCCGGGCGCTGGCCAGGGGCCTGGACCCGGATCCGCTGCTCGCCGAGGACGAGCTGCGCGGCCGGGAGATCGCCGCGGCGGCGTTCTCCGAATACTTCCGCGGGCTGGTCGCCGAACGCCGCGCCCGGCCGGGGCCGGACCTGATCAGCCAGCTGGCCACGATCGACGACGCCGGGGATCGCCTCACCGAGACGGAACTACAGGACATCTGCGTACTGCTGCTCTTCGGCGGCTACGAGACGACGGTGCACATGACCGGCAACATGGTGCTGGCGCTGAGCCGTCACCCCGACCAGCTCAACCTGCTGCGCGAGCGGCCCGATCTGATCCCCTCGGCCGTGGACGAGCTGCTCCGTTTCGATCCGCCGGTCCATTTCACCAACCGGGTCGCGCTCCAGGAGCGGCACCTGGCCGGCCGGGACTTCGGCCGCGGCGAGGCCGTCGTCATCCTGGTCGCCGGCGCCAATCGGGACCCCCGGGTGTTCCCCGATCCGGACCGACTGGACGTGACCCGCTTCGCCGGCCCAACTCCGGCTCCTCGCCACCTCGCGTTCGGGCTCGGCATCCACTTCTGCCTCGGGGCACAGCTCGCCCGGCTGGAGCTTGAGATCGTCCTGACGACGCTGCTGCGCCACGCGCATGCCTTCGCCGTGCTGGATCCGGAGCCGACCTATCGCGAGACCCTGACCATCCGCGGCCTGCAGAGCCTGCGGGTCAGGTTGGAGGGCTCGCGGGCGCCGGACCTGCCCCGCACCACCCAAAGCGCGACTCGAACAGCGCCGTAACCTTTTCGTGCGGATGAACCTTCTGAAATCGACGTGAGTGCAGTGGCCGTCGTCGTGCGCCACGCCTGCGCGGGCACGACGACGGCCACTCGGACCGGTCTCCCAGCACATCGTGGTGTCTGGGTACACCGGGCTTCTCGGGTGTTCCGGCTACGTATGACGGCTCTCAGCCGCCATACCCCCGGTCCGGCAGCCGCAGAGTCGCGACGACGCCGGCGTGGTCGGACGGCCACAGCCCCGACGGCGTGCGGTCGCTCTGCCGGTCCCCAACCCGGTGGACATCGGCCACGTCGAAGCCTCCGCGGAAGAGGACCAGATCAATTCGCGCGATCAGGGCGGAGACCGGATTACGCAGGTCGGGTGCCTGACAGCAGGTGAAGCCAGGATTCCCGGGGTTCTTCTTGGCCCAGGCGTCGACGAAACCGGAATCAAGCAGGAACTGGTACGTCGGGAATGTGGGGTTCTGAGGGTCGTTGGCCGTGGTGTTGAAATCACCGGCGAACACCACCGGGAGCCGGGTGTTCGCCGCACTCGCAACAAGATCCCGCGCCTGCGCCAGCTGCGTGGTGAACGGCGGGCTCGCCTCCAGGTGGGTCGTGACGAACCGGAAGGCGCGGCCACCGACGACGGCGTCGACCGACGTCCAGCCGTTGCGGAAGGTAATCGAGCCGACCGCGGACTGGAACACCTGGTTGACGGCGAACGTCTGGGCCTGCAGGTTCGAGACCCTGACGCGACCGACCCGGGCAAGGATCACGTTCCGCGCGCTGATGCGCACATCGAAGCCAAGGGTGCTCGGGTACTCGGCATCGAGCTCGGGCACGATCGCCACCGGCTGGTAGGGCTGGCCCTGCGCGCGGAGCGCGGCGAGGAGAGCCTTGAGCTGGTCTGACTGCACGTTCGTCGCCGGTGCCGCACCGGTACGTACGATGTCCGCCTCCTGAAGGGCGACCAGATCGGGCTGGTTCCGCACGATCTCGCGGGCAACCGCGGCGGCGCGCGCCTTCGGGTCTGACGCCAGAATCTGCTGGTATGTCAGCGTCACCGCCGCGGCGAACTCCGCCGGCGTCTTCGCGTCGACAATGGCCTGGTAATCGCTGCCCACATACGTGTTCTGCGTCATGACACGGATGTTCGCCCGGTCGGGCCCGTCCGCGAGCGCGGCCGTGTTGGGCAGCGTCGCGACACCGACCAGCGCACCCAACAGAAGTGTACCGACGATACAACTGGACCGGACTTTCGAACCAAGCCCGGTGAATCGAGCGACTTTCATGGACCTCTCTCCCAAAAACACCGCGCCAGCCACGCCAGAATTTCCAGCGGATCTTCCCGCGGACGAGAGGAGCATCGGTTGCCGGACAGCGAAGCCGGGCTCGACACGCCGGACCGGACTCGTGCTCCCGCGGGACTCCTGTGGAGAAGCCGGCCCCGCCGGACTATCAGGTACGAGCCCCAGCCCACGTTCTCCGCTGCCGAGACGCAAAGACACGATCACGATTCAGAAGTGAATGGGAGCGCACCTGTTCACCGTGGCGTCGTCGATTCTCATCCGCGTTGTCCGCCGAGTCCGAGAGTGACGGCACGCCCATCTCGGCTCCGATCCGCAGCCTGTCGCCGGCCCGCCCCGACAGGAAGCACGAAGATCGCCTCACGCGTACCGCATCAGCACGAATCCGAGAGCACGAGCCGCCGGATGGTCCGCCCTGCCCGGTGATCGGCGGGGCACCGACGCGGTGTCCGTCTACTCCGTCCGCCTACTCCGCGCCGGCGCGCACCAGCCGAGCCGCGTTCATCAGCCGCGCCCTGCGGGCAGCCCGGATGACGAGCCGTCACCCGACCCGATCTGGACTCTGGCCGGCAAAGAAAGTGAACACCCACTTGTGACGCCGTCCTGTCCGAACTAACGTGCTGGTCAGACAACGCGCCGACCGGGAGTTTGCGAATGACCACGCAGGGGCGTCTCAGCGGCAAGGTCGCCGTCGTCACCGGGGCCGGCTCGACGCCGGGCCCCGGCATGGCAACCGGCCGGGGCTGCGCCATTCTGCTGGCCCGCGAGGGCGCGCAGGTCGTGCTGGCCGACATCGACCCCGACCGCGCCACCGAGACCAGGAAGATCATCGAGCGTGAGGGCGGGGAGGCCGTCGTCTTCGCCGGGGACATGACGAAGGCGGCGGACTGCGAGGCGATGGTCGCCACGGCCGTCGACGCCTTCGGCACGGTGGACGTCCTGGTGAACAACATCGGCGTCTCGGCGGCCGGCACCGTCGTCGACACCAGCGAGGCCGACTGGGACCGGGTGCAGGCGCTCAGCCTGCGCACGATGTTCCTCGCGAGTAAGAGCGCGGTCCCCGTGATGGCGGCCAGAGGCTCCGGGTCGATCGTGAACATCGGCTCGATCGCCGGGGCCCGCGGTGGCGGCTATGCCAGCTATGCCGCGGCGAAGGGTGGCATGCACGCGCTCACCGTCGACATGGCGTATGCGCACGGCAGGCAGGGAATCCGCGTGAACGCGATCGCCCCCGGCCACATCACGACCCCGTTGTTGTTCTCGGTCGTCGGTGTCACTCCGGAAGCGGACTACCGCCAGCGGATGGCGGCGGCGTCAACGATGCTGGGCACGGGCGGCGACGGCTGGGACGTCGGCTGGGCCGCCGTGTTCCTCGCCAGCGACGAGGCCCGCTGGATCACCGGGGTCGTCCTGCCGGTCGACGGCGGGGTGATGGCGGTTACACCGCTGATGATGGCGGACCATCTGCGGGCTGTGCAGCCGCCGCCACCAGCCTGAGCGACTGCTCACACTCCTGCGAATGTCGCCACCACGGAAAACCGGAGGTAGTGGAAGACGTGACCACGGGAAACGGGCAATCTCGGCCGGAGCTTCTCGACGCCAGCGACGAGCAGATCGACGATGCGGTGACCTATGCCGATCCTCTAGCCTTACGCGGGCTGCTGTACCAGCTCACCGGGGATGAGAGCGTCGCCGCCACGAAGATCGGCCCGGTACCCGGCTATGTGGGTGGAAATCTCTCCTTCGGGCTGACCGACCCAGCCGACGTCGACATTCTTCGGCGCCGGACCGCCCGTTTCCTGAAGGACTATCGCGACTCGGGTGCGGGTCCTCTCGGCCCCGGCCCGCGGGAGCGGCTCCCGCGCAGCCTGGCATTGGCCGGGGGTGTGGACGAGGTACCGGCCGAGGACATCGAGCTGTGGATGGAAGAGCTCGGCCTCGACCCGTGGGCCCGCGGGCTGTCCTGGGACGCGGACACCCCAGCGCCCGACCCGCAGCGCCTCCAGAACTTCTCCGTCATCATCGTCGGTGGCGGCATGGGCGGCCTGAACGTGGCGGCCCAGCTCAAACATGCCGGAATCGCCTTCACCCTGCTGGAGAAGAACTCCGGTGTCGGTGGAACCTGGTATGAGAACCGCTATCCCGGTGCCCGCGTCGACTCCCCCAGCCGGGCCTACACCCACATCCTCGGGGTAGCGGCGGAAACCCCGTCGCCGTGGTGCTCACGGGACGAGAACCAGCAGTACTTCAACTGGTTCGCCGACGAGTTCGGGGTGCGCGAGCACATCGTTTTCGACACCGAGGTCTCCACGATGACCTGGGACGAGGACACCTCGACCTGGGAGGTCGTGGCCAGGGGCCCGGATGGCGAGCGGGTGCTGCGCGCCGACGCGGTCATCAGCGCGGTCGGGCTGCTCTCCCGGCCGAGCATCCCCCACATCGACGGCATGGAGACGTTCGAGGGCCTCGCGTTCCACACCGCGCGCTGGCCGGTCGACCTGGACCCCGCAGGCAAGCGGTTCGCCGTGATCGGCACGGGTTGTTCGGGAGTGCAGCTCGTCCCCGAGCTGGCCCGGCTCGCCAGGCATGTCAGCGTCTTCCAACGGACCCCGCAGTGGCTCTTCGAGCACACCGGATACCTCTCGCCCTTCCCCGAACAGGTCGGCTGGCTGGACCGGAACCTGCCGTTGCACCCGCACTTCATGCGCTTCCGGACGACGTGGCTGCTCGGCCCGTACCAGTCCGGCCCGCTGCGCGAGATCGACCCCGACTTCGACGACGAGTTCGCGCGCAGCGAGGTCAACAAGGAGATCCGCGACGAGCGGGTCGCATTCATTCGTAAGAAGCTGGCGAGCCGGCCGGACCTGGCGGAGAAGATGATCCCGCCGCACCCTCCGTTCTCCGCGCGGCCCGTTCAGGTCGACGCCGCCTACAACCTGTACGACGCGATCATGCGCGATGACGTCACGCTCGTCACCGACCCGATCGAGCGGATCACCCCCACCGGCGTACGCACTGCGGACGGCACCGACCACGAGGTCGACGTCATCGTCTACGCGACCGGATTCCGCGCGAACGAATGCCTCTGGCCGATGGACGTGATCGGGCGGAACGGGCTGTCGGTCCACACCCTTTGGCAGAAGGACGGCCCCCGCGCCTACATCGGAACCATGCTCCCCGGTTTCCCGAACCTGTTCCTGATCTATGGGCCGAACATGAACCCGTACGGCGGGCTCGGCGTCATCAACCATCAGGAGATGGTCACCCGCTACCTCCTCGACCTCGTCAGGGAGCTGATCCTCACTGGGAAGCGCACCGTCGAGGTCACCGAGGAGGCCTACTGGCGGTACAACGACCAGCTCGACGCCCGCGAGAAGCACAAGATCTACATGGATCCGCGGGCGAACAGCTACTACCGCAACGACCATGGCCGATCGGTCACGAACTGTCCGTTCCCCGGAAACGAGATGTGGCACCGGCTGCGGAGGCCGAACCACGACGACCTGGTCATCGGTTAGTCGGATGAGACCGTGGAACAGGACAGCGGAACAAGGTGGAGGAGCGTCCGGTGAGTGACGCCAGATTCGAGGTGCGGCGGTATATCTCGGCGCCGCCCGAGAGAATTTTCGAGGTGCTCCGCGACCCGCGAGGCCATGTGTCGATCGACAGTTCCGGGATGCTCCAGTGGAGCGACGGAAAGCCGGCGACAGGCGTCGGCGACGAGTTCGTCATGCACATGGACCGCGAGTCCCTCAACGACTACCCGCTCGGAAGGTACGAGGTCACCGTCGTCATCACGCGGTTCGTCGCCGACGAGCTGATCGAGTGGACCATCCGAGGGGTGATGCTCGATCCCCCACCGCGCCACCTGTATGGATACCGTCTCGAACGAGAAGACGCCGGAACCATGGTCACCTCGTACTACGACTGGAGCGAGATCGACGAGGCGTATCGCACCAGAGGCGCCTTCCCCGTCATCCCCGAGGCCGCCCTACGCGCCACTCTCGGCATCCTCGCCCGCACGGTGGAACATCCAGGGCAGTCGGCCGGCTAGAAGCCGAGCCGATCCGGCCGGGCTGCCGCGACGCCGTCAGCCCGCCCTGGTGCGCAGGCGTGCCGATGATGGCAGCGTGTCGCCTCACCCGCGGCGAGAAGGAATCATCAGGCGGGTTCGGTCGCCTCCGCCGCGATGAGACGTCCGGCGATCTCGTCGGGCTGCCAGACGCCCCGGGCGCCGGGCAGCCCGGCCAGGTAGGCGGCGATCCGCGCCGGCGGCCAGCCGTGGGACTCGCCCAACCCGGCCGCCAGCATGTCCAGATAGGCCCCAGAAGGAGCGGTGGGAGCGACATCGGCCAGCGCCCACGGGGCGGTGAACGTCAGCAACGGCACCGGGCCCCAGTACCCGACGAGCAGCACCGTCTCGTACCGGCCGGGCCCGAGAACGGCCCGGCCGGCGCCGCGCCGACCGGCCGGCGCGGTCAGAGCGGTCAGGTCGAGGTCGCCGCCGGGTTCCCGGTGCATCTCCTGCGCCGCGACGTCGACGAACTGCTGACGGCTGAGCAGGTACGCGCGGGCCGCGGCCAACCCTGGCACCGTCGGATCGTAGAACGCCATGCCACCGCCCCAGACCTTCGATTCCAGGGCGAAGTACACCGATCCCGGCAGCAGGAGCGGTGCGGCGGCACGCGGCGGACGGCGGTCTCGGCAACCGGGGTAGGTGTGGGTCGTGCCCGGCATCACCCCACCCGCCAGGTAGTAGGCCAGTCGCGACGACCGCAGGTTCGACCCGTAGCTGACGTACCAGACCAGCGGCGTGCCCGCCCGATCCATCGTCTCCTCGGCCACCGCCACCTCGGCTTCCCTGCCCACCACTCGCCGCCGGCTGACGTCCGCGCACGTCCCGGCCCCGTTCCGTCCTGGACCGTTGGCAGTTTGTCATCCCCGCCGCACCCGCGGATCATGGCGCCCGACGGCGGGCCCCCCACCGCGATAGCGTGTCGGGCACCAGCTCAGCCCACGCTATGCGTTCCTGGGGGCCCGTCGTGATAGCGCGTCATACGGCATGAGCGTCGTGGACCGGTGCCCGTGCGGCTCCCGCCGTGAGTACGCGCAGTGCTGCGAGCCTTTCCACCTCGGGAGCCCGGCGCCGACCGCCGAAGCTCTCATGCGGTCCCGCTACAGCGCCTTCGCCCGCGGCCTCGCGCCTTACCTGCTGCGTACCTGGCATCCCTCAACCCGTCCCAGACGCCTGGCGCTGGACGCCGGTCTGACCTGGCGCGCCCTGCAGATCGTCGACACCGTGAACGGCGGCCCCGGCGACGACAGCGGTGCCGTGGAATTCCGCGCGATCGCGCGCACGGCGGACGGCGAACGCCACGTGCAGCACGAACGCAGCACGTTCACGCGGGTCGACGGCCAGTGGCTCTATGTGGATGCCGGCACGGGACCGCTGCTCCGCGACCGGTGATGCCGTCGCCGTCTCCGGCCAGCTCAGGGGCGGCCTACGGCCGATTCCAGTCCGTTGAACTGCAACCGCATGCTGCCTTCGAGATGGGCGACGTCGACCCCGCCATCACCCGTGAGAACAAGGAACACGTACTGTTCGGTGCGGGTCACACGTGTGCCGGATCCCGCCGCGGCCAGCTCCACGGTGACGAGTGATATGGAGTGGCGGCGACCGTCAACCGTGATCGCATAGGTGAACACAATGCGTTCATCGGGGACGATGTCCAGGAATTCCGAGTGATACTCGACCTGCTCCGGAACACCGGCGGGAGCGAACGTGCCGCGGGCGACCTCCCGCCCACCGACACGGAAATCCAGCTCGTGGTGGGCCGCCCCCGGCTCGCTGGGTATGCGGAACCAGCGTTGGCGCAGCACGAGGTCGGAGAAGGCCGCGAAGACGCGGCCCGGTGGCACCGCCAGATCACGGGTCAGCGTGCAGGACCCATGGATGAGGGATGAAGCAGCTGCAGCCGTCGTCACCGACCCATCATCTCAAGGGTTTTCGGAGACGATCGACCCCGAGCAGGCGAGACGGAAAACGACACTCACTGCCCGTGGAGCCGTTCCTCAGCCGGCGCGCCTTCCAACGGCGTGGCCAGCACCCGGCGGATCGCGTCCGCCGGGTTGTCCGCCTCACCGGCGATGACCACGCCCTGCTTCGGGATCAGATCCACCGGCGCGACCCCCCAGACGTACGCACCGAGATCGACCCGGACAGCCCGGCGGAACAGCGCTGTCACGTCCGGCCGGCCGGTCACATCAGAACCGCCCGCGTCGTAGTACCGGGCCACCGTGCCCGTTTCCGGCTCCACCCGCCAGCCCGGCGCCGCCGCGATCAGCGCGGCCAGCATGATGGCCGGCCGCATCGCCAGAGCGAGCGCCAGGCGCTCCGGGTCGTCCCGAGTGTCACGGGCGGCGCGAATCGCCTTGTCGACGCCGCTGATGGACGCCATGCCGAGCTCGCCGCGGACCACCTCGCGACCCCGGCGTGCGCAGGCGTCCGCGACATCCAGGGCCCGCAGATCAGCAACGGCCCGACGCCAGAGGACCGGGTCGGCCGCATCGTAGGCAGCACGGAGACTGTTCCCGGGACCCCCATCCACCACCATGAATTAACTATACACATGATGGCAACACCATTCGAAGGAAAATAGATCTCAAAATCAGACGCCTGACCGATGCTGGTCGGAAAGTCGGCCGGTTGCAGGGTGCGTTGCGGCTCGGTGCGCTCCACCAGGCCATTCATGATCGCAATGTCGTCCTGCCGGCGCGTGAGGAGGTCGCGGGCACTGCTCCGCCGGCCAGGTGAAGAAGTCAGAAGGGTGCCACTCGGAAGGTTCAACCAGCTCCGGGTACTCCTGGAAACGATTCTCCTCGGGACTCTTCTGCGCCTCGCGGAAAACCCCGGGGACTGTGGATAAGCCCGGGGACATACGATTGCGGGCTGCCGAGCCGCGGGAAGACGCGGATCGCGACAGGCCCACCTCCGGCTCCCTCGCCTCGTCGGATGAGATTGCTGACCGTTCTGCGCCCGCACTCCTGGCGATGGCCAGCGGGCTAAGGCGATGGCCAGCGGGCGACGCGCCGTCAACGCCGTCCGGCCCGCCGAGTCCGGGAACGGATTTGCGTACGCCCAGTTTCTCCCTTACCGCCCGGGGGTCGCGTCACCCCCGGGCGCCGGGCTGATTCAGCCAGACGTCGATGATCTGGGCTGCCGTGGTCGCGATCGTCTGGCCGGTGGTGTCGATGACCGTTGTGCCCGGCGGGTCACACTGGTCGATCATTTCAAGCTGCCGGATGGTTCGGGCGAGCTGCGCCTGCGCGCCAGATCCGATCTCTCGACGGTGGATCCGGCTGGCGAGCGTGGGAAGGTCGGCGGTCAGGCGGACGACGGTGACGTCCGCACCGGGCACCGCTTCTGCGATCCAGGCCGCCTCCTCGGCGAGGGCGACGAAGACGCCGGTGAGCAGAAGCCGTGTGTGGCCGAGGGCTGCGAAGGTGCTCCAGATCGCGGCGAGGTTGCGTCGGGACAGCTCACTGGCGGGCAGTCCGGGGGGCGGCCAGGGGTGGACTCGGTCAAGCTCATCAGAGTCGATCATCGCGTGTGCCACGTCGAGGGCACGCAGCCGATGGGCGACCTCGTAGGCGGTCGACGATTTACCGACGCCTGCCGCGCCGCAGATCAGCAGGATGTGGGTGGCGGACATGGACTGGATTCTCGGCGTCTCATGGAGGCGGTCGCTATTCGGTTTCCACGTCCGTGCCTGCAGCCGAGCGTGGGCGCGCTGTGGACTCGGCCGAACTCATCAGCTCACCATGACATAGCCGATCTTCCAACCGCTGTGGCCGTAATCAACGGGGTCAGTTCTCAGAAACGACCGCAGTCCGCTCCAGGCGCGCGAGTCCTCCGGTTTCGAGTGCGACGAAGACGGTCCCTTCTCCGGTGACGGTGAGACCGTGCGGTTCACTGGACGGCGTCGGCAGCTCGTATTCGTCGATCCTTCCGTCGGGAGTGATGTGACCGATCCGGCCCGCGGCCCAGGTGGTGAACCAACAGCCGCCGGTGAGCGGGTCAGCGATGATCGCGCGAGGCCGGGCCTCCCGATCGGGAAGGGGAAACTCCTCGATCCTTCCGTCGGTGCGGATCCGGCCGATCTGACCGGCGGCGATCTCCACGAACCAGATCGCACCATCGGTGTGGCGGCAGATCCCGACCGGAGCCGCGCCCGGGGTGGGCAGCGGGTGAAGCGTGATCTTCCCGGCGGGAGTGATGCGACCGATCGCGTCCGCCTGGTTGAGGGTGAACCAGACGGCCTGGTCGGTTCCAACAGTGATCGCCGCCGGCAGGGCGCCGTCACGGGGAGCGGGTACTCGGCGATCGTGCCGTCGGTGGTGATGCGTCCGATCCGGTCACTGTTCATCTCGGTGAACCACAGGGCGTCGTCCGGGCCGGTCGTGATACCGAAGGGCCCACCGTCCGGAGTAGGGACGAGGTAGGACGTGGTCGCGCCGTCGCAGGCGATCCTTCCGATCCGGTGGTCACGGTTGCGGGTGAACCACATCGCGCCATCCGGACCCTCGGTGATGATCGACGGCCCGCAGGAGGCCGGGGCGAGCTGATACGAGTCAAGATGACCACCAGGGGTCAGCCGCGCGATCCGCCCGGCGTGAACCATCGTGACCCACAGCGTCCCGTCTGGCTCGGCGCTCAGGTCGTAGGGGCCGGCGTCAGGCCCAGCTATCCGCATCTCGCGGATCAGGGCGCGTCCATGGTGGGGAATCACGGGGCTCCTCACGGAATAGGCGCGGTCACGGTCATGGCTGCCGGAGACAAGGAGTCGACCTGCCGCCAGCGCTGATCAACGCGACCGGATCATCGCAGCCCCTTGCCCCTGGCCAGCCGACGCAGGCACCGACGAGGCTCTCGCCAGACCCCCGCCCCCAGGCCGCACTCTGCCGGTTACCGGTGTTCCGAGCGCTGTACCACAGCGCCACAGGTCATCAGAACGGCACAGCCACTGGTCAGCGGCCCGAACGATCAGCCCGATAGGCATCGACGACCACGGTGAACTGGCCGTTCATTTCACGTTATCGCTGTGCTCACCTGCGAAGACCCTGATCCGGCGCGAACGAAAGTGCGCCACTTTACCGTGGTGTTGTCGATCTTCTATCGGGGTCTTCCACCGAGTGCCTGGCAGGAGCCGACTATCAACTCCGTCGTTTCAAAGGGCTCCGTCGTCGCCCCGTCCGCGAAAGGGTCGTCGCCGCAGACAGCCAGACCCTCTCTGCCCCGCCGACGCCGATCCCGCAGGCCGAACACCCGCGCACCATCGCTGGGTGGCTACAGCGCGCGAAGCGCCGCTATCGACTCCACGAGTCCGCTACGTTCAAGCTGCCGCAGGACGTCGTCGACGGACTCCGGTGGCTTCGTGCGGGAGTCAGCGATCTGCTGGATGGCCGCGACCACCGCCTGCCCTCGAATGCTCAGCTGGTCCAACACGAAGGCATCGGGCGACTGCGCTTCGACGGCCCACAGTTCCAGATCGGCAGCCGGGAAATCCTTCAGGTTCCGGGTGACGATGACCTGTGCGCCAGCCTTGATCGCGGCTGCCAGCACGTGCCGGTCATCGGGGTCGGGAAGTTTCAGCCCGTCAATCAACGGCTCGTAGCCAGACACCAGGACGTCCCGAACAGAGGCGTTCATGAGGCTGCGGAGGCGATCACACTTCTCAGCCGAGACCTCCGGTCTGTTTCGCCTGATCGCGGCGAGCATCTCGTCGAGGATCTCTTCGGTCCACTTCGCCTGGACCAGACCCGACTGCGCGATCCGGATCAGCAGATCGCGCAATGTGTTCGGGTAGAGCACGTTGGCGTCGTAGACCACCGTGAAGGCCATCGGTCAGTACAGCCCCAGTTCCTGGGTCAGCGCGGTCAGGTCGTCGGCCGCACCCCTGCGCTCCAGATCGTCGCGGCTCCGGTACTCGTGAAGGTCACGGAACCTGACCCGCCGATGGGTGCCAACCAGGCGGAACGGGATCTCTCCGGACTCCAACAGCCTGATCAGATAGGGCCGGGAGACGTTCAGGAAGTCAGCCGCCTGCTGCGTGGTCAGCTCAGCGGAGTCAGGCGTGACGTTGACGCTCTCCCCCTGTGCCAGGAGCAGGAGGATCCTGGCGAGCAGAACGGTTGCCTCCCGGGGGACAACCAGGGCGTCGTCACCCGCCAGCTCCCCCCTGATCGTGTCCTGATCAGCACCAGGGTGCGTCGTGAGGTACTCACTGATGCGCCGTGCCGCCCGCCGGGCAAGCTCCGCACCGGAGTCGCTCCGCGCTGCCGCATCGTCAACCAGGCCAGGCATCGCACCACCCCACCAACATCCATGCCTCTCGTCCGCTGATCCTCAGCGACCCCAACCGCATCATCCGCAACAAACGCAATATCCGCAAGCCCTGTGCGCAGACACGCACGCGGCTCCTGCAGCCCCTGGCCAGCCGACGCAGGCACCGACGAGGCTCTCGCCAGACCTCCGCACCCAGGCCGCACTCCTGCCAGTTACCGGTGTTCCGAGCGCTGTACCACAGCGCCACAGGTCATCAGAACGGCACAGCCGCTGGTCAGAGGCCCGAACGATCAGCCCGATAGGCATCGACGACCACGGTGAACTGGCCGTTGACGGTAACGTCGGCGAGGCCGCCGGCGATGGCTCCAACGCCGGGCAGGGGGACGAGGGCGCGCACGCAGATGACGAAGCGGGCGCCCGGTTCCAGGGTGGCGGCGCCGTCGCCCGGGTTGCCCGCGCCGCAGTCGGCTCCCTGCGGGGCGAACCTGATCTCCGGCGCGGCGTGGATGCCCTGGTCGGTGAAGGCGAGCTGGGCCGCGAGTCGGGCGCGTTCGAGGCCGGCCGTCTCGTTGGGGGCGGTGGCATAGGCGCGGCCTGCCTCGCGGGCAGCCTGAGTCACCCCGAACGCGGCGCGTTGGACGGCGAAGACGGCCAGGAACAGGTAGACGAAGGGAATCAGCAGCACCAGGGACAGCCCGACGAACTCGATCATCGCCGACCCGCGGTCTGCCTCGGCCGGTCGCCGCCGCGACAGGCGCCACCGCGACGGGTGCGGACGTCCGCCGGCACGGCGGCTGCGGACTCGTCCAGAGCGCCGGCTGCGGATCGAGGGCCTCAAGGGGTCTCCTTCAGCGCGTGGCCGGTCACGGTCACGGTGACGCCGTCACCGAGCGGGACGAGGCTCAGCGGTACGACCACGGTGCAGGTGACCCGGACGAGCGGGATGTCACCCGGCCCGTCCTCCTCCTGGCCGGTGCAGACGGCGTCGGAGCGGCCGGGCAGCGACTCGGCGATGAGTCGCTGCGCGTAGCTGCCGCCCTCGATCGCCGGCACGTCGAGGTTCGCGGCGTGCCGGGCGCCTTCCGCCGCGTCCGCCGCGAGGGTGTTGCGCACGTGCAGGACGAGCCCGACCTGGATGACGCCCAGGATGAGGATCAGCAGCAGTGTCCCGACCAGGACGAACTCGACGATCGCCGAACCGCCGTCCGCAGGCCTGGTCTCGCCGGCAGGGCCGGCAGGGGCAGTGGGGCCGGCGGTATGGATGTCATCCGGCTGCGGGCCCCTGGCGCCAGGCAGGAACCTCCGGATTCGCCCGGGCACGGCCGTGCGAGGGCGGTCGATCAGTTCCCGCCGATGCCGGTCACCTGTTCGATAGCCGAGGTGAAGAGGGTCTGCAGTGCCGGCGTCGCCAGGGTGGCGATGGCGACGACCAGCGCGGCCGTCATCACCGTGACCATCACCCAGCCGGGCACGTCGCCGCGGTCGGCTCCGGCCGCCACCAGCCGGGCGCGCCGCGACTCCCAGCGAGCCGCCGCTCGTGACACGGCGGCACCGACTCGCTGGCCCGCCGTACGACCAGCGGAGCGGCAGGCCGTGTCGCCGTCCACGTTGCCGACTGTGCGGTCGGCTTCGTCGCTGGTGTTGCCTCTGATCCTTCTCATGTCCCCTCCCAGGATCCGATCAATCGGTGCCATCGGTTCGGCACCGCCCGGTGCCGGATGGCACCGGAAGCGTCACTGCGCGATCACCGTGAAGCTGACGAGCGCCGGGTAGAACGCGAAGATCACCGTCGTCGGGAGAATCAGGAAGACGACCGGAATCATCATCGCGATCTCCTTGCGCCCGCCGGCTTCCAGCAGCTGACGCTTGCCGGCCTCACGGACGTCCACGGCCTGTGCCCGCAGGACGTCCGCCAGCGGTGTGCCGCGCTCGATCGCCACCGCCATGCCGTCGACGAACCTGGTGAGCGGCGGCAGCGAGGTGCGGGCGGCGATGCCTTCGAGGGCCTGGACGAGGGTGGCGCCGGCGCGGGCGTCGGCCAGCGCGAGCCGCAGCTCGGTGCCGAGCTCGCCGCGGGTGAGGCGGCTGACCCGTTCCAGCGCGCCGATCGCGGACTCCCCCGCCGTGACGGCGAGCGCCAGCAGCTCGGCGACGGTGGGGAACTCCATGAGCATCCGGTCCTCGCGCTCGCGGATCGCGCGGGTGAGCCACCAGTCCCGGGCCAGGATGCCGCCGGCCGTTCCGGCGACGACGAGCGCGACGCCGACGAGCGCCGGCGGGCCGATGCCGAGCAGGGCGCGCAGCGCCAGCACGGACGCCCCGAGCAGCGCACCGACCACCGCGGTGATCACCTGCTGGACCCGGAACTCCTCGATGGTGGTCCGGCCACCGGCCTGGACGAGCCGGCGGGTGAGCGCGGTCCGGCCGCCGAGGAAGCGGTCAAGGCGCCCGGCGGCGTCCGCGATGAACGGGCGTAGCAGCGCCTCCACCGTGCCCAGCCCGACCAGGATCCGTGTCTCGGCACCGGCCGCGCGCCGGCCGTGCGCCCCGCGCCGGGAACCCGCGGCGAACCGCGTGCCTGACCCGGCTGACGCCGACCCCGACCCCGGCCCCGACCCCGGCCCCGAGGCGGTGGCGGAGGAGGTCGAGGTGGAGTCGGTGGCCCGGCGGCCGGCGGCCGCACCTGGCTCGGGTGCGTCCGAGAGCAGCCTGGACGGGGACGGTGTGTCCCGCAGGTAGGGATCCATCCGGTCGGCGAGGCGCACCTTGCGGGCTGGCGGCGATCGGAAGATCACGATGACCAGGCCGACGCCGAAGAGGAGCCCCACCAACGCGCCTGTCGCCGCAGTGCTCATGGCCGCAGCACCCGCTCCTCCTCGGGCAGCCGCCCGATCCGCTTCATGATCAGGTAGGCCAGGACGGACACGCCGGCGCCACCGGCGAGCACGGCCACCCCGGTCGGGCTGTCATAGGCCCGCACGTTCTCGCCGCGGCTGGCGAGCAGCAGCAGGACGATCCAGGGGGCCGCCATCGCGAGCCGGGCGGCGTTGACCGTCCAGGTCTGGCGGGTCTCCAGCTCGGCGCGGGTGCGGGCGTCCTCGCGCAGGAAGGTCGACAGGGTGCGCAGCAGGCGGCCCAGGTCGGTGCCGCCGACCTCACGGGCCATCCGCAGCGACTCGATGATGCGGTCCGCGACGGGGTCGGCCAGCTCGTCGGCGAGCCGGTCGAGGCAGGTCGAGAAGGAACCGGTCGCCCGGTAGTCCTCGCCGAAGCGGGTGAAGGCGGGGCGCAGCGCCACCGGGCCGCGCACGCCCACCGCCGCGAGCGCCTCGGGCAGCGACAGCCCGGCCCGCACGGCGCTGGCGAGGTTGTCGACGACGTCCGGCCACACCTCGCGCAGGTCGTGCATGCGGCCCCGGCGGCGGCGCAGCACGAGCTGGCGGGGCAGCAGCGAGGCGAACACGCCGAACGCGCCGGCGAGGGAGAACGTCCCGGAGAAGGCCAGTACGACCAGGCCGACGACCAGCCCCAGCGCGGCGCTGATCAGGACGAACTGCTGGGGGCTCACGCCGCGGATGCCCGCCTGGACGAGCGTCTCGCGCAGGTTGCGGGCCCAGGTGGGCTCGGCTCGTTGCGCCCTCGCGCGGGGGCGCCCGCTCATCACGATCAGGAACAGGCCGAGGCCGAAGAGCAGGCCGATGAACATGCCCATCAGCGCTCGACCGCGATCTGCGGGTGGTGCGGGTAGGGATTCTGCTGGTACGGGTGCTGCTGGTTCTGGTGTGGATGCGGGTGCGGGTAGCCGCGCTCGTGGCCGGGTGCGGCGAGCAGCGCGGCCAGGTCGTAGCCGGCACGCAGGAACCGCTCGGGGTGGGGCGGGTAGCCGTCGGCCCGCAGCAGCATCGAGCCGTGGGTCTGGAAGATCTGGGCGACCTCGACGATGTCGCCCTCGGCCCGGCCCGGCAGCGCGACGATCTCGCTGACCCGGCGACGTCCGTCCGCCTCCTTGGCCAGGTGGACGACGATGTCGACGCTGGAGGCGACGGTGGGCACGACGAAGGCGTGCGTGACGTTCTCCCCGGCCAGCAGCGGGAGGGTACACAGCTTGGTCACGGCCTCGCGCGCCGAGTTGGCGTGCAGGCTGCACATGCCGGGCAGCCCGGAGTTGAGCGCGATGAGCAGGTCGAGGGCCTCTTCCTGGCGCACCTCGCCGACGAGGATCCGGTCGGGGCGCATCCGCAGCGCCTCCTTGATGAGCCGCCGCAGTCGGATCTCACCGGTGCCCTCCAGGTTCGCCTGCCGGGTCTGCATGGCGACCCAGTCGGGCGCGCGCAGTCGCAGCTCGAAGACCTCCTCGACGCTGATCACCCGCTCGCGGGCGGGGATCGCGGAGCCCAGGCAGTTGAGCAGCGTCGTCTTCCCGGCCTGGGTGCCGCCGGCGACGATGACGTTCAGCCCGGAGATCACCGCCGCTTCCAGAAACAGCGCCGCGTGCGGCGTGATCGTCCCGAGCGCGACAAGCTCGTCCAGGCTGGACGCGGACAGGACGAACTTGCGGATGTTGACGGACCAGTGCACCCGGGTGACGTCCGGAATGACCACATGCAGGCGGGATCCGTCGGGAAGCATCGCGTCGACAAACGGGGTGGACAGGTCAACCCGGCGCCCGGATGACTTCAACATGCGTTCCACCAGGTCCTGGACCTGGTCATGGGTGAGAATCACGGTGGTCAGCTCGCTGCGGCCGTGCCGGGCGACAAACACCCGGCCGGGCTCGTTGATCCAGATCTCCTCCACCGTCGAGTCGTCGAGGTACCGCTGCAGCGGGCCGAAACCGGCGACGGCGTCATAGACCGAACGGGCGGTGGCATCCCGGTCCACCACCGGAGGAAGGTCACTGGTGAGAGCACGCTCTTCGTAGTCGGCGACCACGTCGTCGACGAGCTGGCGAATGTGCGCGGGTTCCCGGACCGGGTCGAGTGATCGACGACGTATCAGTTCACGGACCTCTCCTTCCACGTGAGAGGTCGCATCCATCCAGTTCCCGCGTACCGCCGCCACGGAGAATCGCCGCTCCTCACCGCCATCGACGCAACCTGCCGCACACACTTCGAAAGACCTGCCACGAAGCGTAGAAAGTCGGTCACTCCCTATCAACCCTTCCAAGCAGGTACTCAAGCAACAACGTTCGCACAACCTCTGGCACCCCTTGGCGCCGGGTCGGACCACCAGCGGCCACCCACCGCGCGCGATCCGACCAGATCCCACCTCAGCGATTACTTTCCGTAACCATCATCCCGGCCCGGCAACGATCTCCGTGAGCACTTTTGCCCGAGTTGTGGTGACGCACCCGCGCGGTCGGACGGGTTTGCCATCCACCCCGGCAACGGGTCGACAGATCGGCATCGAAACGCCGACCGTATACGCCGGGATCAAGGTGCTGGAGCGGTAATCTGCCGGCGGCCAGAAAGCCAGCACACACCCACACACCGGAGTACCGGAACTCGCCACTCCACCGAACTGGAACGCCGCGCCACCGCACTCAAAACCGACAACGCACGGTCCGCGCCGCCCGGCGGTACTTCCCCCACACCGCCCCGCACGTCGCCGACCGCCGCCGAAGCCTGCCTCGGGGGTCATTCACGTGCCCGGTCAGCCATTGACCCGTACCGCCGAACGCCCATCGGGCACGGCTGCCCCAGCGTCGTCGCGGAATGCGGCGGCGTTCAGAGCACGCCGACCGACACTCACCCGGGGACAGTGATGAACACCCACCACGGTGCCGAGCCGTCCGATGTGTTCGCAACCGCATGGGATGTATTCCGACGAATTGTCGACAACTGTCCGGTCGGTGTGTTCACCGCCGACGTCTCAGGTCGGCATGTTTTCGTGAACCGACACTGGTCCGTACTGACCGGAGTCCCTCGCGACAAGGCGGTCGGGCGCGGCTGGGAACGCGCCGTACATCCCGAGGATGTACGCACCGTGACCAGACAGTGGCACCTCTTGGTAACCGAGGGTGACGAGCTCTCGATCCCGGTCCGGCTGCTTCAGCCGGACGGGACGGCACGGCCGGCGATCCTGCGCGCGGCCGCGGTCGTGGGCGAGAACGGACATCGCCGTTTTGCCGGCACGCTGACCGCGGTACCGGACCGTGGCGAGGCGGATGCCGAGCTACCGGACCCGAACCCAGGGGCAAGGCCCGGCCAGAGGCTCGGGTTCGACCTCGACCTGGGCGACCTCGAGCTCGGCGATCTGGAACTGGGCGATCTGGAACTGGGCAGCCTCGACCCTTCGCGGTGGGCCGCCGAGCTGCTGGGTCCAGACGCTGCCGAGCCCGCAGTCGACCAGCCTGCGGGCGACCGTGGCAGCACGCAGATCGAGTGGCCCGGCGAGACCACGGCCAATGATCGAGCGGTCGCCGGGTCCGAACCCACGAACGATGACCGCGCTGCCGACGACGGCGGACCAGATGACCTGCCGTTGGACACCGTCGAGCTGCTCCGAGAGGAACTCGACCGGTTCGATCTGGCCACCGACGACCTTTGGCTCCTCCCCGGCGACGATGAGGAGCCGGCGGGTCCGGGCTGGACGGTTCCGCCTCCTCGGCGGCCCTCCGCGGGTGAGGTCGATCCGCCGGCCGTCGAGCCCGCGGAGCACCCAGGCCGGCCGTTCAGCGAGCGGCCACTCCCCGAGCGGTCCTTCACCGAGACGCCGTTCGACGACGCCGGACCTGGGGAGATTCCGTTCAACGACATCCCGTTCGGCGAGATCCCGTTCGGCAAGGCCACGTTCGGTGAGATCCCGTTCGGTGAGACTCACGTCGAGCAGGCTTCCCTCGGTGATCAGCCCGGGACTGAGCCGCTTACCGGCCCGACCCGGGCGCGTGCCACGGGACGGGCCGCACCGGGACCGGAATCGGCCGGCGACGGCAACGGGAACTTTTCTGCCGGTACGGGCGGTCTTCGTCCACCGGCGCCTGGGCCCGGTGCGAGGCCGCTGCGCGGCGGCGCGCTCCCCCCGGGCGCGGAATGGCGGGCGGCGGTCACCCCACACGGCGATCTGGGAAGTGCCCATCACCGCACCAGCCGCTCCGGGCCGGCGGGCGGTTCGCACCCGCTGGCCTCAGGGCCGACCGGCTCCTTCGGGCCGCGCCGTGGGTCGTCACTGTCCTTCGGTGGCCCGACGGCTCCGGGACCGGCGAGCGGCTCCGGGCACGACAGCTGCGACTGCGCGTTCGCCGAGATACGTCGTCTCTCGGATGCGTGCCATGAACGCGAACGTTGGCTGACCGCGCTGATGGCTGAGCTGCCGTCAGCGGTGCTGGTCGCCGATGCGGACGCCCGGGTCGTCGCTGTGAACCAGACCTACTGCGATCTGTTCGATCTCGCGGAGTCTCCGGTCGATCTGGTGGGCACGGACTGTCGCGCGCAGCTCCGCCCGCTGCCCGGCCTGGTCGAGGACCCGGCGGGCTTCGCGAGCCGGCTGGACACCCTGCTGCGGCGCCGACGGACCATGCGGCGCGAGACTGTGATGTTCGCGGACGGAAGGGTCTTCGAACGCAGTCACATTCCGCTCGCGGGACCCAACGGATACCACGGCCACGTGTGGATCTACGCCGACGTGACCGATCGACGCATCGTCGAGGCGGAGATCGAGGGCCTCATCTCCGGTCTTTGACGGCTCCGACCTTCGACAGGTCTGCGGCTCGCGACGGCGGCACCGTCAGGCGAGACCGCTGTGGTGCCGAGCCTGAAGATCACGGGCCTGGCCGACCCAGTCGTCGGAGATGATCCGGCCACCGAAACCATCCAGCATCTTCGCAAGCCGGTCGACTTCGGTGTCGCCCATTTCTGCGAGCTGGCGGAAGGTGGTGATCCCCAGCACCCGCAGCCGGGACTCGACCACCGGCCCGACTCCGACGATCTCCTTCAGATTGTCGGATGACGGGACGGGTTCGGCGGGCCCGCCCCAGGACGGCACGACGGCCACGGACACCGGCATCCCGTCAGCAGAACCTGATCTGTCGGCATCCATGCTCGCTCGATCATGGTGCTCGTTCATCGAAGCGGACGTGGCTGCCCCGACAAGCGCCGCACCGATCAGTTCCAGATCCTCCTCACGGGAGCCTGCGATGGCGCACAGCAGCGGGCCGGCGTCGAAGGCCCCGGCGGTCGACGGCACGTCGTCCGCCGGCACGTCGGCCGACGGCGCTCCCTCTGTGGACAACACGTCATCGAACGGCAGGTCGTGGGACTGCTCGCCCTGGGGCCACCCGCCCGAGGATGAGTTCTGCTGCTCGTGGCCTTCGTCGCCCTCGATCGGACCAGCCGCCAGCACCGGCTGGGCGGGACCCGCCGACCCGGAGCTGGGCTGCGGATCGACGGCGAGGGGAAGCTCTTCCTGATATCCGGCGAACTCGTCGGCCGGCGGCAGCGCCATCGATACCCGCACCTCCTCCGCCTCCGCGATGCGAGCAAGCAGCTTGATTCGTTCAGCCGCCCATTCCGCCTGGTGGCGGTCCAGGCGTGTGCTCATCGTGGCCACCTTCCGCTGAGCGTCCTCCGCCTCGGTGCGGACCATGGCAAGCCGCGAGGAGAACTTGGCCGCACGCGCCTCGGCCTCCTGGAGCTGCTCACGCAGCTCGGCCGTCTCGCGGGCCAGATCCGCAACGGATTCGAACCCGGACCCGGCTTCGACCGGATCAGCCGAAGGCGCAGGAATGCCAGGAACCGTCAGAACTGCCGGTGACACCGGCTGAACGACCGTCTGCGCACTCGCGGCGTCGACGTCGACGGGTGCCGCCCGCAGGGCTGACTCGATCTCGCCGATGCGGGCCCGCGCATCGGCGACCTGCTGCTCGGCGACCGCAACCCGCCGCTCGGATTCGACGGCCTGACGCTCGGCCGCGCCCAACCGGGTGACCAGCTCCGCCTTCTCCGCTGACCACCTCTCCTCCTGCTCCCGCAGGCGGCCGAGAAGCGCCTCGATGTCTCCGGCGGCGCCCCTGGGCTCCGCTGCCCGGGCCGCCGCCTCGGTCTCGTGGGGCACGCCCGTGTCGCGTTCCGGGACCACGCCAGACGTCACAGACACGCCAGACGTAGCCGGCCGGGCAGCGTTCGGACTGCTCGGCCGCGCCGACTGCTCGTGATCCTGGGAGTCGGCGGCGCCCTCTGCCGCGGCCACGCGCTCGCCCACGGCCAGCGGATGCTTCGCCGCCGTCGTGCCCTGGGCGGAGACCGAGCCCGCCTCCGGACCGCCGGTGGCCGACACCACCGCGAGGCGCGCCTGCCGCCGCAGCGGCGCGACGAGGAAGAGCCAGGCCAGACCCGCGCCGATCAGCATCGCCACGAGGACGAAGACCAGAATCTGCCCGGCGAGATAGAGCACGGTTCACCAGCCTCCTACGTCACGCCACAGATATACCGAGGCCAAGGAACACGATGGAGAACCGACGACAACCCCCGCGAAGCCGTGGAGCACGCCACGAGCCAGCCGCAGCCGGACCCGTCGGCACACCCACACAAGGTGAGCCATGAGGGAGCAACCAGTTCCGCAACAACACTATTCGGAGCATCGACCGATGCCCGCCGCGGGGCGTCAAAAGCAACGTCGAGACGACACGACCGTTACATCACGCGGCACGGAAGATCACTTGGCGACGCCGAGGAGCTACACCCGCCGGACATGGTCAGGCAAAAAGACAATCAATCAGCAATTGACGACAACGACCACTGTCGGATCAGCTGCCAGCGTGTCGGCGCTGACAGGACAGGGGAAACACGACGGATCACACCGCCACAGCTCACCGGAAGTGCGACCGGGCGGCACCGGCCCATGCGAGCGAGGCGGCGCTACCCGCCGCCAGGGCTGGCGTGCCTGCCACCGCGCACCGGCGTGACTGCCACCGCTCAGAGGAGGTCGGCGAGCTCCTGGGTGGCGAACCACAGGAGCTCGAAGCCCTCGGCGCCGTCGACGACGAAGGCGGCGTCGTCGCTGCCGAGATCAGCCTCGAGCACCGCATCGACAGCCGCCCGCACGGCGGCCTGCGCCTCGCTGTCCGCCGGATCGTCCGTGTGGACGGCGCGGACGGAGGCCAGCGGGACGGGCCCGAGCACCTCCACCGCGCCCCGCTCCAGGTCGTCGCGGACCCGGACGCCCTTTTCCTCCACATCGGCGGCGAACACGAACCGCCGCGGCGGGGCGTCAGGGTCGGCGTCCAGCAGGCGCAGGCATGCCCGCGCCGCGTTCTGCAGCGCCGCGAACTCCATCTCCTCGGTGTCGGACTGGCTGTACCACTCCCGCAGCGCCGGAGTGACCGCGAACGCGGTGCCGGCCGGCACCGTCCGATCCCGCAGCACCGCTCGGGCGGCCGTGAGCGTGGAGGGAAGGTAGACGCGCATGGGGTCAGTGTGGCAACCCCGCGTCAGCCGACCAGACCGAGGTCCGCGTTCTGGTCCTCCACACCGCCGCCAGCCGCACCGCCGGTCGTGGCCCGGGCACCCCGGCCCGGCTGGTCCAGTGACTTCTCCGACCTCCGTGGGCCGGTGGCACCGGCACCACGGCCGGTACCACCCGCTGCGTGTGGTCCGGTCGCACCCGCACCACGCGGACCGGTCGCACCCGTACCGCGTGAGCTGGCAGCGCCCGTGCCGCGCGGACTGGTAGCGCCCGTACGGCGCGGGCCGGTGGCACCCGCGCTCGCGGCGGCACCGGCCGCGGCGGCGGCACCGGCCGCGGCGGCGGCCCGCGCCGGACGTACCGGCACCTGCTGCAGCGCACGCAGGGCCTGCGTCGACGTACGCAGCGACGTCTCGAACACCTCCGCGCGCCGGGTCAGGTCCATCATGTTGCCGCCGATGACCTCAAGATCCTCCGGCCCCGGGCAGAGCACCGTCACCCGGATGCCCGCGGCCTGGACGAGTTCGATCTCGCGGGCCAGCCGGCGGGTCGCGGCCCGGCGCATCTGCCGCTCGACGAGCGCGACGGCACCGCGCGGGCGGTCACATTCGAACGAGCAGGCGGGCGCGAGCACCGTCACCTCGTCCAGGTCGGAGTCCGCGAGGAGGTCGAGGGAAGCAGGCGAGCGGGTCCCACCGTCGACGAACCGGCGGCCGGCGATTCTGATCGGCGCGTACCAGCCGGGAATCGCGCAGGACGCCATCACCGCCTCCGGAAGCGGGGCCGGGGGAGCGCTCTCGGAGCCGAACAGCACCCGGCCGCCGGTGTCGAAGTCCATCGCCACGACGCGCAGCCCTGGGCTGCGCGGCCAGCCGTTCGGCCTGAGTGCCGTCGGCGTCCGTCCGCGCCGGGCACCGGGCGGGACGGATGCCGAACGCTTCGCCGAGAGCGGATCGAGCGGCTCGTCGAGGCGCGCCACCGCCGCGGAGACCAGGTCGCCGATCGCCGCGATCTGCCCGCGCCCCTGCGGGAGCAGGGCCGCCAGCGCCACCATCGGCGACGCCTGGCGGGGATGAAGCGCAGTCGCGGTCAGCAGCCGCGGCGACCCCATCCGCATCCGCGGCCGGGGCGGCAGGGAGGCGCCGAGGTCCCGGTAGTCCAGCACCGGATAGCCCGGCTCGAAGATCCCCCGCTCCGAGTTCACCATCACGTCCGCGCCAACTCCGAGACCGAGCAGCGCGGCGATGACCGATCCCGCCGACGTTCCGACAACGACATCATGGTCTCGGACGTCGATGCCCTGTTCCGTCTCGATCGCGCGCAGCGCGCCGATCATCCAGGCGGATCCGAGCACACCGCCCGCACCGAGAACGAGTCCCCTGTGCGAAGCCCGCTTCCTCGGCATTGCGTCACCTCCCGGCGCGGTGCGTTCGGCCACCACACAGGTCCGGGTGTGCATGTGACACCGATGTCGCCGCTCCCTCGCGGGCCGCCCGCGCCTGCTGGCTACAACCGGCCCGACCCGACAGAAATGCCGGCCCTGCTCCTACTCCGGCGGCTCTTGCGGCTCATGTTCCTCGGGGAAGCTGGTCTCGAGCACTCCCCAGGAACGTAGCCTCTCGGCGAACTCCTGGGGGGTCGTGTCGTGCAGCAGTGCCAGCGCCCGGACGTCACCGTCGCGGATGGACAGCACGTGACCGGCGTAGTCGTCACGCTGCCGCTGAATCTGCGCGACCCATCTACGCACCAGGGCAGACGAGTCCGGCGGCGCCGCGGCGAGCTTCTCGAGATTGAGCACTGTGCGCGGCCTGCGTTCCCGCGGTGGCAGCTGGTCCTCGTTTGGCAACAGCGCGGAGACCGGCACGCCGTAGAAGCCGGCGAGCTCCGACAGCTGATGGACGCTGATCATCCGATCGCCGCGTTCATAGGAGCCGACCGCGGCGGTCTTCCACCGACCACGCGACTTCTGTTCTACGCCCTGCAGAGACAACCCCTGCTGGATCCGGATTGCCCGTAGGCGAGAACCCACGGCCTTCGCGTACTCCCGGCTCATCCGACACACCCCCTGTCGTCTCGACCGAGCGATCGACGTGTTCTGTCAGCGCGCTGACCTGCGCGATGACGCTCCACGCACACACTAACTTAACGTCCCCGAAAGCGACGATTCACCATCCGATCACCATCCGACAGGCGAATGATGCGGATAGCGGCGAGTCCGCCACCCAGCCGGACCTGGTTAACACGAGCCGCGGCGTACCGCTCACCACGGGACGCGATGTTCGACCTCCTTGTCGCTCATAGCCAGGACTTCGCCACTGCTCGCGGATAACCGCTCGACGATTCGATGCCCCTGAATCGCTCCCCGTAACCATTGGGGCCACCGACGGCCGGCGCCCGCCCGACGAATGTCACAACGATCCGATCGGCGGCCGTGGAATTTGTCCGTACTGAGCGTGAAATCACGCGGTTTGATTCGTCATATCAGGTATGGGCAGTCCGGAACGACTGGGGTCGGCCGCGATGGCAGACCCCCGTGACAGACCTCGGCGCCGGACTCGGCGCCAGCCGCGATGGCAGGGAGGACAGGGATGGAAGGGGAAGACGGGGATGGAAGGGATGGAAGGCGGATCAACGGCGATCAGCGTTGCGCCCGGCGCAGCGTGGAGCGACGCCGCCGTGAGGTGGCCGTGGCGCCGGCCAGCGCCGCGGCAAGGTCGCGAACCGCGAGCCGAGCCGGTGAGGCCGGTGCGATGTCCCGCAGGAGCTGGCCGGAGGCCGCCGCCGCGTCCAGACCGGCGAGATCATGGGGAACCAGTGCCACCGGCTCGCGCCCGGTGTGCCGGACCATCGCACGCGACACCTCGCGGCGCGGATCCCCGCCGACCACCGAGCCGCGCAGCTTGTTGACCACGATCAGTGGGTCGGCGTGCGGGACGACCTCGCGCAGCTCCGCGAGCCCCCGGACGAACCGCACCAGACCGACCGGCTCGGCGGACGCGACCGCGAGCACGGTGTCCGCCGCCTCGAGGACCGCAAGCGTCGCGCCGTTACGCCGTGGCGCCGTGGTGTCGAAGGACAGCTCCTCGTCCGTTTCCAGACAGAAGCCACAGTCGACGACCACGAACGAGGCGAGCCGGCGGGACAGCGCGATGACCGTCTCCACCGAGGTGGGCCGAAGCTCGGGCCAGCGCGACGGCCGGGAGATCCCCGGCAGCACCCGCATACCCCCGCCGAGGTCCCGGCACAGCATGGCGAGCCGGGGGACGTCCAACAGGCCCTGGTTCGCCGAGCGCGCGGCGGCCGCGAGGCCGGGCGCCTCCTCCAGCAGGCCGACATGCTGACCGATGGAACCGCCGTACGAATCCGCGTCGATGAGAAGAGTGGGGCGGCCGAGGCCGGCGAGCTCGGCCGCCAGCCCCAGCGCGATCGTCGTCCGGCCCGGAGAACCGACGGGACCCCAGACCGCGATCACTCGGCCCTGCGCAAGCTCGCCGGTCGCGCCGACGCCGTCGATGCCACCGAGACCGGCGACGCTGCCGACGCCACCGGCGGAGGAACCCGGCCCGAGCGGTCGCAGGCCGGCGAGCGGCTCGCTGAAGGCCGCGGGGAGCGCCGGTGGACCGGCCAGGTCCGTCAATGCCCGGGTGGCCTCGACCACCGCGGTCGCGACCACCTCGGCGGTGGCGTCCGCAGTGATCACAGCGACGACGCCGAGCTGACGCAGCCGACGATCCGCGTCCTCGTCACCGGGCGCTATCAGGCCGACGACGGCGACGCCGGACATTGCCAGGCGAGCCAGGGCCTCCCTGTCCAACCGCCTCAGGTCGGCGGAGAGCAGCGCGGCCCGCGCCGCGCCGGTCGTCGCGGCGGCGAGCAGGTCGGGAAGGTCGACGCAGCGACGCACGACAGTGACACCCAGGTCATGACGGTCGAAGGCCGAGACGAGCCCGGCCTCCACGACCGAGTCGGTGACCGCGGTCAGGATCGGCAGGCTCACCGCCCGTACCCCGGCACCGCGGACGGGCCAGGCACCCCGACCTCGCCCCGCGCATCACGTTCGAGCTTCACCACGTCGACCCGTTCGCTCTGGGACGCGGCGACCGCGCGGATCGCGTCCTCCACCGGCACCCGCAGCTCAAGGGAGTGGTCGCCGCCGCTCAGCCGGTCCTCGGAGACGAACTCGACGTCGTGCAGCACCTGGATCTCGGCGCCCGCGCCACTGGCCGCGGCCCGCTGCTCCGCACCGCTGCCCGACGAGCCGGAGCCAGCGCCCGAGCCCGAACCTGCACCCGAACCAGAACCAGAACCCGTACCGGCATCGGTCGAGGGCGGCGCGGCATCCGGCTGGTAGACGAAGACGTCGACATGATCGCCCGGGGTGAGCGCCGGCAGCCGGCCAGCCTTGACGATCACCGGCACGAGCCTGGTCGCCGTGGTGCTGGCCCCGGCGAAATCGGCGCCACTGAGCAGCTCCCCGCGGCTGACCGGACGCGCCAGCGTGGCCCCGACGAGCTCACCGCGCCGATCTCCGGGGTAGTAACGGTCGGATGTGGCGTGGTCCAGCTGCGCGCTGACCGTTCGAAGGTCGCCTTCGACGACGAGATGGCCCACCGGGAGGTCCGCGGCGGCGACGACCCACTGCCTGCTCTGATCCGCCGCCGTGAACAGGCGGGTGCCAGCCACGACGGACACCAGCACCAGCAGCACACCGACAAGCAGCCGCGAATCCCGCCAACGGCGCCGGCCCAGTCTTCGCGCCGCGGGCGACGGCGGAACTGGCGGGGTCGGTTCCGGTCGCGCCGGCGCGACGGTCAGCTCGGTCACCGGGCCCTCCTCATTCCTCGCTGCTCCAGCCGCGTCGAGCCGCGCCCCGGCCACAGCCGGTGCAGGGCGGGGTGAACCCGCCGGAAGCAGCGGACGCCTGGACGAACCCTACGGTCGCAGAGCGTACGTAGTCGACGACCACAAACTCCTCCATTCGGCCATACCGCATGGAGTCGTCACCATCGCCGTCCGCCGCCGCCCCATCCGACCTTCCTGACATATGACGCCTGACGGCCCCCTCACGATGCGCAGCGGCCGGGCCGGGCATAAGGCTGCTGGGTGCGCAGACCGCCGCCACCGTGCCTGACCTGGCCTGATGGAACTGACCCGGAGGGAGCTCGGCGCAGAATGGACGACAGGGCGCCGGGGAGCGCCAACGTGTCGTCGGCCTCGAAGCGGCCGCGGGGCAACTGTCAGATGACAGCCCATCAGGCGGTATCGCGCGCAGTTATCCACAAGCCGAGGCATTCGAACGCGATGCGATGCGGGAACTCTGATACACAGGGAAGACGCGCCGACCGTCACCGGAGAGGAGGCGTTGATGAACGACCGCTTCCTTCAGCTCAGCGATGTGGCGGAGATCCTCAACATCTCTGCCAGCCAGACGTACGCACTCGTCCGCTCTGGTGAGCTACCGGCCATCAAGATCGGCGGGCGGGGCCAGTGGCGGGTTGAGCGCACCGAGCTCGAGGCCTACATCCAGCGCGCCTACGAGCAGACGCGGGCCTTCGTCGCGGCGAATCCGATGAGTCGCAACGAGGCCGTTCCCGACGACTGACCAGGCGGCCGATCAGACGGCTGACAGGCCCGCCCCTGGCCTGCTACGGCCGTTCTGGCGCTGCGCGCCCCTCAGCTCCGGCGGATGAAGGCGAGCCCGTCGAAGGGAATCGTCCAGCCGGAGCGGATCTCCGTCCTGCGGGCGAACTCCCCGAGCGGATGTTCCGCGAGTTCCAGGAAGTCCGCGCCGACGCGCAGCAGCGTGCCGGTCAGCGCGGCGCCTCCCAGCAGCGTGACCGCGCAGACCGACCGGTCTCGCACGAGCCCCCGCACGACATGCCGCAGATCGAGGCGCGCGGCCAGGCGACCCTCATGCCCCGGCTGAGCCGAGACCGCGGTCAGCCCACGGACCGCGAGCAGCGAGGCTCTCGGCACCAGCAGCTCGGTCGAAGCCGTCTCGTTCAGCAGAAGCCAGTCGACACCCAGCGCGGAGAGCCTGCCGTTGACGGCGAACGGACCCGGGCCGGGCCCGCCGCGCAGCAGGCAGCGCACCTCGGAGCCGATGGCCGGCCGCATCCGGTCGAGCATGCGCAGATAGGCGGCCTCCCTGCGGGTCCGGTCCGCGATCTCCGCATCCAGCTCGGCCGCCTCCGCGGCCTCCCATTGCAGTTCGAGATCCGAAAAAAGATCTTCCCAGCGCATCCGCGCGTCCGCCTCCGCCCTCACCGATCAACCGTCACCAAGACGAGCAAACGCCCCAGAGCGGATTGACATCCACCCTCTCGCGGGTTACACAAGCAAACGTAACCAAACTGCACCGTTCGCGCATCAGCTCCCTGACCCCGAGCTAATGCGCTTTACAGCACGGTCAGCGATCGTCATCCCTGCCTACTCACGGCCAGCGCAAAGAAGATCGTCCGTGTCAGGCACCCGAATCCACATCGGACGGACGGGTACGAAGAGCATGATCTCAGGGGCAAGACGGGACATCGCCGCTCGGGTAGGCGGCGCGACGGCCGCCCTCGGCATCGCCGCGGTACTGGTCCTGCTCGGTCCGCGGTTGGCCGACTTCCCCTCGAAGCCGGGCGAGGTCTGGCCATGGTTTCGCGGAACACCCGAGCTGGCCCTCGCCAACTGTCTGGGGCTCATCGCCTGGATCTGCCTGCTGTGGTTGTGCGCGGGGGTGGTCCTCGGAGCACTGGCCGCGCTGCCGGGTGCCGCTGGCCGCGTCTTCGCCGCCCTGGCCCGTCGGGTCCTGCCCAGGGCCGTCCGCCGGATCGTCGAGGTCGGGCTCGGGGTCACCCTCGTGACCGCCAGCGTCAGCCCACTCGTCGCCGCCAGCCCCGCCTCCGCAGCCACCACCACCGGCTCAGCGCACGCGACCGCCGTCACCCAGTCGGTGTCCGCGGCGCCAGGCGGCACAGGCACGGCTTCGCCGCAGACCAGTCAGAACAGCTGGCCCTTTCTCGGGCATGACAACACGGGGCCGAACAACACCGGGCCGAACGGTTCGGGGCTCGAGAGCACGTCCACGGGCAGCACGTCGACGGGCAGTGCCGACGAACTGCGCGCCTCCGTCGGAGACGTCCTTCCGGACGACCTCCTGATCGTGCCGCTGACTCCGGTGCGAGCAGCGGGAACGGCCGCGACCCCGGCGCAGTCGACCGGGCTGACCGCCCATGCCCCCGGCAGTCAGCCCGCGGCCACGACGACAACCCCTGCTTCGGAGCAGGGGTGGCCCAGCCTCAGCCATCCCACGAACAGCAAGCCGGGCCCCCCGCCGAGCCAGCCCGGAGCCTCCGGCACCACCAGCCAGCCCAGCCCCACCAACACCACCAGCCCCACAAGCCAACCCAGCCCAACCCGCCCCACCAGTGCCACCAGCCGACCCGCCACAGGCCAGTCCACTCCCAGCAGCCAGCCCAGCCAGCCGGACACGACAACCCGACCACCCGCGGCAACCGTTGATCCTGTCGTGCCGGCCGCACCGCTGGGCACCGGCACACCGGCGACGGCACCCGGCACACCGGCACAGAACCCGATGTCCAGCGCGGACGGATCAGCGGAGATCGTCGTGCTGCGGGGGGACAGTCTCTGGTCCATCGTCGCCCGCCACCTCGGCCCGGGCGCGACGTCCGACCAGATCGCCGCCGAGTGGCCGCGCTGGTGGTCCGCGAACGCCGATGTGATCGGGCCTGACCCAGATCTGATCCTGCCGGGTCAGCGACTCGTCCCACCGCCTCCGTCCTGAGCCGGCCGTCTCCGACCACCCAACGCCCTACACCCGACAGCCGACTACCCAACGCCCGACCGCCGTGAAAGGCCCGCCGTGACTGCGACGACTGCCCTGACCCTGCCCCGTCGTCGGCGTCCCCACGTGGTCGCCGTGCCCGGGCTGCTGCCCGTGCGCTCCGTCGACCCGCCCTACGACGACGAGATCGCCCCGGGCACCGGGGCTGCTCCCGGTGCCCGGCACCGCTCGATCGACCGGCCACGACCCGCACGGGCCACCGGCGGCGCCGTCTCGACAGCGCCTCGGGAGGTCACCAGCGGGGCGCACCGACTTGCCGAACGGGGAGCGCTCCGCCCATTGCTGCCGGAGCAGCTGACCTTGCCGCTGTCCCGCCAGCGCGAGCAGCGCCCGCCGCGCCGTGTGGCATCCGCCCCGGCGACGAGCGGGCACCCACGGCAACAGCAGGCACCGGACCCGCGGCGCACCGCCGCCGTCGTCGTCCGCCTGATCGTCGAGGTTCTCTCCGGTGCGCGCCCGATGGCGCATCTCACCCCATGGACGACCGCCGACCTTCAGCACGACCTCCAACGGACCGCGGCGGCGCTCACCAACCGCCAGCCCAGCCAGGTACGCAGCGTGCGGGTCAGTGAGCCGACGCCCGGCATCGCCGAGGTCAGCGCCGTGATCAGTCGAGGCCAGCGCATGCGGGCGCTGGCACTCCGAATGGAGCGCGGCGCGGACCGCTGGCAGGTGACCACCTTGCAGCTCGGCTGATCAGGCCCGCCCCGCCGTTCTGGAACCGGGGTTGCTCAACCGAGCAGCCCCGGTTCTGCTGGGCCCGGCAAAGCTGGGCCCTGGCAATGCCGAGTCGCGGACACTCAGGCCAGCGGACCGCGGGCATGCCCCGCCAGTCGCCGCGCCGTGGTCAGTCGTTGCGCCGTGCCGGGTCACCGTGGCAACGCTTGAACTTTCGACCTGACCCACAGGGGCACGGCGCGTTGCGCGCTGTACGCGCCGCGCCGCCGTCACCGGCACTGACACCGCGGCCCATCGCGCCGCCAGGGCCCGAACCGCGGCCGGCACCCGTCAGCCCAGCTCCGCTGTCGACGGTGACGGTGGGCGTGGCGTCACCGTCAACGCTCGGCGCCGAGTACTGCAGGTTTCCCGATGGACGGCGCGGTTCCAGGCCCTTGACGAAGACCGGTGGCGGCGCCGGGGCCGGGGTGGGCACCGGAACAGCTGGTGACACCGGCGAAACCCGACCGGCGGCACCCGACCCACCGGCATCGGGGGCAGGCGGGAGCTGCAGCTCAGGCGCGGCCGGTGCGACCGCTGGCGCCTCCGGCGCGGAAGTCTCCGCGTCCCGACCGGGAACCTGAACGTCGACGTTGAACAGGAGGCGGACCGACTCCTCCTTGATCCCCTCCATCATCGTCTGGAACATGTCGAAGCCCTCGCGCTGGTACTCGACGACCGGGTCACGCTGACCCATCGCCCGCAGGCCGATGCCCTCCTGCAGGTAGTCCATCTCGTACAGGTGCTCGCGCCACTTGCGGTCGAGCACCGCCAGCACCACCCTGCGCTCCAGCTCGCGCATCACCGCCTCGCCGTCCGGCTTGTCACCGAGGTCCAGCTCGCGGCGGTCATAGGCTTCCTGGGCGTCCGACTGAAGATCTTCGAGCAACAGGTCGGAGGTCAGGCCCTCGCGGTCGTCCGTGCCCGGCGCGTCCACTCCGACCGGGTAGAGCTGCCCGAGGCCGGTCCAGAGCGTGTCGAGGTCCCACTCCTCCGGGTAGCCGTCGCCCGTGGCTCCCCGGACGTACCCCTCAACGGTGTCGTCGACGAAGTGGCGAACCTGCTCGTGCAGGTCGGCTCCCTCGAGAACCTTGCGGCGCTCCTCGTAGATCACGGTGCGCTGCTTGTTCATGACCTCGTCGTACTTGAGGACGTTCTTGCGGATCTCGAAGTTCTGGCCCTCGACCTGGGTCTGCGCCGATCGAATCGCACGAGTGACGATCTTCGATTCGATCGGCACGTCGTCCGGGATGTTGAGGCGATCCATGATGCCCTCGACCGCGGCGGCGTTGAACAGCCGCATGAGGTCGTCTCCCAGTGAGAGGTAGAACCGGGACTCGCCGCGGTCACCCTGGCGCCCGGCACGACCGCGCAGCTGGTTGTCGATACGGCGGGACTCGTGGCGCTCCGTGCCCAGAACATAGAGACCGCCGGCCCCGACGACGTCCTCGTGCTCGGCCGTGACCGATGCCCGCGCCTTCTCCAGCGCCTCGGACCAGGCGGCCTCGTAGTCGTCGGGAGTCTCGACCGGAGACAGACCGCGCTGACGGAGCTCCCCCTGCGCGATGAACTCGGGGTTGCCACCGAGCATGATGTCGGTGCCTCGGCCGGCCATGTTGGTGGCCACCGTGACAGCGCCCCGCCGCCCCGCCTCGGCGATGATGTGGGCCTCACGCTCGTGCTGCTTGGCGTTCAGCACCTCGTGCTTCACACCGCGCTTGGTCAGCTGCTTGGACAGGTACTCCGACTTCTCGACACTGGTCGTGCCGACGAGGACCGGCTGCCCCTTCTCATGGCGCTCCGCGATGTCCTCGACGACGGCGTCGAACTTGGCGACCTCGGTCTTGTAGACGACGTCCGGCTGGTCCGCCCTGGCCATCGCCTTGTTGGTCGGAATGGGGACCACGCCGAGCTTGTAGATCTGGTGGAACTCGGCGGCCTCGGTCATGGCCGTGCCGGTCATCCCGGACAGTTTGTCGTACAGCCGGAAGTAGTTCTGGAGAGTGATCGTCGCCAGGGTCTGGTTCTCCTGCCGGATCTCGACCTTCTCCTTGGCCTCGATCGCCTGGTGCATGCCCTCGCTGTAGCGGCGACCGTGCAGAACCCGGCCGGTGAACTCGTCGACGATGAGGACCTCGCCGTCGGTGACGATGTAGTCCTTGTCCAGCTTGTAAAGCTCTTTGGCCTTCAGCGAGTTGTTGAGGTAGCCGACGAGCGGGGTGTTCACCGACTCATAGAGGTTCTCGATACCGAGCTGGTCCTCGACCTTCTCGACCCCGGCCTCGGTGATCGCGACCGTGCGCTTGCCTTCCTCGACCTCATAGTCGACGTCCCGCTCCAGCAGCGGGGCGATGCGGGCGAACTCGGTGTACCAGCGGGTCGGGTTGTCGGCCGGGCCACTGATGATCAGCGGCGTGCGGGCCTCGTCGATGAGGATCGAGTCGACCTCGTCGACCACCGCGAAGTGGTGACCGCGCTGGACCAGCTCGTCCGCACTCCAGGACATGTTGTCGCGCAGGTAGTCGAAGCCGAACTCGTTGTTCGTGCCATAGGTGATGTCGCACCGGTACTGCTGGCGACGCGCCGCGGGTGGCATCTGCGGGTGGATGACACCGACCGTCAGGCCGAGGAAGCGGTGAACGCGGCCCATGTTCTCGGCGTCACGCCGGGCCAGGTAGTCGTTCACCGTGACGATGTGGACGCCTTCCCCCGCCAGCGCGTTGAGATAGGCGGGCAGAGTGGAGACCAGGGTCTTGCCTTCACCGGTCTTCATCTCGGCGATGTTGCCCATGTGCAGCGCCGCGCCGCCCATGATCTGGACGTCGAAGTGACGCTGGCCGAGCGTCCGCCGGGCGGCCTCACGCACCACCGCGAACGCTTCGGGCAGCAGGGAGTCGAGGGTCTCGTCCTCGTTCGCCAGGCGCTGGCGGAACTCGTCGGTCATCCCGCGCAGCTCGGCGTCGGTCAGCCCGGTGAAGTCGTCCTCAATGAGGTTCACCTGCTCGGCGATCGCCTTGAGCTTGCGCAGAATCCGGCCCTCACCGGCACGCAAGATCTTGTCTAGAACCACGGCGGAACCCCTCCGGCAGGCATGTCGGCGAACTCACCGACACCACGATGCTAGTCCCTCGATCGTCGCCCACGGCCCCAGCTCGGACCACTGGCGACGCGGTGGGTTCACCGGGACACATCGGCATGCCCGGACAGCCTCGTTCGGCCCTCTCCCACCGACATGTCCAACGACTGTGGGGTGGTGCCGGTGCCCGCCGGCGACTCCGACGGCGGACAACACGCCCACCCGGCACCAACACGGCCAGTCGTGCATCAACCTGCCCGCCCGACGCCGACACGCCCGGTCGACGCCGACACGCCCGCCTGACACGGCCACGCCGGACGCTGGCATCGTGACGGTTATGCGTCCCGACATCAGGCCCGATCGACACGGGGCGGTGCCGCTCCCGGCCCGGCCGCCGCTGGAACCGGTCGAGATCACGGCGGGAGCACTCCATCTGCGCCCCTGGCGAACGACCGACGCGGGCGCGATGTTCAGCGCCTGCCAGGACCTGGAGATCCAGCGGTGGACACAGGTCCCCGCGCCGTACACGCGGGAGCACGCCGAGGACTTCGTCGGCCGGCAGGCCAGGGCGGCCTGGGCCGCGGCCACCAGCACGCCGCTCGCGGTCGTCGACGCCACCACGGAGGCGCTGCTGGCCTCCGTCACTCTGCAGAGCATGACCGACGAGGGTGACGCCGAGATCGCCTTCTGGTGCGTCCCCGAGGCGCGTGGTCAGGGGGTCACGACCCGCGCCGCCGCCGCGTTGCTGCGTTGGGGATTCGGGGCGCTCGGGCTGGAGCGGGTCGAGTGGCGGGCCGCGGTGGGCAACCACGGGTCCCTGCGGGTCGCCCAGAAGCTGGGCTTCTCCCTGGACGGCACCCTGCGCCACGCCATCGTTCTCGGCGACGGCGCCCGGCACGACTGCTGGGTCGGCTCACGCCTGGCGACAGACCCGCCCGTCTGAACAGCCCGCAGGCAGCCCCTGGGCCTGCCGGGAACCGGAAGCGGCCGCCGGAGGCGCCATGGCGCCTCCGGCGCCGAAGGCCAAGCCCGATGCCCGGGTGGCCAGGGGCGCATGCGGCCTGTCAGGTGATTTCGAGCAGCTTCTCCCGAACCGCGTAGACCACGGCCTCCATCCGGGAGTGCAGCTGCAGCTTCTCCAGGATGTTGCGGATGTGGTTCTTGACGGTGTTCTCGCTGATGTAGAGCTGCTTGGCGATGTCGCGGTTGTTCAGCCCCTTGGCCACCAGCCGGAGGACCTCCATCTCCCGGTCGGTCAGACGCGGAGTCGGGAGCTGGGGGCGGTCGTCCTTCGTCTTGATCATCGCGGCGAACTCGCTGAGCAGCTTGGACGCCATGGACGGGCTGATGAGGCTCTGGCCGTTGTAGACCGCGCGAATGTCCGCGGCCACCTCGTCGATCGAGATCTCCTTGAGCAGATAGCCCATGGCACCCGCCTTGATCGCGTCGAAGAGATCGGCCTCCTCATCGCTGATCGTCAACATGACGATCTTCGCGCTCGGCACCTTCTCCTTGATCGCGCTCGTGGCGTCGATCCCGCCGCGGCGCGGCATGCGAACGTCCATGAGGACGATGTCCGGCGCCATCTCGGCCGCCATGGTGACCGCTTCCGAGCCGTCGGCCGCCTCACCGACGACCTCGATGTCGACCTCCTGTGCCAGGACCATCTCCAGGCCGCGGCGGAACAACGCGTGGTCGTCAACGATCAGCACCCGGATGGGATTCGCCTCCGATGGCGTCCGCAGCGCCTCCTCGGAACGCCGCTCGTCCACCGTCATCTCCGACCTCCCCTGGAACCGCCCCGGTGGGGCGTGCCTGCGACGACCCCTCGTCGCAGGCACGCCCCACGGAACCCGCCGTGTGCACCGATGCCGGGAGTCCGACACCCGAGGCAAATGGTCCCACGTCGGCCGGGGGGATCGACCCTCACACGGCGGAAATGACCGCCGCCGCGCGTTCTCGCGACCCGTTCATGTCGCCCGAGCCGTTCTGGCCCGCCGAGCCCGCGAGCCGGATGACGCCGTAGTCGTATCCGCACCTGCGGTACACGACGCTGGGCAGACCGCTGTTCGCGTCGAGGAACAGGTAGAAGTCGTGGCCGACGAGTTCCATGTTGGACAGCGCGTCGTCGAGAGTCATGGGCGCGGCGGCGTGGGTCTTCTCCCGTACCACCATCGGTGAGTAGTCCGATTCGTGGCCGCTCTCGGCATCCGACCAACGGTCGCTGTCGGCACGCCCGCTGCCCGCCGCGGCGGCGGTGGACTCCCCACCCGGAACACCGTGCAACACGCCCCTGGCCGCCTTGGCGGCCCCGTTGGAGGCCGGCTCGCCCGTGCTCTGCAGGACCAGGTCCGCCTGCAGTGCTCCCGCCCGGCCGGGCCCAGGATGGTTCGCGCCGGCGTGGTTGGCGTGGTGGCGGACCCTCCGGTCGGCAGCACGCCGCAGGCGTTCGGCGAGCTTGGCCGCGGCGCGATCGAGCGCCGCGTACGGGTCGCCCGCGGAAGCCTCCGCACGGATGACCGGGCCGCGTGAATAGACGGTCAGCTCGACACGGTCGGACATGCCGGACAGTCGAGGATTGGTCTCCTTCGAGTGTTCGACGTCCACCCGCATCACTCTGGAATCGAGCCGCTCAAGCTTGGCGAGCTTGGCCTGGACATGCCTGCGGAACCGTTCCGGAACCGCGGTGTGCCTGCCCTTGACCACGATGTCCACGCGATCCACCTCCCGTTCACCTGGCCCGGCCGGCCGATCCACCTTCGATCAGCACGGCCAGCGAGTCGGTTGCCTCGGTGGTTTTCCGGAACGGATCCAAATGTCGACCCGCGCCGGGGGATCCCACCGAAGGTTGTCAACGTTCCTGGTGTCAGTCATCGAGCCTTTTCCACCGCACGGCCCGCGGTCTCAGGGGTGCCGCGAGCCCGAGTCGACCTCGGAAAAGACTCGTTGGTGCCGGCTTGTGACAGTGGCGCCGCGAGACGTCTCCTTTCGTGAGAGCACCTGACGCTCTGCCCGGTGACCACGGCATCGGCGCGATTTCCACCGACCCGCCACGCTCGGCTCCTTCCCCACATCGGGCGGATCCATGCCGGAACCGACCTGCCGAAATCGGGAGATTCCGACCCGGCCTACGGAGCCCCTGAACGCGCCGCAGCGTCTCTGGACACGGTCAGCGACACCCGCCTCGCTCCTACCCCGGCCCGGCAGCCTTCGACGGCAGGCAGGGCGGGGGCCGTGGGCCACATCCGCCGCGGTGGCAGGTGTGCCACGGTGCCCTCACCCCGGATGACCGCATCTGCGCTGCGGTGCGGCGTTCGCCATGAGCTCACGCCGTCGGCTCCGGGAGCGGAGCGCGTGCACCCAGTTTCCTCCTTCAGCCGGAGTACGGCGGGCAATCCCGAAGGGTGGCGCGTCGCGTCGGCGCACCCGCGCTCCGCAGTGGTGTCGCCGCGATCGCGGCCGCACCGGACGGCGCCCAGCCCCCTGCCCGCAGCGCACGGATCGCCTCCGCGGCCGTCGCGCCGGTGGTGATGATGTCGTCGACCACGATCACGATCTCGTGCCGACACGGCGGCCGGGCCCCGGGGTGCGCGGTGAAGGCACCCGAACGGTTACGACGCCGATCCGCCGCACCGAGGTCGGCCTGGTCCACACCGGCCCGCCGGACACGCAGCGCGCCGCTTACCCGAGCCCGCCTGCCCGACCGGGTCAGCACCCTGGCCGCGACCGCCGCGAGGCGAGCGACATGATCGAGCCCGCGCCTGCGCCGGGCCGCCGCGGTCGTGGGGACCGGCACCAGCACCACATCAGCCCGTGGCCGCCGGTGAAGATCGCGACCGGCCACCGCCACGGCCCGCGCGAGCGCACCGCCCAGGACCCGGGCCAGGTCGACGCGCCCTCGCTCCTTGTAGGCGATCAGCAGCGCCCGGGCCGCCCCCTCGAAGCGAGCCGCGGCGACGGTGCGGAACGGCGACGACGAGGCACCAGCGACGTGACCTCGCCGCCCCGGGCTGGCCGTGGGACCCGGAGCGGCGAGAACCAGGGGACCCGTCAGCGCGGCGGCGCACCGGGCGCAGGCCGCGTACCCCGGCAGCCCGCAGCCGGCACAGGCCCGCGGCAGGACGAGATCCGCGAGAATCGCCAGCGCCTCACGCAAACGCGGCAGGCCTGCTGCTTCGCGGTGTTGGCCTGACGCTTCGCGGCCGACGGGAGATGTGGTCACGGAACGAGCATGAATCGCGCCCACCGCGCCACGCCCGCCGTGGGCCGCTCTGTGGACAACGACAAACGCAGTGCGCTTCTGTGCACAGACCCGCCCGGTCTCGATCCGGACACCCAACCGCGACCATGAACCGCAGACGAACATCAACGGTTCGCGGTCGTCGTCGACCGCCCGATCGCGTTGTGGACGTAGCCAATCTGCGACGATGTGCGGTGCCGGGTACGCCAGTCGGCAGAAGCCGCACGGCACGGCACGAGCACAGGGAGACCACGATGGCGGACGGGGCCGGTCAGACCCCTCCCGATGAGCCCGGACCGGCCGGGCCGGCATCCCCCGGTTCCTGGGGCGCACCAGTTCCCGGATCCTGGAGTCCGCCGTCAGCCGGCGGCGACGGGGGCACCCCGGGCGGCTGGCAGGCTCCCGGGCAGCCGCCGGGCGGCTGGGGCTCACCCGGCGGCTGGGATCCGTCCGGCGGGCAGCAGCCCTGGCCCGGGCAGGCACCGGGCCAGCCTCCCCCGGGCTGGGGCCCCGGCCCGTGGGGCCGGCCGCCGATCGCACCCAAGCCGGGGGTGATCCCGCTGCGCCCGTTGTCGGTCGGCGAGATCCTCGACGGGATCTTCTCCACGATCCGCGCGAACCCGGGCGCGACGCTGGGGCTGACTCTCGGCGTGTCCGCGGTGGTCGAGATCGTGATCACGATCATCATGATCGCCGGCGAGGACTCCTCGACCGGGGCGTCGATCGTCCTCGAAACGCTGATCTTCATGCTGACCACCGCGTTGGGGATCTTCCTCTCCGGCGTGCTCGCCGTGGTGGTGAGCGAGGCGGCGCTCGGTTCACGGATCTCGGCCGGCGCGGCGATCAGGCAGGCCGCACCGCGCCTGGGCGGCCTGGTCGTGTTGAGCATCGCCGTGATGCTGCTGTCCGTCCTGGGGCTCATTGCGCTTGTCGTCGGCGCGATCGTGGTCGCCGTCTTCCTGAGCCTCGCCTCCCCGGCCTACGTCCTGGAAGGGCAGACCGTGCGAGGGGCGCTGCGCCGCTCGCGCGACCTCGTCCGCGGGGCCTGGTGGCGGGTGTTCGGCATCGGGCTGCTCGCCGGCCTCGTCGGCGGCATCCTGATGATGATCGTCAGTGTCATCACCACCGTCATCCTGGATTCGTCCGACTCCCTCGCCGACTCGACGCTGACCGACCTGACCGTCGCCGGCCACATCGTCAACGCGATCGGAACACTGATCGGAACGACCATCGCCACCCCGATCTTCTCCGGCACCGCCGTCCTGCTCTACATAGATCAGCGCATCCGCAAGGAGGGGCTGGACGTGACGCTCGCCGAGGCGGCTCGGCAACGCAGCACCGGATCATGACCATTGCCCGCCCGGGCGTCCACCTGACGACCGCGGCCGCGTCGTCCGGCGGCCTTCCGGGTGGGCCGGTCACCAGGGACGGCGCCCGCGAGGAGGCCCACCGGGAGCTGTCCAGGAGCATCTACCGGGATGACGAGCGCGGCTGGTTCAGCCGAACGATCGACTGGATCAACGACCGGCTGGCCGACCTGTGGCACTGGCTCACCCCGGATCCGGACTCCGGCCTCGGCGGTTTCCAGGGCCTCGGCGTCCTCGCGCTGGTCATCGCCCTGGTCGCGCTCGTTGTGGTGCTCCGGGTGTGGCTGGGCCCGGTCCGGCGCTCCGCCCGGCTCCAGCTCGACGAGGCCACGTCGCCCGGTCCGCTCACGGCGGCGCAGCTGCGGGCGCTGTCACGCACCCAGGCCGAGCAGGGGGACCACGCGGAGGCTGTTCGGTCCCGGCTGCGCGCCATCGCCCGGATGCTGGAGGAACGCGGCGTTCTCGATCCGCGGCCCGGGCGCACCGCGAACGAGCTGATCAGCGATCTGCGAGCGGTGGCCGGCCCGTCCGCAGTCCGGCCGCTGGCCGGCGAGACCACGGGCGGGGGGCCGTCCGACCCGATCGCGACACTGGCTGTCGCGGTCGAGGTGTTCAGCGAGATCTGGTACGGCGGCAGGCCGGCGAACCTGGAGGCCTACGAGGTGGTCGTGCGCGCGGACGAGAACCTCGGGCGCATCCGCGGATCCATCGGCCGGGACCGTGCCCCCGACGACGCCCCGCCGGTCCGGGCATGACCGCGCCACCGGCCAGCCCGCCGCGGCCCCCGGCACCGGCCCCGGCTCGACCGACGGCCCCGACCGGCCGGCGGCGGGGGGTGGGCTCGCCGACCCATGTCCGCAGCGGCCCGGGGGCCACGACGGTGCGTGCCGCCTTACGGCTGGCGGCGGTCCTGGCCGTGGTGGTGACCGTGTACGCGGTGCTCGCGGCCGTGGCGAGCCGGCCCAGCGGTGACCGGTACCTCGACATCGGCTCCCCGGGCCCGCACGGAACTCTGGCCGTCGCGGAGATCCTGCGTGAGCGGGGCGTCACCGTCTCGGCACGGCAGTCGGTCCCCGCGGATCTGACGGATACCGGTCCAGCTGCCGGGGGGCGGCGCTCCGCGGGCTCTGACGGGTCGCGCACGGTCGTCGTGACCGACCCGGACCTGCTGTCCCCGGCCGATCTCCAGGCTCTCGTCAGCCTGGCCGACACCGGCTCGGACGTCGTGCTCGTCGCGCCGTCGGAGGCCGCCGTGGCGGCGCTGGAGATGCCGGTCATGGCTGTCCCGGCGGAGGCGTTCGCCGACGGACAGGTCCAGCCGCGGTGCGGGCTGCCGGAGGCGACGGTGGCCGGCACGACGACGATCGGGTCCGACGTCCGGTTCGCCCGGGCGGACGACATCCTCCGATCGGGTCATGAGGGCTGGTCTGGCAACGGCATCGAGCTGGAGCTCTGCTACGGCTTCCCCGACGCCGCCCGCCTTGCCGTCCTCACCCCGACCGGGCCAGGGCTCACCGAACAGACCAGCGGTCGGCTGGTTCTCCTGGGCAGCGGCGACTTCGTCGCCAACGGCGCGCTGGACGAGTCCGGGAACGCCGCGCTGGCCCTCGGGCTGCTGGCCCGGCACACCCAGCTGGACTGGGTGACACCGGCCGTCGCGAGCGAGGGCGCGGTCGGCGGGCAGAGCCTGGCCGACCTCCTACCGGACGGGTTCTGGGTCGGCTTCCTGCAGGCCCTCGTCGCGCTGGTCGTCTTCGCCCTGTGGCGAGGGCGGCGCCTGGGGCCGCCCGTCACCGAGCCGCTGCCGGTGGTGGTGCGTTCCGCGGAAACCGTCGAGGGCCGCGGCCGCCTCTACGCCGCCGCGCGTGCCCGCGAAGGGGCCGCCGCGGCGCTGCGGGCGGGCCTGCGGGTCCGGCTCGCGGACCGGCTGGGCGTCCAGCACGGCGCCCCCGCCGGCCCCGCGCGGCCCCCGCACGAACCGGAGCCGACCGTGCTGGTGGCCGCGGTCGCGGAGCAGACCGGTCGGTCACCCGTAGAGATCCGATCACTCCTGTACGGTTCGGACATAGCACCCACGGGCCATCCGTCCGGGGCCCCTGGGGGCCACCAGCACACCCCCGGTGGAGGGGCCGCACCACCTCCACCCGGCACTGGCCAGCACACCGGGCCCACGGGCACGGTGGCCGGTGCGGCAACCAGTGCGGAGGCCGCACCCGCGACCGACAGCGACATCACGCTCGTCCGGCTGGCCGGCGAACTACACGAACTCGATCGACAGGTGGGCAGAAGGTGACGTCCCCGAACTCCGGTGCGGCTCCGACCGAGTCGTCCCCGCAGACGGCAGTGCCAGTAGCCTCCGGGCCGCAGTCCATGGGGTCGGAGACACTGCGCTCACCGTCGCCGACGCCCCGGACGCCTCCTCAGCCCGACGCCGAGACCGCCCGGCAGTCGCTGATGGCGCTGCGCAACGAGGTCGCGAAGGCGGTCGTGGGCCAGGAGGCCGCGGTCAGCGGGCTGGTGGTCGCGCTGCTGTGTCGCGGCCACGTCCTGCTCGAGGGTGTGCCGGGCGTGGCGAAGACCCTGCTCGTCCGGACGCTGGCGGCGGCGCTGTCGCTGGACACCAAGCGCCTGCAGTTCACCCCGGACCTCATGCCCGGCGACGTCACCGGCTCGCTGGTGTACGACAACCGGACCAGCGAGTTCACCTTCCGCCAGGGCCCGGTCTTCACGAACCTGCTGCTCGCCGACGAGATCAACCGGACTCCACCGAAGACGCAGGCCGCGCTGCTCGAGGTCATGGAGGAACGCCAGGTCACCGTGGACGGGCAGGCGCGCCGGCTGCCGTCGCCGTTCGCCGTCCTCGCCACCCAGAACCCGATCGAGCACGAAGGCACCTACCCGCTGCCGGAGGCGCAGCTCGACCGTTTCCTGGTGAAGGTCACGCTGCCGCTCCCGCCACGCGAGGACGAGGTGCGCATCCTGGCTCACCACGCGGCGGGCTTCGACCCGGGGAACCTGGCGGCGGCCGGGGTCCGGCCGGTGGCGGGCCCGGCCGATCTGGCGGCGGCGCAGGCCGCGGCGGCCCGGGTGCAGGTCCAGCGCGAGGTGCTCGGCTACATCGTGGACATCGCGCGGGCCACCCGGTCGGCGCCGGCCGTCCAGCTCGGGGTCTCCCCGCGTGGCGCGACGGCGTTGCTGGCCACCACCCGCGCCTGGGCCTGGCTGTCCGGGCGCGGCTACGCGACGCCGGATGATGTCAAGGCGCTGGCCCGATCCACCCTGCGCCATCGCATCAGCCTCCGCCCGGAGGCCGAGCAGGATGGTGTGACCGCCGACATCGTGCTCGACCAGGTGCTCGCCGTCGTGCCCGTTCCCCGGTAGCGGCCGACCGTGGCTGTCACCGGCCGTACCGTCGCGCTGGTCGCGCTGGGCATCCTCGTGGTGGGCCTCTCCCCCGACCCCGGCCTGGCCTTCGTGCTCGTGAACCTTCTGATCCTCCTGCTGGTCGCCGTCGACCTGGGGCTGGCGGCCCGGGTGCGCCTCTGTGCGTTCAGCCGGTCGGGCCCGACGTCGGCCCGGCTCGGGCAGCCGGTGACCCTCACGCTGACCGTCGCCAACGGCGGACGTCGGACGCTGCGGGCGCGGGTCAGGGATTCGTGGGTGCCGTCGGCCGGTGCCCAGCCCCGCGTGCACACCGTCACGGTGCCCGCGGGTGAGCGGCGTTTCCTGGAGACGACGTTGCGCCCGACCCGGCGTGGAGACCGGGAGCCCGTCCGGATCACGGTGCGCTCCCTCGGCCCGATGGGGCTGGCCGGCCGGCAGGGCCGCCACCTCGCGCCTTGGCGGCTGCGGGTGCTGCCGCCGTTCCTCTCCCGCCGGCACCTGCCGGCCGCGCTGGCGCGGCTGCGCGAGGTGGAGGGCGAGGTCGCGCTGCGCGGCGGCGGCGCCGGCTCGGAGTTCGACAGCCTGCGTGAGTACGTCGTCGGCGACGACGTGCGGACGATCGACTGGCGCGCCACCGCCCGCCACCACGGCTCGGTGGTCGTCCGTACCTACCGCCCGGAGCGGGACCGCCGCGTCATCTGCGTGCTGGACTCGGGCCGGACCTCGGCCGGTCGGGTCGGCGACGTCCCCCGCCTCGACCACGCGATGGACGCCGCGCTGCTGCTCACGGCGGTTGCGCTGCGGGCCGGTGACCGGGTGGGCCTGACCGCGTACGACAGCGCCGCGCGGCTGACCGTCGCGCACGCACGTGACCAGGGCCTGCTGGCCCGGATGAGCGAGGCGATGGCGACCCTCGAGCCGGCGCTGGTCGAAGCCGACCACGAGGTGATGGCCACCACGGTGCTGCGGGCGGCGTCCCGGCGGGCCCTTGTTGTGATCTTCACGGACCTGGTGCCGGCGGTGATCGAGGAGAGCCTGCTGCCGGCGCTGCCCACGCTCATCTCCCGGCACACCGTGCTGGTGGCCGCCCTGCGCGACCCCCGGCTGGACGAACTCGCCGCCGGGCATGGCGACGTCGCGCAGGTCTACGCGGCCGCGGCCGCGGAACAGGCCCTGCTGCGCCGGCGTGAGCTGACAGCCGTGCTGCGCCAGCGCGGGGTCGAGGTCGTCGACGTCGCGCCCGCCCAGTACGCGACGGCGGTCACCGACACCTACCTCGCGCTGAAGGCCCACGGCCGGCTCTGAACGCCGGCCCCGCACGACGCCGGCTCCGCACCCACACGACGCCGGCTCCGCACCCGCACGACGCCGGCTCCGGCCCCGCACGACGCCGGGTCCACACCCGCACGACGCCGGCTCCGGCCCCGCACGACGCCGGCTCCGCACCCGCACGACGCCGGCTCCGAACACCGGGCATCGTCGCGGTCAGGCTTCGACTGGCGCGAGGTCCTGCGCGAGGGCCGCGTCCAGATCGCCGCTCTCGCCGACGGCGGTGGCCCGGCTGCCGTAGATCCACACGTAGGCGACGAACCCGGCCCAGGCCACGACGCCGATACCGATGCGGACAAAGGTCGGCAGCGAGGACGGGGTCACAAACGCCTCGATCACCCCGGACACCGCGAGCACGACCGCCATCCCGAGCACGATCCCGACGGCGGCGCGCCCCTCGGCGGCCAGTGCCTCGGAGCGGCGGCGGGCTCCCGGGGCGATGATCGCCCAGCCCAGCCGCAGGCCGACCGCGCCGGCGACGAAGACCACGGTGAGTTCCAGCAGGCCGTGCGGCAGGATCAGCGAGAAGAACTGGCCGCCCTCGCCGCAGCTGCCCATGTAGCCGCCCATGATGCCGAGGTTCAGCGCGTTCAGCCCCAGGACCAGCAGCGTGGGCACGGCGAGCAGCACTCCGAGTGCCACCGCCTGCGCGGACACCCAGGCGTTGTTGGTCCAGACGAGGCTGGCGAAGGACGACGCCGGGTGCTCCGAGTAGTACGAGGCGAAGTCGTGCTGGCACAGGGCCGTCACCTCGTCGGGCGGGATGACCCTGGCGCGGGCCTGCGCGTCGTTCAGAATCCACAGCGCGCTGGCCAGCGCGAGCAGCAGCGAGCCCAGCGTCACCCCGACCACCCAGCGCCAGCGCGCGTAGACCGCCGCCGGGAAGGTCACCGCGAAGTACCTGGCGGGGACGTGCCAGCCGACATCCGGGGCGCCGACCACCGCGGCCCGCGCCCGGATGACCAGGCTCGCCAGATCCTCGACGAGGCGCGGGTCATGGGAACGATCACGGATCACCGACAGGTGGGTGGCCGCGCGCTGGTACAGATCGACCAGCTCGTCCAGCTCGCCGATCGGCATCCGCCGGGGGCGCGCGGCACGGTCGACAAGCTGGCCCAACCGGACCCACTCGGGACGGTGGACGGCGACATACGCATCGAGGTCCATGGCTACTCTTACTCTTCCAGACCGGCCTATGGCACTGCGTGCCGGGCACGAAACACGAGCGGGGTACAGATGACCGATCAACGGCCCGCGGACCCCGGAAGCCGCCGGTGAGCGGGTTCGGCCTGGAGACGAACCAACTGGTCACGGGCGAGGCCGTACCCATCGACCTGCGCGTGGCACGGCTCGGCTCCCGCATGATCGCCGGAATCATCGATCTGGTCATCCAGACCGTCGCCCAGATCGCCATCGTCATCGCAACGCTCGAGATCGTGGGGCCGGACGACGAGGCCATGCTGACGGCCCTGGTCCTGGCCGTCTACGTGGTCACGATGCTCGGCTACCCGGTGGCCTGCGAGACGCTCCTGCGCGGACGCACCTTCGGCAAGATGGCGCTGGGCCTGCGGGTCGTCCGCGACGACGGTGGGCCGATCCGCTTCCGCCACGCGCTGGTCAGGGGGCTGGTCGGAGTCGTCGCGGAACGCCCCGGAGTGCTGGCCGCCGTGCCCGCGATCATCAGCATGACGGTCTCACGCCGGTCCAAGCGGCTGGGCGACCTCGTCGCCGGCACCATCGTTCTGCAGATGCGGGTGCCGCGCACGGTCGGGGTGGCGCCCGTGGTTCCCCCGCAGCTGGCCGGCTGGGCGGCCCTGCTGGACCTGACTGGTGTCAACGACCACCTGGCCACGCGGACCCGGAGGTTCCTGGACCGCGCCAACCAGCTCTCGGATGACGCCCGGACACGCATGGGCGGCGACCTGCTGACCGAGGTCCTCGCGGCTGTCACCCCACCGCCACCCCCGGGAACGCCGGAATGGGCCGTGCTGTCCACCGTGCTCGCCGAGCGCACCCGCCGCGCCTACCAACGCATGATCACCACAACCGCGACGCGCCCGCCACGGTACCCCGGGTAGTCCCGGCAGCGGGTGATATGTGACCGGGCCGGCTGGCCGGAACTGACGGGCGTCGTCTAGCGTCTGACCCGATGGGATCCTCCGGGGTGATCGCGACAATTCGGATCTTGCGCCCCCGGGCCACGCGTCGGAGCCCGCACCTGATGACCTTCCCAGGGCCCGGGTGAGCGGAGCGGCGCGGTGTCAAGCATGCTTGGCGGGTCCGCCAGAACGAGTTCCGGCCCACCTGGCCGGACCGGACGTTGGGGGTGACAACGACGGCGCAGGGACGGGAGTCGGCATCCCCGGTTCGCGGTGACGCCGCGTCCGAGGGCGACTCGAGAGGGCACGGCGGCACACCCGCCGGGCGGTTGCGGGGTCAGGCCGGCCGGTTGGCGACGCTTCCCGCCCGCCGCCGGGTTTCGTCCGGTTCGGCGCGCGGCGCCAACGGCTCCGGTCTCAACGGCTCGGGTGGCAAGGGCTCCGGTGGCGGTGGCTTCGGTCGCGGCGGCTTCGGTCGCGGCGGCGCGGGCGACGGCGGGGCCCCCGACGAGATCGGTCGCGCCCCCGACGATCTTCCGTTCGGCCCACCGACCGTCGGCCTGGTCCGTCCCGTCAACCAGCGCCGCCAGCTCACCCGCATCGGCCTCGTCGTGGCCGCGATGGGCGTCACCGTCAGTCTGCTCGTGCTGCCCCTCCTGAGCGCGGTCGGGCTGTTCGCGAAGGCCTCGGCCGACCACTTCCTGGCGCTGCCGTCCGACCTCGTGACTCCCCCACTCCCACAGAGCTCCAAGATCCTGGCCTCGGACGGAAGCCTCATCGCGACCCTCAGGGGCGCCGAGGACCGCGAGGTCGTGGACGGCGCCGACATCCCGAAGATCATGCGTGAGGCGATCGTCTCGATCGAGGACGCCCGCTTCTACCAGCACCACGGGGTGGACCCGCAGGGCGTCCTGCGGGCCGCCGCGCGCAACAGCGAGGCCGGCACCACCACCCAGGGCGGCTCGACCCTGACCCAGCAGTACGTGAAGAACGTCCTGCTCCAGGACGCGACGACCGACGAGGAGCGGGAGGCCGTCGCCGGTGACTCGCTGGACCGCAAACTGCGCGAGCTGCGTTACGCCGTCGAGATCGAGAAGCGGTTCTCCAAGGACGAGATCCTCGAGCGGTACCTGAACATCGCCTACTTCGGTGACGGCGCGTACGGAGTGGGCACCGCCGCCGAGCACTATTTCGGCGTCTCGATCAAGGATGTCACCCTGGACCAGGCGGCTCTGCTCGCCGGCCTGGTGCAGAGCCCCTCCAGCTACGACCCGGTGAACCACCCGGAGGCTGCCCTCGAACGGCGCAACACCGTGCTGACCCGGATGGCGGACGAGCACTACGTCAGCCAGACGCAGGCCGACGCGGCGAAGCAGATGCCGATCGACGTCATCAAGGAACGGCCCACCACGCAGGACTCCTGTGAGACGTCCAGCGCGCCGTTCTTCTGCGACTACATCCGTACCCAGCTGCAGAACAACAAGGCATTGGGTGACACCCTGGAAGAACGGAACCGCCGCATCTACGAGGGTGGCCTGACCATCCAGACCACCCTCAACACGCAGGTGCAGCAGGCGGCCCAGACCGTGGTCGACGCGACCATTCCCCGGGACAACCGGGTATCCGCCACCGAGGTGGTCATCCAGCCCGGGACCGGGGCGATCCTCGCCATGGCGGTCAACCGCACCTACGGTCACGATGTGGCCGCCAACCAGACGGTGATTCCGCTGCCGGCTTCCTCAGCGAAGGTCAAGCCCGCCTTCCAGCCCGGCTCGACCTTCAAGACGTTCACCCTCGCGGCGGCCCTGGAGCAGGGGTACGGGGTGAACACGGCCTACTACTCACCGGCCTGTTACGAGACCGACGCCTTCCCCCTCGACCGCGGCAAGGGCGACTGCGCCAAGGGCTTCCAGAACGCCGACCCCGCCGAGGCCGGTGTCTACCGCATGGACGACGCGACCTGGGACTCGGTCAACACCTACTTCATCCAGCTCGAAGAGGAGATCGGGGTGCCGGCGGTGGTCGAGATGGCCACCCGGCTCGGCGTCGACCCCGCCCACCTCGCCGACATCCCCGCCACCAAGGGGGACGTGACCATCGGTGGCGAGTACGTGACCCCGTTGGACATGGCCGTCGCCTACTCCACGCTCGCCGCCGGCGGCGTCCGGTGTGAGCCCCGGTTCGCCAGCTCGGTGGTCGACTCCGCCGGCCAGCAGATCGACGTCGGCAACAGCCCGAAGTGCGAGCGTGTCCTCGACGAGGGCGTGGCCGACACGGTGACCAGCATCCTGGCGGGTGTCCTCACCCAGGGCACGGGCACCAAGGCTCGCTTCGACCACCCCGCGGCCGGCAAGACGGGAACCAACGACGGCTTCTCCAGCGCCTGGTTCGTCGGCTACACCCCGCAGATCGCGGCGGCGGTGGCGGTCGGTGACCCCAACGGGGCGGTCGGCAACCCCTTGACCAACGTCTTCGCCGACGGGCGAAACTGGGGCCACGTGTACGGCGGTGACCTGCCGGCACTCATCTGGGGTCGCACGATGAAGGCGGCGTTGAAGGACCAGCCCGTCGTGGCACTGCCGGCGGCGGACCCGAAAACCGCCAGGGGCACGAAGGGCGGCCGTCTGATGAACACAGTGCCGGCCCCGGCGACCCCCACCCTGCCGAGCGCGGAGGACCTGCTGCAGGGCATCCAGATTCCCGGCCTGACCAGCACCCAGACCCCGAGAGCGGCCACCTCCGGCCAGACCGGCCAGCAGAGCTCGGGGAGCGGCAGCCAACAGAACGGCGGCGGCCAGCAGTCCGGTGCCGGTGGTGGCACCGGACCGCGCCGATAGCCGGCACCGCTCCCGGGAGAGGCATTCCCGTAGCTGGCCGAGGGCCTGGTAGTAACCGAGCCCTCGGCCAGCCGGCCAGTCGGCCGCGGAGATCGGGCGTCCGCACCGCGTGGATTTCGGCCCGGATCCCCCCCCGGTCGCGCAGGAGATCCGCCTCACGAACTCACGAAGAACCTCGGGGTCGGACGACCCGGTTCGGCATGTGCCATGAACGGCGGGGCCACAGCCCGGCGACGCCGCAGCGGTCAGCGAGTCGTGCTGTCCAACCGTCGCAGGCGCGGAGCGGCCGCCGGGTCCACCCCGAGCCCGAGCCCGAGATAGACGGCGGCGAAGTCGATCAGCCCTACGATCGACGCTAGCCGCTCCAGCGGCGTCGCACCGTCCAGCCGGAACTCGGTCACCCCGATGCCGCGCTGCTGCGCCAGTGCCGCGGCACGCTCGGCAGCCTGGCCGACGTCGGGATGCTCGCCCGCGACGTCCCGTAGGACGAGCAGGCGCAGGCGGGTACGGGCCTCGTCGTCGACGCGGTCACGGAAGAAGTCATCCAGGTCGTCGTCGGCGCCACCGCCCGCGCCCGCGCCGAACGCCCCACCCAGCAGGGCCGCCTGCTCGTAGGCCGGATGCGGCAGGGCACCGACCAGCGCCGGATACCAGGCGTTCACGACGAGCATCGCCGCCGCCCGCAGTGCCGCGACCTCGGCGAGCCGGGTGGTCCCCCACCACAGCGGCAGCGACCCGGCCAGCTCCAGCGCCAGCGTCTTCGCCGGATTGACGAACGACTCGCTGGCCGGACGGCACCGGATCGCCGTCTCCTCCAGACGCACCGCGGCGGCCTCGACCGAGGCGCCGCCGTCGCGCAGGAGGCCGAGCGACGCGGCGACGGCGAGCAGCGGAACGGCCAGCGACCACAGATCCGCCTGGGCGGGCCGGGCCGTCGGCAGCGCCACGAACGGAGCGCGGGCGAGGCCCGCGAGATGAGCCAGCGGGGTGTCCGGCGGGCTGACCACGGCCAGCCGGCAGCCACGCCGCAGCGCCTCCTCGACGGCCGAGCAGGTCTCCGCCGAGGTGCCCGACGCGGAGACACCAAGGACCACATCGGCGACGCCGACCCAGCCCGGGAGCCCATGCCTGCGATGGGTGATCACCGGCACCGGGGCGGCCGTGCCCACGACCGCGTCCAGCACATCGGCAGCCAGACCGGAGGCACCGACCCCGGTCACCACGATCGCGCGTGGCCGGCCGTCCGCGCTGAGCGCGGCCACGCCTGCCTCCTGCGCCAACCGCCAGCTTTCGCGGACCTGCCGCGCGGCCGAGGCGGTGTGCGGAAGCAGGCTCAGCGCATCAGCGGCCTCGAGACGGCCCGCGTCGTCCAGAAGGGACTCGTCAAGGTTCACCCGGGCCGCACGACGCCGATCAGGACGAGGATCCGGCCGCGGCCGGGAAGGGCTTCGCCTCGTCGAGGAGCATGACCGGAATGTCGTCCCGAACCGGGAAAGCCAGCCCGCAGGACGCGCAGACGAGCACCGGAGCACCGTCCAGCGTCTCCTCCCGCAGCGCGGCGTGCTCGGGGCACGGGCAGGCAAGGATCTCCAACAACAGGGGATCGAGGCTCATGCAGAGTTCTCCCTTCCACCGCGGATGCTGACGAGAACGTCGTCACGCAGCCGGCACATGGACGCATCATCGCGCGCCTCGACGTTCAGGCGCAGAAGTGGCTCGGTGTTCGACGGCCGCAGGTTGAACCAGGACCCGTCCGCCAGCGAGACCGTGAGCCCGTCCAGGTGATCGACATCGATCGCCCGGTCCGCGTAGGCCTTCGCCACCTGGCTCATCGCCAGCTCGGCGTCGGCCACCTCGGAGTTGATCTCACCGGAGGTGACATACCGCGCGTAACCACCCAGCAGGTCGGACAGCGGGCCGCTCTGTTCGCCGAGCGCCGCCAGGACGTGCAGGGCCGCCAGCATGCCGGAGTCGGCACGCCAGAAGTCGCGGAAGTAGAAGTGGCCCGAGTGCTCACCGCCGAAGACGGCACCCGTTCGGGCCATCTCCGCCTTGATGAACGAGTGACCCACCCGGGTGCGCACGGGCACACCACCACGCTGCGCCACCAGCTCCGGGACGGCCCTGCTGACGATCACGTTGTGAATGATGGTGCCGCCCGGCTCCCGGCGAAGCTCACGCTCGGCGACCAGCGCGGTGATGACCGACGGGGAGACGATCTCACCCCGCTCATCGACGACGAAGCACCGGTCGGCGTCACCGTCGAAGGCGAGGCCGATGTCCGCCCCCGTCGCACGCACCCTGGCCTGCAGGTCACGCAGGTTCTCCGGCTCGATCGGGTTCGCCTCGTGGTTGGGGAAGCTCCCGTCGAGCTCGAAGTACATCGGGATGATCGTCAGGCCGAGCTCGCCGAGCACGCACGGGACGGTCAGCCCGGCCATGCCGTTGCCGGCGTCCACGGCCACCGTCAGCGGCCGGATGCCGGTCAGGTCGACGAGGGAGCGCAGGTGGCGCGCGTAGTCGTCGCGTAGGTCCCGGGTGGTGACGGTGCCGCGCGGGCCGGTGTGCTCCGGGATGCCCGCCTCGATCAGCGCCCTGATGTCCGCCAGGCCCGTCTCCTGCCCGATCGGAGCGGCACCGGCCCGGCACAGCTTCATGCCGTTGTACTTCGCCGGATTGTGCGAGGCCGTGAACATCGCGCCGGGCAGGCCGAGCGAGCCGGCGGCGAAGTAGAGCAGGTCCGTCGACCCGAGGCCGGCGGCGATGACGTCCGCACCCTGGCTGGTGGCGCCGTCCGCGAAGGCCGCGGCGAGTGGGACCGAGCTTTCGCGCATGTCGTGGGCGGTGACGATCCGATCCGCGCCGAGCAGCCGCACGAACGCGGCGCCGGTGGCCCGGGCCACCTCCTCGTCGAACTCGGATGGCACCACGCCTCGCACGTCGTACGCCTTGAAGATTCGTGAGAGGTCGTGCACCCCGCAACCACCCTTTCCTGACAGGCGTCGATCGACCGGGTTGACCCTATCCGCACCCGCCGACAACAACTCCAGCGCCTTGCCCGGCGTGGCGGGCTCGCGGCGACACCGCATCGCGCATGGTCAGGATCATGCGCCGACGGCGTTTGGACAAGTGGGCCGCTGCGGCCCTACCGCTGTGGCACTACCGCTGTGGCACTACCGCCGGGCCCCAGGACGGGCTCGGCACGGCGCGTGGGCCCTAGGACGGGCTCGGCACGGCGCGCAGATGACCGCGACGCCCCCCGGGCGGACCCGACGGACCGGCCGGACCGGGCGGGCCAGGCGGCACGGGCCCAGAGCCGCCGGGCGGTTCCGGGCCACGACGCGGCGTGGTGTCACGTACGGCGTCCGCGAGCGCCTCGATGTCGTCGGCTGCCCGCTCCGGCCCGGACTGTTGCTCGGCCTCCAGGCGGACCACCGCCCAGCCGAGCGGCACCGTCAGCCGATCAGCGTGGACCCCACACAGGTCGTAGGAGTGCGGCTCGACGAACGGCGACAGCGGACCGAGTACGGCGGTGGACTCCGCGTAGGCGTAGGTGAGCGTGGCGATCGCGGCCGCGGAACAGGCCGAGCGGGAGCAGCGCCGAGGCTTCACGTTCCGGACGGTAGACCCCGGAACGGACGACGGCCACCACCGCCCGTCGTGTCGCGCACCGACAGAGGTCACTGTGACGCAGCGCTTATCACTCGGTTGCTCCACGCATACAATTACACCAGAACTACGGGCGCACTTCGACCAAAACCGGCTTCTGACGTCGTGTCGCTCCTGGTCGGGTACCCCTACGTGGGGGTTGCGGGCCTCCGCCGGCCTCCCGGCCACACCGTCGCTGTGATCGTCCGGAAGAAATGGCGTTACTCTGTCACGATGGCCGAACCCGCCGGCACGCCCAGGGCGCTCTTTCCCACGGCCACGCGTCCGGTCCCGCCGCGCCGCCGGCGTGACCGCCGCGGCCGTGGCATGCGTGGCACGCTGCTCCCGCCCGATGTGCCCGCCTACGCGACCCGCGGTGAGCGCTTCGACGACCTCGTCCTGGACGCGGTCGAACACCTGGACCACAGATGGTCCGCCGAGCTGGCCGACGTCGAGTTCGCGGTCGAGGACGTGCCCCCCGTCGACCCGGCCACCGACGACAACGTTCCGCTCGCGGCCTACCAGCCGGCGAGCGGCAAGGGCCGTTCCGCCACACCCCGGCGGATCGTCGTCTACCGGCGTCCGCTGGAGGCGCGTGCCCTCATCACCGAGGATCTCGCGGAGCTCGTCCTCGACGCGATCATCCATCAGGTGGCTGAGATGATGGACGTCGACCCAGCAGTGATCGACCCCGAAGGTCATGGCTGGGGCGACGAGGAATAGGCCTGTCGCGACATTCGCCCGACTCCAGGCCAGAACCGAGTCACGACCGCCGAGGCGGGGACGGAGATACGTGTGACCATCGGGGAGACCGCGCCGACCAGCGCCGCAGGCACCGACAGCGGCAGCACGAGCACCGCCAGCGCGGGCACCGGCGAAATGTCCACCGCCACCACAAGTACGGGCACGGGCACGGCGACCGGCACGTCGCCGGTGCCGACAGTACGTACGCCACCAGGCCGCAGCCCGGTTCGCGTCCTTGAGCTTTTCGGTCAGTCCCAGCGGTATGCCTGGGGCTCCGCCACCGCCATCCCCGAGCTGCTCGGTGTTCCGGCCGACGGGGAGCCCGTCGCCGAACTGTGGCTGGGTACTCATCCGCAGGCCCCGGCCGAGGTGGTGGAGCCCGCCCCGCGGCCGCGTGCGGCCGATCTGGGCGCCCGCCGTGCCGCGGCGGACCTGGTCGGCGAGCTTCCCTTCCTGCTGAAGGTGCTCGCGGCCGACAAGGCCTTGTCGCTTCAGGTCCATCCCGACCTCGACCAGGCCCGCGCCGGCTTCGACGCGGACCAGGCCGCCGGCATCGCGCTGGGCGATCCGCGCCGGCGCTACCGCGACCGCAACCACAAGCCCGAGCTGATCGTCGCGCTCACGCCGTTCCGGGCGCTGGCCGGCATCCGCGCTCCGGCCACCACGCTGGCGATCGCGCGCGGGCTGGGTCACCCCGGTCTGATCGCGGCGTTCGCGCCACTGGCGACCGACCCGACCGGCGGCGCGACCCAGGTGCTGCGTAGCCTGCTCACCCTGCCGGCGCAGGCCGGTGTCGACCTCGCGGCCGGTGTGGTGAGCGCCGCCGAGCGGGTGCCCGCCGACGCCGACGCCGAGCTACGCCGCGCGGCTGATCTGGTGCGGCTGCTCGCCGCGACCCATCCCGGCGATGTCGGCATCGCGGCGGCGCTGCTCCTCAACGACGTCACGCTTCAGCCCGGCGAGGGGCTGTTCCAGCCCGCGCGGCTGCTGCACGCCTACATCCAGGGCGTCGGCATCGAGATCATGGCCACGTCGGACAATGTGCTGCGCGGTGGTCTCACGCCCAAGCACATCGACGTCAACGAGCTGCTGCGCATCCTCGACCCGCGGCCGACCGGTGCGCCGGTGCTGCGTCCCCGAACCCTGACGACCGGCCCCGGCGGCCTGCTGCGGACCTGGGTGGTGCCGGTGGATGACTTCTCGCTGCGGGAGGCCGTCTGCACCGGCGGGCCGGTCAGCCTCGCCAATCCGTCCATCCTGCTGGCGGTGGAGGGCGAGGTCGAGGTGTCCGGAACGGACGGTTCAGGCACCGCGCTGGCGCCAATGACACTGAGCCGGGGATGCTCGGCGCTGGTGACCGGCTCGGCCACCCTCAGGCTCACCGGTACCGGGCGGGTCTTCGCGGCCGGCCCGCCCGTCTGACCCCCGCCCGCCTGACCGGCCCGCCCGCCTGACCGGCCAGGCCAGGGAAACGGCGGCGCGGAGAGTCGAGGGATTTTGGTTTGTCCCGGCGATCAAGATCCTCGGCTCTTGTCCGGTAGCAACGGCCGCGGGACGCGACCTGCGACAAGCGTCCTGGGCGCACCGGGCCGAGAAACACCAAGCAGTACCGGGAAGCACCGAACTGGACGGATCAGCGGGACAGGTTCCGCTGGTGGAGAACCCCGGGATCGGCCAGCGGTGCCGGCCCGCTGCGGAACCGCCACGCCCCGGCGAGCGGGACGACGGCGGAGATCGTCTGCGGGACAGGCGCGGGCAGTTTGCCGGAAACGGCCGGGCCCACCGCTATCGGGACCGCACCGCTGGCCGCCGCACCGCTGGTCGCCGGGCCGTCTGGCGCCAGGCCATCGGGTGGCGGACTGACGGGCGGCGGGCCGTTGCCCAGCACCTGGGTCGCGACGAGCGTCCCGCCCACGCCGACCACCCGGACACCGGCCCTGTCCGCCGGCAGCGACACCAGGACCGCCGTGGCGGCCCCGACCTCGACCCGATTGCCGTCCACCCAGGCTGTCGCGTCCCGGTCGGGCGCGACCAGCACGAGCGCGCCGGCGGTCCATCTCGGCACCGGTGCCGCCGCGACGACGAGCCGTGACGGGGTCGGCCCGGCGGCACCCGTCTCCCCGACGACCAGGCCGTCCCAGCGAGGACGCTCAGGCGCGGCCGCGGCGACCCAGGCAGGCCCGACCGACGTGCCGGTGGGCAGCGCAAGCGCCGCGACGACCCCGGTTCCGTCCGCCGACTCGACGAGCAGGGCTGACGGCGTCGCCGACGGCAGGGCCACCGGCCGGTGCACCGTCGTCGACGCCGGAATCCGCACCGCTTCCAGGCCGACGGGAACATGGCCACCGGCACTCGTGATCACGGTGACGCGCACCGTCGCCGCCCCGCCCGGGGCCGAGAGCACCAGCTCCGCGGGCGGCTGCCGTGGGCCGCCGGCAGTCGCCGCCGGGGTGAGCAGACCGCCCACCAACGCCCTGGCCGCCGGTTCGGCAGTCGGCGGGACCGGTGTGGCCTGCTGTGGTCCGCTGCCGGTGGCGCGGTCGACCAGCCAGCTCAGTACCCGTCCCGTGCGGGCCTGCACGTCGATGGCGGTCGTCTCGGCTTCGGGAGCGAACTCCGTGAGGCGCCGCCCGACCGTCCGGCCGGGCGGGATGGTGATCTCCGTCCGCGGCGCCGCGCCGTTCGACGACACCGCGCCCACGTCCACCCGCGCGGGTCGTGGGCCGGGATTTGCCAGATACAGGACGGGGTCGCGGCCCGCGAGGGTGGACGGGCCAGCGAACCAGGTCCGCGCGCGAGGTTGCTCGCAGCGGGCCCGCAGCGGGCCCGCTCCCGCCCCGGGCGACGTCACCGTGGCGGTGAGGCCGGCCGCTGCCGGGCCGGCCGCGACGAGCCGTAGCGGGCTGCCGGCCTGGCCGGCAGCGGTCGCCTCGCCGGTGCCAGTCGCCTCGCCGATGTCAGCCGCGTCGCCGGTGCCAGTCGCCTCGTCGCTGTCAGCGCTCTCGTCGCTGTCAGCGCCCTCACCGGCGAAGGACGGGTCGGTGGGTGGGAGGAACAACAGGTCGTCATGCTGACGATCGCCACCGAGCAGCTCCTGGCCACGGGACGGCTGGACCGACCCACCCGGCCCCGATCCGCGCACCAGATCGACAATCTGCGCGACCCGGTTGCCCAGGCCCAGGTCAGGGCACAGCAGCGTGACGGCGGTGACCGGCTTCGGCTGGGACGACGGCGGACGGGTGCCCGCCGTCGTCAACGCGGACGCGCCCAGCGCCGCCAGGCAGACGAGACCGAGCGGGGCGAGCACGCGGGGCACCCGCCGTCTCGATCGACCGTTGTCAGGCCGCATCAGGAGGCCCTCCCCACCGCACCGGAGGCTGCTGTCGAGCTGGCGGCCGACGCCGGACCCGCCTGGTCGGCACACGCCCCGTGAGGGCGGCCAGGACGCCCACGGTCAGCACGGTTCCCGCGGCCACGGCGGTGGCGAGCACGGCGTCCCGGTGCCGCCCGTGGTCGTAGGAGATTCGCAGCAGGCCGCCGCCTTCCGGGAGGTCGAAGGCCTGTGCCCAGCCCGACGCCACAGCCGCGGATAGCTGCCGACCGTCCAGGGTCGCCCGCCATCCCGGGTCGGCAGGCTCGGCGAGGACCACGCGGCGGCCCGCCGTGCCGGCCGGGAGCCGCGCCGTGCCGGCGAGTCCGGCGGCGGTCGGCCCGAATCCGTCCAGGGCCGTGCCCACGCGCCGCTCGGTCGCCGGGTGCCCCGCGGACGTCCCGGCACCGCCCCGGACAAGCCGCACGAGCGCGGCGGGCTGGTTCTCACCGGTCGCGGGGTCCACTGGCCGCCAGACCAGGACGCCGGCACCGAGCCGGTCACGCCACAGGCCGCTCACGGCGTCCAGCGCCGTGAGCAGCGACGGGTCTGCCTCCTCGGGGGTGACGACCGCCACGACGCCGAACGCAGCCAGACCTTCAGCGGCATCCGGGACGCCGGCTGACAGATCCGCGACGAGGCGGGCCAGCGCGTCCGAGGCGTTCGAAGGGCGGTAGGGGGAGGCCTGCGGGAAGCCCGGGCCATCCTGCGTCGCGAGCGTGTAGCTGGCCCGATCCGGGGGTGTGCCGCGTAGTACCAGGACCCGGGCACCGGTTCCGCCCGTCCTGGTCAGGCCGGCGATGGAGCGGGCCAGGGCGTCGTCCGGCCGTTCCGTCGCCGGCGCGACGAGGAAGCCCACGGCGAACGCGGGCACCGCGACGGCGGTGAGGAGACCGGCCACCAGCGAGGCACCGCGCGCGCCCCACGAACGCCGGCCCGCCGCCGGCCGGCCGGCGGCCTCCTCGGCGCGGCCCCCGGTCACCGGACGACCGGCCGTGGGCCCGGACATCCGGGCCACACCGATGACGATCAGCAGGCCGGCGCAGGCGAGACCGTACTGCGGGCCCACCCAGACACCGGCCAGCGCACTCGCGGCCGTGGCCACGGGCGGGGACGCCGCGTCCGGCCAGGCGTGAGCGAGGGGCACGGCAAGGGCCACCTCGAGCAGGCCGGCGCCGGCGAGCGCCCAGCCGACCGCCCCGTTTCTCCCGCCGCCCCGGGCCGTGCGCGGGCTCGTGCCCGCTTCCGGGTTCGTGCCCGTGTGTGAGCCCGTGCCCGTGCCTGTACGGAGGCGGGTGACCCGCAGCCGCGACAACACGATGAGCAGGACGCAGAGGACTACAAAAAGCCACAGGGCGGTCGCGCGGGCCTCATCACCGGGTGCGCCGGCGATGAGGCCGGTCCGTTCGGAGCCGGACAGCTGGGCGAGCCCCACCGCCGCCCACAGGCCGGGACGACCCGCGACCGCGGCGGGCACCAGGGGGAGCATGCCGACAGACAGCACACAGAGCAGGCTGAGCAGGCCCACGCCGAGCGGGGCCGTCGACCAGCCGGCCGCACCAGGGCTGCGCGCGCCTCGGGACGCCCGGCGCCCGGCCCGGCGGGACGCCCAGAAGGCCACCGGAAGGCCCACCAGCGCGATAATCGCCAGCAGCGGCGCACAGGCCACGACAACGGCGAGCCCCACCGCGAGACGCCACGCCGGCCAGTCGCCGAACCAGACCGGCCGGTGCTGACCGCGCAGCACCTGGTCGCCGGCCGCCAGCACGGTGGGGAGCACGGCCAGCGCCACGGCGGTCTCGAGCCGACCGGCCACCACCGACTCCGCCATCGGCGGGGAGACCGCGTACAACGCCGCGAGGCCGACGCGCACCCGCGCCGAGCCGGTGATGCGGGCCGACGCGAGGTAGGTGCTCGACGCGGCCACCGCGGGGGCCAGCGCGAGCAGGACCGAACAGAGGGCGGGGACGTCCAGGCCGGCCGGTGCCACGATGGAGGCCAGCAGGGCGAGCCCGGGCGTCCAGGGCGGAGCCGGACCCGCCCAGCCGAGTGCCCCGCCAGCCACGTCGTGCCAACCAGACCACACGATGGACCACAAATCGCCCGCGGTGCGGGGCATCGGCACTCCGCCACCGACCAGGTCCGCGGGCAGCCGACGCACCGCGGCTGCTCCGGCCGCCAGGAGCACCGCCGTCAGCGCCGCGAAGGCCCGGGGCGGGGCCGCGTTCCGGGCGCCGACCCGGCCCCGCACGGCCAGGCCGGCCAGGCCGCCGACGTCGACGCCGGCGCCGGCGCCGGCGGCCAGGCCGCCATCCGGATCGGAATCGGAATCGAGGTCGAGGCCGGTGCCTGTGGGGCGGCGCGGGAGCAGCTCCCGCACCACCCGGCGCGGGACCACCGCGCGGCGGCCCGCCCGGCGCCGCAGCCGTGCCAGTCTCCACGGCCGGGCTAGGACAGTGCTCACCACCCACACCTCGGCCACCGCTGCGTGCCAACGGCCGCCCCGGTGCGACAGCCGCGCGCAGGCGCGGGCAGCCCCGGCGACGCCCAGCGCGATCAACGCGAACGGCAGCAGCGGGGCGGCAGTGAGCGCCAGCCGCACCCGCATACCGGCGGCTCTCGCGGCCCGGTCGAGGGCCGCCTGGTCGGATCTGGCCGCCCCGCCGGCCCACACGCTCCCGGCGTGCCCGGCCCGCTCGGACCGCCCGGACCGCTCGTCGAGCCGGGGAAGCAGCGGGATATCGACCCGGGTCGTCGGTCTGATCGCCACCACGGCCCGGGGGACCGCCACCACCCGCAGGCCTGCCCTCGCCGCGCGCACGCCCAGGTCGAGGTCGAGACCTGCCGTGAGATCGACGGCGAGCCCACCGAGCCGCTCCCAGGCCGCGGCCCGGATCAGCATTCCCGTGCAGGAGACCGCCAGCACATCCCGCACGGCGTCGTGCCGGCCGGTCGCGCCTCGCCTGACGCGCCGCCCCGCCCGGTCGACGGTCACGCCGGCCTCGAGCGGGACGCCGCCCACCCGTGGGACGCCGACAGCGGGTGAGGAGCCGGCCGCCGGCTGGGGACCCGCCTCCTGTGCGGCGCCGTTATCTGAGGCCGCGTGCAGGCTGGGGCCCAGCACCGCGGCGCTCCGGTCGACCCGGGCATAGGTGAGCAGGCGGTCCAGTGCGTCGTGCGCAGGCACGGCGCCGTCGTGGAGAAGCCAGTAGAAGACGTCGGGGGCGCCCGCCCGCTCCACCCGCGAGACGGCGGCGGCGACGGCGGCGCCGAACGACGTTGTGCTCGGAAGGTTCAGTACCTCGTGGCGCGGCTCGGCACCGACGGGCTGTGCGGTGCGTTGCGACGGGATGGCGAGGCCACCGAGACGCACCACGATGATCCGCTCCGGGGGACGGAGCGCGGTGGCAAGCGCTGCCACCGCCCCGCCCGGATCACCCGGGGCACCCGCCGGGGCGCACGAATGGCCTGGATCGCCGTGGCGCGTGACGACGATCCCGATGACCTGCTGGCCAGAACGAACCGCATCTCGCGGACGAACCGCCCACGGATCCCGATCGGCGCCCCGCGTTGGTGTCGTCATCGCGGGCGCCGTCGGTGTGATCCGCCGTCAGACGGCTCGCCGGCGCTGCTTGCGCCGTTCCCGTTCGGACATGCCCCCCCAGATACCGAAACGCTCGTCGTTCTCCAGGGCGTACTCGAGGCACTCGATGCGGACCTCACAGCCGGAGCAGATGCGTTTCGCCTCCCGGGTCGAACCGCCCTTCTCAGGGAAGAACGCCTCCGGATCGGTCTGCGCGCACAGCGCGCGCTCCTGCCACTCCATCACCTCGCCGAGCAGATCACCGAAGCCGATGTCGATGACCTGGGCGAGGGAGTCGGCCAACGGCCCGTCCACCTGGGTCAGGCGCACGTCACCCGGGCTGACGAGGACGCCGCTCTCGTCGTCTTCCTCGTCTTCCTCGTCATCGTCCTCGTCCAGATCGCTGTCGTCGAGGTCGTCGACATCGGTGCCGTGGCCGGACCCGACCAGCTCCTGCCGGCCGAGACCGGGCATGGCCGGCGGCGCGACGACGGTGGCGTTCGCTGTCACCGGGATCGGGTGCGGCCCGGTGCCGACCAACGCGGCGGACGCGGGAACAACGGGGACAGGCGGTGGCGCGGGGACCGGCAGCGGCGCGGCCGCGTGCGCGGCCTCCTCCCCCGGCCCGGGGTGGTACTGAGCGGGACGCTCGACGTCCGCCAGGACGGTGTGGACGCCCGCGTCGGCGTGCTCCATATGGACTCCTCCAGACCCGTCGCGGTGCGGTCGGCCACCCCCCGGACGCCGGCGCGCGGTGCCTTGGATCCACACCGACTGGACCTCGCTCTACCTCACGAGCCCCGCCGACGGGGGGAATGACACGCCGGTAATTACACGCGCCAGACTTGGCCGCGTCAACCCCACCGACGCAACATCTTCTACAACCAGCGATGAGACCATAGCTCACAGTCACTAGGGCCCGTCACAGAGGGTCCCCGTTGACCGATGCTCTACTACGGAGAGTGACAATCCGAGAGGCGGGGGCGCGATGTTCGATCTCAGCCCTGAGGGCGAACTCCCCCATATCGGACGCCGAAATATCCGGACATCCAACCCGAACTTACACCGATCACCAGCACCGACAGCGAGCCATCGAGACGTCGGTCACATAGAGTAGTGACACGAACGAGCTGTGACGCTCCTCAGGTCACGATCGCGAGCATGGTGCGCGCAGCGTCACCACGTGCGGCTGCGAGGCGTTCCGAGGAGACCACACCGTAGGTAGTGGTCCGCTGCCGAGCGGGCCGGCCGGCGGCCGCGGCGATCTCCTCCAGCTCCGCGATGGAGCGGCGAGAGCCATGCTGGGAGCCCGCCATTCGACTAATGGTCTCCTCCATCAGTGTGCCCCCGAGGTCGTTGACCCCACCCGCGAGCACCTGCGCGCAGCCGTCGGTCCCGAGCTTCACCCACGAGCACTGGATGTTGGCGATCGCTCCGTGCAACAGGATCCGGGCCATCGCGTGCACCGCCCGGTTCTCCTGAACGGTGGGGCCGGGCCGGGCTACCCCGGCCAGGTAGATCGGCGAGCTGTGGTGCACGAACGGCAGCCCGACGAACTCCGTGAACCCGCCCGTCTCCTCCTGGATGCGGCGCAGCAACCGCAGGTGGGCCACCCAGTGCGCGGGTGTGTCGACGTGGCCGTACATCATCGTCGCCGACGAGCGCAGGCCCACCCGGTGCGCGGTGGTGATCACCTCGATCCAGGCGGCCGTCGGCAGCTTGCCCTTGGTCAGAACCCAGCGGACCTCGTCGTCGAGGATCTCCGCGGCGGTGCCGGGGATGCTGTCGAGGCCGGCCTCCCGGGCGGCCGTGAGCCACTCCTGCACCGACAGGCCGCTACGGCTGACACCGTTCATGACCTCCATCGGCGAGAACGCGTGCAGGTGCAGCTCCGGGACGGCCTTCTTGATCTCGCGGGCCAGCTCGAAGTACGCGGTTCCCGGCAGGTCGGGATGGATGCCGCCCTGGACGCAGACCTCGGTGGCTCCCACCGACCAGGCCTCCTGGACCCGGGAGGCCACCTCCTCCAGCGACAGCGTGTAGGCGTCGGCGTCACCGCGCCGCTGGGCGAAGGCGCAGAACCGGCAGCCCGTGTAGCAGACATTGGTGAAGTTGATGTTGCGGTTCACCACGTAGGTCACGTCGTCGCCGACCACGTCGCGGCGCAGGTCGTCCGCGAGCTGGCACAGTTCCTCCAGCGCCGGACCGGTCGCGCCGAACAGCACGAGGGCCTCGGCGTCGGTGATGCCGGCCGGGTCGGTACGCGCCCGGCGCAGCGCGGCGAGCACCTCCGGCTCCGCTCGGGAGGGCTGACCGGGCACTGCGGTGGCCGGCTGTGATCCGTCGGAGCCCACCGATCCGTCAAGGCCCGCCGATCCGTCGGAGCCCGCCGGCATCGCGGCCCCGGCCCGGGAACCCGAGCCGTACACGCCGTCCACGCCGGTGCCGGCGGCGCGCACCTGGTCACGCAGACCAGCCCAGTCGCCGTACACCGAGTCGAAGTCGGAGCGCGCGGCGGTACGCCGGCCCTCCGTGTCCACCGCGGTGTGCAGGTCGGTGCGGCCGCTGTCGGCCAGGCCACCGTCCGGCTCCTGCCAGGGACGCCCGGTGGCACGCGCCTGCGGGGCGAGCAGTCCGTCCGGGCCAGCCAGCGCCGCCACGTGCCCGGTCAGGCGCGGGTCGATCCACGGCTCGTCCAGATGGGTGGGGTGGACGGTCAGCCGCGCGCGCAGCGTGAACCCCGCCGCCTCGGTCACGGTCCGCAGCACGTCCAGATCGGGCCAGGGCCGCTCCGGGTTGACGTGATCCGGAGTGACGGGTGACACCCCGCCCCAGTCGTCGAGCCCGGCCGAGAGCAGCAGGGCGCACTCGTCGGTGTCGATGAGGTTGGGTGGCGCCTGCACCCGCATCCGCGGGCCGAGCACCAGTCGGGTCACCGCCACGGCCGCCGCGAGCTCCGCCGCCCCGACGTCCGGCGCGCCACGCATCGCGGTGTCGTCCTTGGCGCGGAAGTTCTGGACGATCACTTCCTGGATGGAGCCGTACTCGCGGTCCAGGCCACGCAGCGCGAAGATCGTCTCGGCGCGTTCGGTGAGGGTCTCGCCGATGCCCAGCAACAGCCCGGTCGTGAAGGGGATCGACAGCCGGCCGGCGTCCGCCAGCACCCGCAGGCGCACCGCCGGGTCCTTGTCGGGCGAGCCGTGGTGCGCCTCGCCCGGGGTCGACCACAGCCGCGTGGCGGTGGTCTCCAGCATCATTCCCATGGAGGGCGCGACCGGCTTGAGGCGTGCCAGCTCCGCCCAGCTCAGCACGCCGGGGTTGAGGTGCGGGAGCAGACCGGTCTCCTCCAGGACCGCGATCGCCACCGCACGCAGGTAGCCCAGGGTGGAGTCGTAGCCGTGGGCGTCGAGCCATTCGCGGGCGGCGGGCCATCTGTCCTCGGGTCGGTCACCGAGGGTGAACAGCGCCTCGGCGCAGCCGGCCCGGGCCCCGGCGCGGGCGATGTCGAGCACCTCGTCAACCGTGAGGTAGGGCGCCGGCAGCCGGTGCGGAACGGTCGCGAAGGTGCAGTAATGGCAGCGGTCCCGGCACAGCCGGGTCAGCGGGATGAAGACCTTGGGCGAATAGGTGACCACTCCGGGGCGGCCCGCGGACGCGAGCCCCGCGTCACGCACCCTGGCCGCGGACGCGCACAGATCAACGAGGTCGGTGCCGCGGGCGGCGAGCAGAATCGCCGCCTCGGTGACGTCCAGGGTGGCACCGTCACGCGCGCGCCGCAGCGCGCGGCGCATCGCGGCGGCCGACGGCGGCGGTTCCGGACGGTGCTCGCGACCGGGGTCGAGGCTCCTCGTCTCCCCGGTTCCTTCTCCGCCCGGAACAGCCGCCGTACTCGTCATGCGCTCACCCTGGATAGTCGGTCAATGATCTTGGGGACGTACGTACAGGTCGCGAAATGTCATGAACCGTCCGAAACAGCGGAAAAGTTCCGACCGGTGTTGAGCGGGGGTCAGGCCGCGCCGCCCTGGCGGGCACCGAGCCGGCCGGCCGCGGAGCCGCGGAGCCGGTCAAGGGTCCCGATCAGCAGGTTCGTGCGCCTGCGGGCGGCCAGCCTGTCGGTCCGTGCGCTGGCCCTGGCCAGGCCGGCGCCCCGCAGGTCGGCGTGCCGGGCGGCCGCCACCTGTGGTGCCCGTGCCCCGGCCAGGGCACGGTTCAAGGACGCGGAGAGGGCTTCGAGGCTCTTGGGGGTACCGGTACTGGTAGGGCTCCGTGGGTCTCTGATCGCGGACATGGCAGTCCTTCCGGCGACGTGAAGAGCTGTGTCCATCTCACAGCCCTCTTTAATGAGAATCAAGAGATGGCAGCTTCGAGTCAGGCGGCATCACCCAGGGCAACCGTCCACATCCCCACACCGATGACTGCCGCGACGCGTCAACGTGCCGCGCCGCACCGGTGATGACAGTGCCGCCGCCGGTGACAGCCTGGGCGGAAATGGCCGGGTACTCCCCGAGCCGAAACGTCGACGAGCGGATGGCGCTCGTACAAGACAATTCCCTCCTGCGTCCCGCCGAGGTCGTTACCCTGATCAGGTGCCACGCAACCGTCAGGAAGTCCCGCGCGAGGAACGGATCGACGCGTTGCTCGCGGTCGCCGAGCAGCAGTTCCTTGCCCGCGGGTTCGCCGGAACCTCCATCGCCGAGATCGCCCGCGCCGCCGGTATCGAGCCCGGCTCGGTCTACTGGTACTTCCGCTCGAAGGACCACGCGTTCGCAGCCGTGCTCAACCGCCTGCTCGACGGTGAGACGGAGCGCATCGCAGCGCTGCCCGACGAGCCGGCGAACAAGCTCTTCGCCGCGCTGGACTCGGTCGAGCAGCGGCGAACGCTGCATCCGTGCGTGGCGGAACGGGCACCCCACGCCCCACCGATCATGGAATACCACGAGCGGCTGCACGAATGGCTGCATGGACTCGCGCTCAGCGCGGTCGCGGACCTCGTGCCCGGGCCGGACCGCGAGATCGCTGCGGACGCCGTGGTGGCGACGATCGAAGGCGGGCTGGCGAACCCCGCGCCGAGCCGGCCCACCAGCCACCTGGTCCGTTACCTGCTCGCCGCACTGGCCAGCACCACGAACTCCCCCGCGCCACCGCTGCCCGCGGAGAGCGTGCTGCACTGACGCGCATCGCGCCGACACCGTGACCCGCCCCTGCGGCAACCGCGGTGGAAGGATGGCGCGGTGAGGATTACGGCATTGGCTGGCGGAATCGGCGGCGCGCGTTTTCTGACCGGTGTCCGGGCGGCACGGCCGGACGCAGAGATCACCGTCATCGGCAACACGGGTGACGACATCACCCTGCATGGTCTGCGCATCTGCCCAGACCTCGACACCGTCATGTACACACTCGGCGGAGGCATCTCCGCCGAGCGCGGCTGGGGCCGCGAGGACGAGTCCTTCGTGGTCTCCGGTGAGCTCGCCGCCTACGGCGTGGGGCCGAGCTGGTTCGGTCTCGGCGACCGCGATCTGGCCACCCATCTCGTCCGTACCCAGATGATTGACGCCGGTTACAAGCTGTCGGACGTCGTCACGGCGCTGTGCGACCGCTGGCGGCCCGGGGTGCGCCTGCTGCCCATGTCGGACGACCGCGTCGAGACCCACGTGATCATCAATGATGACCAGGGCCGGCGGGCCGTGCATTTCCAGGAGTGGTGGCTGAAGCTGCGGGCGTCCGTCCCGGCGGAGGCCATCCTCTCCGTCGGCGCCGCGGAGTCGGCCCCCGCGCCCGGAGTGCTGGACGCCATCGCGGCGGCCGACGTCGTGCTCATCGGCCCGTCCAACCCGGTGGTCTCCATCGGCACGATCCTGTCGGTGCCGGGGATCGCCGACGCGCTGCGGGTGACGCTTGCCCCGGTGATCGGCATCTCCCCGATCATCGGTGGCGCGGCTGTGCGTGGCATGGCGGACGCCTGCCTGAAGGCGATCGGCGTCGAGACCACGGCGCGTGCGGTCGGCGCGCACTACGGCGGCCGGCACCGCGACGGCGAAACGGCCTCAGCGCCCGAGCGGAAGGGCACCTCCGGGGGCGCGGAGCGGGAGCTTGGTCACGGTCTCCTCGACGGTTGGCTGGTTGACGTCGTGGATGCCGATGTCGCAGCGGACCCGGATGCCATACCCGGAGCTACCGTGAAGGCCGTACCGCTTCTCATGACCGATCTGGAGGCCACTGTGGCGATCGTGGAGGCGGCACTGGAGCTCGCCGGTGTCTGAGCTGTCCGCCATGGATCCTTTCACCCTGGGCACGCCCGCACTGGGGACGCCGACGTCCGCGGACGAACCGTCGCCGGCGGGCACCTCGGCACCGCTCGCCGTCCCGTCGGAGGCGGCGGCGCTCACCCCTGCGCACGAACCGCCCGCCGCGCAGCAGCCTGCACCGCCCACCCCGGCCACCCCGGCTGACCCGGAAGTGCCGGCGAGCACCTGGCTGCAGATCCTGCCGCTGCCCGGTATCGGGGAGATCCGCCCCGGCGACGACCTCGCCCAGGTGATCGCCACGGCCGCGGGTGTGGGAGAGCCGGGTACGGGAGGGGCCGCGGGCCTGCTCGACGGTGACGTCCTCGTGGTCACCTCGAAGATCGTCTCCAAGGCCGAGGGCCGGTTGATCCAGATCGACGGCGACCAGGACCGGGAGGCGACCCGGCAGGTGGCGATCGACGCCGAGTCCGTGCGCGAGGTGGCCCGTCGCGGCCAGACCCGCATCGTCGAGACCCGGCACGGGCTGGTGCTGGCGAGTGCCGGCGTGGACGCGTCGAACGTCAACAAGGATTCCATCGCGCTGTTGCCGGTCGATCCGGACGCCAGCGCACGCACCCTGCGTGACGGCCTGCGGGAGCGGCTCGGCGTCGACGTCTGCGTGATCATCAGCGACACCGCCGGGCGGCCCTGGCGCCGCGGGCTCACCGACATGGCCATCGGCGTGGCCGGGATGGCCGCGCTGCGCAGCCACATCGGCGATGTCGATGCGTACGGCAACGAACTGGGCATGACCGAGATCGCCGAGGCCGACGAGCTCGCCGGGGCGGCCGACCTGGTGAAGGGCAAGCTGGGGGCGACCCCGGTGGCCATCGTCCGCGGCTTCGGGCGGCTGCCGGACGACGGCGCCGGCGCCGGCGCACTGCTGCGGCCCTTCGCCGAGGACATGTTCCAGCTCGGCACGGTCGAGGCACGCCGGTCCGCACCGTTCGCCCGCCGCACGGTGCGGGAGTTCGCCGATCTCCCGGTGGACCCGGCGGCGGTGCGCCAGGCGGTCGCGGCCGCGATCACCGCCCCGGCCCCGCACCACACCACGCCCTGGCGGTTCGTGCTGGTCGACGCCCGCCGGCACGCCCTGCTCGACGCCATGGCCATGGCCTGGACGGACGATCTGCGCCGCGACGGCTTCGACGAGGACTCGGTGAGCCGGCGGCTGCGTCGCGGTGACGTGCTGCGCCGGGCACCCGTCCTCATCGTGCCGATGATGGTCAGCGACGGGTCACACTCGTATCCGGACGAGCGCCGGTCGCGGGCCGAGGAGCGCATGTTCACCGTGGCGGTCGGCGCCGCCGTGCAGAACCTGCTGGTCGCGCTGGCTGCCGAGGGCCTGGGCTCGTGCTGGGTGTCGTCCGCGCTGTTCTGCGGTGAGATCGTCACCGACGTCCTGGATCTGCCGCGGACCTGGGCACCGATGGGTGTGGTGGGCGTCGGGCATCCAGCCGCGCCGGCGGCTCCTCGCCCACCTCGGGATGCCACCGCGTTCATCGTCGAACGTTGATCGACAACTGCCTTCAGGCAGCTGTGCACCAGCTGTGACGAGAAAATCGAGGGCCCGAGTTCCGTCCGATTTGCGGGTATTTGTAGGTTCCCGCCGGGTCGCCGCAGCACCCGGGACGGCGACCGAGCGCGACTGCCGGCGAGTCGGACGGACCGCACCTGCCCAGCTCTGTTCGACACTTCGTAGGATCTGACACCGTGGGGAAAAGCAGCGCCGCGCGCAACAGCCGTCTGGATCAGCTCCGCCAGGAACAGCGGCGGAAGGAACGCCGGCGTGCGCTTCTGATCTACGGCACGTCCGGGTTCGTCGCGCTCGCCCTCCTCGCTGGGATCATCATCTACAGCGTCATCGACAACCAGTCGAAGAGCGAGAAGCGCAAGGTCGGCTACGTGGAGGCGGCGTCGGCCGCCGCGCTCGCAGCGGGCTGCACCGGGATCCGCAACGACGAGTCCTACGGCAACACCCACGTCGACAGCACAAAGACGGTCGACTACCAGAACTCCCCGCCGTCCTCCGGGAACCACGACGCGGATCCGCTCCCGGACTCGATCCGCTTCTACAACCCGGACTCGGGCATCCGCATCGAGCGGGCGGTCCACAACCTGGAGCACGGCTTCGTCGTCGCCTGGTACGACACCGAGCTGCCGGACGACCAGGTCAAGACGCTGGAGAAGGTCGCCGCCGACTCCGGTAACCGCTTCATCGCGGTGCCGTGGACGCGCGACGCGTTCGCGGGCAACCAGCACTTCGTCCTGACCGGCTGGGACCGGACCCAGCGCTGCACCACCGTCTCGGCCGGCGTGGTGAACGAGTTCATCAACAAGTGGGCGGACCCGCCGGCCGAAGGCGCGAGCTGGGACTCCCCGACCGCTCCCGAGTCGGGCTACCAGGGCGGAACGCTCAACGTGACCGCCGACGGGCCGCTCGACACCGCGGCCGCCGCCGACGCCACGCCGGGCGCCGGCACGATGAGCACGCCGGCCCCCTGACCGACGCCCCCTGGACGCCCCTGGCCCCCTGGCGGATGCCTCTTCTGACCGCCGGCCCCGTGCCGGCGGTCAGGCCGCGCCGGTGCGGATCGGCATGAGCAGGTAGCGGTAGTCCTCCCCGTCGTCCTTGCCGGTCAGCACGGCAGGGCTGGAGGAGGTGGTGTTCGGGTCCACCGCGGAGAACCCGATCACCACCTCGTCGCCCTCGACCGCGCCCAGGCCGTCGAGCAGGAACGCGGGGTTGAACAGGACCGACAGCTCGGGGCCGGTGTACTCGACCGGCACCAGCTCGCAGGCCTGCGCGCCACCGCCGTCACCGGCCTCGGCGAGGACCTGGCCCGCCGAGAAGGTGAAGCGCAGCGGCGCCGTCCGGGTGGCGACCAGCGCGACCCGGCGCACCGCCGACGCGAGAACCGACGTCTGCGCGGTGACGGTGAACGCGGACGCCTCCGGCAGCAGCCGACGGTAGTTCGGGAAGGTCCCCTCCAGCAGGCGCACGATCGTCTGCCGGCCGTTGACCGAGAGACCGAACCGCGCGACCCCGGTGTCGTCGACGCCCATTCCGAGCGCGATCCGCGACGCGCTGGTCGGCAGTCGGGCGATGTCCGCGAGCAGCCGGGCCGGCACATGCGCGACGGCCTCGGGATCGTCGACGGTGGGCTGCCAGGGAATCGTGCGCAGCGCGAGCCGGTAACGGTCGGTCGCGACCAGGCTCAGCCCGCCTCGGGCGATCTCCAGACGGACGGCGGTGAGGACCGGCAGCGAGTCGTCCCGGCCCGCGGCGGGTGCCACCTGCGCCACCGCCGCGGCGAAGCCCAGCGTGTCGACCTCGCCCACCGGCGGCGGGAACACCGGGAGAACCGGGTAGTCCTCGGCGTCGAGCGTGGGGATACGGAAGCTCGCGGTGCCGCATTCGATGGTCACGCGGGTCGCGGTGGCCCACACGACCACCGGAGCATCCGGCAGGTTGCGCACGACGTCGGCCAGTAGGCGCCCGGGAACAACCACCCGGCCCGGTTCGGTGACGACGGCCTCGACCGGGGCCCGGGCCGCCACCTCGCCATCGAAGGCCGAGATCTCCAGAGCCGGCGCACCACGGCCCCGGGAGCGCTCGGCGGCGTGGTCCGAGTTGTGGTCCGAGGCGTGGTCCGGCAGCAGGGCCTCCAGGAGCAGGCCGGTCAGGACCTGCTGTGCGCCACCCGTCGGCTTCGGCAGATGGCGGGCGACCCAGCCCGTAGCGTCGGCGAGTACGTCGCGTTCCACGCTGAACCTCATGCTCGGATTGTCTCGCCGGACGAGGCCGAATCTCCGCATTCCGCAAAGCCTCGCCGCGACGGCGCCGCGCCCGGGCCACGGCCGCTCAGGTCACCGCGCCTCCCTCGACGCTGCTTCGGTGCCGCTTCGACGCCCCCTCGACGTGCCGGCGGGGCGCCCGTCGGTCAGCCGGCCGCCGGCCCTCGGGTACGCCCCACCGCTACCCGCCCGGCCCCCGGTGGGGAGTCTCCCGGGGCCGGAATGCCTTCCGCCGCCGCAGGACCGGCCACCACGATTCGCGGCCACCCGACCAGCTCCCGGGATCCGGTTCAGATATTGAGTGAGACCATTCCGGAGCACCTTCGGGCGCCTGGCCGGTACCGGGTTCGACCGACGGTAAAAGGCAGGTCTATTGTCGTCGCCAGTATCGTCCTGAACCGTTGGTGCCCGTGGGGGGACGCCATGCTGGAAAACCTGACCGCAGCTACGCGCAGCGAATCCGCGCGACCCGTCGAGAGCACGCCGAGGACACCTTCCGGTGGGCACAATCCCGCGCTCGACGGGCTGCGCGCGCTGGCGGTGCTGACCGTGTTCTTCCACCATATGGGCCTGGTACCAGGGGGTTATCTGGGGGTCGACCTCTTCCTGGTGCTCAGTGGGTTCCTCATCACCGGCCTGCTACTGGCCGAGCGTGACCGTGAAGGCTGGATCTCCCTGCGCGCCTTCTGGGCACGCCGTGCTTTCCGTCTCCTCCCCGCCTTCTACATCTTTGTAGCAGCAGGGATCCCACTCGTCCTGCTCTTCAAGGACGCGGACGATCAATGGCAGTTCCTGCGCAACGGTCTCGCCGCGGTCTTCTACGTGGCAAATATTCAGCGCACGCTGAATCCCCCGGACAGCGGCGCGTGGTTCGGTCATGTGTGGACGCTCTCACTGGAAGAGCAGTTCTACCTGGTCTGGCCGATCGCGCTGGTTGCGATCTGCCGCAACGGCCGGCTGCGCCGCTGCCTGCCGGAGATCCTGATCAGCCTGGTGATCATCGTGCTGATCTGGCGTGAGGTGCTGATCTCCACCGGCGCGTCGAACCTGCGCATCTACTACGCCCCCGACACCCGGTTCGACTCCCTGCTCGTCGGCTGTCTGCTCGCCGTCTGGCGCTACGACTCCCTGCGCGGCTGGGTCTCCCCTCGCCACGCGGCCCGCGCCACCGCGGACGCGATCCTCCGGCGGGTGGCGTCCTTCAGCCCCGTCGCACTGGTCGCCATCGTGGTCCTCTTCGCCACCGGGCCCGATCTGGTCGGCCGACCGACCTGGATGGCCCGCGGCGGCTATCTGCTCGTCGCCGTCCTCGCCGCCGTCGCGATCCTGGGCGCGGACCAGCGGCGTCCGGGGTGGTACTACCGCATGCTCAGCTGCCGCCCGGCGTCCTGGGTCGGCCGCATTTCCTACAGCCTCTACCTGTGGCATTTCCCGGTGACCGGGGTCGCCAACGATTCGTTGGTCCCCCGGTACGGGCGGGTGCCCTCCGCCGGAGCCGCGCTCGTCGTCAGCCTGGGGCTCGCCTCCGCCTCGTACTACCTGGTGGAGAAGCCCGTCCAGCGCCGGCGCCCAGCCTGGGTCAATGCCCGTGGGACGGCCCCGCGCAAGGGCCGAGACACCTTCGGCTCGCCTGCCGCGGCACCTCGGCGGGCGACGACACAGCCGCTGGCCATGTCGCCGCGGCCGACGTCCGCGCCGATGACCGCGGGCGGCGAATCCGTCCCGCCCGCAGGCGGCTGACCTGCGCATGCGGGTGCTCCCGGCGGACGAGTTCACGGACTGGTCAGTCGGCGGATGGCGATCGTTTCCCCGAGCCTGTTAACTAAATAACAGCAACCATGACATCTGATCTTTTGGTAACGGAAAGCGCATCGATCTGTCACAGTTCTCTCGCGCTGGCCATCCAGCACGCGGATAGCTCGCGGTCTGCCCGACCGTTCACCGCCGACCGTTTCGGAATTTTTACACAACGTGACTGAACCGAGTGCAGCACCCACGCGTCCCAGCCCGGCGCCAACCCGGGCCGGGACGCCGTTGGCGTGCATCGACGCAGGTCAGGCCGGCGGCCCCGGTCAGGTCACGAAGAGCACGTCTGCCCCACGCGCCCTCGCGTCCTGTGGTGATCGCCCGCCCCATCGGACGCCTCCCAAGCCAGGAGGAACCTGCCGGTGAGCCGTCGCCGCCGACGTCACCAGTCCCCGACGGACCCGCGCCCCGCTGCCGCGGCCGCGAACACGCCGCAGCCGGGCTCACCGCCCGCCGACGGCGTTCCCACTCGGGTCGATCTGACCAAGCGCGTTCCGACGGCGCCGACCGTCGAGCTGCCCACCGTGGGCGGCACCGCGAAGGCAGGCAGCTCCACGAAGGCAGGCGGCACCGCGAAGGCCGGGAAGACAGGGAAGACCGCGAAGGCAGGCAGGGCGGGCAGGGCCACGAAGGCGGGCGGTGCGACGCGGGCGGGCAAGGCCGGGCCCGCGGCCAAGGGGCCGGGGCAGCGTGTCCGCGCCTCGGGTCTGGTGCGCACGACGGTGCTGCCCACCGCCGTCGCCGCCAGCCTGCTCTTCTTCTGCACCGCCGCCACCCCCGAAACCAGCGGCGACACCGGCGACCAGCTCGACACCACCAAGAACCCACCCGCCCGCGCCGGCGACTGGAAACTGCCCGACCTCGTCCCCAACACCCCACCCGAAACCAACCCCGCGGACCTCACCACCGACGAACTCGCCCAGGACGCCACCTCCGACAGCGACAGCCCCACCACCAGCATCACCCTCACCGACAGCGCCAAGAAGATCCCCACCCAGCTCCTCGCCGCCTACCAGAAGGCCGCCCAGCAACTCGCCGACGACAAACCCAGCTGCAACCTGCCCTGGGAACTACTCGCCGCCATCGGCAAGGTCGAGTCCAACCACGCCACCGGCCGCAGCATCACCACCGACGGCACCGTCACCAGCCCACTCATCCTCGGCCCCCGCCTCAACGGCACCGGCGGCAACGCCCTCATCCGCGACAGCGACAACGGCGCCCTCGACCACGACACCGTCTACGACCGCGCCGTCGGCCCCATGCAGTTCATCCCCACCACCTGGGCCGGCTCCGGCCGCGACGGCAACGGCGACGGCATCAAGAACCCACACAACATCCACGACGCCGACCTCGCCGCCGGCCACTACCTCTGCGCCCGCGACCGCGACCTCGACGACGCCGCCGACCTACGCGCCGCGATCCTGTCCTACAACCCCTCCGACGCCTACGTCCGCACCGTCCTCACCTGGCTCAACGGCTACCGCCAGGGCGGCGCCACCCCCAGCACCGGATCCACCACCACCGACTCCACCAGTTCCAGCCTGGACGACGTCCCGATCACCGATCTCACCCCCACCGGCGGGACGGACGGCACGACGGACCCCAGCCTGAGCCCGACCACGCCCGGCGCGACGCTGCCGCCGACGCCAGCCCCGGAGATCACCCTCGACCCGGGCAGCTGCGACCCGCTGCGGGCCGCCGATCTGGCCGTCGCTCTCACGGATCTCGACCCGGACACCGCCGGCGCCGAGGCGCTCGACCTCACCACCGCGCGCCTGCCCTGGCTGAACACCACCGTCACGGTCGAGGCCACCGCGACCACCACCGACGACAAAGAGATCACAACCAGCTGGACGACCCTGCAGACCGGCGACGGAACGATGGTGCCGGCGCTCCTCGCCCGGCTGCCCGGAAGCAGCCTGGCCGCGGCGGCCCTGACGGACGACACCGTCATCGTCACGCTGACCGTCACCCCCGCCGACCAGGTCTGCCCGGCCCAGATGCGGCTGCGCATCCGCAACGTCCCGTCGAGCGCCTTCGCCGCGGACCCCACCGTCCCGGCGCCCACGGCGACCCCGACGGAGGACACTCCGACAGTGACGCCGTCACCCACCGCGGCCCCGGCCACCACCGCGCCCACATCGCCGAGCGCCACCGCGGCACCGACCACCACCCCCACCACGGCGGCGCCCACCGCCACGGCCACGCCGACGGCCACCGCGACACCGACGCCGACCACTCCCGCGACGACCAAACCGGCGGCCACCACGCCGGCGGCCACCACGCCTCCCGCGAGCGCCACGGCCACCGCCAGCGCCACAGCCACCACGACCAAGGCCACGACGACCACGACCACAACAGCGCCCAGCACCACGTCGCCGGCGGCGTCCTCAACCGCGTCGCCCACGACGGGCACCAGCTGACCGGCCCCGACCAGCTCCGGGTGGGCCGCACCCACCCGGATGATCGGCCCGGAAATCCACAACTCGGCGACCATCGGGCACGACCCGGGCACACTCGTCCTGTGCCGGCAAATGCCCACCAGGCGCTCGACGCGGTGGCAGTACGGACCTTCGCCGCGATGCGGGCCCTGAACATCGCCTTCCTCGTCGCCTACGTCGTCGTCTGGCGTTCCTGGTACGCCGCACACCCCGCCGGGCTCGCCGCCGCCGTCGTGACGGCGCTCTGGGGCACCGTCTTCGTGACCGTCGCTCTTGCCCGGCCGCGGCTCGTCCGCCTGCTGGTCCCCGGCAACGTCGCCGTCGCCGTCGGTGTCAGCGCCGGTGCGGTGCTGTTCCTGCCGGCGCAATCCGTCGGTGGTTCCGCCACCTGGGTCTTCTCCGCGGCCGCCCATGCGGCGATCGTCGCCTCCTGGGCCTGCCGCCGGCGGGTTCTGGCCGCCGTGGTCGTGCTGATGGTCACGGCCCTCGTCGGCGGTGCGGCCATCGCCCAGGTCACGATGGACGACCCCGCGGCCGGCGGGAACCACACCCCGCTGGCGCGCGCGTTCGCCGCGTGCCTGCTGGTGATCGCGATCGCGGCCCTGTTCCGTCTCGCCCTCACCCGGCTCAGCACGATCGCCCGGCTGGCCGACGCCAGGCTGGGCACCGCCGCGGCGCAGCGGCAGGCGGCGGCAGTGGCAGCCGCGAGGCTTCGCGACGAACGAGAACGCGAACGGATGCTGCACGACACCGTTCTCAACACGCTGACCGGCATCGCCTGGGGAGGCGGCACCCGGGACCGCTCCGGGATCGCCCTGACCGCCGAGCAGTGCCGCTACGCGATCGACGCCGTCCGCACCATGCTGGACGGGACCGCGTCCGCCACCCGCGACCTCACCGAGCCGATGCTGCGGGTGGTGTCCGTGGCGGCGGCCCGCGGGCTACAGGTGGACGTCGCCTCGCTGCCCACCACGGACCTGCCGGAGGAGGTGGTCCGCGCGGTGGCCGCGGCCGCGCAGGAGCTGCTGGCGAACGTCCGGCGCCATGCCGGGACGGATCACGCCACCCTCACCGTCACGAACCGGCCCGGCGGCGGCGTGGACGTCGTCGTCGCCGACGCGGGCCGGGGCTTCGCCGCCGACGACGTTCCCGACGACCGGCTCGGGCTGGCCCGGTCGGTGCACGCCCGGCTCGCCGAGGTCGGCGGGCAGGCGACGATCAGCTCGGCCCCCGGGCACGGAACATCCGTCCGCCTGCGCTGGCCGGCACCAGCCCCAGCCCTGGCACCAGCACCAGGGCCGGCACCGGCATCAGTTCCGGCACCGGCACCGGCACCGGCCGGGCCTGACCGCGCGGCAGCCTCAACGGCACCAGGGCCCCTGCCACGGGGAAGGACGGCCGGCAAGGTGCCGGAATCGGCGGGAAGGCTGCCGGGAGGCGTGCCGGCGGCTGCCGGGACGTCGGCCACCGAGCTGCGGGACTCGTACGCGGCCGTGCTGCGCCGCACGGTCGCCCTCGCCGCACCGGCCTGGTTCGGCTGCACCGCCGTCATCGTGCCGCTCACCCTCCCGTCCGCCCGGTCGGTGCCGCTCGCCGTGCTCTGCTGGCCCGCCATGGCGCTGATCGTGGCCGCCGCGGCCCGGACGTCCTACCGGCGGCCGCTGCGCCGCGGCGAGGCCGTCGCCGCTATCACGCTCGCGCTGGCGGTGACCGTGGTGGTGGCGCTGAACGTCACCCAGGCCCACGGTGCGACGGGGGCCGGCGGGCCACCGAGCCGGATCAACACCTGGCCGGTGCTGGTGCTCCCGGTGCTCCTCGCCCTGCTCGCGGTGTCCCGCCTGCTGGTCGCCTGGGCTTTCGCGATCATCGCGACCATCGCGGTGCTCGGCGTGCTCGTCCTGGCCGGCTCGGACACCGGCCCGCTGGCGCTCGCCCAGCTGCTGGCCGCGGCGAACAGCCAGATCGCGCTGCAGATCATGGTGGCGATGGGCGGCCCGGTGCTGCGACGCACCGCCGACCAGGTCGCCCGAGCGCTCGAGGAGGAGACCGCCCGCGCGGCGCTGGAGCAGTCGGCGCGCGCTGTCCGGGCCGACCGGGAGCGTGGTCTCGCCACGATCGAGCAGGAGGTGCTGCCGCTGTTGGAGGCGGTCGCGGACGGTCTGCTGGACCCGCGTGACCCGGCCGTGCGCGACCGCTGCGGCCAGCGGGCGGCCGCCATCCGCCGGGCCCTGGTCACCGGCGCCGGGCAGACGCTGGGTGAGCTGGGGCCGGCAGTCGTCGAGGCCCGCGCGCGGGGGCTCGGGGTCGAGGTGCGGCTGGCCGGCGAGCCGGGGCGGATTCCCGCGCCGGTGCGTGCGCGGCTCGCGGACATCCTGCCCGGCCTGCTCGGTGCCGCGCCGGCCACCGGCGCGCAGCAGGTTGTCCTCACCCTGATCTGCGACGACACCGGCGGGCGGCTCTTCCTCACCTACCCGGCCACAGGCCCGGCCGGGACGGCCGCGGCCCAGCCGTCCCCGCTTGCACCGTCCCCGCTTCCGCCGTCCCCGCTTCCGCCGGAGGACGGAGAGGAGGAGCTCCTCTCGTTGCACCGGGACGTCGACGACAGCCAGGTCTGCCTGGAGATCACCTGGCCCGCGCTGAGCCGGCAGACCGACCCGCGGTGAGCCCGCGGCCCCTTCCGCAGCGGCAGCCCGAAGCCGCGGCCCGATGAGTGGAGGACGTTCGTCGCCAGGACGACCGAAATCCTCCACTCATCGCCCCTCGCCACCGGCGCCATGGAGGCGCCCTTGCTAGGCGCGGTCGGAGCTGAAGCGGACGGCGCCCGCGCTCAGCACCGTGCCGGGGAACACCCGCGCGCCGGCGCGCAGCTCGTTACCCGGCTCGATCACGGCGCCGTCGCCGACGACGACGTTCTCCAGCACCACGCCGTTGCCGATCACCGCCGCCCGCCCGACGACACTGTCGCGGATGTAGGCGCCCGCGCCGACGGAGGCGCGGTCGAACAGGACGGAGCCGTCGATCCGCGCCCCGGTGCCCACCGACGCACCCGCACCGATCGTCGAGCCACCGCCGATCTTGGCGTCGGTCGCCACCGTCGACCCGGGCAGTACCAGCCGGTCGCCGACCGGACCGGGCAGCGCCGAGGACGGCATCCGCCCGGTGACGAGGTCACGCGAACCGCGGACGAACGCGGCCGGGGTACCGAGGTCGAGCCAGTAGGTGTCGTCCGGGTAGCCGACCACCGGAACCCCGGAGGCGAGCAGGGCGGGAAAGGTCTCCCGCTCGACCGAGACCGGGCGCCCGGCGGGGATGTCGTCGATCACGGAACGCCGGAAGACGTAGCAGCCGGCGTTGATGAGGTTGGTGGGCGGGTCGGGGGTCTTCTCCAGGAAGGCGGTCACCCGGCCGGCGTCGTCGGTCGGCACGACGCCGAACGCACGGGGATCCTCCACCCTCGTCAGATGGAGCGTCACCGCGGCACCGGCCGTGGTGTGCCGGGTGACGAGGGCACCGATGTCGAGACCGGAGAGGATGTCACCGTTGAAGATGACCACCGGATCGTCGGGGGCTGATTCGAGGCGCTCCGCGACATTGCGGATCGCCCCGCCGGTGCCCAGCGGCTCGACCTCCGTGACGTACTCGAGAACCAGCCCGTGCTCGGAGCCGTCCCCGAAGTACTCCTCGAAAACCTCGGCCCGATAGGAGGTGGCGAGCACCACCCGGGTGATCCCCGCGTCGCGGGCACGGGCGAGCATGTGGGCCGTCACCGGCACGCCGGCAACCGGCAACATCGGCTTCGGCGCCGACATTGTCAACGGGCGGAGACGGGTTCCCTGCCCGCCGACCAGCATCACTGCGTCCATGATTCGTCAGTGTCGCAGAGCACCTCGTCGCAGTTGCGCACACCTGTCCGGGAAATCGTGCCCCCTCAACGAGAGGCCACAACCCGGACACACATGCTCTATACCGAGTTCACGAGTCGTGACGGATATCCGTTATCTGGGTGAGAGAATCAGTGCTGCCGGCGCGCCGAAGCGAGCAGGTCAGCGGACCGGGTGGCCCGCGCGCCCGCGCTGTCCCGGGCGAACGCCAGCGCCAGCAGCAGCCGGGCACCGAGGCCGACCGTGAGCGCGGCACGCAGCGGCAGGTAGGCCGGGCTGTCGTACTGCCGACACAGATAGCGGATCATGCTGCGGTGGTGCGCGATCACCATCCGGCGCGACGACCGCTTCGTCGAGTGCCCGCCGAGGTGCTCGACCACGGCGCCGGGGACGTAGACCAGCTGGTGGCCGGCCAGCCCGACGCGCCGGCCCAGATCGACGTCCTCCATGAACATGAAGTAGGACTCGTCGAAGCCGCCGACCGCCTCGAACACCTCGCGCCGCAGCAGCTGACAGGAGCCGGACAGCCAGCCGGCGGTCATCTCCCTCGGAACGCCCCGCTCGCGGCGGTAGGAGGCCGTCCAGGGGTTCGTGGGCCAGCACCACCCGAGCAGCGCGTGGCCGATGCCCCGCCCGAGCGAGGGCAGGTCACGAGCGGACGGGTACAGCGCTCCGTCCGGGTTGACGATGCCGGGGCCGAACGCACCGCCGCCGGGCCAGCGGTCGGCCGCGGCGATCAGCTCGTCCAGGCTGCCCGGGGAGAAGGCGATGTCGGCGTTCGCCACCAGCAGCCACGGCGTGGACGCACCGGCCGCCCCCCGGTTGGCGCCGGAGCCGTAGCCGAGGTTGCGGCCCGGGCGCAGCAGCGCCACCTCGGGCCGCTCACCCGCGGCACGGGTCCCGACGTCGACCTGGGGTGAGTTGTCGACCACCACGACCTCGTACTGACGGGTGGTCGACTTGGCCAACGAGTCCAGGAAGGTTCCGATGACCTCCCCGGAGTTGAAGGTGACGACGACGACCCGGATCTCCGGCTTGTCCACCGGAAAACCGTAGCGCGTCAGGCGTCGGCCACCGCACGGGCATAGCTCGCCAGGTGCGCCTCCGCCGAGGCGGCCCAGGTGAACTCGCGGGAGCGGGCGAGGCCGGCGGCCGCGAGCTGGCTGCGGCGCTCCGCGTCGTCGAGCAGGGTGCTCATCTCACGGGCGATGGAGTCCGCGTCCGGCTGGGTGTAGGCGACCGCGTCCCCACCCACCTCGGGCAGCGACAGCCGCGGTGTGGTGAGCACCGGCGCGCCGCAGGCCATGGCCTCCAGCACGGGCAGCCCGAAGCCCTCGCCGTGCGACGGGTAGGCGACCAGCTCCGAGCCGCCGAGGTAGCCCGGCAGGTCGGAGAAGCGCAGGTAGCCCGGACGGATCACGCGCAGATGGCTCGGCACCGAGGCGACGGCCGCGTCGACGTCGTCGTCCCAGCCGGAGCCGCCGGCCAGCACCAGCGCCGGCGGCTCGTCCCGCCAGTGCACCGCCTCGGCCCAGCCGCGAATGAGGTTCGGAACGTTCTTCCGCGGCTCCAGCATGCCAAGAAAAGCGACATACCGGGTGTTTCCGAGACCGAGCCGCAACCGCACCCGACGCCGGTCATCCTCCGTCGGCGGATGGAACGTGCTGGTGTCCACCCCGTGATACGCGACGTCGGTGGTGGTCGGATCGCCCTCGAGCACGCGGACGAGCTCGTCCCGCGTCGCCTTCGACGGCACGATGATGCGGTTCGCCCGGCGCACCGCCGTACGCATCGCCGAGCGGAAGAAGGTTCCCTTCACCGCGGTGTGCATCTCCGGCTCGGTGAAGAACGTGACATCGTGGATCGTCACGCACACCGGTCGTTGTGCTCGCAATGGCATTGTGTAGTGCGGGGAGTGGATTACTTCGGCATTGACCTGCTCCGCCACCAGCGGAAGGCCGGTCTGCTCCCACGCCAACCGCGCGGGCCGGTGCGCAATGGCCGCCGGGCCCGACAGGACGGTCGCCTGGGGCGCCATCCGGCTGTAGCGTTCCTCGTCCGATCGCTGGCACACCAGCGCCATGTCGGCGCCAGCCGCGCCCAAGGCGGCGACGAGCCCGTCGACATATCGCCCGACGCCACCGCGGTCGGCCGGGACCGAGGTCGCATCAACGAGCACCCGGGGTCCCACGGCGCTCCTTCCGAGACGTGCCGCCTGATTCAGTGTGGCCGCTTGCTTCTCAACGGTGGCAACACTACGCCCGCCCGTCCTCAGCGACGGACACGGCAGGGGAGCTGCTGATTCGACGGTAGAGCTCCCAGCACGATCGCGCCGCCTCATTCCAGGTAAATCCCGCCGCGCGGAGGAGTCCCGAACGCGACAGACGGCTGTGTAGCCGGGGATTCTGGACGATACGCCCGAGAGCCTCGGCAAAGCCGGCCGCATCACCGATCCGGGCCACCAGCGCGGCGTCCCCGGCGACCTCCACCAAAGCCGGCGTGTCGGACACGACCACCGGCACTCCGTGGGCCATGGCCTCGATGACCGGCAGCCCGAAACCCTCCGAGCGGCTCGGCGCGAGCAGGGCCGTCGCCCGGGAGAGCACGACCGCGAGATCCTCGTCACTGATCCGGCCGAGCGCGCGGAAACGCCCGGCCGCCGCGAGCTCGGCGAACCCGCCCGGGCCCGCGGTACCGGCACCGAGATCACCCCACCCCGCCGCTCCGACGTGCACCAACGGCAGATCGGGCGCCGCCGGGTGACGCATCGCGGCCAGCGCCGTGTCCAGCCCCTTGCGGGGCTCCATGGTCGCCAGCGTCAGCAGGTACCCCCGTTCGGGCAGGCCCAGCCGGGCGGCCCGGCGATCGGCGTCCGCCGGCACCCGCAGCACCGCGTCGGCGACCCCCTCGCCGATCACGTGCAGCCGCTCGGGATCGATCGGCAGGTGCTCGCGGACGTCCGCGGCGACGGCCTGGGTCGGCACGATCACCGCGTCGGCCTCGCGGGCGACCCGCTCCCCCATCTCGCGATGCCAGCGCACCCCGTGCGGGGTGAGGGTCTCGGGATGGGTCCACGGCACCGCGTCGTGCACCGTGACCACCAGGCGGCTCCGTCCGTCCAGGCGGCTCCGTCCATCCAGGCGGCTCCGTCCGTCCAGGCGGCTCCGTCCGTCCAGGCGGCCGCCGATCAGCGTGCGGCTTCGCGGGTCCGCGTCGCCGTGGCGACCGGTCGCCGTCCGCCGCCAGGCGGTGGCCACGTGGCGCACCCCGGGCGGGAGCGCCTCAAGGCCTCGTGGCGGCACGAGGAGCGTCGGCGCATGGACGACGTCCACTCCCCCGGGTATCGGGCCCACGCCGCGCGCCCAGGCCGCGGCAAGGGCGCGCCGTGGCAGCCCCAGGCGCAACGGCCCGAGAACACCGGGCACGGCGGCGCCCGAGACGTCGCGGCGGAACGCGCACCATCCGACGACACCGTCGCCGGGATCCGCGGTGCGAGCCAGGGCTGCGGCCAGCTCGGCGGAGTAGCGACCGGTGCCGCCGGGCACCGGCGCCAGCATCTGTTCGACCAGGAAACCGATCCGCACGGCGGTCAGTCTCCCGCGCGACGCCGGGCCCGCCGGCCTCGCCCCCTGTGACGAACTTCCGCTGCCGCCGAGCAGGACCGGAGGATCCTGGTCGGCAGCCAGCGTGCCGCCGTGCCCATGGAATGCGAACCCCACCGCGCACGGCCATCCGCCGACGACCCCGCACCGCCACGCGACACCAGCAATTCACCTTTAATAGGGGCAAAAGGGACGCGGAGTCGCCTGGCGAACCGCAAGAAGTTCGGATTTTGGTCGTTGGAACGACGAAAATCCTTCACTCTTGCGACTCGCCAAACCGGGGCCGCCGGGCCCCCGGACTGCCGGACCCCCGGGCCCCCGGGCTCCGGAACGACCAGAGTCCTCAGATCTCCCGGCTCATCCGAACGCCTCCGGGCCGGTGGGCCCTGGGCCGGGCTACTCGTCGCGGCGGCCGGCCGCCACACCCGCGACGACCATGATCACGCAGACTCCGATGCCGACCCCGTACCCCCAGGCACGCTCCCCGAACTGGTCGAAGGCCGCACCGAGCCCGAAGATCACCAGGGCGAACAGCAGAAAGGTGAGGAAGCCCGCGAGCACCTTCTGCCCGAGCGGCGCGCTCATGCCCATGCTCCAAGCCGGGCGGAGCGAACAGTCCGGACAGAGCTGACGGTTCGGGCGGAACTGAAGGGCCGGGCGGGCCTGACTGGTCGGCTGGTCACGGCTGCCTCCTGCGGGCGTGGGTCAGCACGACGCTACCGGTGGTGTCCGGCGCCCTGCGGTCGGACAGCGCCACCAACGGGGAGATCGCCGCGGCCGCGTTCCACCCGACCTTCCCGCCCTTGGCCGAAAGGTTCAGGTAGAGCCGTTCAGCCCGTTCGGAGCGAAACATGTAGGTCTGTCGGACGACCTCCAGCCCGGCCGCGTCGAGCAGCTTCGCCAGCCGCTCGCCGGGATACGTGTGCTGGACGTGGTACCGCTCCCGATGCCGGGCGAACAGGTCCGGCCAGCGCTCGGCCCGGGTCAGCGCGTCCGCCGACATCACCAGGTCACCGCCCGGACGCAGCACCCGGGCCATCTCGGCCAGCGCGGCCGGGCCGTCGTCGAAGTGCTCGATCGCGCAGACCGACATGACGACGTCGAACGTCGCGGGCGCGAAGGGCAGCCGCAGCGCGTCCCCCTCGACCAGCCCCGGGCGGTGCTTCAACCGGCTGCCGAAGGTCAGCTTGTGGCGCGCGAGGTCAAGGCTCACCGCCCGGGCACCGCGGCGAATCGCCTGGCCGGCCCAGTATCCGTCGCCGCCCGCGACGTCGAGCATCGTCCGCCCGTGCAGGTCACCCGCCCAGGAGAGCAGCGTCCCGACCTCGCGGCGGCGCATGACGTGCACCTGGTGACCGGCGTAGGCGAGGGCGTCGTCGCGTAGGGGACTCATGGCGCACAGTCTGCCTTTCCCGCGCGGTCGGCACCGGAAGGGGCCAGCACCGCGTCGAGGTAGCGGTCCCAGGCGGCGTCGGTGTCAGGTGGGGCCACCGCGGCCCGCAGCGCGGCGAGCGTCCCCGGCTCGTACAGCCGCCGCAGGGCCGCGGCGAGCGCGGTCGGGTCGTCCGGTGGGACGAGCAGGCCGTCGACGCCGTCACGCACCGACGTCGCGAGCGTCCCGACGCTGGTCGCGACGACGGGCAGACCGTGCAGGTGCGCGAGGTCGACGTTCTGCGAGGCGGTGCCGGCCCGGTACGGCAGCACCAGCGCGTCCGCGGCCGCGAACAGGCCTGGGACGTCCCGGGCCGGGACATAACCGGGACGCAGGTCGACACGGTCGCCGAGGCCCAGCTCGGCCACCAGGTCCCGGGTCGCCTCCACCCCGCCCCAGAACTCCCCCGCCACCGTCAGGCGGACGTCGGCCGGCCCGGCCGCCAGCGCGCGCAGCAGCACGTCCAGACCCTTGTACGGCCGGACCAGCCCGAAGAACAGCAGCTCACGCGAGGGCTCGGGCACGGCGACGGCCGCCGCCGGAACGGCGATCCCCACGGCGGGGTCGAGGCCGGGGTCGAAGTCGAGGGCGGGGTCGGACTCGGGGGCGGGCGGGGTCCACAGGTGGGTGGCCATCTCGGCGACCCGCACCGGGACGTCGGTGAGCGTGCCCGCGAGCTCCGCCTGGGCCTGGGTGTGCACGAGCACCGCCGAGCTCCGGCGCAGCACGGCCGAGATCAGCGGCTGGTCGACCGAGCGCCGCTCGTGCGGCAGCACGTTGTGACACAGGGCGAGGACGGTCGGGGACCGCCGACGCCGGCCGCGCAGCCCGGCGAGGATCGCGAGATAGGCCGGCGCCTGGATCGGCGTCACGACGACGAGCACGACCAGGTCGACCCCCCGCCCGCCGACGCCCTGCCCGCCGGCACCCTGCCCGTTGACACCCTGCCCGTCGACGTCCGGGCGTTCGGCGCCTGGGCCGTCGGCCGGGGCGGTTCCGGTCGGCCGCAGCTGACGGCCCAGGCGCAGCCAGGTGTCGGGCCGGCGCCAGGAAAGCGGGTAGGACGTCGCGGGGAACGGCGTCCCCTCCGGGACGGCGACCCGCTGCTGGCCCGGGTAGAGCCGAGCGGGGTACTGGCGGGACCACGACTCGATCCGCACCTGGTGCCCGCGGTCGGCCAGCCGGTGTGCCAGCTCGGTCGTGTGCTGGGCGATACCGCCCTTGTACGGATGGGTCGGCCCGATGACCGCGATCCGCGCCGCGGACCGCGTCGGGTCAGGTGTCACTGCGCGACCGGGCCACCAGGTCACCGATCAGGGCGAGGACGACGATCTGGAACCCGACCAGGATCGCGAGCAGCGTCGAGGTGGTGACCCGGAAGTCGTAGCGGATGACGTCGGCGATCAGCTTGGCGAAGCCGAGCCCCATGATCCACAGGGCGACCGGCATCAGGACCTTGATCGGGTCGAAGTACATGACCATCCGCAGCACCTGCAGGATGTACCGGCGCGCATCCCGGAACGGGTGGAACTTGGACGTCCCCGAGCGCTTGGCGTAGTCGATCGGCAGGTAGTCCACGGGATGCTGGTTGGACAGGAACGCCATCGTGATGGTCGTGACACAGGAGAATCCGGGCGGCAGCAGCCGCAGGTAGGGCAGTGAGACGTCGCGACGGAAGGCACGCAGCCCGGAGTTGAGATCAGGGATCTTCATTCCGGACAGCCGCTGCGCGATCATTCGGATGAGCCACTTCGCCGGCACACGCGCCCATTTGTGCGTGCCCTCCTCGGTGGTCCGGGCGCCGACAACCTGGTCGACATCCGGATTCTCGTCGAGGTACTGGACGAACTCGGGAATGCGCTCGTTCGGATACGTCATGTCCGCGTCGGTCCAGACGACGATCTTACCGCGCGCCTCCTGCGTCCCGATGCGCCGGGCGGTGCCCGACCCGCCGTTGCGCCGGAACGGCATCAGCCGCATGTTCGGGTACTTCGGCGCGACGTCACGCAGGACGCTCAGTGTGCTGTCGGTCGACTTGTCGTCGATCACCAGCAGTTCGTAGCTGTAGCCGCTCGCGTCCATCGCCGCGGTGATGCGCTCGAGCTCCAGGACGACGTGATCCTGCTCGTTGTAACAGGGAAGCACCACGGTCACGTAGGGCGGTGTCTCGACCGCCAGGCCGCTCTGGTGCTCGTGTGGATGGATGGCACTGACACTCACGTCGCTGTGACTCCCGGGTCGTGGTCGCGCGCCCGCGTTCCGTCCCCAGGCAGCTCGCGGGCAGTCCGCCCACCAGGGTGACACGGCTTGCTGTGGGGGCCGAACTCCGGGCGGCCCGATGCTGCGCCTACTGTTACCAGCGTGGGGACGTTCAGAGGTGATCTACGCGAGTATGTGCGCCATGTGCGGGCTCTGCGTGCCGCGAGGGAGACCTCGGCACGCTCGTTCGTGGCCGGACTGCGCTATCCGCTCGCCCACAAGCAGCCGATCTGGATCGGTTCGCCGACGGTGATCGAAGGGCACGAGCGGATCGAGTTCGCCGACGGCGCGGCGATGCGGATCGGGCTCGCCCCGTTCGGACTGACGTCGCGGCACGACGTGTCGGTGGTCCGCGTCCACCCCGAGGGCCGGATCCGCTGCGAGGGCGTCGTCTCGCTGCAGCGCGGGATTCGCGTCGTGGTCGACTCGGGTGTTCTTGAACTCGGCCCCTTCGCGAATATCAACGGTTTCGCGAAGATCCTGGTGCGGGAACGGGTGTCGATCGGCGCGTACTGCAACGTGTCATGGGACACCCAGCTTCTCGACAACGATTTCCACCCGATGGTCGTCGACGGTGTCGAACAGCCGATGAGTGGGCCGATCGTGCTGGAGGACCGGGCCTGGATCGGTGCCGGCGCGATCGTCCTCAAAGGCGTGACGGTCGGCGAGAGCGCCGTCGTGGCCGCCGGCTCCGTGGTGACCAGGGACGTCCCCGCGAAGGCGGTCGTCGCGGGCTCACCGGCGAAGGTCGTCGGGCATATCGACTACTGGCGCTGAGCGATGTCCGAATACCCGGGTGGCATCCGGTTCCGGCCACTGGTCCTGCTGCGTTCGGTCCCGCTGCCGATCTGGCTGATCACCGCCCTGTTCGGGGCGCTGCTCGCCTGCTGGTCGGTGCTCGTCCCGCAGTACCACGCGCCCGACGAGCCGAACCACGTGGACGCCGTGCTGCGGCTGGTCCAGGGCGACGGCTGGCCGCATCCCGGGCACGCGTTCGTGCAGCCGGACGGCGTCGGAGCGATCGCGGCGTCCCCCTACGGCTCCGAAGCGGTGCCCTACGAGCTCGACCACGCGCCGATCGTCGCGGACGACGCCACCCCGCGCGCCGACCGCCCCGACTGGGACGAGCTGGGCCAGACGCTGCAGGCGGACGGTGATCCGCAGCCCCCCGGGGACATCCAGCAGCTCGTCCAGCACCCGCCGCTGTACTACTGGGTCGGCGCCGCGGTGCTGTGGGCGCTGCCCGGCGGCGGGGACGGCGACGGCCTGCGCTGGGACGTGACCATCGGTGCGCTGCGCCTGATGAGCGCGCTGATGGTGATGTGGCTGCCGGTCCTGGCCTGGGCGGGAGCGCACCGGCTCTCCGGTGGCAACCGCATCGCGGCGACCTGCGCGGCTCTCGTCCCGCTGGCGGTGCCCGAGCTCAGCCACATCGGGTCGAGCGTGAACAACGACAACCTGCTGGCGCTGACCGCCGGGCTGGCCACCCTGACGATCATCTACATCCTGCGCGGGGACACCTCGCTGCGCACCGCGGCCTGGGCCGGAGGGTTCATCGGGCTCGCCCTGCTGACGAAGTCGCTCGCCATCGTGCTCGTCCCGATGGCGGCGCTCGCCTATCTTGTCGCCTGGCTGCGAGCTCGGCGGGACGACCGTCACAACCGCACCAGTCGCACCAGTAGCACCAGTCGCGCCAGCTACCTCAGCTATCTCAGCCACCCCAGCCGCACCAGCCAGGCCGAGCGGGGCCGGGGCCGGGGCACGCTGGATCCGGACCGGGACGCGCCGTTCCTGCTCGCCGACACCGGGCTGCGTACCGTGCCGACCGGCGCCACCAGGGCTCCGTGGCGGCAGATCCTGCTCGGCGGTGGGCTCATGGTGGCCTTCGGCGGCTGGTGGTGGGTCGTCAACATCGTCCGCTACCGCACGTTCCAGCCGGAGACGCCGAACTTCCCGCTCGGCGACTATCTGGGCGATGACTGGGACGCCTACCTGGACGTCCTGTTCAACGGCGCGGTCACGCGCTGGTGGGGAGCGTTCGGCTGGTTCGAGGTGACCCTGCCGACGGTGTTCGTCCGGACGGCGAGCGTGATCGTGATCGCCCTGTTCGCGCTGGGCATCATCCGGGCCCGCGACGGCCGGACCCGGGTGGACCTGCTGTTCCTGCTCTGGCCCACGCTCGGCCTTTTCGGGCTGATGACATTTCAGTCCGCGACAGGCTTCAGCGAGCACGGCCACCTGAGCGGGATTTCGGGGCGGTACATGTACGGCGGGCTGACCGCTCTCGCGGTCGGCGTCGGCATGGGAGTCCCCGCGTTTGGCCGGCAGGCCGCCCGCGCCTTTCCCGTCCTGTTCTTCGGGGCCGCCGCGGCAGCCCAGTGGTGGTCCGTCAAGACCGTTCTGGCGCACTTCTGGGAGCCGGCCGGCGGCGATCTCGCCGATTCCTGGGACGCACTGACGGCCTGGTCACCCTGGTCTCCCTCGGCGGTGATCACCGTTGTGTGGGTCGGTGTCGCGCTGGCCGTTCTCGTTCTCGTCAGCTGTGTGTGGACGGCCGTGCGCGGTGACACGCCGCCGGGTGGCGCCGGGCCGGATCATCCAGCCGCACCGGGCCTCGGTGGCGGCCGGAACGCTGCCAGGACGATCCAGCCGGCCCCGGCGACGACAGCGGCCGGGCCGGCCGAAGGGTTCGAACCGCTCCCGGCGGGCCCGGAACCCACGGACACCATCCCCATCCGCCCGTCGGCGCGGAAATCCGCGCCAGCCGGTTCCGCCGGGGCCAAGCCCGATGAGCAAGGGCTTTCCGAGCCGCCCCCGGGCGAATCCGCGCCGGCCGAGTCGGGACCCTCCGCGGCAAAAGGGAGGCCGTCAAGCATGGCCAGCCCCGTGCCGTCACACTGAAAGCAGGCCGCGGACCACTCACGTAAGGTTCCGGTGTCCGTCATCTCGGTTCGGGGGGAGCCGTGCGCCGAAAGCGGGGCTGGGAAACCACACCGCCCGCGGATTCAACCGGCCCCTCGGTGGCCGCCGCCTCGCGGCTGGCGTCCCCGCTGGGCCCGGACGATCCGGCCCGGCTCGGCCGCTACGTGCTGGTGGGCCGGCTCGGCGAGGGCGGAATGGGCACGGTCTACCTCGGCCGTGACCCCAGCGGGCGGATGGTCGCCGTCAAGGTGGTCCGGGCCGACCTGGCCCGGCTGCCCGAGTTCCGGACCCGGTTCCAGCGCGAGGCCGACCTGGCCCGCCGGGTCGCGCGCTTCTGCACCGCCGAGGTCCTCGACGTCGTCGACCCACCCGACGGGCAGCCGTACCTGGTGACCGAATACGTCGACGGGCTGACGCTGGCCCAGGCCGTCGCCGTCGAAGGCCCGCTGCGCTCGGCCGACCTGGAACGGGTGGCGGTCAGCGTGGCCGCCGCGCTGACCGCGATCCACGGCGCCGGCATGGTCCACCGGGACCTCAAGCCGTCCAACGTGCTGCTGTCCACCCTCGGCCCGCGAGTGATCGACTTCGGCATCGCCCGCGCCCTGGACGCCCAGACCATGGTCAGCCAGGAGATCCAGCGCATCGGCACCCCGGCGTTCATGGCCCCCGAGCAGGCCAACGGCGAGCCGGTGACATCGGCGGCCGACATCTTCGCCTGGGGCGGTCTGGTCACCTACGCCGGCACCGGCTCGTACCCCTTCGGTGACGGGCCCACCCCGGTGCAGCTCTACCGGGTGGTCCACCGCGAACCGCTGCTGGACGGCCTCGATCCCGCGCTGCGGCCCATCGTCGAACAGGCGATGCGCAAGAACCCGGCCGAACGCCCGACCGCGCAGGAACTGTTCCTGCGGCTGGTCGGGATGGGCCCGGCGACCCACCCCGACCCCGACGTCTCGGCGGCGATCCAGACCACCAACGCGCCCATCGCCGACCCTGCTCCACCGGTGGCGCCGGTCGGCCAACCGGGCAACCTGCCGCTCCCGGACCTGACCAGTGGCATCGTGGCGGCCTCGGCGCCACGTGTGGTCACGGGCGTGCCCGCACAGCCCGCACCCGAGCACGACGTCGCCACCGGCCCCCGCCCGCCGGCGATCACCGGTGCTCCCGACGCCGGAGGCCACACCGGCACCGGCGGCACTGGGGGCTCTGGGGGCATTGCAGGTACCGGGGGCGCTGTGGGCAGCCGCACCGGCGGCGGAAGCCTCACCGGCACCGGCACCGGCGGCCGGCCATCTGCCGGACCCGCCGGCACCGGTGACGTCGTCGGCGCCGGGGCCGCTGGGGGCACCGGTGGCGGTGCCGCGGCCGGTGCTGAGGCCGGCGCCTCCCGGGTCACCCGTCTGCTCGCCGCCACCACCCGCCGCCGGATCGTGCTCTTCGCCGTGCCCCTGCTCGCGCTGCTCCTGATCGCCGCGCTCATCCCGCTGGCCTTCACCGGCGGCGGCCGCGACGAGAGGCAGACCCGGGACAACGTGGCCCGCCGGGTCGCTGCGATGGCCGAGTCGATCCGTGACTCCGACACCGGGCGCGCGGCACGCCTCAGCCTGGCCGCGTTCCGGATCAGCCCGGTACCCGAGGCCAGAGCCAGCCTGCGGACGTCCTTCTCCCCCGCCACGGCGACGGTGCTGACGGGGCACACGGAGTCGGTGCTCGGCCTCGGCGTCAGCCCGGACGGGCGCACCGTCGCCACCGGCGGCGCTGACAACCTGGTCCGGCTGTGGGATGTCACCGACCGTTCCCACCCCCGTGAGCTGGCCACTCTCACCGCCCACTCGGCCTGGGTGCTCGACGCCGCGTTCAGCCCGGACGGAAAGCTGCTCGCGACCGTCAGCTACGACCGCACCGTGCGGCTGTGGGACATCCACGACCTGGACCAACCCAGGCAGCTCGCCGTGCTGCTGGGCCATGACGGCTACGTCCTCGACGCCGCCTTCTCCCCGAACGGGCAGATCCTCGCCACCTCGGGCTACGACAACACCGCCCGGTTGTGGGACATCAGGAATCCGGAGTCCCCGCACCAGCTCGCCGTGCTGAACCGGCACACCAGCTGGGTCAACGAGGTCTCCTTCAGCCCGAACGGAAAACTGCTGGCCACCGCCAGCGCCGACCGCACCGCCCGGCTCTGGGACATCAGCGACCCGAGCTCACCTCGCCCGCTGGCCGCCATCACCGCCCACACGGACTACGTCTGGGCGGTGGCGTTCAGCCCGGACGGGAAGCAGCTGGCCACCGGCGCCTACGACGGCCTGGTGAAACTGTGGGACGTCACCGATCCCGCCCGGCCCAGGGCGACCGCGTCGATCGTGGCCGACGAGAAATGGGTCTTCGACCTCGCCTACAGCCCCGACGGCCACACCCTGGCCACCGCCGGCTGGGACACCACCGCCCACCTGTGGGATCTGAGCGCCCCGGGCAAGGTGACCGCCGCCGGGGTGATCTCCGGCCACGGCGACTGGGTGCAGGGCGTCGAGTTCATGCCGAACGGCGAGTCACTGGTCACCATCAGCGACGACTACACGACCCGTATCTCCCGCATCGACGACGCCGGCCTCGTCGCCCGCGCCTGCGCCGACCCGGCGAACCAGATCACCCAGGCCGACTGGCAACGCGACATCGCCGACGTCCCGTACCAGCCCGTCTGCTGAGAACCAACGTCATGGCGACGCTCCGCACCGACGAGGCGGCTACGTACACCTGCCGATGAGTGAGGCTGGCCGGGTCGAGGTCGACCGGGAACGGGGCTTCCAGCTCGGGCGCCCCCGCGCCCGGGCCGTTCGCCGGGCCAGCGTCACCGGCCCGGCGAGACAGGGCACGGACGGGCTGCCCGGGCCGACGCCAGGCGCCGCCTACCGAGGCGTGCCGGAGGCGCAGGGTGCGTGCGGATCCTCCTGGATGGCGAGGCCGAGGTCGACGTCCGCCAGCAGATCGCCCCAGGATGCGAAGTCACCGACGACGAGCCCGTGGCGGCTGACCCTGAGTACGCGTGCGTTACGGCCGTCATCAACGGTGATGATCGTCTCGTCGATCGCGTAGTCGTTCTCGCTGCTCCATCGCATGCTGGAAGGGTTCCTCAGTCGAGCCGTGTGATCGCGGGCACCCTGTCACCCCAACCCACGGACCTTCACCGCGCCGCCCGGGACGTCCAGCCCGTTGGGCCCGCCCCGCAACGCGCGAGCAGGGTCAGCCGACGTACGAAATCCGCTGGCCTCCATCGGTTCCGGGGCCGATCAGAGAGGACCTGCGCGCTGATCAGTCGAGCGGACCCACTGCTGTCATCCCGATCCAGGGCGTAGACTAACCACTTAGCTAAGTTGGAGCCGGGCATGGAAGGTGGCGCGGATGGCGGCCGAAGCCGTGCACTTCAACATGCACGAGGCAAAGACCCATCTGTCTCGCATCATCGACCGGGTCGAGCGCGGCGAAGAAGTGGTCATCGACCGCGCCGGCACACCGGTCGCCAGAATTGTTCCGTTCGTTCGGCGCGTCGATCGCCCTGCGATCGGCTCGCTCGCCGGGCGGCTCGACCTGTCGGGCGACTGGGACACGCCTGCGACCAACGACGAAATCGCCGCGGACTTCGGTATCTCGTCTTGAAACTGTTGCTGGACACCCATGTCGCCCTGTGGGCCATCACCGCCGACCCCACACTCGACGAGGCTTTTCTCGACCGCCTCCGGCATGATCCGGATGTGTTCCTCAGCCCCGTCACCCTCTGGGAGATCACGATCAAACAGGCCGCCGGCAAGCTCGGTGGCCCGTCGGATCTGGCGGAGCATGTCCGGGGCATGGGATTCGCCGAGCTACCGGTCAACCATGCGCACGCGATCGCGGCGGGCAGGCTTCCCGTCCACCACCGCGACCCGTTCGACCGCATGCTGGTGGCGCAGGCGACGGTGGAGGGTCTGACCCTCGCCACCCGCGACGCCAACATCCAGCACTACGACGTCGACCTGCTCGTCGTATGACGCACGCGAGCCCGCCTCAACAGGTCGAATGGAGAAGCGCACCGACGGCAACGGTCCCTGCCAGCCGGTTGTAGAGGGCCACGGCGGCCTTCGTCTCCTCGACGTGAACCTCGACGTTGTGATCGCGCAGCAACTCGAGCGTCTCCGGCATCGTCCGCAGGCGAAGCTCCATCCCGCGGCTGAGCACGACCGCGGTCACGCCCACGTGGAGGATCTCCTGTACATCGGCCGGCTGGATTCCCGGCTCATGGCGGGTACCGTTCTCGGACCAGTCCCACTCCCGGCCTCCGCCCGGATACAGGATGAAGTCCTTGCCCGGCCCGAGCCTTTCCACGTCGATGCGACCCCATGAGATGTGGACAACGTGGGGCGAGCGGGCCATCGGACTCCTCAGAACCGGATCGGCGTCACATGGCGCCTCAGGCCTTGCCTGGCAGCAGCGATCGACGCTTTCAGATCGGAAGATCCGAGGCTTTTCGTCGTTCCGGCAACCAGGCCCCTCCGATCTTGCCCGACAGCAGCGGCAGCCCGACGCCCAGCTGGCCCGCGCGGTCAGTGCCCGCGGTTGCGGGAGGAGTTCGGGGTGCCGCCGGTGGATCTGTTCTCCACCAGCCGGGCGAGGCCTGAGCCCAGGCGGACGACCGCGGCGCCGCCGGTGCGGGTGCCCGCGGCCAGCGCCTGGGCGCCCCGTGACGGGATAGCCGTCGAGCCAGCCGCCCCGTCACCGGAGTCGCCGGAGTCGCGGACACCCGCCTCACCGCCGAGACGGGCCCGCAGGGCCGCGCCGGCGATGCGGGCTGCGGTGAGAAGCCTTGGCTCGTCCGGTGTTCCAGGGCCCCAGGGCGGCCGCTGCTGCTCCCGGCGGGCCACGGCGAGCTCCTGCTCCAGCTCGCTGATGCGGCTCAGGCGCTGCAGGTCCCGAGCGGCGAGCTCGCTGCGCTCGGCGTCGATGCGGGACCATTCCCGCTGCCGGGCCCGGGCGGCGGCGGCGGCGTCGTCCTGCATCGCGAGGACTCGCAGGTACAGGTCGATGCGGTTGCGTTCCATCCGGGCCAGCAGGCTGTTCGCGACCCAGGGTGCGAGCAGGTCGGCGATGTGGCGGGCCCAGGGTGCGCGCCGGTCGAGGAGCACCCCGAGGCCGAAGATCGGCGCCACCGTGATGAACCGCAGGTCGGGGTGGTCCATCGCGAAGTCCTCGACGGCGGTGCGCACACCGTTGCGGGGGCCGCCTTCGGTCAGCGCCCAGGCGAAGGCGCCCGCCCCGCGGAAGCCGCGGCCGGGGATCGCGTCGGACTTGTCGATCTCCACGCCGACGTCCCAGGAGTTCGGCTGGCGCTGCTCCTCGGGGATCCGGTCCGGGGCGTAGTACTGGTCGCGGCGACCGGCGGGCCAGCCGACGTCGTGCAGGATCACCAACGGGAAGTAGGCCCGGTCGAAGTCGCGCACGGCGGCCGCGATCGCCGCGAGCTCACCGCGGACCGTGGCGTAGTTGTGGTCTCCGTCGACGAGGTAGGCGTCGGTCGGTGCGTGGCCGTCAAGCGCCTCGGGGCTGAAGCCGCGGATCACCTCGACGTCCAGCCCGCCGCCGGACGTCGGGGTGACCCCCGGCTCGGGGTCGATGACCACCAGGCGCCCGCCGCCACCCCGGCGCAGCAGGCCGACGAGCAGCGACGTCGTCGCGCCGCTCTCCGAGCCGATCTCGGCGACGCTGCGCGCGCCGGCCGCCTCCAGCAGCGGGATCCAGATCTCGCGCAGGTCGGTCAGCGAGTGCAGGAGCAGCGGCGCGAGGGTCTTCTCTGTGATCTCACCTGGCTCGGCGGCGTGGTCGCCGCCGTCGTAGGCGTCCACGGCCAGCTCCGCGAGACTGCCGTGCACCACGCTCGACGTCTCCGTCGAGCCGGACGTCCCGGGCGGGCTGGACGTCTCCGCCGGCTGCCGCGGGGCGTCGGGTGCGGGTTCCGCCCGGCCGGCGGGTGAGCGGTCGAAGGGTGCGCCGTCAAAGGGTGCGCGGCCAGGATCCGCCCGATCGAGGTCGGGACGATCGAAGCCCGGGCGGTCGAGGCCTGGAGGGCCGGGGTCCGGGCGGCCGAGGTCTGGGCGGCTGGGGTCTGGGCGGCTGGGGTCCGGATGCCTGCGGTCCGGGCGGTCGTGTGTGCGGTCCCGCGCGTCGCGGAACTCACGGGGGTCGCGGGGTGGTTCGAAGGTCGCCGAGGTGCCGGGGGTGACCGGGTAGCCGGGCAGCGGAAGCGGAGCCGTGACGGGCCCGCCTGGCGAGGAGGGCTGCGCCGGGGCGTTCTCGGCGGCGCGCCGGGCCGAGCGCGGCGTGAAGACCGACATCTCGGGGGGTGACGGGGCCGGCGGTGTGGCCGCGGGCGGCCGGGGGGCCGAGGAGGCCGAGGAGGCCGAGGAGCGCACGGGGAGCGGGCCGGACGGTGGCCCCGCAGGTGGGACCGACGCAGACGGCGGCCCGGCGGGTGGCCGTGGCCCGGTGGGAGGCGGCGGCCCCGCGGGAGGCGATGGCGGTGACACCGACGGGAGCAGGCTGGTCCACAGCGGGTCGGACTGGCTCGGCGGCGGGCGGAACCAGCTTCGCTCGGTGTCCCCGGGTCCCGGGGGCTCCGGGGCGCCCGCGGTGCCCGAGGCGCCGGCGGCGCTACCCGGAGACGGGGAGGGGCGCGGATCGGGGGACATGCCCTCCGTGTCGGCCGTGTCGTCTGCCTCTGACGTCACCGCAGCCCTCCCAGCTCGCGACGGATCTTCCGGGCGGCTCGGACGGGCAGGCCGGTGCGGGCCGCGTCCGCCGTGCGCACCTGCAGCGGGTCGGCCCGGATCCCGAGCCAGCCGAAGGCCATCTCGACGTCGATCGCGTACGTCCCGCCGAGCTGCGGCTGCGTGCCGTGATCGATCGTGTAGATGATCTGCGGATCGTCGCCGACGATCTCCAGCAGGTTGGCCTGCAGGGGCCGCAGGCCGATGAGCGCGAGCTGCTGGCCGGCGAGGTCGTCCAGGGAGGTGACGGTCACCTTGTACGGCTCGGGAGCGTTGTGCAGGTGGAAGGAGATCGTCAGCCAGTCGAGGCGGAGCAGGCCGCGCCGGCCGGCCGGGTCGATCCGCACCCGGCGGGCGCCGACACCCTCGACCCTCAGCCGCACGATCGACATCCCGTCGCGCCCGGAGCGGGTGACGACGGTCTCCTTGTGGCCGTTGACGAAGTCGCTGCCGGTGTCGACGTAGACCTCGACCGGGCCGGCGGCGGCCTCCGGGGAGACCTCCTCGGCCCGCACCCCGGCGGCGGCGGCCAGGCCACTGATCACGGCGAGCGACCGGTTCGCGACGCCGGCGACACCGGCGGGCCAGTACAGCTCCCGCATGGTGATCTTCTCGACGTCCGCCGGGGTCAGGTAGGGCATCCGCCGGACCAGCTCGGGCGGCAGCAGGCCCTCGGTCGAGTCCGAGCCGAAGTTGTCGTCGTGGGCCCACGCGCCGAACGCGGAGGCCTCGGCCGCGGTGGGGCGGGCGACGAACCGGGTCAGCATCCGCAGCGAGGCGTGCCGGGCCCCCGCCTCGGACAGCGACGGCATCGCCGTCTCCGAACGCCGGTAGCGCAGCCATTCACGCTGGAAGGCGAGGATGCCGTCCTGGACGGCGACCCGCTGGGCGACCTGGGTCCGGGAGGTGCGGTCGATGCTCAGCACCGGGCGGTGCTCGTCGTCGAAGGAGACCAGCGAGCCGATGTCTGGCATGCAGAGCTGTTCGAGCACCTCGGGGCTGCGCATGAGCTGGTTGGCCATCAGCTCCGGCTGCCCGCCGGAGGCGGCGTAGCCCTCGATCTGCAGGCCGGCGAGGCGGTGCGTGCCGGCGGCGGCGTTCGTCGCCAGGTAGAGGCCGCAGACGTCGAAGTCCCGCCCGGTGGAGGCGAGCAGGCGGGCGAGCAGCGCCTGGATGGTGCCGCCCCAGCCGAGGTCGGCGACGACGATCCGCCCGGATTCGGGCAGCTGGGTGTCGAGGTACTGGACGTACCGGTCGCGCAGCCGGGCCGCGGTCAGGACGATCTCGCTGCGGATGCGCTCGTCGGAGCACAGCGCCTCGAGGGTGTCGTCGAGCAGGCCGGGGACGTCCAGGCGCCGGTCGGCGAGCGAGGAGATGCCGGCGACGTCGTCGACGGCGACCCCGAGCTGGCGCAGCAGCTGGCCGACGCTCGGCGCGTGCCGGCGGACGAGGAAGCTGCGCAGTTCCTCGGGGCTGCCCTCGAACACGTTGGACAGCGCGCAGACCTGGCGTGACGCCCACAGGGTGGAGGTGGTCACACCGGCGTCCGCACCCGGCTCGGCGACCAGGCGGGAGAGGAACTCGCCCTCGCGCATCAGGCAGTAGATGTGGTCGGCGCCGTGGTCTCTGGTGCGTTCCACCGCCCAGTCGGCGAAACCGGTGAAGACCGGGCCGAACACGGTCGCGCCGGTCTCCCAGTAGCGGCGCAGGCCCGGCGGGACGGCGGCGGCGTCCGCACGGTGCAGCGAGCGGGCCCGCAGCGCGGTCATGCCGTAGTCGCCGTGCGCCGAGTCGATCGGGGTGTCGTCGCCCGGACCGGTGAGCAGGCCCTCCAGCTCCAGCGTCGACTTCAGCGAGCCCGAGTACTTCGGGTAGTGGATGGCGACCAGGCCGTGCTCGCGGGCGCTCTCGACGTCGGCGACCGGGTGGTCGCCGAGGTGCACGACCCGCGACGGCTGCAGGTTCGAGGCCGCCAGCATGTGCCGGAACAGCCCGTCGCTCTTGCTGATCCCGGCGTCGGAGGAGGTGAAGATCTGGGTGAACGGCACCCCGGCCAGCTCCGGGCGGCTGAGCAGGCGCTCCAGCTGGGCGGCGGAGAAGTAGGTGTCGGAGAGCAGGTACACCGGCAGCCCGAGCTTGGTCATCGCGAGCTCGGCCAGCTCGACGACCGCCAGGTCGGCCCGGCACAGGTCACGCTCGACGGCGAGCTCGACGTCCATCAGGTCGCCGAGGCTGCCCGCGCCGGGCAGCGCCGGCACCAGCACGCCCCAGATCTCGTCGAGGCGCACCTCGTAGGTGCCCCGCACCTCGTGCGAGTGCTCCCGGGCCTTGTGCTCCGCGTAGACGCGCAGGCGGGCGAACTCGCCGGGGGTGACGCCGGTCGGCAGCTGGCCGATCTCGGCGAGGCGGTGCCCCAGGGTGATGAAGGCGTGTGCCGGTTCGGGCACCATGCGCCACAGCAGGGTGTCGAACACATCAAGAGTCAGGGCCTGGGCACCGCCCGACTCCAGATGCGACCAGACCTCGCGAAGTCGGACGTCGGTGAACACTGCCCGCCCCTCCCGGACAGCCGGTCCCCCGACCGCCCAATCTGGGCCGGCCAGGCACCCCCGGGACCACCGCCGGACAACACCGGAGGTTTCCGGGTTGTCAGCGGGTGGTTCGGGTGGAGCGCTCGCCGGCCGGAGCCAGATAGACGGATCGATACTATGAACCCCCCTGGGGGTGCCAGTCACCGGACTCGGGGCATCGCCTCCGGGGTGGCACGCGGTACGGTCTACGGCCATCGTCTCCAACCTGGGCGACGACGTTCAAGCACGACGACGTTCAGCACGACGGCGTCCGAGCACACGACGACGTTCGAGCAACGGTCGAGGAGTCGACGCCAACCGGTGACGGTTGCGCTGGGCGGAGGAGGGGCCGAGCACGGTGCGGGTCCGAGATGTACGCCCGACAGGGGAAGAAGAAGGTCATGTCGCGGGTCGCTGACCTCTCCACGTTCCCCTCATCGCCATCGCCGTCAGCGGGCCAGGGGTCCGGGCAGGCACCGGCACCGGCACAGCGCCCTCGCGGCTCACGTTCCGGCGCGCGCCATGTCGATCACCGCAGCCGGGCACAGACCCGGGTGCGGTGGGAGCTGCTGCGCAACCTCGTCCGCAAGGACCTGAAGGTCAAGTACAAGGGGTCGACGCTCGGCTTCGCCTGGTCGCTGGCGAACCCGCTGCTGCTCCTTGTGGTCTACACGTTCGTCTTCCAGGTGGTGCTGAAGACGGGGATCCCGCGTTTCGGCATCTACCTGATGTCCGGGATGCTGGTGTGGAACGCGTTCTCCGGCAGCGTGTCGTCCGCCTGCGGCGCGGTGGTCGCCAACGCGAACCTGGTGAAGAAGGTGCGCTTCCCGCTGCTGGTGCTGCCGCTGTCCGCGGTCGGCTTCGCCGCGGTGCACTTCGCGCTCCAGCTGCTGGTGCTGTTCGTGGTCATCCTGGGGCTGCAGTACAGCCTGTTCGGGCCCGAGCTGCTGCTGATCATCCCCGCCGGGGCGGTCGCGCTGCTGTTCACCGTCGCGCTGTCACTGCTGCTGTCGGCGCTGAACGTGCGTTACCGCGACACCCAGCACCTGCTGGACGTCGCCCTGGTGGCCTGGTTCTGGATCAACCCGATGGTCTACGCGTACGGCCTGATCTCCGACCGGCTCGGCGACTGGACCTGGGTGTACCTGCTCAACCCGATGGCCGTGGTGGTGATGACGTTCCAGCGGGCGATCTACGACCCGCCGCCGGGCAACTCCACCGGCTCGTCGTCGATCATCGCCGACACCGGGTACACGTTCTACCTCGAACACCTGGGGATCGCCGCGCTCATCTCGCTCGCCGTGCTCTTTCTGGGGCTGCGGGTGTTCCGGCGCTTCCAGGCCGACTTCGCCGAGGACCTCTAGTGTCGTCACCGCCGCTCGCCCCGCCCGCACAGCCCGACCGCCCCGCGGCCTCGGCCTCGGCGGCGCAGTCGCCGGGCTCGCCGACAGTGATCCGCGCGGCCGGGGTCAGCAAGAAGTTCGTCGCCTACAGCAAGCGCGCGACCAGCCTGAAGGAGCGGTTCGTCCGCCGCGAGGGCGCGAGCGGGGAGGATTTCTGGGCGCTGCGCGACATCGACGTCCAGATCGGGCGCGGGCAGACGGTCGGCCTGGCGGGCGCGAACGGGTCGGGCAAGTCGACACTGCTCAAGGTCCTCGCCGGCATCCTGCGCCCGACCTCCGGCGAGGTGGCGGTCAACGGGCGGATCGCCTCGCTGCTGGAGCTGGGCGCCGGGTTCAACGGCGAGCTGTCCGGCCGCGACAACGTGTACCTCAACGCCTCCCTGCTCGGCCTGTCCAAGCGGGAGATCGACCGGCTCTTCGACTCGATCGTCGACTTCGCCGAGCTGCGACACAAGATCGACGACGAGGTGAAGCACTACTCGTCCGGCCAGTACGTGCGGCTCGGCTTCGCCGTCGCGGTGCACGTCGACCCGGACATCCTGCTCGTCGACGAGGTGCTCGCCGTCGGTGACGAGGCGTTCCAGCGCAAGTGCCTCGACAAGATCGCGCAGTTCCGGTCCGAGGGGCGGACGATTCTGTTCGTCACCCACTCCCTCGACCTGATCGAGAACATGTGCGACCGGGTGCTCGTCCTGGAGACGGGCAACCTCATCTACGACGGGCAGCCGGCGGTCGGGACGAAGCTGCTGCGCCAGCGGCTGGGCAGCCTGCCCGTCGAGGGCGGGGCGGTGCCGTACGACCTGTCACCGGCCAAGCCGACGGCGGTCACGTTCAGCCGCGATCCCGGCGGAGCCCCGCAGGTGCAGTACGACCCGGGTGAGCAGCTCACCGTCAGCGTCGAGCTGGACCTCACCGACTACGCGCCGCAGCACGTCTACCTGCACGTGGACATCATGGGTCAGGGCGAGGTCCCGATCTGGATGATGGAGACCCCGCCTGGCGGCATCAGCCCGGGGCCGGGCATCGTGGTGGTGGACTTCGTCGTTCCCCGGCTGCCGGAGCTGCTCGGGGCGTTCGCGGTCAGCGTCCGGGTGTCGGACGCCGCCACCGGCCAGCCGGTCACGGTACGGCGGTTCGAGGACCTGTTCGGCGTGAGCGGCCCGCAGGTCGCCGGGCTGCTCCGCGTCGACTACCAGGCAGGGCTGCGCCGGTGACGGCTGGCAGTGAGGGCTGGCAAGGAGCGGATGGTGCGATGAGCAGCGCTTCCAGGAGCAACGGCGACGGCAACGGCGACGGCAACGGCGCCGAGAGCAGCGCCGTCAGCAGCAGCGACGGCAGCGGCGCCGGGCCGCTCGCGACGGTCGTCATCGTCAACTGGAACGGGGCGCACCTGCTGCCGCCGTGCCTGGACGCGCTCGCCAAGCAGGACGCGCCGTTCGCGTTCGAGACCCAGGTGGTCGACAACGCCTCCGCCGACGACTCGCTGGAGCTGCTCGCCAGCCGCTACCCCTGGGTGAAGGTCGTACGGTCGGACCGCAACCTCGGTTTCGCCGGCGGGAACAACCTCGCGCTGCGGAACGTGACCACACCGCTCGCGGTGCTGCTGAACAACGACGCCATCCCCGAGCCGGACTGGCTGGCCCGGCTGCTGGCACCGTTCGACGAGCCCGGTGGCGGCCGGCTCGGCGCGGTCACCGGCAAGGTCGTCTTCCTGCCCCGGTTCCTGCGGCTCACCCTGGCCACGCCCACCTTCTCCCCCGGCCCCCACGACCCGCGCCAGCTGGGTGTGCGAGTCAGCTCGGTGACGGTGGACGGGCGCGAGGTGCTGCGCGAGGTGCTGTGGGAGAAGCTCACCTTCGGCGCCGAGGGCCCGCCGAAGGCCCCGTTCTTCTGGACCCGCGGCGACGGCGAGCTGTGCGTGCCGGTGCCCGAACATGGCCAGGTCACCATCGGGGTCACCTGGGCCGCGGACACCGCCAAGGACGTCACCCTGGGCTGGGACGGCTCGTCGTGCACGCTGCCGGTGACGGCCGAGCCGTCCACCGTCTCGTTCACGGTGGGCGCGGGCGCCCCGCGGGTGGACGTCATCAACAACGTCGGCGGCATCGTGCTGACCGAGGGGTACGGCGCCGACCGCGGCTACCAGCAGATCGACATCGGCCAGTTCGACAACCCGGAGGAGGTCTTCACCGCCTGCGGCAACGGCATGGCGATGCGGACCGAGCTGGGCCAGCAGCTCGGCTGGTTCGACGACGACTTCTTCCTCTACTACGAGGACACCGATCTGTCCTGGCGGATCCGCTCCCGCGGCTACCAGATCCGCTACGTGCCGGGCGCGGTACTTCGCCACGTCCACTCCGCGTCGAGCGTCGAGTGGTCCCCGCTGTTCGTCTTCCACACCGACCGCAACCGGCTGCTGATGCTGACCAAGGACGCGACCGCGCGCACCGCGATCTCGGCGGTCGCCCGCTACCCGCTGACGACCGCGTCGATCGCCGTGCGCACGCTGCGCCAGGCGTGGCGCTCGCGCAGCCGGCCGGCGGTGCGTCCCACCCTGCTGCGGGTGCGGGTGTTCTCGTCCTACCTGCGGCTGCTGCCCACGATGCTGCGCCACCGCCGGGAGATCGGCGCCGCCGCCACCGAGCGGCGGGTCAGCCTGCAGAGCTGGCTGGTCGAGCGATGACCGCGCCCGGTGCCGCGAGCCCGACCGGTGCCACCGGTCCACGTGCGCAGGGTCTGCGCGCGGCCGTCTACAACCGCTTCTGGCACTCGATGGGTGGCGGCGAGCGCCACAACGGCATGATCGCCCAGGTGCTGGCCGCGGACGGCCTCGACGTCGACATCATCGGGCATTCCGACGTCGACCTCGCCGCGATCGGCAGCCACCTGGGCCTTGATCTGTCGGGCTGCCGCTACCGGCGGCTGCCCGACCGCGGCGAGGACGCGATCGCCGTCCTGTCCGAGGAGTACCACCTGTTCGTCAACGGCTCGTACATGAGCCGGCTCGCCCCACGGTCGCCGCGGTCGGCGTACCTGTGCTTCTTCCCGACGCCGTTCGACCACGACATGGCCGCCTGGCGCAAGGCCGCAGTGCGTACCGCCGGCCCGCTGCTGCGCGGGGTGACCCCCGCCGTCAGTTTCGGGCAGGGCTGGTATCCGCCGGAGGGCGGCCGGCGTCGGCAGTGGACCTGGACGAACGGCTCCGGCATCCTCGCCGTCAACCCGGGCGGCGGGCGGACCCTGCGGGCCGACATCGGCCGCCCCGGCGCCCCCGAGGGGGTGCGGCTGCAGGTCCTCGACGCCGACGGGACGGTGCTCGCCAAGCTGACGGTCGGCCAGGAGTTCGCCCCGTTCGAGGTGGCGCTGCCGTCGTCGTCGAAGGGCACCGAGCTGACCCTGGTCAGCGACGCGTTCTCCCCCGGCGAGGCGGATGTGCGGGAGCTCGGTGTGGCGGTGAGCCGGCCCCGGGTCACCGACGCCGACGAAGGCCCGCTGGAGCGGATGGCGCTGCGCTTCCCGTGGCTGCTGCGCGACCCGGCCGACCTCGGCTACCTCGACGGCTACGACACCGTCATGGCCAACTCGCAGTACACCCGCGGCTGGATCAGCCAGCTGTGGAAGCGGGACTCCGACGTGCTGTTCCCGCCGATCCAGGTCGACCGGCTCCACCCGGCCCCGGAGCGGGAGAAGGCCGTGATCACCATCGGGCGGTTCTTCGCCCCGGGCCTCGGCCACGCCAAGCGGCAGCTGGAGATGGTCCAGTGGTTCGGCGAGCTGTACCGCTCCGGCGGGCTGCCCGACGGCTGGAAGATGTACGTCGTCGGCGGCTGTGAGGACTCGCAGAAGCCCTACGTCGAGCAGGTCCGGGCCGCCGGTGCGGGGCTGCCCGTCGAAGTGCTGCCGAACGCGCCGCGGGCCGAGGTCGAGCGGCTGCTGTCGACCAGCTCGGTCTTCTGGTCGGCGACCGGCTACGGCGAGGACGACCGGCGCCGCCCCTGGACCGCCGAGCACTTCGGGATGACCACCGTCGAGGCGATGGCCGGCGGCTGCGTGCCGGTCGTCATCGACCGCGCCGGGCAGCGCGAGATCGTCCGGCATGGGCGGGACGGCTACCGCTGGAGCGATCCGGAGCAGGTCGCCTCGTTCACCCGCCGGCTGGCCGCCGAGGACGGGCTGCGCTCCCGGCTGGCGGCGGCCGCGGTCGACCGGGCCCAGCAGTTCTCCGACGCCGCGTTCGCCGACCGGTGGCACGACATCGTCGAGCGCCGCCGGCTGTACGCCTGATGCGGGCACTCTCCTGATGCGGGTGGTCTCCTGATGCGGGCCGTGTGATGCGGGTCGTTCTCGACGGCACCCCGCTGCTCGGGCCGCGCACGGGGGTCGGCCGCTACACGGCGGCACTGCTCGCCGGGCTGGGCGAGCTGGCCCGCGTCGACCAGCTCGATCTCGACGTGGCGGCGACCGCGTTCACCTGGCGGGGCTCGGCGGGGCTCGCGGCCGCGCTGCCGCCCGGCGTCCGCCCCGCGGCGCGCCGCGTCCCCGCCCGGCTGCTGCAGGACGCCTGGATGCGCTCCGAGCACCCGCCGACCGAATGGCTCACCGGCGCCGCGGACATCATCCACGGGACGAACTTCGTGCTCGGCCCGCTGGCCGCCGCCGACGGCGTGCTGACCGTGCACGACCTGTCCTACCTGCGCACGCCCGACACGGTGTCGGAGGCGTCCGCCCGTTACACGACGCTCGTTCCGCGCGGGCTGCGCCGTGCCGCCGCGGTGCTGACCCCCAGCCAGGCCGTCGCGGACGAGGTGATCGCCGCCTACCGGCTCGACCCGGAGCTGGTCACCCCCACGCCGCTCGGCGTCGACCCGGCCTGGTTCACCGCCGCCGCCCCGGCCCGCAGCTGGCTCGCCGCCCACGGGCTGCCCGACCGGTACCTGCTGTTCGTCGGTTCCGCGGAACCGCGCAAGAACCTCCCGGCGCTGCTGGAGGCGCTGCGGAGGCTGCGCGCCACCGAGCGCGACACCCCGCCGCTGGCGCTGGTCGGGCCGCCCGGCTGGGGTCCCGCCCTGGACACCGCCGGGCTGCCACCGGAGGCGGTCGTCACCCTCGGCTACCTGGACGACGCCGAGCTGCGGTCCGTGGTGGCCGGTGCGGCGGTGCTGTGCTTCCCTTCCCGCTACGAAGGTTTCGGGCTACCGCCGCTGGAGGCGCTGGCCGCCGGGACCAGGGTCGTCGCCGCCGACATCCCGGCGGTGCGCGAGGTCGTCGGCGGAGCCGCCGGCGTCCGCCTGGTGGCTGGCGGGCGGGCCGACGCGTTCGCCGACGATCTCGCCGGCGCCCTGTCCGCCGCCCTCAGCGCACCCGCGAACGGCACCGAAACCGCTCGAGGCCGTGACCACGCCCGCGCCTTCACCTGGCGGCGCACCGCGGAACTGACCGCCGCCGTCTACCAGCGAGTCGCTCGCTGAACCCTCGATTCAGGCGCAGCCTGGGCCTGCCCATCGAGGATCCCGCACCGCCGCGCAGCACCAGCAATTCACCTAAGCGCGACAAAAGGGGCACGGAGTCGCCTGGCTAGCCGCAAGAAAGAAGAATTTTGGTCGTTGGAGCGACCAAAATCATTCACTCTTGCGACTCGCGAAACCGTGCCACCACGCTCCCGGGCGCTCGGAGGTCCGCACGCTCCCTGGAATCCAGATTCGGGCTCTCCGCCCGGCAGGGGCCTTCTAGGCGCTGCCGGGCGGGCCGACGACCTCGCCGACACTTTCGCCGACGATCTGGCCAATGCTTTCGCCAATGCTTTCGCCGACGCTTTCGCCAACGCCATCGTCAACGCTTTCGCCGACGACCTCGCCGGCGCCCTGTCCGTCGCCCGCACCGCACCCGCCGCGAACGACTCCGAAACCGCTCGCGGCCGGGATCATGCCCCCGTCCACCGGAGTGGCGCCGGCTGAGCCACGGGCCGGGCGCATCCGCCAGCGGGGAACCACGGCGGGAGCGAGCATCAACATCGACAGGGCCAGCAGGACGATTCCGAGCCCGGCCAGGGCGAGCAGGACGCCGACCACCAGCGACGCGCCGCTCGGGCTGAACGCGGTCGCGGCGATGGCGCCGCGCAGCCGGCCGAGCAGGTCCCGGTCGGCCAGGCTCGGGTCATGCCGTGCCAGCTCACGGCTGAGCATGACGATCGTGGTGCACCACAGCGCCCCGACCACCAGCACCGTCGGCACGCCTCGGCGGGCCAGCGGAAGGGCGGAACATCCCGCCGCCACCGCCAGGGCCAGCATGGGCAGCGCGGGCAGCAGGTAGCGCGCGAACGACGCGCCGCCCGCGGCCACGAAACCCACCAGTGTCGCGACCGCGATCAGGGCCTGCGTGCCAGCGACCAGCCAACACATCAGGCTGATCACCGGGGTCCCCCGGGCTGGACCGACACCGCAGGCAGCACCGCCGGCAGCAACACCCGCAGTAACGCCAGCGGCATCGCCAGCGGAATCCCCAGCAGCGCGGTGGCCGGCCCGGCGGGCGACAGCATGGGCGAGGCCGGCGCGCAACGCGGCCGCCAGCAGGCCCACCAGGGTGAGTAGCCCGACGCCGACCGCGACCCGGTACGGCCAGCCGAGGAGCAGCTTCGGGCGCCCGAACAGGCCGCGGTAGACCAGCCACCAGAAATCCTCGGACGTGACCACCTGCCAGGCCGACCGTTCCTCGATCCCGGTGGGGAACATCGACGCGATCCGTCCGGTGGCGGTCAGGTCTCCGTACAGCCGCTCGTTGCGCAGGTAGAACCAGCCGGCAGCCGCCGCCGTCAGCAGACCTGTGGTCACGGCGGCGGCCAGCCCCACCAGGGCGCTGCGCCACAGCGCCGGACGTCGGCCCGGCTCCGGACGCCCACCCAGCGCCGGACGTCGGCCGCCGCCCAGGCCCACGCCACGCGCGAACGCAAGCCCGACCGCCACCCCGACCGTGGGCACCAGCAGCGACGCGGCGATCGCGCCGCTGGCCCGGCTGAGGGCCGCTGCGGGAACCAGAACGGCCACCGCCAGCAGCGTCCGCGCTGACGGCCCCCGGCGCAGGAGGACCAGCGTCGCCGCGGTGGCCGCGGTGATCAGGGCCACCGCGAGCGCGTCGTTGTAGACCTGGGTGGTGACGGCGATGAACCCGCCCATCGCACCGGTGATGGCCGCCGCGGCCACCGAGAGATCCGGCCGACCGGGCACCAGCACCCGCACCAGCCAGGCCGTGGCGACCAGCGCCGCGAAGCCCACCGTCAGGTTGAGCATCCGCGCCGCGTAGAAACCGGCCAGCGGATGGCCGGCCGACCGGCCGATCCGCAGCGGCACCGATTCGAGCAGGTAGAACAGCGGCGGATGGTTCGCCGTGTAGATGACGTCGAAGGTCATGAAGGCACGGTCCCGGGCCGCGCAGGCCGGCAGCGACGCCTCCGCCGCCCGGTCAGAAGCCGCACGGCGCACCTGCGCCGGGTCGACCCGGCAGTCGGCCGGCAGGCCGGGCATGCCCGGGATGGTCGCCCGCACCGGCGTGTCCAGCTCGGGCAGGCGCCCCTCGCCGACCTCCACCGCGTACGCGGTGTGCTGTGCCTCGTCCGCGCTGGCGAAGGGTTCCGTCGCGAGCACGCCGAGCAGGCCGACCGAGCTCAGCGTCAGTCCCGCCGCGACCACGCCGAGCAGCAACCAACGTCTGGTGGCCACCGGATCGGTACCGCGGCCGTGCTCAGGCCGAGCCGGAGACGTCCGAGCCGAAGACGTCCGCCGCGGCGATCGCGGAGAAGTCGTCGTCGGCGTGACCGGCCTGCTCGGCGGCCGCGGTGAGCGCCAGGGTCGCCTCGGCGACCGGCAGTGGCCCCGCGACCGACGCAGTGGCCAGCCGGACGTCCTTCGCCAGGCCTGCGACCGTGAACGCGGCCTGGGAGTAGTCGTCCGAATCCAGCATCGGCCGTTTGTAGTTGACCAGGGTGCCGAGCGGCCCGGCGGCGAGCTCGGCGAGCACCAGGCCGCGGTCGAGGCCGAGGTCGGTGCCGTAGCGAAGCACCTCGGCGACGGCGGCCATCCCCTCGGCGAGAGCGAGGTTGACGACGGTTTTCAGCTCGCTGGCGGTTCCGATGGACCCCACATGGTCGATACGCTCCGGATCGCCGAAGGTCCCCAGGATGCTCCTGGCCGCGGCGAGATCCGCGTCGGCGGCGCCGACCAGAATCCGCAGGGTGCCGGCCTCGGCCGGGCCGACCGTGCCGACCACCGGGGCGTCCAGGTAGCGCAGCCCGGCGCCCGCGGCCGTGCGGCCCAGCTCGCGTGCCGCCGCCGGGCCCACCGTCGTGCAGTTGATCAGAAGGGCGCCCGGCTCGGCGGCTGGCACGACCGCGGTGAGCACCTCCGCGACGGATTCCGGGTCGAACAGCATCAGCACGCAGGCCTCGGCACCGCGGACGGCGTCAGCGGGGTCCGCGGCCTCGATGGCGCCGGCCGAGGTCAGTTCCTCGGCACGCCCCGGGGTGCGGTTCCAGACGACCAGCTCGTGGCCGGCGACCAGCACGTGGCGGGCCATCCGGCGCCCCATCCGGCCGAGGCCGAGAAACGCGATCCTCACAAGATCCCCCCATGAAAGCGGTCCGCGGGCCGGGCACGCAGCACCCGCACGAGCGCGACGGCTCCCAGCACGGCGCCCGCGGCGAGCAGGCCGATGACCGACCCCAGATAGCGGTAGTCGAACGCGGACGTCAAAGAACTCAGCAGCAAGGTGGACATACCCGCTCCCGCCGCCAGCCAGAACAGCCGGCCCGGCCCCGCCACACCACGAATCCGCCCGGCCACCCCCGCGAGCACACCGGCGAGCAGGCCCAGGCCGACCAGTGGCATCACGGCGTAGGACAGCCCGGAGTAGAACGAGAGCACCGCGGCGGGGCCGTCACGCAGGTCCTTGACGGCGAAGTAGCCGTCGGTGGCGTGCGGCTGCCCGTCGGGCAGCCGGTTTCTGGTGGTGTCGGGCAGCTCCCAGGTGTCTGCACGGCTGGTGAGTTCGGTCTCGTACTGGACGGGCCAGAAGTAGCCGCCCAGGTAGCGGGCCGTGGTAGTGATCATCATCCAGGGCTGGGCCCGGACCACGTGCTGGGCGAACTCGCCGGCGAGCGCCTCCCGTCCCGGTGGGACGAGGTCGTTGCCCTGCCGCAGCAGTGAGTCGTCAGGCCACAGATAGGTCACCGGTGAGCCCCGCTGCGCGAGTGGCCGCGGGTCGCAGAGGGACCTTAGATCGGCGTCGTCGGGCAGCCGGTCGCAGTCGGCGAACGGCGCGACCCGCCCGTAGAGGAAGAAGCCCGAGTGGGCGCTGACCGTGAAGCCACTGCCCTGGCTCGCGCTCCAGGCCGAGTACGCGACGACCGGAGCGGCCGCGGCCAGCACGAACGCCGCCACGGGCGCGACGACACGGACAGCCCTGACCACGCCGGAAGCGCCGGAAGCGCCGGAAGCGCCGGCGGTGCCGGAAGCGCCGGTAGCGCCGGCGGTGCCGGTAGCGCTGGTGGCGCCGGCGCGGTGGTGGCCGATGACCAGGATGATCGTGCCGGCAACGCCCAGGGCGATCGGGCCATAGCCGACCGTGCGGACCGTGACGCCCGCTCCCAGCAACAGGCCGGCGAGGGCGAACCGCCAGCCAGCCGGGCGGCCAGGCCAGGCCAGGGCCAGGGCCCCGCCGAGCACCAGCGTGCCGAACAGGCTGTCAGCCAGGACGAACTGGCCGAGGTCGAGCACCCAGGGCGCCAGCAGCGCCGGGGCCGCGACCAGGGCGGCGGGCCAGCCACCGCGGCCTCGGGCCGCCGCGGCAGGACCGAACCGCTCGAACAGCCGCCGTGCGGTGGCGTACAGGGCCACGCCGACCAGCAGTGTCAGCGTGTGCTGGACGATCACCAGCCTGGTCAGGTGGTCGGGCGCGCCGAGGACCCGCAGGAACATCGGGTAGCCCGACGGCCGCCAGTCCCCCGCCCAGAGCCTTCTCGTGGCCTGGTCCAGGTAGGCGGGGGAATCCCCGTAGTAGAGCAGCGCCGGCCGGTAGGTCCAGACGACCGCCGCCCTGGCCGCGACAGCCAGCACCAGCACGACCAGGAAAGCCGCGTGGCGCTCCCACAGCTGCGCCGGGAGGCGGCCCCGCAGAAGGCGCGGAAGGCGTGGAAGGCTGGCACGCCCGTCCTGCGGACGGCCCGGCCGCGCGGCCGGGATCTGATCGGCAGGCGGATCCGCGGGGGCTGGGCGATCAAGAAGATCGGAGTGCGGCTGGCTCGACTGAGCGGGTACCTCTCCTGCCGCCGCCCCGTCCCGGGTCGGCGGTGTGCCTACCGGGGACGGCGGGCCCGATGCGCTCGCCATTTGGGAGTCAGTGTCCCAGCCCGCACGCGGCGGCCGCGCGCCACCCCCGGCCGGTTGCCCGGGGTGGCGCAGGGCCGTCACGCCATCAGGCGCCGGTGGGTGCGGCGACGTCCAGGGCGTCCGCGTCCAGCTTGGTGAACAGGCCACCGGACCAGACCAGCTCCCGCCCGGCGGCGACCGGCTGCCGTGCCCACACCCCGAGGTCGATGCCCAGCACCTCGGCGACCCGCGCGGAGCTGAACGGCAGGAACGGTGCCAGCGCCGTCGTGATGCCGGAGATCGCCTGGACGGCGACCGCGAGGCTGTGCGCCGCGGTGGCCTTGTCGACCTTGACGGTCTTCCACGGCTCCTCGCGGTAGAGGTAGGCGTTCACCTCGGCGGAGATCTCCATCGCCGCGCGCAGTGCGGCCCGCAGCTCGACCCGCTCCAGCAGCTCACCCACCCGGACGAGGCCGGCGTCGACGGAGGCGAGCAGCTCGGCGTGCACCCCGTCGAGATCGCCGGTCTCGGGCAGCGCCCCGCCGAAGAACTTGTTGATCTGCGCCATCACCCGGTTGACGAGGTTGCCCCAGTTGGCGATCAGCTCGTCGTTGACGCGGCGGACGATGTCCGCGTCCGAGATCTCGGTGTCGTTCTGCTCGGGGAGCACCGAGGCGAGCGCGAAGCGCAGCGCATCCGGCTGGAGCAGGTCGAGGTACTCGCGCACACCCCGACCGATCCCCGCCGACTTCGACGCCTTGGCACCGCCGAAGGTCACGTACTGGTTCGCCGGGACGTCGGTAGGCAGGTCCAGCCCGCCGTGGCCGAGCAGCATCGCCGGCCAGATGACGGTGTGGAAGGGGATGTTGTCCTTGCCGACGAAGTAGTAGGCCGCCGCCTCCGGGTCCTCCCACCAGGCCCGCCAGGCCTCGGGGTCACCGGTGCCCGCCGCCCACTCCTTGCTCGCCGACAGGTAGCCGATGACGGCCTCGAACCAGACATAGAGCCGCTTGCCCGGCCCGAGCTCGTCGGTGGGCAGCGGGACGCCCCAGTCCAGGTCACGGGTGATCGCACGGTCGTGCAGACCGTCCTTGACGAACTGCACCGACCAGTTCAGCACGTGCCGGCGCCAGCCCTGACGGGCCTGCAGCCAGTCGAGCAGTTGGTCGGAAAGCCCGGACAGGCGCAGGAAGAAGTGCGTCGTCTGGCGCATCTCGGGGACCGCGCCGGTGACCTTGCTGCGCGGGTCGACCAGCAGCTCCGGGTCGAGCGTGCGGCCGCAGTTCTCGCACTGGTCGCCCCGCGCCTGCGGGTACGAGCAGTGCGGGCAGGTGCCGACGACATACCGGTCGGGCAGGAAGCGGCCCGCGTCCGGGTCGAAGAACTGCGAGGTCTCCTTCGGGTAGATGTACCCGGCCTCGCGCAGCCGGGTGAACACGCTCTGGGCGACCACCTCGTGGTTGTGCGTCCGGGTGGTGGTGAAGAGGTCGAAGCTGATCGCCAGATCGGACCAGATCCGCAGGAACTCCGGGTGGTACCGGTCGACGATCGCCTGCGGGGTGACCCCCTCCTCGTCGGCCCGCACGGTGATCGGCGTGCCGTGTGCGTCGGACCCCGAGACCATCAGCACCCGGTTGCCGATCATTCGCTGGTAGCGGGCGAAGATGTCGGCGGGCAGGTAGGCACCGGCGATATGCCCGAGGTGCGGCTGCCCGTTGGCGTAGGGCCACGCGACGGCGACAAGGACCGGACGGCCCGGACGCCGCGCTTCCGTGTCGGGGGTCTGAGTGCTCACAGCATCAAACTACTCGCCGGCCGCGGCGCCGATCTCCGATCAGAGTCGGCTCAGAGCTCGGCGCCGAACTCGGCGAAGGCCGCGGCGAACGCCTCGTCCCAGGGGCGCAGTGGACGCAGCCCGGCGTCCTGCCAGGAACGCTGGGACAGCACCGAGTAGGCCGGGCGCGCCGCCGGGCGCGGGAACTCCGCCGTGGTGATCGGCACCACCTTCGCCGGGTCCTGCCCGAGCGCGCCCACGATGGCGCGGGCGAAGCCGAACCAGGTCGTCTCCCCACCGCCGGTGCAGTGGTAGAGGCCGGGCGTGGGCAGCGCCGTGACCAGGTCGAGCAGGCCGGCAGCCAGATCGGCGGACCAGGTCGGGCTGCCGTGCTGGTCGGCGACGACGGTGAGCTGGTCACGCTCCCGGGCCAGCCGGGCGATCGTCTTGACGAAGTTGCCGCCCGTGCGCCCGTACACCCAGGCGGTGCGCACGACGTAGGACCCCGGGCAGAGCTCCAGCACCGCCTCCTCGCCGGCGAGCTTCGTCCGCCCGTACGCGCACCGGGGCCCCGGCGGGTCGGTCGTCTCGTAGGGCTTCGAGGCCGTGCCGTCGAACACGTAGTCGGTGGAGATGTGCACGAGGACGGCACCGGCCTGGGCGCAGGCCGCGGCCAGGTGCGCCGGCCCGGCGGCGTTCACCGCGTAGGCACCGCCCTCGTCCGACTCGGCGCCGTCGACGTTCGTCCAGGCGGCGGTGTTGATGACGACGAGGCCGCCCTGCACCCGGGCCGGGCGGGCCTGGTCGGCGATGACCGCACGGACCCTGGCAGCGTCGGACAGATCGAGCTCGGACCGGGTGAGGCCGGCCCAGGCAAGCACACGCGGGCTGTCAGCACGGGACTCGGCGTCAAGAAGACGACACAGATCGCTACCGAGCTGTCCACCGGCACCAGTGACGAGGATGCGCACCCCGCGAGTCTCGCAGACCGATTCAAACAGCCGATGACGCGCCGTCAGCTATGTCGCCCGCGCGCGCGACGGGTCCGGCGGCACCGGCGGAGGCACGGGTGCGGGCGACTACCCTGAGCGGTGATGACGCCCGAGACTCCCATGCCGGAAAAGGCCGATACGCAGGAGAACGAACCGCGGCGGGACGAACCGCCGGGGTCCGGGCGGTCGAAGGTCCCGGTCCTGGTGCTGCTCATCACCGCGCTGCATGTGGCACTTCTTGTGACCTACTCGTTCGTCTACACGACCTGGACGGGCTACGACGAGGCACAGCACGTCGACATGGTCTACGGCCTGCAGCACGGGGCCGGCTGGCCCGCCCCGGGCGAGAAGATGATCGCCACCGGCGTCGCCGCGACCTCCGACGACTTCGACCGCGGCCGGTTCCAGGACATGTTCCAGTCCGGCGGCAAGCGCCGCGGCTCACCGTCGTTCGCCGAGATCGCCCCCACCCCGCGCGGCGACCGGCTTTCCTTCGACGAGCTCGGCGGCGCCACGCCGGTCGACGACGGCCGGCTGTCGAACCAGATGATCCAGCACCCGCCGCTGGTCTACGCCATCGGCGCCGGCCTGCTCGACGTCGTGGCGGGCTCCGAGCACTGGGCCTACGACCAGCAGGTGCTCGTCCTGCGGCTGCTGAACATCCTGCTCCTCGCACCTGTGCCGCTGCTGGCCTGGGCCGCGGCGCGCAGGTTCGGGCTGCGCCGCCCGCTGGCGACCGCGGCGGCGGCGCTGCCCCTGGCGGTGCCCGGTTTCACCAGGGTCGGCGCGACCTTCAACAACGACGGCATCCTGATCCTCGCGACCGGCGCGCTCACCGTCGTCCTGGCCGGGGTCGTCCGCGGTGACCTGCGCCGGCGCACCGCGGCCTGGGCCGGCGTGTGGTTCGGCGTGGCCATGCTGTCCAAGGCGTTCGCGTTCGCGCTCCCGTTCACGATCGCCGCCGCCTACCTGGTCGGCTGGCGTCAGGCCCGGCGCGACCAGCATCCGGCCGGTGACGGGCGCCCCTGCGCCGGCCGGGTCCGGCTGCCGGTGCTGCCCGCCGTGATCGCGGTCGGTCTTGGGGTGGCGATCGGGGGCTGGTGGTGGGTCCGCAACTACCTGCTCTACGACGCCCTCCAGCCGAACGGCTGGGCCACCGACCCGCCGCGCCGCGAGCCGCTGCTGCTGCCCGACTCGTTCTTCACCTGGTTGTGGTATTTCGTCCGGACGATGATCAGCCGCTTCTGGGGTGGCCTCGGCATGTTCGAGCCCCCGCAGCTGTCGCCGATCGCGATCGTGGCCGCGACGGTGACCGTGATCGGCCTGTCCGTCACGGCCGTGGTCACGGCGGCCCGGCGCCGCGCGCCCGTGGCCGAGGCCGTGACGGAGGACGCGCCGGCGGCCGCAACGGAAGCCGCTCCGGACGCCGCGGTGGAAGCCAGCCCGAAGGCCGCGACCACGGCCAGCCCGGAGGCGACGGCCACGACCGAGGCCACGACGGAGGCCACGACGGCCGGTGCTGGGCTGGGCTGGATCACGCGGGCGGCCGCTCCGCTCGTGCTGCTCGCGCCTGTGTTCCTCGCATACCTCATGGTCGGGCAGCGGAGCTGGGCCGAGTACGAGCGGTATACCCGGGGCATCGCGGTTCAGGGCCGCTACCTGTACCTCGGTCTGGTGGGGCTCGCGGTCGTCGTGGCCGCGGGGCTCGGGCGGTCGCTCGGCCGGCGGGCCCGGTGGGCGCCGTCGGTTGTCCTGCTCGGCGCCCTGGTGATGCAGGGGCTCGCGCTGCTCGCGGTGTGCAGCTACTACTGGCTGCCACGGGGTGTCCGTTTCGTCCCCACCCGGATTCCGGACGTCGTCTCCGCGATCGCCCGCTGGGCGCCGCTGCCCGTCGGTGTCACGATCGGCGCCTTCGTCCTGACCGGACTGCTGTGGGTCGGAGTTCTCCTTGTGTCCGTCCGAACAGCCCGGCGCGGCCCCGCCGCGACCAGCCGAACGGACGCGGGCGGGGAGACCACCGAGACCAGTCCCCAGCCCGACCAGGTGGCGTTGGCCTGACCGCGCCCTGGCGCGCCGCTCGCCCCGCAGCCGCCGACCCGATCAGGCACAGCCCACGCGCGTCACGTGACGGCGGCGGCGGGTTCCTCGGGGAGCTCCCGGTCGATGTGGTCGGCGTGGAACAGGGCCTGTGCCAGCAGACGGCGGACGTGCTCGTCGGCGGCGGAGTAGTAGACGAAGGTGCCCTCGCGGCGGCCCTTGACCAGACCGGCCAGCCGGAGCTTGGCCAGATGCTGGCTGACCGCGGTCGGCGCGGCCCCGGCGAGCTCGGCGAGGCAGGCGACTGACGACTCGCCCTGCAACAACGCCCACAGCACCCTGATCCGGGTCGGGTCGGCGAGCATCCGGAACGTCTCCGCGGCCAGATGCACCTGCTCCTCGCCCGGCATGTCGAACTCCGGCAGCGACGTGTGCACAGCCCAGCATAACCCGCCATCCATCTAGCTGAGTATCTTCATGCATACGCATATACGCTTGCAGCGTGACAGTTCACGTGGAGAGCACCGCCGCGCCTGTCCCGGACGCGCCTGTCCTCGACGCGCCCCCGCCCGCACGGCGAAGGCGAACCGGCATGCGGTCACTGCCGGAGGTACGTGCGGCGGCGGCCGCGGCCGCGCTGTTCACCCTGGGGCTCATCACGCACCTGGCCCACGGCCCGGAGGAGTTGTGGTGGGCGCTGTACCTGGGCTGCTATGTCGCCGGTGGAGCCGAACCCGGCGTCGCCGGGCTACGAGCGCTGCGGAACAGAGCTTTGGACGTCGACCTGCTGATGGTCGCCGCGGCGATCGGGGCAGCGGCCATCGGACAGGTCCTCGACGGCGCGCTCCTGATCGTGATCTTCGCGATCTCGGGGGCGTTGGAGGCGCTCGCGACCAGACACACCGAGGACTCGGTCCGTGACCTGCTCGATCTCGCCCCCGAACACGGCACCCGGATCAGCGCCGCCGGAGAGGAGATCGTCCCAGCCGCCGCGCTGCGGGTCGGCGACGTGATCCTGGTCCGGCCCGGTGAGCGGATCGGCGGCGACGGCGAGGTCGTCGCCGGCGCCAGCGAGGTCGATCAGGCCAGCATCACCGGCGAGCCACTGCCGGCGGACAGGCGGACCGGGGACCGGGTGTTCGCCGGCACCGTCAACGGCACCGGGGCGCTACACGTGCGCATCACCCATCCCGCCGGCGACACGCTGATCGCCCGCATCGTCACCATGGTCCAGCAGGCCAGCGCGACCAAGGCCCGCACCCAGCTGTTCATCGAAAAGGTCGAACAGCGCTACTCCATCGGCATGGTCACCGCGACGCTCGCCCTGTTCGCCGTCCCATTGATGCTCGGCGCCGACCTGCGTCCCACCCTGCTCCGCGCGATGACCTTCATGATCGTCGCCTCACCCTGCGCCGTGGTCCTCGCGACGATGCCCCCGCTGCTGTCCGCGATCGCCACCGCCGGCCGGCACGGCGTCCTGGTCAAATCCACCGTCGTGCTCGAGCACCTCGCCACCGCGACCCACATCGCCTTCGACAAGACCGGCACCCTCACCGACGGCAGCCCCCGCCTCGCCCACATCCACGCCCTCGGGAGCATCCCGGAGTACGTGGTGCTCGCCTGTGCCGCGGCCGCAGAGAATCCCTCCCAGCACCCGCTCGCCCGCGCCATCGTGACCGCCGCGCGCGACCGGGGCATCACCCCAGACACCGCCGAGGACTTCACCTCCAAGCCGGGACGGGGAGTCCGCGCCCGGGTGAACGGGCAGCTCGTCGAGATCGGCAGCCCCGCCCAGACCCTGCCCACCGCCGATCGGCTCAGCCTCGCGGGGAACCTCGTCGCCGCCACCGAGAACGCCGGCTACACCGCCGTCGTCGTCCGCATCGACGGGACCCCCGCCGCCGTCCTCGCCCTGGCCGACCAGACCCGCCCCGACGCGGCGGACACGATCGCGCGACTGACGGCGCTGACCGGCAACCGACCAGTCCTGCTCACCGGCGACAACCCGCGCGCCGCCACCCGGCTCGCCGCCGATCTCGCCATCAGCGACGTCCGCGCCGGCCTCCTGCCCGAGGACAAGGTCGACGCCGTGCGCGACCTGGAGGCCACCGGCGACCGGGTCGTCGTCGTCGGTGACGGCGTCAACGACGCGCCCGCGCTGGCCGCCGCACATGTCGGCATCGCCATGGGCCGTGCCGGCTCCGACCTCGCGCTCGACACCGCCGACGCCGTGATCACACGCGACGAGCTCGCCACACTGCCCGCGCTGATCGCTCTCGCCCGCCGCGCCCGCCGCCTGGTCATCGCCAACCTCGTGATCGCGGCGACCTTCATCGCCGTCCTCGCGGCCTGGGACCTGCTCGCCACCCTCCCGCTCCCGCTCGGCGTCGCCGGGCACGAAGGCTCGACCATCATCGTCGGGCTCAACGGCCTACGCCTTCTGCGGTCCCGCACCTGGGCCGCGCCTGGACGACACCCACGGTCATTCCTGACGACATCGCGTGTACTCCAACCCCCCGCGGGCATGCAACGTGATGCTACGAGTACGTTGAGTAGCTGAACGCGCCGAGGAGTCGCAGGCCGAAGTCAAGGCCGGTCGCCGAGCGAACAGATCGTGGCCACGTCCGGGCTCGTACTGGCACGGGCTGACATCCAGCAGGCACGGTGAGCTACCGGAAGATGGCGGAGGGGGACGTGTGACCGGTGCTGGACCGCGCGCCTCGACCGGGGGACCTCCCGGTCCCGAGGCACATCATCTCCGCCTCGTGCCGCCGGTGGGCGCTCGCCGCCGACCGATCGCCGCCAGGCTCACCACCGGCCTCTGCGGCGCCCTCTCCTGCCTGATCTTCGCGTTCGTGGTGGGGGGATTCGCGCTCTACGAGCACTTCGACCGCCAGATCAACCGGCTCCGGCTGAGCCTGGAAGGCGAGCGCCCCGCCGACCCGATCGAGGGAACGACCAACTTCCTGCTCGTCGGGTCCGACAGCAGGGCCGGCACCGGAAACGAGTTCCAGCACGACGGCGAGGTCACCGGGCAACGTTCGGACACCACGATCCTCGCCCACCTCGACGTGAACGGGACGACCACGCTGGTCTCCTTCCCACGCGACACCCTCGTCCACATCCCGGGGCACGGCCGGGACAAGCTGACCCAGGCGATCTCGATCGGCGGCCCGTCGCTGCTGATCCGCACCATCGAGCGGCTCACCGACATTCGCGTGGACCACTACGTGTCGGTCGACCTCGCGGGCTTCCGCGACATGACCAACGCGATCGGCGGGGTGACCGTCTGCGTGAAGGCCCTGCCGGACGGTTCACGGAGCAACCTGCACGACAACTGGTCGCAGTGGCGGGGCCGGGTCGGCGAGAACCACCTCGACGGCGACCAGGCACTCGCCTTCGTCCGGCAGCGCCATGGCCTGCCCGACAACGACTTCGACCGCATCCACCGCCAGCAGCAGTTCATCGGGGCGGTGTTCCGCAAGGCCACCAGCGACGGCGTGCTGACGAACCCGGCCCGGCTGGAGAGCCTGATCAGCGCGACGACGAAGTCCCTGACCATCGACGACGGGACGGACATCGACGACATCCGGCTGCTCGCGAAGCGGATGAGCGCGATGAGCTCCGACCAGATCAGGTTCGTCACGATCCCCGTACACGCGCCGACTCCCGCGGAGGGCGGGAACGCCGTCGGCGAGCTGCCCCGGTACGGATCGGTGCAGCTGTACGACCCTGCGCAGCTCAACGCGTTCCTCGCCCCGCTGCGCGGCCGGGCGCCGGCCCCGTCCGCACCGGCGCGGCCCGCCACGGCGGCGCCGAAGGACGTCTCGGTCGACGTCTTCAACGCGGCCAGGATCGGTGGCCTCGCCGGCGCGGCCGGCGCGGACCTGTCGAAACTGGGCTTCCGGGTCGGCTCGCCCCGCGACTGGCCGAACGGCAGGCTCTCGACCAGCGAGGTCAGGTACGGGCCCGGGCAGGAGGCCGCGGCCCGCGCGGTCGCCGCCGTCGTGCCGGGCGCCCGTCTCGTCCGGGATGACGGTCTCGCCAGCCGGGTCTCGCTCGTGCTCGGCACGTCGTTCCAGCAGGTGCGGTCCGGGGCGGCTCCGGCGCCCGGCACCCGCGCGGCCGCCGGGATACCCGCACCCGGGTCATCCGCGTCCGCCACGGGCTCCACTGGCTCCATGGGCTCCCCCACGACGGCCGGCACCGCGACGACCGGCACCAGGACGAGCGCGCCCCTCACCGCGACGCAGCTGACCACCGGTTGTACCTACTGAGACTGCCGGCAGGCTGCCTGCCGGCCGGCGGACCGGTCGGTCCGCCGGAGGGCCCGAGATGGCGACCCCGAAACGGTGCCCGCGCGGTGTTCGCACGGTGTTGGCGCGGCGGACGTTCGGGGTCGGTCCCGGGAGTCGGTAGCGTTACGTTCCACGGTGGATCAGCACCGCCGGCACGCTCCGCCAGCGCCGCCACCCACCACCACCCGCCACCGGCACCACCCACCACCGGCACCGCCGACGACCGGATTGGAGACCGCGACCGTTGGACGTCCGGTTCGTCCCAGCTGCCTCGGTGCTCCGCGCCGTCGCCCTGCCCTCCGAGGCCACGACCGAGGCCGCGACGCAGGCACCCGCCGCGCCCTTCCCCGGGGTGGCCGCCGCGCTCGCCGCCCGGCTGACCCGCGACCCGGGCCGACCAATGGTCACCTTCTACGACGACGCCACCGGTGAGCGGGTGGAGTTCTCCACCGCGACCTTGGACAACTGGGTCGCGAAGACCGCCAACCTGCTGGTGGACACGGTTGGCCTGGCGCCCGCGGACGCCGTCGGCATCGACCTCCCCCCGCACTGGACGAGCTGCGTGATCCTCCTGGCGGCCTGGTCGGCGGGCATGGAGGTCCAGCTCGCCGTGAGCCCGGGAGGGCCGGTCGACGAGCGCGAGGCGAGCGGGCACGGCACGGACCGACACGGGTCGGGTGAACACGGGGCGGGTGAACACGGGGCGGGTGAAGACGGGGCCGGCGCGCCACCGCGGCACCCCGGCGTCATCTTCACCAGCGAGGACCGGCTCGACATCGCGACCGCCCTCGACGTCGACGAGGTCGTCGGGCTTTCGCTACGCCCGCTCGGCGGCCGGCTGCGCGCCGCGGTGCCGGGGGTGCTCGACTACGCGGTGGAGGTCCCCCCGCACGGCGACCGTTTCGGGCCGCCACCGCCGCCCGCGGAGCAGGCGCGGCTACTCGGCCTCGCCGCCGCCGTGGCACGCCGCGACGCGCTGGGCCCGGAGGATCGCATCCTCACCGTCGGGGGGCCCGCCACCGTGGCCGGGCTGCTGGTCGCCACGCTGGTCCCGCTGGTCAGCGGCGCGTCGGTGGTGTTGTGCCGCAACCTGGACGACCTTGACCCGAAGGCGCTGGCGCGCCGGGTCGACAGTGAGCGGATCACCGCTGTCGACTGGTCGGTACCGCAGTCCCGCACCATCGGCCTGCCGTCCCAGGTCCGCAGGCTCCCCGCCCCCTGGTGACCCGCGCTGCCCTGTCCCCGCCCCAGGCTCGCACTCGAAGAGGCGATGGCCTGGGTCAGACGGCCGTGCCCTGCTTCCGGGCAGCGAGTGAGCTCTCGGTGATCTCCTGAAGCTCACCGGAGTCGACGTCATAGACGAAGCCCCGCACCGACGTCGATGCCCGCAGGAACGGTGACGAACGCAGCGTTCGGATGCCCTCCAGGACATCGACGGCGACGTCGGCGAACGCCCGGACCCGCCAGGGCGGACGGACGCCGGTCCGCCTGGCGAGGGAGTCACTGAACCCCTCGTCGCTGATCTGTTCCATACCGCACCGGGTGTGGTGCACGAGAATGATCTCGGTGGTGCCGAGGGCGTGCTGGCTGACCGCCAGCGATCGCTCGACATCCTCGGTCACCACTCCACCGGCGTTGCGCACGATGTGCGCGTCACCCTCGGCCAGGCCGAAGAGCGCCTCGACGTTGAGACGGGCGTCCATGCAGGCCACGACGGCGACGCCGGTCGCCGGCTGACCCGGCAGCGGGGGTCGATCGGGGGCGCCACCACGCAGTGCGGCGAAGTCCGCCGCGCGGGCCAGCAGGGTGCGGGTCGCACCCTGAGCGGGTCCGACATCCTCGGGCACGCTCATGACCGCAGGTCACCTCCGTCGGTACGTCGCTCACGCGGCATACCGAGCCGCGGAGGGATTGCCACTGCCCCAAGCATGCAGGGCCCGGACCCGCGCCGCCACTCACTCTGCCCCGATTGGGGGCGTGTGTGTCGCCCCCGAAAAGGAACTTCGTCACCATTCAGGGCATTTCTCCCCGCGAATGCCCCCACGGAGGCGGCCGCGAAGCCGACACAGATCACGCACGCGGTGCGAGTGACGTATCGATCGGGAGGCGACCGGGAACACTGTGACAGTGAACCGTCACCCAGCGCAGCCCTGGCCGGCTCCTGCCCGCATCCGGGCCCGGGCCGCCGTTCGTCCGGTCGTCTCGGCGTGTCGGCCTCGTCGGCGCACGGGAACGGCGGAATCATGACGCGGGCGTCGCGGGCGGCCCGCCCGGCGCAGCGGGCCTTTCACCCGCAACCGGCGTTCCACAAGCAAGGGACGCCGGTCCGTAAACGGACGCTTCGGGACCGCGACACGACCAGGACCCGCAGGCCCCGGCTCCGGGGGCGGCGATCGAGTCCGGACGAGTCATCTGTACTCTCTCCTGGTGGTCAAAATCGATGTTCGCAAAGTCGATCGGCGCCGCCCGTGGTGAGCCATCGGATGCCACGCTCACGGATTCAGGTGCTCATCCACGAGGTGGGCAAGTTCGGCATCGTCGGGGCGATCTGCTATGCGATCGACTTCGCCGTCTCGAACCTGTGTCACACCCTTCTGGGGATGGGGCCGCTCAGCGCCAAGACCGTATCGACGGTGATCGCGGCGACCTGCGCGTACATCGGTAACCGGCAATGGTCCTTCAGCCATCGCGCGCGCACCGGAGTCCGCCGTGAGTACAGCCTCTTCGTGGTCCTGAACGCGATCGGTCTGGCGATCGCGCTGGCGTGCCTGGGCTTCGCCCGGTACGTCCTGGGCCTCGAAGGAGTGGTCGCGTTCAACCTGTTCGGCAACGTTCTCGGTACCGGGCTGGGCACGATCTTCCGCTTCTGGGCCTACAAGAAATACGTTTTCCTGCATCCCGACCACCCGAAGGTGGCGGCCCCGCCGCTCAAGGACCAGCGGATTCCCGAACCCGCCGGCCAGGCCTGACTGGTCCGCGGAAGTGGCCCGGCCCGAGGCGGATCACCGCCGGGCCGGGCCTCTTCTTGTCCCGCCTCCGCCCCGCCGGGACAGAAAGGGAACAGGTTGGTTCCGGTACCGATCAGTTCTCCTGCCGGCCGGCTGCGCTAGGCTCGCGTCACCAGCCCATGCACAGCGTGCCGAGTTCTCCACCAGAGGTGACCTGGTCACCCCGGTACAACGCACGGCCCGCTCAAGGTCCAGGAGGGTGCGCCGTGACGCGGCCGACACTCGCATCACCCAGGCCCGGCGGACGCCCCCGCGACGAGAGCAGGGACCACACCATCCGCCAGGCGGCCCTCGAGCTGCTGGCGGAACACGGCTACGACGGCGTGACCATGGACCGCGTGGCCACCCGCGCCAAGGCCGGGAAGGCCACCATCTACCGGCGTTGGCCTTCCAAGATCGCGCTTGTGATGGATGCGCTCACCCAGTTCACCGAGCAGACGCTTCAGGTCGCCGAAGCCGACTCGATGCGCAAGGAACTGGTCGCCTTCCTGTCCGCCTTCGCGGACCTGGTCGGCCACGCACAGGGCCGGATCATGGCCGAGGTCGTCTCCGAGATGCCGCGCAACCCCGAGCTGCGCGCCGCGGTGCGCGAACGCATGTGGAATCAGCGCATGACCACCTCGGAAGGCATCGTCAACCGCGGCATCGCCCGCGGCGAGGTCGGTCCGGCCGCCGATCCGAACATTCTCGTCGAGGTCGGCACGGCGATGATTCTGCAGCGGCTGCTCATCACCGGGGATCCGGTCGACGGGGCCTTCGTCGAGCACATCGTGGATGACGTGATCCTGCCCTACGCACGCGGCGTCTGAATCTCACCGTGGCTCGGCGCAAGCCCCGCGGCGGCTCACCCGCGGCGGATCCGGGTACCCCGACTCCGGACGGCAACTGCGGGCAGTGACCGTGTTGAAACGCTGACCGGATGGTCATGTCCGGAAAGCGACCCGGACCAGCTCAATCTCCGCGTTGCTCCTACTCTTGGGCGGGCACCAAAGTCGAACCCGCACCGGCCACCCGTCAATCCACGGCGGACCACTCCCGGACCGGGCACGGCCGGGCGCCCGCAAACGCCCAGCAGCTCGACGCCCGGAACCTGGCCACCCATGCACGCGGCGCCGTCACGCGAGGGCCGTCCAGGTTCCATCGCGCCACCACCGGACCGGTCACACCGGCCGTGGGCGGCGCGACAAAGGCACAGCGCGGTACAGGCACATCAGGAGGGACGTCATGCAGCCACCGAACCCGGGTCAGCACGACCCGGACGCCGAAACCCGGCGGGCCGACAGCGGCGGTCCCGGATTCGGTGGTGGTCCCGGATACGACGACGACGCCGTGACCCAGATCGCCGGCGGCGGTTCGACACCTCCCGGCTCCTATCCGTCCGGTCGCGGCGGCTACCAGCAGCCGGGGGGCGGGGCGGCCGGCGGGCAGCAGCCACCGGCCGGCGCGGGCTACGGCCAGCAGGCGTACCCACCGACCGCCGCCTACCCGCAGACCGGTGGCGGCTACCCGCAGACCGGCGGCTACCAGCAGGGCGGTGGCTACCCGCAGACCGGCGGGTACCAGCAGGGCGGGTACGGCGATCAGAACCAGCAGGGCTACGCCCAGACCGGCGGCTACCAGCAGGGCGGCGGCTACCCGACCGAGGGCTACCAGCAGCCCGGCTACGACCAGGCCGGCTACCAGCAGGGCGGGTACGGCCAGGCGGGCTACCAGGGATACGGCAACCAGCAGGGCGGCGGCTACCAGACCGAGGGCTACCAGCAGCCCGGCTACGACAACTATCCCCCGGGGGGCTACCCGGGCAACCAGGGAAGCCCCGGCGGGCCCAGCCAGAACAACCGCCGCAACATCATCATTGTCGCGGTCGCGGCGGCCGTCGCGCTCGCCATCGCCATTCCGGTCGCCCTGATCGCCACGAAGGACTCCGGTAACGACGATCCGTCCGGGCCCGTGGTCGCGACGTCGCTGTCTCCTTCCGTGACGACGAGCGCCACGCCGAGCTCGTCGCCGTCACCGACGGCGACCAGGACGTCGGCCGCCCCCACCCCGACGGAATCGGCGAGTTCCGGGTCCTTCACCAGCAGGCAGTCAGCACTGGTCGCCCAGCTGGACCCGAGCACGATGACCGACTGCGAGCCGAATTCCGATGGCGAGGACGAGAACATCGACGCCTCGGTGACCTGTACCGCCGCGGACAACGGCCTGCCCGTGGCCGCATACCACTATTCGAGCACAACGGGCCTCACCGACGACATCAACAGCCGTAAGTCACTGGTCACCGACCAGGGCGAGTGCTCGAGCGGCGATCCCGACATCTTCACCTGGAACGTCGGCGACGGCCCGGTCCAGGGAACCGTGATCTGCTTTTACAACCAGAACAACTTCTTCATGTTCTGGAGCTACGACGACGATCTGGTTTCCTTCCTGACGGTGACCGACGGCAACCCGACCGCGCTGCACGAGTGGTGGCGCACCTTCGACCCGATCTAGTCGACGGGTCCACACCGTTCCAGCCCCGTCTCGGCCGGCGGGAATCGACGCGGAACCGTGGGTGGGGGACGTCCGGGCGCAACATCGGACGCCCTCCGCCCACACGGTCGCGGCCGGTTTCCGCACCCGCCGTCGCATCAACAACCCACGATTCACGCCGATACCTGACAGTCGGTGGAGCATGTGCGCCTAGGCTGACTACGCACACCGTCGTCGGCAGATATCCCGTATCCCGGTCACCCCGGGCGGGAAACGCTGTTCGTCCCACATCCGACGTCGCCGGCACACCCGGCGTCACTGTCCGTCCCGGCTTCACCACTTCCGGCCAGATCCCCTCCCAGGAGGAATCGTGCCCAGCCAGAGCCCCGGCGATGGCGCGTCGCCCGCCTTCGAGCCACCTGCCCCGTACGGCCCGCCGCAGCCGGGTGGCCCGCGCTCGGACGGCCAGTGGTCAGACAGCGAGCAGCCGGTTGGCCATGAGCCGGTCCCGATGCCGGACGACGACGTGACGGATGACGACGCGGACGAGGCGGGCAGCACCCAGGTCCTGCGACCTTCCGACCTGGGTGCCGGTGGCTTCCTGCTCCCCGGAACGCACCCGGGTGGGCCCGCCGCGCGAGGCGGCCTCCCGGGGCTGTACGCGCAGCCGACGGCCCCGACGCCCACTCCCCCACCGATCAGCCCGCTGCCGCTACCGCTTCCTCTCCCGCCCGCGCCGCGTTTCGACACGCCCGGGCCGGAGGTGGCGGCTGCGCTGCCCGACGAGGACGCCACCTACCGGTTGGCCCCGCCGGGACCGGCCCCGGCGGCCCACCGGACCGCCCAGCCTCCACAGCCGGTCAGCCCGCCGGACGACACCGATCAGTTCACCGTGACCGGTCCACCAGGACCGGCCGACGGCACCCTCGACACCCCGCCATGGCAGGCCTGGCGAAGCGGCCCCGCGCAGCCGCCCCAACCGCCCCAACCAGCTCAGCCACCTCAGCCGCTCCAGCCTGCCCAGCCGCTCCAGTCGCCGCAGGGACCCCAGCCGCCGCGGCACGGCGGCACGGTGCCGCCGCCGCTGACCGGGCCGCATCCACTGCCCCCGCCACCCGGCGAGTCGTTCACCGTGCGACGTCCGTCGCAGGAAGCCCCCGACCAGGTCACCGGCGGGCCGGCCTGGCCGACGCCGTCGAGGTACCCGGCCACACCCACACCCGCGGGTGGCGGCCTGAACCCGCCGATCCCACCCAGAATCACCACGCCTGGTGGCCCTCTCGGTGGTCTGAGCGGCCTTGACGGCCCGACCGGGTCGGACGGTAGCGGCTGGGGCGGTGGGAACTGGGGCGATGGTGGCTGGAATCGCGGTGGCCCCGCTGGCGACATGCCTGGGCGATCCTCGCAGCTGCCCGGGCCGGGCCTGGGCGCGGGCGACGTGCCCGAGCCGCCGACGCGCCGGGGCCGCACCCTGGCCGTGATCGGCGCGCTGGCCGCGGTCGTCGTGATCGTGGCCACCATCGGCATCGTCGTGACCACGCGGTCCGACGACAGTGCCGAGACGACCCCCGCGGCCACGGCACCTGCGAACGATCTGGCCGCGCCCGCCCCGAACAGCTCCGCCGGTGCCGGCACCGGGCAGAACCCGGCGGCCACGGCCGCAAGCCCCGAGGAGGCCCTGCGCTCGCTGCTCAACCCGGTCACGATGACCAGTTGCGCGGCCCCGGCCAGCAGCGACAGCCCCTACGCCGACGCCACCCTGCAGTGCGTCGGCGCGGAGGGTGTCGAAGTCCTCGCGTACCACTTCCCGGACCCGTCCGCCCTCGACCGCCAGATCGGTGCGCGCGCGACCTACTACACCGACGCCGGCAACTGCGACGAAGGCCAGGAAAGCGTCGAGGAATGGACCTCTCCGCAGGAACCGGGCGGCGGGGCTCGCCTCTGTTACAAGTACGCCGACCGCTTCGTCACGTTCTGGAGCGTCGACCGTTCACTGGTCGCCTTCTCCGCCTCGGATCTGGACCCCGCACGCCTGGTCACGTGGTGGCACAGATTCGATCCCATCCGCCGCTGACGGGAGGCAGCTGTGGCCCGAGTGACGTCGATCCGCATGCTGGTCCCAGCAGTCCTGGCCGTCGCGGCCCTGGCCTGCGCGGGTGTGCTGATCGGGCTGGCCGCCCTCGACAGCGGGTCGTCCGGCCCCGCGGCCGGGCAATCCACGCCGTCGGGTGCCGCACCGAGCCCGGCGGCGTCGCCGGCGGCAACCGGGAGCCCGGGACCTGACGATGGCGCGGCGCTGAGCGAGGCCGAACGCGAACTCGCCGCCAGACTGTCCTCCTTCGAGCTGACCGACTGTGTGTCGGCCACGGCGGAGGCGACCAGCTCGTCGGCTGCCCGCGGCCCGACCAGCAGCGCGGCGACCGGCGTCGTGGCGGCACTGCGCTGCGCTCCCGGCGTCGCCGGGGGCGGCCGACCACCCGCGGAGGTGATCGTGCTCGGCTACGCCGACAGCCCCGCGATGGCCGCCGACGCCGCCCGGCGGTCCACCGCGACCGTGGATGTCGGTTCCTGTGAGGCGGGCCAGACGAGCAGCGAGGCCTACCTGTTGCCGTCGCGGCGGTCGGGAACGTTCGTCTGTGGGGCCGCGGCGGGCCGCTTCACCGCCTACTGGACGATCGACCGCGAGCGGGTCGGCTTCATCGCCGCGACCGACGACCCGACCGGCCTGATCACCTGGTGGCGCACGTTCGACCCGCTCTGACGTCCTTCCCGGGCGGCTCCGTCAGCCGCCCGGGACGTCAGCCGCCGGAACGCCGGCGGAGATCGGCCGCGTCGGCGAGCTCGCGCAGCGTGGCGTACACCCCCTCGACCCGCGGGACGTGGGTGAGGATGATCGGCCCACGCTGGCCGGCGCTCTCGATCGACAGTGTTCCGGCACCCACCAGCCGGTCGGGCAACGACTGGTCCCAGGAGACGTTGCTGAGCCAGACGAGCGGGATGTCGCGGCCGGTGTGGTTCACGACGCCCTCACGGATGATCAGCCGCTCGGTGGTGAACACGAAGTGCGTCGTGATCCAGCGCAGCCAGGGCGCCACACCGAAGTACCCGATGGCGGCCAGCCCCAGTGCCAGGACGAGGTACTGGAGCGCCTCCCTCGCGAAGTTGTCAGGCACGAAGAAGACCCCGAGGGTCATCAGCGCGAGCGCGGTGACGACGGAGAGCACGGGCAGCACCAGGCTGCCCCAGTGCGGATGCAGGTGGAGAACCACCTCTTCGTCGTCGGTCAGAACGTCGTCCGGAAACGCCACCGCCAGATCTTCGCATCCCGGACAGGCCTGTCCCAGCAGTGCTCGCTCAGCACCCAGGCAACTTCGCGCAGCGCCCGGTCAACTTCGCGCGGTCCCCGGTCAACTTCGCGCGGCGCCCCTCCGCACGGCGCCCGGTCAACGCAGATGGATCACGTCGGCGGCGCTGAACGCGCGGCCGTCGACCACGAGCCGGCCGAACTCGTCCACGTCGGTGGCCGTCCCCCGGACGGACGTCCCGTCGGGAAGCTCGACCCGCACGAGGCGGCCCAGGGTCGTGCAGACCTCCCGGTACTCACCGCGGGCCCCGTCGGGCGCCTGCTCCCACCGGGAGATCGCGCCGACCAGGTCGGTGAGGAGCGCGGTGAGGAGCCGCCCACGGTCCAGCAGGGCCGGCTCGACGTCCCGCAGCAGCAGGCTGGTCGAGCGCTCCGGCAGCTCGTCGGCCAGCGCGGTCACGTTCAGCCCGAAGCCGATGACGGCCGCCGGGGGGACCCCTGGGCCGGGTGCGAGCTCCACCAGGATCCCGCCGAGCTTCTCGCCGTCCACCTGCAGGTCGTTCGGCCATTTGAGCACCGCCGGCAGCCGCGCGTACGAGCGCAGGGTCCGCACCAGTGACGTGCCGACGACCAGCGGCAGCCAGCCCAGCCAGCGGGTGGCGACGGCCGGGCGGACGAGCACGGACACCATGAGCCCGGCGCCGACCGCGGACTGCCACGACCGGTCCATGCGCCCCCGCCCGGCGCTCTGCCGCTCCGCGACGAGGACGACCACCGGATCACTGGCCAGCTCACCGGCCAGCTCATCGACCGGGTCGCTGGCCGGGCTGGCTGGGACGCCGCCTGGCGGCATCACCGCGGCTCCTCGGTCCGTCGGCACCGGCAGCCCCGTCGAGCCCCGGACCCCGCGGGCGAGGCGGACGAGCTCCGCGTTCGTCGAGTCGATCTCGTCGACCACGGCCAGGACGACGCCGAGCCGCGCGAGCGGCGGCCCGAGCGCCCCCGCGCCCAGCGGGCGGCGCAGCCCCGCAAGCTCCGGCCGGCGCCTGGGCGCGGAAGCGGTCACAAGCCCATCATCAGGCCCGCGACCTGCGGCGCAGGCTCCGGAGGCGGGATCAAACGGGGGTGTTGGTCGTCCATCTGAGTCGATCGGCACAGCGGGCACGGGACTACCTTCCCAGAGGCCAAGTGAGACGGTCTCCACATCAATCGAGCGCGTGGGCCACCGCCCGCCGTACGCTTCGCTCTATGGCTCTCCCGGCTTCCGCGCACGAACCCACGCCCGAACCGCACAGCACCGCCGGCCGGCTTGCTCGATTGCAGGCCGTGACCGAAGAGGCTGTCCATGCCGGTTCGCAGCGGTCGGTGGACGCGCAGCACGCCAAGGGCAAGATGACGGCGCGGGAGCGGATCGAGGCGTTCCTCGACCCGGGTTCCTTCGTCGAGACGGATGCCTTCGCCCGGCACCGTTCGCACGACTTCGGGCTGGACCGCAACCGCCCGTACGGCGACGGCGTCGTGACCGGCTACGGGACGGTGGACGGCCGCCAGGTCTGTGTGTTCAGCCAGGACTTCACCGTCTTCGGCGGGAGCCTGGGCGAGGTCTTCGGCGAGAAGATCGTCAAGATCATGGACCTCGCGCTGCGGACCGGGGTGCCGGTCGTCGGGATCAACGACTCCGGCGGCGCGCGCATCCAGGAGGGCGTCGTCTCGCTCGGCCTGTACGGCGAGATCTTCTACCGCAACGTGATGGCCTCGGGTGTCGTCCCGCAGCTTTCACTGATCATGGGGCCGTGCGCCGGGGGCGCGGTGTACTCGCCCGCGATCACCGACTTCACCCTGATGGTCGACCAGACCAGCCACATGTTCATCACCGGCCCCGACGTGATCAAAGAGGTCACCGGCGAGGACGTCGGCATGGAGGAGCTGGGCGGAGCGCACACGCACAACTCGCGCAGCGGCGTCGCCCATTTCCAGGCCGCCGACGAGAACGACTGCCTGGAGCTGGCCCGGGCGCTGCTGTCCTACCTGCCCTCGAACAACATGGACGAGGTGCCCGCCTACGCCGAGGTGGCCGATGTCGAGGCGGAGGTGGACACCGAGCTCGACACCTTCATTCCGGACTCGCCGAACACCCCGTACGACATGCACCACGTGATCGAGCGGGTTCTGGACGAGGAGGACTTCCTCGAGGTCCACGCCCAGTTCGCACCGAACATGATTGTCGGCTTCGGTCGGATCGACGGCCGCTCGGTCGGTGTCGTCGCCAACCAGCCGATGCAGTTCGCCGGCACCCTGGACATCGACGCCAGCGAGAAGGCCGCACGCTTCGTGCGTACCTGCGACGCGTTCAACATCCCGGTACTGACGTTCGTGGACGTCCCCGGATTCCTGCCGGGTACCTCGCAGGAATGGAACGGCATTATCCGGCGCGGCGCCAAGCTCATCTACGCCTACGCCGAGGCGACCGTTCCCAAGGTCACCGTCATCACCCGGAAGGCCTACGGCGGCGCGTACGACGTCATGGGTTCCAAGCACCTGCGCGCCGACATCAACCTCGCCTGGCCGACCGCGGAGATCGCGGTCATGGGCGCCCGCGGCGCCGTGAACATCATCTACCGCCGCGAGCTCGCGGGCTCGGATGCGCCCGACGAGCGCCGGGCCGAACTGATCGACGACTACAACGAGCACTTCGCTACGCCGTACATCGCGGCGGAGCGCGGCTACCTCGACGCGGTCATCCAGCCCTCGGTCACGCGGCGCGAGGTCATCCGGGCACTGCGCCTGCTGCGCACCAAGCGCGCGACGCTGCCGCCGAAGAAGCACGGCAACATCCCGCTGTAGCGGCCGGCCGGTCCGCGGGGGCCGGGAGCATGCGCAGCATCGAGGCAGACAGCGCGGGTCCGAAGCGGGACCACGGACGAAGTACCGAGGAGGGCGGCCGGTGGCAGACAGACCCGAAGAGCCCGCGGGCCGGGCGCACCTGCGGCTGGTCCGCGGCGATGCCTCGCCGGAGGAGATCGCGGCGCTCGTGGCCGTGCTGGCCGCGCGGGCCGCGTCGGGCCCGCCGGCGGTTCGGGCCAGATCCACCTGGGCCGACCCGGCGCTGGCCATGCGTGGCAGGCTGACCGCCGGCCCGGGAGCATGGAGCCGGTCGGCCCGCACGGCCGGCCAGCGCTTCCCGGCAGGTAGTTGACAAATCGGTTATGTGAGAACAACCGGCGTGCGGGCCGGCGGTGGGCTAATTTGTTTCACCGCTGCCGGCAAAGAAGGAACACGGTACGGCCCGACTCGCCCAGACTCAGGCCGGACGAGACGGGAGGAATGTGCGTAAGATCCTCATCGCCAACCGGGGCGAAATTGCCGTCCGGGTGGCGCGGGCCTGCCGCGACGCGGGTTATTCCAGCGTCGCCGTGTATGCGGAGCCCGACATTGACGCCATGCATGTTCGGGTCGCCGACGAGGCCTACGCGCTGGGTGGGTCGACCCCCGGTGACTCGTACCTGAGAATCGACAAGATTCTGCAGGCCTGCGCCAGCTCCGGCGCGGACGCGGTGCACCCCGGCTACGGTTTCCTCTCCGAGAACGCGGATTTCGCCGAGGCCGTGATCTCCGCGGGTCTGACCTGGATCGGCCCGCCGCCGGAGGCCATTCGCCGGCTCGGTGACAAGACCGCCGCCAGGCACATCGCGCTCGCCGTCGGCGCCCCGCTCGCCCCGGGCACCGCCGATCCGGTGGCCGGTGTGGACGAGGTCGTCGCCTTTGCGAACGAGCACGGTCTGCCCGTCGCCATCAAGGCGGCGTTCGGCGGTGGTGGCCGCGGCCTCAAGGTCGCGTGGACCGCCGAGGAACTGCCCGAGCTGTTCGAGAGCGCCGTGCGCGAGGCGGTCGCCGCCTTCGGCCGCGGCGAATGCTTCGTCGAGCGCTACCTGGACCAGCCGCGCCATGTCGAGACGCAGGTGCTCGCCGACACCCACGGCAACGTCGTCGTCGTCGGCACCCGCGACTGCTCGCTGCAGCGCCGCTACCAGAAGCTCGTCGAGGAGGCGCCCGCGCCGTTCCTCACCGAGGCCCAGAACACCGAGCTCTACGAGGCGTCCAAGAAGATCGTGCGCGAGGCCGGCTACGTCGGCGCGGGCACCGTGGAGTTCCTCGTTGCCAAGGACGGGATGATCAGCTTCCTGGAGGTCAACACGCGCCTCCAGGTCGAGCACCCGGTGACGGAGGAGACCTCCGGCGTCGACCTGGTCCGCGCCCAGTTCCGCATCGCCGAGGGCGAGGCGCTCAACCCGGTCGACCCCACCCCGCGTGGGCACTCGATCGAGTTCCGCATCAACGGCGAGGACCCCGGCCGCAACTTCCTCCCGGCCCCGGGCACCGTCACCACGTTCACCGCCCCGGCCGGCCCCGGTGTTCGGCTGGACACCGGTGTCGAGAGCGGCAGCGTGATCGGCGGGGCGTTCGACTCCCTGCTCGCCAAGCTCATCATCACCGGCGCGAGCCGCCAGGAGGCCCTGGAGCGGGCCCGCCGCGCTCTCGACGAGATGGTCGTCGAGGGCATGGCCACCGCGCTGCCGTTCCACCGCGCGGTGGTCCGTGACCTGGCGTTCGCTCCGGAGGCCGCGGACGAGCCGTTCCGGGTGCACAACCGCTGGATCGAGACCGAGTTCGACAACACCATCCCGCCCTTCACCGGTGGCACCGATGCGGACACCGCCACCGATCCGCGGGAGACGGTGGTCGTCGAGGTCGGCGGCAAGCGTCTCGAGGTCGTGCTGCCCGCCGGTTTCGGCGCGGGCGGTGGCGGTGGCGCGGCCACGGCGGGTTCCGCGCCGAAGCGCCGGTCCGCCGGCAAGGCTGCCTCCAAGGTCACCGGCGATGCCCTGACGAGCCCGATGCAGGGCACCATCGTCAAGGTCGCGGTCAGCGACGGTGACACCGTCGAGGCCGGCGATCTGATCGTCGTGCTCGAGGCGATGAAGATGGAGCAGCCCATCAACGCCCACCGCGCGGGAACCGTCGGCGGGCTCACGGCAGCGGTCGGGGCTGTCGTGACCAGCGGCGCCGTTCTCTGCGAGATCAAGGACTGATTCGTCCGACGGGCACCTGCGGCGGCGTTTCCTCCACCACGGACGGGAGCGCCGCCGCTGCCGTTGCGGGGCGCCACGCAGGTGCGCGCGGACACGGGCGGGCCTGGCGGCAGGAGGCGTGGGCGGGCCCGGTGGCAGGAGACGGCGAACGGCACGCGACACCCGCCGATTCGTGGACGGCACGCCGCGCTGGGGCGGTCCTGGCGTCCGTAGGCTCTAGCTATGGACGGTCAGGCCCAGCATCCCGATACCGACGCGGAACCCGCCCGAGCGGTTCCAGCCGAGGCGGTTCCGGCCGAGGCTGACTCGACCTCTACCGCGGCCGCGGCCGACTCACCGGTATCGGCCGAGGCCGAGGGCGACTCACCGGTAGTCGACACCGGCTCGACCTCCGACCCGGCGGCCGGCTCGGCCGCAGCGGTGGCCACCGGGCCGGAGACTCCTGCGGGCGGCGGCACGCGGGCGCGGGAAAGCCCACCGCTCGGCGGCAGAATGCACTACCTGCTCGGCGGCACGCTCCCGCCGCGGTACAACGACTGGGTCTCGCACGACCTCACCGGGTCGGGGTGGCGGCTACGCCAGGCGTTGCGGCCCTTCGTCCTCATGCTCCCCTTCGCGGTGGTGTTCGCCCTGCTGCCCGGCCAGCTCAGCGTCCGGATCACCATCGTCGTGTTCCTGCTGCTCTCCGGCGTCGGCCTGGGTCTCGCCACCAGCGGCTACTTCCGCAACCGGAGGCTGGAGCAGCACGGTTTCCCGCCCGTCTTCCCCCCCACGGAGTGATCGGCGCTCCGACCTGCCGCGAGCGCGCCCGACAGGTGTGAGATGGAAAGGGTTCAGTGCTGGTCGAGGTACTGACGGGTGGTGTCGCGCGGGGCGCCGAGGTCGGTCACGCCGCCGGCGTTGACGGCGACGACCCGGTCCGCGCCGCGCACCGTTGACGTCCGGTGTGCCACCACGAGCACGGTCCGGCCGGCCGTCGCGGCGACGAGAGCGGCCTCCACCAGCCTCTCCGTGCCCGGGTCCAGGCCGGAGGTCGCCTCGTCGAGCACGACGACGTCCGCGTCGAGCAGGCAGACCCGGGCCAGCGCGACCAGCTGCCGCTCACCGGCGGACAGCAGCGAGCCGCCCTCCCCCACCGGCGTGGCCAGGCCGGTGGGCAGGCCGGCCAGCCAGTTGCCGGCACCGACCGCCGCCAGCGCCCCGGCCAGCTCGTCGTCGGTCGCACCGGGCCGCACCGCACGCAGGTTGTGCGCGAGGGTGCCGGCGGTGAGCTGGCCGTCCTGGGCGACCATCACGACCCGCGAGCGCAGCGCCGGCCAGGTCGCCTCCCGGACGTCCACCCCGGCGTAGCTGACCCGGCCGGCCGTGGGGTCGAACAGCCGGGCCATCAGCTTCGCGAGGGTCGACTTGCCGGCCCCGGTCGGCCCGACGAGCGCCACCCGCTCCCCGGGCCGCAGCGTCAGGTCCACTCCCCGCAGGACGTCCGGCTGGCCGTCCCCGTAGCGGAAGCCGACGCCCTCGGCGGCGAGCGGGCCGGTGCGCACCAGCTCCCGGGAGCCCTCCGGGACGTCCACCGGCTCGTCGAGCAGCGCGTAGATCTTGCGCAGCGCGGCGGCCGCCGACTCCAGGACGGTGACCAGGAAGCTCAGCGACTGCACCGGCTCAAAGGCGAGCAGCAGGTAGAGAACGAACGCGCTGAGGGTCCCGATGGTCACCGCGTCCCGCGCGGCCAGCACGCCGCCGACGGCCAGCACCGCGGCGATGCTGCCCACGGTGGCGAACTCCATGGCGGCGAGGTAGAAGGACTGGACGCGCACCGCGGTGACGTTGGCGTCGAGCTGCCTGCGGCTGCGCGCCAGCAACAGCTCGGTCGTGCCGGCCTCCTGGCGGAACGCCCGCACCACCCGCAGCCCGGCGAGCCGCTCGGTCAGCGCGGCCACCGTGTCGGCGACGCGATCGCGGACCGCGGCGAACGCCGCGCGGGAGGCACGGCGGAACCACACCGTCGCCGCGATCAACGCGACCGCGGGCAGCAGGCAGACCAGCGCGAGCTGCCAGGACAGGGCCACCAGCACGACGGCCAGGAACATGAGCGTGAGCACCGCCTGCGCGAACGGCACGATGCCGAGCTGGACGACGTCCTGCAGTGCGTCGATGTCGGCGGTCAGGCGCGACACCAGCACCCCGGCCGGTGTGCGGTCGAAGTAACGCACCGACATCGCCAGCACGTGGTCGGCGGCCCGGCTGCGCAGCTCGCGCACCAGCCATTCGCCGATCCAGCCCACCAGCCTGACCTGCACGCGGGCCATCGCCAGGCCGGCAACCGCCAGGCCCAGGTAGAGCAGGCCGGCACGGGTGACCACGCCGGTGTCGGGATGGTCGCCGACCAGCCCGTTGTCGACGGCGTAGCGCAGGATCCAGGGCCCCGCCAGCGACGTGGCCGTGGTCGCGACGAGCAGCAGCGCGGCCAGCGCGACCGCCGCCCAGCGCGGTCGCAGCACCGCCAGGGTCCGCACCGCGAGACCGGCACCTGCGGTGGACGTCATGGCGTCACCGAGACGGCGCGGTCCACGCCGCCGGAGTGCGTGTCGCCGGAGTGCGCCCCGCCGGGGTGCGTACTCCCAGGGAGCGTGCCGCCGGGGAGCGTGCCACCGGGGTGCGCGGCCAGCACCTGGCGGTAGCGCGGAGATCGGGTGAGCAGGTCGTCGTGGGTACCGAGGTCCGCCACCCGGCCGCCGTCGAGCAGCACGACCCGGTCGGCGAGGGCGATCACCGCGGGCTGGTGCGCGACGAGCAGCGTCGTGCGGCCCTGGATCACCGTCGCCAGGGATGCGACGATCTCGGCTTCCTTCGCCGGGTCCACCGCGCTGGTCGGCGAGTCCAGCAGAAGCACCGGCGGGTCCGCGACCAGCGCGCGAGCCAGTGCCAGCCGTTGGCGCTGGCCACCGGACAGGTCGAGTCCGCGTTCACCGACGGCCGCGTCGTAGCCGCCGGGACGCCCCGCCACCACATCCTGTGCCCCGGCCAGCCGGACGGCGACCCGCAGCCGCGTGTCGTCGGCCTCGGGCGCGCCGAGGCGGAGGTTGTCGCGGACCGTCCCGCTGAACAGGAAGGCGTCTTCGAAGCCGACGCCGAGCTGGGCACGCAGTTCGGCGAGGGGCCACTGCCGGACATCGCGCCCGCCGACGAGGATCCGGCCGGCATCGACCTCGTAGAACCGCGGCACCAGGGCCCCGAGCGTGGTCTTGCCGCTGCCCGTAGCCCCGACCACGGCGACGCACTCGCCAGCCCGCACCACGAGGTCGAGATCCCGCAGGACGGGACGTCCCGGGCCGTAGCCGAACGTCACGCCCTCGAAGCGGACGTCCAGCCCGCCCGCCACCCGCCCGGTCGAGCGGGTGGGGTCGCCCCCGGCCGGTCTGGTCGCCGGTGCCGGTGCCGGTGCCGGTGCCGGCCGTCTCTGCGACGCTTCCTGCCGCTCGTCGAGGACCGCGGCCACCAGGCCGGCCGAGACCACCGCGCGCTTGAGCTGGGACGCGGTCATCCCGGCTATGCGCAGCGGGCCGACGATCACGAGCCCGAAGTAGCTGAACTGGACCAGCTCGCCGACCGTCAGGGAGCCGTGCGCGACCCGCAGCCCACCGATCCACAGCACGCCGACCAGCCCGAACGCGGGCAGCAGATCGATCAGGGGCTGATAGGTGGCGCGCACCGTGTTCAGCCGCAGCGCCGCCCGCTGCACCTCACCGGCCCGCTCGTGGATGCGGCGCCGCTCGTCGTTCTCGGTGCCCAGGCCCTTCGTGGTGCGCACGCCCGCGATCGACTCCTCCACGGTGCTGGCGAGCCGGCCAAGCCTGGTCTGCAGGTCCAGCGCACGCGGCCCCAGCCGCCGGGTGAACCGGACGGCGACCGCGAACACCGCGACCGCCGGCGCCAGGGCGATCGCCGCCAGCACCGGATCGATCGAGGCCAGCAGCACTGCGGCCCCGACAAGCATCACCAGGTTCGAGACCATGATCGCAATATTGATCACGGGCTGCTGAGCCTGCTGCAGGTCGGTCGTCGCCCGGGCGACCAGGACCCCACCCGGGTGTCGATCATGGAAGGCCGCCGGCAGCCTCACCACCCGGGCCAGCAGGCGGTCGCGCAGGTCGGCCTCCACCACGAAGGCCAGGCACTGCCCGTAGTAGCGACGCAGCCCGGCGAAGCCTGCGCCGACCACCGCCAGCCCGGCGAACAGCATTACCCCGAGCCACAGTCGGCTCGTGTCACCACCGAGCACCCCGGTGTCAATGGTCCACGTGACGAGCGGAGGCGCGGCAAGCTTCGTGCCCGTCCAGACCAGGCCAGCACCGATCCCGGCGGCCAGCAGCCGCCGGTGGCGGCCCACCGCCGCGACGATCAACGCCAGGCCCGGCCCACCGCGCACCGCCCGTGCGGTCGCAGACCGTGGGGTCGCAGACCGTGCGGTCCCAATCCGATTGGTCAATGGCGGGTTGGTCACAGCCCGGCTTGGTCCGGCGTCCCGCCTCCAGCGGGTGCGGCGGCGGCAGCCAGCGCGGCCGGTACCGGTGCGACGTCGTCCCGCTGGGCCGCCTCGCCTCGGTCACGCCGGGCCACCTCCGCGCGCACGAGCGGCAGCAGGTGGCGACCGTAGTCGATCGCGTCGTCCAACGGGTCGTAGCCGCGGATCAGCAGCGTCGTGACGCCGATGTCGACGTAGTCGAGCAGGGCTGCGGCCACCGTCTCCGGCGTGCCGACCAGGGCCGTGGAGTTCCCACCACCGCCGACCGCGGCGGCCAGTGGCGTCCACAGCGCCCGGTCGTGCAGCTCGCCCTTGGCCGCGGCGGCGAGCAGCCGTTGCGAGCCGATGTTCTGGGGCGCGTCGCGGTTGCCGGTGAAGCCGCGGAACTCCTTGAAGTACCGGGCTGCCTTCCCGACGTTCGCCCTGGTCGAGGCAAGGATCTGGTGGGCCCGCTCCCAGGCCAGCTCCTCGGTCGCGCCGAGGATCGGCCGGAACGACACGCTGATGCGAGGCGGCGTGTCGCGGCCGGCGGCAGCGGCGGCGGCGTTGACAGCCGCGATCTGCTGGGCGGTTTCGGCGAGCGGCTCCCCCCACAGCGCGAAGACGTCCGCGTGCCGGCCGCCGACCCGGTAGGCCGCCTCGGACGAGCCGCCGAAGTAGATCGGCAGATGCGGCTGCTGCACCGGAAGCACTCCGGCCAGCTGGTCCTCGAGCTGGTAGTAACGCCCTTGGTGGGAGAAGGGCTCGGTCGCGGTCCAGGTCCGGCGGACGATCTCCAGGTACTCGTCGGTGCGGGCGTAGCGCTCGTCCTTGCTCAGATAGTCGCCGTCGCGCCGCTGCTCAGCGTCACTGCCGCCAGTGATGATGTGGATCGCCACCCGGCCGGCGGAGAAGTGGTCGAGCGACGCGAAGTACCGCGCGGCGACGGTGGGGAACACGACACCGGGCCGATGCGCGACCAGGTAGCCGAGCCGCTCGGTGTGCGCCGCGGCGTAGGCGGCGACCTGCAGGTTGTCGACCGAGCCGCTGCTGTAGCCGATGAGCACGCGGTCGAAGCCGGCGTCCTCGTGGGCGACGGCGAACCGCCGGGTGTAGTCGCGGTCCACGACCGGTCCGGGGGTGAGGCTGCTCGCCTCGGAGCCGGGACGGGTGGCGATCAGGCCGATGAACTCGACCGGCATGGTGGCACCTTTCTCCGCACGGGTGACCGGTTGACTGCGCTGTGATGAAGAAGTGCTGATCGAGGCAACCCTCGACGATCACCCTCTATGTCGATCGACTAAGTGAACTTAAGACACGTTGTCCGAACAGAAGGGGCTTGTCAATACAAGAACAATCAGTTACAGACTTGGCACACCAGGCAGGCGCGACCGGATGCGCGCCACGTCGACCGCACGACCCGAAAACCCGACAGCCGAGACACCGAAGGCGCGGCAGATACCCACACCCCGCCGCCTGAGCGCGACCTACACCATCACCGCAGGCGATCAAAGGGTCACCCGAAGGTGGGACGAACGCTACCATTGCCACCCGAAACATGACTGGACGTCGCATGACGGGGGACGATCAAGCCAGTGACACACGATCGGCAGCCGACCCTCGACGATCAACAAACATGGCGAGATCTCTCGGCCGCACTGGCAGACAGCTGGCAGGGGCGCGCAGTCCTCGCCCAGCTTCGCGACGACCGGGCCGCAGGCACCGAATCACTGCGCGCGATGCTGACCGAAGGGCCGCCGCCCGCCTTGTCCAGGCTGGTCGAGCTGTACGGCGTCGACCGGCTTGTCACCTGCGCACGCGGGCAGGCCCGCACTCGGCTCCCCCGGCGCGCAGTGATCGCGGGGTGTGCTTTCGTCGCCCTGGTCGTCGCCGTCGTGGCGACGGTCGTGTCGGTCCACGGCTCGGGCGGAGAGTCACCTCCGTCGGCGAGCCCGACGACGCAGGAAGCCGCCGCGCCCACCGGACCCGCGACGCCCGGCCCGTCGGCGACGGTTCCGGAGCGCACCGGCCCGTTGTCCGGTGACCTCCAGGACAAGGAGCTTCAGGCCGCCGTGGTCCGGCGCCTGGCCGGCGCGCAGTGGGTGCGGTTCACCAAGCAGGGCTTCGCGTACGAGGCACGTGCTGTCATGGTGCATAACTTGACCGACGGGACGGAAATCGCCAGGCCAGGCTTTCACAAACTGGCTTTCCTGATCGAGGTGCACAACCTGCAGAAGGACCGACCAGCACCGACTCCGATCGCGGGCGACTACTTCGGCAGTCTCATAGCCGTCCCGAAGAGTTTCGCCGCCGGGATGGATGACGGCTGCGCGTACCCGTTCACGGACAGGTTCTACGTCTCCGCCGCCGAGCTGGTCGACAGGACGACGGACAAATGCGATATGGCTCTGCAGCCGTTGGCCCGGAAGGACAGGTATGAGTTCACCGACCTGAGCACTGCCCCCGACCAGAGCATTGTCGCCGACCAGAGCGTCACGTTCGGCATGGTCGCCGAGAGCGACGTGTCCGACGCGGTGCCTGACACCGCGGTCAGCCTTGTCGTCAACGGCGACACGAGCGCCGGAAGCACCGATGCCTCCTCCGTGCTCGTCCCCCTCGGATTCGGATGAGGCCGCTGGGGGCGCGGCCAGATCGCCGCGCCGGTCACACGGCGCCGTAGAGGCGGTCGCCGGCGTCGCCGAGGCCGGGCACGATATACGCGACGTCGTTCAGGTTCTCGTCCACCGCGGCCGTGACGACGCGGACGTCGAGACCACTCTTTTCGAGTGCGGTGAGACCTTCGGGCGCGGTGACGGCCGAGACCACCACGATGCCGGTGGCACCGCGGGCCGTGAGCAGCCGCAGCGCGTGCAACGCCGATCCACCGGTTGCCAGCATCGGGTCGAGCATGAAGACCGGCCGCCCGGCCAGGTCGGCGGGCACCGACTCCAGGTAGACCCTGGGCTCGAACGTCGCCTCGTCCCGGGCGAGCCCGATGAAGGCCGTGCGTGCGTCCGGCATGACCGTGAGCGCGGCCGGCAGCATGCCCAGGCCGGCCCGCAGCACCGGGGCGACCACCGGCTCAGCGGCGAGCACCACACCGGTGGTGGTGGTCAGCGGCGTGGTCACCGAGACGGGCATGGTCGGCAGGCCGCGAGCGGCCTCGTAGACCAGCATCATCGCCAGGTCGTGCAGGGCGGCGCGGAACTGGGGACGCGCCGTCCGCTCGTCGCGCATCACGGTGAGTGCCACGGCTGCCAGCGGATGGTCGACGACCTGTACCTGCACGGTTGGCTCCTGCCGGGAGACTTTTGGGTCCGGTTTTTCGATGAGCGATGATGCCAGGTATGCCGACGGACCCCACCGTTCCGGATCGTCCCGCGTCGGGCGACGACGCGGCCACACCTCCGGCCGCCCTTCGCCGCGCCGACCTCGCGAAGATCATCGATCACACGCTGCTACGCCCGGAGACGACCGGCGAGGAGATCGTCAACCTGTGCACGGACGCGGCGAAGCTCGGTGTCGGCACCGTCTGCGTCGCGCCGACCCACGTGTATCTGGCCGCAGCGAGCGCACGACAGGCGGGCAAGGACGACGAGCCCTCGTTCGCGGTGGCCTCCGTTGTGGGCTTCCCGCACGGCACGGGCCTCACGGTGATCAAGGCCGAGGAGGCCCGCCGCGCGGTCGCCGACGGGGCCACCGAGATCGACATGGTCATCGACATCGCGAACGCCATGGATGAGAACTGGCGCGCCATCGAGACCGAGATCACCGAGGTGCGGCTGTCGGTGCCGCCGCATGTGATCCTCAAGGTGATCCTGGAGACCGCGTTGCTGCCCGACGAGTGCATCGCGGCCGCCTGCCGGGCCGCCGAGAGCGGCGGGGCGGAGTACGTGAAGACCTCGACCGGCTTCCACGCCGCCGGCGGCGCGTCGCTGCGCGCGGTCCGGGCGATGGTGGCGGCGGTCGGCGGCCGGCTGGGCGTGAAGGCGTCCGGAGGCATCCGCACCGCGCCACAGGCTCTGGCGTTCCTCGAGGCCGGGGCCACCCGCCTCGGGCTCTCGGCGACCAAGGACATTCTGGCCGACATCCCGGTCTGAGCTGGCCGGCTGACCGGCTGGCCGGCTGGCCGGTGATCCCGGCGTCAGGCCGGTCTGATCCGGATGCCGGGCCGGGCCGGCCGGCCGCAACCCCGCCGGCGACAGCCGGCTCGGGCGTTACGCTGGTCCGGAGGTTCACGCCCGCCAGCCATCGCGAGGAGGTGCGCCATCACCGCCGAGATGATCGCCCCTGCCTGGATGCACCAGCAGATCACTGCCGACCAGTACGACTCCTGGTCCCCGGAGCAGTGCGCGGGCATCGAGATCGTGGACGGGATGATCGTCGTGAGCCCCAGCGCGTCCAAACGCCACAACCGGCTGATCAAGATTCTCGCCGTCGCCCTGGAAGCCGCGGCCGGGCCGGGCTGGAACGCCGACTTCGACTTCGACGTCCGGCTTCAGGACGCGCCGCTGACGAACCGGCGCCCCGATGTCACCGTCTACCGCGCCGACACGATCGACATCATGCCGGCCCGCCCCGAGCACATCCTGCTCGTCGTCGAGGTCGTCTCGCCCGGCTCGGAGACGACCGACCGGATCGTCAAGGCCGAGCAGTACGCGAAGGCCGGCATCTCCTACTACTGGCGGGTCGAGCAGCCGCCCGCCGGAGTCCCCGTCGTCTGCACCCACGTCCTCGACCCGGCGAGTCGGGCCTACCACGCCGGTGAGGTCTTCACGGGCGTCGTCGACGCCGTCGCACCGTTCCCGGTCAGGATCGACCTGACCCGGCTCTGACGTCGTCTCCGCCGAGCTGACACGGGTACCGGGCTGGAGCCTGTAGCAGAATCCTGAGACGCGGCGGATCCGGGCCACCGGTTAGGGCTTGGCGCAGCCGTGTTGACGGAATGCGAATCCCACCCGCACGGCCACCCATCGAGGATTCCGCACCGCCGTGCAGCACCGACGATTCACACCTCAAGAGTGGCAAAAGGGGCGCAGATTCACCTGACAACCCGCAGGACTTGAGGATTCTGGTCGTCAGAACGACCAAAATCGTTCACTCTTGCGACTCGTCAAACCGGGCCGCCGGGCTCGCGTAGACCCGGCCGCGTTCGTGGAGTGCGGACCTCCCCACCCACCGACCAGCGATCTTGATTGGCACCGATCTGCGACAGGCTCTCTGGCAACCAATATCCTCAACTCTCGGGGTTGTCAGGCGGCTCCGCGCGCTGCCGTCGCGCTGAAGCCGCTAGAGCCGCAGCAGTGCCCGGAGGTCGTCGCGCAGCGCCGCGAGTTCGGACTCGGCCCGCCGCCGGGCGGCGGGCAGCCCGATGGCCGCGATGTCCGCCGGGCCCACCACGGTCTGCAGATAGAGCTTGAGCTTGGGTTCCGTCCCGCTCGGGCGGGCGACGACGCGGGCGGCGCCGGCCAGATGAAAGATCAGCACGTCGGCGGCCGGCAGGCTTTCACCGTCCGGCCCGGCAGCCCCGACGCTTCCGGCGGACCCGGAACCTCCGGCAGAGCCGGCAGGTCCGGCAGGTCCGGCAGGTCCGGCGGAGCCGGCAGAGCCGGTGGGTCCGGTGGGTCCGTCGAGCAGGTCGCGTACCGCGCTGACCGCCCGGCCGCCGAGGTGCGACGGCGGCGACGCACGCAGCGCGCCCATCACCGCGTCGATCGCGGCGAGGTCGGTGAAGCGGGCGGAGACCTGACCGGTGGCGAAGACGCCCACCTGGCGGCACAGGTCGTCCAGGACGTCGAGCAGCGTCCGGCCGGCGCGCTTCGCACGGAGCGCGGCGTGTGCCAGGGCCAGGGCGGCGGTGATGCCGTCCTTGTCCCGGACCAGGTCGGGCGCGACGGCGTAGCCCAGGGCCTCCTCGTAGCCGAACGCCAGTCGCGGATCCGCCCGCATGATCCACTTGAAGCCGGTCAGTGTCTCCACGCAGGGCACCCCGTACCGGCGCGCCAGCTCCCGCAGCGCCGACGAGCTGACGATGGTGGTGGCTACCGGTCCAGGCCGCTCCCGCAGCACCTGCTCGGCGAGCAGCAGGCCGACCTCGTCCCCGGTGAGGACACGGCGGCCGACCGCGGCGGCGCAGCGATCGGCGTCCGGGTCGTTCGCCAGCACCAGGTCGGCCCCCAGACGCTCGCCGAGCGTGAGGACCGCGTCCAGGGCGCCGGGCTCCTCCGGATTCGGGAACGGCACCGTCGGGAAGGCCGGATCGGGTTCACGCTGGTCGGCGACGGCGACGGGGGCGGCCAGACCGGCCCGGCGGAACACCGCGTCGACCACGTCCGCCCCCACCCCGTGCAGCGGCGTGTAGGCGACGCACAGCGGCGGCGGGCCGCCCACCACGTCCGGCGCACCGGCGTTCCGGGCCGCGCCAGCGCCAGCGCCACGGGCCGTACCAGCAGCGCCGGCAGCATCGGCCGGACCTGCCGGACCTCCAGCAGCACCAGCCGGACCGGCGCCAACCTCGCCGACCGCGGTCACCGCGCCCTCGACGTACGCGGCGACGATCGAGTCGTCCAGGCGGTGCCAGTGGTCGGCGAGAGGGACGTCCACCGCCGGGCCGACAGCCGCGATCGCGTGTTCGATCTCGGCGTCGGCTGGTGTGACGAGCTGGGCGCCATGCCCGGGATCCCCGGCGCCGGTTCCCCTGCCGGCAGGTCCCCCGCCGGCGGATTCCCCGCTGCGCGTTCCCCCGCCGAAACCGGCCAGATACACCTTGTAGCCGTTGTCGGCGGCCGGATTGTGGCTGGCCGTGATGACGATTCCGGCGTCGGCGGCGAGGTGGCGGACCGCGAAGGCCACCACGGGTGTGGGCGTGGGTGCCGGTAGCAGCAGCGCCCGCGCCCCGGCACCGGCCAGCACCCGCGCGGCGTCGAGCGCGAACCGGTCGCTCCGCCGGCGCGCGTCGTAGCCGATGACCACCGTCGGGTCCGCCCCACCGGCCCGGCCGCGCAGCCACTGCGCGAGGCCGGCCGTGGTCCGGCGCACCACGGCGGTGTTCATACCGGCGGGCCCGGGCCGCAGCGGCCCGCGCAGCCCGGCGGTGCCGAAGGCCAGCGGGCCGGCGAAGCAGCCGGCAACCGTTTCGACGTCCCCCGCGGCGACCAGCCGGGCCAGTTCGGCCCGGTCATCCGGGTCCGGGTCGCCGCGCAGCCAGGAGGCGACCTGCGCCGCCAGCGGTCCGGGCAGGTCAGGCACGCCGGGCCGGCCGGGCCGTCCGGGCGGCTCGCGGTTCAACGCGCTTTCACAACGCCACGGCAGGGGACGTCGCGGCAGCGGGGCGTCACAGCGACGGGACGATCTTCGCGAGGATCGAGCCCATCCGCTCGGCCGCGGCGGCACCCGCGGCAAGCACCTCGGTGTGGCTCAGCGGCGTGCCGGTCATCCCCGCGGCCAGGTTCGACACCAGGGACAGCGCCAGCACCTCCAGCCCGAGGGCACGGGCGGCGATCGTCTCGTGCACCGTGGACATTCCGACGAGATCGGCACCGAGGCCGCGCAGCATGCGGATCTCCGCCGGTGTCTCGTAGTGGGGGCCGGGCAGCGCGGCGTAGACACCTTCGGCCAGGCCGGGCTCGATGGTGCGCGCGAGCGAGCGCAGCCGCGGCGAATAGGCGTCGGTGAGGTCGGTGAACAGCGGGCCTACCAGCGGGGAGCGGCCGGTCAGGTTGAGATGGTCGGCGATCAGCACCGGCTGGCCGACGTACATGTCCGACCGGAGCCCGCCGGCCGCGTTCGTCAGGATCACGGTACGGGCACCCGCGGCACGCGCGGTGCGGACGGTGTGCACGACCCTGGTGAGGTCATGGCCCTCGTAGGGGTGCACCCGGCCGAGGAAGACCAGCAGCCATTTTCCGCCGACCTGGATGGAGCGGACCTTGGGCGTGTGCCCGGACACCTCCGACACCGGAAAGCCGCCCAGGTCGGAGAAGGGGATGTCGATGACGTCCCCACCGGCGCGCGCCAGGACGTCGGCGGCAGGTCTCCAGCCCGACCCCAGCACGATTGCCACGTCATGCCGATCCACCCCGGTGACACCGGCCAGCCGGGCGGCCGAGGCCTCGGCCTCCGCCCCTGGTTGCCCGCCGATGCTGCCACGTTCCGCCACCAGGCGACTGTACGGGCACGCTCCGACCACACCGGGGTGGCCCACTACACGCCACGACGTGGCGTACGCGGAGCACACTGGAGGGGTGGCGCTCGTGTCCGCTGTCCGCAAGCCCCCTCGGGTCCCTCTGGAAGAGGGCGAGTTCATCGAGGTCGTGCTCCGTGGCCGGATGACCGATCCTGCAGGTGGCGGGCGTGTCGTCGCGAAGGCCGAGCGTTTCATGGGGCATCGGCTCGGAATGTCGCGCTGGATTCTGCTGACGACGCGGCGCCTTCTCGTGGTCGCGCCGTTCCCCCGCGAAGGTGACTGGTTCGACGTCTCGCTCGACCGGCGCGATGTGTCCGCGTCCCGCGGCCTGCGCCACGGCGAGGTGATCGTGGTGGAGCTCACAACGCCCAGCGGGCGTCAGATCCTGCGAATCCCGAACCGGATGCGCGCCGAGGCGGCGCGTTTCATCCGGGCCCTGCGCCGCTGAGGCCGCCGCGCGGCCGATCAACGGGCGTCCTTCCGATAGGGTCGCCGGCAGGCATCACGTATCTCGAGATACAGGATTCCTCTGATTCGTGGTGTCGTGACAGCGGCACCCAGTGACAGCGGCACGCAGTGATACAGGACGGATGGCAATGTCGACAGCCTCCAGCACGCCCGGAACGCACAGCACGGCGATGCGTACCCACCTGTGCGGCGATCTGCGGCTGGACAATGCCGGCCAGCGGGTCACGGTGTGCGGGTGGGTCGCCCACCGGCGCCAGCACGGCCAGTCGCTGATGTTCGTCGACCTGCGGGACCATTCCGGGCTGTTGCAGTGCGTCGTCGACGGCTCGGTCGACGCCCGCTCCGAGTACGTCCTGCGAATCACCGGCACCGTCTCCGTCCGGCCCGAGGGCACCGCCAACCCTGGACTGGCGACGGGTGACGTCGAGCTGACGGACTGTTCGGTCGAGGTGCTCTCCACCGCGACGCCGCCGCCGTTCCCGCTCGACGACCGGGCCGACTCCGTCGAGGAGGGCACCCGGCTCGCCTACCGCTACCTCGACCTGCGCCGCGAGCGGATGCAGCGCAACCTGCGCACCCGCTCGGCCGTGCTCGGCGCCCTGCGCTCCGCGTTCGCCGACAGCGGCTTCGTCGAGGTGGAGACGCCGCTGCTGATGCCGTCGACGCCGGAGGGCGCCCGCGAGTTCGTGGTCCCGTCCCGGCAGTTCCCGGGCAGCTTCTACGCCCTGCCGCAGTCGCCCCAGCTGTTCAAGCAGCTGCTGATGGTCGGTGGGATGGACCGGTACTTCCAGCTCGCCCGCTGCCTGCGGGACGAGGACCTGCGCGCCGACCGCCAGTACGAGTTCACCCAGCTCGACCTGGAGATGAGCTTCGTCGACGTGGACGATGTCCTTGGCGTGGTCTCCTCGGCCGTGCTGGCCGCGGCCGGGGCCGCCGTCGCGGGCTCCGGGCGGGCGATGCCCCCGATCGAGCGGCTGACCTGGCACGACGCCATGAACCGGTTCGGTGTCGACAAGCCGGACCTGCGTTTCGGGATGGAGCTCGTCGAGCTCACCGCGATCTTCGGGAACAGTGGTTTCAAGGCCTTCGCGGGTGCTCCCGCGATCAAGGGCATCCGGGTGCCCGGTGGGTCGGCCACCCACAACCGCAAGGCGCTCGACACGCTGACCGACCGTGCCAAGAAGCTGGGTGCCAAGGGCCTGGTGTGGATGCGGGTCGCCGCCGCCGGCGCGCTGGAGTCTCCGGTCGCCAAGTTCCTCTCCGCCGAGGAGCTCGCCGCGATCGTCACCGCGACGCAGGCCCAGGAAGGCGACCTGCTCCTGCTCGTCGCGGACGAGTGGGAGACGGCCTGCGAGGTGCTGGGCCAGCTGCGCAACGACCTGGGGCGCCCGCCCGCGGGCGAGGGTGAGCTGCGCTTCGTCTGGGTCGTGGACTTCCCGCTGTTCGTCGGCGTGGACGCCGCCACCGGGCGGCCGAAGCCCGGGCATCACCCGTTCACCCGGCCGCATCCCAGCGACGTCGAGAAGATGGAGTCGGACCCGCTGGCCGTCCGCAGCCTTGCCTACGACCTGGTCCTGAACGGGTGGGAGCTGGGTTCGGGGTCGATCCGGATCCACGAGAGCGAGCTGCAGCAGCGGATCTTCGGCCTGCTCGGCATCTCACCCGACGAGGCGCAGCAGCGGTTCGGGTTCTTCCTGACCCCGTTCGGGTACGGCGCTCCGCCGCACGGCGGTTTCGCGTTCGGTATCGACCGCCTCGTCGCGATCCTCGCGGGCGAGGACAACATCCGCGAGGTCATCGCCTTCCCGAAGACCCAGTCCGGGCTGGACCCGATGACGGGCGCGCCGACCACCGTCGACGAGCGGCAGCTACGGGAGCTCGGTATCCGGGTGGTCGTGCCGCAGGCCGCGCCCTCGCCGCGCCCCGCCGCGGCCTCCTGACGCCGCCGCGGGTGTGCGGCTGCCGCGGCTGCCGTACACCCGCGGCTGCCGCGCGCCCCTCACCCTTCCCCTCCGCACCCCCTTCGGACCCCCTTTCTCGTCACGGTCGCTCGCCCGCACCACGGCGACGACCTCGAACGTCTCATCATGTCGTGACGCAAAAAAGGCGATGGGTCCGAAATTCCTTCTATGCAAAGCACGAAATGTGACCTTAATATGACTCCGAGTTGGAGCTGATCCGGGAACTGGCGTGCGCACGGTCCGGCGGGGGCCAACAAAGTGGCCCCTTCCGCCATCGTCGGCGGGGATACGGCCGCGCGGTCTGGGTAACCAGCCCGGAGAGCTCGCTGCCCGAGTTCCGGGTTCGCCCACCGGCGTGCCCGCTCACCCGGAGGAGCCGCGGTGCACATTCCCTTCGTTTCGTCGCCGAGTTCTAGCCTGGGAATCGAGTGGGAGCTGGAACTCGTCGACCTGCAGAGCCGCCATCTGCGTTGCGGCGCGACCGAGATCCTCGAGGACCTGCGCGGGAAGGTCGGCGAGGAAGCGGCGGCGAAGGCCAAGCACGAACTCTTCGAGTCCACGATCGAAGTGATCACCGGGGTGTGCGGATCCGTCCCGGAGGCGCTCGCGGACCTGAGTGGAACCGTCGACCCGCTGCGTGACCTGGCGGAACGGCGCGGCCTCGGCCTGATGTGCTCCGGAACTCATCCGTTCAGCGACTACACGACGCAGCGGATAACCACCGACGACCGCTACAGCCGGCTGGTGGCGCAGATGCAGTGGCTGGCCCGCCGGCTGCTCATCTTCGGGGTGCACGTACACGTGGGTGTCCGCTCGCCGGCGAAGGCGATGCCGATCGTGAACGCCCTGATGTCGTACATTCCGCATTTTCTCGCCCTGTCGGCGTCGTCGCCGTACTGGAAGGGCACGCACACCGGGCTCGCGTCATCACGCTCCCAGATCTTCGAGAGCCTGCCGACCGCCGGGCTGCCGTATCCGCTGCACGACTGGGCCGCCTTCGAGCAGTTCATGGAGACCCTGGTCACGTCCGGGACGATCGAGACGATCCGTGAGGTGTGGTGGGATATCCGCCCACACCCGAACTTCGGCACGGTGGAGCTGCGCATCTGTGACGGCCTGCCGACCCTGATGGAGATCGGGGCGGTCGCGGCCCTGGCCCAGTGCCTCGTCGACCGGATGAACACCCAGCTCGACCGTGGTTACACACTGCCGGCGCCGCACCGTTGGGTGGTTCAGGAGAACAAGTGGCGGGCCGCCCGCTACGGGCTCGACGCCGAGATCGTCGTGGATGACCACGGCGGGGTCCGCCCGGTGCGCACCGAGATCGAGGACCTCGTCGACGACCTTCTCCCGGTCGCCCGCCGGCTCGGCTGCGCCGAGGAGCTCGGCAACGTCCACCGAATCCTGGCGGATGGTGCCAGCCACGCCCGCCAGGAGACCGCGGCCCGGCGGGCCGGCGGAGACCTTACCGCCGTGGTCGATACGCTGCTCGCCGAGATGAACATGGGGCGGCCAGTGACCCCCGGGTAGCTGGCCGACGAATTCGGCGGAGGGCCTGGGCCCGGTAGATGACATCGGACATGACACACAGGACCGCCGCGGCGATGGCGCCCGCCGCGGCGGTCTGGCTGGCGGAGCACGAGAACGACCTGATCCGGCTGCGCCGTGATCTGCACGCGCACCCCGAGCTCGGCCGGCAGGAGCACCGTACGACCCGCGCGGTGGAGGAACGTCTGCTCGCCGCCGGGCTGAGCCCGCAGCGCTTCCCCGACGTGCCAGGCCTGTGGTGCGACATCGGCCCGGGGGTGGACGCCGACGCCCCGGTCGTGATGCTGCGGGCCGACCTGGACGCGCTGCCGCTGTCCGACGTCAAGGACGTCCCGTACCGGTCGACGGTGCCCGGCATCGCGCACGCGTGCGGCCACGACGTCCACACGACGGTCACCCTCGGGGCCGGCCTCGCCCTCGCCGCCTACGCCCGGACGCACCCGCTGCCCGGTACCGTCCGCCTGCTGTTCCAGCCGGCGGAGGAGACCATTCCCGGGGGTGCGCTGGATGTGATCGACGCCGGTGTCCTCAAGCCGGTGACCGCCGCGATCACCATGCACTGCGACCCGGCGCTCGACGCGGGCATGATCGGGCTGCGCTCCGGCCCGATCACCTCGGCCGCGGACGCGGTGGAGATCACACTGGCGGGGCCGGGCGGCCACACCTCACGCCCGCAGAACACGGTGGATCTGGTCTACACACTGACCCGGCTCGCCGTCGACCTGCCCGCCGCGCTCTCCCGGCGGGTCGATCCACGGTCGGCGTTGTCGCTGGTCTGGGGCCTGGTGCAGGCCGGCACGGTCGCCAACGCCATCCCGCGCACCGGCAAGCTGCGGGGGACGATCCGCACGCTGTCCCGCGAGACCTGGGAGGAGACCCCGGAGCTGCTCGAGCGGCTCGCCGAGCAGATCGTCGCGCCCTACGGGGCGCAGATCGCCATCGACTACGTCCGCGGCGTTCCCCCGGTGGTCAACAACGCCGCCGTCGTAGACGCGTTCGGCGCGGTCGTCGACGCGGTGTTCGGGCACGAGGCGGCGACGTCGGTCGCCCAGTCGCTGGGCGGTGAGGACTTCGGCTGGTATCTCACCCATGTGCCCGGTGCCCTCGCCCGGCTCGGCACCCGCACCCCCGGTGGCCCCACCTACGACCTGCACCAGGGCAGCTTCGACGTGGACGAACAGGCCATCGGCGTCGGTGTGCGATTTCTCTCCACCGCGGCGTGCGAGCTGCTCGACCGCTACACCGACCCGGCGAGCATGGAGGAACCCCTCACCTGAGCGGCTCCCGGGCCCGCCACGGCGGGCCCGGGCCGGCACCGGTAGCCCGCTGGTGCCGGCCACCGGTCAGTGGCTGGCGCCAGCGCCGGTAGGCGGCTGGTGCCGGTAGCCGCCATGGGTCATGCGATCGGGCGGCTCCGCAGCTCGGAGACGTATTCGGACGGCGCGCCCGCCTTCTCCGCGGCATCGGCGATCTTGTCGACGTGATTGCGTGACGGCAGCCCGCCCTCGTAGGCGTTCAGGACGTACGTCCAGGCCAGGCTCTCACCGTCCAGGGTGGACACCCGCACCCGGATCCGGGTGTAGAGGCCGGTGTCCGCCCCCTCCCAGACATCGAGACGCTCCAGATCGTAACGATCGAGGTCGTAGAGGAGCACGTACACGTGGGAGCCCGGCGCCTCGACGATGGTCGAGAGCGCGCCATCCCAGCCGACGTTCTCACCGCCGAAGGTCAGGCGCCAACCCCTGATCCACCCGGTACCGATCACCGGGGAGTGCGGCGCACGTTCCTTCATGTGCGTCGGATCGAGGTTGCTCGCGTAGGCGGCGTACTTCGTCATCGTCGGAGTCTTCCGATCTCCCCGCCAGGTGTGTCCGCGCGGGGTGCTGCCACGCCGGGAGAGGCCGCCGGCGTCACGGGGGTGGGTCACGGGATGAACCGACGTCACATCAGGTCGTCCGACGTCGGTGGAGATACTACGGAGCCGACCGAACCGGAACGAGAGGGACGTCGGAAGAGGGGCAAACTAGAGGGGTACCGCGAGCTCAGGGAGGACCTCACGTGACGCGAATCGTCATCCTCGGCGGCGGGCCGGGGGGCTACGAGGCAGCCCTGGTCGCCGCGTCGCTAGGCGCCACGGTGACCGTGATCGACTCCGACGGCATCGGCGGCGCCTGCGTCCTGACCGACTGCGTCCCGTCCAAGGCTCTCATCGCGACCTCGGAGACGATGACGAACTTCGCGATGGCACCGGCGCTCGGGGTCCGTCCGCATGCCGACCCCGGTGCCGAGGTCGGCAGCTGGGAGCTGACCGAGCCGCCGCACCTCACCCCGCCCGACGTGGTGTCGGTGGATCCCGAGCAGGTCAACGAGCGGGTGCGGGCGCTGGCCCTGGCGCAGTCCGCCGACATCCGCCACCACCTCGAGCGCGAGCACGTCCACGTGGTGCACAGCACCGGGCGGCTGGTCGGCCCGCACGCCGTCGAGACCGCGGACGGTGAGACGTTCGTCGGCGACGTCGTGCTGGTCGCGACCGGTGCCTCACCGCGCGAGGTCCCCGGCTGCGAGCCGGACGGCGAGCGCATCCTCACCTGGCGCCACCTGTACGACCTGAAGGAGATTCCGGAGCACCTGGTGGTCGTGGGCTCCGGGGTGACCGGCGCCGAGTTCGCGAGCGCCTACCGCGCGCTGGGCGCGGAGGTGACCCTGGTGTCCTCCCGCGAGCGGGTGCTGCCCGGTGAGGACTCCGACGCCGCCCGTGTCATCGAGGACGTCTTCGTCCGTCGTGGCATCCAGGTGCTCAACCGTTCCCGGGCCGCGTCCGTGCGTCGGATCGGTGACGGTGTGCTCGTGGAGCTGACCGACGGCAGGGCCGTGACCGGCAGCCACGCCCTGATGGCGGTGGGCTCGGTGCCGCGGACGAAGAGCCTCGGGCTCACCGAGGTCGGCGTGCGCCTCGGCTCGGGTGGCCACATCGTGGTCGACCGCATGTCACGGACGTCGGTTCCCGGCGTGTACGCGGCCGGTGACTGCACCGGCGTGCTCCCGCTGGCCTCGGTGGCGGCCATGCAGGGGCGCATCGCGATGTGGCACGCGCTGGGCGAGGCGGTCACCCCGCTGCGGCTGGGCACCGTCTCCTCGAACATCTTCACCGAGCCCGAGATCGCCACGGTGGGCGTGACGCAGCGGATGAAGGACTCCGGCGCGATCGCCGCCGAGGTCACCACGGTGCCACTGGCCCGCAATCCCCGAGCGAAGATGATGGGGATATCGGATGGTTTCGTGAAGTTGTTCTGTCGGCCCGGAAGTGGCAGCGTGCTCGGTGGCGTCATCGTCGCTCCGCGTGCAAGTGAACTAATCCTCTCAATTTCCATCGCGGTGGAGAACGGTCTCACCGTGGACCAGATCGCACACACCTTCTCGATCTATCCCTCCTTGTCCGGTTCCATCACGGAAGCGGCCCGGGTCCTGCGGCCTCGCGACCTGTTCGCCGGGTTCGACACCCCCGCCTGAACAGGCCTGTCACTCCGGCGCAGGCCGGATAATGGGCGCATGAAAGGCGTCTTCGTCGGCCTGACGACGCTTGATTCGGTCTACCTCGTCGATCAGCTGCCAGGCGCCGACGAGAAGTGCGTGGCCCGGGATTTCGCCATGAATGCGGGCGGCCCCGCGACGAACGCGGCGGTGACGTTCGCGTACCTCGGCGGGCGCCCCTGCCTGGTGAGCGCGATCGGCACCTCCCCCGCGGCCGCGCTGGTGCACGCGGATCTCACCCGCCACCGGATCCGCCACCTCGAGCTGGTGCCCGAGCAGACCGCCGGCGACCCGGCCGGCGGGCCCGGCGGAACCGGCCAGCACCTGGGCCAGGTCGGAGCGCCGCATCTGCCGCCTGGAACCCGTGCGGGCGGCATCCGGGCCAAGTACGGCCCGCCCGCCACCACCGGAGCCGTCATGCGCACCAAGGTCACCGGCACCGGTCATCCCGGTGCTGTCGAGAACGGCGGCCTGGTCGTCCCGGGCCAGGCCGGCTCTTTCGGGCGCGGTCGCGCCGCCGCCGTGAACACCGCCACGACCGGCGACGGCGGCGTGCCCGGGACCGTCGGCAGCGGCCCGGCCGGCCCGGGAAGCTCGTTCGCCCTGCCGATGTCGGCGGTCATGGTCACCTCCGTGACCGGCGAGCGCGCGGTGGCCTCGACGCACGGGATGGTGCCGCGGTGCACGGCGAACACCGCCGCCGCGGCCGCCGTCGCCGACGCCGACGTCGTGCTCGTCGACGGCCACCAGGTGGACGCCGCGATCGGCCTGCTCCGGTCGCTACGGCGCGGCGGGCCGCCGGTCCTGCTCGACGGCGGGAGCTGGAAGCCGGGCACCGAGCGGATCCTGCCGCTGGTCGACGTGGTGATCTGCTCCACCGCGTTCCGACCGCCCGGCTTCGACCCCGGCGCGGACATCCTGGACCTGCTGTTGCACTACGGCCCCTTCTTCGTCGCCGTCACGGACGGGCCGGGCCCGATTCGCTGGGCGACGAAGGACCGGCGCGGCTACGTGCTGCCACCCGTGGTCACCGCCCGGGACACCCTGGGCGCGGGCGACATCTTCCACGGCGCCTTCGCCTGGATGATGGCCCACGGCGCGATCGCGACCGACGAGCTGGTCTCCTCGCTCGGCGAGGCCTCCCGGGTCGCGGCCCGCTCCGTGCAGACCTTCGGCCCGCGGAGCTGGATGACCTGACGCCCGCCCGACGACTGCCGCCGCCCGACGACTGTCGCCGAGCAGGAGGTGAGGATCCTGGTCGTCAGGACGACCAAAATCCCATGATCTTCAAGCGGTGCCGGCCTCAGCCCGTCATACCGCGCGCCACGCAGCCGTCGAGGTGATCGTCCACCAGCCCGCAGGCCTGCATCAGCGCGTACGCGGTGGTCGGGCCGAGGAAGACGAAGCCCCGCGTACGCAACGCCTTGGCCAGGGCCTTCGACTCGGCGGTCACGGCGGGGACGTCGGCGAGCGTCCGCGGAGCCGTGCCCGGCGACGACGGCGCGAAGGACCACACGATGTCCTCCAACGGTTCGTCCAGGGCGAGCACGGCGCGGGCGTTCACGATCGTCGCCTCGATCTTGCGACGGTTCCGGACGATGCCGGCGTCCGCGAGCAGCTCCGTGACCTGCTGGTCGTCGAACGCCGCGACGGCGGCGGGGTCGAACCCGGCGAAGGCCGCCCGGAACGCCGGCCGCTTGCGCAGGATCGTCAGCCACGACAGCCCGGACTGGAACGCTTCCAGCGTGATCCGCTCGAACAGGCCGACGGTGTCCCGGACCGGCCGGCCCCACTCCGTGTCGTGGTAGTCGATGTACAGCGGAGTCGACAGCGCCCACGGGCAGCGGAGCGCACCGTCCGGGCCCGCGACGGCACCACGGACCGGGTCATCAGCCATAGCCGCCACCATCTCACGCCCGGCCGGACATCCAGGTCACGCCCGTCAGGCACCCAGGTCACGCCGGCCGGGCGCCGCTGCCCGCCCGGTCAGGCCCCAGGTGCGCCCGGCGGGATCAGCGCGTCGAAACCGGGCTTGATGACGTCGTTGATCAGCGCGAGGCGCTGGTCGAACGGCAGGAACGCCGACTTCATCGCGTTGATGGTCAGCCAGCTGATGTCCGGCCAGCCGTACCCGAACGTCTCGGCCAGGGCGGCGAACTCGCTGGACAGCGTGACACCGCTCATCAGCCGGTTGTCGGTGTTCACCGTCACCCGGAACCGCAGGTCGCGCAGCAGGCCGATCGGGTGGCGGTCCAGGCTCGGCGCCGCCCCCGTGTGCACGTTCGACGACGGGCACATCTCGAGCGGAACACGGACGTCCCGTACGAAGCTGGCCAGATCGCCCAGCGTCGCGTTGCCGTCGGGGTCGACCGTGATGTCGTCGACGATGCGCACGCCGTGCCCGAGCCGGTCGGCGTTGCACCACTGCAGCGCCTCCCAGATGGACGGAAGCCCGAAGGCCTCCCCGGCGTGGATCGTGAAGTGGCCGTTCGCGCGCTGCATGTACTGGAAGGCGTCGAGGTGCCGGGTCGGCGGGTTGCCCGCCTCCGCTCCGGCGATGTCGAAGCCGACCACGCCGGCCTCCCGCCAGCGCACGGCCAGCTCCGCGATCTCCAGCGAGCGGGCCTGGTGACGCATCGCGGTCAGCAGCGCCCGGATGTGCAGACCGGTTCCGGCGGAGCCGACGCGGAAACCGTCCAGCACGGCTTCGACGACGTCGTCGAGCGAGAGGCCCCGCCCGACGTGCAGCTCGGGGGCGAACCGGACCTCGGCGTAGACGACACCGTCGGCGGCCAGGTCCTCGGCGCACTCACGCGCGACCCGGGCCAGCGCGTCCGCCGTCTGCATGACGCCCACCGTGTGACTGAACGTCTCCAGGTAGCGCACCAGGGACCCGGTGTGGGCGCCGCCGCGCAACCAGGTCCGGAGCTTGTCGACGTCCGTGGTCGGCAGGCCGCCGTAGCCCGTGGCGTCCGCCAGCTCGACGATGGTCTCGGGCCGCAGCCCGCCATCCAGATGATCGTGGAGCAGGACCTTCGGCGCCCGCCGGATCTCGGATTCGGTGATCACACCCACCACCTCGCCCCCACCCGCCGGCCTCATCCGCCGGACCTGGCCTTCGGACCCGGTCTGCCGGTTCGTCGTCCGGCCCGCGAGTCCCTTGTCGCCACGTTAGTCCGCACCGCGCGGCCGGCCGTCGTGGCGGCCTCGGCGAGTCCCGGCCAGCGCGGCGGCGACACCGCAGGCCGCCGGCCAGCGGGTTCGCGAGGCCGCCTGCCAACCGGTCGGTCCGCCGGCCGGTCAACCGGTCAGCCGGTCGCCGGGTCAGCGGATATGAGCCAGCACGAGAGGTGCGGAGGCGGGCCGGGTCCTGGTGACGGAGACTGCGCCGGCCAGCGCCTCGACGGCGCGCGGGAACGTCGACTCGTCGTCGCTGTAGAGCTCGATCAGCGGTTCTCCGGCCCTGACCTCCTCCCCCACCCCGGCGAACCAGCGAAGACCCGCCGCGGGCGCGACCGCGTCCTCCTTGCGGGCCCGCCCGGCGCCCAGCCGCCAGGCGGCGACACCCACGGCACGGGCTTCGAGCCGGCTGAGGAAGCCACTGGCCGGAGCGGGCACGACCTGGGTGAACGCGGGCGTGGGCAGCGCCGCGTCCGGATCACCGCCCTGCGCGGTCACCATCGCGCGCCACACCTCGTGGGCGGCCCCGGAGGCCAGCACCGCCGCCGGGTCCGGTGCCGACGAGCCCGAAGAGCCCGACGAACCCGGACCGAGGCCGGCCAGGTCGAGCATGATCCTCGCCAACGCGACCGTGATCTCGGCGAGGTCGGCGGGCCCGCCGCCGCGCAGCGTCTCGACAGCCTCGGCCACCTCGGGGCCGTTGCCGGCGGTGCGGCCCAGCGGGGTGTCCATCGCCGTGATCAGGGCCTCCGTCCGGACCCCGGCGCGGGTGCCGAGCCGGACCATGGTGCGGGCCAGCTCGTGCGCGTCGTCGACCGAGGTCATGAACGCGCCGCTGCCGACCTTGACATCCAGCACCAGGGCCGAGGTGCCCTCGGCGATCTTCTTGCTCATGATCGAGGAGGCGATCAGCGGGATCGACTCGACGGTGCCGGTGACGTCACGCAGCGCGTAGAGCCGGCGATCGGCCGGGGCCAGGCCGGCCCCGGCGGCACAGATCACACCGCCGACCTCGGCGAGGATCCGCCGCATCCGCCCGGCGTCGAGATCCGCGCGCCAGCCCGGGATCGCCTCCATCTTGTCGAGAGTGCCGCCGGTGTACCCGAGCCCGCGTCCCGCGGCCTGCGGGACGGCCGCCCCGCACGCCACCACCAGCGGGACGAGCACCAGGGAGACCTTGTCGCCGACGCCTCCGGTCGAGTGCTTGTCCACGGTCGGCCGGGGCAGCCCGGTCAGGTCGAGGCGCTCGCCGCTGGCGATCATCGCGGCGGTCCAGTGATCCAGCTCGTCCTCGGTCATGCCGTGCCAGCACACGGCCATCAGGTAGGCGGCCATCTGCTCGTCGGCGACCCGGCCGCCGGTGTAGCTGTCGAGCAGCCAGGCGATCGCGTCCCCGGGCAACGCCGCGCCGTCCCGCTTGGCGCGGATGAGGTCGACCACATCGAAGGCGCTCATGCCACCGGCTCCGTGCCCGGCCCGGCAGCGGACACCGTGGCCGTGGGCGGGAGGGCGTCGGGCGGGAGGGCGTCGGGGCCGAAGGCGTCGGGGAGCAGCTCGGCCAGCGTCCGCACCCCACCGGCCGTGGTGACCAACAGCTGCGGGCCGCCGTGCTCGTGGAGCAGCTGGCGGCAACGCCCGCAGGGCGCGAGCAGCGCGCCGGCCGCGTTCACGCACACGAAGGCGACGAGACGCCCGCCACCACTCGCCCGCAGCGCCGACACGAGTCCACATTCGGCACACAGGGTCAGGCCATACGATGCATTCTCGACGTTGCAGCCGACCACGACACGGCCGTCATCGACCACCGCGGCGGCACCCACCTGAAGGCCCGAGTAGGGCGCATAGGCGTACTGCGCGGCCTTCACGGCCTCGTCGCGCAGCCGTAGCCAGACGCTGTCGTCCACGATCCCCTCCCGGGTTGGTCGGTCTCCTGACCCGGTCGGCACCGTGGCCGAGCCGGGTCGCCGTCGGCCCGGGCCGGGCCAGGGCGGGCTGGTCGGGACCCGCCGAGCCGGCCTGGACCGGGCCGCACCGGGCCCCGACCAGCATGCCCCACTGACGGGAGGTGTACCGGGTGTGATCCCATGGGGATGATGGAGCGCCGAGCGGAGAGGACTGCCGATGCCAGGCGAGCGCCGTGACGCTCCCGATCCAGCCGCTCCACGCGTGCTCATCGGGCGCCGGTACCGGCTCGACGGTGTGATCGGCCGTGGCGGCTTCGGTGTCGTGCACCGCGCGACGGACGAGCTGCTGCGCCGGCAGGTGGCCGTCAAGGAGGTGCTGCTACCCACCGACGGCAGCGAACAGGAGCGGGAGCTCGCCCGGGAACGGGTGCTGCGCGAGGCCCGCGCCGCGGGCCGGCTGCATCACCCGGGCGCGGTGGCGGTGCTCGACGTCATCTCCGAGGGCGACCTGCCGTGGATCGTGATGGAGCTCGTCGACGGGCAGGCCCTGTCGAAGATCATCGATGAGCGCGGGGCGCTGAGCGTCGCCGAGGTCTGCCGGATCGGGATCAGTCTCGCCTACGCCCTGGAGGCGGCGCATCGGCTGGGCATAGTCCACCGCGACGTCAAGCCGAGCAACGTGCTCGTGACCGGCGATCAGCGGGCACGGCTCACCGACTTCGGCATCGCCGTCAGCCACGGCGACCCCCGGCTGACCACCACCGGGATGGTCCTGGGCTCACCCGCCTACCTGTCACCCGAGCGCGCCCGCGGCGACGCCGGGACGGCCGCGAGTGACCGCTGGGGGCTCGGCGCCACCCTGTTCACCAGTGTCGAGGGTGCCTCCCCGTTTCCCGGTGGCGATCCGATCGCCGTGCTCGCGGCGGTGGTGCAGGGCCGCCGCCGGCCCTTCCAGGCCGCCGGGCGGCTCTCGCCGGTCATCGACGAGCTGATGGCCCCGAGCGAGGCTCATCGCCCGAGCCTGGCCACGGTGCGCGCACGGATGCGCGAGATCCTGGAGCAGGAGGAGCGCGGCCGCCCGCATCGCACCCGCAGCCGCCCGGCCCGCCCGCCGGTGTCGACCGCCACCCCACCGCCGCCGGGGGTCGCGGCCGCCCTCGCACCACGGCCGGAGCCGGCGCCGACGATGGTCCTCGGGGCAGCGGAGGAGACCGTGCTGACCAGCCGGCCGACGGCCGGCGCCGCCGTGCCCCCGCCAGCTGTCGCCGCTCCTGGCACGACTGGTGCTCCTGGCACGGCTGGCGCTCCTGGCACGGCTGGTGCTCCTGGCACGGCTGGAGGCCCTGCGGTCGCGGGGTCGGAGACGACCGTGCTGCGGCCTCGTGGGGATGGGCCGCCGTCGCCGTCCCGGTTCGCGAGCCGCCTGGAACGGGTCCGTGCGATGGACCGGCTGCGCGCCGCCGCACCCGACCGCAACCGCGACGCGGACAGGACACGCCAGACCGACCGGCTGCGCGGACTCGAACGCATGCGGGCACTCGGCGGGATACCGGCACGGGTGCAACAGGCCTCCCAGCAGGCTCCGGCGGCTGACACCGCCGCAGCCGCGGCCACCCCGCCCGCCGCCACGGTGACGGCCGCCCCGGCCGACTCCACGGCTGTGATCTTCGCGCCCTCCGCCGCACCGGCACCGGTCATTTCCTCGGCGCCCGAGGGCCCCCGCGGGACGCCGGCCACGACGGCCCCAGCCTCCGGTGCGGTTCCGGCCTCCGGTGCGGTTCCGGCCGCGAGCGTGGACGCGACAGTCGCCGTGAAGCCGAGGGCCCTCGAACCCAGGGCCACGGCAGCACCCCCGGACACGAGCACGGCCGCCGACACAGCCGCGGCTTCGGCCGGGTCCGGGCCTGGAGCCGCGGCCAGGGAGACGGCCGCGAGCTCTCCCGCGGAAACGGGCACGGCGACACGGACGGGCCCCCGGCGGCGCACTGTGATGCTGGTCGCGACCACGCTGGTCGTTGTCTGCGCGGTGATCGCCATCCTCGTCGCCCGCGGCGGCGGCACGGACGAGGATTCCGGGTCCGCACCCGCTCCGACCTCGACGGTCGATCCGCGGGCCGCAGCCGTCGCGGCGGGAGGCGCCGTCGCGACCGATTCCACCCCGGTCGTTCCGGCCGCCGGCTGGGTCGGCTACACCGACCCGAGCGGGTGGTCGATCGCCTACCCGGCGACGTGGGAAAGCCGGCCGGGCCGCGGAGGCACGGGGAACATGGACTTCGTGGATACTGAGACTGGTACTTTCATGCGCATCGGAAGTATCGCGACGGCGAACACCTCGGCCATCGAGGACTGGCGCCGGAACGAGACAAGCTTTCGAGACCAGGTGAGGGACTACCAGCGGGTACGGATCGAACCGGGCGACGGGGCTGACGGCGCACGGCAGGCCGACTGGGAGTTCACCTACACCTCCAGTGGTGGGGGGACGGTGCATGTGCTCAACCGTGGCGCAGTGCGAAACGGGCATGGCTACGCTCTGTACTGGCACACGCCCGAGGAGCTGTGGGCGACGAACCAGCCGCTCATGCAGCAGCTCTTCTCGACGTTCAGGCCGGCGTCGTGAGTTGCCCGGTGTCCGGATTCCGTCCGCCTGACGAGCGGGGTAGCGTGTGCTCCGATCAATTCGTCTGTCAGACTTGAATCGATGGCCAGATCGGCGAGCGTGCCCCCGGATACCTCTCGGCACGGCACACCGCGCTACGTAGCGCAGCGCTACCGCCTTGACGCCCCCATCGGGCGCGGCGGTGCCGGCGTCGTGTGGCGCGGCGAAGATGAGCTGCTGCAGCGTCCTGTCGCCATCAAGGAAATTCTCGTGCCGATGGCTGGCGCGCAGGCGGAGCGGGATGCGATCCGAGCCCGCGTGCTACGCGAGGCACGGGCGCTGGCCAGGTTGCACAGCCCGGCGATCGTCTCCGTCTTCGACGTCGTCGAGGAGCATGAGCGGCACTGGATCATCATGGAGCTCATCGACGCGGACAGCCTCGGTGACACCATCAAGAACCACGGTCCGCTGCCCTTCGACCAGGTCGCGGCGATCGGTCTCGCGCTGGCCGACGCGCTGGCGGCGGCGCATTCGGCCGGTGTGCTGCACCGTGACGTGAAGCCGGGCAACGTGCTGCTCGGGCGGGACAACCGGGTCCGGCTCACCGACTTCGGCATCGCGGCGACCGAGGGCGACGTCACACTGACCGGCACCGGCGCGCTCGTCGGTTCCCCGGCCTACATCGCCCCCGAGCGGGTCCGCGGTTCGTCCGGTACGCCGGCGAGCGACCTGTGGGGCCTGGGCGCGACCCTTTACTCCGCGGTCGAGGGCTGCCCGCCCTTCGAGGGTCCGGAGACCTACGCCGTGCTGAGTGCGGTGGTCGAGGGCCGCCGCCGGCCGTTCCGTCTGGCCGGACCGCTGCGCGGGCTGCTCACCGATCTGCTCGACCGCCCCGCGGAGCTCCGCCCGGACGTCGAGGAGATCCGCCGCCGGCTGACGCCGATCGCGCGTAACGCCACGCCCGTCCCGGCGGTCGTGACGAATCCGCGCAGCCGCCCGGCCGAGCCGTCCGACGACCTCGTCGCCTCCGATGACGGCCTGGAGAACCTGTCCGCTCCGTCCGCTCCGTCCTTCCCGCCCCAGGGGGAGCAGCAGGCGGCTCCGGCGGCAGACATCGGCGTGACCGACCGGCTGCCGGCCGGCCACGAGATCACCCCCGTGCCGTCGGTTCCAGGCCTGCCCGGAGGCGACGACGAGCTGACGGCGGTCGGTCTCTCCCCGGTCAGCGGCCCGAACCCGACCGCGTCCACCGGCCCGCATGACGATCTCACCCAGATCGGGCCGCTGGCTCCGGCGCCGGACCTGTTCGACCAGGATGACGCGAACCTGGCCGCCGGGCTGCTGAGCCTGGATCGGGATGCCGCACGCGACCGTGAGCGCGGCGATCGCACCGGTCGCGCGCCGGTCTCCCACCGCGCGTCGTCCACCGGTCGCGGCGATCATCGCGGCGAGACGGGCCGCGGCGCCGGCTCGGGACGCCGGCCCCCACTCGTCGTGATCATCGCCGGCGGAGCGGCGGCCGCCCTGGCGGGTCTCGCGATCCTGCTGACCGTGCTGCTCACCGGCGGCAAGGACCCGGCGCAGGGAACCGACGTCGACAACGTCACGCCATCGCCGTCGGCCACACCCGCGCAGGGAATCCTCGCTCCGGCCACCGACGAGGCGACCGTCGAGCCGACGCCGACACAGACGCGGTCGACCTATCGCCCGCGGCGGACGACGACTCCCACCCCGGAGGCGACCCAGCCGCCGATCAACGAGCCCCCGCCGGAGACGACCCCGCCGGTCAAGGTGTCGCCGCCGTCGACGCCGGCCACCACGCCCGCGAGCACGCCGCCGGTGACCCGCAGCCCGGATGCGCCGTCCACGCAGACCGGGGGCCCGACGGGCTCGCCGTCGGGCAGCCCCCCGCCTGGCTTCTGAGAATCGGTCCGCGAGAGCCGGGATCAGCGTGGCCCGCCGGCCCGGCCCTCGCGGCGGCCGGCTGGCCACCCCGGCGACAGCCAGCACGGCAGCCGGCACCGGCAGCGGCGGTTGGCGCCAGCAGCGCCGCTCAGAGCTGGCGGCGCGGCATGAGGTCCTGTGCCTGCAGCGTTCTCAGCAGGTCCTCCGGGTTCACGACGATGCGGCCGGTGCAGGCCCGTGGTGCCCCCGCCTCGTCGTACTCGAGCTCGACGGGCAGGCGGTAGAAGGTCGCCAGGTGCCGGGACAGCTCGAGCAGGCGTCCTTCGAGCTCCCGACTCGTCCGCCAGCGGTCCTCGTCGTGGGGTGTGTCCGGAACCCCCTCCTGCTGGAGGCGGTGGCTGCGGCACAGACCGTCCGGGTCGCTGGCGAGTGCCCGCTTGCCACACCGGTGGACGGCGTAGCCACGGCCTCCGCCCATGACTGTCGCGGTGCAACGGTCACGGTCCCGCATGTCGATCGAGCTCCTGTCTCCCCCGACAGCCCGGCGGCCTGGCGGCCTGGCGGCCAGGCACCTGGCGGCCTTGCCGCCGCCCGCCGGTCCCGCACGTCAGGCTATGAGGCCATTCGGGGTATTTCCGCAGGTCAGGCGCTGAATTCACCGCACCGTCACAGACCAGCACGGAGACGACCGAATCCGTCCCGGACGACCACCGCGGGCTCTTCTCAACGTGACCGGCCCCGCCGAACCGGCGGACCGCCGCGACCGGCGCCGGACACCACGATCACTTGACATACCGTGGCAACAGCCATCAACATAGGTAAGCCTCACTTAAGCGGGGATTTCCTCCCTTCTGCCGCTTCCCTCGCGCACCAGGAACCACCGGATCGGCCAGGCCGTCTCCAGGGCCGCGTTGACCGCTCCAGGGCCGTGTCGACGTTGTGGCGTTGTGGCGTTGTGGCGTTGTGGCGCGCCCTGCCGTATGGCCGTTCCGCCGTCTTCAGCCCCGCCGCACCAGCTCTTCCAGCCCCATACCGGACGCCAGGGCCCAGTCCGGCTACCGGCATGCCCTGATGCCCCTGATGTATCAGCAAGATCCCTGTTCGCAGACCAGAGGAGAAAAACAAGACATGCGGGTCGTAATGTTCGGATACCAGACCTGGGGGCATCGCACGCTGCAGGCTCTTCTCGACTCCCATCACGACGTCGCCCTGGTCGTGACGCATGAGAAGAGCGACCACGCGTACGAGAAGATCTGGGATGACTCGGTGGCCGACCTCGCCACCGAGCACGGCGTTCCCGTGGCGATTCGCAACCGGCCTGACGACGAGGACCTGCTGTCGCTGCTCAAGGAGACCGACCCCGACGCCATCGTCGCCACCAACTGGCGGACCTGGATTCCGCCGCAGGTCTTCAACCTGCCGCGGCTGGGAACGCTGAACATCCACGACTCGCTGCTGCCCTCCTACGCCGGGTTCGCGCCGTTGATCTGGGCGCTGATCAACGGCGAGCCCGAGGTGGGCGTGACGGCGCACATCATGAGCGACGAGCTCGACGCCGGTGACGTCGTCCTGCAGCACCGGGTGCCGGTCGGCCCGCGTGACACCACCACCGACCTGTTCCACCGCACCCTCGCGCTGTTCGGGCCGATGGCGGTGGAGGGCCTGGACCTGATGGCCAGTGGCCGCACCGACTGGGCTCCCCAGGACCGTTCGAAGGCCAGCTTCTTCCACAAGCGCTCAGAGCGGGACAGCCTCATCGACTGGACCTGGACCGCCGAGGAGCTCGACCGGCTGGTGCGCGCCCAGTGCGACCCCTACCCCAACGCGTTCACCTACCGCAACGGCGAGCGGGTCCGCATCGTCTCCGCCGAGGTCTCCAAGGGCTGCTATGGCGGCACCCCTGGACGGATCTTCATCCGCGAGGGCGACGGTGTGGTCATCGTCGCGGGCGCGCAGGCACGGCATGGACGCAGCCACGGCCTGCTGATCCGCACCGTGCGCCTGGACGACGGCCGCGAGCTGGCGGCGGCGGACTACTTCACGACGATGGGCGGGTACCTCACCGACCGCGCCCAGGTCTCCTAGGTCTCCGGCAGCGAAACCGGGCGGCACGCACTTGTCTGCGTACCGCCCGGTTCCGCGTTCATTCGGTGCTGTGCCTACTTATCCGTGCCGTGTCCTTATCCGTGCCGTGTCCTTGTCCGTGCCGTGCCGACCGGCACGTCAGCCGGAGGTGCCGGCGACCTTCTCGAGGGTCGACTCAAGCTGCTCGAGCTGCCACGGGATGTTCAGGATGGTCGGGTTGTTGACCGCACCCGCGGTGAAGGCGTCCACCTCCAGCGCACGACCGTCCACGACCGCCGGAATCTTCTTGAACAGGTCGTTCGCGTCCATCTGGGTGCGCAGCTCGTCCGTGGCGTACCCGATCAGCAGGAAGTCGGCGTCGAGCTCGCCGACCTTCTCCAGGCTCAGTTCGCGGTCGACGACACTGGCCGTCACCTTCGGCGAGAGCTTCATGCCGAGCTGGGAGTACAGCTGGATGGAGACGGTCTCCGGGTCGTCGATCACCGCGAGGCCGTTGGCGTCGTAGTAGAAGCTGTAGCTGAATGTCTTGTCCTTCAGCCCGGGAAGCTTCGCCGCGGTGTCGGTGATGCTCTTCTCGGTGGCGGCGACCGCTTTGGCGACGTCGGCCTCACGCCCGACCGCCTTGCCGATCGTCGTGCTGACCTCCTGCCAGGTCGCGATGCCGGCCTCGGTCTTGTAGGCGACCGTCGGCGCGATCTCGGAGAGCCGGTCGTAGTAGTCCTCGAGCCCGTAGAAGTTGGTGGCGAGGATGAGGTCGGGCTTCAGCGAGGCGATCTGCTCGAGGTTGAGGTCGCTGCTGGTGTCCAGACCCGTGCTCTTGGCAAGGTCAATCCTGCCGTCGAGCCAGGGGAACTTCCCGTCTTCCTTGTAGGGGTTCGTGGCGTAGGCGATCGGCGTGATGCCGAGCGTCGCCAGCGTGTCCTCTTCGTAGCTCAAGGCGATGATTCTCGTCGGCGCCTTGTCAATCGTCGTCGAACCGAACTTGTGCTCGATGGTTACCGGGAAACCGGCGGCCGCCGCGGTATCCGTCTGGGTCGAACCGCTGTCGTCGTCATCCCCACAGGCCACCAGCCCGGTCATGACCGCACCGGCAACACACAGTGCTGCCAGTGTGCGCGCTATTCCCCGCACTACAGTCCTCAGCCTTCCGCCTTCGCCACGCCAGCGCGACGATTCGCTTGATCGAATAAAATTTTGGTTAGCTTAACCTAAATCGTTGCCGGCACAACAGGTGCGATCAAGCCGAAATGCACCTGGCGCGGGTCAGGGCCGGCCACATGTTCGCTGTCTTCGGGAGCAGGTCAGTAGGTCGCGGGCAGGCCTCGACGTGCGTACGTCGGGCGCAGCCCGCACCGGGCGGGTCGGCGACGTGAAGGGCTCACCGGTCGAGCCGGTCGAGCCGGTTCCGCAGCTCCCGTTTGTCGATCTTTCCGACGGCGGTGTAGGGGAACCCGTCCATGACCTCGAGCCGGTCGGGAAGCATGAACCGGGCCAGGCCGCGGTCCCGCAGATAGTTCTTGATCTCCTTGAGCCGGGGCGCCCCACCGGGGGCCGCGACGACGACCGCGCAGACGCTCTCCCCGACATCGGGGTCGGGCAGCCCGACGACCGCCACCTGGGCGACCGCGGGATGGGTCTGCAGGTGCTCCTCCAGCTCGCCGGCCGAGACGTTCTCCCCGCCGCGGTTGATCACGTCCTTGACCCGGCCCTCGACCACCAGATGCCCGGTGGGCAGCTGACGCACGAGGTCGCCGGTGCGGAAGAAGCCGTCGGCACCGAAGACGGTCGCGTTGTGCGCCGCGGCCCGGTAGTACCCGCGGATGGTGTAGGGCCCGCGGGTCCACAGCTCACCGACCTGGCCGGCCGGCACCTCGTACCCCGACCCGTCGAGCACCCGGACCTCGTCCGCCTCGGCCAGCGGCCGGCCCTGGGTGGTGAAGACGGTCTCGTCGGGGTCGTCGAGGCGGGTGTAGTTCAGCAGCCCCTCGGCCATCCCGAAGACCTGCTGGACGCCGGCCCCGAGCGTCGGCGTGATCCGCCGGGCGAGGCCCTCGTCGAGCTTGGCGCCGCCCACCTGGAGCAGGCGCAGGCTGGTGGTGTCCGGCCCCTCCCACCCGGCCGCCTCGACCCACAGCCGCGCCAGCGGCGGGACGGCCGCGGTGACCGTCACCCGCTCCCGGCTGATCAGGTCGAAGACGGCGTCCGGGCTCGACGACAGCGCCATCACCGCCGCCGCACCCACGGTGAACGCGCCGAGGATCCCCGGGCAGGCCAGCGGGAAGTTGTGCGCCGCCGGCAGCGCGACCAGGTAGACGTCGGCGGCGGTGAGCCGGCACACCTCGGCGCTGGCCCGGGCGTTGTAGGCGTAGTCGCGGTGGGTGCGCGGGATCAGCTTCGGCTTGCCGGTCGTTCCGCCGGAGATGAGCAGCACGGCGATGTCGCCCGGATCCCGCCCGGGGACGGTGGCCCCGCCAGCGGTAGCCCCGCCAGCGGTGGCCCCGTCTGCGGTAGCCCCGTCTGCGGTAGCCCCGCCTGCGGTGGCGTCGGCGGAAGGCGCGGCGGCCAGCCGGGCAGAGCGGCCCGCAGCGGACAGCGCGTCGAGGCCCGTGTACGGACCGGGCTCGCCCGCGACCAGGACGTGCCGCACCGACGGCACCGCCTCGGTCACCTGACGGGCCAGCTCCCGGTAGTCGAAACCTTCGAACCGGTCGGCGATGACATACCCGACGGCGCCGGCCAGGCTCGCGAAGTGCTCGATCTCCACCCGCCGGTGGGCCGGCAGCGCGAGGACGCCGATCGCGCCGCGGCGCATCAGCGCGAACAGCGTCGTCACGAACTCGGCGCGGTTCGGCAGGTGCACCACCAGGTGGTCACCGGGGCCGATGCCGAGCGAGGCGAGCCCCGCGGCGAGGTCGTCCACCGCCTCGTCGAGCTCGGCGTAGCTGATTCGCCGGTCCCCGCAGACCAGTGCGGTGGCCGGCCCGGACCGGCGGGCCCACTCCCGCAGCAGCTCGTCCAGCGTCCGGTCGCCCCAGTAGCCGGCCTCCTGGTACCGCTCGACGAACTCCGCCGGCCACCGGTTCCACCCCGGGTCCGCCGCGCCGTCGCCGGGCTGGCCACCAGGCTGGCGGTCAAGGTGGGCGTCGAGCTGGCCGTCGGGCCGGTTCGTCGTCGTCGACGGGACGGTCACCGTGCGCCTCCCGGTTCGTCGAGTCCCGGTTGTTCGTCGAGTCCCGGTTCGTCGAGTCCCGGTTCGTCGAGTCCCGGTTCGTCGAGTCCCGGTTCGGCGAGGTCCGTCGCCTCGCCGCCGAGCGCGGCGGCCACCTCCGCGTCGGTCATCGCCGCGATCTCCAGGGCGATCGCGGCGACCCGGTCCGCCCGGCCCGGGACGGGGTCGGCGGCCCGGATCCGCTCGGCGAGCGTCGCGACGGTCGGCGCCGCGAACAGGGAGCGGACGGTGACCGCGGCGGTGTCCAGCTCGTCACGCAGCCGCCGCACCACGGCGGTGGCCAGGACGGAGTCACCGCCCAGCGCGAAGAACTCGTCGGTGACGCCGAACTCCGGCACGCCGAGCACCTCGCGCCAGACGTTGAACACGACCTGTTCGAGATCGCCGCGCGGCGGGGTGTGCTCCCCCGTGCCAGCGCCCAGAGCATGGCGCACGGCGGCCGTCACCGCCTTGCGGTCGATCTTCCCGTTCGCGGTGAGCGGGAGGGTGTCGAGCGTGACCACCAGGTCGGGCACCATGTGCGGCGGCAGCATCCCGCGCAGGCCCTCCCGCACCGCGGTGGCCAGCTCCGTACCCGCCAGCCCCGTACCCGCCAGCTTCGTACCCGCGGCGTCGGCGCCCACCGCGTCGCCGCCCGCGGCGTCGGCGGGGACCACGCCGGCTCCGAGCGCGGCGGGGTGGCCGGCGGCGCCCTCGACGAGCACCGCCACGCCGGCCCGCACCTGTGCCAGCGTGTCCAGCGCGGCCTCGACCTCACCGAGCTCGACCCGGAAGCCTCGGATCTTGACCTGGTGGTCGCGTCGGCCCAGGAACTCGACCGTCCCGTCCGGCTGGTAGCGGGCCAGGTCACCGGTGCGGTACCAGCGCAGGCCGCCGTGTTCGACGAACCGGTCCGCGGTCCGCTGCGGGTCCCCCAGGTACCCGCGGGCGACCCCGTCGCCGCCGATCCACAGCTCGCCGGTGACGTGGTCGGGGCAGTCCCGGCCGAGCGGGTCGACCACCCGCAGCCGCACGTTGCGCAGCGGCGTGCCATACGGCACCGAACGCCACCAGTCGGGCACCGGCTCGGTGCCGACGACCTCGCAGATCGTCGAGTGGATGGCCGTCTCGGTGGTGCCGCCGAGACCGAGGAAGCGGCAGCCGGGCACCGCGGCGTCCAGCCGGCCGGGCAGGTCGACACCGACCCGGTCGCCGCCGAGCAGGACCGCCCGCAGCGTCGGGCCGAGGTCCACCCCGGTGGACAGGACGAGGTCGAGCACGGTGGGAACGCAGTTGAGGATGGTCACCCGGTGATCCCGGACGAGCTCGGCCCACCGGTGCGCCTCCCGGCGCGACTCCTCGTCGAGCAGCACCACCGCACCGCCGACCGACAGCGGCGCGAACAGGTCGAACACGGACAGGTCGAAGTCGAGGGCCGACACCGCCAGCGTGCGGTCGTCGACACCGAGGCCGAGCCGGTCGATCAGGTCCTCGATGGTGTTCGCCGCGGCCCGGTGCCCGACCTCGACCCCCTTGGGCTGGCCGGTCGACCCGGACGTGAACAGCACGTAGGCAGGCCGGTCCAGCCCGCCGAGCTCCGCGGGCGCCAGCAGATCCGGCACCGGCAGCGGCTGCACAGCCGGGTCGGGCCGGGCGGCCTGGTCGGGGGCGATCTGGACGACGCCGGCGGGGACCCCGTCCCGCGGCGCGTCGGTGATCAGGACGCCGAAGCCGGCGGCGGTGGCGATGCGCTCCACCCGGGTGGGCGGCTGCTCGACGCCGACCGGCACGTATGTCGCGCCCGCGGCCAGCACGCCGAGCACGGCGACCACCTGGGACGGCCCCTTGGGCAGGCTGACACCGACCAGGTCACCGCGGCGCACGCCGTGACCGACCAGCGCGCCGGCCAGGCTCAGCGCCTGGCGCCGGAGCTCGCCGTAGCTGAGCTCGCCCCGGCCGGGCGCGCCGGCGGTGTCGTCCCACACCAGCGCGGGCGCGTCGGGGGCGCAGACGGCCCGCTCGAAGAACCCCTCGTGCAGCAGCCGGGTCGGCACCCGCCCCGCGGTCTCGTTCACCGCCCGGCGGATCTCACTGGTCGCCGCGGGCAGCAGGCCGTCCACAGGGACGTCCCAGGCCTCCCCGGCAGTGGCGAGATCCCGGACGAGATGTTCGAAGGCACCGAACATCCCGTCGACGGCGCCGGGCGGAAACTCGTCCTCACGGACGTCCCAGTTGATCAGCAGGCCGCCGTCGATCTCGGTGACCTGCGCGTCCAGGAGCACCTGCGGGCCCTGCGAGATGATCCAGACCGGGTCGCCGAAGAGGCGGCGCACACCGGCGTCGAACAGCTCGCCGAGCCCGAGGGCGCTGGTGAACACGACCGGCGCGAGCACCTGCTCACCGGTGCGGCGGGTCAGGTCGCGCAGCACCTCGACGCCCGAGTACTCGGCGTGCGCGGCGTCGGCGTGCAGCCGCGCCTGGATCTGGCGCACCCGGGCCGCGAACGGCAGGTCCTCGGTGACGTCGACCTCCAGCAGCACCGAGCTGGTGAAGTCGCCGACGACCTGGTTGATGTCGGGGTGGACCGGCTCCCGGTCGAACATCGGGACGTTGAGGACGAACCTCGACTCGGTGCTCCACCCGGCGAGGACCTCGGCGAACGCGGTGGCCACGGCCATCGCCGGGGTGACGCCCCGGCTGTGCGCGGCCGCCCGCAGGGCGTCCCGGGACGCCGGCGGGAGGACGAAGTGGCGTCGTGCCACCGACGGCCGTCCCCGCCTGCCGGCGCCGTCGGCGACCCGGGGCAGGCCGGGGGCACCGGGCAGGCTCGGCAGTCGGCCCTGCCACCACTCGGCCGCCGCTCGGGCCGCGGCGGTGCGCTCGGCCGCCCGCGCGGCGCGGTACTCGCGGTAGCTGTAGCCCAGCGGCGGGAGAACCTCCTGCGGCTGATCGTAGAAACGGGCGAGGTCGGCCAGCAGGACGCGGAAGCTCACCGCGTCGGCGGCGACCATGTCGACGTCCAGGTGCAGCCGGGTGCGCCCCGCGGGCAGCAGGCTCAGCTCGGTCGCAAAGACCTCACCGGACTCGATGTCGAGCATCTCGTGCGACATCCGGTCCCGGATCTGGTCGAGGCGGGCCCGCACCGTCGGCTCGTCGAGGGCACGCAGGTCATGGACGGTGAGCCCACGCCAGCCCGAGTGCTCCTCGACGATCTGGGCACCGTTGTCGGTGACCCGCACACGGAGCATGTCGTGCCGGGCCACCAGCCGCTCGATGGCGCCGCGCAGCCGGTCGGGGTCGACGTCCTGGCCGTCGAACTCGGTGAAGAGGTGCGCGGCGACCTCGCCGAGCGGCTGGCCGCCGTCCCGGCCGACCCAGTAGGCGTGCTGCATGAGCGCGAGCGGGAACTCGGCGTCGTCGGCATCCGTGTCGGCGTCGTCAGTGCCGGTACCGGTACCGGTACTGAGGCTGAGGTCGACGCCGGGCGCGAGGCCGGCGTCGGCGGCGGTGTCACCGTCCACAGCGGCGGCGGCTTCGGCAGGGTCCCCGACGGGGCTCGGCGAAACCGCCGCGACAGGATCACCGGCAGGCGGCGCCCCCGCGGGCGGCAGCCCGGCAGGCGCGATCCCGGCAGGCGGTGTCGTCACGGCGGAGGGTGCGCCGGCGGGAGGTGCGTCCGGTGCCGGGGCGCTGGGCATCCGGGCGGAGAGGATCTTGAACCAGCCGTCCACGGTCGGGTTCTCGGCGAGCTCGCCGAACGAGACCGCGACCCCGGCCTGCCGCCAGCGTCCGACCGCCTTCATCAGGGCGATGGACTCCAGTCCCAGCTCGAACAGGTTCGCCTCGTAGCCGACGTCCTCGGGCTCCTCGTCGAGCATCCGCGCCACGATCGCGCGGACCGCGTCGATGTCCTGGGCCAGCGCAGGCCCGGCGGCCGCCGCGGCGGCCACGGTCCGCGGAGCCGGTGCGGCCGGCACGACCGACACCGGCTGCACGGCCGGCACGGACTGCACGGCCGGCGCGGCCTGCGCAGCTGGCGCGGCCGCGACGAGGAAACGGCTGACGCTACGCAGCTTCTCCCGGGTCTCCTCCGCCTCACGGTCGGGCTCGGACTGGGCGACGATGCCGGCGCCGGCCCGCAGCCACGTCCGGCCCTCGTGCTGGAAGACGGTGCGCAGGACGAGTGCCGCGTCCAGGGACCCGTCCGCGTCGACGGTGAGCACCGCCCCGCTGTAGAGGCCACGCGGTTCGCTCTCGTACCCGGTGATCGCCTCGCAGGCGGCTGCCTTCGGCACCCCGGAGGCGGTGATCGACGGGAAGACGGTCCCGAAGGCGTCCCAGGCGTCGCGGCCGACGGCGAGGCGCCCGGCGACGCGGGAGGCCAGGTGCTGGACGCTGCCACGTTCGAGCACGGTCATGAACTCGTCGACGGCGACCGAGCCGGGCCGGCAGAAGCGACGAAGCTCCTCCTGGCAGGCCTGCACCGAGACGGCGTGCTCGTAGATCTCCTTCGGGTCGGAGAGCAGCACGTCACGCAGCCCGCGGTCGGTGGCGGCGTCGCCGGTGAGCGCCCGGGTGCCGGCCAGCGGCTGGGTGGAGACGAGGCCGTCGGCGCTCACCTCGACCACGGTCTCCGGGCTGAAGCCGGTCGCACGCAGGTAGCCGACGTCCAGCAGGAAGGAGCGTGCCGGGGTGTTCCCGGCCCGGCCCGCCTCGTAGGTGGCGACCAGGTCGATGTCGCCCTCGACGGGGACGACCCGGGAGAGGATCACCTTGCGCAGCCGTTCGGCGTGGATGTCGGCGACGGCCGCGGCGACGGCCTGCCGGTACCCGTCGACGCCGTGCTCGAGGTCGGCGACGGCGAGTGGTCCGGCGGCGCTCGGGGCGTCGACGGCATCGCCCGTGACCAGTTCCGCCAGCGCCGCCAGCTCTGCCAGCGCCGCCTGCTCGGCCGAGTCGGCCAGCCCGCCCGTCGCCGGTGGGATGACGGCCGCCGCCAGGGTGCGCAGGGTCGCGGCACCGTCGACGAGCCGAGCCTCCTGCCGGGGCACGATCAGGTGCAGCAGCGGTGCGTCCCCGGCCGGCACGGCGAGGCCGGCGAGCAGGTGGCTGAGCTCGAAGGCCGCCCAGCCGTAGGCCCGCCAGCCGGCGATGTCGAGGCCGGCGAGGATGCCCGCGATCTGGCGCAGCGGCGCGGGACCGGTCGGCTCGACCTGCCACTGCCCGGTGCCGGTGCGGTGGCGCAGCTCGTGCGCACGCAGCTCGATCTCGGCCAGGACGCCCGTCCCGAAGGACCATTCACCCGCGCGCTCGTACACGACGAACGGGCCGGTGGCGGAGCGGGCCAGCCGGGCGGCTACGGCTGCGGGCGGCTGGCCGAACGGGACGATCCTGCGGTGGCGGTCGGGGCGGGTGGTCACCGGGAGGCTGAAGCGTCGGAGCGGGCGACTTCCCCGGCACGGGCGTCGGAATCCATCTGAGCGACCAGGCTCAGCGGACGCAGATCGGTCCAGTGGGCCTCGACGTAGTCCAGGCAGGACTGGCGTGTCTCCTCGCCGTGCACAACGGTCCAACCCGCCGGAACGGCGGCGAAGCTCGGCCAGAGGGAGTGCTGACCCTCGGAGTTGACCAGTACGAAGAAGCTCCCGCTTTCGTCATCGAAGGGATTCGTCGACATACCCGCCGTCTCCTTGATCGCACCAGAACAGTTAGGCCGACCTAAGTCGGTATAAGGTGAGGTTAGCCTAACTAATGCGGTATGACCAGCGATTACGCCGGATCGCTCACGATCGGATCGCTCTGCAGCTGGCTGGGCACGGAATGTCCCGCATCGACCAGGACGTCTCCCGCGGCATCTCCCCGGACGTCTCCGGCGACGTTTCCAGCGGTGTCACCCGAGGTGTCACCCGCGACGAGACGGCCGGAGACGAGGCGAACCCGCCGCGGCAGGCGGTCGATGGTCGCCTGCCGGTGCGCGATGACGATCAGCGTCCGCCCCGGGCGCAGGTGCTCCACCGCTGTCTCCAGCCGGCGCGCCACGTCGGGGTCCAGGTCGGCCGTGGCCTCGTCCAGCACCAGTACCGGTGGGTCGACCAGGGCCGCCCGCACCAGTCCGACGATCTGGCGCTCGCCCGCGGACAGCAGCTCACCGCGGGCGCCCAGGGACGCGTCGAGGCCACCGGGCAGTCCCGCCACCCACTCGGTCAGACCCAGCACGTCCACCGCCCGCTCCATCGCCGCGCGGTCGGGCTCGCCCGGCGCCAGCGCGAGATTCTCCGCGAGCGAGCCGGTGATGATGTGCACCTGCTGCGGCACGAGGACGACATGGCGCCGGATCTCCTCGGGCGACACGGTGCTCAGGTCGACGCCGCCGAACGTCACCACGCCCGCGTCGGGCTCGTAGAGACCGCACAGGAGCTTCGCGAGCGTCGTCTTGCCCGAGCCGGTGGTACCGACCAGCCCGGCCCGGTCTCCGGACGGGAAGCGCACCGACACCCCCCGGAGCACCTGCGCGTCCTCGTCCGTCCCGTAGCCGAACCACAGGTCCGTCGCGGCGAGCTCACCGCGCGGCGGGAGCGACACCGCACCACCACCGGCGGTGGTGGTGGGTGCGTCGGAGGCGGGCGCATCCGTGGCCGACGCGGCAGTGGCGGGCAGATCGATGGCGGGAGAGTCGGTGCCAGGCGCGTCGGCGCCAGGCGCGTCGGCGCCAGGCGCGTCGGTGGCTTCCAGCAGGTCGGCCAGGCGGGCCACGCCGACCCGCGCGGTCTGCAGCTGCCCGATCAGGCGGGACAGGCCGGCCAGCCCCTCGAACAGGTTGCGGGTCGCGAGCACGAACACCACGACAGTGCCCACGCCGAGGTGGCCCGACCGGGCCAGCCACACGCTCAGCAGCAGCAGAACCGCGGTGGCCAGTCCCTCGAGCAGGCTGAAGAGCTCCAGCCGGTTCTGCGCGCCGATGGTCCGGTTGGACGCCCGCAGCAGTTCGTCGTTGTCGCGGCGGAACCGCTCGACCCACTCGCCGGGACGTCCGACGACCACCAGCGCCTCACCGGCGGCCAGCGTCTCGGTGAACGTCGCGGTCATCGTCGCGTCGGCCGAGGCCTGCCGGCCGAACGCCGTGCGGGCGACCTGGTCGAACCACCGGACCACCGCAACCGCGGCGGGGATGAACAGCACGACGAGCACCAGCGACAGCAGCGGCGAGTAGACGATCAGCAGCACCGTCGTGAGCACCACGGTGAGCCCGATGCCGAGCAGGTTCGGCAGCTGCTCGCGGATGAACAGTGCCAGGTCGGCGATCTCGCCGGTGGCCCGCCGCAGCAGGTCCCCGGTTCGGTGCGCCTCCACGAACCGCAGCGGCGCGCCCGCGAGCCGCTCCACGACGAGGTCGCGCAGGTCCTGCACCACCCGTTCGCCGGCCCGGGCCAGCAGCACCTCCGACCAGCGCAGGAGCAGCAGACGGGCGAGGACGAGCACGATGAGGCCGCCGACCGTCCACCACAGTGCCGTCCGGTCGCGGGCGATCACCGCGTCGACGCCACGGCCGATCACGGGGGCGATCCCGACCACGGCGGCGGTGCTCGCGACCGTCGCGGCCAACGCGGCGGTCAGCAGCCGGCGGTGTGGTCGCAGGTGGCGCCACGCCTGGCGCAACGCGCCCGCGGTGGCCGGGTCCTCGTGCAGCATGCGGACCTCAGCCACGGTGACCTCCGGCGGTCAGATCAGCAGCATCAGCGGACAGCTCGGCACCGCCAGGCGAATCGGCGGCAGCAGCTGCAGCAGGCGACTCGGCGCCGGCGGCCGGCTCGCGCTCGGCACCGGGCGGCGCGGTGTTGCGGGGTGGCGGTGGCAGCGTCAGCACCCGGTCGGCGGCGGCCAGCACCGCGGGCCGGTGCGACACCACGACGATCGCGCCGGTGGGATTCCATTCCCGCAGCCGGCGCAGCACCGCGGCCTCGGTCTCGACGTCCAGCGCCGAGGTGACGTCGTCCAGCACGAGGACAGCGGGACGCCCCAGCAGGCCGCGGGCGAGCGCGAGCCGTTGGCCCTGCCCGCCGGACAGCGTGCCGCCCCGCTCGCCGACCACCGTGTCGTACTGGTCGGGAAGGCTCATGATGAACTCGTCCAGCGCGGCGGCGTGGCAGGCGGCCCGCAGCTCGGCCAGCTCGATCTCGCGGCCCAGCCTCAGGTTGTCGGCGATCGTGCCGGTGAGCACGAGCGGCCGCTGCGGCACGAGGCCGATCCGGGTCAGCACCTCGGTGCGCGACGCCGCCCGCAGGTCCACCCCGCCGTAGCGGATCGTCCCCTCGGTCGGGTCCTCGATCCGGCACAGCAGCCGGGCCAGGGTGGACTTGCCCGATCCGGTCGGGCCGGTGACCGCGATGAACTCGCCGGGCGCGGCGCACAGGTCCGCCGGCCCGAGCACGTGGCGGTCGCCGTGGCGGACCACGGCGCCCTCCACCCGCAGGGCGCCGGTGGCCGGCAGCGGCACCACGGCGGCGGGGTCCTCGGCGAGCCCCGGGGTGCCGAGCACCTCGGCGATGCGCTCGGCGGCGACCCGGGCCTGGCCGCGGCCGGCGAGCAGGTCGACCAGGATGGCGATGGCCAGCGCGAGAGTCGTCATCCAGGAGGTGAAGGCGACCAGGCCGCCGATGGTCAGATCACCGCTGATGGCGGCGGCCCCGCCGATGCCCAGTCCGACCGCGATCGCCAGCCGGGGCAGCGCCGGCGGCACCGCGGACCACCAGGCCGACACCTCGGCGACCCGCAGGGACGTGCTCGTCACCGACCGGGACAGGTCGTGATGGCGGCGGACGAGCACCCGCTCGCCACCGAGCCCCCGCACCGCGGCGCTGGCCGACAGCAGGTCCTCCACCGCGTCCGCGCGGGAGCCGTGTGCCTCGGAAAGCGCCTCGTTGGCGGTGTCGTAGCGGCCGGGGAAGAACGCGTTGGCCAGCCCCACCAGCGGCACCGTCACGACGGTGACGAGCAGCAGGAGCGGGTCGAGCAGCCCGATGGCCGGCAGGACGACGACGACGGTGACGACGACCCGGACCCAGACCCCGAGGTTCTGCAGCCACAGCCGCACCAGGTCGACGTCCCGGGTGACCCGCATGACGAGGTCGCCGCGCCCGAAGCCGACCAGCGCGGGCCGGTCGAGGGTGGTCACCTTGTCGATGAGCTCGCTCCGCAGGCCGTGCGCGACCCGGTTGGCCGCGATACCCGACCACCACTGGCCACCCACCCCGCCCACCAGGAACGCGAGCGAGATACCCGCGGTGATGAGCGACCAGCGCACCGTCTGGTCGACGTCCAGCGGGGTGATGCCGTCGTCCAGGGCGTGTTGGATGCCCCAGGGCAGCACGAGCATCGCCAGCTGTTGGACGAGGGTCGCCAGCACGCCGAGAGACAGCGGACCGGGCATGGAGCGCAGCTGCGCCCACAGGACGGTGTTGCCAGCCGACATGGCCATCGCCAGGACCACTCCAGGGTGGGTGCCCGGCCCGGCCGGGAGCCGCCGCGGCGGAGCGCCCGGCGCTCGGGTGCGAGCAGAGACGGGGTCGGGACACCGGCGACGGGACAGCGGCCCGCCGCCGGGCGACCGAAACCTAAGGGAGACAACACCGATAAATTAGGTAAAGCTTAGCTAAGTACCCGGAACGGGTCAATCGATACGCCGACGTAACAGCATCCGCGCGAGCACCGTGCTCAGATCCGCGCTCAGATCCGCCGCCGCTGCCGGGCCAGCAGCCACACCAGGTAGAGACCACCGACGGCGTTCGTCGCCACCCCGACGGGCAGCTGCGAGGGAGCGAACGCCCGCTGGGCCACCAGGTCGCTGGCCACCACGAGCAGCGCGCCGAGCAGCGCCGCCGGCAGCAGCGCCGCACCCGCCGACCGCGCCAGGTGCCGCGCGAGCTGCGGCGCCGCCAGCGCGACGAAACCGATCGGGCCCGCCGCCGCGGTCGCGCAGGACGCGAGCGCCGCACCCACACCGAGCAGCGCGAGCCGGCTGCTCTCCACCGACACGCCGAGCGCCCGCGCCGTGTCGGCACCCATGGCCAGCATCGACAGCCGCCGGCTCAGGTAGAGCGCGGCCGGCAGCAGCACGATCACGGCGAACACCAGCGGGCGGACCTGCTCCCAGCTGCGCCGGCTCAGACTGCCCAGCAACCAGGTCTGGGCCGTGATCGCGTCACCGAGGGTCGCCCGCGCGATCAGGTAGGAGTTCAGGGCGGTCAGCATCGACGCCACCCCGATCCCGATCAGGATCAGCCGGGGGCCGGCGACGCCCCGCCGGAACGACAGCAGGTAGATCGCGACCGCGGTCAGCACACCGCCGGCGATCGCACCGAAGGACGTCTCGTAGACGCTGCCGTGCAGGACCAGGATCACGATCACCGCCCCGGTGGCCGACCCGGCGGTGAAACCGATGACGTCCGGGCTGCCGAGCGGGTTGGCCGTCATCGTCTGGAAGATCGCCCCGCTGACGGCCAGGGCCGCGCCGACCAGCAGGCCCGCGACCAGCCTCGGCAGCCGCAGCGTGCGGACGATGAAGTCCGTGCCGGAGCTGCCGTGCCCGAGCAGGCTGTCGACCACCTCGCGGACCGACAGGTGGTAGTCACCCGTCGTCAGGGTCAGGACGCTGACCACCAGAATGGCCACGACCAGCCCGAGGCAGACCAGCACCCCCCGGCCGTCGACGCGCAGCGACACCCGGTCACCTCGGTCGCGAAGCACCCAGCCGCGTGGCACCGCACCCCCGGGCAGGACTCCGCCCGGCAGGACTCCGCGCGCCGCTCCGGGCAGGCCTGCCGTTCCGGTCGCTCCTGTCGCCATGGACTCACCTCCCCCCACTGCCGCCCCGTTGGCTCCAGCGGCCCCGCGCGTGGTCATCGTCGCCACCGCGGGGCGTGTTCCGCTCACAATCGACCCAACCGTGCGCGCCGACACAGCACGATGAAGACCGGGGCGCCTACGAACGCGCTGACCACACCGACCTCCAGCTCGGCGGGCGCGATGATCACCCGGCCGACGACGTCGGCGGTGAGCAGCAGCACCGGGCCGAGCACGGCGGAGTAGGCCACCACCCAGCGCTGGTCCGGGCCGCAGATCGCCCGCGCGATGTGCGGGACGCCCAGCCCCACGAACGTGATGGAGCCGGCCGCCGCGGTGCCGGCACCGCACAGCAGCGCGACGGCGAGCACCCCCAGCGTCCGGGTGCGGGCCACATGGACCCCGAGACCGCGGCCGGCATCCTCGCCCATGGCCATCGCGTTGAGCGCGCCGCCGATGGCGAAGGCAACCAGCAGGCCCACGCCGATGAAGGGCACGACGACGGCGAGCTGTGGCATGTCGGCCCGGGCCAGCGAACCGACATCCCAGAAGCGCAGCCGGTCGAACGTCTCGTGGTCGAGGAAGGCGACGGCGTAGGTGAAGGCGGCGAGCACCGCGCTGAGAGCGGCGCCGGCCACGATGAGCCGTTCCGGCGCGACGGCCGCCCGGCCGGTGGCACCCAGCACGTAGACGGCGGCGGACGCGGCGGCGGCGCCGAGCAGCGCGAACCACACGTAGCCGCTGGGCGAGGTCACACCCAGGAACGACACCGCGGCGACAACCGCGGCAGCGGCCCCGAGGTTGACCCCGAGCAGGCCCGGGTCGGCGAGGGAGTTGCGGGTCAGCGCCTGCGCCAGCGCGCCGGCCACGCCCAGGCCCGCGCCGACGACGAGCCCGACGAGGGTGCGGGGAACCCGCATGTCGTGGACGATCACGGCGGCGTCGGACCGGTCGTCGTGCCACAGCACGCGCCAGACGTCCGACAGCGCCAGGTGGTTCGCGCCGACGGCGATGCTCATCAGCACGGCGCCGGCGAGCAGCACGACCGCGGCGACGAGTCCCAACGGCCGCAGCGCTCCCCGCGCCGTCCCACTCGCGGACGGGTCCGTGGACCGGCCGGCCGACGGGCCCGCGGACAGACCGGCCGACGGGCCGGTGGACATGCCCGGGCTCGCCACAGCCGCTGTGGCCGGCGCCCTGGGCCCCGCGGAAATCCCGATCACCGTTCCCCGCTCCACGACGTTATTTAGGTCAGGCTTACCTCCAGTAGTCAACACCAGTACGAATCACTCGGGTGCGCGCGGCGCCAGGAATCACGATGAGGCCTTGACCAGCCACGGAAGCAGCCCACACGATAAGTGAGGCTTACCTAAAGAGATCGGGGTTGGTAGAGGCCTTGAACACACGACGTGGACAGCGCCCGGCATCGTTGCGCAGGACTGCCGCATCCGCCGACGGCGGCGAGGAGGAAGCAGGCCTGCCACAGCGCAGCGACGACGGCGGTTCCACGACGGCAGCCGCGGTGTCGACCGCCGCAGCGACTGTGGCGTCCCAGCCGGCCATGGTGTCCCAGCCGGCCATGGGGTCTCAGCCGGCCGTGGTGTCCCAGCCCGACGGGGAGCCCCGGCTGCACGCGAGGGGCCTGACCCTCGCCTACGACCAGCGCGTCGTCGCCACCGACCTCGGTGTGCGCATCCCCGACAACTCCTTCACCGTCATCGTCGGCCCCAACGCGTGCGGCAAGTCGACCCTGCTGCGGGCGCTGGCCCGGATGCTGCGCCCACGCCACGGCGCGGTCTACCTCGACGGGGCGCTCATCCGGTCGCTGCCGTCGAAGGAGGTGGCGCGCCGGCTGGGGCTGCTGCCGCAGACCTCGATCGCCCCGAGCGGCATCCTCGTCTCCGATCTGGTCGCCCGGGGCCGCTACCCCCACCAGCGCCTGCTGCGCCAGTGGTCCCGCCAGGACGAGGACGCCGTCCGCGACGCGCTCGCGGCCACCCATACCGAGGACCTCGCCGACCGGTTCGTCGACGAGCTCTCCGGCGGCCAGCGCCAGCGGGTCTGGCTCGCGATGGCGCTGGCCCAGCAGACGCCGATCATGCTGCTGGACGAGCCGACGACGTTCCTGGACCTCGCGCACCAGATCGAGATCCTCGACCTGTGCGCGGACCTGCACGAGGAGAGCAACCGAACCCTCGTCGCCGTCCTGCACGACCTGAACCAGGCCTGCCGGTACGCCACCCATCTGGTCGCGATGAAGGACGGGCGCATCGTGGCACAGGGGGACCCGAACGAGATCGTCACCGCGGAGCTGGTGGAGGAGGTCTTCGGCATCTCGTGCAGCGTCGTGCCCGACCCCGAGACCGCCACACCGCTGGTGGTGCCCGCGGCCCGGGCCCGGCGCCGCGAGCTTCGCGAGAACCTGGCGACAGCCGAGCAGGCCCGGCCTCAGTCCCACGCCGCAGACACCGACACCGACGACAGGGACGCCGGCACCGACTCCGAGGCCGGCGACAGGGACGCCGACACCGAGTCCGAGGCCGGCACCGATCCCTCCGGCGCCGCGGCGTCGGGCAAGGCCGTGGCGGTCGGCGCCGGCTGATGGCGGCGATGACCGCGGACGTCGGCCACCCGCACTCCGCCGGGGTGGGGTGCGGCGCGGCGGCGAGACGAAGTGACGACACCGACGGATCCGCGCGCCAACCGCCGATCCGCGTCGACGGGTGCCACCTGGTCGTGGTGCGGACGCGCGTCGGCGCCGCCGGGAGGTCCAGCCCCACATAGTAGGGGCGCAGGGCGTCGGCGACCGCGTCGCCGACGGCCCAGGCCGGGAGAGCAGCAGTTCGGGACTCGCCCCGGCCATGGTGCCGCCGGCCTCCGTGGGAACCCCGGGAAGACCAGGTCCGGGACGCGGCGCCTCGGCACCGAAGACGAACGCCTGCGGATCACCGCGGGCCAGGCGGCGGACGAGCGCGGCGGCGCCCACCAGCCCGGGGGCGCGCAGCGTCCGGGCCAGCACGGCCTTGTCGAGTTCACCGGCACACAGCCGGGCCACCGCCCGGGCAACTCCGGCGGTGTGGTCGACGGCGCCCGACAGGGCCTCGATCGCCCCATCATCGAAAGACTTAAGTAAACCTAACCTATACCTTGCGGGACGCAACCGGTCAAGCCGTCGCGAGCCATGCCAGTCGCCACATCCGACCTGCTTGACCACCAACCGCATCACACCTAAGTTAGGTTCACTTAACATATTCAGCTCCATGCTGGCCGCGGTCGTCGCAACGCACAGTCACCTTCGATCACGTGCCGTCGTCCATATCCATCCACGACGACCCACCACAACCGCGACCCTTCACCTCGACCGGCGCGACAAATCAACAATGGACGCCAACCGCGCGGTCCCCGCGCGCACCCCAGGCGGACCCGACCAGGCGCCCTCATCGCCACCTCGACCGGCGCGACCTCGGCGAACGCCTTGACAGAGCAACAGGTCGACCCGAACATAGGTAAAGTTAACCTAAATTCACATCCGGTCAGATCCGGTCAGATCAACCGACAAGAGGGGCAGCCGTGGGAGACCGTCCACCGACCGCGGAACTCGGTGTGCACGACGTCATCGGAGTCGGGTTCGGACCCTCGAACATCGCCCTAGGCATCGCGATCGAGGAACACAACAGCAGCGTCTCCGCCGGGGCCGCCCTGCGCGCGATATTTCTGGAACGCCAGCCCCGCTTCGGCTGGCATCGCGGGATGCTGCTCGACGGCGCCACCATGCAGGTGTCCTTCCTCAAGGATCTGGCGACGCTGCGAAATCCGTCCAGCAGCTTCAGCTTTCTGAACTACCTGCATTCGCAGAACCGGCTCGTGGACTTCATCAACCACAAGACGATGTTCCCGCTGCGCTGCGAATACCACGACTATCTGGAATGGGCCGCGGGCCGGCTCGACAATCTCGTCGAATACGACACCGAGGTCCTGGATCTGCGGCCGGTCGTCCACGAGGGCGCGGTCGCCTACATCGACGTGATCAGCGGCCGGCCCGGCCAGCCGGGCCGCACCGTCGTCCGCCGGGCCCGCAACGTCGTCATCGCCGCCGGGCTCGAACCGCGGCTGCCGGAAAACGCCGAGCTCGGCGACCGCCTGTGGCACAACCACGACCTGCTGCACCGGCTCGCGCAGATGCCGTCGACACCACGCCAGCGCTTCGTCGTGGTCGGGGCCGGCCAGAGCGCCGCCGAGGTGACCGAACACCTGCACACCCGGTTCCCGCAGGCCGAGGTGTTCGCGGTGTTCGCCCGGTACGGGCTCACACCGGCCGACAACAGCGGCTTCGTCAACCAGATCTTCGACCCGGACGCCGTCGACGAGTTCTACCACGCGCCGGAAGGCGTCCGGGAGATGCTGCTCACCTATCACCGCAGCACCAACTACGCCGCGGTCGACATGGACCTGATCGACGAGCTCTACCGACGCAGCTACCAGGAGAAGGTCCGCGGGCCCCAGCGGCTGTACTTCCTGCGAGCCTCGCAGGTGGAAGCCTACGAGGCGCTGCCGGACGGCACCCGGGTCCACATCCGGCACCTGCCCACCGGCGACAAGCGGGTCCTGGACACCGACATCGTCGTGCTCGCCACCGGCTACAACGCCCGGGACCCGCGGCGCGTGCTCGGCAGCATGGAGGACGCCTGCCTGGTCAGCGACTCCGGCCGGCTCCAGGTCGCACGCGACTACAGCATCGAGACGAAGCCCGACACCACGGCCGGCATCTACGTTCCCGGTGCGAGCGAGTTCCAGCACGGCATCTCGTCGTCCCTGCTGTCCAACATCTCGATCCGGGCCGGCGAGATCCTCGACTCGGTGCTGCGCCGACAGGAGCTGGACGAACCACTGGCGGCCATCGGCCAGGGCATCACAGCCCCCTCGTATCTCCCCGCCCAACACAAGACCCAGTCGCAGAACTGACCCGCGTCACCGTCGCCGTCGCCGTCGCCGTTGGCACCGTTCCGGAGTGCGCTGGCCCGGTACACGCCCGAAGACGCAGGAATACGCGCTGGTGCCGCCGTGAGCCTTCGCCATCTCACGGTGTGTGGTCAGAGCCTGGGGCAGGCCCGAGCTCGACGGCGGAAAACGCACGATGACGGAAGACGGGCGTGGAGAGCGCATTCGCCGAGCACTCCCAGACGCCGGCCATCCCCGGCTGGTCGACCTTCTCCGCGCCCGTCAACTCGTCAGACCGTCGCCCGTCAACTCGTCAGACCGTCACCGTTCCTGACGCACCGCGGCCACCTCAGAGCTGAGCGAGGCCCGCGTTGGCGGCAGCGACATCCTTGTGGTGGCGAAACGGGATCCAGACCTTCTCGCCCGCGAGCGACATCGAGCCGACGAAACCCCGCGGTGGCCCCAGCACGGTCCGGCGCGGCAGCCGCACCAGCGGCACCGGCCCGCTCGGTGTTCTCGAGGCGAACAGGCCGGCCTCGAGAACCACGACGGCCTGGTCGGTGACGACCACGATCCGGTTCCGCGTCCGGGCGAGAACGACCAGAGCAAAACCCATCAGAAGTACCACGAGAATGGCGTCGCCGACGTAGTACTGGGAATCGGGGAGAAGACGATCGATCAGGCCGGTCAGAAAAAAGCCGGTTCCGAACAGGAGGCCCCAGTACGGCGAGGCCCCGGTCCGCGCCTGGAAGGCGTTCACGGCCCGCTCCCCCGGAGCCAGGTACGGAACCAGCCGCCTGGCGGTCTTCGCGCGCACTGCCATCCCGCGCTCCCCGGACGTCACCCGGATCGAGGCAATCCCCGTTCCAGCGGCGAATCATAACGCGCCAGGGCACCCGCCGTGACACGGAATTCGGCGGCCTCGGCGTCGGCGGCGGCGAGTTCAGCGGTGTGGAGTCCAGCGTCCCGGAGTTCGGCGTCCCGGAGTTCAGCGGTCCGGAGTTCAGCGGTCCGGTCCGCGCGGGCACGTCCGGTCAGGCCGGCACCAGGCCCGCGTTGGCCGCGGCGACCTCCCTGCGGAAGCGGACCGATACCAGCAGCCACTCGCCCGCTAGCAGCAAGATCCGCGGATCGTCGAGTTCACCCCGGGCAGGCTGGCGCTGTCGCCTTCCGGACCAGGACAGTCAGGGGCCGGCGCACAGCACCAGGCACCGATTCTGCGCCCTGTCAAGGGTGGCATCACGAACAGAAACGGGGCGCCACCCGGCCGAAATTCACCAAAGAATCCTCGAGGCCGCCGCCTGTCCCACGGAAGACATCGTCACTCTGGCCTCGGGGCGGCCTTTCTTCGGCATCGTGTTGCTCGTTGAAACCAACGACAAATGCCGTTCCCGTAACGGCTGGCGATGTGCACGGAGGTAGGGATGAGCGGCCTGCGACGGGTCCGGAATGTGCGCCGATCGGTGGTCGGCGCGATCGCCGCGTGGGCGTTGGCTCTGCTGTTCTCGGGATGCCAGGAAGGCGGCCTCGTGATCGCGCCGCCGACCACCCCGGCGGCTACGCCATCGGTGGCCACCGCGGCGCCGGCGACCGGTCCCGCCGCCCCGGCCACCGGCGCACCGGCTCGGGACCTTCGCGCGGGTGACTACGTCCTCACGGCCGCACCGGAGACGGCGGGCTTCGAGAGCTCGGGCGGCGCGGATGACCCCGACAGCAGCCTGATCCGCGGCGAGGTCGCGGAATGCGTCGGCATCACCGGGTACGACCCGACCCCGCCGGCGGACGAGACGGCCGGCGACACGTTCTTCAACACCGACGCGAACGAGATCCAGGCGAGCAGCCACGCGAAGGTTCTCTCCGCGAGCCAGATCCAGCAGAACGCCGACATCGTCACCAGCCCGCTTTTCGGTGACTGTTTCCGCGGGGCGCTCGAGGAACAGCTGGCAGGAGAGCAGTCGGAGGAGCTCACTGCCGAGGTCGTCGCGGTTGACACGTCCTTTCTGCCACGTGGCTGCACCGCGCTGGTCCGTACCTCGATGAGCATCACCGACCAGACCGGCACCTACAGCTACATCTTCGACACGGTCTACTTCTACGTGGGTCAGGTCGCCGTCGAGCTCACCGTCACCAACATCCAGGATGACCCCCCGCAGGACACCGAGCAGGGTTTCATCGACCAGATCGCCGGCAAACTGACCAACCAGTGAGCCCACCGGTGTCAGCTGATCGCGGACCCCGGCCAGGGCGGTGACGTCACCACGGCCAGTTCGGCGTTCGCCGCGGTGACGCGCTTACGAAAAAGGGGCGACACCCACAGCTTCTCTCCCGAGAGAAGCATCGCGCCGGCCAGACCCCTGGGCGGGCCCAGAACGGTCCGCCTCGGCAGGCGGAGAAGCGGGGGCCCGTTCGGCGTGGACCAGGCGATCAGGCCGGCTCCCATCAGGAGAATGGCCTGGTCGGTCACGACCAGAATCCTGTTCCGCACCCGGGTGAGGCAGATCGTGTACCCAGCCAGGACCAGCGCCGCCATCACGGCGCCGGAAGCGAAGAAATAGAACTCCGACCAGGGGAGAAGATTGATTGTCAGGTTCCAGGCGGGGAATCCGAGTGGTGGCACGAGGTTGAAGTACGGGGATAGACCCGCCTGCGCCAGAACAACGTGCTGGACCTGCTCCCCCGGAGCCAGGTACGGGCGCACCTGAAAGGCGATCCGATCACGCAGCGCCATCCCACTCCCCCGCCGCTGTCGCCTGGATCGGGTAGCCCCGGGCCAGGAGACAAAACCTTACGCGCCTACCGCGCACGCGTCCTGGAATTCTGCGCTCAGCCGGTCTCCATCGCCAGGGCCAGTGGCATCACGGCGGGTGCGCCGGCGGCGCGCAATGCGCGGGCCGCCGCCGTCATCGTCCAGCCGCTGACGACCAGATCGTCGACGAGCAGCACCGGGCCGGTCAGGCCACCGAGCGTTTCGGCGAGCGGAGGCGGCACGTCGAACGCCGACCACAGCCCGGCGAGGCGGTGCGCGCTGTTGTGCACCTGGCCGGCGAACGGCCCGCCCGAAACCCGCGGCAGCTCCCCGAGCAGGGGCAGCCGCCCGACCTGGGCGATGCGCTGACCGAGGTCGCCGACCAGCCGCGGGCGGCTCCGGGAGCCGACCGTCACCACCGCCGCCGGGCGCTGCTCCCATTCCCAGGCCGCGAGCATCCGCACGACACCGTCGAAGACGTCGTCGGGAACCGGCTGGTCCACGCCACGCGCCTCACCCGAGCCGGGCGCACTGTCGAACATGGGCCGCAGCCGGTTACCCCACCCGAGGTCGTTGAGCCGGGCGAGGGCCCGACCGGACAGGGCACCGGCCGCGGCGGGAATCCGGCCGGAGGCGTTGATCCCCAGCGTGCGCATGCCGGTGGGCCACATCTTGCGCGGTTCGACGACGACCCCGGGCCGACGCAGCTCCGTGCGGGCGCTGGCCCGCGCCTGCGCCGAGACGTCCGCCGCCCAGCTCCGCCCGGTGCACCGGTCGCACCGCCCGCAGGCAGCCGCGTACGGATCATCGAGGGCCCGGCGCAGGAACTCCATCCGACAGGACGTCGTCGCGATGTAGTCCAGCATCGACTGCTCCTCGACCGCGCGCGCCGCGGCGACCCGCTCGTAGCGGCGCGCGTCGTACGCCCAGGGCTGCCCGGTGTGCTCCCAGCCCCCCTTGACCCGCCGGACCGCGCCGTCGGTGTCCAGCACCTTCAGCATCTGCTCCAGGCGGCCCGGCCCCAGGTCGACCACGGCGAGCAACGCCTGGGTCGACATCGGCTTCGACGCCTGCTCCAACGCGCCGAGCACGTCCCGCACCAGCCGTTCCGGTGGGAAGGACGTGTCGGCGAAGTACCGCCAGATGGCGCGGTCCTCCGCGGCCGGCAGCAGGATCGCCTCCGCGGACTCCAGCGCGCGGCCCGCCCGGCCGACCTGCTGGTAGTAGGCGATCGGGGAGTTCGGTGCCCCGACGTGCACGACGAAGCCGAGATCCGGCTTGTCGAAGCCCATCCCCAGCGCGCTGGTGGCGATCAGGGCCTTGACCCGGTTCGCGAGCAGGTCCTCCTCCGCCGCGATGCGCTCCGCCGGTTCCGTCCCGCCGTGGTAAGTCGCCACGGTGTGGCCCTGGGCGCGCAGGAAGCCGGTGAGCTCCTCGGCGGCGGGCTTCGTGAGCGTGTAGACGATCCCGGAACCGGGCAGCTCGGGAAGACGATCAGCCAGCCAGCCGAAGCGCTCCTCGGCGGTGGGCAGGCTGACCACGCCCAGCCGCAGGCTCTCCCGCTCCAGCGGCCCGCGCAGCACCAGCGTCTCGGCGCCCACCGTGCCGTCAGGTGCGGCAACGACGCCCGCGCCGAGCTGCTCGCTGACGTCCGCGACGACCCGCGCGTTCGCGGTGGCCGTCGTGGCGAGGACGGGAACGCCCGGCCGCAGCTCACCGATCAGCGACCGCAGCCGGCGGTAGTCCGGCCGGAAGTCGTGGCCCCAGTCGGAGATGCAGTGCGCCTCGTCGATGACCAGCAGGCCCGTCGTGCGCGCCAGCTCCGGCAGGTACTCGTCCCGGAACGTCGGGTTGTTCAGCCGCTCCGGGCCGACCAGCAGCAGGTCGAGCTCGCCGGCCCGCAGTGCGCCGTAGACCTCGTCCCACTCGGTGAGATTGCCCGAGTGGATCTCCCCGGCCCGGATGCCCAGCCGCGCGGCGGCAGCCGCCTGGTTGCGGATGAGCGCCAGCAGCGGCGACACGATCACCGTCGGCCCGACCCGGGCCGGGGCGGCGCCGCCACCCGAGCCCTCGCTGCCGCGCAGCAGAGCCGTGGCCAGGAAGTACACGGCGGACTTGCCCCAGCCCGTGCGCTGGACGAGCAGTACCCGGCGCCGCTCGCTCACCAGCGCATCGATCGCCCGCCACTGGTCGTCGCGCAGCACCGCACCCGGACCCGCCAGCGCCCGCAGCAGCTCCTCGGCCCGAGCCCGCGACACGTCGCCTCCGGAACCACCGCGATGCGCCGCCTGATCAGCCATGCCCCCTGTCTACCCGACACCGCCGACAGATCCGCGTTCGCCCCGGCGACGCCTGTCTCGCGGTCACCACAATCACAGGGGCCACGGGCGACCGGTCCGCGAGACCGACCTGGCCGGCCAGGCGAGACGTCCTCCGCTGACTCGAACGGGCGACCGGCTCACACCCGCGCGGCTGGCCGTGTCAGGACGGCCTGACCGTACCCGCCGTCGACCCGCGGTTCCGCGGAACCGCGCGCGGTCCGCGCCCACGCGCCCACGCGCGCTCGAGCGACACGCCGCACGACCATCCGTCGGCGAAGTCAGATTCTTCGACGATTCAGGGTGGAGTGATGTCAGCGTTGGCTGCGGCGACGTCCTCGTGGAATCCGGCCGTCACCCACGTCTTCTCCCCGCGACGGCGGTGGCGGTCCCGTCGGCGCGCCGGCCGGCGGGACCACGGCCGGTCCGGCCGGTCCGGCTGGTGCCGCCCAAGCGCCGGCTGATCACGTGGATCGTCGGTCGGACCGTTCCTGGTAGGACGCCACGTAGTCGCCGGCGGTCCGGTGCAGATGCCGGACGGCCAGTTCCTGGTCGTTGAGCGGGAATTCCGAGACAGCCCTTGTCTCCAACATCTTCTGGGTCGCTTCCAGGGTGTTGCAGTCCTGCAGCGCGAACTCCTTGAAGGTGACCGCGGCCAGCTCCTGCCGCAGCCGCTCGCTCGGCGTTCTCGGCGGGACGAAGTACAGCGTCCCCTCGAAGATGTGCCGGTTGTAGGCGGTCGGCCAGTAGTGGTAGGTGAGGTACCAGCCCGGCGCCCACACCACAATCATGAAATTCGGGAAGAAGACATAGGAGTCGAGGCCCCAGGCCTTCTGCCGGGACGGGTTCACACCCGGCGGCAACGGGTCGAGGCCGGGGATGTCAGGCCTGTCCCACGGCCCGAAGTTCCCGCTGCGCAGCACCTGTTCGATCGGCTTCACCATGGAGAGATCACGGGGTGGCGCCATTCCGCCCCAGGCCGACTGCATCGAGTGCGGACCGTCCAGCTCGTAGTGCAGCGACTCGTAGCCGTAGCCGAGCAGTTTGCGCGACTCGTCGCTCACGTACTGCTTCGCGTGCAGCACGGGTGCGTGGTAGAACTCGGCGAACGCGTCGAGGTACAGCTTCCAGTTGCTGCCGACGTCGGCCCGGTACCGGTAGACCTCGGTCATCTCACCGAACGGATAGCCCTCAAGGCCGGCGGCGAAGCGCCCGAGATATTCCCGTAGCGGGCCGGCATCGTTGTCGAAGTTGACGAAGATGAAGCCCTCCCACACCTCGCAGCGCACCGGGACGAGGCCGTAGTCAGCCCGGTCGAAGTCGAAGAACTCGGACTCCTGCTGAACGAAGGTGCACGCACCGTCCAGCCCGTAGCGCCAGGCGTGGTACTTGCAGGTGAACTGCCGCGCCGTGCCGCTCGTCTCCTCGCGCGGGAAATCGTTCCAGACCAGCTTGTTGCCACGGTGCCGGCAGATGTTGTGAAACGCCCGGACCTGGTTCTCCCTGTCCCGCACGATGATCACCGACGCGTTCGCGGCGTGGATCTCCTTCGTGAAGTAGGCGCCCGTTCGCGCGACCTGCTCCACGCGGCCGACGTTCAGCCAGGTCCGCCGGAAGATCGCGGCACGCTCCCGTTCGTAGTGCTCGGGAGAGATCGAGTCCTCGAACGTGACCAGCCCGGTGCCGAGGTCCGGGTAGTGCTCCGTCCAGCTGCCCTCGACAGGCTTGGGGAAGTGGGCCATGCGTCTACCTCCGAGACCACACACGAGATGGAACGTCGAGAAAACGTACGACTGAGTCCGGTTTCCGGTCAACGGTCCTGAGCCCAGACCGCAGGCCGGGCGCATGTGCTGCCTGCGGGCCATCCGCCGGCCGACCGCATCTTGACCCAGAAGGCGACCGAACCGTACGTTTTTTCGATGGAGCCCAGAGCGAACGACGGTGCGCGGTCCCGGGCCGGGAGACCGACCTCCGAGGAGGCGGCGCGGCTGACGGAGAAGCTTCGCCGGGCCGCCGTCGACACGTTCCTCGAACACGGCTACGACCGGACCACCATGGAGGCGGTGGCACGAGCCGCGGGCGTCACCAAGAGCACCCTGTACGGCCGGTACCCGGACAAGCGGACCCTGTTCATCGCCGTCAGCTCCTGGGCGCTCACCCGCCAGGAACGCGACGCCCGGGTCCTGGAGCCGCTGCCCGACGACCTCGCGGCCAGCCTGACCCTGATCGCCCGGGCGATTCTCGCCCGGTCCGTCGACCCGGACATCGTCCGCCTCAGCCGGATGGCGATCGCCGAGTCGGCCCGGTTCCCCGAGTTCGCGGCGAGCTCCCAGGCCACGACCTGGTCACCGCGCATCCAGGTCATCATCGATCTGCTGCGGGAGCACGAGCGCGCCGGCGCGGTCTCGGTCAGCAACGTCGAACTGGCCGCCGAGCAGTTCTTCGCCATGGTCGGCGCGATGCCGGCCTGGCTCGCGGCCTACGGCATCTACCGCAGTCCCGAGCTTGAGGACCAGCGCCTTCAGCACGCTGTGCAGCTCTTCCTCAGCGGCGTCCTCACCCGCGGCCCCGGCCACCAGGACCGCCCCGCCTCCTCCCCTGCCACACCAATCGCCGGCGCCGATCACCCGAGCCCAGGCGCTGGCGCTGGCGCTGGCGCTGGCGAGGACGCTGGCGCTGGCGAGGACGCGGTCGACGACGCCAGTTCCAGCCAGACCGCCATCTCCAGGCACGCCGGGCCCAGGCGCGAGGCCGCGGCGATGCGGTATTCACGGCTCGGTCGAAGCGGCCTGGACGTCTCCCGGCTCGCCCTCGGCATCCGGGCCTTCGGGGCGGCCGGCGGCGGCTGCGACCCGGCGACCGCGGCGGGTCTGGTCGCCCGCTACCTCGACGCCGGCGGAAACCTCATCGACGCCACCGACGTTTCCGCCGACGCCGCGGAGATCTGCGCGGTGTCGCTGCGCGGCAGGCGTTCCCAGGTCGTGCTGGCAGCCGGAACGAGCACCGGAACAGGCGTCGGAACGAGCGGTGACGGTGGCGGTGGCGGTGGCGACACCGGTATCGCGCTGGATCGAGCCCGCCATGGCGGCCGGAACAGCCGGCGCCACCTCCGCGCGGCCTGCGACGCGGCCCTTCGCCGGCTCGGGACCGACTACATCGATCTCTACCAGCTGAGCGCCGACGACCCGTCGACCCCGCTGGAGGAGACCGTCGAAGCACTGGATGATCTAGTTCGCGCAGGCAAGATCCTCTATGTCGGCGCCGCCGGCTTCCCCGCCTACCGGATCATGAAGGCAGTGGCCGCCAGCGACCGGCTCGGCCGGGCCCGGTTCATCTCTCTGCGCTCCGAGTACGGGCCGACGGCACGAGCGGCGGAACGCGAGCATTTCCCCCTTCTCGCCGAGGAGGGCCTCGGGTTCATCAGCACCCCACGCCCCGAAAACGAGACCGACCCCACGAATCCCGCGCTGACCGCACGACTGCAGGCAGCGGCGGCCCAGCTCGGCTGCACGACCAGGCAGCTTGACCTGGCCTGGCAATGGACGAGACCCGTCGCCGCGGTAAGCGTCGACATCTCCGGTGTCGCCCAACTGGACGAGCTTCTCGCGGCAGCGGACGTCGACCTTCCCGGCGAGGTCATCACCGCGATCGACGGCTCCACCGCGCCATCCGCCCGCCTGTGACCCCAGCCGAAACCGGCGACCGCCGGCAGCCGCCACTCATCCCTCTCTCATCGCGTTCTTCTCTCTCATCTCGCGGGCAGTCGACGCGGAAAGGAAAGACACACATGGCCGGGACACTGAACAGCAAGGTCGCCGTCGTGACGGGCGGCGCCTCGGGAATCGGGCGTTCGTGCGCGCTGCGGCTGGCCCGGGACGGCGCCAGGGTGGCCGTGCTGGACCTCAACGAGGGCGACGCCAAGCAGGTCGTGGCCGAGATCGAGGCCGAGGGCGGCACAGCGCACGCTCTCGCCGTCGATGTCGCCGACCGCGCGAGCGTCGACCAGGCCCTGGCGCAGACCCGCGAACACCTCGGGCCCGTCACCATCCTGGTGAACTCGGCCGGGAAGACCGGCTACCACCGGTTCATCGACATGTCCCTGGAATCCTGGACGTCGATCCTCACCGTGAACCTGACCGGGACGTTCCACTGCTGCCAGTCCGCCCTCCCGGACATGATCGAGGCCGGCTGGGGCAGGATCGTCAACATCTCCTCCTCCAGCGCGCAGGGTGGCCAGCCCTACATGGCCCACTACGTCGCTTCCAAGGCGGGCGTCATCGGCTTCACCAAGGCCCTCGCGCTCGAACTCGGCCCGAGCGGCATCACCGTCAACACCATTCCTCCGGGTTTCGTCGACACCCCGATGCTGCGTCTCAGCGAGCAGAAAGGCCGTTTCGGCGCAACCGTGGACGAGCACGCCGCCCGGACCCCGGTCCGCCGCGTCGGCCGGCCGGAGGACATCTCCGCGGCGTGCGCGTTCCTTGTCTCCGAGGAGGCCGGCTACATCACCGGCCAGATCATCGGCGTGAACGGCGGCCGCAACACCTGACCTGACCGGCGCCACCGGGACAGGTACGGGGCGAGATCCTGCTCCGTTCCCTGGCCGTCATCGTCCGGCGTGCCTCCAGCGGACAACGCGTCCTCCAGGGAGGCCGTCAATGCCGGGGGCACCGGCACACGGCCTTGTCAGAACGCGGCAAAGGCGTGGACGAGCTCCCGGATCCAGGCGTGATCCGCAACGGCAACCGCGAAGCCGTCGATGTCGTGGCTGCCGAGAAAATGTCCGTCGTCATCGCCGTTTCCAGTGCTATCTCGACGAGGGAACGATGACGACCCGCATCGCCCGCCGTCACTGGACGGACGAGGTCGAGGCCGAGCCGTGGCATCGGCGCCCCCGGTGGACCAGCCTCACGGACCAGTCCTCCTGCAACGACTACCGGAGCCAACCTGGCCGACCGACGTCCTTCGCTGACGCTTTCAGCAGCGCAGTGGCGAGCCTGCCGGGGAAGGATGAGGAAAGGAGGCGACACGAAACCGTCCCGCGCCGCCGTCCACCTGAGGTCGTCAGCGACCAGAACTGATCATCTGGTCAGACGAGGCTGCGCCGGGAACCGCGGGGCGCCCCGCACGCGCGCCGCGGATCCCGAGCCAACCGACAACGGAGCCGATGGCCAGGGAGGTGGCGGTCAGGACCAGATGGACCGTGAAGAAGCTCGTCGGACCATCGTTCCAGGAACGATCATCCTTCCAGATGTTCTTGAGGAAGTTCGGCCAGATCGCCCACGTCCACACACCCACCACGATCAGGAACCAGGACGCACGCTTCGACAGAGTCACCCACCCAGCTTGCACCCGGGATCGCATCAGGCTCAGGTGAGCAACGTCCTAAGCTCCCCCGCATCGATGCCCGCCTGGCGCAGAACAGAAGCGAGAGTGCCTGTCGCCAGCTCCCGGTGAAGCGGGACGATCACGACCCGGGCGTTCTCCTTGTGCCGTAGCTTGCAGTGCGAACCACGCGTGGCGACCTCCTCGAAGCCAGCACGCCCCAAGGCTTTCACCACCTTCGCCCCGGAGACCCGAGGCAGCACAGGTGTCACGCCGACAGGCGGATGTCCAGCGGGGCGACGATGGGACCGTCCGCAGCGGTCGCGGGGAACGGCTGGTCCTCGAAGTACAGCTCCAGCGCCTCGCGGAGATTCGCCAGCGACTCCTCGACGCTGGATCCCTGGCTGGTCACCTCGACTTCCAGAGCCCGCGCCACATACCAGTCGCCCTCGTGCGTGACGACAGCCGTCAGCCGCGCCGCTCGCTCCATAGAGATCAGCCTAGCCGTACCGGCCGCATCTGGCGAAGCGCTCATCGCCACCCCCTCCACATGATCGATCAGACTCCGTCGACCATACGAGCAGAAACGATCTCCAACAGCCCAGGTATGCACGAGAGACAACAAGACCACCTCGGCCCGGCAGGCGTACCTAGGTCATAAGTGAATGTTCTACAAATTCGGCCAGATCGCCTACGTCGACACACCCACGGCGATCAGGAACCACGACGCACGCTTCGACAGAGTCACTCCACCAGCGTCGCACCTGTGAACGCCGTGGCCTCTCTGTGGGCGCGCGATTTCAGCCACGCTGATCGCCATAAGCTGGACAGCGGCCCGAGTTCCGACGAGCCGGCCACTTAGGCGATCTTGAAGCGATGGGGCCTCGGCGCCCCACCCAGAGCGGGAAGATCGACGAAGGGTGCGGTGGGTGAACCAAAGTTACGATGTCGCCATGACGGAGATGCCGCTCCCCCCTGACGACCAACTCGCCGAGGTCGTCCGAGAGGCTGCCGCATCCGGTCAGGTCGTCTACCTGACGGACAAGGGCCAGCGGCTTGCCGCCATCGTGCCAGCAGGTCTCGCCGAACTCCTCGAACGGGGCGAGACGACCAACGGACGGCGGGTGCTGGGCGCTCGGGGCGCAGGACGCAGCGGCCGGCAAGACATCTCCGAACGCATGGAGGAGATCCTCGCCAACGAGGTGGCGTCATAGCCCTCGTGGTCGACGCCGGTCCGCTCTACGCCGCGATGAGCGAAGTCTCATGGGCCGCCTCCGTCCGCATGATCCGAACCGCCGACGGGTGGAAGGTCCGGAAACAGGACTACTGCACTCACATGACGTGGGCGCTGATCTGCTCACCGATCACCATCTCGTGACCAGGAGACATCGGGGCCGTCCCTCCGGCGGGCCCAAGGACACCACAGCCGTCCCCGATGCCTGGCGGCTACCGCCCGGCGGAGCCGGCGACGTATGGGATCGGTGTCCGGCGCGGCCCGGTGGTTGACCTGGCCGCCGAGGTCGCGCACGCTCCGGCCGCCGGCTGGGAGACGGTGCTGCCCGCCGTCGTCGACGGTCACGGCGGGTACCTCCTCAGCGCCGAGATCGATGACCGACGGTCGTTCTCGCTGTTGTGGAGTCCCGCCCCGGGTCTCGTGCTCAGCATCGGCGGCGGCCGGGCGGACGAGGTCGTCCGGATCGCGGACGGTCTCACGGTAGGACCGGTGCCGCCAGGCCCACCCGACGCGGCGGGGGCACGCAGGTCGGTCGAGGCCGCGGTGCGGGCCTGCTTCGGCACCGGGAGGCCAGCCGGCGCCTACCCGCCCGCCGCGGGTGGCGCCGGGGAACCCGGTGGGGCAACGGGTGGGGCAGCGGGTCTCGCGGTGGCCCGGATCGCGCCGGTCGTCTTCCTGAGCGAGACCGAGGCCATGGCCGGGTACGAGCTGCGCGACCCGACCGCGCCCGCCGGGGCGCCACAGGCGGGCACGACCGTGAGCGGCGTGCTGGAACTCGTGGCGACGCCGTCGGGATGGAGGCTGCCCACCGGCCCCAGAACCGGAGGGTCGGTACCCCGCTCAGCGGGATGCGAAGGTGGCTCCGGTGATCACACCGGCCCGTCGCCGCTGGGCGTCCCGTAGCCGGACTCTTCGCGCCGCACGAAGATCATGAGGACGGGATGTGGACCATAAAGATTGTCGATCTTTAGAAACCGCTGCGGCACAGAAGTTCTTTGATCACCCGCGCATAAGTGAATGTTCTACAAATTCGGCCAGATCGCCCACGTCCACACACCCACCGCGATCAGGAACCAGGACGCACGCTTCGACAGGATCACTGGTCCAGCTTCGCACCCGAACAAGAGAACCTAGCCGATCAAGGAAGGTCACCTCACGTGAGGTCGAGTACGGCAGGCGCGGCCAGACCCCGACACCGGATCTCAGAGACTCCTACGCGCTGAGCCTCAGCCCAGGCCCCGTGAACGTCGTCATGACCTCGCCGAGTGTTGTATCCGGCGAATAGTCGACATCGGCCGTCCCGACACCAGTCCGCCGTCCGCCACCAAACTGCAGAGTCCACAGCGTCGACTCCGCCGCAGGCAGGGCAACCACGACCGGATCGGCAACGTCGTCCAACTGAGCCGTCAGCCAGGAGATCGAGTCACTCGGCAGCGTGCAGACATAGACGACCTCCCCCGCAGAGTTCGACGGCGCCGCACGCAGCCGCTCCGCCTGCTCCTGGACGCCGAGCGCAGCCCCCAGCCGCTCTGCGACCAGTTGCCGCTCCCACACGAAGGCATCCTGAGCAATCCGAACAACGACGCCGCGTAGTTCCTGCTCAAGATGCACGAGGATCTCGAAGTCGGAGTCTCCGTCGAAGTACCAGGTAAGCGCCTCGGGCAGGGCCCCACGCAGCTCCGCCGCGGTCGGCTCCGCAACCGCGAGACCAGGGCACTGCGGCGACCACGCCGACCAGGATTCGCCATCCCGCCGCACGATCACCGTGATCGCCCTAGTCACCGTGGATCACCTCCAGCGCCTCCTCCACGGTCAGACCCACCTGCTTCACCAGTATCTGACGAACCAGGCCCGGACCAACAGTCACACGATCGTGGAACGCCAGCCGTAGCCGCGGGCGCCCGTCCGCCTCCAGCCACCGGTGCGACGAGCCGTCCTGCCTGGTCACGCGATACCCCAGCCGCCCGAGCACGCGCAGGAGCTGCCGAGCCTCCAGTGACGGAAACTCTCCAGTCACGACGACACGAAGGTCGAGTCTCGCCGACCGCAGCTTCCGTCACCAACAGTTCGAGGGAACGCTTTCACCGGCACCTCCGCACCTTGATCAGGGATGCGGCCCCAGCGTAGGTGTCCACATGTCGACGAATGCCTCCAGGACACGAGGAGACACAGCTCCGTACCTAGGTCATAAGTGAATGTTCTACAAATTCGGCCAGATCGCCCACGTCCACACACTGACCACGATCAGGAACCACGACGCACGCCTCGACAGAGTCACCCCTCCAGCTTGCACCCGGGATCGTGTAGGGCTCAGGTCAGCGACGTCCTAAGTTCCTCCGCCTCGATGCCCGCCTGGCGCAGGACAGAGGCGAGAGTGCCTGCCGCCAGCTCCCGGCGAAGCGGGACGATCACGACCCAGGCGTTCTCCTGTGCCGCGCCTCTCACAGCGACCACATCAGGACCACCATGATCACCGTATGCTGAAGTACGAGAGGGGGTGGCCAGTGCACTTCACCCGCATCACGGTGAACCCGGCGCAGATGGGCGGGGTTCCCTGCATCCGTGGGTTGCGCATCCCGGTAGCAACGGTCGTCGGAATGATCGCAGACGGCATGTCCGCCGCCGAAGTCATTGCTGACTTGCCGGGCCTCGATGGGGACGACATCCGCGAGGCGCTCCGCTTCGCAGCCGAAGCCGTCCGCGAGCAGCAGCTTCCGCTGATCATCCCAGCCTGACCAACGTGCGCTTCCTGCTCGGCAACAATCCGTAATCCTCGCGAGGAACCCGCAGGGTTCGAATCCCTCCGAGCGCACGCCGGGTTGAGACAAAGCCCAGAGCCCGCGCCATGTAATCGGCCGCGGGGCTCTGACCGACCCGCAGTTTTTGAATGTCTTCTCGATTTACACTGTTTATGTCGGTGGGGCGTCCACCGGTGCCGGTCGCAGGCCCGGCGACTCTGGACGTCCGCGTACGTCGCAGTTGTTTCCTGCTCGCTGTTTTCGGGCCGTGGGCGGGACCGGGCGAGCCTGACCCACCCCGCCATCAGGACCTTCAGAGCTAGAGAGTGCGGAGCTGTCGACCACGACTGTGTACAGCGGTATAGTTGCGCCACCGGACAGCGGAGGAGTTCCGATGGGTTCGCAGACAAATCTTCGTGGAAGGGACGCGGAAGGCCTCCGGCTCACCATGATCGCTGCGCGAGATGGCGACGAGAGCGCATTCCGGATCCTTTACCGTAGAGTCCAACCCGGACTGCTGCATAGGCTTCGCGAGCTTTCCGATGACGACATAGAAGATGAAGAGTTAGCTGATATGGCGGCTGGAGCGTGGCTGCGGATAATCAGGAACCTGGAATCGTTCCGCGCTGACTCGCTCACCGTCGCTCCGGCCCGACGTAGGAAGCTCGTCGGCGAGGAGGCAGCGGTGGCCGCCTTCCGGCGAACGTGTCCCGTAGCCGGGCCCTCCCCCCGCAGCGGCGCGCCTATCAGGATCTTGCTTTCGAAGCTTCTGACCGTGAAGGTCGCGGCCGCAGCCGCGTTCGCGGTCACGAGCGGTGTCGCCCTCGCCGTCGACCCCGGTACGGTGCACTCGTCGCCGGGCGGCGGCACCCACTCGGCGGTCGGCCGGATGTCGACCTCGCCAGAGTCATCCGCCACGGCTCACGCGGGCAGACCGAGGTCGTCTCCCGTGATTGGGCTGGGAATCGGCGCACCTACCTCACCCCTGCAGCAACTGATCTGCCGCAGCAACACTGCCGCCCGTGGTGACCCCGCCCCCTCCCCGACGAGCCTCGGCCTGGCCCCGCCGATAATCGGCGCCGACGGCCCGGGGAACATGACTGCCTACTGCACGGCACCGACCGATACCTCACTGCCGGGATACATCCATCCCAAGCCAGATAAGCCGGCAGCGGGGCCTGCGGTGTCGGCGGGCGTGTCCGGTAAACCAGCTACCAAGCCCGCCAAGGCTGAGGTCTCAGGTGGGTCTGCGGCGTCGGTCGGGGCGTCTGGCAAACCGGCCACCACATCGGGCAAGCCAGCCAAACCAAGCAAACCAGCCACCACATCGGGCAAGCCAGCCAAACCAAGCAAACCGGCCACCGCGAGCAAGCCAAAGGATTCAGGCAGCCTCCCGGTTTCGGCCGGAATGTCCGGGTAAGCCAGCACCCGGGCCTGGAAGGCCTGCCGCGTCGGCCGGGCCTGCGGTGATGGACGCCACTTGCGCCCCAGGCCACGGATCGTCGTATCCATCAAAGGAACCCGCAGCTGGTGTCCTGAGTCTTTAGTGGGCATCCCGCCGACCCATGACGACAGGTCCTGAGCTCACCGCAGCCCGAACACAGACCGCGGCCAGATCGCTACCTATCATTCACCCACCGTGACACGCCAGGCTGGAGCACCTAGGCCATAAGTGAATTTTCTACAAATTCGGCCAGATCGCCCACGTCCACGACACCCCGCATGATCAGGAAACCAACAGCGACCCCACCTCTCCCGGCCACCAGGAACCGGTACCGCGGTGGCCGTGTCGGGTGCCGGATACGCGACCGGACAATCGACTCTTCCTGGATGAGCATGCACCCGGTTGAGACTGTTCAGTCTCGAAATCGCCCGCCTCGGGCCCGGCGCCCCGACGGCGTTTCCGTCGTCCACAGTGAGGCTCGAAAGAATTCAGCAGGGCGGAGTTCCGGTTCGGGTTCGGGATCCGCATGTCTTTGGTTCCGCTCACGGGACACCGGCCCAGATCGACGGCCGGCGAGCGAGAACGTCGAGTGAAACGAGTGTGCGAATGGCAGGAAACGTTGCGCTGCGGTCGAGAAGACTGACCGGCGCGCTGGCCGCGGTGGCGCTGGTCGGCGGCCTCACCACAGTCGTTCTGGAGTCGCAGAACGAGCACGTCATGAATGGCGCCGCATCCCAGCCCAATGGATCCCAGACCAGTGGATCCTAGAGTAATGGGCCCCAGGTCAGCGTCGAGGTATCGAAGGAAGAGGGTAAACCAGCCAAGGTCACCGCCAAGGTCACGTGGCAGTTCTAGTGAACGGATACAATTTCCAACCTGCCAGAATACTGGGCGGTGGGCCAGGCCCGGCAGCAAGTCGCGGCCGGGCACCGGGGCGCCGTTACCCGGTCGTTCTACTCGGCGCGGTGCTGGCCATGGCGGCAATGACGGGAACCTCGGCCGCGGCCACCGCCACCGCCACGAAGAGCGGCGGCTGCATTCCTGGGCCAACCTTTCCCAAGAGCCCGATCAAACCCATCACATCGACGAATCCAGTATGAACTACTGATTTCGAAGAACCCACATCTCAGATGTTGTGGGTGGCCAACCGGAGGACCGGTAGCCCGATGTCGATCGCGGCAGCATTCCGGATAGGATCGGATCATGGACGCTTCGACGGATAGTCCTTCGATTCTCGCCATGGCCGATCTGGCGACCCCCATGTCCATACGGGTCGCCGCGACACTCGGTCTGGTCGAACACGCGGGCAGTGCGGGGGCGACCGCGGAACAACTGGCCTGCGACACGGAGACCTCCGCACCGGCACTTCGGCGGCTCCTCGACCATCTGGTCACGATCGGGGTCTTCGTCCTCGACGCCGAGTCCGGCCGATATTGGCCCACGAGCCTCGGTAACCAGATGGCCGGGGAAGCCCCCGAGGGATACAAGACCCTGCTCGACATCAACTGCGCGGGCGGACGGGCGGATCTCGCCTTCGTCGAACTGCTCGAAACGATCACCACCGGCGCACCCGCCTACCAACACCGCAATGGGCGCGGTTTCTGGGCGGACCTCGACGCCCACCCGGACCTGCGGCGCTCGTTCGACGCCCAGATGAGCTGGCGGTTCCGAGCACAGGCGCCGCAGATCGCCAGGCGCTTCGACTGGACCCGCTTCTCCGAGATCCTGGATGTGGGCGGGGGTGACGGGACCGTTCTCACCGCTATCCTCGCTACCCATTCCGATCTGCGCGGACGGGTGCTGGACCTGGCTCCGACCGCCGCCGCCAACGCAAGATTCGTGGCTGCCGGGCTCGGCAATCGAGCCAGCGCCATTTCCGGGAGTTTCTTCGACCCGCTGCCCGGCGGCGCGGACGTCTACCTCCTGTCCGACATCCTGCATGACTGGGATGACGAGCACGCCCGCGGAATTCTGGCCGGGTGCCGTCGGGCCGCCGCGCCGGACGGCACCGTCGTGGTCATCGAGCCGGTGCTGGGGCGGGGAGCCGGCACCGCGTTCGACCTGTTCATGCTGATGTGTTTCAGCGGCCGGGAAAGAACGGTCGGCGAGATAGCCAGGCTGGCCGCGGACTGCGACCTCGTGCTCCGCCACGCCGAACCGGTGGCAGGCGGACGGACGGCGCTGGAGTTCGGAACCACTCCCGCCGTGTAGGTCGGATCGTCCTGCGTGGCCGGCCGAGCTGTTGAAGGTCCGCTGGCCACTCTGGTCGTCGCCATCCGCGGGACTCGCGCATGGCTATCGGGGTCGCAGCGCGTCGATCGCCAGGTCGAGCAACCGGTCCGCCTGGGCCCGGCCGCGCGGGTCGTCGCTGACGCGCCAGAGAAAGCCCATGAGCTGCATGACGTCCGCCGGATCCAGGCCCGGCCGTACCGCGCCGACCGCGGCACAGGCGTCGAGCAGGGTCGCCGTCGCGGCGGCTACCGGGGCGTGGGACTCGTCGATGACGGCCCGCGCGGCCGCGGTGTGCAGCGCCTCACCGAGCCCGTGCTTGAGCCGCACGTAGTTCGCGAGCTGGATGTACCACGCGCGCAACGCCGCCAGCGGGTCGCCAGGGTACGCGGCGAGCATGGCCTCGACGGAGTCGACGAGCCGGGAGATGTCGTGCTGGTACACGGCGAGGATCAGCGCCTCGCGGGTCGGGAAGTGCCGATACAGCGTGCCCGCGCCCACACCTGCCCGCTTGGCGATCTCGTTGAGTGAGGTCGTGCCGTCCTCGGCGAACGCGGCGGCGGCGACGTCGAGCAGGTGCGCGCGGTTGCGCTGCGCGTCGGCGCGCCCGGCGGCCACGAGGTCACCCCATCCAGCTAACCGGAGAATTCTCCGGTACTGTCGATCCCGGTAACCGGAGAACTCTCCGGTGGACGTCGATGGTAGCGAACCACGACCGAGGCGCCGCCCGTACACCGCGCCGCGGATCGCTCCGTCCAGGCACTGCGAGGTGTGTCGTGCTCACTCGGCAGGAACGCGTCAACTCAGGCTTCGGCGCCGCCTCGACCGCGGCTCAGGTCATCGCCGGAATCGATCTGACCGGCCGGTCGGCGATCGTGACCGGAGGCTGTTCGGGCCTCGGCCGGGAGACGGTGCGCACGCTGCGGGCCGCCGGAGCGGAGGTCGTCGTCCCCGCCCGGGACGTGCCGAGAGCCCAGCGCGCCCTCGACACGATCGAAGGCGTCCAGGTATGGCCGATGGATCTGCTCGACCCGGCGTCCATCGACGCCTTCGCACGGCGATTCCTCGCGACCGGGCGGGCCCTGCACCTGCTCGTGAACAGCGCCGGCATCATGGCGAACCCGCTGGCCCGGGATGCGCGGGGCTTCGAATCCCAGTTCGCGACGAACCATCTGGGCCACTTCCAGCTCACCGCACGGCTGTGGCCCGCGCTCGCCGCGGCGGGCGGGGCTCGGGTGGTGCAGGTCTCCTCCCTGGGCCACCGGTACGCGCCGGTGGACTTCGACGACCCCAACTTCGAGCGCCGTCCCTACGCGCCGTACGTCGGCTACGGGCAGTCCAAGACGGCGAACATCCTGTTCGCGCTGGGCCTGGACGAACGGGCCCGAGAAGCGGGAGTGCGCGCATTCTCCCTGCATCCGGGAAGCATCGCCGAGACGGGCCTGGGAAAGTTCATTCCCCGGCAGAACCTCGTCGACGCGGGTGTGATCAGCGCGGACGGTTCGCCGATTCTCGACCCGGCACGTCAGCTGAAAACACCACAGCAGGGGGCGGCCACCATCGTCTGGTGCGCCACGAGCCCGACGCTCGACGGTCTCGGTGGTCTCTACTGCGAGAACTGCGACGTCGCCCCCTTCATGGCGGAGACGATCGACGAAACGGGGCTGAGCGACGCCCTGCGGCTCACCGGAGTCATGCCCTATGCCGTGGATCCCGCGAACGCGGACCAGCTCTGGACATTGAGTGAGCGGCTGGTCGGTCTGAGCTTTCTCTAGCCCGGCGATTGGTCATCGGTCATCGGACGCCGGCGATGGGCGGCGGGACGGTCAGGCGCAGGTGGGCCAGGAGATCGGCCAGTTTCTGGTCCAGTTCCAGGCCGACCTGGGTGATGTCGAGATCACCGAGGCTCGCGAAATGCGAGCTTGGCTGGTCGATGGTCAGGCAGGTCAACAGGCCGTGCCGGTCGCTTTCGCCGCGCTCGCCGCGCTCGCCATCGTAGATCGCCAGCCGCAGCGGTGCGTACAGAAGCGCCGCCGGGTCATGGCGGTACATCCGCTCGGCAATCACATGGTTGCCCATCAGGTACTCGACGCAGCGCCGGGTGCCGCCCGCGAGCCGCATCAGCGCGGAGGCCTCCAGACTCCAGTAGATCATGAAGCTGTGCGGGGCGTTCTCCGCCGTCAGTCGCGAGACGTCCGCCCAGGCAGCATCTTGTCGGTCCAGTTCTTCGAACCGGGCGGCGTCGAATCGAGGAACAGCGCGCTCGAAACGCTCCCGGAAACGGTCGAATGGCTCGTCGATGGTAACAGTCATCCGGCAGGCCTCATAGTTGGTGGTTGTCACGCCGGCTGCGACCATTGTCATTTCCTGTGCACTCACGAATCCCCCCGACCGCACCTGGACAACTGGGCAGTTCATCGTCAGCGGATTCCCGGGCGATCGCAACCCGCCCGGGTGGCGGCGAGCGCGAGCAGGTCCGGGACCGGTTGGTCACCGTCGTCCTCGGCGGTCTCCCGCAGGACGAGCCCCGCGCCGGTCAGCGCGTTCAGCAGCACGGGCAGAGGAACGTTGACCACCCCGACCCGGGCGCGGATCCCGTCCCCGAGCAGGGGGTGCTCCTCGACCCGCTGATGGACGCGGTAACCCGCATGGACGACGCAGGAGCCCTGGCTGTCGCGTTCGACGAAGACGCCGCCGAAGCACGGGTGCGCGGCGACCACAACCAGACGTCCGCCGGGGCGTAGCACCCGGTGGGCTTCGGTGAAGACGGGAAGCAGGTCATCGAAGTCCGTGGTCGTCATGATGGTGGCGACAGCATCCACGGACTGGTCGGCGATCGGCAGCCGGTCGGCGCTGGCGACCACTGCCGCGGTGCGCCGCCTGCGGGCGAGGGCGATCTGGCGTGCGGAGATGTCGACGCCGATCACGCGCCAGCCCAGGCCGGCCAGTGCGGGAACATGCACGCCGCCGCCGCAGCCGAGGTCGAGGCAGAGACGGCCCTGGCCGGAGCCGAGGAGCCGGGTCAGCAGGCGGTCTGCCGCGCGGGCGACCGGCTGGCCCATTCCCCGGGTCGCGTAGACGTCGTACCAGTCGGCGAAGTCGTCGTAGCGCTGTCGCATGCGACAACCCGATCAGAGATCGCGGTGCCCGCCAACACGATTTCTCCTGCGGCGGCCGGTCCGGTCGGTCCGGCCGGTGCGGTGCGGTGCGGTGGATCGTTGGGCTGGGCACGACGTTTCCCGAACACGGCAGGTGGTGTGCCCACAGCCGGGCACACCACCTGCCTGAGGTACCGGAAGTGATCAGAGGAGATCAGAGGACTGTGAGGGTCACGTTCAGAACCTGCCCGACAACCGGGCGGTACAAGGTGAAGTTCGTCGAACGGTAGGTTCTGTTACCTGCGATGTCGCAACGCACCTGAGCGGTCGCGACGCTGGGGAGCTGCGGGTTCCCGAACACCACCGAGAACCGGCCGCCGACGCCGACGGAGGCACCGTGCGACTCGCCACCACCGGTGATCAGAAGTGATTCGGCCGAACCGACCTGACACCGCACCGTGCCGGTGACCGTCAGCGGATTGTTTGTCGTTCCCGCGGTCGCCGGTGCCACGGGAACAACGGCCAGCGTCGCGCCCGCCCCGACCACCAGGCCCAGTGCCCTGATTCTCGAAAGTCCTCGCATGACGCACCCCCAACGCTCACACCAGAATGATGTCGCGTGCGGCTCGGTATACCCGACCCCGGAATATTCACACGCCGGTGCCACTCGACTCCCGGATGGCGACCATTCGACCGGAGGCCGACCGCTCAGGCTGGCCGACATCCGCCCAGACCCGGATAATCCGATGTTCGAATAGCTTGAGCGTGCGGCGAAATCCTGGGCTTCGGGCCGCCACAGGCGTCAGCACGGTCCGGCGTTGGCGTCGGCCCTTGTGGCGTGCGAGCATTCTCACCTCCGAGCTCCGGACGTCACCGCGACCATCGCCACTGCCGCTTTGTCCGGGACGTCCCCGATTCGTGGGGGCGCATTATCCGATGAGTGGCGAGTCGACCGTTCATGACGTGACCTACCAGTTGCTGCGATCACTGGGGATAACAACCGTCTTCGGTAATCCGGGCTCGACCGAGCAGACCTTCCTCCAGGACTTCCCGAGCGACTTCACCTACGTCCTCGGCCTGCAGGAGGCGTCCGTCATGGCCATGGCGGACGCCTTTGCACAGGTGACGCGGCGGCCGGCGCTGGTGAACCTGCACTCATCGGCGGGTGTCGGGCACTCCGTCGGAAACCTCGTGTCGGCCTTCGACGCGCATACCCCACTCATCGTGACGGCCGGCCAGCAGCATCGCGAAATGGTGATCGGCGAGCCCTTCCTGAGCAATCGTGAGGCGACGAACCTGCCCAGGCCCTGGGTGAAGTGGTCCTACGAGCCGTCCCGTGCGCAGGATGTCCCCGAGGCGTTCATGCGCGCCTGTGCGATCGCGACCCAGCCCCCGGCGGGGCCGGTCTTCCTGTCCATTCCGCTCGACGACTGGAACGCCCCGATGACGGGACCGGCCGTGGTCCGCAGCGTGAGCACGGTGTGCGCGCCGGAAACCGAGCGCCTGCGTGGTTTCGCCCGACGTATCCGGGCCAGCCGGCGCCCGGTTCTGGTGTTCGGGCCCGAGGTGGACCGTTCCGGCGGCTGGCATGCCGCCATCGCGCTGGCCGAGAACCTGGGTGTGCCGGTCTTCGGCGCGGCCCTGCCCGACCGCGTCTCCTTCCCGGAGGATCACCCCCTTTTCCAGGGCCGGCTGGGCATGTCACAGAAGTCCGTCAGTGACCGGCTCACCGGGTACGACCTTGTTGTCGTCATCGGTGCGGCGGTCTTCCGCTATTACCCCCATGTGCCCGGCGACATCCTGCCGGCGGGGACCGAGCTGCTGCACATCACCGGCGATCCGGCCGTCGCCGGGGCGGCGCGGGTCGGCGACAGTGTTCTCGGTGACGCTCGGCTTGCCATCGAGCTTCTCACCGAGCTGCTGGACGCCGAAGCGGCCCGCGCTCCGCGGCACCCCCAGCACCAGCACCCCCAGCACACCCACGCCCACACCCAGCACACCCAGCACCCCCAGCACCAGCAGCCGTCGCAGACCCGGTTCCAGGAACAGGCCCAGCGGCGGCCACCGCGGCACGCGCCGGACCGGCCGGAGACCACGGGCGGCCCGCTCCGCGCGGACGAGGTGCACGCGCTCATCAACGCCACCCGCCCGCGAAACGCGGCGCTCGTCTACGAATCGACGTCCACCATCGGCGAACAGGTCGAATGGCTGCCGGTGATCGAGCCCGCCTCGTTCTTCGCGAACGCCAGCGGCGGCCTCGGCTGGGCGGTTCCGGCCGCCGTCGGGGTGGCCCTCGGTGATCGGGATCGAGGGGTCCACCGCCCGGTCATCGGCATCATCGGCGACGGGGCCTTCCAGTACTCCGTGCAGGCGTTGTGGACAGCGGCGCAGCACTCGCTGCCGATCGTCTTCGTCGTCCTGCAGAACAACGAGTACTCGATCCTCAAGTCCTTCGCGGAGCTGGAGCGCACGGCCGGCGTGCCCGGCCTCGACCTGCCCGGCCTGGCCATCGCGTCGCTGGCGCACGGCTTCGGCTGCCGGGCGGTCGACGTCTCCACCCGGGCCGAGCTGGAGAAGGAGCTCACCGCCGCACTGGAGGCGGACACGACCACCGTGATCGTGGTGCCCACCCGGCCGCAGCGAGCCTCCCTGCGCTGACCCGGGAAAGAAAGACGAGGAGGCAACAAGACGAAGCAACGAGAGTAGGAGACGAAGAGACGACGGCGGAGGCGTTGGCAGACCACAGGGCCCCTGGGCATTTCCCTGCACAGGTAGCCGGCCTGCGGCTACCGTGTCCGTCCATGCTCGCCGTGTTCGGGTCGCCGGGTCGTTACGTCCAGGGGCGGGACGCCACCGCCGCGCTCGGTCCCGAGATGGCCCGGCTCGGGCTCACCGGGCCGGCGGTGATCGTGACCAGCGCGGCGCCACTGCGGCTGCTGGAGGACACCTGGCGGACCAGCCTGGACGGCGCGGGCATCCCGTACACGGTGCACCTGTTCGGCGGCGAGTGCAGCGACCAGGAGATCGACCGGGTGCTCTCCACCGCGCGTGATCCCGAGGCGACGGTGATCGTGGGTGCCGGCGGCGGCAAGGTGCTCGACACCGCCCGGGCCGCGGCGGCGGCGCTCGACGTCCCGGTGGTGAACTGCCCGACGACCGCATCCAGCGACGCGCCGTGCAGCGCGTTGTCCGTCGTGTACTCCCCCGACGGAGCGTTCGAGCGTTACCTGTTCTATCCGCGCAATCCTGATCTGGTGCTGGTCGACACGACCGCGATCGCCGCGGCGCCGGCCCGGCTGCTGGTCGCCGGGATCGGCGACGCGATCGCCACCTGGTATGAGGCTCGCACCGTCCGGGAGGCCCGACGGGCCAACCAACTGCACGGCGCCCAGACGGCCAGCGCCGGTGCACTGGCCGAGCTGTGCCGACGCATCCTGTTCGACGACGCCGCGGCCGCGATCCGGGCGGTCCGGGCCGGGGCGGTGACTCCGGCCGTCGAGCGGCTCGTCGAGGCGAACACGCTGCTTTCCGGTCTCGGCTTCGAGTCCGGTGGTCTCGCGGTGGCCCACTCGGTGCACAACGGGCTGACGGTGGCGGCCGAGACTCATCGCTTCCTGCACGGCGAGAAGGTCGCTTTCGGGCTGCTGGTCCAGCTGGTGGTGGAGGGGCGGGCGGAGGACGAGCTGGCCGAGGTCCTCGCGTTCTGCGCGCAGGTGGGGCTGCCCCGCACACTGGCGCAGGTCGGGCTGGCTGATCCGCCGATCGAGCTGCTGCGAAGCATCGCCGTGCGGGCGCTCGCCGAGGGCGAGACCGCGCACAACGAGCCGTTCGATCTCGACCCGCCGACGCTCGTCGACGCCATCCTGGCCGCGGACGCCGCCGGACGTGCCAGCCTCAGCAGCCGTACCAGCCGTGCCATCCACTGAGCTTCCCGGGCCTTCCTGAGCCTTCCTCGGACGTCCGCCCGCACCAGGCCGCTGACCAGCGCGCGACAGGCGACGGAAGGGCGACAGAGGTCACGGGCGACCCCATAGCAGAACAATCGCGAGGGCCGGCTATCCTTGACAACAGATTTCCCATCCTCTACTGAGGCTGACCAGAGGAGGTGGCCGCTGTGAGTCCTGGCGGGTGCTCCAGTAACGGCCGCTTCCTGCTGGTGGGCGCCGGCTGACGATCAGCCTGGCGGTCGGCCTGGTCCTCACCTCCCCCGCTCGTGGGGTGGTTCACGCGACCAGTGGCTCCGACCCGCGTCCATGACACCCGGGTGCTGGTGATCTCCCGGGTTCTTCTCCGGCAGGTGCGGTCCCTCAGCGACGTGTCGGTTCGGGCCGCCGTGGGTTCTTCCCTTCGCGGCCTGCTCTGGAGTGCGTCTCGGGCCTGATTCCCCTGTGGCGGTCCGAGCGCGGAGGGGACTCTCCCATGAGCGTCAACACCACTGCCCGCCTCGCGATCCGCCGCGGATCCGGCGCCGACCGGCTTGACCTGCCGGCCGACGGCCGATCCCCGCTGATCTCGGGCCGGGTGGACCGTGAATCTCTCAGCCGCGGCGCCGAGACCATCGCCCGTTTCCTGGGCACCGGGCGCTACCTGGCGATCCAGACCTGTGTGGTGATCGTCTGGATCTCGCTGAACGTGGCCCTGCCGCTCCTGCGGTGGGACCCTTACCCGTTCATCCTGCTGAACCTGGCCTTCTCGACCCAGGCCGCGTACGCCGCGCCGCTGATCCTGCTGGCGCAGAACAGGCAGGACGACCGCGACCGCGCGGCGCTCACCGAGGACCGGGCCGCGGCCATCCGGATGCGAGAGGACACCGAGTTCCTGGCCCGCGAGGTCGCGGCCCTGCGACTCGCGCAGAGCGACACGGCGACCAGGCAGTACCTTCGCGGCGAACTGTCGAACCAGCTCGAGTCACTGCGCGGTGACATCGAGACACTGCTTCGCGCCTCACTCGTGCCGGCACCACCGGCACCACAACCCGCCCTGGCCACCCCAACCCTCCTGGCCAACCCGAACGGATCGGGGTCTCGGGCGGCGCGGACGAACCCGGCAACATCATCCGTGTTCGGCACGTCAACCGCCGCCTCGCCGACAGCGGGCACGGCGTCGCCGGATGTCGCTGCGGCAACAGCTCTCGTCGCTCACGATGACGCTGCTGGCGGCACCGGCCCCGATGGGGGAACCGGCCTGCCGGCCGCTCGGCTCCCCGAGGCCACGCCGCCGGACGGGGGTACCACTACGGGCCATCTTTTCCTCCCAAGCCGAACCAGCTCGCGGGGTGGACGAAAGGTACCCATCCGGACAACCCGAGCACGGATCCGAGACACGTGACTCGGCAAACTCACCAAATGAAGATCGGACGGTAACGTTCGGTAGGTGCATGCCGGCCGGACGCGTCGATCTTGCCCCGACTCGCTTGTCCCGCACCGCACCAGCCAACAGCAGGCCGCCCGGCCTGGCCGTGCGCCTGCGCACGCGTCTCGCCGGCTGTGTGCCCGATCGTCACCGGCGATCCGCCGTGCGGTCCTGACTGCGACCGGTGTGGCCTCGTCCTTCCTGCTCGCGATCGCCGCGGCGCCCGCGACGACGGCGGCGACGGCGGCGACGGCGACGGCGGCGACGACCACGACGGCCACGACGGCCACCGAGACAGCGGTGAACACAACCGCCGCAGTCGCGCCGGTCCCGCCGCCCTGGTCGCTCACCGCCCCGGCGATTCCCGGGGAGCCGCAGGTCGGGGTGGTGTCCCCGCCGACCCCCGCGGCCGCGCTGACAGCCGGCGAGCCGACGACGCCTGGGAACGGCCGTCCAGGCGCCTCCGAGACATCCGTGACATCCGTGCCGGAGCCCGCCGGCATCACCGCCGAGGCGTGGATGGTGGCGGACGCCACCAGCGGCGCGATCCTCGCGGCCCACAATCCGAACCTGCCCGACCTGCCCGCCAGCACGATGAAGATGCTCACCGCGCTCACCGTGCTGCCGAGCCTGCCTCCCGACCGAGTGGTGACGATCAGCGACGAGGCGGCGCGGGTCGACGGCACCCGGGTCGGGCTCGTCCCCGGAGTCCGCTACACCGTGCGCGACCTCGCCACCGCGATGCTCATCGCCAGCGGCAACGATGCGACGGTCGCGCTGGTGGAGGCGGCCGGCGGGCGCGACGCCGTGCTCGAGCGGATGAACCGGCTGGCCGCCAGCCTGGGCGCGCACGACACGGTAGCCGGCGATCCCACCGGCCTCGACGCCCCCGGGCAGCACACGACCGCCCACGACCTCGCGGTGATCGGGCGGGCGTTGCTGAACACCCCGACCGTGCGCGGGTATCTCACCATCCCACGGGCCGTGCTACCCGGTCGGGGCGATGAACGCTTCGAGATCGCGAACCACAACACCCTGCTGGGGACCTACGAGGGAACCATCGGGATCAAGAACGGCTACACGATCGCGGCCGGTGCGACGTTCGTAGGCGCCGCGGCACGAGACGGGCGGACCCTCATCGTCTCCCTGCTGCGGACCGCGCCGACCTATGCGACAGACGCCAAGGCGCTGCTGGACTGGGGCTTCGCGCACGCGGCCGACGTCCGCCCGCTCGGCCGGCTGGCCGAGCCGGCCCGCACGGATCCGGCGACAGCGGCGCAGGCCGGCGCGGGCACCGACACAGGGACCGGTGGGCCGGGCCCGGCACAGGCCGCCGGCGCCGCGGCCGGCGGCGAAGGCCGCGGAAGCGACAGCGACGGCCGCGGAAGCGACAGCGACGGCCGCGGAAGCGACGGCGACGGCGACGGCGGCTCCAAGGAGAATGACCGGTTCCGCCAGGCGGCGGCACCGGCCGACTCCGGGGGCGGCGTCGGCACGGCGACCTGGGTGGCGCTCGCCATCACCGTCGCCGTGTCAGCCCTGACGCTCCTCGGCCGCACCCGACGCCGAGCCGACGCCGTCCAAAGGGCCCCCCGTCCACCGGCCCGCCACGGCCACCACCACCGCCACCGAGGCGGGCATCGACACAGCACCCGAGCGCACCATTCGGACCACCAGGAGATCACTGTCGTCCCGGCGTCCGGTCGGGCCCGGGCAGCTCGACCAGACGGGCCCACGAGCCACGAAGCGAACACCGCACGGTTTCGGCACGGACGTCCCCCCGCTCCAGCGGAGCGACGTGCGAACGGGACGGACGGCGTGCGCCCGCACCCCGGGCCCGGCACCGGGCACGCCCGGCCGAGGTCCGAGGGCCGCCGACACCTCGTGGGGCTGCCGTCGCTGCTCCCTGACGCGCCGCTGGAGGGCAACGGGGAGCGCGGCCGAACGGATACTCCCCCGTTCGGCACCGCACGCTCACCTGCGCCCTGATGGCCGGAGCTGCCGCCGCTGCCGCTGCCGCTGCCGCCGAGCAGGACCCGAGGATCACGGCCGCGAGAGCGAGAGAGCCTGTCACATACTGACACCGATCAAGATCTCTGACCGGTGGGCGGGGGGTCGCATTCCACGAACTTTGCCGGACCTCCGAGCACCCGGAGGCCCGGCAGCCCGGCTTGGCGAGTCGCAAGAGTGAAGGATTTCGGTCGTTCCGACGACCACAATCCTTCGCTCTTGCGGGTCGCCAGGTAAATTTGGGCCCCTTTTGGGCGATTTGCCACTGCCGGGCGGCGGCTACGGGCTCGAGAACGACCGGAAGCCTCAACGCTTCGGATGGCCGCCGCCCGGGTCGTGCTAGCCGGAGGCAGCGCTCTGGCGATCGGTAGCCGTCGCCGCCGTCGCTGTACCCGACGGATCGACGTCCGACGCGTAGGGGCCGGTCACCGCCCATGCGGCGACGAACAGCATCCACCGCATCATGATGTTGATCCAGATCAGCAGCCCCACGATGACGGCGAAGGTCCCGTACACCGGGTTCGAGGTGGTCTGGCCGACCAGCCAGGTTCCGAGGATTTTGAGAAGCTCGACGCCGACCGCGCCCAGCAGGGCCGCCCGCAGCACCCGGTCCCGGTTCGTCCGCTCGGGCAGGTACCGGAAGATGAAGACGAACACCGCCATGTCGATGACCAGCGCGACCCCGAGGGCCAGCAGACCGGTGACCCACGCGGCCGCGGTGTTGCCGGCAAGGCCGATCCAGCGCAGGAACGCGTCGGTGGCCGACGTCGCGAGGCTGGTGACGACCAGCGACACCGCGAGTGTCAGACCGAGGCCGGCCAGGATCGCGACGTCCCGGATCCGGCGCATGACGAAGTTGCCGGCTTCGAGGCTCTGGTGCCAGATGATGCGGATGCTGTCGCGCAGCGCCGAGACCCACGCGAGGCCGGCGAGCAGCAGGCCGGCGAGACCGATCAGCCCGGCGCCGACCTTGGCCCGGCCGATGGTGGCGACGTCGAGCCGGTCGGCGAGGCCGGGCAGATAGTCGTTGATCTGCTCGGTGAACTTCGCCTGGGCGTCGGGATAGGCGTCGACCACGAACCCGAGGACCGAGAAGGCCAGCGCCATGATCGGGAAAAAGGAGAGAAAGGCGAAATACGTGGTGGAGGCTGCGCACCGGTCGCCACCGTCGCCCGTATAACGCTGGTAGGCGCGGACCGCGTGGTCTATGGCCGGGCGCCGGCTACGCACACCGCCGACGGCGGCGCCCACCGACACCACGCCCGCTTTCACCGCATCTCGCTGTCCTGCCACGTCGGCCTGCCACCCCCGCCTGCAAACGGAAAATGACGCAACTGGCGCCAGGCGCAGTCATCGCCGCGTTCATAGAGCTCGAAACCTGTGACCTCGAACGAGGCCCGGTATTCGGCCAGCAGGTCGAACGCACGATCCAGCGACACCTCGTCGAGTTCGTGCGCGACCGTCACGTGCGGGTGGTATGAGAAGCGGGTCGGCCGGTCCAGGGGGCCGGAGCGAACAGCCTTCTCCAACAGCTCGCAGCAGGAGGTCCCCTGCGCGAGGGTCACGAACACCACCGGGGACAACGGCCGGAAGGTCCCGGACCCCTGTAGCCGGATCACGAAAGGCTCGTGGCCGACGGCCACCCCGGCAAGATGACGTTCGATCGTCGCCAGCTCCGAGGGGAGCACCTCGGTCGGCCCGAGCAGGGTGACATGGGGCACGATGAGCCCCGCGTTGGGATCACCGAGCCGCTTGCGCCAGTCCCGAAGTTCCGTGCGAAACGGCTCCGGAATCCCGATGGCCACACCGATGGAGCGCACCGCGTTCATCTGGCGGTCCTTCACCTGGCGCCGGTCCGGCCCGACCACGCGGTGGCTGACCACGAGACACGAAGCAAGCTCTGCCGACGAACCATGGCGCCATCATGGCCCACGAGACCACACTGTCTCCCGGGGACCAGGGATGACCTCGCTCCGCTACCGCACGCCGACGCAGACGCACCAGTGTCATGCTCGCCGACCGTGTCCACGGCCTGACGCAGCGGGCCTCGAACCGGGCTCAGGCAGGCCTCGGACAGAGCTCGGACACGGTTCAGACAGGGCTCAGACAGGGCTCAGGCGACAATCAGACGAGGTTCAGGCTGCCGCCCGGCCGGATAGGTCAGGCCACCGAATCCGTCGAGGCCGCGAGCTCGGCGAGGACATCCCGGGACAGCACCGGCCACGCCGCGGCCGCCCATTCCCCGAAATCCCGGTCGGTCAGCGCCACGCAGGCCACGCGCACCTCGGGATCGACCCACAGGAACGTGCCGGAACGGCCGAAATGGCCGAAGGTCGCCGGGCTGTTGGCCGCGGCGGTCCAGTGCGGGCTCTTGTGCCCGCGGATCTCGAACCCGAGGCCCCAGTCGTTCGGGTCCTGCCCGCCGAAGCCGGGCAGGATTCCGGTCAGGCCGGGAAAGACGACCGACGTCGCCAGGGCGAAGGTCTGGGCGGACAGCAGCGTCGGTGCCAGCAGCTCGGCGGCGAACGCGGCCACATCGGCCAGGCTCGCGGTGACCCCGAAGGCCGGTGAATCCGTCAGGGCCGCGGTCTTCATGCCCAACGGCTCGAACACGGCCTCGGCGAGATAGGTCGCGAACGGGATCTCGGTGACCCGTTCGAGATGGCGGCCCAGCTCGTCGAAACCCGCGTTCGAGTAGATGCGGCGGGTACCCGGCCTGGCCAGTACCCGGCTGCTGGCGAACGCCAGGCCGGACGCGTGTGCCAGCAGGTGGGCGACCGTCGACCCCTCGGGCCCGGCCGGGTCGTCGAGCGCGACGGCGCCCTCCTCGACCGCGACGAGCATCGCGTACGCGCTCATCGTCTTGGACACCGAAGCCAGGCGGAACGGCAGCTCCGGATCGCCGCTGACGCCGACCTGCGTGACCGCGTCACCGGCACGCCGAAGCACGACAGCCGATACTGATCCCACCGGCCACTGGTTCAACTGTCGGAGCGCGTCCATATTTCGCACTCTACGAACTGGCCCCATGTTCCACGAGCCTCGCCCGGCCAGCGCCCTCGTGCGGGCTGCCACACTGGCAGGCGTGCCTGTCCCAGCTCCCTCCCGCCCCGCCTCGCACACCAGCTCCGCAGGCGGGGCCGACGAACCGCCGCTGGACCTGCTCGTCGTGGGCGGTGGGCCGGCCGGCAGCGCGGCGGCGCTGCGGGCGCTGCAGCTACGCCCCGACGCCCGGGTGATGATCCTCGATGCCGCCGACTTCCCCCGCGACAAGACCTGCGGCGACGGAATCGCGCCGCACGGCCTGGACGTCCTGCGTGGGCTCGGCGTCACCGATGTGACCCGCGGGTACCACCCGGTGGACCGCATGCGGCTGCGTACCCCGGGTGGCGCCGAGGTCGCGACACCGTCCGAGCGGGCCACCCACGTGATCCCCCGGGAGGTGTTCGACGCCCGGCTCGTCGCCGCCGCGCGGGCTCGTGGCGCGCTGTTCACCCGCCGGCGGGTGCGGGCGCTCGAGGTCGTCCCGGCGGGCGGCCCCGGGAAACCGGCCGTGGTCGCCCTCGACGGCGGTGCGTTGCGCGCCCGGGTCGTGATCGGTGCGGACGGCGCGAACTCGACGGTGCGCCGGGCGCTCGGCATCGGGCCGAACCCGCCCGAAGGGCTCGCCATCGCCGTCCGCGCCTACGCGGACGCGCCCAAGGAGGACCGCCCACCCGAGCAGCTCATCCACATGACGGACGAGGGCTGGCCGGCCTACGCCTGGTCGTTCCCCATCGGGGACGGCCGGGCCAACATCGGGTACGGCATGCTCCGCTCCCAGCTGCGGGACAGCGCCGGGACCCCGAAGGACGTCCTGCACGGCACCCTGGCCCGCCTGCTGCCGGACACGCCGGCCTACGCCGGCACGCTGCGCGCGCACCACCTGCCGCTGTCCACGCATCGCCCCCGGCTGCCGGACGGGCCGGTGCTGCTCGCCGGCGACGCCGCGTCCCTCATCAACCCGCTCACGGGTGAGGGCATCTACTACGCGTTGCTGTCGGGATCACTCGCCGGCGGGGCCGCGATCACCGATCCGGGGCCGGCGGCGGGGCGGGTCTATCGGCGCGCACTGCACCGCGAGCTCGGCCGGCATCTTCGGCACACCACGCTGCTCGCCGATCTCGCCGGCCGGCACCGCCCGCTGATGGACGCGGCGGTGCGCTCGGCAAGCCGACGGACCGATCTCTACGACAGCCTCGTCGAGATCGGGCTCGGCAAGGGCACGATCCCGGCCGCCTCGCTGGCCCGGCTCGCCCTCCGCCGGGCCGTGCGCGGGCTGCGCTGACATCGCAGCGCAGCACACCGCGCCGCATCACGCCGCACCGCCATCCACGCATCGCCATCCCGCCCAGGCCGCCCACGTGCTGCCGCGTGGCTCGCGGCGCGCTGGCACGCGCCGGCCGGGAAACGCCGGCCGGCCGAAGAACGCCGGCCCACAGACCACGGGCTGTGGGCCGGCAGGGCAGTCAGTGCGACAGGCTGGCGAACTACCAGAACTACAGGCTGGCGACGTCCGCCTGCTTGGCGCGCACGGCCTCGGCAGCCGTCTTCAGCGCGGCCAGCTCGGTGTCGGTGAGGTCGAGCTCGACGATCTTCTTCACGCCGCCGGCGCCGATCTCGGCCGGGACACCGAGGTACACGTCGGAGATGCCGAACTCGCCCTGCACCCAGGCACAGACGGGCATCACGACGCCGGAGTCCTCGGCGATGGCCTTCACCATGCGGGCCGCGGCGGCGGACGGGGCGTAGTAGGCCGACCCGGTCTTGAGCAGCGCGACAACCTCCGCGCCACCGTTACGGGTCCGGTCGACCAGCTCGTCGATCTTCGCCGCCGGGAGAAGGTCGCTCAGCGGCTTGCCGTCGACGGTGCACTGCGAGGGCACCGGGACCATCGTGTCGCCGTGCGAGCCCAGCGTCAGCGTCTTCACCGACGCGACCGGCACGTTCAGCGCCTCCGCGACGAAATCGGTGAACCGGGCGGTGTCGAGCATGCCCGCCTGGCCGATCACCCGCGAGCGCGGGAAGCCCAGGACGTTGGCGGCCAGCGCGGTCATCTCGTCGAGCGGGTTGGACACCACGACGACGACCGCGTCCGGCGACGTCTTCGCGATGCTCTCCGACACCTGACGGACGATCTTGGCGTTGACCTCGATGAGGTCCATCCGGCTCATGCCCGGCTTACGGGGCAGGCCGGCCGTGATCACGACAACGTCCGAACCGGCCGTGTCGGCATAGTCGTTGGTGCCGACGACCTTGGTCTCGAAGCCCTCGATCGACCGGGACTGGTTGAGGTCGAGCGCCTGGCCCTGCGGCTTGCCCTCGACGATGTCGATGATGACGACGCTGTCGAAGATGTCGTACTCAGCCAGTCGCTGCGCGGTCGTCGAACCGTAGAAACCGGCTCCTACGACAGTGACTTTTCCCGGCATTGGACTGATCAGCTCCCCAATATCGCGATGATCGCGGTAGCGATCGCGGCGGTGCCCACGGCGGGGTCGGTACGCGTCGGCGCGAAGGTCTCAGGTGACCGATCTGCCCTGGCTCCGATCGCCTCGGTGGCAGGCTCGCCATGCCACCCGGGAGCGTCGGTCGGCTCGGGCCCGATGCCGCCGCCGAGTATCAGGGCTACCTGACGGTTCGCCATAGGCGCGGTTCGCCCCGCTTATCTGTGCACGGTTGTCTCCGATGACCTGCCGAGGCTATCGCGCGAGTCGCAGGTACGGCAGTGGACGGCGACGCGCGCCACGTCGCCGCGGGGTGACGACTGGTGGCCGCCGATGGGGCCCAGACCTGGTTACAGCCCGAACCGTGACCTCAGCTGCCACTTTCGGTGGCAGATCCGCCTCACCCACCGACGTGGGGGACCTCCAGAGTGAGGACGATCACAGCAAGGCCCAGTACAACGAGGGTGACAGTGTCGAAAAGCCGCCCGCGGACAGCCAGCATGCCGACTTTGCGGGTTGGCAGGCACAGCCGAAGCGCACTGGCCACCAGGAGGACACCGCCGACGGTGAGCAGCCCGCGACGCCAGTAGTCCTGGGTGACGAGCAGCAGGCCCAGTGTGACGCCGCCGAGAACGGCCACGAAGAGCACCTTGCCGAAACGGCCGTTGGATGGCGGTCCCGACGAACGGGGGCCGCCCGACGGCCCCTCGGACCCCTCGTGACGCTCGGCGCGGGGCGGCCCGCTCCGGTCCGGACGAGCAGGCGACGGACCGGCACCCGACAGACCGGGGCCGGCGCCGGCCGGACCGGGGCTGACTGGAGCGGGGCTGACTGGAGCGGTACCCGACGGTCTCCGTTCCGGCCGGTCCGGCCGGCCGTGCCGTTCGCCGTGGCCGTCACCCCCGGAGAGGTGGGGATCACCGAAGGACGGCCCCGTCGGGAGCGGGGCGGCCCACCGGCCGCCCGGGTGCGGCTGGTCGAGATCCCGGCGGGCCGGCCAGCCGTCGGGCGGCACAGCGGCCGGACCGGCCGCGGGCCGCGTGTCGGGGTAGGCAGCCGCCGGCGTCATCCACGCGGAACGCGGCCGCTCCGGCCGCTGCCCGATGTCCTCCCGCTGGGGCCGATCCCACGCGCCCAGGGCGCTGTCGGTCATCTGCTCCCGCCTCCCCGACCCACGCCAGACGTCGACGCCCTGCCCGGGGGCCCGCTACGCGCTCGGTCCGAGTACACCGGTCCGGGCCTGCGCGCGACCTGACCCTCCGCGCCATCTGAGCCCACACAGTAGGCGCCCGCCGATCCGGCCGTGCAGGCAGCCACCCACCGGGCCGGGGATGACGCCGCCGCACGCCGGACCTTCACCGGCTCCGTCAGCACGGGACCTTCACCAGGCCCGAGACCTCCACCGAACCGACCCTTCGCAGCCGCGGCCACCTCGGAGTGACCGAGGCCCGTACGCCAGGGCCATCCGGCCCCCCTCCCGTCGTGCGATGGCTCCAGCGTGGTGCCCAGTTCGTGTAACTCCGCTCGCATCGACATCAACCAGAACACAACAGAATCACACTCCCGCGACGCACACCCGGCCCCTCCCCCATCCCACGAATGGCGACGACCGGGGCACTCTGCCCAGAGCACAGGCAGATCATGCGCCCCACAGCGGCAAACAGCGATGACTACGGACGATCCCCGCATCTCACGCGGACACCAACGATCTAGACCCCCCGAGTGCACACGTCGTGCGCGACTAGGGGAGACTGCCGCCGCGGTCCCCAATTGGTAGGGAGTTCGACGTGGCAGACGATTCGCCGCACAGCAAGAAGCTTCAGGAACTGATGTTTCGGGCGTGGGAGACCTTCGGCGACGCGCGCCATCTCGACAGCGATGACCGGGTCTTCGTGCAGGCGCTCGCGCGCCAGACCGCGGACCGCATCTCCGTCCTCTACGGGGCGAGCTGGCGAGAGGCGCTCGACTGGGTGGCGCAGCGGTACGTGCCGACCGCGGATGTTCCCGGCGGGGCGGCGACGACCGCCCAGTCGAACGGGTCCTCGAACGGCAGCCCGACGGTGACCCGCCGCGGGAGCGCCGCCGCGGAGGTCGGCTCCACCTCCTGAGCACCGCCCGGGCCGCGTTCGACCGGCCCGGGGCAGGCGCGTGCGGCACGGCATCGAGGCCGGCCGCTTCGAGGAGTGTGCGCCCGACGCCCGACGACTCCGTGCCAGCCTCGGCCGGGACAGCGGTGGCCGGCGTGGCAGGTGTGCAGGCCCAGGACCGATTCACCCGCCGCACCTGCCAGCCGCCCCCGTGGAGCGGAGCCGTCAGTGCGCGAAGTGGCGCACCCCGGTGAAGTACAGGCTCACACCGGACTCCCGCGCAGCGGCGATCACGTCCTCGTCCCGGACCGAGCCACCCGGCTCCACCACCGCGCGGACACCCGCGTCGGCGAGGACCTGGAAGCCGTCCGGGAAGGGGAAGAACGCGTCGCTGGCGGCCACCGAGCCCTTCGCCCGGTCGCCGGCGCGGGTCACCGCGAGGCGCGCGGCGTCGACCCTGTTGACCTGCCCCATCCCGACCCCGACGGTCGCTCCGTCCGCGGCGAGCAGGATCGCGTTCGACTTCACCGAGCGCACGGCGCGCCAGGCGAAGCCGAGGTCGGCGAGGGTGGTCTCGTCGACCGGTGCGCCGGCCTCCAGCGTCCACCCCGACGTGACGTCGCCGGCGGCGTCGAGCGCGTCCCGGGACTGCAGCAGCATGCCGCCGCTGACCTGGCGCATCTCCACACCGCGCGGGTGGGCTGGCGGCGCGCACAGCAGCAGGCGGATCGACGGCTTGCGGGAGAGGATCTCCACCGCGCCGGGCTCGTAGTCGGGCGCGACCACGACCTCGGTGAAGATCTCCGCGATCTGCTCGGCCAGCTCCACGCTGACCGGGCGGTTCACCGCGATCACCCCGCCGAACGCCGACACCGGGTCGCAGGCGTGCGCCTTGCGGTGCGCCTGCGCGACCGTCGCCGCGACGGCGATGCCACACGGGTTCGCGTGCTTGATGATCGCGACAGCCGGGTCCGCGAAGTCGAACACCGATCGCCAGGCGGCGTCGGTGTCCGTGTAGTTGTTGTAGGACATCGGCTTGCCGTGCAGCTGCTGCGCGGACGCGAGGCCGGTGCTGCCGTCCTCGCCCACGTACAGCGCGGCCCGCTGGTGCGGGTTCTCGCCGTACCGCAGGACGCTGGTGCGATGCCACTGCGCGGCCAGCACATCGGGCCAGCCGCTCTCCTTCGCCGTCTCGTCGGGGGCCAGCACACTGGCGAACCAGGACGCCACCGCGGCGTCGTAGGACGCGGTGTGCGCGAACGCGCGGGCCGCCAGCCGCCGCCGGGCCGGCAGGTCGTAGCCGGAGCCCCGGACCGCGGCGGCCAGGTCGCCGTAGTCGCCCGGCGAAACAACCACTGCGACGGACGCGTGGTTCTTCGCCGCCGCGCGCAGCATCGCCGGCCCGCCGATGTCGATCTGCTCGATCGCCTCGTCCTCGGTCGCCCCGGAGGCCACCGTCTCCCGGAACGGGTAGAGGTTGACCACCAGCAGGTCGAACGGCTCGATGTCGAGCTCCGCGAGGACCGCCGCGTGCTCGGCGTTGCGCAGGTCCGCGAGCAGGCCGGCGTGCACGCGGGGATGCAGCGTCTTGACCCGGCCGCCGAGAACCTCCGGGAAGCCGGTCACCGTGCTCACCGGTGTCACCGCGACACCGAACCTGGCCAGCGTGTCGGCCGTCGACCCGGTCGACACCACCTCCACACCGGCGTCGACGAAGGCGGCGGCCAGCTCCTCCAGCCCGCTCTTGTCGTAGACGCTGACGAGCGCACGCCGCAGGCGACGGTGCCCGGTCGCCACCACCTCGCTCGAGGTCTCGGCCTGCCCGTTGCCCGACGCGGGCGCCGCGCTGGTGCCGCCCTCACCGATCTCCGTTGTCGACGCCCCCGACATGAGCCCTCCTGAACCTTCCACAACGCCTCCGTTGGCATGAACTTCCACCGCTGCGACCTCGTCCCCCGCCCCCGAACGCGCCACCTCCGGACGCGCCGCGACCGCGCCCGCGCCTCCCAGTGCGGACGTACCCGCCGCCCTGCCCTCCCATGAGAGCTCACCGCGGACGAAACGGCCGATGGTGTCGACGAAGAGGCCACGCTCCACGGCCTGGATGCGTGACCTCAGCGCGTCCTCGTCGTCGCCGGGAAGCACCGGGACCGACGCCTGGGCGATCACCGGCCCGGTGTCGACTCCCTCGTCCACCCAGTGCACCGTCACGCCGCTGGTCCGCACACCGGCGGCGAGCGCGTCCCGGATCGCGTGGGCGCCCGGGAACGCGGGAAGCAGCGACGGATGCGTGTTCACCGTGGGAAAGCGCCGGATCACCTGCGCGCCGAGGATCTTCATGTAGCCGGCGAGAACCAGCAGATCCGGCTCGTACCGCGCGATGCTGGCCGCGGTGAGCTCGTTGAACGCGCCGCGGTCGGCGCAGTCCTCGAGCCGCACCGTGAACACCGGCACACCGGCGGACTCGGCCCTGCGCTGCGCGACGGTGCCCACCCGGTCCGTCCCGACGGCCACGACCTGCGCGCCGAAGGCCTGGTCCGCACAGGCGTCCAGGACTGCCTGCAGGGTGGTGCCGGCCCCCGAGGCAAGGACGACTAGACGAGCGGGCACAGACCCCTCCGTGAACTGGTCGGCCGGCCGACGTCGACCGGCCGGGAGCTCGGGAATCCGCGGGCGATGGCCAGCGACGACGGTCCGAATCTACTTTCTCGGTGCTCCAGACACGCCGGACCTGCACGGAACGCACCGGGCCGGCCGCCGGTCAGGCGGCCTGGCTGCCCCAGCCAACGTCCTCGGGTCCGCTCTGATGCACCATCATCACTGCTGGCGCGCGCACCCAGTCCACGTCCTGATCCGGGCCGTCGCAGCCTCCGAACGACTCGCGCCGCCGCTCGGGCCGCGCTCCGGGCACCTCACCACCACCCGCTTCGTCGCCACCCGCCCCGCCGCCGGCAGCACCGTCGCCGGCCGCCCCGTCGCGACAGTCGGAGAAGGCCCCGCCGGCCTCGCGCCGATACCTGCTCACGCCTCGGCCTGAGGACTCGGCCGCAGGCGCACGCCCCGGCATGGTCTCCAGATCGCCGCTGTCCATCCCGTCCAGAAGATCACCTGGCCGGCAGTGGTAGATCTCGGCCAGCCGGGCCAACGTCCGTGCGGAGGGCTCCCGCCCACCCCGGCCCGGCCACACCTCCCAGTACGAGATCGCTTTACATCTTCATCAAAGGGGCCCCGGGTCGTCAAGCTGGCCCAACCCCCTGAGCAGGTCGATTACTATCGGTTGATGCCCATCTCACCCGTTGCGATCTACGTACGGATCAGTAACGACAAAACGGGTGAACAGATCGGAGTCGATGATCAGATCGTCTGGCTACGGGAGTACATCGAGGACCGGCCGGACCTGGTCGAGGGTGACATCTACTCCGACAACGACCGGTCAGCCTGGAACCCGAAGGTAGAGCGTCCCGAGTACGAACGCCTGATGGGTGATCTTCGGGCGGGCAAGTGGCGCTACGTGCTCTGTGTTCACTCGTCCCGACTCGTCCGGTCCCGAGAGCAGCGGCTCGACGTCATCCGCCTCGGTGAGCGCATCGGCCTTACGGTCATGCAGGTGGATGGGGCCTCCTACGATCTCGCCACAGAGACCGGCCGTGGCGGCTTCGACAAGGCAGGATCGGAGAACACGTCAGACTCGGAGTTGAAGTCTCTACGGATCCGGCGGGCCCACTTGCGGCAGGCACGCAAGGGCAGATACATGGGCGGGCAAATCCCGTACGGCTTCCGGAAGCGCGTCGAGGTCGTCAACAACAGGGTTGTCACGTCGTACGAAGTGCATCCCGAGCAAGCTGACGTCATCCGGGAGGCGTGCCGGCGAATACGCGGCGGCGAGGCTCTCTACCGCGTCGTCCGCGACTTCCGCGAACGTGACATACCGTCGCCGCGCGGCAAGGCTTGGAGCCACGGATCACTGCGCTACACCCTCATGCGCCCGAACCTTTGCGGCCTGCGGACCTACAAGGGCAACGTGATTGCCGAGCATGCCGATTTCCCGCCGATTCTCGCACTCCTCGAATGGGAGGAGATGTGCGCGGCCATCAACAGCGCCGGGTTTCGTCACGCCACGGGAAACCAGGTCAAGCGGCTGGTTGCAGGATTCCTGTACTGCGGGTCCTGCGGAACCAAAATGAAGCTCGATGGGCAACGGAAGCGGTACACCTGTCCACATCCGGCCAACGGTGGCCGGAAGGACTGTGCCAGGCGTGTCGGAGTCTCCGAGGATCCTGTTACCAGCCTGGTCGAGGATCTACTCGGCGCCTATTTGGAACGTCGCGAATGGGAGCGGGAGCACGCGGCGTCGACTGTCGCGGCTCAGATTGCTGTCCTCGATGGCAGGCTCGCCGATATTCAGGCTTCCGTGGTCAAGGGCGCATTGCATCCGGACGACGCGGGGCCAATGGCTACCGGCGTGCGCGCCGAACGGGCGAAGCTCGTTGACCAGCAAATGAGGGAGGACCGGAACAGGGTGACCCTCGACGGCGGCGAAGCACTGCGGCTGTGGACCCTGCCGGAACCGGCCAGCGGGCGGGGGTCGGATGAGTGGCAGGAATGGTTGGCCGCACGGCGGCAGATCCTCACCACCCTAGTTTCCGGAATCGTCATTCGCCCGACTGAACAGAAGGCACCGCGGCTAGACGTCTCCCGCGTCTGGGTGGTCTGGCGTGACCACTCCCAGGGAGCACCGTAGAAGGTTCCCGTATGTACTCCCCCGCGCACGTGGCGCACCGCCCCTTGCAAGGCAGTTTGATCACTCGACCCTGCTAGCGTTCCGACAACGGCCACCGGCACCACCGCCGGTGGCCTGTTTCTGTCAGGGAAGGTGTTCAAACGATGGGCAGCATCTCAGGTTGACGACGGGGGCGGACATCGTCCCCGGACCGCGTGTCCTCACGCGGGAGGAATGGCTAGAGGCCACGCTCGCGGAAGCGCCACCGGTGCCCGACAAGGCACGTGCGCGTGTCACGGCGGCACTCATATCGATGGGTGCAACTGTAGCGGCGGAAGCATCTCCCCCGGTTCTTGCCGACATGACCCGCACCGCCAGTTCCACCGGCCAGCGGGCCGCTTAGTCCGATCCATCACCCCCGGCCGCCCACCGGGGGTTTTCTCATTCCCCGCCCCCCCCTCGCTGCACCCTGCCCGTAAACGGGCCTCTGCGGCCCTCCCAGGGCCCTTTACGGGGGCTATCCGTGGGAACCCATTCGAGGAGAGACAGCGTGACCATCCTGCGAAACGTCGCCGTAGTCCTGGCGGACGGCGACGACCGGGAACGCACCCCGACCGGGCCTCGACCACAGAAGGCCGACCCCGACGGCGGGAATCCGACGCGGGATGTTCGCCCCGTCTCGGCGTGGCTCGCCCACGTCGACACGGTCCCGATGGGGACTGCAACACGGCAGGTGGCGGTGAAGGTCGCCGAACTCCTCGACCACGGTTCCGGCCGTGGCCGGTTCTCCGTGTCGACGTCGTTTGGTCTATCGAGGCCCGTGGCCTCTCGACACATCAACTTCCTGATCAGGCAGGGGCTGATTCGCTGCGTCCGGCGGCATATGAACGCGACGGCGGTATGGCAGACGACGGTACCGGCCGATGTTCCGGTGCGATGGGGAGAGTGGGACGTGTCGTACCGGCACGACCCGCGCGACGGGTACCGGTTCCCGGCCGGATGGTCGGACCCGCGAGAGGGCGACCCCTACCGCCACCCGATCACGGGCGAGCTACTCCACGGGGATTCGCCCACGGATGCCGACGGGTGGTGGTGGCCCGAACCGGACCCGATCGACGTGCCACCGATGGCGGAGCTGCCGACGCACCCACGGTGGGCAGGGATGCCAGGGAAGCCGTGGCTACAGGACAGGAAGCTACGACTAGGGCACCAATGATCGACTTTGATTACTCTTCTCTGTAGGCGGCCCCGGGCCGCCTCACAGACAGTGCAGAACAGAACAGACAGCACCGGCCCGGGGAGGCCGGTGCGCTGAACAGACAGACAGTCTGACAGCGGCCCCCGATGGGGCCGCCTGACAGGCAGACAGACAGTCAGCAGCGCCCACGGTGGGCGCTGCACTGAACAGAGCAGAACGGACAGCAGCAGCGCCATCGGGCGCTGCAATCCGTACCGACTGACAGCAGCAGCACCCCCGATGGGTGCTGCCTGCCTAACAGCTACAGCTACCGAACAGCACCGGCCCGGGGAGGCCGGTGCGCTGAACCGTCGGTAACTCCTCACGGTCCAGCCGATGAACTGATCTCGTCTGAACCGTTCGTCGTGCCGTTGCTGCACTTTTCGAACACCGCCCGACGGGAGAGTCTGAGCGGCCCCCCGGAGACCCCGGTTCTTTCGGCTCCCGCGTGTGCCTCCGCATGGCCCAACCAGTGCCCGTTGCCCTGGCCGACCCCGACCGGTGTCCGGTCGGTGCGTGCTTTCCACCGTCGATCACCGACCTTCGATCGAATGTGATGGAGGTCACGACACAAGTCCCGTCACGTTATTGGGCTGGCGACCACATAACCGCAGGTAGGGGCCCCGAAGCATCGGGGGCCCAGTGGGAACGGCCGGCGTTTCGCGAGGCCGGTTCCCCCGCCTACTCACCGGAAGTAGACCCCACTTGCCGATCATCATCACCAAACGGTGCCCTGTCTGCGCTGCTGAGATTCCCCGGGCCCAGGGCCCGGGGAGACCACGGCGGTACTGCGATGACCGCTGTCGAGCGGCTGCATACCGGATTCGCTCGCTGAACCGCCCCGACCAGGTGGCCGGCGCAAACGAGCACGCCGCCGCCGCCCACGGGCGGGCACGGTTCTTCATCGTTGCTCGGGACGCCGAGGCCGACCCGCGAACGGCGGAGCACTTCAACAACTTGGCCGCTGCCTATGCCGAGGTTGCTCGGCTGCTGACGATGCCGATTCCTTACGACCTTGCCCCGGCGGTCCTCATGCCCGACGCCGCGTAGCGGGACTCGGCACGACAACTGAACACACAACCGAATAGCCATCGGGCGCCGACATCCTGTCGAGCGCCTTTTCTTGTGCTCGCAGGCGGACCACCCGACACCTTTAGGGCTACGGCCGACGTCCGGATGACGCTTCCGGCCTGCGACAGACCGTGAATGGAAACAGAAATTGTCTCAGATCGTTGATCGTCTGGTTGAGCAGCGGAACCGGGCGTGGAACAACGCAAAGGAAATCCTCGACCGCGCGGACGGCGCGGGCAACATCGGCCCGCAGGACCGGGCCGCCTATGACGCGGCCATTGCCCACCTGGACGCGCTGGACGCGGACATTCGGGGTTGGGTCGAGCGTGAGCAGCGCACGGCGCTGGCCGACGGTCTGCGGGTCGACGCTGCAGCGCGCGGCATCGACCTCGACGCGCGTGGCGTGGCTAGCCCTGGCGGGCGTGACCGGGAGTTCCGGTACGAAGGTGAGAACCGCTTCGGGCAGATGGTCGCCGCGGAGTTCGCCGCGGAGTTCCGCGCCGGTGAGCTAACCACGGCCCTTGGTGCGGGCAAGCTCACTCCGGCGCAGCGTTCCGGCGGATTCCTCGACCTGCTGCGGTCGAAGGTCGCCTTTCTCCAGTCCGGCCCACAGCGCATCTTCCTCCCGGCCGGGAAGCATTCCTTCGACCTGCCGAAGGTCGACACCGACCACGCCGCCGCGTGGGTCGCCGAGAACGCCGACATGTCGACCACCGGTTTCACCGGGTCGGTCGTGAACATCCCGACCTACAAGGTTGCCGGACTCGCCTACCTGTCACAGGAACTGGTCGGGGATTCTGATCCCGCCGTGCTGGACGAGGTCGGGCGGACGATCGTCGAGAGCATCGCCCGCAAGGTCGAGGCGGCTGTTTTCGGGAACACGACCACGAACGGCCCGGCCGGTTTCTACTCGGCGACGCTTCCGAGCGGTCACACCGTGAGCGCTGGCACCAACGGCGCGGTCCTGTCCAACCTCGACACGGTGTCCGACGCCATCGCGGCGGTTGAGAACGACGGTGGTTCCCCGGCGGCAATCTTCGTGAACGGCGGCACGTGGGCCGCTCTCCGAAAGGTCAAGGTCGCGACGGGCTACAGTCAGCCGCTGATTCAGGCCGACGTGCAGTCGCCCACGGGTAAGAGCCTGTTCGGTCTGCCGGTGTTCGTCACGGGTGCGCTTCCGCAGACGGAAACTCAGGGTTCGTCGTCGGCCGCCTCGTCCATCTGGGTTGCGGACACATCGCGTCTGTACGCCGTGTTCAACGTCCAGGACGCCGCCCTGATCGAGACGGACAACGGTCTGAGCCGGTGGAAGGAACACCTGACCGGCGTCCGTGGCACTCTCCGGTTCGGCCTGGGTATCCCGGACCCGAAGGCGCTTGCTCGCGTGACTGGCGTCCTGGTCGCGTAAGCCTGAGCTGTAGCAAGACAGATGCGGCACCCCCATTCCGGGGGTGCCGCTTTTTTGCGTTCCGGGGGCAAAGTGTCCGGCAGGCTGTTTCGTTCGCCTACGCGGCCCCTGGGGGTCTTTACGGGCCCGTTCCGCCTACGGCCTTAGTCCCATGTCGACCGCAAGGTCAGCTAGCCCGTTCTCCCTGGCCGCGCGGATCGGCACTACGTCGAGTAGGTCACGGACCATGCGACGTCCGAGACGCTGGTGTTTCAGCCACTCCGGCGCAAGAGTCCGCGCGCCGTTCAGCGTCGCCAGTGCCCCCGCGTAGTCCCGCGTGGCAATCTGAGCCTCCGCCATTGTCAGTAGATGCCGCTTCCCGGGGGTACCCCGGAGCTGGACGGCCTGACCAATTCGAAGCGCCGTTTCGGGGTCACCCATGACGATAGCGTTCTCGGATTCGGCTATCGCCAATTTCGCGGGACCAAATCGCATCTGATAGACCATGCCTCCGCCCAATCGGTGAGCAGCCGCACGGGCTAGCGACTCCGCTTCCGCTGTCGCGCCGGCATCGGCATTGCGGCTCGCGGCGGCCGACGCTCGCACGCACATGCGCCCGTAGGCGTCTAGCCGTTGCCGGTCGGTACTGGAGATCGGCGGCTCAATCAGGCGAGCAAGGTGCAATGACGTCGCGACAGCATCCGCGAAACGGGCGTGAAGGATCATAATCCATGCGGCATTCTCGGCACAAAGGGCATAGAGTACCGGATCGCTCGCATTCTCGGCGTACGCCATGGATCTTTTAACCACGTCCTGCGCTAGATCATCGTGGCGCATCTGTATCAGGACTTCGGCGAGAATCTTATAGGCGCGCGCCGCAAGCGTCGCCGCTTCGGGTGATGGATTTTCGCGTACATGACGCTCAACTGCCGGAATTAGGTCCGTGAGGTCGGAGAGGTTCGCCTGATACAAGCCGCGACTGTGTTCGACCTGGACCCTGTCGATTTGCGCCGCGAGACCTTCCGCCGTTGAAGGCGCGCCGTCCGGTATTCCGTCCGCCCCGAACGCGGGGAAGAGAATCCGCCGGATATCGAGCAGGGAAGCCGTGTCCCCATTGTCGAAATGATCGAGTTCTGTATCTGGGCTGAGAAGGTCGGACGTCCGGACGTCTAGCGCGCGAGCAAGCGCGCCGAGGGTGCGCAGTTGCGCCCCGCTCCGCCGTCCCTGCTCTAGCCGACGGATGACGTCCGCGCTTACGCCGGACCGTTCGGCTAGCTCCTCTTGGGTCATGTTCCGTCGTCTGCGGATTTGGGCCAGTCGTGTGCCGACGTCCGTCATGGCCTCACCCTCCCTACCCGCAAGGGTACGCAGGCCCCACCAAGGTAGGGCGCTATGGCCTAGTGGCGCCATGTGGCATCGCGACACAGGGACCGTGTGGCCGTTCCGTCACGCTTGGTGGCCTGTCAGGGTCTGATCTGGGCGCCCCGGGGATCACCCGACCGGATCACACACGACCGGGGCACCCATCTAGACGCCCCTGGGTGCGCTGCCGCCGCCGACGCCGGTGCGCCCGGGGGCCCCTACCGCGAGAGACCAGGGGAGGCCGCGGTGCCATACGTGCGGGTGAGCAGAGGGTCAGAGGGGCGACCGGAGATCACTTTTCTGACCTGGCCGCAGGCCGTGAGCATGGGCCTTGAGAAGATCGTTACCGAGGCGATGTCAGAGCCCGGCGTCCGGTCCGTCGAACTCCAGGACGACGCAGGATCGCGGATCATCGCCCGAGAGAAGCCCATCGCCGGGAGCGCTGCACGCCGCGAACGCGCCTTCCTGGGTATCGCCGATCCGGTCAGCCCCAACAGCCCATGATGTTCATAATGACGTACCTCGACCAGCGGGAACGCAGTGTGACGGTCCTCAACCCCGAGGCTCTCCGCCATGCCAACCTTCCGGAACTTGCCTCCAAACTGGTTGGCACGGTGCCGATGGCCGAACGGGTACGCATCCTCGACCCCAACGGCGAGACCCTCGCGGACACCGGGGGCGTGCCATGCCCTACCTGAACGTCGTGAGCGCCGAGAACGAAGCCGGGACGCTCTACCACGTCCCGGAATGGCTGAACCGCCTGATCGACCTGCCGGACGCCGCCCGCCAGGCCCTGGTCGACGACCCGACCTTGACCCGCGTCGAGATCCTTTCCGACGTTTACGCCCTGGAAGAGACGTTCATCCGCGAGTAGCCGAACGGGCCAGCGACGCCCGTAGGGCAGCGACACGGGCCCTGGTCTCGTCTCCCGTCAGAACGCCCGGGGCGGACCGTGGCGACGGCCTGAGCGGGTTGTCCGGAGCGTTGGACGGTGCCCGCCACGGCGTAGCCGAGTAGTCCGCCCCGCCCTTGCCCCTGATCTTCGATGCCAGCCCGCGCGTCCGCGCGGTGGTGTTCTTTCTGGGAGAAGCACTTACAGGGAGGGGCCCGGCGGGCCGGGCCCTATCCGAATCGTGATCGGTACCAGTTGGGGCAGTTTGGGTCCGGTCGTCTGGTACCTCTGGGCTGGTGAACATGAGCCGGTAGACGGCGTTCCGCCCACGGCGGGCGGCACTGTGCAGGGCGACCAGGCCCCGGCCTGCGAGACGAGCAAGCACCGTCGAGAGCTGAGACCGGCGTAGGCCGGTCCGTTCGGTCAGCAGTGCATGCCCGGGGCTGGCAAGGTCGGTGTACGACCGGCAGTCGTCGGCCAGGGCGAGGAGCACCAGGCGTTCACCGGTGCTGAGGTCTGCGGGCATGGCTGACCATGCCGCGCGGGTGTGGTGGAACCCCACGGCTGTATCCTTCGAAGTGAGTGGTTGGTGCCCGCGTTGGCGCGCGGGTGCATGGCCCCCGGGTTCTCCCGGGGGCCGCTTTCGTGTCTGGGGCTAGCTGTCCCTGCCGCACCGACTACGCGGCAGCACGACCACCGGTATCGGTTCGTCGGAGAACGGCATCAGGCCGTCGTCGATGTGGCTGGCCGCCCACCTGGTCAGATCTGCGGCCACGTCGTCCGGCCACTCGACCAGGCGTCCGCCGTCACCACCACGGACGATCACAGGGTGCGGGTCGAGGTCGGGCAGCTTCGCTGCTACGCGGGCCGGTCGTTCCGGCGGCACCGTTGGAGGTGCACAGTCCCGACAGGCGAACACCTGCCCACCGGGGCCGGTACCGACGGGCACGGACGGCACCGTCACGGCCATGTAGTCGACGCCGCAGACGACACATGCCATGCCGTCCGCCTGCCGGTCGGTCAGTCCTTCCCATGGACGCCACAGGCCGTCAGCCGTGGGCGGGCGGTCGAGCGCGCGCCTACCGGCCGCTGTGACGGTCCTCCGGCCCATCGCCCATGCCAGTAGCCCGCGCGCTTCCAGCCGGCGGGCCGTCTCGCGGTCCGATTCGACGAGGTGAACCAGGCTGGTCTCTGCGGCAAGGTCGAGCAAGGTCAGCTCATCATCAGTGAGCGGTGCCGTGTAGAAGTCCGGCCGGTCCCATTCCGGGCGCACATAGGCGCCGTGCTCTGCGGCCAGCGCAGACCACCCGGCATCCGTCAGGGCCAGCGTCGTGACGTCCCACGCGCCGATCGTCCGGGAGTCGGTGTGCTCGACCAGGCCACGGCGGATGAGGGCACCGACGGTGCCGCCGTGCAGCCGGTTGTGGGGGCCGCTGTCGCCGTAGTAGGCGATCCGGGCGTCTGGGTGGATGGTGCCGGCGGACTGCTCGCGGGAGTGGGCGTAACCGTGAGCGATCGTCGCCAACGCGGCGAGCATGGCGAGTGTCAGCCGGCGGGCATCAATGTCCGTCCGTGCCCTACACGTCACGGTCTCACTAGGGGTACGTTCGCGTGTCATGGTTTCCGGTCTTGACGACGGATCCCGCCCCGGACCAGCGTTCGTTCCACTGGTGAGCGACCTCCTCCTGGGTCCACCCGTGGGCGAGGCGGTATGCGACACGGGCGTTGACACGATGACGCAGCCGTAGCTCCGCCGCGATCCGGCGGTAGCTCCAGCCGAGGTCACGCAGCCGGGCCGACTCGGCCCGCAGCGCCTTCGAGGGACGGGGCATGGGACCTCCCGACGTCGATGAACCGGGCGGGACCGTACCGGAAAGGGCCGACATTTCCCGCCAGCCCGGTTCACGTGCCCACGACTTCTACGATGTCGTCCAGGCGCGTGAGGGGAACCACCGGGAGCAGACGACGGCGGAGCTATCGGGCGACCGGGCGACCGGGCGCGCGCAGCGACGCCAGACGCGCCGAGACGGAGAGACGGAGAGACGGTGTCCGAGCGGCCTGATCACGACCCTGCCTCCGCGCCGGGCTCCGGCCCGCGGTGGGCGGGCCACCACGAGACACAGCCCGCGTACCCCGGCCGGCTCACCGCCCGCTTCATCCGCCGCGGCGAGGCCACCGGCCAGGCGTCGCCACCCGGCCGCCGCGCCGGGCAAGTGGCCGTTGCCCTCGGCGCGCTGGCCCTGGTGACCAGCCTCGCGGTCGTCGGCGGCGTGGTAGGCATCGCGGCCATCGTGGTCGGGATGCGGGCCCGGGCCGAGGCCCGCCGGGGCGGTGCCGGTGGTGGGGCGGGCACCGTAGGGCTCGCGCTCGGCGCGCTCTCGCTGCTGATCGCCTTCACCATCGCCAGCGGCATGTGGGTCTTCTACGAACGGCATGGCGACGACCTGCACCAATATCAGGAATGTCGGCGGGTGGCCCGTTCCGACGCCGAGCTCGAGGACTGCAGCCGCCGCTTCAGTGACGCGGTCCGGACCGACCCGACCTCGAAGGGCTGACCGGCCCGCCGCGACGCCAGCTCCGCGACGCCGGACACCACGACAGCCACCGCCGCGAGCTCCGCCGCCGCCGCCAGACCCACCAGCCACCCGGAGGGCCCGAACCTCGCCGACCCACTGCCCAGCCGGCCCGCGGACAGCTGCGTGACGACCATCAGCAGCAGCCCGCCCACACCCGCGGCCACGAGGGTGGTCCGCAACCGATCACGGTGGGGGGTCCCGACCATCCCGCGCCGCACCGACAGGGCGAGCATCGTCCCCGCGATCAGGGGAACCACCGCCAGCACCAGCCATCCAGGACGCGGCAGCGGGCCGGGCGGCAGCGCGGCGAACACCGGCAGATCCGGGAACAGCCCCGACTGCACCTCGGCGGGCCGCACGAAACCGCCACCGACGGCGAAGCCGGGCCCCAGCGTGTAGGCCAGCGCCCACAGGACGAGATTCGGCAGGATCGCGAGCTGGATGGCCGCGAGGCCCACTCCGCCGACGACTCCCGCGCCGAGCCCGCGATCTGTCGCCGCGATCTCGGGCAGCGTGGCGGCCAGGACCAGCGCCACCCCGAACGCCGCCGCGGCAAGCATCGAGGTGAACGCGGTCAGCGCGGCCGTGGCGGGCACCCGCACCGAAGCGGGCAGTGCCCGCCAGGCCGAACGCAGCGCCCCGTAGCCGGACAGCACGCCGATCACCGCTCCCGACAGGCTGAACGCCAGCGCTCCGACCACCACGGTGAAGACGTCCGGCCGCGCCGCCGGTGTGGACACGATCAGCGCGATCACCAGTACGAAGACAGTCTGCGTACCCGCCACGAGGGCCACATCACGGATCACGGCTCTCCAGGGCGGCGGTATCTCGGCCCGGGACAACCGCCCCGTCTGCGCCGGCCCCGCTGGCTGTGTCGGGTGCCCTGGCTGTGCCGGCTCCCCTGGCTGCCCCGACTGTTCCGGCCGGGGACCCCGCGGACGCCTGCCACGAGCCGATGCCGGCAGCCGCTCGACGTTGCCGGCCGCCCGCCGGTGACCCGCCGTCGTCGCGGCGAGCAGCGGTAGCACGGCCAGGCCCACCGGGAGAAAGTCGACCGATCCGGCCGAAAGATGGATCGTGGCGCCATGGGCCAGCAGCCAGAGATCAGCGCCGACCCGGGCGGCATCGTCCGGACCGGCCGCGGAGCTGGTGTCCGTCCCCCACACGACAAGCACGATGAACTGGATGACGACCAGCCCCGCGGCGCTGGTCGCGACGGCGCTCACGACGGGCCGTCCGAGGCGCACCCAGAGCGCCGTGAGTGGCCCCGGGGCGATCCGTTCGTCGACCACGTGAGCTCCGGCCCGGCCTCCCGGGCTCACCCCGGTGACAGTGCCGGAGTTCTGCACGGGAGTACCCACGCCGGCAGGCTTGCACGGGCGGAGGACCACTTCCGGGACAACACGCCGAGATATCCAAGAACGACCCACGTCGGTAACAGGACACGCAGTAGGCACGCGCCCAACTCGGCAGCTCGGTAAGGTCTTTCTCCGCGCCAGCCCCACCCAGGTGCCCTGAAGCTGACGCCGTGCCCCGAAGCGGACGCCGAGCTCTGAAACCAGACACGGCGCCCTGAAACGGACGCGGTGCCCTGAAACGGACGTCGCGCGTGGACAGGCCCGCGCCGGCCCGGACGTCAGCCGCCCGCGCGGGGGTCAGCCGCCCGGGCGCAGGGCCGCCCCGAACCCCGATCGCCGCGACGCCCACGCGCAGGCGGCCAGCTCGATCGAGGTCCCGACGAGCGCGAGATAGAGACCGGCCCCAGGTACGGCCGGCATCGCCGGCCCGCTACCGGGCCACGGCAGGAGAACACCCGCTTCCGCGACCCGCCCGGGGCCGGGCAGGGCTGGATCGGTGAACGACGGGGCCATCAGCCACCCGGCCAGCACCGCGAGCACAGCCGCACCCGCCACCGCGACGGACACGCCGACGGTCAGCCGAGGCGGGCGCAGCCGCCGCACCACCCCGGGCCACACCACCCGAGACCGCGCCGCCCGGAGCGCCACCAGGCGTGCGGACGACGGCCGGGACGACGGGAACCACCGGACGACGAGCGGCAGGACGACCGCGAACATCAGACCGAGGCCGAGCACGAACACCGCTGCGGCCGCCGGTCCGAGTGACCAGCAGGACGCGGCCGAGCGGTAGGAACTGTCGACCGGGGTGAACCAGGGCAGGAAGCCGGAAACGAGGATCAGGAGCCCACCGGTCAGAATTCCGGCCCTGGCCGAATCCGGGGTGGGCCGATCCCCCGCTGGCGTCGCCACTGGCCTCACCTGACTGTCAGATCCACGTACCGGTGGGCGCCGCCGGATGCGAGCGGCGCCCCACAGGTCGAACTACTGGCCCGCCGGCGGCTGGCCATAGCCCTGCGGCGGCTGCTGGCCATACCCGCCACCGGTCGGCGGCTGGCCGTATCCGGGCTGCTGGCCATAGCCCTGCGGCGGCTGCTGGCCGTAGCCCTGCGGCGGCTGGCCATAGCCCTGCGGCGGCTGCTGGCCATACCCGCCACCGGTCGGCGGCTGGCCGTATCCGGGCTGCTGGCCATAGCCCTGCGGCGGCTGCTGGCCGTAGCCCTGCGGGGGCTGGCCATAGCCCTGCGGCGGCTGCTGGCCATACGGCTGGCCGTACGGCGGCTGGCCCTGACCCGGCCAGTTGGTCGGCGGTGCCGGAGGGCTGCCCGCGACGCCGGTGCCCGCCCGCAGGTTCAGCACGTTGAACACCGTCTGGGCGATGGCCGCGATGAGCGCGAGGAAAAGACCGAACGAGGCGCCGCCGTCGATGCCGCTCGGGATGTCCGGGTAGGCAAGCCAGCGGATGAGGATCAACAGTATCGACAGCCCCGAAGCACCCGCCAGGATGATCGGAAGCGGCAGCGGCAGCGATGGCAGCCGGACGTTCCCGAAGGTCAGCGCCGCGGTGAGACCGGCGACCGCGAGCAGCAGGAGGATGGCCAGCCAGCCCCAGAAATAGCCGCCGAGATCCGTGCTCCACCCGTTGGCGCTATTGGAATACGAGGCCCCGTAGTAGGTGCTCTTGATGGAGAACCAGGGCACGAAACTGAAGATGAACGCTACGGCGCCGGCGCCGATGACCCCGACGTCGTTGGTCGCAACACTACGACCACCGATCTGTACCACGACTGAAATCCCCACTTCGTCTGGTCGGTCGGTCAGGTGGGCCGACCATCATCCCACGGCCCATCCTGACCACAGCAGGAGTCTCGCAGCAAGACCGCGAGACGGAAAGCGTTCGCGTTCGTTCGCGTCCGCGCCCCGCCCCCGGCGACCGGAAACTCCTTCGACCGCCCAGACGCGGGGGTCTCCCTCGTGGTGGAAGAAGACCCCCCGCGAACAGTGCTACAACGACCGCATGATGTCAGCCATCAGCCGCGCGGTTTCGCTCGGGGTCTTGCCGACGCGCACGCCGGCCTTCTCCAGAGCTTCCTTCTTCGCCTGCGCGGTGCCTGAGGAGCCGGAGACGATGGCCCCGGCGTGACCCATGGTCTTGCCCTCCGGCGCGGTGAAACCGGCGACGTAGCCGACCACGGGCTTCGTCACGTGCGCCTCGATGTGCGCCGCGGCGCGCTCCTCGGCGTCGCCACCGATCTCGCCGATCATGACGATCGCGTCGGTGCCGGGGTCCGCCTGGAACGCGTCGAGCGCGTCAATGTGTGTCGTACCGATGACAGGGTCACCACCGATACCGACGCAGGTGCTGAAACCGAACTCACGCAGCTCGTACATCATCTGGTAAGTCAGCGTGCCGCTCTTACTGACAAGACCGATCCGCCCACCAGGAGTGATGTCGGCGGGGATGATGCCGGCGTTCGAGACGCCGGGGCTGGCGATTCCCGGGCAGTTCGGCCCAATGATCCGGGTCGTGCCCTTTGACTTCGAGTACGCGAAGAACTCGGTGGTGTCGTGAACCGGGACACCCTCGGTGATCACCACGGCCAGCGGGATCGCTGCGTCAACAGCCTCGATCGCGGCGTCCTTGGTGAACTTCGGCGGAACGAAGATCACGGATACGTTCGCGCCGGTCTCGGCCATGGCGTCTGCCACGGAACCGAAGACCGGTACGCCCTCGACCTGCTGGCCCACCTTGCGCGCGTTCACACCGGCGACGACCTTCGCGCCCGATGCCAGCATCCGCCGGGTGTGCTTGCTGCCCTCGCCGCCGGTGATGCCCTGCACCACGATGCGGCTGTTCTCGTCGAGCCAGATAGCCATCGGTTGTGTCCTCCGACCCAGGTCAGGCCGCGGCCGCGGCGAGCTCGGCGGCGAGCTTCGCCGCGCCGTCCATCGTGTCCACCGGCTTGACCACCGAGAGGTTGGCCTCCTTCAGAATCCGGCGGCCCTCCTCGGCGTTGTTGCCGTCGAGGCGCACGACCAGCGGGGTCGTGACGTTCCCGACGATGTCGAGCGCCTGGATGATGCCGTTGGCGACGGCGTCGCAGGCGGTGATCCCACCGAAGATGTTGACGAAGACGCTCTTGACGGACGGGTCGCCCAGGATGATCGACAGGCCGTTCGCCATGACCTCGGCGGAGGCGCCACCACCGATGTCGAGGAAGTTCGCCGGCTTCTGGCCGCCGAACTCCTCACCGGCGTAGGTCACGACGTCCAGCGTCGACATGACGAGGCCGGCACCGTTGCCGATGATCCCGACCTGGCCTTCGAGCTTGACGTAGTTGAGGCCCTTCTCCTTGGCCTTCTGCTCCAGCGGGTCGACCGCGGCGACGTCGACGAGCTCGGCGTTCTCCGGGTGCCGGAAGTCCGCGTTCTCGTCCAGGGTGACCTTGCCGTCGAGCGCGACGACGTTGCCTTCACCGGTGAGGATCAGCGGGTTGACCTCGACCAGGGTGGCGTCGGACTTGACGAACACCTCCCACAGCTTTGCCAGCAGCGTGCTCGCGCCGTCGAGCGCGGCCTCGGGCAGCTTGGCCGCGACCGCGATCTCGCGGGCCTTCGCGGCGTCGACGCCGGTCAGCGGGTCGATGTGGATCCGGGCCAGGGCGGCCGGGTTGGTCGCCGCGACCTCCTCGATCTCCATGCCGCCCTCGCGGGAGGCCATGGCCAGGAAGGTGCGGTTGGCACGGTCGAGGAGGAAGGAGGCGTAGTACTCCTCCGCGATGTTGCTCGCCTGCTCGACGAGGACGGAGTGGACCGTGTGGCCCTTGATGTCCATCCCCAGGATGGCCGACGCCTTCTCGTAGGCGTCGTCCGGGCCGTCGGCGACCTTCACACCGCCGGCCTTGCCGCGACCGCCGGCCTTGACCTGAGCCTTGACGACCACCTTGCCGCCGAGCTCGGTCGCGATCTCACGCGCTTGTTGAGGGGTTGTGGCAACCTTCCCGGTTGGTACCGGTACGCCATGTTCGGCGAAAAGCTTCTTCGCCTGGTATTCGAAGAGATCCACGGTCCGTCCAGTCGGATGCGGTCGGTCAGGGGATGCACAGAACGCCTGCGAGCCTACTGACGAGGCCCCTCCGACGCTCGACCCTCGACCGTGACCCTGAGTTGATCCCGGTCACCTCCGGACCGACGCCGGGCCACGACCGACCCCGTTGCGCTACGCGGTCACCACTGCGGACGACGGCGCTTTCGTGGCGGTGGTCGGACGCGCAGAACCGCCGTCAGGCAGGCATGATCCTGCGCTATTCGAGCCCGCGGCGGCAGCCGACACCGGCAACCGAAGGGGCGCCACGCAGCAGTGCGCCTCGTGGCGGACAGTGACCGCCCTTGGACGTGCGCGAAGCGCTGATGGTCTCACACCCCCGAGCCGGACTCAGGTATGTCCGATCTCACACAACTAAACCGAGCGCTGATCAGCCTACGGACGAGACGAACGCCACCAGCGCGCTCGTGGCTTCTCAGAAAATCGCCCGAACCAGAGCGCCGACCACCGCGGTGGCGGCGATACCGAGGCAGCCCAGGCCGATGCCCACCGTCGCCGCGAGAGATCCCCGCTGGCGCCGGCGGCGAAGCTGCCATCGGGCGACGAGGCCCAGCACCACCGCGGCGACACTGCCCACCCCGAAGATCCACAGAATGCCCAGCGCGAGGGAGAGCAACGCGCAGAGGTTCCACTGCTCAAGCAGCCCTGCCAGCATCAGCCGCACTCCGGCAGGACGCGCGGCCGCAGCCCCCGGGGACGCACCAGCGGTCGGGGACGCACCAGCGGTCGGGTAGCCGGCCCCGGGCGGCGCCGGGGGACGCGATTCCGGGGGAAATGCCCCCGTGCCCCTCGCCGCGGGCCACGACCGTGGATCCGGTGGTGCTCCCGGAGGCATCGGGTCAGCCGGGCGAAAGGTGGGATCGGCCGACCCCCGGGAGCCAGGCGCACCGGGACGAGCCGCTTCCCAGCGCTCGCGCGTGCCGTCGGCGCCCGAGCCAGCCCAGGCCGGCGGCGCGGCCAGGGGACTGGACACCTGCGGCTTCCGTGGCACCGGTTGCACCGGCTGCACCGGCGGTACGGGCTGCGCCGGCTGTATGGGCTGCACGGGCTGCCCCGGATGGCCTGGCGGGACCGGATGGCCTGGCGGGACCGGCCGGGACGGGCTGCCCGGCACGCTCGGACCTCGCCGGGCCACCCCCGGGCCGGACGTCGCGCGGAAGGCCGACGCCGGCGGCGGCGGACCGAACGGGCCGGGCCCCTGCGGCGACGATCCCGCCGGCGAGCCACCAGTCACCGGGCGTTCCGCCCGACGATGCTCGCCACCCGGCCGCGGTGGCGTCGGCGCCTCCGGGATGCCGAATGCCGGGGACGGGCCGGTCCAGGTCTGCTCCAGGATCGATCCGGCCGCCCGGTCGGCCTCGGCCACGCCGCGGACCTCGTGCCCGACGAGTGCGGCGAGCAGGCTCGCTGGAACAGGCCTGTCCCGCGCCTCCTTGGACAGCGCCCGGGCGACCAGCTCGCGGAGGTACCCCGGCAGTCCGTCGATGTCGGGATCGTCGCGCTGGACGCGCTGCGCCAGCAGGTCGGGGGCGTCGGCGTGGAAGGGATGGCGCCCCGTCGCCGCGTAGGTCACGCAGCTTGCCCAGGCGAAGACGTCCGCGGATGTTCCGGCCGACTCACCGCGCATCTGCTCGGGCGCCATCCAGGCCAGGGTGCCGATGACATGGCCGCTCCTGGTCAGGGTGGCACTGTCGGTGAGCTGGGCGATACCGAAGTCGATGACCTTGGGGCCGTCCCAGGCGAGCAGGATGTTCGAGGGCTTCAGGTCCCGGTGGACGACGCCCGCCGCGTGGATCGCCACCAGCGCGTCGGCGAGGCCGACCGCGAGGCCACGGACCAGATGGGGTTCCAGCCGGCCGCGCCGACGGACCGCGTCGGCCAGGTTCACGCCTTCGACGTACTCCGTCACCATCCACGGCTGGGACGCGGTCGTGTCCGCGTCGAGGACGCTGGCCACGGCGCCGCCGCGGACCCGCAGCGCGGCCCGCACCTCCCGCTCGAAGCGGGAGCGGAACTCCTCGTCCTCTGACAGCTCGGCGGCCGCGACCTTCACGGCGACCGGTTCGGAAGCGGGCGTGAAACCCAGGTAGACAGTCCCCATGCCGCCGGCGCCGATCCGGTTGTGAAGCCGATACCGACCGACTTGCCGCGGGTCTTCCTCCGTCAGCGGTGTGAGCATGACTCCCCTCTACCTGGCCCTGTATCCGGCCGTTGTCCGGCCCGCGCGATGTGACCGCTCCAGGAGCAGAGCAGACCAGACTATTCCGAACCATATGACGCTCGACGACGCGGTCCGCGACTAGCAGCGACAATCTCGTCCGCCCAGCGCCGAGGATCCAGAAGGCTCGCTGAGAGGCTCACTCCGGACGGCCCAGCACGGCCCCGAGGCAGCACGGGTGTGGGCGAGAGCGATCCCACACGTCAGCGCGCCGCCGGCCCCCGCGCCGGTGAAGATCTGTGGCTATGGCGCGACGCGAGACGACCACGCCGCCCCGGGACTGGCGGCATGACCTGCTGGCCGAGGTGGTCCGCCAGCCGGGTGGCCCGGCGGCGCCCAACCGCCTGGGCTGGCCGGACTACGACGGCCGCCCGGCAATGTGGTGGGGCGCCGGCCCCGTCGAGGGTGTACCGGCCGTGGTCGCGGTCTGGGACTTCACCATCCACGGCGGCAGCTTCGGCGAGGCGGACGCGACCGCGTTCACCGCGGCGGTGAACGCGGCCATCGCGGCCCGCCGGCCGCTCGTGTCGCTCGTGCGAAGTGGCGGAACCCGGCTGCAGGAAGGCGTCGCCGGCCTGGTCGGCCTGGCCCGGGTGTCCATCGCGCTCGGCCAGCTGGCCGCGGCGGGTCTCGGGCACATCGCCGTCTCCGACCAGCCCACCACCGGCGGCATGTGGGTGACTGTCGGCTCCCAGGCCGATCTGCGCTGCGCGGTCCTCGGCGCGACCGTTGGCTTCTCCGGGCCCAGAGTCGTGGCGGCCGTGACCGGCACGCTTCCGCCCAGCGACAGCCACACGGCACTGGCCGCCGCGGCCGCCGGCCTGGTGGACGCCGCCGTGGAGCCGTCGGCCGTGGCCAGCTGGCTCGGCCACGCACTGCGCGCGGTCGCACCACCCGATCGGGCTCCCGGCGGCCAGGCTCCCGCCGATCGGACATCCACCAGCCAGACGTCCACCGATCTGACACCCACCGATCTGACATCCACTGATCGGGCACCCGCCGATCGGGCACCCGCCGATCGGGCACCCGCCGGCCGGGCACCGCTCGCGGGTGAGGCACCGGGCCCGCGCCGGAGCGGCTGGGAGCAGGTGCTGGCGGCCAGGGAGGGGCCGCGCCGACCCGCCGGAGTGATCCTGGCCGACCTGCTGGCGGCCGGCGTCGACCTGGTTGGGCCGGACCGGACGGTGCGGGCCCGGATCGGGCTGCTGCCCACGGGGCTCGCGGCCGTGGGCGTGGCGGTGGCCGCGCAGCGCGGTGGTGCGCCAGGGCCGGACGGCTACCGCCTGCTCTCGAGGGCGGCCGGTCTCGCGGGCAGGCTCAGCCTGCCGTTGCTGACCCTGGTTGACACCCCGGGTGCGGCCTGCGGACCGGCCGCCGAGGCCGCGGGAATCGCGCCCCAGATCGGCGCGGCCATGGCGGCGGTGCTCACCTGTCCCTCCCCGACCATCTCGATCATCGTCGGTGAGGGCGGCTCCGGCGGGGCGCTCGCGGCGGCCTGTGCCGATGTCGTCCTGGTTTCGCCGGACGGGTACCTGACCGCATTGGCGCCCGAAGGTGCGGCCACGACCCTGCGCATCAACCTCGCGGCGGCGGCGGACAGCGCGGGGCTGCGGCCCGACGACCTGCTCGCCCTGGGTTTCGCCGATGCCGTCCTGGAGCGCTGTGACGCTGACCTGCCCGGGCTGGCACTACGGGTCGCCGATCTTCTGCTCGACCTCACTCTTCGTGACTCGGATGTCCGTCTTGCGGCAAGGCATGACAAATGGTCGACAGGCTTGGTTGGCTTTCAGTAACGTCGTTTGCCCAACCTGCCACGAGGACAGGTCCTCACGAAGGGGACGGTCATCGACACCCGACTGTTCACCCGACTCGGGGCCACGCAGTTCGACGGTGTGAAGGGCCTCATGGTCGAGGCGGCCTGTATCGCGACGCACGCAGCCCTCTACCCGGCTGCCGTGGTCGGGCGGCGCCGCGACGAAGGCCCCACCGACCGCTATCGCCTGGCGGACCTGACCCCGCTCCAACGCGGCCTGATCGTCGGCGATCCGGCGACTGCCGGGACGCCCGTCCTGCTCGTCCACGGCCTGGTGGACAACCGGTCGGTGTTCGCGCGCCTTGAGCGTTCCCTGCGCCGCCGCGGATTCACCACCGTGACCTCGGTGGACGTGCCGTTGTTCGCGACCAGCGTCGAGGCCGCAGCCGTTGCGCTCGCGGCCGCGGTCGAGCAGGCCGTCCGGCGGCACGGCCACCCGGACGTGAACATCGTCGCCCATTCGCTCGGTGGCCTGGTGGCGCGCTACTACGTCCAGCGACTCGGCGGGGACGAGTACGTGCGCACTCTGATCACGCTGGCGTCGCCCCACAACGGCACCCGGCTCGCCAGCCGCCTGCCGAGGGCGGTCGCCTACCGGGTGCTGGCCCAGCTGCGGCCGGGGTCCGCCCTGTTGCAGGAGCTCGCCGAACCGGCCCCGGGCCTTCGCACCAGGTTCGTCGCCGTCGCCGGCGGCCTGGACACGGTGGTGCGACCGGACGAGGCCAGGCTCGACCACCCCGACCTGCACACCGAGAACGTCCTGGTGGACGGCGTCGGGCACCACGGTCTTCCGTTCTGCGGCGCGGTGGCGCAGCTGACCAGCCGTCGGCTCACCCCGGCTCAGCCGACAGCACCAGCCGTACCGGCACCGGCGGCACCCGTAGCGGGAGCGCCGCAGGCAACGGCGGCGACAGGTCTGGCGACGGACCAGCCCGAAAGTGCCACATCTTTACGGCTAGTTGGAACTATCTGCCAGAAAGAGACGGTGTAACCTCCTCATCGGTTTAAGGGCCCTCCCACCCGGCTGGTTCGTCCGACGGGTGCCTTGTGACCAGGGGAGTGCGTGTTGACACGACCGCCGTTCCCGAGATCCGAGCACGGAACGCACCCACGTCGGAGCGCCTCAGTCGCCGACGAGTGGGACGAGTCCGTACCCGGAAGATCGGGTTTCGTCTCCGTACAGCTGCGACGTACGGGCGCCGCCACCGCGGTCGTCTCGACCATCGGCCTCGTGCTCATCAATGCCACCGGCATCGCGCATTCCGAGACCACGGCCCAGCACCAGCCGGGACGGACCGGCAGCACGCTGGCGGCGTCCGCGAGCGGAGCATCGGCGGGCCAGTCCGGCACCGTGCAGGTCGTGTCCACGGCGGGCGCGGATGATCTGAGCGGGCCGATCGACACCGAGGTGTCCGACGACCAACGCCGGATGGCCGAGCTGCTCGAGGCGAAGGACCTGGTCGCCACCCGGGTGGCAGCCGTCGCACTGGCCCAGCGCGACGCCGCGGCCGCCGCGGAGGCGGAACGGGTGGCGGCGGCACGTTGGGTTCGCCCGATCGAGGCCCGCGTCACCCAGGGATTCGGCGGCTCGAACCACCACATCGGCGTGGATTTCGGCGCTCCCCACGGAACGACCATCCACGCGGCACACCGCGGGACGATCATCTACGCGGGCTGGGAGACCGGCTACGGAAACTTCGTGCAGATCATGCACGAGAACAACGTGGTGACCAGCTACGGCCACATGTCACGCATCGACGTCCGGGTCGGCCAGGAGGTCGACACCGGCGAGCAGATCGGCCTGGAGGGGAACACCGGCAAATCCACCGGCCCGCATCTGCACTTCGAGGTCCGCCTCAACGGGCAGTACGGGACGAAGGTCGACCCCCTCGCCTGGCTCGCGGGCCACGGGGTCACGTACTGAGCCGTGCCCCCGACCCCGCTGCCGCCCGCGCTGGGCGCGGCAGCACGGGGGCCGGGGCCGCGTGGCCGGAGGCCTCGGCTCAGAGCTTCTCCACCGGCGCGTACCGCAGCAGGAGATCCTTCGTCCCGGTGTCGGAGCCAAAGTCGATCTTGGCCTGGCGGGAGTCACCGACCCCGCTCGTCGCGACGACGACCCCGAGGCCGAACGTGTCGTGGGTGACCCGGTCGCCGGGATTCAGGTCGATGATCGGGCGCGCGGCCGGCCGGGAGCTTTTCGCCCCGAACGGGGAGTTCACCGGCCTCGCACCGGCGCCACCGAAGCCGCCTGCCCCGCTCGAGCCCGCGCCCGAGCCGGCGAAGCGCCCGCTGTTGGTGGTCGGAGCCGGCTCGGGCAGCCGGCGCCATTCGACGAGCGCATCCGGAACCTCGCCGAGGAACCGGGAGGGCGGGTTGTAGGCCGGCTGCCCCCAGGCGCTGCGGACCTGGGCCCGGGTGAGGTACAGCCGTGCCCTGGCCCGGGTGACGCCCACATACGCCAGCCGCCGTTCCTCCTCCAGCTCGGTCGGATCCCCGAGCGTGCGCAGGTGTGGGAAGACGCCGTCCTCCAGCCCGGTGAGGAACACGACCGGGAACTCCAGGCCCTTCGCGCTGTGCAGCGTCATCAGCGTGACGACGCCGTCGGAGCCGTCGTCGTCGGGGATCTGGTCCGCGTCCGCGACGAGCGAGACCTGCTCCAGGAACTCGGCCAGGCTGCCGTCGGGACGCCGTTCGGTGAACTCCTGGACCACCCCGACGAGCTCCCGCAGGTTCTCGACCCGCCCCTGGGCCTCGATGGTGTCCTCCGCGACGAGCTCGGAGAGATAGCCCGTCCGCTCCAGCACCGCCTCGATCACGGCCAGTGGGCCGCTCGGCAGCAGGTCACGCAGATCGCCCAGCAGCGCCACGAAGTCCCGGACCGACCGGGCCGATCTGGTCGCCACCCCGGGCACCTCGTCCACCCGGGCGAGCGCGTCGGCGAACGGGATGCGCTCGCGCTCCGCGAAGGCCGAGATCATCGCCTCGGCGCGGTCACCGATCCCGCGGCGCGGAACGTTGAGAATCCGCCGCAGGTTCACCGTGTCCGTCGGGTTCGCCAGCACCCGCAGGTAGGCGAGCAGGTCACGGATCTCGCGGCGCTCGTAGAACCGGACGCCGCCGACCACCCGGTACGGCAGCCCGACCCGGATGAAGATCTCCTCGAACACTCGGCTCTGGGCGTTCGTCCGGTAGAAGACCGCCACATCGGCCGGCCGGGCGAGCTTGTCGTCGCTGAGCCGGTCGATCTCCTCCGCGACGAAGGCTGCCTCGTCATGCTCGTTGTCGGCGACGAAGCCGACGATCCGCTCCCCGTCACCGGCATCCGACCACAGGCGCTTCGCCTTGCGCTGGGCGTTGCGCGCGATCACCGCGTTCGCCGCGGAGAGGATCGTCTGGGTGGACCGGTAGTTCTGCTCCAGCAGGATGACGGCCGCGTTCGGGTAGTCCTGCTCGAACTCGACGATGTTGCGGATGTTCGCCCCGCGGAAGGCGTAGATCGACTGGTCGGCGTCCCCGACCACGCACAGCTCCGCCGGCGGCAGGGCGCCGGAGGCGGGGACCGGACCGCCACCGCCGTGCTCCGCTCCCGCCAGCCCGGCAGCGTCCTCGCCGCCCGTGCCGTGCTGGCCCACCGCCGCCGGCTCGGCCCCCGCCCCCGTGCTCCCGGCCGGACCAGGGCGGCCGACCAGCTCGCGGACGAGGACGTACTGGGCGTGGTTGGTGTCCTGGTATTCGTCGACAAGCACGTGGCGGAACCGCCGCCGGTAGTGCTCGGCGACGTCGGGGAACGCCTGGAGCAGGTTGACCGTCATCATGATCAGATCGTCGAAGTCCAGCGCGTTCGCCTGTGCGAGCCGCTGCTGGTAGGAGCCGTACACCTCGGCGACGGTTCGCTCGATGTGGCTCGCGGCCCGGTCCCGGGCGGTCTCCCAGTCGACGAGCTCGTTCTTCAGAGCACTGATCGCCACCGCGAGCGCCTTGGCGGTGTGGCGCTTGGGGTCGAGGTCGAGATCGCGGGTGACCAACGTGAGCAGGCGCTGGGCATCCGCCGCGTCGTAGATGGAGAAGGAGGAGGCGAACCCGAGCCGCGCCGCCTCCGAACGGAGAATGCGCACGCAGGCCGAGTGGAACGTGCTCACCCACATCGCTCTGGCCCGCCCGCCGACGAGCGCCTCGACGCGCTCCTTCATCTCCCCCGCGGCCTTGTTCGTGAACGTGATCGCGAGAATCTCGCCCGGCCGCACGCCACGCGCCGCGAGCAGATAGGCGATGCGGTGGGTCAGCACCCGGGTCTTGCCCGAGCCCGCACCGGCGACGACGAGCAACGGCGCGCCCGCGTGCACCACCGCCGCGTGCTGCTGCGGGTTGAGCCCCTCCAGCAGTTCGCCCGGGTCGAGCCGAGGCGGCCTGGGGCGACCCGCCCCGGCCTCGAGCACCGCCGGGCCGAAGCCGCCCGACGCCCGACCGCCGCCGGCGGCCCCGCCGCGCGCCGCACCGCCGGCCGCCGCGCCCTCCCGCGAGCCCGCGCCGCCAAGGGGTGCCAGACCGTCGACCAGCGATTCAGGGCCAAAGGTGTCGTCGAAAAGAGTGCTCATCAGACCTCGATCGTACGTTCGACGGACGAACCGCCCGACGCGGTGGCCAGCTCAACCACAGCGCCATGATGCCGGGCGGGTCCGACACTTCCATGCCCGGCCCGCGGGTCGGCGTTCGGGTCCGGACGCTTTCACCCAGACGCTTTCACCCGGACGCGGTCACCCAGGCGCGGTCACCCAGGCGTGTTCGTCCGAGCGCCCGCGGACGCGCCGGCCGCGAGCGCGGCCACCCTGGTGTCCACCGCGGGGTCGAGATTGCCGCCGGAGAGCACGACCGCCGTGACACCGCCCGCGAGTTCGGGCATCCGCAGCAGGGCCGCGACACCGGCGGCTCCCGCTGGCTCCACCCGGTGGCCCGACCGCCGCAGCGCGACCATCGCCTCCCAGAACGCGTCCTCGTCGACCGTGACGACGTCGTCCACCAGCCGTTCGGCGAGTGCCAGGGTAAGCCGGCCGGGCGCGCCGACCGCCATGCCGTCGGCCACTGTTCCCGTGGCTGCCCCGGCCTGGCCGGCATCGGTGCCGGAGCCCGCGCCGGTACCGGCAGCGCCCGGTGGGACGACGAGACGGCGGCCGGTGTGAAAGGACGACGCGAACGCCGGCGCGGCGGCCGCCTGGACGCCGATCACGCGGACGTCCGGCCGCAGGCCCCTGAGCACCACAGCCAGACCACTCAGCAGACCCCCACCACCGACCCCGACGATCACTGTCGAGAGCTCCGGCACCTGCTCCAGGAGCTCCAGCCCGATCGTTGCCTGGCCCGCGATGACAGCCACGTCGTCGAACGGGTGGACCAGCAGGCCACCGCTGGCGGCGGCGTAGGCGTCGGCGGCTCGCAGCGCGGCGTCGACGCCCCCCGGTACGTGCTCGACGCGGGCGCCCAGCGCGCGGGTACGCGCGACCTTGGCCGGGTTCGCACCTTCGGGCACGAAGATGGTCGCGGCGACGCCGAAACGAGCCGCCGCGAAGGCGACGCCCTGGGCGTGGTTGCCGGCGCTCGCCGCGACGACTCCCCGCGCGCGTGCCCGCGGCCCCGCGGTCGCGATCCGGTTGAACGCGCCCCGCAGCTTGAAGGAACCGGTGTGCTGCTCGTGCTCGCACTTGAGCCAGACCGGCGCACCGACATGCCCGGTCAGACTCCCGGCCGCCGGCACGACCCGGGTACGGCGCGCCACACCGCCCAGCCGCCCGGCGGCCGCGGTGACCTCGGCGAGATCGACCGGCAGGCCGGAAACGCCAGAGCGGACAGGAGCGCCGGACAGGCCGAAGCTGCCAGCCAGCCCAGCGGTACCAGCCAGCCCAGCGGTACCAGCCAGCCCAGCGGCGCCGGCCAGCCCCGAGCTGCCTGCCAGGCCAGCCGGGCGCAGCCCGGCCACGTCACAACCGCGGGCTCGGGGAGCGGTACGCCCACCGGACGGGCGGCGGGCGGGCAGCGTGCCTCGGGCGCGTTCCGGTGCCGGCACGGCTGACTGCGGACTGATCCGGGCGAGGGCCCCCGCTGCCCCGCCCTGGCGTTCTCCGGCGCCGTCGGCGTCGGTCGGGTCGTCCGCGCGGGACGACCCGGCGCCATCAGCCGGCGGCCTTCTTACGGATGGTGATGTCATCGACACTCTCCTGGCGGCTCGGCGGCCACCTCACCCCTGCGTGCGGCCGCGGCAAACAAAAAAGCCCCCCGCCGATGGGCGGAAGGGCTTGGCGCGCGACCCTCTCGGGCGGTCGCGCGCCTACGTAATCACCATGAGGAACAGCGGCACACCTCCAGAGTGCGCCGCGGCGCGGACGTAGTCAAACCGGCCGGCCGGCAGGGGACGCTTCGCCCGGGCGACAGAGCCGTCCGCGACCAGCCCGACACCGGGCGGTTCCACTCCGACGGGATCGCCGTTGTGAGCCGAAGACAGCACCTCATACTCCACTAAATATCCGTAATGTCCGGTTCGTTATGTTCCCCGCGGTGAATCGCCGGATCGCTTCGGCGGTTTATCGCCACCGAGCGGCAACTCCCCGACACAAAACACCGGCCGCCGGGATCGTATGAAGTCGCCTCGAACATCCGAGCCGGAATACCATCCGCCAGCGCACCCAAACCTATGTCTCGACCGAGTGCGGGTGGCTCACGATGGCACCGGACTAGGCCGGACAAGGTCTATGAAGTCCGCACCGAGGTCAACCCCCGGAGAGCCTCCAGACGGACATCTGCGGAATGCATCGGCGCCCATGCGTCATGCCGACGGGCCACTGCGAACCCACAAACAGTCACGAAACGACACAAAACCAACGACGATCGACACCCGACCGCAATATTGGGACATGTAACCCCCAACACCTGACGCCAAGGCCGCCCACCAGCGGTCCAGCGGTGTAGCCGGCGGACCGCCGGCCACACCGAAACCGATCGCCTTTACTCCCACTCAATCGTGCCGGGCGGCTTCGACGTGATGTCGTAGACGACCCGGTTCACCTGCGGCACCTCGTTGACGACCCGGTTGCTGATGCGCTCCAGCAACGCGGCGGGCAGCCGAGCCCAGTCGGCCGTCATCGCGTCCTCACTGGTCACGGCACGAAGTACCACCGGGCAACCGTAGGTCCGCTCGTCGCCCTGGACCCCCACCGATCGAACATCCGCGAGCAGCACCGCGAAGACCTGCCAGATCTCGCGGTCGAGCCCGGCCCGGCGGATCTCCTCCCGGACCACCGCGTCGGCGGCACGCACGATGTCGAGCCGCTCGGGCGTCACCTCGCCGATGATCCGCACGGCGAGCCCGGGCCCGGGGAAAGGCTGGCGCCAGACGATCTCCTCGGGGAGCCCGAGTTCCTCACCTAGGTGGCGGACCTCGTCCTTGAAAAGCGTGCGCAGTGGCTCGACCAGCGCGAACTGCAGGTCGTCGGGAAGGCCACCGACATTGTGGTGGGACTTGATCTTTGCCGCGGTCGGCGAGCCCGACTCGATGACGTCGGGATACAGCGTGCCCTGCACAAGGAATCCGATCCTGGCGCCCTCGGCCTCGGCCCGCGCGTCGAGCTCGCGTGCGGCCTCCTCGAAGACCCGGATGAACTCGCGGCCGATGATCTTCCGCTTCTGCTCGGGATCGATGACACCGGCCAGCGCCGCGGCGAACCGGTCGGCCGCCTTCACATGCACCAGTTCGACGCCGGTCGAGGCGACGAAGTCGCGTTCGACCTGCTCGGCCTCCCCCGCCCGGAGCAGGCCGTGGTCGACGAACACGCAGGTCAACGCATCCCCGACGGCCCGCTGCACCAACGCGGCCGCCACCGCCGAGTCGACGCCGCCAGACAGACCGCAGATGAGGCGTCCGCTGCCCACCTGCTTGCGCACCGCGGCGACCGCCTCGTCGACGATGTTGAGCATCGTCCAGGACGGCCGGCATCCCGCTCCCGCGAGCAGGAAGTGACGCAGGACGTCCATCCCCCGCTCGCTGTGGACGACCTCGGGATGGAACTGCACGCCGTAGAGGCGACGATCGGGATCCTCGAACGCCGCGACCGGCGTCGACGGGGTCGAGGCGGTCACCCTGAACCCGGGGGGCGCCGCCGTCACCGAGTCACCGTGGGACATCCACACCTGCTGGGAGACGGCGAGCCCGTCGAAGAGCACTCCGGGGTCGCTCACCTGCAGGCGGGTCGCCCCGTACTCGGCGGTGCCGGTACGCGCGACCGTCCCCTCCAGCGCCTGGGCCATCACCTGGTGGCCGTAGCAGATCCCGAGGACCGGGATCCCGGCGGAGAAGAGGGCCGGATCGACCCGCGGGGCGCCCGGCGAGTAGACCGACTTCGGGCCACCCGAAAGGATCAACGCTGCCGGACGGCGAGCCAGGATCTCCGCGACCGGCATATCCCACGGGACGATCTCCGAGTACACATGGCACTCACGCACACGGCGAGCGATCAACTGGGCGTACTGCGCGCCGAAGTCGATCACAAGAACGGTGTCGTATCCGGGATGTGCATCGGTGGAGCCATAGCTGCCACGAGGTGACTCGTTCACTCATCAAGCCTACGGACGCCGCCGCGGATGCGTGCCGGGTGGCACGCGCCGCCCGGCGGCGGCACATTGGAGGCGTCTTCGGCTCGTCCGGACGAACCGACCGGCGAAGGACTCGCGAAGTCCATGATGCGTGATCCGATCGAAAGGTCCATGAACGTCCTCACCCGCGATCGATGCGGCCAACCCATGGATCAGCTCGACCCACAGTGCCCACCGAGATGGGCATCGGTGACAAACTCGGGCGCAAACCGCCCACAACTGGCCCGTGACCCACAACGGGCGTACGGTGGGCGCCTTTCGGATGCTCACTACGTCCCGCTAAGGTGCGTTGTGAGGGACATCCGGGCCCGATACCGAGCCATCCTGGTACGACCTGTTCCGGGAGGCTGGCGGAGAGGTTGCGAAGGTACGTGCGCAGACAACCGATGGCCAGCAGCACGGGCATGGCCACAGACCAGCCGCCCATGGCTGCCGCTGGTTCGTCCGTGGAAGACAACGGACACCACGGCGACCAGCCCCCGACGCCGCCACGACCGGAACGAGCCGGTGGGCGCGGCCTTCGTCAGACGGTGACCGACCCGACCAACTGGCGGGTACGCACCAAGCTGATCGCGATTCTCGCCGTGCCCGTCGTGGCCATCCTGGTCAACTCCTCGATCCAGGCGGCCTCCGTGCTGACCAGCACTCGGGACGTCAACCGGATCCGCGACCTCATCGAGATCAACCGATCGGCGTCCACCCTCGTCCACGCCCTGCAGGAGGAGCGGACCTACACCGCCGGCAGGATCGCCTCCAGCGGCAGCAGCAGCGGTGGCGGCAGCGGGAGCAGTGCCGTGGCGTCCGTAGCCGCCCGGCAGACGGCGACGAACGACGCGCTCACCAGCTATCAGAACATCGTCAAGCGGCACGAGGGGTCCTTCGGGCCCGAGGTCCGCAACTCGCTGCGTGACACCACCAACGCCCTGGGCCATCTGGCCAACCTGCGCAAGGCCAGCACCACCATGGCGGACCCGAGCTCGGTGCGCGCCGCCTACTCGCCCCTGATCACCTCCCTGATCGATCTGGTGGTCCTGATCCCCCAGGGAAATGACGATCCGGCGCTGCTGCGCAGCGTCAACGCCGCCGACCACCTCGTTCGCGCGAACGAGGAAATCGCGACGACGCAGACCCTCGCGTACAGCGTCATCCTGAGCGCTGATCCATTCTCGACGGATGACTACCGCGAGTTCCTCACCGCTCACTCACAGCGGATCGAGCTGGTCCGCGCGTTCGAGGAAGACGCAACTCCCGCTCAGCTCGCCCGCTTCCGGGAGAAGCTCAACCCCGACGAGAGCCTGGACATCAAGAGCACTGATCTCTACACGGAGCAGATACTCGAGGCCACCACTGGCCAAAAGCTCGCGTCTCCGCCGTCAGAGAAGTGGGCTCGAGCCACCCAGGAATGGATCAACCTCAGCTCCGAGGTGGACGCCACCCTGTTCAACGACATCGATGATCGGGTGGACGAGCTGCGCGGCAGCATTCAGCGCGGCGCACTGCTCTCCGGTCTGCTGATCGTCTTCATTCTCGCCAGCGCCCTGCTGGCGGCCGTGGTCGTCGCCCGGTCGCTGGTCCGGCCGCTGCTCTCGCTGCGAACGGCCGCACTCGACGTCGCCGGCCGCCGGCTGCCCGAGGCCGTCCGCCGACTGCGCGACTCCAGTGATCAGACCCTCAACGACGACGTCGAGCCGATCGGTATCGACTCCGACGAGGAGATCGGTGAAGTCGCGCGGGCGTTCGACGCGGTCCACCGGGAGGCGGTCCGGCTCGCCTCCGAGCAGGCCGTCCTGCGGAACAACGTCAACGCGATGTTCGTGAACCTCTCCCGGCGAAGCCAGGGACTCGTCGAGCGGCAGCTCCGCCTGATCGACGACCTGGAGAACCGTGAGCAGGACCCGGACCAGCTAGCCAACCTCTTCAAGCTCGACCACCTCGCCACCCGTATGCGGCGGAACAACGAGTCGCTGCTGGTTCTCGCGGGCACGGACACCGCGCGGCGGTGGACCCACCCCGTCCCGGTCAACGAGGTCGTCCTCGCGGCCATCTCCGAGGTGGAGCAGTACACCCGGGTGAAGCAGACCGGTGCCGCGCCGGTCTCCATCGCCGGCAGCGGTGTGAGCGACGTCGTCCACCTGATCGCCGAGCTGCTCGAGAACGCCACGTCCTACTCGCCGCCGGTCACGGACGTCCTGGTCTCCAGCCACTCACTCGGCCCGGGTGCCGGCGCCATGATCGAGATCGAGGACCAGGGCATCGGCATGCCCGCGAAGGAGCTCGAGCGGGTCAACGACCGCCTCGCCAACCCGCCGGTCGTCGACGTCTCCGTCTCCCGGACCATGGGTCTGTTCGCCGTCGGCCGGCTGGCCAGCCGGCACGGCATCCGCGTCCAGCTGCGCGAGTCCGCCTCCGGCGGCATCACCGCGGTTGTCCGGCTGCCCGCGAAGCTGGTCACCGGTGACAGCGGTGCCACCCCGAGCGGCCCACGCCCGGCCGCCCTCAGCCCGGGCACGGGTGGTCGGGACGCCGCCGGCAACCCCTCCCTCGCGCCCGCGCGCGGCAACGCCCTTCCCCCCGCCCCCGAGCGCAACGGGCTGGGAGCAGGCCTGCAGACCACGAACTTCAGCCCCGTCGTCGATCCTGCGGCAGCCTCGGCGGCCGGCGGCTCCTCGTACGCGCCTGCCAGCAACGGGCTCGGCCGGGACCCCGGTTTCGGGCAGCCGACGAGCGGGGGCTTCGCCACCCCCGGCGGGGCGTCGCTGTTCGACGGCTCCCGCTCCGACCGGTCCGACCGCTCCGACCGGTCCGACCGCAACGGCCAGTACGCGCGTGACCCTCGCGGCTACCGGGACAACACCTCTGACCGGGCTCCCGCCGGTGCCGAACCAGGCGGCGGCGACTCGACCGGCGCCTACCCGATGCACGGGCGCGGCCCGGAGGACTCCGGCGAGTTCTCCCTGGAGGCCCTCAACTCCGGTCCGCTTCCGCTGCCCTACCGCGACGGCGCCGGCTACGGCGGGCCACACTCCGGCGAGCAGCCCCGCGCCTACGCGCCTCCAACGGGGCGACGTGAGCTGGAGCAGGCACCGGAGCCCGGCCCGGACCTCGCCGACACCGGTGGCTTCTCCACGGACACCGGCGGCTACTCCCTCGACACCGGTGGCTTCTCCACGGACACCGGCGGCTTCCCCCTCATGGATGGCCGCTACGACGAGGCACCGCCGTCCGGTCCGCTGCCCGTCGGGCCGGTCACCGGCCCCACCCAGATGTACAGCGAGCCGGACACCGACGCTCTGCAGCGGCCGGGCGGGGTCTTCAACCGGGCGCCCAGCCGACCCAGCCCCGAACCGAACGACGCGTTCCCCCAGACCGGCCCGAACCTCGCCGCGGCCTTCCGGAGCAACCGGGGGGTGGACCCGACGCAGAGCGGCCCGCTCGCCCGGACCGCCTTCGGGCGCGGAGAGGACACCGGCGAGATCGTCGCGGACGAGCAGGAGGGGGATGACGCCCTCACCACGCCGATCTTCGATTCGGTCTCGGCCTGGTTCCAGCGCCGGACGCCCGAGCCCGCCGACGGCGCGGCCAACGGCCAGCAGGCCCCGGTCCGGCCGGGCCCGGTCCGCGGTCAGGGCCCGGCCCGACCGGCGGCCGCATCGGTGTCGGGGACGCCTCTGCCACGGCGGCCCCAGCCGCAGGCACCAGCCCGCCCGGGTATGCCACCGGCGGCCGCACCGCGGGTACCGACGCGGGGCGAACCCCTTCTCGAATCCCCCGCTCGGGGGATGCGCCGCCCAGGGGCCGGGATTCCGGCACCCGCGGCGGCACAGGCGCCGCGGCCGATGCCGCAGACCGGGCCGCAGCGCCTGACCCCCACCGGGCCGGCCGCCGGCCAGACCGCCGACGGCTCCTGGTCTTCCGCGGGTGACGAGGGCTGGAAGGCCGCGGAGCAGCTCCGTCAGCCCAGCACCGGCGGCACCACACGGTCCGGACTTCCGGTTCGAGTTCCCATGACCCATCTCGTGCCCGGCAGCGCCGAACCAGCGCCCCGCCGGCGTCCCCCCGAGCCGACGACACGCTCGCCAGAGGCTGTCGGTGGACGGCTCGCCAGCTTCTACCAGGGCGTGCGGCAGGGACGTGATGTCGGAGTCGACACCACGAGGAACCCCCGACGTGACGCGCAGGAGGAACGGTGACACCCGTGAGTACCGAGGCTCAGAACCTCAACTGGTTGATCAACAACTTTGTTGACCGGGTTCCGGGCGTCGCCCACACCGTGGTGGTTTCCGCCGACGGACTGTTGTTGGCTGTTTCGGACGGTTTCCCCCGGGACCGGGCCGACCAGCTCGCCGCGGTCGCTTCTGGGCTGGTGAGCCTCACCGGCGGCGCCGCCCGGGTGTTCGAGGCCGGAGCCGTGACGCAGACCGTCGTCGAGATGGAACTCGGCTTCCTGTTCATCATGGCCATCAGCGACGGGGCCAGCATGGCGGTACTCGCCGCGCCGTCCTGTGACATCGGCCTGGTCGGCTACGAGATGGCATTGCTCGTCACCCGTGCCAAGGACGTCCTCACGCCGGCTCTGCGAGCCGAGCTGCAGGGAACGCTTCCGCGGTGAATGTGGGTAGGTCCAGGGAGTCAGGGTGAGCATCGATCCCGAGAACGCGCCCGGACCGGTCGTCCGCCCCTACGCGATGACCGGTGGGCGGACTCGGTCCCGTTACGAGCTCGCCATAGAGGCACTCGTCTTCACAACCCCGCTCGGTGAGGAGCGGGCACTAAGCCTCAACCTGGAGCAGCAGACCATCGCTGCCATGTGCCGGCAGGTGCGGTCAATCGCTGAGATCGCCGCCGGTCTGAGGGTGCCTCTCGGGGTCGCCCGCGTCCTGGTAGGCGACATGGCGGACGAAGGCTTCGTCCGCGTCCACCAGCAGCCGGACCGCGATGAGGCGCCGGATCTCGCGTTGCTCGAAAGGGTTCTCAGTGGCCTTCGAAAGCTCTGACCACAGACGGGTCAACTCCGCCGTCGCCACCACATCGGTCAAGATCGTGGTGGCGGGCGGGTTCGGCGCCGGCAAGACGACGTTCGTGGGCTCCGTGTCCGAGATCGTCCCGCTGCGCACCGAGGCCGTCATGACCGAGGCCGGCGCACACGTCGACGACCTCACTCATCTCGTTGACAAGACCACCACGACCGTGGCGATGGACTTCGGCCGTGTCTCCCTGGACGAGGACCTGATCCTCTATCTGTTCGGGACCCCCGGGCAGTACCGGTTCTGGTTCATGTGGGACGACATCGTCCGGGGTGCGATCGGCGCGATCGTGCTGGCGGACACCCGGCGCCTCGCGGACTGCTTCGCGGCGGTCGACTACTTCGAGCAGCGTCAGCTTCCCTTCGTCATCGGGGTGAACTGCTTCGACGGTGTCCTTCGGCACTCCATCGAGGATGTGCGGGAGGCGCTGCAGATCAGCCAGGCCGTTCCGATCATCACCTGCGACGCGCGTAACCGCGACTCGACCAAGAGCGCGCTGATCGCCGTCGTCGAGCACACGATGTCACGCGCGGCGGCGCGGACCTGACCCGCGGCCAGCGGTTTCGCGGGCCCGGTGCCCGGCACTGACAACGGCGTGGGGGCGCTCCCGTGATCGGGAGCGCCCCCACGCCGTTGTCGTGGACGTCGCGAATGGTGGAAAGCGGACGAGCGGAAAACCGACCTGGGGGCGGTGGGCCGCGGCTCGGTGAAGCCGCGGCCCGCCGCCCCCAGTCAGCTGTAGTCCACCGGTCAGGTGTTCATGCTCTGCAGGTCGACCATCCCGGTGCTGTCGGAATCCGCGGCGAGATTCAGCCCGTTGGCCTCGACGACATGCAGGGCGTAGGGGACGCTGGAGGACTGCTGCTTCGTCCACTTCCCGCCGGCCAGCGGAACTGTCGCGACGTTCTTGGGGATTCCGGTGTTCGGGGCGTTGTTGAAGCTGACGTTGCCGACGATCGTGCTCGCCTGCACTCCGGCGATCGCTGCGGCAACCGCACTGCGGTCATCGATGGAGTCGACGCTCTCGAGCGCCTGCGCGACGATCTCGAACAGTGCATGGATGAAACCGAGTGGCTGGGACCAGGTGCCCATGTCGAACTCGTTGGCCAGTTCCTCGGCCGTCCGCTTCGTCAGATAGCTGCGGTACTGGAACTTGGGCGACCAGCCGACCTCTGTCGTGAACCCGTCGGCCGCGAGACCGAGCGCCTCCACATCCGTCGGGAAGAGGAGGGTGCTTGACAGGGTGACGATGTGCGGTTTGTAGTCCTTCTCGTTGAGCAGTTTCCAGAAGGCCGAGAAGTCGGTGATGCTCGGGTTGCCGGCGATTATCGACACCTTGTTGGAGACGATACCGTTGACGAACTCGCCGAACGACTGGTCGCCGACGTTGTAGCGGTGCGTACCGGCAATCTGAAAACCATCGTCGGTGAGCTTCGACAACCCGTAGACGGAGTTGTTGAAGGCCTCGCCCTCCTGGTTGTTGGGGAGCAGCAGGGCGACGCTGTGCGGGACGTCGAGCGCCCGCCACATCGCCCGGTAGGCCCCCCGGAGCTCCGCCATCCCCCAGTAGACGTGGTACGTCCAAGAGAACGGTGTCTCGGCCTTGCCGCCGCGGCTGTAGAACCACGCCTCCCAGGGCACCGAGGTCGAAAGGCAGGGAACGCCCTGTGCCTCACAGACGTCGGACACCGGGTTCACGTTGTCCGCGCCGCCACCGACCAGCACGATGTCCACGTTGTCGACGAAGATCAGATCGGCCGCGGCCGCGGCCGCACGGTTCCGGTCGGACTGCCCGTCCCGAACGAAGATCTCCACCGGCAGCGTGTTGCGCCCGACCCGGGTGCCGTCGGCGAAGATGGTGTTCATGCTTTCGACGACGTGGGAGTCCACATCGGCGTAGCTTCGCAACGCCCCGGTGCGCGGACTGACCATGCCGATGCGCACCTTACGGGCCTCGCCGCCACCGGAACCGCCGCCACAGGCCGCCAGCAGGGCCGCCGCGGGCGCCGCGGCCGCCGCCATCCCGGCCACCTTGAGAATGCCGCGACGATCAACCAGCCGCCAGCCCTCCGGACGCATCTCGACCCGCGGGGCAGCCTGGACCGGCGGTGCCGTGTCCGGCGCCGATCCGATCGGATCGGGGAGGCCGGCACCTCCGTTGACCGAGACCTCCTGGGCGGCATCCCGCCGCCTGGCACCCGCAACGCGGTCAGACCAGAACATGACACACGATCCTGCCGCATGACCAAAAAATGGAATTCACCGGGTCCATCCCACTCCAACTCCGCCGCGAACGCCAGTGGGCAAGGCGGCCCCTTATGTCGGACTTCTACCGAAAGCCCTCACGGAGGGCAGCAGGCTCGATCCGTGCCGCCAACAATGATCTGTGCCGCGATCCGCGAAGCGCCGATACTCGGCCCTCGCACTCGCATTCCGCACAGCGGGTGCCGCACTCGTCAGCGTGCGCTCCGCCGGGCAGCCGCCGCGCCGGCCTGGAACCACTCAGTTCACGTAGCAGTACCGACGCGGCTTGCTCGGATCGTTCGCCACGGGCGCCAGGTAGAGCGTTCCCTGGGCGGCGCCACCGTTCATTTCGGAGAGGAGATGATCGGCCGACACCCCGGCGAGCGGCCCGCCGGTGAACTCGACCCGAGAGATCTTCGAACCCGACCGGTCGCCCTCAGACGGCGATATCGTGTACGTTCCCGGCGTATCGTTCCACGTGTATGTCAGTCCCGCCGCAGGGACGACAAGCACATCCGGGAGCACGTCACCAAGCATGTCGCCATTAGTGGCGCTCTCATTCTGCAGACGGCACCGCCAGGTGCCGTTGACCATGGCCTTTCCCGCGATCGCCTCCTGTGAGGTCGCAACCTGCGCCGCCGAGCTGGGATTCGTCGTCGTCTCCGCGCCCTGAGGCGATTTTTCCCCGCCGCCTCCGACGAGCACGGTGTAGAGGCCGACGACCAGCAGCGAAACCACCAGCGCGATACCAAGCGGGCCGATCCACCCGTGCCGCAGCCAGGCCAGCCGGTCCTGCGGCAGGCTCGGCTCGTCCGGCTCGTCGTCGAAATCCGCCGGTTCCAGCACCCCGACCGCACGCGTCGCGCGCCGATCGGCGGCGGCGCCGCCACGGGCCGTGCCGCTACCGCCAGCGCTACCGCTGCCGGTACGACCGCCACCACCGGCCGTGCCGCCATCACGGCCACGACCGCCACCGCCCGCCGTGCCGCCATCACGGCCACGACCGCCACGGCCGCCACGGCCGGGCTCGCCGTGGCCACCCCGACTGTCGAGGCTGTCGGCAGAATCCCCCCGCGACCTGCCTGCCAGGCCCGCGCCGTCGCCGTCGCGGCCGGCTCTGCCGGCGCTGCGCGCCGCCGACCGGCGATTGGGTGACGGCGGATCCTCGACCTCCGGCGCACCACTGGCGGCCTTGTTCGCGCGTGCCGCGCGGAACCGACCGGTGGGGGCCGCGTCGGCGGGGCTCTCCTCGGAACGCGCGGGGCCTCGCCGCTGCGAAGGCGCGGAGACCGCCTGCAGGCTGTTGGTGTCCGTCACCGGATTCGGGGTGCGCCGACGGTCAGCCGGCACTCCCCGTGCGCCCGTCCGGCGTACCGACCGGGACGGCTGCCACCCGGAATCATCGCTTGCGTCGGGCGTGCCTCCCCCTCGCCCGCGGCGCGTCACCAGCGACGTCATCTCGACCGCGCTCTCGGGCCGCCGTTCCCTGCCCGGTCTGGTCACCGGGCCGGCCTTCGGGCCCGTTGCCGCCCGCGGACCGGTTCCGGCTCCGCTATCCGGCCGCGGCGCCTGGGACGGGGAGACTACGCCCGACTCCGCGCCCGCCCCGCCGGAACGCCCCGGCGGCAGCGCCGGAACGCCCCCTGTGTACGGAGGACGTCCCGTGGTGATGGTGTCCTCGACCGCCGGGCGTGCCGCCGGCGTACGCCACGGCCCGGACGGTGCCGCCTGACCGGGCAACGCCGGCTGACCGGGCAACGCCGGCTGACCGGGCAACCCTGTCGGTCCGGGGTCAAGGCCCGCCGGACTGGAACGGAGCGGCGGTGTGCCCGGTGCGGACCGCTCCAGATCGCCCCGCCCGACAGCGGGATGGTGACCGGACGTCGCCGTGGGGGCCTGCGCTGCCAGGGGGCGCGCAGGAGTGCTCCCGGCCGGTGGCGCGGCCGCCACGCCACCGGTTGACGGGCCACCGGCCGGCGCACCGCGGGTCGGGGAGAATCCGCCCGGCCCCTGAGCGGCTCCGGGATCGGTGCCATAGCCGCCTGGGCCGCCGAGGCGGTAGCTCGTCTCCAGGCCGGCAGAACCGTACTGGCCGGCAGCCGGTGCCGGCGTGTGCTGACTCCAGCCTGTGTCAGCACGGCCCTGGTAGCCATCGTGAGGTCGTTGCGACGGCTGGGAATGCCCGCCGGTCGACGGGCCCTGCCGCGGACGGTCACCGGTCAGCGGATCGCGGCCCAGCTGCCCGCCGGCCGGCGGGCCCGGCCGTTGGTGACCACCGGTCGGCGGGCCCTGCCGAGAGTGACCACCGGTCGATGAAGCCTCGCGGGGCGGCAGCGACGCACCCATCTGCTGCCCCGCACCCGACCCGTGCCCGTTCCAGGGGTCCACGGTGTTCTGCCCCGCCGTACCAGCAGCACCCGCCGCGCCGGCCCCGGCACCGCTGTCGGGCCGCGCCGGGTAGCCGGTCACCGGCCTGGGAAAACCACCCGTCTGATCGAGCCGCAGCGGCGCACCGCTCCTCGGCCCGCTCTGCGCCGGTGGCGGCGCCAGGTCGGACGTGTTCGGACGAGGCGGCTGGTAGCCGTTGTATCCGACCGGTTCGGCGCCGCGGCCCGGCCCGTCCAGCGGCGCGGGCTGTTCCGCAGGACGTGCCGGATAGGCCGACGGAAGAGCGAAGCTTCCGGTGGCGGGGTTGAGTCCACCCGACGAACCGGTGCTGTCACCGGCAGGAAGCCAGCCCCGCGAGGATGTGCCCGGGTCCGGGCCGCCGATACGCACCGATCCGGTGTCGGGGCTGATCGGACGAACCGGCGGGAAGGCCCCGCTCTCCGTCGGGTACCGCGGTGGTGGTGTCGGCTCGACGTACGTCTGTGTGGCCGGCCGGTAGCTCGGAGGCACCGGGAATCCGCCGGTGGCCGGCCGCTGTGGGTCGAGATCCGGTCGGACTGATCCGACGTCGACCGCCGGCACGCCACCGCTCCAGGTGGAGCTGACATCGAACGGATCACTGCTGCGAGGTGCGGCGCCACCGACGACAGGACCGCCGTCGACCGCAGAACCACCACCGGGCGACGTGCCACCGGAGACCATGGGCCCGCCGATGACCGGACCATCGACGACCGGACCGCCTGTCAGCGGGGAGCCGCCGCTCACATCGCGGTCGACGTCCCGCCAGGGTGTGACATCCCAGCCGACGTCCGCGGCCGCGGGCGGCCGGTAGGTGGTCGACTCCTCCGGCTCCCCGACACGTTCGACGGCGAAGAAGTCATCGTCGCGACGACCGCCGGTTGGTCGGTCCGTGCTGCCTGCTGTCACGGATCAATCACCCGCCTGCCGCCACGAGGGTTGGGCTCACGTGCCAGCGCCAAGCCCGCGCCCATCGTTGTCGCCTCATTGATTCCGCTCATCGACCGCCCTCGTCGGTGAGGCCATGACTGCGACCGCGAATGTGGCCACGACCTTTCCCACGACCCCCGGGAGCCGCCGAACCGATAAGACGTGAACCGGCCGTAAACGGGATCATCACACTGTACACGGACACTCTCACCGCAGCGTACGGCAGGCCGTGTAGACCTCGCGCACGATGCGCTGGGAGTCCTCGGACTCGACATCGCGACTGAAGGCCAGATACTGCTCCTGGCTGTACTTGTCCTCCAGTTTCTGCAGCGTGCAGGTGCAGTAACGCTCGTTGCCGTTGCTGACACCGAGGCAGGCGTCGATGTAGGTCTGACGGACCGTGGTGTCATAGCGACCCTCCGGTACAGCGGAGCCGGTCGCGGTTGTGCTCTTGTCGTCACCGCCCCCCAGGACGACGAAGCCGGCCACCCCGAGCGCGACGACGAGCACGACGGCGGTCGCGATCGCGATCGCCGTCGGCCGACGCAGCATCGCCGTGATCCGCCCGGTCAGACCCGCGAGACCCGGCGCCGGATCGACCCCGCCCACGACAGCGCCGTCGAAGCCGGGCTCGCCGTCCTCGGCGCCCGCCTCCCAGTCCCCGTTCGGGTCCAGCACGCCTACCGGACGAGGCCTGCTCCCGCGCCGCCGCGCCGCCGCACGGTCACGCCCCTCACGGCCATCGCCGGGATCATGGCCGCCGGGTGTGTCCGACGTGCCGTACCAGCCGTCGGCGTCGGGAATCCACTCGTCGCCCGGATCCGAGGCGGGGTCCGAGCGCACGTCCGGGCCTGTCGTCGACGTCGGCCGGACGGGCGCGGTGCGCCGGGGAATGCCGTCGGTGTTCTCAGCGGGATCACGCGCGGTCTCCGGCGCCGCCCAGGCGGACCCGCCGGCGGCGCCCTGGGATGCCGTGGGCAGGGGAAGCGGATCTGTGCTGTCGCCACCGACCCGGGCCGGATCCGCGCCCGCACCGTCCGAGCGACGCGGCCCGCTGTCGCCCTGCACGCCGCGCGCGTGGTCGCCCCGCGCGTGGTCGCCCCGCGTCTGGTCGCCCCGCGTCTGGTCGCCCCGCGTCTGGTCGCCCCGCGTCTGGTCGCCCCGCGTCTGGTCGCCCCGCGTCTGGTCGCCCCGCATCTGGTCGAATCGCATCTGGTCGAATCGGACCGGATCGGTGTGAGTCGGATCGACACCGACGACCGGATCGGCACGGACGATCGGGTCAGTGCGTATCGGATCGACACGGACCGGATCGACCTGAATCGGGTCGGCACCGACCGGTCCAGGACTGACCAGATTCGTACCCACGACCTCCGCGGGACTCCCACCGACACGCGCCTCGGTCGAGCTCCCGTAGCCCGTGAAGGGCGAGGCAGTCCGGGTCGGCCCGGTATACGCCTCACCGGTGAAGATCGGACCGGTCGGTGTCGCGCGGTCGGCCGCGGGAACGGCCGGGCCCGCTTCGGGAGGGGTCCAGGCATCGATGGACATGCGGGTGACCGGACTCGCGGACGCCGAGTCCGCCACGCGGGCACGGAAGGCCGCGGTGCTCTCACCAGCCGCAGCCACGGAGCCCGCGGCGCCCACCGCGTGGCCGGCAACGGGGCGCGCGGCCTCGGCACGCCACCCGGCGGCGGTTCCCTCGGGCGCTGAGGGAACCGCCGCGGGCACGTCAGGACGCGGCGCAGCGTTCACCAGCCGCCAGGTCTGGGCGGTTTCGTCCCAAACGTAGGCGCCGTCGTCGCTGACCCAGCGGCCGTTCTCGTCGAGGCGCATCGGTCATCCTTCGATCCGGAGACGGACGGATCCCAGGGTGCCACGACGAACCGCACGCAAGGCGCCCGGGTCGACAGCGCGGGCGCCACGCGCCATCGGCCCGGCCCCTGTTGGCCGGCTCAGCCTCCGGCCGCGATCATGACCTCTGCCTTCTGGAATTCCTTCAGCGTCGCGTAGCCCGTTGTGGCCATTGCCGCGCGCAGCGCTCCGGCGATGTTCGCCACACCATCGTCGGCCGTGACACCACCGCCGGTGAGAATCTCCGCCACGGAGTGTGACGTCGTCACCGGTGCCCAGCGCCCACGAGGCAGGTCCGAATGAAGGATCTCCATCGACCAGGCCGCACCCTGGCCGGGAGCGTCCACCGCCTGCGCGAGCAGCGAATCCACCATGACGGCGTCTGCTCCGCATGCCACCGCCTTCGCCACGTCCCCGCCGGTACGGAGATCGCCGTGGGCGATGACGTGGACATAACGACCACCGGACTCGTCGAGGTAGCGCATTCGCGCACCCGCCGCGTCGGCGATCGCCGTCGCCAGCGGTACACCGATTCCGAGGGTTGAGGCGGTGTCGTCACCCAGCCCGCCGCCGACTCCGACGATCACACCGGCCGCCCCCGTACGCATCAGATGCAGCGCCGTGGAGAAGGACGCACAGCCGCCGACCAGCACCGGAATGTCGAGCTGTCCTATGAACTGCTTCAGGTTGAGCGGCTCGGTACGACGCGACTGATGCTCCGCCGACACCGCCGTGCCATGGACGACCAGGAGGTCGACACCGGCAGCCACCACATAGGGGCACAGGGACCGCAGCTTCTGCGGCCGCAACGCGGCCGCCGTGACGACCCCGGCCTCCCGCATCTCCTGCAGACGCGCGCCGATGAGCTCGGGCTGCACAGGTGCGGCGTACAGCTCACGCAGACGCCGGGTGGCGGCGACCGCACCGGATTCGGCGCCGAGCGCCGCCACCTCGGCCAGGAGCGGCTCGGGATCCTCGTGCCGGGTCCACAGGCCTTCCAGGTGCAGCACCCCGAGCCCACCGAGACGCCCGAGGGCGATCGCCGACGCGGGAGAGGTGACCGCGTCGGCGGCCGCTGCGACGATCGGAAGCCCGAAGCGGTAGGCATCGATCTCCCAGCCGAGCGAGACGTCGGCTGGGTCGCGGGTTCGCCGCGACGGAACGATGCCCACGGCGTCCAGGCCGTAGGCCACCCGCGCGTTCTTCCCGATACCGATCTCGACGTCAGCCACCGCGTCCGGCCTCCTGGTCAACTAATGTAGTTCCGCCAACCACCCTGCCTACCAGACGGACAGCTGGCCGCGGCAGGAACGATGCTGGACAGGTACCTGGATCACCGAGCCGCTTCCATCTCGCGGCCCACGGTCACGGATGCCGCAGGTCCGAACCGATGACGGAAAGGGCTCACCGGGTGTAGTTCGGCGCCTCGACCGTCATCTGGACGTCGTGGGCGTGGCTCTCGGTGAGCCCGGCGGAGGTGATCCGCACCAGTTGGCTGCGCTCCTGGAGATCACGGATCGTCGCCGACCCGGTGTACCCCATCGCGGCCCGAAGCCCGCCGATGAGCTGGTGCGCCATGCCCGCCAGCGAGCCACGGTAGGGAACCTGGCCCTCGACCCCTTCAGGGACGAGCTTGTCGTCGGACAGCACGTCGTCCTGGAAATAACGGTCCTTCGAGTAGGACCGGTTTCCGCCTCGGCTGCGCATGGCGCCGAGCGAGCCCATCCCCCGGTAGGACTTGTACTGCTTGCCGTTGATGAAGATGAGCTCGCCCGGGCTCTCGTCAACGCCCGCGAGCAGGCTGCCGAGCATCACCGTGTCGGCACCGACCGCGATCGCCTTCGCGATGTCACCGGAGTACTGCAGGCCGCCGTCCCCGATGACCGGCACGCCGGCCGCCCGGGCGGCCCGCGCCGCCTCGTAGATCGCGGTGACCTGCGGGACACCGACGCCGGACACGATCCTGGTGGTGCAGATGGACCCCGGCCCGACACCCACCTTGACGGCGTCGGCACCGGCGGCGACAAGTGCGGCCGCGCCCGCGGCGGTGGCCACGTTGCCGCCGATGACGTCCAGCGGACGGCCGTCGGCCCCGGCACGCATCTCCGTCTTGATCCGCGCGATCATGTCGGGCACCGCGCGGTGGTGGCCGTGGGCCGTGTCGACGACCAGGAAGTCGACGCCCGCGGCGACCAGCACCTGGGCACGCTTGAACGCGTCCTCACCGACACCGATCGCGGCGCCGACCACGAGGCGGCCGTCCGCGTCCTTGGTGGCGTTGGGGTACTGCTCACGCTTGGTGAAGTCCTTCACCGTGATCAGGCCGCGAAGCCGGCCCGCCTCGTCGACGATCGGCAGTTTCTCGATCTTGTTGTGCCGCAGCAGGCCGAGCGCGTCGTCGGCGGAGACACCGACCGCGGCGGTGACCAGCGGCATCGGGGTCATGACGTCCCGGACCCGGCGCGAGTAGTCCCGCTCGAAACGGATATCGCGGTTGGTCACGATGCCGAGGAGCTGGCCGTCCGGCTGGGTCACCGGCACGCCCGATATGCGGTAACGCGCCATCAGCACGTTCGCTTCCTCGATCGTCGCCTCGGGCCCGCAGGTGATCGGCGCGGTGATCATGCCGGACTCGGAGCGCTTCACCATGTCGACCTGCTGCGCCTGGTCGTCGACCGAGAGGTTGCGGTGCAGCACACCGACGCCGCCCTGGCGGGCCATGGCGATCGCCATCCGCGCCTCGGTCACGGTGTCCATGGCCGAGGAGACCAGCGGGATGGCCAGCGAGATGTTGCGCGACAGGCGGGTGGCCGTGTCGACCGACGCCGGCACCACCTCGGACTCCGCCGGCAGGAGCAGCACATCGTCGTAGGTCAGCCCCAGCATCGCCAGTTTCGGCGGGAGGGCCGCTCCTTCGGCGCCGGGAGCGCCGGGAGCCGCGGAGGTGAAGCGGGCATCGGCCGATTGACCGAACGCCGAGTCGAGGTCGGGTTCCCCGCCCGCGCGCGTGGTCGGGGTCGTCGGGATGGCGGCGGAACCGTCCATGGCACCTTTCCGTTCGCGTCGGCCCCGCGCCGGCGGTGGCTTCCCCGCGGCGCGTGGGGGTTCCGCGCCCGGAAACCGGACGAGCCGGCAAACCCTGGGGGCACATCCATATGACCAGATGTACCGCCCGGAGCGACGTGTCGAGCACGCCGCGCGAGTGCGCGGCCCGCCGGCCGAGCGACGGTGATGCCCCCCATCGTAGAGGTCCCCCTACCGTTCCGAACTCCCCTGCGTGACCGAGAGCACCACAGATGCCACGCGCCGCCGACTCGACGCCGGGAGCGGACCGCTCCGTACCCGGTCCGTCGAAGTTCAGGTGGCTGAATACGAAATCAGCAAGCCCCTACCACAATGACCTTGTTTCCGTATCGGGTTTCGCGAAACACGAACCTTGCGGCCAGACAGGCCGAACACAGACCAGACCACCGGAGGCCGCACAGACACATCTCACCAGCTGCGCGAGCACCACTGGAAGCCATCCAGGACCGGACAGATTCGGGCATGTTGGACGAATGCCCCGCACGTCGGTGCCGGACTCGGTATCGGGACCACTAAGCTGGGGCTACAAGCGTAGCGTGTTCCTCGTGAGCAACGAGCCCCTCGACCCCTTCGCGGGCGACCCCGAGGACCCGGCGGCCGAGCTCGCGCAGCTCGATTCCGCCGAGGATCTGGACCTGCTTGAACCGCTGTCCCTCCGTGAGCGGGAAGAGATCCTCGCCGAGCTGGGCGACCTCGACGTCTTCCGGACGCTGCTCGAACCGCGTGGCTTCCGGGGACTTGTCGTCGACTGCGAGGGGTGCGCCGAGCCGCACTACTTCGACTGGGACCTGCTTGCCGGGAACCTGCGGCACCTTCTCGACGAGGGCCGCACCCGGGTGCACGAGCCTGCCTACGCTCCGGATCCCGCCTGCTACGTGAGCTGGGATTACGCACGCGGATTCGCGGATGGCGCCTACGAGGCCTCCACCGCGTCCGAGGCGGACACGCGGTGACCGGCTCAGCCGCCCGCTGACCAGGCGGCCGCGCTGGCGGGCCTCGTGGCCAGCCAGCCCGTGCCGACCGATGCCGCCCGCATGCCGGCCGGGCCCTGTCCTGGCCGGCACAGATGCCAGTCGCCCTTCGTCCGCGCTGGCCAGGCCAGGCGGGCGTGCGCGCGTGCCCTGAGCAGCTGGCGCGCTCCCAGGCGAACCTCTCGCTCTCCCAAGCGAACCTCTCCCGGCAAGTCAGGTGAATCCCGACGTCGGCTCGTGTTCGACGTCAGCTCGTGTTAGCGCCCGGTTGGCGGGTAGGTCGATGCTGCCGGCGGAGCGCGAGGCACCCGTGATCGATGGTGGTCTCGTGTCGTCGTCGGTGCCGGCGGTCGGACGTCCACGGGTCAGACCTGGTCGTGCCGTCCTCGCGTTCCCTGTCGGCGCCACCGGCGGTCGTCGTCCGTGCACGTGCGGGCCACGGCTGCTCAGGCGCGGATCACACCGCGGTAGTCCACCCGTGGCCAGATGCCAGGCAGACCAGGCCAGTTGCCAGGCAGACCAGATACCGGGCAAAGCGGGCGGCAGCGGGGGCGCGGCGCCGGCCGACCGGGTGAAATTCCAAGATCTCCAGTCGACGGCGGGCGGCTACGGTGACCGGGTAGTCGCGGCGCCAGCCGCTCAGGTCGAAAGGGGGGGTCAGACCTATGACCGACGTCCGACGACTTCCAGGCCCCGGTGCGGAGAAGTGGGAGTGGCAGCTCCACGGCGCCTGCCGAGGCGAGAGCACCGAGCTCTTCTTCCATCCCGAGGGCGAGCGCGGCCCGGCCCGAGCCGCGAGGGAAGCCGCGGCGAAGGCCATCTGCGCACGTTGTCCGGTCATCCGGGCCTGCGGAGAGCATGCCCTTGCGGCCCGGGAACCGTACGGCGTCTGGGGTGGAATGAGTGAGTCCGAACGGGAGGCCGTCCTGACCGGGCGCACCCGGCGAGGCGCGGCCCGTCACACGACGGCGCGGCCCGGTCTCGCACCGGCCTGCTGAAAGGTTCGATCACCGAGTACCGAGATCCCCGGGCCCGTCCTATGCCACGCCAGGACGGGCCCGGGGATCTCGCGTTTCCAGGGAACCCCACGGCCCCGGTGCACTCCCCTGAGCCAGAAGCACTCCTGCCACAGAAGCACTCCCCGGCCCTCGGCTGGCCGATTGGCTGCCCCCTGTTCGGACATCACCACCCATCCCCGGCGACCACCCGCGACGGGTGAGCGCCCCGTGATCAGGTGTCGGGTGCCTGACCCGGGTGGCGCCCGGCGCGACCTTGCTCGTGCGCACCGGTGGCGCTCGTGCACACCGGCGATAGCCACCGGAGAACGACCGAGGCCCGGCCGGTCCTGATGACCGACCGGGCCTCGGCCACGGTGCTACCTCGCCGGTGCCGGCGGGTGGGCGACCCGCTGCTGCCGGGACGGGTCAGAAGCCCGGCCCGTGCGAGTGCGAGTGCCCGTGCCCACCGTGGGAGTGGGAGTGGCCCTGGGCCGCCGCGGGCGCCTCCGGCTTCTCCGCCACCAGGCTCTCGGTGGTGATGAGCAGCGCGGCGATGGACGCGGCGTTCGCCACCGCGGAGCGGGTGACCTTGACCGGGTCCACCACACCAGCTGCGACGAGGTCGCCGTAGTCGCCGGTGGCCGCGTTGAAGCCGACACCGGTTTCGGTCTCGCGGACCTTGGACACGATCACCGCGCCCTCGAGACCGGCGTTCCGCGCGATCCAGGTAAGCGGCGCGTCCAGCGACCGGCGCACGATCTGCACGCCGGACCGCTCGTCACCGGTGAGCCCGAGGTCGCCCTCGAGCACGGCGGCGGCGTCCACGAGCGCGGTCCCGCCGCCCGCCACGATGCCTTCCTCGACCGCGGCACGGGTCGCGGAGACCGCGTCCTCGAGGCGGTGCTTCTTCTCCTTGAGCTCGACCTCCGTCGCGGCGCCGACGCGGATGACCGCGACCCCGCCGGCGAGCTTGGCCAGCCGCTCCTGGAGCTTCTCCCGGTCCCAGTCGGAGTCCGAGAGCTCGATCTCCTGCTTGATCTGGCGGACCCGCTCACCGACGGTGTCGGCGTCGCCACCACCGTCGACGATGGTGGTGGTGTCCTTGTCGACGACGATCCGCCGGGCCCGGCCGAGGTCGGCCAGCGTGACCGAGTCGAGCTTGAGGCCGACCTCGGCAGCGACGACCTGACCGCCGGTGAGGACCGCGAGGTCCTGCAGCATCGCCTTGCGGCGGTCCCCGAAGCCGGGGGCCTTCACCGCGACGACTGTGAAGGTCTTGCGCACGGCGTTGACGACGAGGGTGGACAGCGCCTCGCCCTCGACATCCTCCGCGATGATCAGCAGCGGCTTGCGCTCCTGCACCACCTGCTCGAGCAGGGGCAGGATGTCGTTCAGGGCGCCGATCTTGCCAGGGTGCAGCAGCACGTAGGCGTCCTCGAGGACCGCCTCCATGCTCTCCTGGTCGGTCACGAAGTAGGGCGAGATGTAGCCCTTGTCGAACTGCATGCCCTCGGTGAGCTCGAGGTCCAGACCCATGGTCTGGCTCTCCTCGATGGTGATCACACCGTCCTTGCCGATCTTGTCCATCGCCTCGGCGATGAGCTCACCGACCTGGACGTCCTGCGCCGAGATGGCGGCGACCTGGGCGATCGTCTCCTTCGAGTCGACCTCGATCGCCGCCTTCAGCAGCGCCGACGAGACAGCCTCGACGGCCGCCTCGATGCCGGCCTTGAGCGACAGCGGGGAGGCGCCCGCGGTGACCAGCTTGAGGCCCTGGCGCACCATCTCCTGGGCCAGCACCGTCGCGGTCGTCGTGCCGTCACCGGCCACGTCGTTGGTCTTGGTGGCGACTTCCTTGGCGAGCTGCGCCCCCAGGTTCTGGTAGGGGTCGTCCAGCTCGACCTCGCGCGCGATCGTCACACCATCGTTGGTGATCGTCGGCGCGCCGTACGACTTGTCGATGACGACGTTGCGGCCACGCGGACCGATCGTCACCTTGACGGCGTCCGCGAGGGCGTTGACACCCTGCTCAAGCGAGCGGCGCGCGTCCTCGTTGAACGTCAGAATCTTCGGCATACCTGCGTGTCCCTCCGACACGGCGGCCTGGCGAAACAAGAAGGGCGTGCCCCGCCGGGGCCCCGGTGGATACCGGGGACCACCGGTGGGACACGCCCCGCCTGCTGTTGCCGGCGACCAGTCCTACTTCTCGATGATCGCGAGGACGTCCCGGGCGGAGAGCACCAGGTACTCTTCGCCGGAGTACTTGACCTCGGTGCCGCCGTACTTGCTGTAGAGCACGACGTCGCCGACCTTGACGTCGAGCGGGACGCGCTTGCCGTCCTCGAAACGACCCGGGCCCACGGCCAGGACAGTCCCCTCCTGGGGCTTCTCCTTCGCCGTGTCCGGGATCACGATGCCGGACGCGGTGGTCGTCTCGGCGTCCGAAGGCTGGACGACGATCCGGTCCTCGAGCGGCTTGATTGCAACCTTGGTGGCGGTGGTCGTCACGATCGACCTCCCCCTTCCTTCGCTGGATGAGAGAGCGACCCTGGCGGCCTGCCGTCGCGGGTGAACAGGCGCCTGTCGCTGGCACTCGCAAGTGCCGAGTGCCAACTTAGCACCCGCACCACGGACGTCAACCAAGACGGTCGGATCTGTCAAGACGGGAATCGGCCCGCTCGAACTGCCAGGCGTGCACCGTGCCTGTCACCAGCCCGACAGGAGGGTCCGGCAACGGCGGCCCGACCGTGTCAGCTTCCGGACCACCGCCACCGACGTGCAGCAGGATCACAACAAGACCCGCCGACGCCTCGCGCCCCAGGTAGATCTCGGCCTCCTGGTCACGCACGGCACCCAGGGCCCAGGCCTCGAGGTCGGCCAATCGGCCCTCCGCCGCGCGGGCCTCCCACATCCAGGTCGTAGTCACCATGCCCAGGCCGTCATCCCCGCGCCCGGGGCCCGCCACCGGCGGAATCAGGGGCCGGCTCGCAGGCGTCACCCTCGGTCGCCGCCGCGGCTCGCATCGTCGCCTCGGCGGCCACACAGGCCGCGGCCCCCTTGGTCGGGTCCATCGCGACCAGATGCTCCGAGACGAGGCGCGCGAAGGCGACGAAGGCATCCCGGTCCGCAGGTGCCAGCGGCGCCAGAACATGGTCGTCGACGGCACGTAACGCGCCCCGCGCCCGGTGGTACTCGCCGACACCCAGCTCCGTGGCGACGATCATCCGCGCCCGCCGGTCGGTCGGCACCGGACGCCGCTCCACCAGCCCGGCGCGCTCCATCTCGTCGATGAGCCGCACCATCACGGTCCGGTCGATGTTGAAGCGGCGGGCCACCTCGATCTGGTTGTGGGCCACCCCCTCGACCGCCGATTCGAGGACGTAGAACCCCTTCATGCCACCGGGAAGCTGACCGACCGCGGCCACCGAGGCCGCCAGGTAGCCGTGGTGGATCTGACCGACGATCCACCGCAGGTCGTGGCGCACGCTGGCAGGCAGATCAAGATCGGCGCCATCCGCCGAACCGCAGTCATCGCGCGGAGCACAGCCGGAGCCACCGGCAGGCGGGCCGACCTCCAGCCGGTCCGTAGCCGACTCCGAGCACCGTGCATCGGCCGACGAAGGCACCGCGGAGGCACCACCCAACGACCGCTCCACGCTCACACAGTACCCCGATCAGTTGCCTAGCCGATCATCAACGACTCGTCTGCCACGCAGATAGGTGTTGACACAGATTATTTGGTGGAGCAATCATCTGCATGGACATCTACGCGACAGACGGCAGGGCGGAGGCAGCGGCGCAGACGTGCCATGCCGGCGCGGAGCCGCCCGGGCGACGTGTCCGCGTCTGCCCGGGAGCCCGTCGCCAGTCGTTCCTCACCGCGCGAGCGCCGGCCACGGCGCTCCGGGGTAGCCACCCCGATCCACGCAATGACGATCAAGGAGTTCCTGGTGCCCAATCTGCTTCACGTCGACTCCAGCTTCGCGCCGCAGGGGTCGGTCTCCCGAAGCGTCGCCGCGGCCTACGTCGAGGCCTGGCGCGAGCACAACCCGGAAGGTTCGGTAACGCACCGCGACCTGGCCGCCACCCCTCCCCCGCACCTGAGCTGGACGCTGGTGTCCAGCGGCTACACCGACCCCGAACAGCTCACCCCGGAGCAGGCCGAGGCCGTGCGGGTCCGCGAGGAGTACCTCGGCGAGGTCGAGAAGGCGGACGAGTACGTGATCTCCGTCCCGATGTACAACTACTCGTACCCGTCGACGATCAAGGCCTGGCTGGACCAGATCATCGTCATGGGGCGCACCACGCCCGGTGAGGCCGGTGGCGGTGTGCTCGCCGGCAAGAAGGTCACCGTCGTGACCGCGCAGGGTGGTTCCTACGCGCCCGGCACCCCCAAGGAGGGCTGGGACCACCAGGTTCCCTACCTGCGGCACGCCTTCGAAGCCCTCGGCGCCGACAACATCGAGTTCATCACCGTCGTGATGACCCTCGCGCCGGTCAACCCGGCGCTCGCGGAGTTCAAGGACCTCTTCGCGGCTTCCCTCGACTCCGCCGAGCAGGCCGCCCGGCGCCGCGCCACGAGCGACTGAGCCGTCGCCGCCACAGACCGGACCTTCCGCCGGCGGATCGCGGTCCAGGCAGGACCGCGATCCGGGCGGAACCTCGCAGTCGCCCCGGCGCCGTCGCCATCCGGAGATCCGCTCAGAGCGCCAGGGCGGAGGTCGCCGCAAGCTCCAGCGACGACGGTGCCACACCTGCTTCCACCCGCAGCGAGCCGAGCGCGGCCACCATCGCGCCGTTGTCGGTACACAGGCCCGGCCGCGGCACCCGCAGGGTGATTCCCGCGGCCTCACACCGCAGGGCCGCAAGCGCCCGCAGCCGGCTGTTCGCGGCGACTCCCCCGCCGATCACCAGCGTGTCGACGTCGTGCGCACGGCAGGCGGCGACCGCCTTCGCGGTCAGCACGTCCGCGACCGCCTCCTGGAACGACGCCGCGACGTCCGCCACCGGCACCGGCTCCCCGGACCGCCGCCGTGCCTCGACCCAGCGCGCCACGGCCGTCTTGAGGCCGGAGAAGGAGAAATCGAAGGTTCCGTCCCCGGCCTTGGCGCGGGGGAAGGGAATGTCCGCCCGTCCCGCCCGAGCCGCCGCGTCGATCGGCGGGCCCCCCGGGAACGGCATGCCGAGCAGGCGAGCGACCTTGTCGTAGGCCTCGCCCGCGGCGTCGTCCACCGTGGCACCGAGCGGCACCACCGGTTCGGTCGCGAGATCGGGTACCAGCAGCAGCGAGCTGTGCCCCCCGGAAACCAGCAGTGCCACGGACGGACGCGGCAGCGGGCCGTGCTCCAGCGTGTCCACGGCGACGTGGGCGGCGAGGTGATGCACGCCGTGCAGCGGGACGCCGAGGGCGAGCGCATACGCCTTCGCCGCCGCGACGCCCACCAGCAGCGCCCCGGCCAGTCCTGGTCCCGCTGTCACCGCGACGGCGTCCACATCGCGGTGCCGCAGGCCGGCCTGGCCCAGCGCCCGCTCGATCGTCGGGACCATCGCCTCCAGGTGCGCGCGGGCCGCGATCTCGGGGACGACACCTCCGTAGCGGGCGTGCTCGTCGACCGACGACGCGAGCGCGTCGGCGAGCAGGACCCCGCCGCGGACCAGGCCGACCCCGGTCTCGTCGCAGGACGTCTCGATGCCAAGCACGAGCGGGCTGTCCCTGCTCGTCATCCTTCGCCTCCCACCACCACCGGCGGCGCCGACGCGCGACCGGCCACCCAGCGAACCGCCACCCAGGTTCGACCCACCACCCAGGTTCGACCCACCGCCCCGGTGCGAACCGTCACCCCGGTGCGAACCGTCACGATGCCGCCCTGTCCCGGGCGATCGTCGCCTCGATGCGGTCCAGCAACGCCCCATACCCGACGGTGTCGATCGGGCGGGCCCTCATGACATACGCGTCCCCACCCGAGGGCTGGTAGTAGCCCCGGCGGACACCGAGATCCACGAAGCCCAGGCTGGCGTACAGGGCGCGGGCCGCGACGTTGTCCGTCCGGACCTCCAGCCCGCAGCTGCGCGCACCACGACGGCGAGCCTCCCGGAGCTGGGCGATCATCAGCCGGGCTCCGAGACGGCGGCCACGCATCTCCGGCACGACACCGATGGTCTGGATGTAGGACTCGTCCCCCTGCAGGGCGAGACCCGAATATCCGACGATCGACCCGGCCGAGACCGCCACCAGATAGTTCCGGCTGTCACCCTGCGCAAGCTCGGACCAGAAGAGCTCGGCCGACCACGGATCGAGGTCGAAGACCCGCCGCTCGATCGATGCGATCCCGGCCAGATGCCACCAACGCATGGGCAGCAGTTCGACGTCGCCGGTGCCTGGAGACGGACTCACAGCCACCGCGGTCAACCCACCGTCGCCCCGGCGGCCGCCGGGTCGCCAGCCCCGGCCTCCGTTGCCGCCGTGACGGTCTTGGGCGGACGAGGCTCGGCCGCGTCGGGCCGCCGCAGGTAGAGCGGCACCAGCGGTCCCGGTGCACGGCCATCGAGGATGGCCGCCGCCGCGACCCGGACGAGTAGCGGCGGCGCCGGACAGATCGACGCCCCGGCCGGACCAGCCGGACCAGCCGGACCGGCATCGGGCTGACCGGACTCACCGACGAGGCGCGTCACGGGCTCGAAGGAGGCGAAGGCCTCGGGATACAGCGCGACACCGGGACCCACCACCCGGCGCACCCCTGCAGCGAGCAGATCCGCCGCGACGGCGGCGGGCGCGCCGACGGCAGGCTCCCCCTGGCGCGCTCCATCCTGGTAGCGAGCCCAGAACACCTCGCGACGGCGGGCGTCGGTCACGACTCCCACCGGGCCCGCGGTCCCGAGGCCGATTCCGTCCAGCGAGCAGACGCCGTGTGCCGGGATACCGAGCGCCGCCGCGAAGGCCGACCCGGTCACCATGCCCACCCGAAGGCTGGTGAAGGGCCCCGGGCCCACGCCGACGACGACCGCGGCCACGTCGGGCGGCCGGACCCGGGCTTCGGTGAGGACGGCGCTCATCATGGGCGCCAGCAGCTCACCATGGCGGCGGGCGTCCCACACACATCTCTGCGCGAGCACCCGCTCGGGCCCCGACCCGACGGCCACCGAGGCCGGTGCGCCCAGCTCGACCAGCGCGACCGTGCAGGCCGCCGTCGAGGTGTCCAGCGCCAGGACCAGCATCGGTCCAGACTACGGACCCGCCGGACACCCCTGGCGCCCGGCACGCCCGGCGCCCGGGCACCCGATCGATCCGTACCCGAACCATCTACCCGGCCGCCGGCGTACCAGGACCTCCGGGCGCCTGCCCCGACTTCCCACGGCGCCCGAAACACGGGCCGGCCGACGCCATCCGCAGGAATTTCCGCCGACCGCCGGGAGCGCGTTTCCGAACATCCACGCACACCGGCACGGCCAGAAAACAAGGATATGACCGTCAGGAATATCTGCGGAAATTCAGAGAATGCCGTGCGAGACGCCGCCGCTGAACGCGGGCGAGCCGTGAACGAACCGCGACCGGCCGCCGCACGCGGAGCGGTCCGCCCCCCGCCGACCGATCCAGGAAATCACAACGGACAACCGGCCGACGGTCGGCGGCCGGTGTGCCGGCCTCGGTGTACCCGGCTCAGTGGCTGCGGCGGGCCGGGCCACCCGAGGGACGGTGCCGGATCCGCGGATCGACGCCGATCGACGGCAGGCCCGCGATCGGCGGCAGACCCGCACGGCCGTGAACCGACGAGGTGACAACGCCCGTGGTCCGCGGCGGACGGCCCAGGCGAGCGGAGCCCGACAGCGGGCCGGCAGGCGCCGCGACGGTGGGCGCCGCGACGGCGGGCAGCTGCGGTGCCGCCGGGCTGTGCGCGGGAACGCCGGGCGCCGGCGGGAACGACGATCGCAACGGGCTCCAGCCGGTGTAGCCGAGCATTCGCAGCGCCGAGGCGGTCAGCTTCTGCGCGACCTGCTCCACCGACCAGCCGAGAGTGTCCAGCAGGTCGACGATCACACGCTCGTCGAAGACCGAAGCCCACAGCAGGACCGCGTACTCGGCCTCCTGCGGCGGCAGCACGCCGGTCTCGGCCAGCCCGACCAGCACTGGTGCGAGCACCTCGTGCAGCCTGGAGACCAGGTCGTCCTGCCCCCGCAGCCGGGCGAGGTAGCCCTGCGCGGAGCGCACGTGCACCGCGGCCCGCCCCCACCGGGCGACCGAGCGGACCCAGACCTCGCAGACCACCTCGAAGTTGCCGAGGTGGTCGTCGCCGGTCGACAGGGCCCGGATGTCGGTCACCAGGACGTCGATGAGCTGCAGGTAGTAGACGTCCAGTGCGTCGTGGACGTCTGTGAAGTGCCGGTAGGCGGTCGCCGTCGACACTCCGGCCTCGGCCGCGAGATCCACCAGGCTGAAACGGCGTCCGTTGCGCGCGAGGAGTCGCCCCACCGCGTCGAGAAGGTCACGCCGGCTGGCCAGGAAGTCGCTTCGGGTCCTACGGGACCGGGCCGAGCGCTCAGCCGGAGCCTCTACAAGGTCGACAGCGGTGCTGCTGCGCACGCGCGCCCCTCTCACGGCCACAACTGGCCATCAACGGATCCTCGCGGTCATGACACGGGTGGGCCGCCGCATGCATGAACTTCGCGCCTACGCCGCCAATATAGCGGAACAACTCATCAACTACGGAACGTTGACTGTTTGTCCTTACGGGCCGCTTGCCGCGACACAACCAGCCACGAGGCGGTATGGGGAGCAGGCCTGGACCGGGCATTAACCGGGGGATACGCGATCTTAACATGATCTAGGACACCGAGCGCTGAGCCATGGTTCACCTGCGGTGACAGCCCTCATTCCGGAACTCGTCGGGGATTAACTACCGGCAAGAAGGCCGAATGTTCCCGGAATCACTTTCCCGCTTACCCGAACATGCCCACCCGAAAAGGTGCTACCGCCCCGGCGGGCCACCCCGGGCCGGCGGGTGCCGCCCGCGCGGGCGGCCCGGTTCACCGCACCCGAGGGCCTCGACACCGGTCAGTCCCCCGATCCGCCGCCGCCGGGCGCCCTCAGGACGCCACGGCATGGACTACTTCGCGGGCTGCGCCGCCCGCGGCACGTAGCCCGAGTCGCGCCGCCGCACGCCGCGGCGAGGCGCTTCCTCTCCGCATCGCCCGGCGCCCGGCAGGCGCCGACCGGCCCACCGCGGCAGCCGACCACCCGACGTCAACAGGTCGACGACTTTGACCCGGACGAACACGGGCACCAGAGCAGGTCCCCCGCAGAGCGGACGTCCACACGGTCCCGCCGATGGCACCAGCCGGCTAACGCCCGCGGAGGGAGGGGCTGCCTCCGCGGGTTGGGACGAACGTGCAGGTCAGCGCGGCGCCAGGCCGAGCGAAGCCAGACGCCGCGCCCAGTCGGCCCCGGCTGGGCGCAGACGCACCCGTCGTACCTCGCCCGCCTCGTCACCCGCGGGCCGGCTTATCTCGATCCGCAGATGGGCACCCGCCAGCTGCTCCACCAACCCGGAGCCCCACTCGACGACGGTGACCGACCGTGCGAGGTCGGCGTCCAGGTCGAGATCGTCCACCTCCGCCACCCCGCCCAGCCGATAGGCGTCCACGTGGACCAGCGGCAGACGGCCATCCGGGTGGACTCGGGCCAGGACGAACGTCGGTGAGGTGACCTGCCCCCGAACCCCCAGGCCCGCCGCAAGGCCCTGCACGAAGACCGTCTTCCCGGCGCCCAGCGGACCGTCGAGAATGATCAGGTCACCGGGCTGCAGCACCGGTGCGAGCCGTGCTCCGATCGCCCGCATGCCGTCAGGATCCTCGGCCACGATCTCCGGGGCGACCGGCGTGGGAGGCGGCTGCGCCGACGTGGCGGATGTGCCGGGCGTGGCGGGCGTGGTCATCGGGTCGGGTCCGTTCCTGGTCGTGGCCCGGCCGGTTCGAGCACGGGCGGTGCGGCGCGGGCGGCGGGCGGCGCACCCCGGGGCGCCTACCGCTCAGGTCACGGGCTCACTTGCCCGGGGACCCGGTGCCGCGGGTACCCGGACACGTTCCACCAGGCCGCGGATGACCTCGTTGGTGACGTCAGGGCATTCCAGCATGATCGCGTGCCCGGGGCCGGGCTCGATCCGCAGCTCGGCGTCGGGCAGCAGACGGGCGAGGACACGGCTGTGCTCGACCGGTGTCATGAGATCACCGTCGCCGACCAGGATGACAGTCGGGGTGCCGCGAAGACCCGCCACGGCCGCTACCTTGTCATGGTCGAGGAGGGTGGACATGAACGCCGCCATCACCGGGATCGGTGTGTCCCCGACCATCGTCTCGAGGAACGAGACGACCGACGGCGGCACCTCGGTCGAGCCGAAGGCGATGCGGCGGGTGATCTCCCAGGAGAAGTCACTGCCACGCCGACGCGCCCGCTCGAACAGCACGGGCGCACGCTGCATGCCGCCCAGCAGTGGCGGCAGCACCCGATGGACCCCTCCGGCGAGCAGTGACGGCACACCGAAGGTCAGCCGGGGCAGATCGCCCGCGCTGGTCGACAGCAGCGCCACCCCCACCACCCTGTCCCGGAACAGCTCGGGATGGGTGCCCGCCAACGCCATGATCGTCATACCGCCCATCGAATGGCCGATCAGCACGATCGGCCCCGTGGGAACCCGCTCGGTCAGCACCTGGTGCAGGTCTGCGGCGAGCTGGTCGATGGTGCAGTTTCCTGCCTCGGACGGCCCGGAACGCCCATGTGCCCGCTGGTCGTAGAACACCATCGGCCCCAGATCCCGCAGCGCACGGTGCTGGAACACCCACGAGTCGCTGTTCACGCAGAAGCCGTGGACGAAGACCAGGGTCGGCGCACCGGCGCCGTCCGCCGCACTCGGCCGTGGCTCCTGGGTGGTCTCCTCGACGTACAGCGCTACGCCATCCGACGCCGTGATGACCGTCGAGACCCGCCCGCCGATGGGCCCGACGCCGTCATCGTCCGGTAGATCCGGTACGGCGCGATGCCTACGGACCGTGCGCCGCTCGCTGATCAGGCCCGCCGCCAGCACCGCGCCGACGATGCCGGCGGTTCCGCCCCGGCGCGCGGCGCGGGATCCCACAACCACCCCGGCAGCCCGCGCGGCCGCCCGGGCCACGCCACCCGTGACAGCCGGTACCCCGGCCAGCCCGGAGCGGTGGGGACGACCGCGGGCATCGCCGACATCGGTGCCACCGCTCACGGCTGGGACACCCACCATCGCCCGCCCACCTCTCCACTCCACCGGATCCACTCGGCTGGACCCATCCGGCCGGATCAGCCCACCCGAAGTCGCACGCACGCCAGTCGCACCTGCACCAGTCACACATGCACCAGTCACACATGCACCAATAGCGGCACGACGCACCGGTATGCCCGATGGTGCCATCCCGTCGGGTGTCACGCCACGCGTCCGTCGTGTCGGACACTCCGGCCCGATCCGGCCACCCAGGCCGTCGGCCTGCGCAAACGCGCAAGGAGAAGGACCAGCGCGACCCGGCAGAAAGACGACAGAGGATCAACAAGATCCACAAGGACCTGACCCAGATCCTCCGCTAGCGTTGAGCACGTCGGGCCATGCGGTTGTGACCAGGGGAGGCCTCGTGAAGTTGCGGTGGCGCAAGAGCAAGCCGGCCACGTCGCCCGCGTACGGCGGCAGAGCTTTCGAGGTCGATGACGACCTCGAGGACGACCTCGACGAACTGGGCTCGGGTCTCGGCGACGCGGGAGCGGCGGGCCCCGCCCCGGCCGCGGGCGGGCCGGTCATGCTGACATTGACGACGCGCTCGGAGATCGAGCAGGCCGCCGAGCGTGCGGCCAACCCGCAGCCGGTCCGTCGCCGGATGGAGCGTGGGATGTTCGGCGGTGCCGCCACCGGCCACTCCCATGGCGGCGATTCCGGCGGTTCCTGCGGCAGCGGCGGCTGCGGCTGCTGACCGGCGGCCGCGGCTGCTGACACAGGGCGGCGGCTGCGGCTGCTGACGCAGTCAGTGTCGACCGGGGCGGCCAGCGCGCTGTTGCGGCGGCCAGCGCGGCTGGTACCGCCGATGGCTGTGCGCGGGCTGCGGTCCGGTCGGCGCGCCGGGCCGGATCAGCCTCCGGTGTAGACCCGTGGGACTCGAGCGCCGACCCGGGTGACGATCTCGTAGTTGATGGTGCCGAGCACGCGGGCCCAGTCGTCAGAGGTCGGCTCACCGTGGTGGCCCGGTCCGAAGAGCACGACGTCGTCGCCAGCAGCCACCGGGTCGACGCCCACATCCACCACGAACTGGTCCATGCACACGGTGCCGGCGATGCGGCGGCGCCGCCCACCGATCAGAACCTCGGCCGTGTTGGTCGCCGCGCGGGGGATCCCGTCGGCATAGCCGAGGGGGATGACGGCGAGGTTGGTCTCGGAGCGCGTCGTGTACCGGTGCGCGTAGGAGACCCCTGTCCCCTCCGGGACCCGCTTCACCAGCGCGGTTGTGGCCCGAAGGGTCATCGCGGGGCGCAGCCCGAACGCCGAGGGCGGCCCGACCTCGGGCCCGGGCGACAGGCCGTACACCGACACGCCCGGGCGGACCATGTCGAAATGCGCCTCCGGGGTGATCAGCGTCGCCGCCGAGTTCGCCAGATGCCGGATCTGCGGGTTCAGGCCGGCCTTGCGCGCCACGTCCACCGCGTCACCGAACCGACCGATCTGCGACTGGACGGTCGGGTGCCCGGGATCGTCGGCGAAGGCGAAGTGGCTCCAGACCCCGACGACGTCGAGGAGCCCCTCCCCTTCCAGGGCCGCGGCCGTGTCGCACAGGTTCGGCCAGTCCTCCGCGGTGGCACCGGCGCGCCCGAGACCCGTGTCGACCTTCAGGTGCACTCGCGCGGCTATGCCGACCTGCCGCGCGGCTGCGGCAAGCTCGGCAAGTGCCCAGGTCGCCGACGCGGACAGGTCGATGTCGGCAGCGAGCCCCGCGGCCAGCCGCTCACCCGGGGCGGCCAGCCAGGAGAAGATCGGGGCGTTGATCCCGGCGGCGCGCAGGCCCAGCGCCTCCTCCAGGAACGCGGTGCCCAGCCAGCCCGCCCCGGCGTCCAGCGCCGCCCGCGCGCAGGGCACCATGCCGTGGCCGTAACCGTCCGCCTTGACCACGGCCATGGTCGTTGCGTTGCGTGCCCGGGCTACCAGCGCCGCCACCGAATCGCGAACAGCGTCAAGATCGATGGCCGCGTACGCGCGCGGCAGGTGCGACTGGCTCACGCCTCGACGCTAGCAAGCAGGTCCCCGATGGCCACTGTGAGCAGTGCCGGAATGTCGCTGGCAGCCAGCGGGCGCGGGCCCCGGCCGGCCGCGAGGCCATGCAGGTGGGCGCCCGCAGCGGCCGCCCACACCGGTGCCAGACCCGCGGCCAGCAGGGATCCGGTCAGCCCGGTGAGGACGTCGCCGGACCCGGCCGTTCCCAGCCACGGCGTGCCGGTCAGGTTGACGAACGCCTCCCCGCCGGCGCCGGCGACGATGGTTCGGTCCCCTTTGAGCAGCACCGTCGCACCAAGCTCGGCGGCTGCCCGGCGAACGGTTCCCAGCCGATCCGCGGCCAGGCGGGCCGGCACAGCGGAGGCGTCCCAACCCAGGGCGGTGGCGACCAGGCGGGCGAATTCGCCCTCGTGCGGCGTCAGGACGACCTCGTTCGTCCCGTCCTGGGCGGTTCGCTCCCGCAGCAGGGTGGGCCGGGCGGCGACAACGGCGGCGAGTGGCTCCAAAGCGCCGGCGTCGGCCAGCAGCGGGACGTCGGTGCGCTCCAGCAGCGCCGTCACGAGCCGTCCCGTGGTCTCGTCCGCCGGCAGGCCTGGCCCGATCGCCCACGCCTGGACCCTGCCCACACCGAGCGCCGCGTCGGCGTCCCCGGGCTCGATCACCGTTACCACCGCCTCGGGGTGCGCACGCAGGACGTGATCGGCGGCCCGCGCCTGCGCTGCCACCCGGAGGTAGCCCGCTCCCCCGCGCAACGCTCCACCGACGGCCAGCACGGCCGCGCCGGGATAGCGGTCGCTGCCGCCGACGAGCCCGAGGACGCCCCGGGTGTACTTCGAATCGGTGGCGAGCGGCACCGGAAGCAGCCGGGCCACGTCACCGTCCCGCAACGCGCGCAGATCGGCGGCGGGCAGCGTCAGCCCGATGTCGACCAGCTCGACCTGGCCCGTGTGCGTCGATCCGGGTCCCACCAGCAGACCACGCTTGTAGGTGCCGAAGGTGACCGTGCTGCTGGCCCGCACGGCGCCGTCGGCCACCGCGCCGGTGTCGGCGTCGACACCGCTGGGCACGTCGACGGCAACCGTGCGCGCGGTGGGTGTCAGGCGGGTGAGCGCCGCGTACGGATCGCGTAGCGCGCCCCGGCCGCCGATACCCAGCAGGCCGTCCAGCACGATGTCCGCCGAGGCGAGCAGCTCCGCGGCCCGGTCACCGCCCAGCCCGTCGGGGCTCGCACCACCGCGGGAATGGCCAGCACGCGAACCGCCGGCACACGAACCAGCACCGCCGGAACCAGCAGCACCCGAAGCGGCGGCGTCCGAACCGGCACCGCGTGCGCCGGTCTCGGGTGGACCGGTGCGGTACAGGCGGCCACCCGCGGCGAGCAGGGCCGCCGTGCCCTCGGGATGGGTCCGTCCCGGTGCCAGTGCCTGGACAACCGCGCCCCGCGCGGCGAGCCGGGCACCGGCCCACAGCGCGTCGCCACCGTTGTCGCCGCCACCGGCGAGGACGACGACCCGGGCCCCGTACACCCGGCCCAGGCGCCGGCCGACATGGGCCACCAATCCGGACACAGCCCGTTGCATGAGGGCGCCTGCGGGCAGCGTGGCAAGCAGCGGTGCCTCCGCGGCCCGCACGTCGGCGACGGTGTGCGCTTCGAGCATGGCGCCATGCTCCCGCCTCGGGCACGCCGCCTGCACGCCCGGCCCGGCCGTACGGGTGCGGCGACCCGCCCGGCGGCAGGGCAGCGGAGTCGGCGCGGGCGACCCGGCTTTCGCGGGCTGCGCTCAGGCAGCCCCGTGCTGACGGCCGTGCCAGGCCACGGTGGCTTCCCAGAGCGCGTCGGCGACGGCGTCGCTCTCGTCCGCGGCGTCGAGGAGTGTCTCGACCAGCTCGGCCCGCGGAACGCGGCTCAAGAAGACCCTGATGGCCGCGTGCACGGGATCGTCGGCGAAGAGCTCCTCCCCGTGGCCTTCCTCGTCGTCATCGTCGTCGGCCATTCCGGCCGACCCGGTGGCAACCAGGGCGACCGCCACGGCATGGCGACAGAACACCCCGCCCGCGCTGTCGGAGCACGTACAGGTCGAGCCTGGGCCATCGTCGCCAGCCACCAGGCTGACCTGCTGGTGACCGTCGTCATCGACGGTGCCCGACGCGTTGGTGGGACGGATCCGGAGCTGCTCCACCCGGCCGAGCAGAGCAAGGCTGACGCCTTCCATGAAGACGGCCGTGCCAGCCCGCTGGGCACAGGCACGTTCCTCGAAGGCGGCCTCGAGCGGGGTGACCGCACCCTCGCCGTGGCCGTCACCCTCGGAAGCCGAAATGATCATTCTCTAATCCTACGGAACCGACGCACGTGCGCGCCGGCCAGGTGGGAGACCGCCTTGCCAGGCGTCCGCTCGCGATATATCGTGAGCTTACGCGAGACAACGCGATCCAAGATCAAGGAGATCAAGATGAGTTCGTACGCGATTCCAGGATGGGAAGCCGGCTGGGAGGGTTGGCGCAGGTTCGGTGCCTCCCGGCTGATCGACGCCGCCTACCAGGCGGCCTTCACCGAAACGAACTGCGACCCCACCCGTGAGCGCCACAGCCGTATGCACGGCGGTCCCGGGCCACGCGACCGAGGTGACCGTGGCGGGCATGGTGGCCGCGGCGGCCGCGGTGGGCGAGGCGGCGCAGGCGGGCCGTTCGGTCCCGGCGGACCGGGCGGGCCCGGGGGCGGCTGGCCGTTCGGCCGCGGTTTTCCGCCCGGCCCCGGCTTCGGCCGCGGGGCACGGGTTGGCCGCGGCGACGTCCGCGAGGCCCTGCTCGCACTGCTCGCCGAGGAGCCCATGCACGGATACCAGATGATCGGCGAGCTGGCGAACCGCAGCGGTGGCATGTGGCGGCCGAGCCCCGGTTCGGTCTACCCCGTGCTGTCGATGCTCGCCGACGAGGGCCTGGTCCGCGCCGAGGAGCGGGACGGGCGCCGGGTGTTCCACCTCACCGACGCGGGCCGGGCCCACGTCGAGGCCCGTGGCGACGCGCCCAAGCCGTGGGAGACCGCGGCGGCGAGCGCCAACGACGACGTGTCCGCGCTGCGGAACCTGGCCTTCGGGGTCGGCGCGGCGGTGGTGCAGGTCGCCCAGGCCGGCGATGCCAGCCAGATCGCCGCGGCCCGGGAGCTGCTCACCGAGACCCGTCGGAACCTGTACCGCATCCTCGCCGGGGAACCGGCCGGCCCCGAGGCGGCCACGCAGACCGGCGGTGACGCGGGCGCGACCGGCACCGCACAGTCCGGCTCGACCGACGACGACGGCGACGGGAACCCGTCCGGTCGGCCCACGAAGGATCTGAGCTGACCGTTCGACGGCGTCGCCACCAGGCGCCGCCCGAAAGCTGGCTCGGTACCGGAGCGGAAACGCGAGCCCCGCGTCCGCTCCGGTACCGCAGGCACCGGGTGTGCCCCGGCCACGGCCGGGGCCCGGTCCTACTCGACCGTGACGGACTTCGCCAGGTTGCGCGGCTGGTCGACGTCCAGGCCCCGGGCAAGCGCCAGCTCGCAGGCGAAGACCTGCAGCGGCAGGGTCGTGACCAGCGGCGCGAACAGCGAGGACGTCGCCGGCACCCGGATCAGATGATCAGCGTAGGGCTCGACATCGGTGTCGCCGTCCTCGGCGATCACGATCGTGCGCGCCCCGCGGGCCCGGACCTCCTGGATGTTCGACACCACCTTGCCGTGCAGGTTCGCCCGGCCCCGGGGTGAGGGCACCACCACCACGACGGGCAGCCCGGGCTCGATGAGCGCGATGGGGCCGTGCTTCAGCTCGCCCGCCGGGAACCCCTCGGCATGCATGTAGGCCAGTTCCTTGAGCTTGAGCGCGCCCTCGAGGGCGACCGGGTAGCCGACATGGCGGCCGAGGAAGAGCACCGCCTTGGCGTCGGCCAGGCTGCGGGCCAGCTCGCGTACCGGCTCGACCGTCCCCAGGGTGCGGCGCACCAGCTCCGGCATGCGCTGCAGCCGCTCCACATAGGCCGCGACCTCGTCGCCGTACAGGACGCCCCTGGTCTGGGCCAGGAACAGACCAACGAGCAGGCAGGCCGCGACCTGCCCCAGGAACGTCTTCGTCGCCGCGACACCGACCTCGGGGCCACAGCGGGTGTACAGGACGGCGTCCGACTCCCGCGGGATCGTCGAGCCGTTGGTGTTGCAGATCGCCAGCACCCGGGCCTTCTGCTCGCGGGCGTGCTTGACCGCCATCAGGGTGTCAAGCGTCTCCCCGCTCTGGCTGATCGCGATGACCAGGGTGGACCGGTCGAGGACCGGATCCCGGTAGCGGAACTCCGAGGCCATCTCGACCTCGCACGGCAGCCGCGTCCAGTGCTCGATGGCGTACTTGGCGATCAGCCCGGCGTGGTAGGCCGTCCCGCAGGCGACGATGAAGACCTTGTCGATGTCGCGAAAGTCCTGGTCGGAGAGACGCTCTTCGTCCAGGACGATCGCGCCCTCGCTGGAAAGCCGCCCGCGCAGGGTGTCAGCGAGCGCCTCGGGCTGCTCGCTGATCTCCTTGAGCATGAAGTATGGGAAGCCGCCCTTCTCCGCCGCGCTCGCGTCCCAGTCGACGTGATACCGACGGCCCTCGACCGGGGTGCCGTCGAAGTCGTAGACGGTCACACCATCTGGACGGGCCTCGACGACCTGGTCCTGGCCGATCTCCAGCGCCTCCCGGGTGTGCGCGATGAACGCGGAGACATCGCTGGCCAGGAAGGCCTCCCCGACACCGAGACCGACGACGAGGGGGCTGTTACGGCGCGCCCCGACCACCACGCCGGGATGGTCCTGATGCAGGACGACCAACGTGAAGGCGCCCTTCAGCCGGCGGCACACCACCCGCAGGGCCTCGGTGACCGGGTGCGCCGACGCGACCCGCTGCCCGGACCCCGACGACACCGACGCCGACACCGGCGACACCGATGACGCCGCGGGGCCCGCGGCGGCCGCACGAGCGATCTCGATCTCCAGCAGATGTGCGACGACCTCGGTGTCGGTCTCGCTGCTCAGCTCATGGCCCGCGGCCTCGAGTTCCGCTCGCAGTTCGGCGAAGTTCTCGATGATCCCGTTGTGGATCACGGCGACCGCACCGGTGCAGTCGGTGTGGGGGTGCGCGTTCACGTCGGTGGGACCGCCATGGGTCGCCCACCGGGTGTGCCCCATGCCCGTCGTGCCGGGCATCTGCTCGCCGCTCTCGTCGAGGACCTTCTCCAGATTCGCCAGCCGGCCGGCGCGGCGCGCGGTTCGCAGCACCCCACCGCCGACGACGGCGACGCCCGCCGAGTCGTAGCCGCGGTATTCCAACCGGCGCAGTCCGCTCAGCACGACCTCAAGGGCCGGCTGCTCACCGACGTACCCAATGATCCCGCACATGTTGCTCAGCGTACGCAGTCCGGTCCGGGTACCGCGCATAGACCACTGGGACACCGCGGATGTCGGACGGAAGCCGCGCGCGTCCCGTCACAGCGGGTTGGCGCATCCGCCGCATGGAAGATCCCCGTCACTCGTGCCGGCCGACGCAGGACGGGCGACTTCAGGGACGCAGGACGGGCCAGTTCAGCGCAGGGCACGCTGGACGACATCCGCGAGCCGGTCCGCGAGCGAACGGGCGAGCTGGTCGGTCGGCGCCTCGACCATCACCCGGACCAGCGGCTCGGTGCCCGACGGGCGCAGCAGCACCCGCCCGCTGCCCCCGAGCTCCGCCTCCGCCTCCGCCACCGCGGCGCGCAGCTCCTCCGACGTCCCGGCCCGCGACCGGTCGACCCCGCGAACGTTCACGAGGACCTGCGGCAGCCTGGTCATCACCTTCGCCAGCTCGTCGAGCGGCTGGCCCTTCTCCGCCATCCGGCCGAGAACCTGCAGGGCGGTCAACAGCCCGTCGCCGGTACCGGCGTGTCGCAGGAAGACGACATGGCCGCTCTGCTCGCCACCCAGCGAATAGGAGCCCGACCGCATCGCCTCGAGCACGTAGCGGTCCCCGACCGGGGTGGTGACCACGTTGATTCCGGCCTCGCGCATCGCGTGGTGGAACCCGAGGTTGGACATGATGGTGACGACCACGGTGCCGTTACCCAGCTCACCGCGCTCGGCGAGCGCCACGGCACAGATGGCCAGGATCTGGTCACCGTCGACGATCTCGCCCAGCGCGTCGACGGCCAGGCAGCGGTCGGCGTCACCGTCGTGGGCGATACCCACGTCCGCGCCGTGCAGGCGGACGGCGTCGCGCAGGCTGTCCAGATGGGTCGCGCCGGAGCGGTCGTTGATGCGCAGGCCGTCGCCGTCCGCGTGCAGGGCGATCACGTCAGCTCCGGCGGCCCGCAGCACCCGGGGCGCGAGGTCGGAGGCGGCGCCCTGGGCGCAGTCCACCACGACCTTCAGGCCCTGCAGGCTGCCCGGCCCGGCTGGCAGGCTCGCGAGCAGGTGGTCGACATAGCCGTTCACGAGCGTGACGTCGTCACGGACCCGACCGACCTCTGCTCCCACCGGGCGGCGGGTGAGCGGGCCGGCCATCCGCCGTTCGATCGCGTCCTCGACCTCGTCGGGCAGTTTGAGGCCCCCGGCGGCGAAGAGCTTGATCCCGTTGTCGGGCATCGGGTTGTGGCTCGCGGACAGCATCACGCCGAGATCGGCGCCCGTCTGCGCGACCACATAGGAGACCACCGGGGTCGGCACCACGCCGATCCGCACGACGTCGGCACCGGAGCTGGCCAGACCGGCCACAACCGCCGCCTCGAGAAACTCGCCGGATGGGCGGGTGTCCCGGCCGACGATGACGACAGGGCGGTGGTCCGCCGACGAGGCGGCCCGGGCCACCGGTACGCCGTCCACCGGACGCTGCGGGGAGGCGTCCCGCGCGGCGACCTCCTCAACCGCGGCCGAAGCAAGCTCAAGTGCCTGCTGAGCCGTCAGGTCCGCGTTGGCGACGCCACGGACGCCATCGGTACCGAAAAGCCTCGCCATTGAGGCCTCCCCTGAAGTTGCAACGGCACCGGCGGGCGCTGTCGGCACACCGCGCGGAGATCGGCAAAGGACAGATCCGCAAAGGACAATCTCACGCCTACGGCCCGGCAGGATGCACCTGCCGGGCCGGGACACCGACCCGGGCTGTGAGGACCACGGGCCGGTGCTGCGTCAGCGCTTGCTGTACTGAGGCGCCTTACGGGCCTTCTTGAGGCCGTACTTCTTGCGCTCCTTGATCCGGGCATCCCGGGTCAGGAAGCCGGCCTTCTTGAGCGCCGGGCGGGACTCCTCATCGGCGACGATCAGCGCCCGGGCGATGGCCAGGCGCAGCGCGCCCGCCTGCCCCGACACGCCGCCGCCGTGCAGGATGGCCACCACGTCGAAGGACTCGGCCCGCTCCAGGATCTTCAGCGGCTCGTTCACGAGCTGCTGGTGGACCTTGTTCGGGAAGTACTCCTCGAGCGTGCGCCCGTTGAGGCTCCAGTTGCCCGTCCCCGGGAGCAGCCGCACCCGGACGACGGCTTCCTTGCGCCGCCCGGTGGCGCGGGGGTTACCCTGGGCGTCGGTCACGACAGCCACGTCGCGTTCCTTCCTTGTCTGAAACCAGAACCGCGACTACTGCGCGACCTGCTTGATCTCGTAGGGGACCGGCTGCTGGGCCTGGTGCGGGTGCGTCGGCCCCGCGTAGACCTTCAGCTTGCTGCCCTGCGCACGACCGAGGCGGTTGTGCGGCAGCATCCCACGGATCGCCCGCTCGACGATCACGTGCGGGCGCGTGTCGAGCAGCTCGCCGTAGGAGGTGCTGCGCAGACCGCCCGGGAAGCCCGAGTGCCGGTGGTACTGGGCCTGCTCGCGCTTGTTGCCGGTCATCGCGACCTTGCCGGCGTTGATGACGACGACGAAGTCACCGGTGTCGATGTGCGGGGCGAAGTACGGCTTGTTCTTGCCGCGCAGGAGCTGGGCAGCCTGGCTGGCCAGCCGACCGAGCACGACGTCGGTGGCATCGATGACGTGCCACGCGCGCTGTACGTCCGCGGGCTTGGGCTGGTACGTGCGCACAGGTCTGCCTTCTCGTTCGGACGATCTCGCGGGGAGATCGTCGGGGTGTCGCCAGCTTGTGCTCCGCGGGGCGCGAAACACCGCGGAGCGAGGTGCACTGCCAGAAGTATGGGCTGACCTCAGCACCATGAGTCCATCAGCATGGAGTTAATCAGCACGCAGTTGAGCATGACCTGATCGACCGGGCTGATCCGCACGAGGCTGGAGGTCCGCAGCAGTCTTTGAGGTTACCAGGCGATCGGTCGTACCGGACCGCAGGCCCCCTCGACAACGCATGCGAGGGCACCGCGGCCGCACACATCTTCCGAGCAGCGCCCCGACATGGGCATATGCCGCGTTCGGATATTCTCACCCGATCCAGCCGGACGCGTCTGAACCGCGCGCGAGGGTCGAGAACTGCTCCGCAGCCGAGGCCCGACCCGTCACGACAGCGACGACGACATCGGGACGCCTCGCCGGCTGCGGGCCTGGGGGGATCAGTGAGGAGGGCACATGCCACCCGAACCCGCGGACAACGACTCGTTCACAGTGGCCGGCGGCCCGCCCTACCCGGGACCCACGCCACAGACGGCTCCTGTGCCCGGCCCGGGCCCGTCGGATCCCGGCTCGCCCGTTCCGTTCGGCTCGCCCGTTCCGTTCGACCTGTCCGGGCAGCCCGGCCAGTCCGGGCCTGACGACGGCGCGCCGCCGACCGGCGGCTGGACCCCACCGGTCGATGACCCGCTGTTCGGTCCCATGCCGACCTACGCGACCGGGGCCTATCCCCTCGCCGGCCAGCAGCAGGGGGGCTACCCGGTCGCCGCGTATCCGCCCGCGGGCGCCCGGCCCGACCAGGTCGCAGCGGGCTGGCCGGGCGCGGAGCCCTCCTCCGGCGGCATCCGGATCGGGCCGCCGACCGGCGGCCAGCCGGTGGCCGGCGGCGCGGGCCCTGAGCAGACGACGGGCTACTCCTTCCATCTCCGGGCCGCGACCAGCCCGCTGCCGACGCTGCCAGAGCGTCCCGCGACTCCTGACGGTGCGACCACCGCGGACCTGTCACCCGCCGCCGGGCGGCCGGCCAGTGCGGACGAGGCCTTCGACGGGCCGGAATCGGAGCACCCGACCGGCCCACTCGCCATCCCCGCGGCCACGCCCTACCCCGAGGACGAACCGCGCCCGCGCCCGCGCCCCCACAGCGCCGGCGGCGGCGAGGCACCCGTGGCGGACGGCCGCGGCGACGCCTCAGGGCGGGCCAGGCCAGCCCGCCTGCAGGTCGCGCTGAGCCGCCAGCGGGCCGCCCAGTACGACCAGCACGGCCCGAACGGCCCGAACGCGCGGGACGACGAGGAAGAACCCGAGGAGCCGTCGGAGGCGGCCGGCCGATTCCGGATCCCGGCGGAGTACGCGCCGACGCGGCGGCGCCCCCGCGCTCTGGTCGCCGTGGCGACCGCAGTCGTGCTCACCCTCGTCGCCGCGGTCGCGGTGGTCATGCTGACCAGGGGCGACACCTCGGCCACCGAGGACCCCCGGCCCGCGCCCCCGACCGTCGACCCGAACTTCATCAACAGCGCCAGCTCCGACTCCCGGCCGGTGGGTTCGAACGAGTTCTTCCCGGACAAGGAGGTCACCGTCCAGGGGCGGACGTACACCCGAATCGCCGGCAGTGTCGTCGACGGCTGCCCGGACCTGACCGGAGAGCTCACCACCGCGCTCAAGGACGGCAGGTGCACCCAACTCGTCCGGGCGCTGTACCTGAGCACGCCGGCGGCCGGCGAGAAGCAGGTGCTCGCGGGGATGTCCGTGTTCGTGCTGGACGAGCAGAGCACCGCGCAGTCCTCGGCCACCATCGCGGCTGAGCGCAGGGGCGGCGTCGCGCCGCTGCCGATCCCGGAGGGTTCGGTGCGCGACGCGCGGATCACCGGCCCGAACGGGGACAACTCGTGGCGCGCCGCGATCGCGAGTGGCCACTACATGATCCTCACCCAGCTCGCCTATGTCGACGGCAGCCAGGGCGCGGCCGACGACGTTCCGCTGCGCAGCGCCATCACCGATCTGGGCCTGATCGCCAAGGAGCCCATCGCCCAGCGCATGGTCACCGGCAGCGCGGGCAGCAGCGGCGCCGGCAGCAGCAGTGGCGCCGGAGGCACTGCCCCGACCGGGACCGTGTCACCCACGCCGGCTCCGACAGCGAGCGCCAGCGCCCGCTGAGCGGCCCGTGCCAGCCAGGCGGCGCGCAGCCCCGGCAGCCCTGCCGGGGCGCGCCCGGCAACATGCAGGTGTCAGCCCGACGCGGACGTCGGGACGCGCACCGCTCGGGTCACCTGGGCCCGGGCGGCGAGCAGAGCGTCCGGCGGGTACCTGACCTCGACCAGTGTCAGGCCGTGGGCGGGCAGCACCGTGACCCCGGAATCACGCACGCCCCGGCCGAGCACGGCGGCCGCCCACTCCGGTCGGTGGCGGCCTTCTCCAACCGCCACGAGCGCCCCGACCAGCGCGCGCACCATCGAGTGGCAGAACGCGTCCGCCTCGACATCGGCCTGGATGACGCCCTCCACTCGGGAGACATCCAGGCGCAGCAGGGTCCGCACCGTCGTCGCACCCTCCCGTCGTCGACAGAACGCGGCGAAGTCGTGCTCCCCCAGCAGCAGCAACGCGGCCTCGGCCATCGCGGGGACGTCCAGCGGGCGCGGCGTGGCCAGAGTGTCGAACCGACGCAGCGGATCCGCCCCGAACGGCGCGTCGGTGATCCGGTAGACGTACCGGCGGGACAACGCGGAGAACCGGGCGTCGAAGCCCGGCGGGGCGGGAGCGAGACCCTTCACCCGGACGGCGCGGTCGAGCACGCCGTTGAGCCTGCGGGCGAGCCCGCCGACGGGAGTGCCCGCGGGAAGGTCGACGTGCGCCACCTGGCCGATCGCGTGCACACCGGAGTCGGTGCGGCCCGCGACCGTGAGCCGGACCGCTGGCAGCCTCGCCACCCGCATCAGCGCGTCCTCGACGTCGCCCTGCACGGTGCGCTGACCCGGCTGGCGCGCCCAGCCGGCGAAGGGCGTGCCGTCGTAGGCGAGGTCCAGCCGTAGTCGGAGCAGTCCGTCGGCCGGGTTCATGAGCGGGCCTCCCCCCTGTGCAACCGTCGGGAGCATCGTCGCGGACTTCTGGCTCACAGAGCTCCCTCAGGAGCTCCACCAGCGGCAGAGCAGAAGCCCGCCGCCCCATGGGCGACGGGCTTCTGCTGTTACGAACGAACCTGCGCTGCGCGCTCAGCTCTCCGGCTTCGCGTCGCCCTGCGTCTCGGAGGACACGGCCTCGGGTGCGGTGTCGGCGGCCTGTGCCTCGGCCGCGACCGCCGCGGCGGTCGGCGACTCGTTCTTCAGGTCGTCGGCCGCCTCGGCGGTCGCACCGGTCGGCGCCTTGCGGGCCGCGAACCGGGTACCGCGGGCGCGCTCGGCCTCCGCGACCGCCGACTGGCCGACGGTCAGCGCCTCGACCAGTTCGATGCGCGCCATCGGAGCGGCGTCGCCACGGCGCGGGCCCAGCTTCACGATGCGGGTGTAGCCACCGTTGCGGTCCGCGTAGCGCGGGCCGATCTCCGTGAAGAGGGTGTGGACGACCGAGTTGTTCCGGACGACCCGCATGACCCTGCGCCGTGCGTGCAGGTCACCGCGCTTCGCGTGGGTGACCAGGCGCTCGGCGTAGGGACGCAGCCGGCGCGCCTTGGCCTCAGTGGTCGTGATGCCACCGTGCTCGAACAGCGCGGTGGCGAGGTTGGCCAGCAGCAGCCGCTCATGTGCGGGACTACCGCCGAGCCGGGCGCCCTTGGTTGGCGTGGGCATGATGGGTGCTCCTCGTTCCTTTCGCTGTTCTCCGGGCGCCGCCGGGAAGCACGGCTGGGCTCCCGGTCGACGTACGCCCGGGGCTCCGACCGAATCGGGGCCCCGGGGCGCACGGTCGGATCAGTACTGTTCGGTCTCGACGAACTCGCGACCGTCGTCGGACGGGTCGGAGAACGACGGGTTGTACGTGTCGGTGCCGTAGGTGTCGACCGCCTGACGCGGGTCGAACCCGGGCGGGGAGTCCTTGAGCTGCAGGCCCATGGCACCCAGCTTCGTCTTCACCTCGTCGATCGACTTCTGCCCGAAGTTGCGGATGTCGAGCAGATCCGCCTCGCTGCGGGACACCAGCTCACCGATGGTGTGGATGCCCTCGCGCTTGAGGCAGTTGTAGGAGCGGACGGTCAGGTCCATCTCCTCGATCGGCAGCGCCAGGTCGGCGGCCAGGGCGGCGTCCGCCGCGGACGGGCCGATGTCGACGCCCTCCGCCTCGGCGTTGAGCTCCTGAGCCAGCCCGAACAGGCCGACGAGGGTCTTACCGGCGCTGGCCATCGCATCCCGCGGCGAGATCGACTGCTTGGTCTCGACGTCGACGATGAGCCGGTCGAAGTCCGTGCGCTGCTCGACACGGGTCGCCTCGACCTTGTAGGTGACCTTCAGCACCGGCGAGTAGATCGAGTCGATCGGAATGCGCCCGATCTCCTGGCCAGGCTGCTTGTTCTGCGCGGCGCTGACATAGCCACGGCCCCGCTCGACGGTCAGCTCGATCTCGAGCTTGCCCTTGTCGTTGAGGGTGGCCAGGTGCAGGTCGGGGTTGTGCACCTCGACGCCGGCCGGCGGGGCGATGTCCGCCGCGGTGACGTCACCGGGGCCCTGCTTGCGCAGGTACATCACCGTCGGCTCGTCGTTGTCGGAGCTGACGACCAGTTCCTTCAGGTTCAGGATCAGGTCGGTGACGTCCTCCTTCACCCCGGGGACCGTCGAGAACTCGTGGAGGACACCGTCCACCCGGATGCTCGTCACGGAGGCGCCCGGGATCGAGGACAGCAGCGTGCGGCGCAGCGAGTTCCCGAGGGTGTAGCCGAAGCCCGGCTCCAGAGGCTCGATCACGAAACGTGACCGGAACTCCGTGATCGGATCCTCGACGAGGGTGGGACGCTGAGCGATCAGCATGAGATCTTCCTTCCGGACACGGCGACCGCCATATGACGCCGTGGAAGCCCCCAACGGGGGTTGACACAGGGACATCGGTCCATCCCCGTGCCTGTCAACAGTACGCCCGGTCGCCAACAGGCCGGGACAAGCCCCCGGACCGGGTGCCGACGCGAATCCGGCGCCGGCACAGGGCCGGCGCCGGATCTCACGACTACTTCGAGTAAAGCTCGACGATCAGCTGCTCCTGCACCTGGGTGTCGATCACCTGGCGCGCGGGCAGCGAGTGGACGAGCAGCCGCATCTGGCTCGGGATGGCCTCGATCCACGGCGGGACGGTACGCCCGGTCCCCGCGGTCTCACGGGCCACGATGAACGGCGTGAGCTCACGCGACTTCGGCGCGATCTCAACGATGTCGTTCTCGGTGACCCGGTAGCTCGGGATGTCGACCTTGCGCCCGTTGACCTGCACGTGACCGTGCCGGACAGCCTGGCGCGCGGCGTCGCGGGACGGCGCGAAGCCACCCCGGTAAACCACGTTGTCGAGCCGGGACTCGAGGATCTTCAGCAGCTCGTCACCGGTCTTGCCGGCACGGCGGTTCGCCTCGTCGTAGTAGCCCCGGAACTGCTTCTCCAGGACGCCGTAGATGCGCGCGCACTTCTGCTTCTCGCGCTTCTGGAGCAGGTACTCGGAGTCCTTGGTGCGCCCGCGGCCGTGCTCGCCCGGCGGGTACGGCCGGATCTCGATCGGGCACTTCGGGGTCTCGCACTTGCTGCCCTTGAGGAACAGCTTCGTCTTCTCGCGGCGGCAACGCTTGCAGTCCGCGCCGGTGTAACGGGCCATGCTCGTCCTTCTCTCTCGTATCCCTGGCGCGGAGCTCAGACCCGGCGACGCTTCGGCGGGCGGCAGCCGTTGTGCGGGGTGGGGGTGACGTCCTGGATCGCGCCGACTTCCAGGCCAGCGGCCTGCAGCGAACGGATCGCGGTCTCCCGGCCGGAGCCGGGGCCCTTGACGAAGACGTCAACCTTGCGCATCCCGTGCTCCTGCGCCTTGCGGGCCGCGTTCTCAGCGGCCATCTGCGCGGCATACGGGGTGGACTTGCGGGAGCCCTTGAAGCCGACGTGGCCGGCCGAGGCCCAGGAGATCACGTTGCCACTGGGGTCCGTGATCGAGACGATCGTGTTGTTGAACGTGCTCTTGATGTGAGCGTGCCCGTGGGCGACGTTCTTCTTTTCCTTGCGCCGGACTTTCTTGACGCCGGCGGCGCGTGTCTTGGGAGGCATAACCCGTGGTCTCCGTCTACGAGGTCGTCGGTCAGCGGTCGTGACGCCCGGGCCGGCGCGAAAGCGAAAGTGGCCCGAGCGGAACCGATGACTACTTCTTGCCGGCCTTCTTCTTCCCGGCGATGGCGCGGCGCGGGCCCTTGCGGGTACGCGCGTTGGTGTGCGTCCGCTGGCCGTGGACGGGAAGGTTGCGGCGGTGACGGAGACCCTGGTAGCAGCCGATCTCCATCTTGCGGCGAATGTCCTGCTTGATCTCGCGGTTGAGGTCACCCTCGACGCGGTAGTTCGCGTCGATCCACTCCCGGAGCTTCTGGACCTCTTCGTCGGTGAGGTCGCGAACCCGGGTGTCCGGGTTGACGCCGGTGGCGGCGAGAGTCTCCTTGGAACGGCTACGGCCGATCCCGAAGATGTAGGTCAGTGCGATCTCGACCCGCTTCTCGCGGGGAAGGTCGACACCTGACAGGCGTGCCATGACGCGATGGTTCCTTCCTGCATCCGGAGGTCTCGGGCGACACCCTCCTCGCCGGGACGACCACACCTTGACGGCGAAAATCAGCCCGTAGTCGACGAGGCCCCGGCCTCCGACCGGGGGTGGAACCGCATGATGCGGTCTGGTGTCGCTTCTGCTGGCAGGCTGCGAACCTGCCGGTTGTCGGCGGCGAGCTCAGGCCCGCCGCCAGTGAGCGTTTTCCATCTCGAGGTGCACGGCCATGGGGCCGCAGCGCCGGGTCGACGACGGAAAACGCCCAGTCATCAGCCCTGGCGCTGCTTGTGACGCAGGTTGTCGCAGATGACCATGACACGCCCGTGACGGCGGATCACCTTGCACTTGTCGCAGATCTTCTTGACGCTCGGCTTGACCTTCACGGCCGCGAGAACCTCCACACGCAGCTGTGGGCCGCGCTTGCTGGTGGGATGACGACTACTTGTAGCGGTAGACGATGCGACCGCGGGACAGGTCGTATGGCGAGAGCTCCACCACCACCCGGTCCTCCGGGAGGATACGGATGTAGTGCTGGCGCATCTTGCCACTGATGTGGGCGAGAACGCGATGACCGTTCTGGAGCTCCACCCGGAACATCGCGTTCGGGAGCGGCTCCACTACTCGGCCTTCGATCTCGATGGCCCCGTCCTTCTTCGGCATGTCCTCCGCTGTCCTGACGTCGACGCTTGGGATGACGGACCCTGCCCCTGATGGACCCTGACCCGTATGGACCGGCGCCGCACCCCAGAGAGCACCACGCGAGATCATCGCGCCAGGTCACCGCGCGGGCTCGCCGTGTGAACGACGAACACCGACAACGCTTGAGACCGTCGACTCCTGAGTGTACGTGCCCGGCCCGTCAAGGGCCAACAGGGGGCCCGCCGACCTCAGCCCGCGCCCTCGTGACCGTCGACCATCCCGGGGCCACCAACCCGTCGAGGCGTCCGCGAGCCGTGGCGTCCCGGCGGCCGCGCGGCGTCGGCCGGGGCGTCAGCCGGTCGGGGCGTCAGCCGGCTGGCCGCAGGCCACACCGAGCGCGGCGAAGCGCGCCACGCCGCCATCCGGCTCGGTCAGGACCCACGGCCCACGCGGAGTCACCGCCACCGAGTGTTCGGTGTGGGCAGCGAGCGACCCATCCTTCGTCGCGACCGTCCACTCGTCCGAGAGAATCACCGTGTCCGGCGAACCGAGAGTGATCATCGGCTCGATGGCCAGCGCCACCCCCTCGACCAGCTTCAGGCCGCGCCCAGGCCGGCCGTAGTTCAGCACGTGCGGCGGCTGGTGCATCTCCGTGCCGATGCCGTGACCGCCGTAGTGGTCCACGATGCCGTAGCCATGCGGGGTGATGTGGCGCTCCACCGCGTTGCTGATGTCGGTCAGCCTGCCGCCGAGCTGGGCGGCCGCCAGGCCCCGCCACAGCGCCTCGTCACAGACCCGCAGCATGTCGAGCACCTCGGGGGCCACCTCGCCGACGGGGACGGTGATCGCCGAGTCTCCGTGCCAGCCGTCGACGATCGCTCCGCAGTCGATCGAGACGATGTCACCCTCGCGCAGCACCCGCCGCCGGCTCGGGATCGCATGCACGACCTCGTTGTTCACCGAGCTGCAGATCGACGCGGGGTAGGGCGGGTGGGCGTAGCCCTTGAAGGACGGAATGCCGCCGTCGGCCCGGATCGTCTTCTCCGCGAGTTCGTCCAGATCGGCCGTGGTAACCCCGGGCGCGACCGCTTCCCGCAGCTTGGCCAGGGTTTTCGCGACGAGCAGCCCGGCCACCCGCATCTTGGCGATCTCAGATGCCGTCTTGATCTGGACATGCTCTCGTCGTGCCACGGTCTGACCGGTCCCGTCCTCAGTAGTGTTCGCCCTGTTCAGCAACCCAGCCGAGCCGTCAGTCCCACTGGGGGCGTGCCGCCACGGGGCAGGGCCGGTGGGCCCTGGCCGGCCGGCTCGGCTCCGCAGGCCTGGTCATCGCCTCCCGGCGCCGGGAGGCGAGCCAGGCCCCGCGGAAACTGGCTTCCGCGCCGACAGGCCCCACCTCTTCCTCGACGATAACCGCCCGGAGCCGCCGCGACGTGGCCGCGGTCGAGTCCGGGCCGCCCGGTTCGTGACCAGGCGCCCCGCGCAGGTGCCGACTGCTCCAGCCCGAGCAGTCGGCCCGCCCATCCGCCGGCAGGGTCCGCCGACGCGGATCAGTCGGCACAGTGGCGTCAGTCGGCGCAGTGGGGTCAGTCGGCGTAGTGGCGCAGCGCGTCCAAGGCGCGATCGGTCACGTTGTCCACCGGCCCGGTCGCGTCGATACCGATGAGAACGCCCTTGGCCGCGTAGTAGGCGACGAGTGGAGCTGTCTGCTCCGCGTACACCTCCAGGCGGTGGCGAACGGTCTCCGAACGGTCGTCGTCCCGCTGGAACAGCTCACCCGAGCAGCGGTCGCAGACCCCTTCGTCGCGGGGCGGATCGAAGTCGAGATGCCAGATGTGCCCGCAGTTGCGGCAGGTGCGACGACCGGAGAGCCGGCGCACCACCTCGTCGTCGTCGACGACGAGCTCGAGCACGACGTCGAGGCGGGTGCCCATCTCGTCCAGCATGCCGCCGAGCACCTCGGCCTGCGGCACGTTGCGGGGGAAGCCGTCCAGGAGGAAGCCCTTGACCGCGTCGTCCTCGGCGAGCCGGTTGCGCACCATACCGATGGTGATCTCGTCGGGGACGAGGTCACCGGCATCCATGTAGGTCTTCGCCAGGACACCCAGCTCGGTGCCTTCGCGCACGTTCGCCCGGAAGATGTCACCGGTCGAGATCTTCGGAATGGACCTCGCCTGGGCTATGAAGGCGGCCTGCGTTCCCTTACCTGCACCGGGCGGTCCGACCAGTACGAGGCGCACTACCGGAGGAATCCTTCGTAGTTGCGCAGCATCAGCTGGCTTTCAATCTGTTTCACGGTTTCCAGCCCCACTCCCACCATGATCAGCACCGACGTACCAGCGAACGGGAAGGGCTGGTCCTTGGTCAGGTTGAGAAGCGCCAACGGCAACACCGTGATGACCCCCAGGAACAACGAGCCAGGGAGGGTGATGCGGGACAGCACGTGGTCCAGGTATTCGGCCGTCGGGCGGCCGGGCCGGATCCCCGGGATGAACCCGCCGTACTTCTTCATGTTGTCCGCGACCTCCGTCGGATTGAAGGTGATCGCGACGTAGAAGTACGTGAAGAAGATGATCAGCGCGCCGTAGGCCACGAGATAGAGCGGGTGGTCGCCGCGGGAGAGGTAGCGCTGCTCGAAATCCTGGAATGTCTGGTTGCTCCACACCTGGCCCAGCAGCTGCGGGAGCTGAAGGAGCGACGAGGCGAAGATGACCGGGATGATGCCGGCCTGGTTCACCTTGATCGGCAGATAGGTAGAGGTCCCGCCGTACATGCGGCGCCCGATGAGGCGCTTCGCGTACTGGACGGGGATCCGACGCTGCGACTGCTCGACGAAGATGACGAACACGACGATCGCGAGGCCCAGCAGGATCACCAGGCCGAAGACGAGGCCGCCGGCGACCTGGAGGATGCGCCCGCCCTGCGAGGGCAGCTGCGCGGCGATCGAGGTGAAGATCAGCAGCGACATGCCGTTGCCCACGCCGCGGGCCGTGATCAGCTCGCCCATCCACATGATGACCGACGTGCCGGCGGTCATCGTGATCACGATGGTGGCGATACGGAAGAGGCTGGTGTCCGGAATGATGGCGGCGCTGCAGCTCGGGAAGAGCCGACCGCTGCGCGCCAGCGCCACGATGCCGGTGGCCTGCAGAACCCCCAGCGCGATCGTCAGATAACGGGTGTACTGAGTGAGCTTTTGCTCACCCGAACTGCCTTCCTTCTTCAGCTGCTCAAGCCGCGGGATGACCACGACGAGCAGCTGGATGATGATGCTCGACGTGATGTACGGCATGATGCCGAGCGCGAAGACCGACAGCTGCAGGAGTGCGCCACCGCTGAACAGGTTGATCAGCGAGTAGACGTTGCTGCTGTCCTCGCTGGCCGCATCCAGACAGGAGTTCACCGCCGCTGTGGAGACGCCGGGCGACGGCATGACGCTGCCCAGCCGGAACAGGACGACGATGCCTGCGGTAAAGAGCAGCTTCTTCCGCAGGTCGGGCGTGCGGAAGGCCCGCGTGAAGGCGGTGAGCACGTCTCCTCCTGCTGTTCCTACGGCTGACGGGACGGCGCGGCGTTTGGTGCAGATCTCCGGCGGCCCTGGAAGCGGACCGTACGCGGTGAGGCGACTCTAACAGCACCTGAGGCTCACTCGTCCGGACATCACGCGCGGTAGGCACTGGTGTACCGGGATCCCGGTGCGCAAACCACTGCCAAACCACGCCAAGCCCAAACCACTGCCGAGCCGGCGTGTGCCGGTATCCGTACAGTGGCCTGTCCTGCCCGGGTCACGCGGCGAGATGTGCTTACAACCACCTCGCCGCACGGCCCGGCAAAGCACGAACGCCTCGGGACGGGCGTGGGTACGCCCGTCCCGAGGCGCTGTCAGACCTGGGTGACGCTGCCGCCGGCGGCCTCGATCTTCTGCTTGGCCGAGCCGGAGAAAGCGTGCGCGGTGACCTGAACGGCCACGCCGATCTCCCCGTCGCCGAGGACCTTCACCAACGACTTCGAGCGGACGGCGCCGGCGGCCACCAGCTCGTCGACGCCGACCGTGCCACCCTCGGGGAACAGCTCCTCGATCGTGGCGACGTTCACCACCTGGTACTCGGTACGGAAACGGTTACGGAAGCCCTTCAGCTTCGGAACCCGCATATGCAGTGGCATCTGGCCACCCTCGAAGCGGGCCGGAACCTGCTTACGGGCCTTGGAACCCTTCGTACCACGCCCCGCGGTCTTTCCCTTGGAGCCCTCACCGCGGCCCACCCGCTGCTTCTTCTTGTGGGCACCAGGCGCCGGGCGAAGGTGATGGACCTTCAGCCCGAGCGCACGGGGCTCCTGGGCACCGGCGGAATCCGCCTTCTCGAGCGTCTGCTCGGCCATCAGGAGTCCACCTCCTCGACCCGCACGAGATGGGTCACGGTAGCGATCATCCCACGAACCTCGGGACGATCCTCACGAACAGTGCTGCCGTTGATACGGCGCAGGCCCAGCGTCCGCAGCGTCTCACGCTGGTTGCGGGTTCCGCCGATCTCGGAGCGGATCTGGGTGATGCGCAGCTTCGCCATTACGCACCGACCCCAGCCGCCCGCGCGCGAAGCATAGCCGGCGGAGCGACGTCCTCCAGCGGCAGCCCACGACGAGCGGCGATCTCCTCAGGCCGCATCAGCCCGCGCAGCGCCGCGACGGTCGCGTGCACGATGTTGATCGGGTTCGAGGACCCCAGCGACTTCGACAGCACGTCGTGCACACCGGCGCACTCCAGCACCGCACGCACCGGGCCACCGGCGATGACACCGGTACCCGGCGAGGCCGGCTTGAGCAGCACGACACCGGCGGCGTCCTCACCCTGCACCGGGTGCGGGATGGTGGAGCCGATCCGCGGAACCTTGAAGAAGTGCTTCTTGGCCTCCTCGACCCCCTTGGCGATAGCCGCCGGGACCTCCTTGGCCTTGCCGTAGCCGACGCCGACGGTCCCGTCCGCGTCACCGACGACGACGAGCGCCGTGAAGCTGAAGCGGCGCCCGCCCTTCACGACCTTCGCCACCCGGTTGATGGCGACGACCCGCTCGACATAAGCGGTCTTCTCCTGCGCCGGGCCACCGCCCGAACGGTCGCGGCGCTCGCGGCGGTCGGAACCGCCGGAGCCGCCTCCGCGGCGCTGCTGGCCTGGCATCTAGAACATCTCCCTAGTAGCTGTGGTCATCAGAAGTTCAGCCCGCCTTCGCGGGCCGCGTCCGCCAACGCGGCGATCCGGCCGTGGTAGGTGCGACCACCGCGGTCGAACACCACGGCCTCGATCCCGGCGGCGCGGGCACGCTCCGCGACGAGGCGGCCGACCTCGCGGGCCTTGGCGCTCTTGTCTCCCTCGGAGGCGCGCAGACCGTCCTCCAGCGTGGAGGCCGAGGCCAACGTGTGCCCGGCGACGTCGTCGATGACCTGGGCGTAGATGTGCCGCGAGGACCGGGTGACGACGAGACGCGGGCGGACCGGGGTGCCCGACACCTTCTTGCGCACACGAACGTGGCGGCGGAGCTTGGCCGTCCGCCGACGCGCGCTGGCGCTGAGGCTCACTGCCATGTCTGTCTACCTACTTCCCGGTCTTCCCGACCTTGCGGCGAACGACCTCGCCCTGGTAGCGCACGCCCTTGCCCTTGTAGGGGTCCGGCTTGCGCAGCCCGCGAATCTTGGCGGAGACCTCGCCGACCAGCTGCTTGTCGATGCCGTGCACGACGAAGCGGGTCGGGGCCTGCACCTCGAACCGGATGCCCTCGGGCGCCTTCACCGGAACCGGGTGGCTGTAGCCGAGAGCGAACTCCAGATCCGAGCCCTTGGCCTGGACTCGGTAACCGACACCGACGATCTCCAGCGTCTTGGAGTAACCGGTGGTGACCCCGACGACCATGTTGGAGACGAGCGTCCGGGTGAGGCCGTGCAGAGCGCGGCTACGCCGCTCGTCGTTGGGCCGGCTGACGACGATCTGACCGTCCTCGCGGGCGACCTCGATCGGCTCGACGACAGTGTGACTCAGGGTCCCCTTGGGGCCCTTCACCGTCACCGTCGGGCCATCGAGAGTCACCTCGACGCCGCTGGGAACACTGATGGGCTGGCGCCCGATCCGTGACATCGTTCGCCTTCCTTACCAGACGTAGGCGAGGACTTCCCCGCCCACGCCCCGCTTGCCGGCCTGCCTGTCGGTCAGCAGCCCCGACGAGGTAGAGATGATTGCAACACCCAGGCCGCCAAGGACCTTCGGCAGATTCGTCGACTTCGCGTAGACGCGCAGACCCGGCTTGCTGATCCGCTTCACGCCCGCGATGGAACGCTCCCGGTTCGGGCCGTACTTGAGGTCGACGATCAGAGTCCTGCCGACCGCGCCCGGCGGTGCGTCCTCGACGTGCCAGCCGGTGATGTAACCCTCCTGCTGGAGGATCTCGGCGATGTGAGTCTTGATCTTGCTGTGCGGCATCACCACCCGGTCGTGATAAGCCCGGTTGGCGTTGCGGACACGGGTGAGCATGTCCGCGATCGGATCAGTCATCGTCATGGCTTGACGCCTTTCTCACGGCGGTTCCCGGTGCTCGCACCGGAGCCGGTCGGGCCTACCGCGATCGTGTGGGTACTACCAGGAGCCCCGGGTAACCCCCCGGGAGCTCCTTCCAACTGCCCTGAGCTCCGTCTACTACCAGGAGCTCTTGGTGACGCCCGGCAGCTCGCCCCGGTGGGCCATCTGCCGCAGGCACACCCGGCACAGCCCGAACACCCGGTAGACCGAGCGCGGGCGGCCACACCGCTGGCAGCGGGTGTAGCCACGCACGGCGTACTTGGGCTTGCGGGCGGCCTTCTCGACCAGCGCCTTCTTCGCCATCTCTCAGCTCTCCCGGAACGGGAAGCCCAGCGCGCGCAGCAGCGCCCGGCCCTCGTCGTCGTTGGTCGCGGTGGTCACGACCGTGATGTCCATACCGCGGACCCGGTCGATCTTGTCGATGTCGATCTCGTGGAAGATCGACTGCTCGGTCACACCGAACGTGTAGTTGCCCGCGCCGTCGAACTGCTTGGGCGACAGCCCGCGGAAGTCGCGAATGCGGGGCAGCGCGATCGAGACCAGGCGGTCGAGGAACTCCCACATCCGGTCACCGCGCAGGGTCACCTTCGCCCCGATTGGCTGGCCCTCGCGCAGCTTGAACTGGGCGATCGACTTCTTGGCCCGACGGATCGCCGGCTTCTGGCCGGTGATGGCCGTGAGGTCCCGGGTGGCTCCGTCGATCAGCTTCGCGTCCCGGGCGGCGTCGCCGACACCCATGTTGACGACGACCTTCACCACGCCTGGGATCTGCATGACGTTGCCGTAGGAGAACTGCTCCCGCAGAGCCGGGGAGATCTCCTCGCGGTACCGCTGCTTCAGCCGAGGGACCGGCCGGGCTTCCGTGGTCACACTCATGTCTCGTTTCCTAGCCTTGCGCCGGGGGCCTAGAGCTCGGCACCGGTGCGGCGCGAGATCCGGACCTTGGTGCCGTCCTCGTTGATGCGGTAACCGACACGGGTCGGCTTGCCATCCGACGGATCGACGATCATCACGTTGCTCACGTGGATCGGCGCTTCCTGGGTGACGATTCCCCCGGACTGCGAGCCACGTGCGCTCTGCTGGACCCGGGTGTGCTTCGTGATCCGGTTCGCGCCCTCGACGACGACCTTGTTCTGGTCGGGGAGAGCCCGGATGACCTTGCCCTTGAGGCCCCGGTCCTTGCCAGTGATGATCTGGACCGTGTCGCCCTTCTTGATCTTCAAACCGGCCACGGTCTAGAGCACCTCCGGCGCCAGCGAAATAATCTTCATGAAACGCTTGTCCCGCAGCTCACGGCCGACCGGGCCGAAAATGCGGGTACCGCGGGGGTCTCCCCCGTCTCGGATGAGGACCGCCGCGTTCTCGTCGAACCGGATGTAGGAGCCGTCCGGCCGCCGCCGCTCCTTGGTGGTGCGCACCACGACCGCCTTGACCACGTCGCCGCGCTTCACGCCGGCGCCGGGCAGGGCGTCCTTCACCGTTCCGACGATGATGTCGCCGATCCCCGCGTAACGACGCCCAGAGCCGCCGAGAACCCGGATGCACAGAATCTCCCTGGCTCCGGTGTTGTCGGCGACCCGAAGTCGCGACTCCTGCTGAATCACTTTCCGCTCCTGATCACCCGTTGCCGCCGTTGCAATCCCTCGTACGAGGCGATGAGGGCCGCCTGTGGTGCGGCACCGCCTCGCGCCGGCACCCGGCCGGCCGTCCCCGTGGTCACGGCACCCTCGGGGCCGGATCCGGCGAGAGAATCCGGATCACTGCCGGGCCGATCACCGCCGGGCTGTGGTGGCGCGCGCCGATCACGACCCGCGCCACCACTGCCATCAGGCCGCCTCGGACCTACTTGGCCTTCTCGAGGACCTCGACGACCCGCCAGCGCTTGGTGGCCGACAGGGGCCGCGTCTCCATCAGCAGAACGCGGTCGCCGACACCGACGGTGCCGGCCTCGTCGTGCGCCTTGACCCTCTTCGTACGACGGATCGTCTTGCCGTAGAGCGGGTGCTGGACCCGGTCCTCGACCGCGACGACAACCGTCTTCTCCATCTTGTCGCTGATCACCAGACCCTCACGCACCTTGCGGAAACCCCGCGCGGCGGCCTCGTCGGTGGCGGCAGCGGTGGTGCTGCTTTCCGTGCTCACTTCTTCTCCGCTCACTGCGCTCACGCCCGATCCGTGCCGGCGTCGTCCAACGCGACGGCCGGGTCATCGCTCAGCCCGAGCTCACGCTCGCGCATAACCGTGTAGATCCGCGCGATGTCCTGACGGATGTCGCGCAGCCGCCGGTTGTTGCGCAGCTGACCAGTCGCGGCCTGGAACCGGAGGTTGAACAGCTCCTCCTTGGCCTCCCGCAACTTGTCCACCAGCTCGCCGGCGGACAGGGCGCGCAGATCGTCCGCTGTCGTGACGGCCATCAGGCACCACCCTCACGGGTCACGAAACGGCACTTCATCGGCAGCTTGTGGATGGCGCGGCGCATCGCCTCACGGGCGACGGGCTCCTGGACACCGGACAGCTCGAACATGATGCGTCCGGGCTTGACGTTGGCAACCCACCACTCCGGCGAGCCCTTACCGGAACCCATCCGGGTCTCGGCCGGCTTCTTGGTCAGCGGACGGTCCGGGTAGATGTTGATCCAGACCTTTCCACCACGCCGGATGTGCCGGGTCATCGCGATACGCGCCGACTCGATCTGCCGGTTCGTCACGTAGGCCGGCTCCAAGGCCTGGATCGCGTACTCGCCGAAGGCGATCCTCGTGCCGCCCTTGGCCGCGCCCGTCCGCTTGGGGTGGTGCTGCTTGCGGTGCGCGACCTTCCGGGGAATGAGCATGTTTCCTAACCCTCCGCCTTCTCCGGCGCGCCCTGGGCCTCGGCGACCACCGGGGCCGACGTCACCTCGGGCGCGACCGCCTCGGGCGCCGCCGGGCTGGCCGGCGTGCTCTCGGTCGCGGTCTTCTCGCCCGAGGTCTTCTCGCCCGACGCCTTCTCCGCCGCTGCGCCACCGGCTCCGCCGCTGCCGCCACGACCGCGGCGCTCACCCGCGCGGGCAGCCGCCCGGCCGGCGTCCGTACCGCCCTGCGTGGTGCCCGACGAACCCGAGCGCGGGCCACGGCGCGGACGGTCGCGACGCTGCTGACGAAGCAGCGCCTCCTGCGCCTCCCGCTCCGCGCGGCTCTGGACGACGTCGCCCTTGTAGATCCAGACCTTCACGCCGATGCGGCCGAAGTTCGTCCTGGCCTCGTAGAAGCCGTAGTCGATGTCCGCACGCAGCGTGTGCAGCGGCACCCGGCCCTCGCGGTAGAACTCCGACCGGCTCATCTCGGCGCCGCCCAGGCGGCCCGAGCACTGAACCCGGATGCCCTTCGCGCCGCCCTTCATCGCCGACTGCATCGCCTTGCGCATCGCCCGCCGGAAGCTGACCCGGCTGGACAGCTGCTCGGCGACGCCCTGGGCGACGAGCTGCGCGTCGGTCTCGGGGTTCTTGACCTCGAGGATGTTGAGCTGCACCTGCTTGCCGGTGAGCTTCTCCAGGTCACCGCGGATGCGGTCGGCCTCGGCGCCGCGACGACCGATCACGATGCCCGGACGGGCGGTGTGGATGTCCACCCGCAGCCGGCCCTGGGTGCGCTCGATGTCGACGCGGCTGATGCCGGCCCGCTCCATACCGCGGGACATCATCTTGCGGATCTTGACGTCCTCACCGACGTACGCCTTGTACTGCTTGTCGGCGTACCAGCGGGAGGTGAACTCCGACGTGATGCCAAGTCGGAACCCGTGCGGGTTTACCTTCTGCCCCACTACCGGGCCCTCCTTGTCGTCCTGGCGCCGGCGCCCGTCGCGACCGGTTCCCGGCTCTCCACCACGACCGTGATGTGGCTGGTGCGCTTACGGATCCGGTACGCACGGCCCTGCGCGCGGGGCCGGATGCGCTTGAGCGTCGGCCCCTCGTCGACGTAAGCCGCGCTGATCCACAGCGTCGCCGGGTCCAGGGAGTGGTTGTTCTCGGCGTTGGCCACCGCGCTCGCGACGACCTTGTAGACGTCGGTGCTCGCCGCCTGCGGGGCGAACCGCAGGATGTCGAGCGCCTCGCCGGCCGCCCGGCCGCGGACCAGGTCGACGACCCGGCGCGCCTTGGTCGGGGAGGTGTGGACGTACCGGGCGGTCGCCTTGGCTCCGGGCAGGCCGGCGCGGGTCAGACCCTCGACGAGGTCGTCAGCCACGACGTGACCTCCGGTCCTCCTTGACGTGCCCGCGGAACGTGCGCGTCGGCGCGAACTCGCCAAGCTTGTGGCCGACCATGCCCTCGGTGATGAACACCGGGACGTGCTTGCGGCCGTCGTGCACGGCGATGGTGTGGCCCAGCATGTCGGGGATCACGGTCGAGCGTCGCGACCAGGTCCTGATGACGTGCTTGGTGCCCTTCTCGTTCTGGGCGTCCACCTTCTTGAGCAGGTGGTCGTCGACGAACGGGCCCTTCTTAAGACTGCGTGGCATGGCTGTGTCTCCTCCTTCCTGCTCAGTGGTGGGGGTGGATCGAGGTGGCCGGCACGCTCATTGTTACCGCCGCCTGTTCTGCTTGCGCCGACGCACGATCATCGCGTCGCTGGACTTCTTGGTCCGCCGGGTCCGGCCCTCGGGACGGCCCTTCGGGTTGACCGGGTGGCGGCCACCGGAGGTCTTGCCCTCACCACCACCATGCGGGTGGTCGACCGGGTTCATGGCGACACCACGCACGGTGGGCCGACGGCCCTTCCAGCGCATGCGGCCGGCCTTGCCCCAGTTGATGTTGCTCTGCTCGGCGTTACCGACCTCGCCGACGGTCGCGCGGCAGCGCACGTCGACGTTGCGGATCTCACCGGAGGGCATCCGGAGCTGGGCGTACGGGCCGTCCTTGGCGACGAGCTGCACACTGGCGCCGGCGCTGCGGGCGATCTTGGCGCCGCCGCCGGGGCGCAGCTCGATCGCATGCACCACGGTGCCGGTCGGGATGTTACGCAGCGGCAGGGCGTTGCCCGGCTTGATGTCGGCGCCGACGCCCGAACTCACCATGTCGCCCTGGCGCAGCTTCACCGGGGCGAGGATGTAGCGCTTCTCGCCGTCCAGGTAGTGCAGCAGCGCGATGCGCGCGGTGCGGTTCGGGTCGTACTCGATGTGCGCGACCTTGGCCGGCACGCCGTCCTTGTCCCGGCGGAAGTCGATGAGCCGGTAGGCGCGCTTGTGGCCACCGCCCTGGTGCCGGGTGGTGATCCGCCCGTGGACGTTACGACCGCCCTTGGAGTGCAGCGGCCGGACGAGGGACTTCTCGGGGTGATCACGGGTGATCTCGACGAAGTCGGCGACGCTCGACCCACGACGCCCCGGCGTCGTCGGCTTGTACCTACGAATACCCATGCTCTACTTCCGATCCGACGCCGGGCTGTGCGGCACCCGGGTGAGCCCCACGCGGGTGTCAGGCACCGGGGCCTCCGAAGATCTCGATGGTGTCACCGGGCGCGAGGCTCACGAGCGCACGCTTCGTGGCCGGGCGGTGTCCCCAGCCGGACTTGGTCCGCTTGCGCTTGCCCTGCCGGTTGATCGTGTTGACGCTGGTGACCCGCACGTTGAAGATCTTCTGCACGGCGAGCTTGATCTGCGTCTTGTTGGCGTCGGGGCGGACGATGAACGTGTAGACGTTCTCGTCGAGCAGGCCGTAGCTCTTCTCGGAGACGACCGGGCGAAGAATGATGTCACGCGGGTCGGGGATCACTTGTCCTCCTGCTCGCCGGCCGAGATCGCCGGACGGGAGCCACGCGCGAGGAACGCGGCGAGCGCGCCCTCGGTGAACACCACGTCGTCGCTCACCAGCACGTCGTACGTGTTGAGCTGGCCCGGGTCGAGCAGGTGCACGGCCTCGACGTTGCGCAGGCTGAGCCAGGTCAGCTCGTCCGAACGCTGCGCGACGACCAGCACCCGGCGGGCGTCGACCAGGCTGGTCAGCGCCTTGAAGGCGGCCTTCGTGGACGGCGCGTCGCCGGCGACCAGTGCGGAGACCACGTGCACCCGGTCGTTGCGGGCCCGGTCGGACAGGGCCCCGCGCAGCGCGGCGGCCTTCATCTTCTTGGGCGTGCGCTGCTCGTAGCTGCGCGGCGTCGGGCCGTGGACGATTCCACCACCGGTGAACTGCGGCGCACGCAGCGAACCCTGCCGCGCCCGGCCGGTGCCCTTCTGGCGGTACGGCTTGCGACCACCACCGCGAACCTCGCCGCGGGTCTTGGTGGAGTGCGTGCCCTGCCGTGCCGCGGCGAGCTGCGCCACCACGACCTGGTGGATGAGCGGCACGTTGAGCGGCACGTCGAAGACGGCGCCCGGCAGCTCGACGCTGCCCGCGTCGCCACCCGCCGGCGCGTGCACCGGGACCGTGCGGTCGACCGGCGCATCCACCTCGACGGAGGCTTCCTCAGTCACTGTTGCCGTCGCGCTCATGCCGAGGCCTCCTCAGCGGTGCCAGCGGTCGCACCTTCGGCCACCGGAGCGAGCGGCTCCGGCGCGGGCCGCTTGGCCGCGCTGCGCACGAAGACCAGACCGCCGTCGGGGCCGGGGACCGCACCCTTGATCAGCAGAAAACCACGCTCGGTGTCCACGGCGTGGATGGTCAGCCCGGCCACGGTGACCCGGGCGTGCCCCATCCGACCGGCCATCCGCAGGCCCTTGAAGACCCGGCCCGGGGTGGCACAGCCACCGACCGATCCCGGGGAGCGGTGCTTGCGCTCGACGCCGTGACCGGCGCCCAGGCCCTTGAAGCCGTGCCGCTTCATGACACCGGCGAAGCCCTTGCCCTTGGAGGTGCCGGTGACGTCGACGACCTGACCGGCGTCGAACAGCTCACCGGTCAGCTCCTGGCCGGCCCGGTAGTTGCCGGCGTCCGCCGTGCGGAGCTCCACCAGGTGCCGCCGGGGGGTGACCCCGGAGGTCTCGAAGTGGCCTCGCAGCGGCTTGTTGATCCGACGCGGGTCGATCTCGCCGAAGCCGAGCTGGACGGCGGAGTAGCCGTCGTTGTCGAGCGTCTTGACCTGAGTCACGACGTTGGGGCCGGCCTGAATGACGGTGACCGGCACGACGCGGTTGTTCGCGTCCCATACCTGGGTCATCCCGAGCTTGGTGCCCAGGAGCCCTCTGTAATTGCGGTTGAGCATGACTGGCGCCGGCCCCTCTTACAGCTTGATCTCGATGTCCACGCCGGCGGGCAGGTCGAGGCGCATCAGCGAGTCGACCGTCTTCGGCGTCGGGTCAAGGATGTCGATCAGCCGCTTGTGCGTCCGCATCTCGAAGTGCTCGCGGCTGTCCTTGTACTTGTGCGGCGACCGGATGACGCAGTAGACGTTCTTCTCCGTCGGCAGCGGCACCGGACCCGCGACCTGCGCACCGGTACGCGTCACGGTCTCGACGATCTTCCGCGCCGAGCTGTCGATGACCTCGTGGTCATAGGCCTTGAGCCGGATGCGGATCTTCTGTGCCGCCATGGTGGGCTTCGCCTGTCCTGTCTGTCTCGTCCGGCCGGTATCACTACCGGGTCCCCGTCGACCTGTCCGGCGCTGCGCGGCGCGGGCTGCCGTCGGGATCGACGGCCTGCCCGGCCGGGCCGGATTCGTGCCGGGTGTACCGCCTTGTCTGACGCCTATCGGTTCCGCAACGCGGCCCGCAGGCAACTTCCGTGCCCGGTCTCGCGCTGACCCGGGGCGATCGGAGTCGCCCCGGCGTGCCGCCGGGCAGCAAGAGCGGGCGGCGGGGCCCCGTGGGGCACCCGCCGCCCGCCGCTACTACTTGATGACCTTCAGAACCTGGCCCGCGCCGACGGTCCGGCCACCCTCGCGGATGGCGAAGCGCAGACCTTCCTCCATGGCGATCGGCTGGATGAGCTCGACCGTCATCTCGGTGTTGTCGCCCGGCATGACCATCTCGGTGCCCTCGGGGAGGGTCACGACGCCGGTCACGTCGGTGGTGCGGAAGTAGAACTGCGGCCGGTAGTTCTTGAAGAACGGCGTGTGCCGCCCACCCTCGTCCTTGTTGAGGATGTAGACGCGCGCCTCGAACACCGTGTGCGGGGTGATCGACTTCGGCTTGACGATGACCTGGCCGCGCTCGACGTCCTCGCGCTTGATACCACGCAGGAGCAGACCGACGTTGTCACCGGCCTGGCCCTCGTCGAGCAGCTTGCGGAACATCTCGACGCCGGTCACGGTCGTCGTCGTGGTCGCGTCCTTGATACCGACGATCTCGACGGTCTCGTTGACCTTGACGATTCCACGCTCGATACGGCCGGTGACGACTGTGCCACGACCGGTGATCGTGAAGACGTCCTCGATCGGCATGAGGAACGGCCGGTCGATGTCACGCTCGGGCTCGGGGATGGACTCGTCCACCGCCGCCATGAGCTCGAGGAGCTTCGCGCCCCACTCCTTGTCGCCCTCCAGCGCCTTGAGCGCGGAGACGCGGATGACCGGCACGTCGTCGCCGGGGAACTCGTAGGTGTTCAGGAGCTCCCGGACCTCGAGCTCGACGAGCTCGAGGATCTCCTCGTCGTCGACCATGTCGGCCTTGTTCAGCGCGACGACGATGTAAGGCACGCCGACCTGGCGGGCGAGGAGCACGTGCTCCTTCGTCTGCGGCATCGGGCCGTCGGTCGCCGAGACCACCAGGATCGCGCCGTCCATCTGCGCGGCACCGGTGATCATGTTCTTGATGTAGTCGGCGTGGCCGGGGCAGTCGACGTGCGCGTAGTGCCGCGCGTCGGTCTGGTACTCGACGTGCGCGATCGAGATCGTGATACCGCGGGCCTTCTCCTCCGGCGCCTTGTCGATCTGGTCGAACGGCGTGAAGGGGTTGAGGTCCGGGTGCGCGTCGTGCAGAACCTTGGTGATGGCTGCCGTCAGCGTCGTCTTGCCATGGTCGATGTGACCGATGGTGCCGATGTTGACGTGCGGCTTGGTCCGCTCGAACTTCTGCTTCGCCACTGGTGTCCCTCCAAGGACGGGTGGTGTCGTGCGTGTCTCGTCGTCAGTGGGCCGGCACTGTCGTCAGTGGTGCCGGCACGGGGCCCGCTTGGAAGGCCTGACTACTCGCCCCTTGCCTTCGCGATGATCTCCTTGGCGACGTTCGCGGGAACCTCGGCATAGGAGTCGAACTGCATCGAGTAACTCGCCCGACCGGAGGTCTTCGAACGCAGGTCGCCGACGTACCCGAACATCTCCGAGAGCGGGACCAGGGCCTTGACGATGCGGGAACCGCCTCGCTCGTCCATCGCCTGGATCTGCCCACGGCGTGAGTTCAGGTCGCCGATCACGTCACCCATATGGTCCTCGGGTGTCGTGACCTCGACCGACATCAGCGGCTCGAGGATGACCGGGTCAGCCTTGCGCGCCGCGTCCTTGAAGGCCATCGAGCCGGCGATCTTGAAGGCGAGCTCCGAGGAGTCCACCTCGTGGAACTGACCGTCCCGCAGGGTGACCTTGACGTCCACCAGCGGGTAGCCGGCCAGGACGCCGAACTCCATGGCCTCCTGGCAGCCGGCGTCCACCGAGGGGATGAACTCCTTGGGGATGCGACCGCCGGTGACCTTGTTCGAGAACTCGTAACCGCCGCCGTCGCCGCCGGAAGGCTCGAGGTCGATGATCACGCGGGCGTACTGACCGGAGCCACCCGTCTGCTTCTTGTGGGTGTAGTCGACCTTCTCCACCTTGCGGCGGATGGTCTCCCGGTAGGCCACCTGCGGCTTACCGACGTTGGCCTCGACACCGAACTCGCGGCGCATCCGGTCGACCAGGACGTCGAGGTGCAGCTCGCCCATCCCGGCGATGACCGTCTGGCCGGTCTCCTCGTCGGTGCGGACCTGGAAGGTCGGGTCCTCTTCGGCGAGACGCTGGATCGCGGTGCCCAGCTTCTGCTGGTCGGCCTTGGTCTTCGGCTCGATGGCGACGTCGATGACCGGGGCAGGGAAGATCATCGACTCGAGGATGACCGGCGAGTTCGGGTCGCACAGCGTGTCACCGGTGGTGGTGTTCTTCAGGCCCACCACGGCGACGATCTGGCCGGCGCCCGCGCCCTCGCGGTCCTCCCGGTGGTTGGCGTGCATCTGGAGGATGCGGCCGATCCGCTCCTTGCGGTCCTTGGTCGAGTTCAGGACCGCGGAACCACCACTGATCTTGCCGGAGTACACCCGGATGTAGGTCAGCTTGCCGACGTACGGGTCCGACATGATCTTGAAGGCGAGAGCGGAGAACGGCTCGCTCTCGTCGGCCTTGCGGACGACCTCGGTGTCCTCGTTACCGACCGAGTGGCCGGTGACCGAGCCGATGTCGGTCGGCGAGGGCAGGAAGTCGATGACCGCGTCGAGCATGGGCTGGACGCCCTTGTTCTTGAACGCGGAACCGCAGAGCACAGGGTTGATCTTGCTGCTGACGGTCGCCCGCCGCAGCGCCGCCATGAGCTGCTCCTCGGTGGGCTCGACGCCCTCGAGGTAGAGCTCCATGAGCTCGTCGTCGTTCTCGGAGACGGTCTCGACCAGCTTCTCCCGCCATTCCTGCGCGGCTTCGGCGTGGTCTTCGGGGATGTCGACCGTCTCGTACGAGGCGCCCTTGTCCTCGGTGTGCCAGAGCAGGCCCTTCATGCGGATCAGGTCGATCACGCCGCGGAAGTCGGCCTCGACACCCCAGGGCAGCTGGATGACGGCGGGCGTCGCGTCCAGCCGGTCGATCATCATGTCGACGCAGCGGTGGAACTCGGCGCCGACCCGGTCCATCTTGTTGACGAACGCGATCCGCGGGACGTCGTAGCGGTCGGCCTGCTTCCACACCGTCTCGCTCTGCGGCTCGACGCCGGCGACGGCGTCGAACACGGCGACCGCACCGTCGAGGACCCGCAGCGACCGCTCCACCTCGACGGTGAAGTCGACGTGGCCCGGAGTGTCAATGATGTTGATGGTGTGATCGCGCCACGAGCAGGTGGTGGCGGCGGAGGTGATGGTGATCCCCCGCTCCTGCTCCTGCTCCATCCAGTCCATCGTGGCGCCACCCTCGTGGACTTCACCGATCTTGTAGTTCACACCGGTGTAGTAGAGGATCCGCTCGGTGGTCGTGGTCTTGCCCGCGTCGATGTGGGCCATGATCCCGATGTTGCGGGTCGCGGCCAGCGCGGCACGTACGTCAGCAGACATGATGGCTTACCAGCGGTAGTGGGCGAAGGCCTTGTTGGACTCCGCCATCTTGTGGGTGTCCTCCCGGCGCTTCACGCTCGCGCCGAGGCCGTTGCTCGCGTCGATCAGCTCGTTCATCAGACGCTCGGTCATCGTCTTCTCACGACGGCCACGGGCGTACCCGACGATCCAGCGCAGAGCCAGCGTGGTGCTGCGGCCCGCGCGAACCTCGACCGGCACCTGGTAGGTGGCGCCACCGACTCGGCGGCTGCGCACCTCAAGGGTGGGCTTGACGTTGTCCAACGCGCGCTTGAGCGTGACGACCGGGTCGTTGCCGGTCTTGTTCTTGGCGCCCTCGAGCGCGCCGTAGACGATGCGCTCCGCCACCGACTTCTTGCCGCTCAGCAGCACCTTGTTGACCAGAGCGGTCACCAGCGGCGAGCCGTAGACCGGGTCGACAACGACGGCGTGCTTGGGCGCGGGCCCCTTGCGCGGCATCAGCCCTTCTCCTTCTTCGCGCCGTAGCGGCTGCGAGCCTGCTTCCGGTTACGGACGCCCTGCGTGTCGAGAGCGCCACGGACAATCTTGTAGCGAACGCCCGGAAGGTCCTTCACTCGGCCACCGCGCACCAGGACGATCGAGTGCTCCTGCAGGTTGTGACCAACCCCGGGGATGTAGGCGGTGACCTCGATCCCGCTGTTCAGCCGGACTCGAGCGACCTTGCGCAGCGCCGAGTTCGGCTTCTTGGGCGTGGTCGTGTAGACGCGGGTGCACACGCCACGACGCTGCGGGCTCCCCTTGAGTGCCGGGGTCTTGGTCTTCTCGACCTTGTCCTGCCGGCCCTTGCGGACCAACTGCTGGATCGTGGGCAACGCCGCTCCCGTTCCTTCGTGCCTCGTCGTACTCGTCGGCAGCCATCCCGGATGGCCGGCCTGTCTGCCTGCTGTGTAACGGTGCCGCTCCTGGCCGTCTGGCACGGAGTGTGAGCGCCGGTGTGCCCCTCTGCCGACCCACGCGGTCGGGCGTGTCGCACCTTCCGAACGATTCGGATGATCCGAACTGTCCCAGAAGGAGCGCGCCCACCCGACTGCCAGTCGGCCCGAACCTGACAGTCACCGACGGCTGCCTGATCACCTGGCCGCCCGGTTCATGCGGACCTCAGTCCAGCAGGAACCTAGCGGCTGGTTCTCGGCGCCACGGCGCCACGACAGGGCGCAGGACACACGCCAGAGCCACGTGGGCTCCAGCCACAGGCACCAACATTACTCCACGCCCGCGTCAAGTGTCGAACGGGGTATCAGCCGACGACCACGACACCCGGGATCGGGCAACCGATGCCCTGGCCTGCGGCTTCTCCGTCCACCGCAAGGCCCACACCGACGGGTCCGATCATCGGTGCGCTACCGGTGTCTTTCTGCCGTGTTGCCCGCGAGTGTTGTTGGAATGTTTGCGACCGGCACTGCTCGTCCCGGCCGTCGCCGGTGGTCATCCCGGTCGTTGCCGACGGGCCGATGACTCGTGGTTCTCGTCGCGACTCGCCACGGCTGCCCAGCTCACCCAAGCCGCCCCGGTCCATGCCGAGCCGCCCGATCCACCCCAGGACGCCCCTGTCAGCCGTGACTCGCCGGAGCGGCCGATTCCTCGCCCGCAGAGCCCCGGCCGGCCTGGACACCGGAACCAGACCCGGCCGGCCAGCGCTGAAAGGCTCGGTGGAACCGATGACGGACGACGGCCGTGCGGACCTCAGAACAGCCGAAATCCTCGACTCCTGCCTGGCGGCGGCCGCGTAACAGCGGCGGCAGCCAGCGGCGGCTACGGCGCGGAGCCATTTCTTGTAACCGCGATCCCCGGTCCTTCGCCCGGCCCGTCGGATGGCTGGGCGGCGCCGAGGTGAAGGATGGCACCGTGCGCAGTTCTCCGTCGTTTCCCGCCGCCTCCGAGCCACCGACCGCCGCCCCGACGCCCGGCGCGGCCCGCACAGGCGGCACAGGCGACACGGCCGGCACAGGCGGCGCAGGCGACACGGCCGGCACGGCAACCCGCCAGCGGGAGCTGCCGGCCCGGCCCAGCCGTGCGGAGGTGCTCGCCGCCTACGGCAGGACCGTCCCCGACCTCGTCGGCCCCGAGACCCGGGTGCTGCTGTGCGGCATCAACCCGTCGCTGGAGTCCGGAGCGACCGGATTCCATTTCGGGACGCCGAGCAATCGACTGTGGCCGGTCCTGCACCTGGCCGGCTTCACCCCCAGACGGCTGCATCCATCGGAGACCGACGAACTGCGGGGCTGCGGCATCGGCATCACCAATCTGGTGCACCGGGCCACGGCGCGTGCCGACGAGATCGACGACGGCGAGGTGCGGGCGGGCGTGGCAACCCTCACCGCGCTGGTGGAACGGGTCCAGCCGGAGTGGGTGGCATTCCTGGGGCTGGCCGCCTACCGCGTCGGCTTCGGCCGGCGGGCGGCGAAGGTGGGCCGGCAGGCGGAGCGCCTCGGCCCGGCCGGCGTATGGCTGCTGCCGAATCCCAGCGGCCTCAACGCCCACTATCAGCTCCCGGACCTGGTGCGCGTCTACGGCGAGCTGCGCGAGGCGGTGAGCGGGTCAGGCCCGCTCCCGCCCGGCTGAGCCGCCGAGGCTCTCCACCGTGACGGTGGGATAGGGATCGGCCAGCCGGCCGAGATCCGACGCGTCGCCGGTGAGGATCACACCACCACCGGCCTCGACAGCGGCGGCCACCGCGTGCGCGTCGGCGAGATACCGGGAACCGAGCCCGGCCTGGGCCAGCACCGCGCCGACGAGCCGGGCCATCGAGCGGTCGGTGTCGCGCAGGCACAGCGCCTCGGCATCCCGGGCGAGCAGGGCGTCCACCGCGGCGCTGCGGCCCGCGCCGCGGTAGAGCTCGGCGAGGACAGCGGAGGGCACGACGACGTCGCGGTCGAGCCGCGCCGCCGCCCGCAGCCAGTTCCGGACCTGAGCACGGCTGCGGTGGTCGCGCTGGAGCAGCGCGTTGACCGCCTCCGCGTCCAGCACGAGCCTCACGCCGACGGACCCCCGAGCAGCCGCATGTAGCCCTCGGTCTCCCGCTCGTCCGCCGCCGGATCACGCTCGGGCGCCTCGGCGTCGAGGCGGTCGACGAGGGCCGCCAGGGCCCGCTGACGCCGCCGCCGGTGCAGTTCGTCCCGCAGCGCCAGGTTGACCTGTGCCGAGAGGTTCTCCCCGGTGGCCTCCAGCTCGGCGACGAGGTCCGCGTCCAGCGTGATCGAGACCTTGCGCTTGGCCGACGAGCCGGAGACGCCTGGCTGGAGCCTGCTCATTTCCAACACCGCCACCGTCATGGATCAATCCTACTGTGATCCTACTGTGATCCCACCCCGAGCGCACGCCCCTTGACACGCCCAGGAACGCGAAAGGCCCGGCAGGCCCACCTGATGTGGGCCTGCCGGGCCGGGCCGCCGTCACACCGGCCGGGCGGGCTGGTCAGCCCGCCCGGAGCGGATCAGCGGTAGTCGCCGGAGCTGCGGTAGTCGAACTCGTCCAGCGGGACGGCCTGGCCGGAGCCGGCACCGAACGCGCCGTACTCGACCGAGCCGCCGTCGTCGTAGCCGCTGACGGAGTACATCGCCGCACGCGCCTCGTCGGTCGGCTCCACCCGGATGTTGCGGTACCGGGAGATACCGGTACCCGCCGGGATGAGCTTTCCGATGATGACGTTCTCCTTGAGGCCGACCAACGAGTCCGAACGGGCGTTGATCGCCGCGTCGGTGAGCACCCGGGTGGTCTCCTGGAAGGAGGCCGCCGACAGCCACGACTCGGTGGCCAGCGACGCCTTGGTGATACCCATGAGCACCGGACGGGCCGAGGCCGGCTGACCGCCGGTCTCCACCACGCGGCGGTTCTCGCTCTCGAACCGGGCCCGCTCGACGAGCTCGCCGGGCAGCAGCGCGGTCTCCCCCGACTCCAGCACGTTCACCCGCTTGAGCATCTGGCGGATGATGATCTCGATGTGCTTGTCGTGGATCGACACACCCTGCGACCGGTACACCTCCTGCACCTGGTCGACCAGGTGCAGCTGCACCTGGCGCGGGCCGAGGATGCGCAGCACCTCGTGCGGGTCGACGGCACCGTCGATGAGCTGGGCGCCGACATCGACCCGCTCGCCCTCCCGCACCCGCAGCCGGGAGCGGCGGGACACCGGGTAGGCGATCTCCTCGCTGCCGTCGTCGGGGACGATGACGACCTTGAAGGTCTTCTCCGTCTCCTCGATCTTGACCCGGCCGACCACCTCGCTGATCGGGGCCTTGCCCTTGGGGCTACGGGCCTCGAACAGCTCGACGACTCGGGGCAGACCCTGGGTGATGTCGTCACCGGCGACACCACCCGAGTGGAAGGTACGCATCGTCAGCTGCGTACCCGGCTCACCGATCGACTGGGCCGCGACGATACCGACGGCCTCACCGACGTCCACCAGCTTGCCGGTGGCCAGCGAGCGGCCGTAGCACTGCGCGCAGACGCCCATCCGCGACTCGCAGGTGAGCGCCGAGCGCACCCGCACCGTCTCGATGCCGGCCTCGATGATCTGGCCGATGACCACGTCACCCGCGTCGGCCCCGGCCGGGACGACGACCTCGCCCTGGGCGTCGACGGCGTCGGAGGCCAGCGTGCGGGCGTACGCGGAGGTCTCCGCGTAACGGTCGCGCACCAGCGTTCCGTCCGGGCCCTTGCGCGCGATCCGGGTGAGGATGCCACGCTCGGTGCCACAGTCGTCATCGCGCACGATGACGTCCTGGCTGACGTCGACCAGACGACGGGTCAGGTAGCCGGAGTCGGCGGTCCGCAGGGCGGTGTCCGCGAGACCCTTACGGGCACCGTGCGTCGAGATGAAGTACTCGAGCACGGTGAGGCCCTCGCGGAAGTTCGCCTTGATCGGCCGCGGGATGATCTCACCCTTGGGGTTGGAGACCAGGCCACGCATGCCGGCGAGCTGCCGGATCTGCATCATGTTTCCGGCGGCCCCGGAGTTGACCAGCGTGTAGACCGGGTTGGTCTCCGGGAAGTTCGCCTCCATGGCCTCGGCGATCTTGTTCGTCGCCTCGGTCCAGATCTGGACCAGCTCGCTGCGGCGCTCCTCGTCGGAGAGGAAACCGCGGTCGAACTGCTTCTGCACCCGGTCGGCCCGCTGCTCGTACTCGTCGAGGATCTCGCCCTTGTTCGGCGGGGCGATGACGTCCTCGATCGCGACCGTCACACCGGACCGGGTGGCCCAGTAGAAGCCGGCGCTCTTGAGGGCGTCCAGCGTCGCCGCCACCTGGATCTTCGGGTACCGCTCGGCCAGGTCGTTGACGATCGCGGCCTGTGCCTTCTTGTTCAGCTGGGCGTTGATGAAGGGGTAGCCCTCCGGCAGCGCCTCGTTGAGCAGGCAGCGCCCGAACGTGGTCTCCAGGGTGAACGGGTCACCCGGCAACCAGTCCGCCGGCGGCACCCAGTCGGTCGGCGGCGTGCTCTCCCGCAGCCGCACCTGGATGCGGGCCTGCAGCTGGATCTCACGCGCGTCGAAGGCCATCTGCGCCTCGGCCACGCCGGAGAAGTACCGGCCCTCGCCGAGCGCGCCGTCAGCCATCCGGGACAGGTGGAACACCCCGGTGACCATGTCGAGGCTGGGCATGGCCAGCGGACGTCCCGACGCCGGCGACAGGATGTTGTTGCTCGACAGCATCAGGATCCGCGCCTCGGCCTGCGCCTCGGCGAACAGCGGCAGGTGCACCGCCATCTGGTCACCGTCGAAGTCGGCGTTGAAGGCGGTGCAGACCAGCGGGTGGATCTGGATCGCCTTGCCCTCGACCAGCTGCGGCTCGAACGCCTGGATGCCGAGCCGGTGCAGGGTCGGCGCCCGGTTGAGCAGCACGGGGTGCTCGGTGATGACCTCTTCGAGCACGTCCCACACGACGGGGCGGGCCCGCTCGACCATGCGCTTCGCCGACTTGATGTTCTGCGCGTGGTTGAGGTCGACCAGCCGCTTCATCACGAACGGCTTGAACAGCTCCAGCGCCATCTGCTTGGGCAGGCCGCACTGGTGCAGCTTCAGCTGCGGGCCGACGACGATGACCGAACGGCCGGAGTAGTCGACCCGCTTGCCGAGCAGGTTCTGGCGGAACCGGCCCTGCTTGCCCTTGAGCATGTCGGACAGCGACTTGAGCGGACGGTTGCCGGGCCCGGTGACGGGCCGGCCGCGGCGGCCGTTGTCGAACAGCGCGTCGACGGCCTCCTGCAGCATCCGCTTCTCGTTGTTGACGATGATCTCGGGCGCGCCGAGGTCGAGCAGCCGCTTCAGCCGGTTGTTCCGGTTGATGACCCGGCGGTACAGGTCGTTCAGGTCGGACGTCGCGAACCGGCCACCGTCGAGCTGCACCATCGGGCGCAGGTCCGGCGGGATGACCGGGACGCAGTCCAGCACCATCCCCATCGGGGAGTTGCGGGTGTTGAGGAACGCCGACACGACCTTGAGCCGCTTGAGCGCGCGGGCCTTCTTCTGCCCCTTGCCGCTGCGGATGGTCTCGCGCAGCGACTCCGCCTCGGAGGCCAGGTCGAACTCGGAGAGCCGGCGCTGCAGCGCCTCGGCGCCCATGCCGCCCTCGAAGTACTGGCCGAACCGGTCGCGCAGCTCGCGGTAGAGCAGCTCGTCCGGTTCCAGGTCCTGGACCTTCATGTTCTTGAAGCGCTCGAAGACCCGCTCGAGGTCGTCGATCTTGCGCTGCGAACGGTCCCGGATCTGGCGCATCTCGCGCTCGGCCGACTCGCGGACCTTGCGGCGCGCGTCGCCCTTGGCCCCTTCGGCCTCCAGCTGCGCGAGGTCCTCCTCCAGCTTGCGCTGGCGGGTCTCGACGTCGGCGTTCTTCTTGTCCTCGAGCTGCTGCTTCTCGACGCCGATACGGGCCTCGAGAGTCGGCAGGTCGCGGTGCCGACCGTCGGCGTCGACCTTGGTGATCATGTAGGCGGCGAAGTAGATGACCTTTTCCAGGTCCTTCGGCGCCAGGTCCAGCAGGTAGCCGAGACGGCTCGGCACACCCTTGAAGTACCAGATGTGGGTCACCGGGGCGGCGAGCTCGATGTGGCCCATCCGCTCACGACGCACCTTGGCGCGGGTTACCTCGACGCCACAGCGCTCACAGATGATGCCCTTGAACCGGACCCGCTTGTACTTCCCGCAGTAGCACTCCCAGTCCCGGGTCGGACCGAAGATCTTCTCGCAGAAGAGCCCGTCCTTCTCCGGCTTGAGGGTGCGGTAGTTGATCGTCTCCGGCTTCTTGACCTCACCGAACGACCACTGGCGGATGTCGTCCGCGGTGGCCAGACCGATGCGCAGCTCGTCGAAGAAGTTGACGTCCAGCAAGACTGTCGCCTGCTCTCTCTTTCTCAGTCGGGACGCTGCCGGGGCCCCCGGTCAGGCACCGGTGGGTGCCGCGCCGGGTGGCACGAGTGGACGGGGTCGGGGGCCTGGCCTGGCTAGACCAGGCCCCCCGTCACGTCAGACCTCCTCGACGCTGCTCGGCTCACGCCGCGACAGATCGATACCGAGCTCCTCCGCCGCGCGGAAGACGTCCTCGTCGGTGTCCCGCATCTCGATCGAGACACCGTCGCTGGACAGCACCTCGACGTTGAGGCACAGCGACTGCATCTCCTTGATGAGGACCTTGAACGACTCCGGGATACCGGGTTCCGGGATGTTCTCGCCCTTGACGATGGCCTCGTAGACCTTGACGCGGCCCACGACGTCGTCGGACTTGATCGTCAGCAGTTCCTGCAGGGCGTAGGCGGCGCCGTACGCCTCCAACGCCCACACCTCCATCTCGCCGAACCGCTGGCCACCGAACTGCGCCTTACCACCGAGCGGCTGCTGCGTGATCATCGAGTAGGGGCCGGTCGACCGGGCGTGGATCTTGTCGTCGACCAGGTGCAGGAGCTTGAGGATGTAGATGTAGCCGACCGCCACCGGGTACGGGTAGGGCTCCCCCGTGCGGCCGTCGAACAGCTCGGCCTTGCCCGAGGAGCCGATGAGCTGCGTACCGTCCCGGTTCGGCAGGGTGGCGTCGAGCAGGCCGGTGATCTCCTCCTCGCGGGCGCCGTCGAAGACCGGCGTCGCCACGTTCGTTCCGGGCGGGGCGGCGTCGGCGCCGATACCGCGCAGGCGCTCCTTCCAGTCCTCGGAGCCGGAGTCGACCTGCCACCCTGTCTTGGCCACCCACCCGAGGTGGGTCTCCAGGATCTGGCCGATGTTCATACGCCGCGGCACGCCGTGCGGGTTCAGGACGACGTCGACCGCGGTGCCGTCGGAGAGGAAGGGCATGTCCTCGACGGGCAGGATCTTGGCGATGACACCCTTGTTGCCGTGGCGGCCGGCGAGCTTGTCACCATCGGTGATCTTCCGCTTCTGGGCCACGTAGACGCGGACCAGCTCGTTCACACCCGGCGGCAGCTCGTCGCCGTCCTCCCGGGAGAACACCCGGACGCCGATGACCTTGCCGGACTCGCCGTGCGGCACCTTCAGCGAGGTGTCACGGACCTCCCGCGCCTTCTCACCGAAGATCGCGCGCAGCAGGCGCTCCTCCGGGGTCAGCTCGGTCTCACCCTTCGGGGTGACCTTGCCGACCAGCACGTCACCGGGCGAGACCTCGGCACCGATCCGGATGATGCCGCGCTCGTCGAGGTCCGCCAGGACCTCCTCGGCCACGTTCGGGATGTCCCGGGTGATCTCCTCCGGGCCCAGCTTGGTGTCCCGGGCGTCGACCTCGTGCTCCTCGATGTGGATCGAGGAGAGGACGTCGTCCTGGACGAGGCGCTGGGAGAGGATGATCGCGTCCTCGTAGTTGTGCCCCTCCCACGGCATGAAGGCGACGAGCAGGTTCTTGCCCAGCGCCATCTCGCCGTTGTCGGTGCACGGACCGTCCGCGATGACCTGGCCGGCCTCGACCCGGTCCCCCTCGAAGACGATCGGCTTCTGGTTGATGCAGGTGCCCTGGTTCGACCGGCGGAACTTCGCCAGCCGGTAGGTGCGCCGGGTGCCGTCGTCGTGCATGACGGTGATGTAGTCGGCCGACAGGTCCTCGACCACACCGGACTGCGCGCAGACGACGACGTCACCGGCGTCCTTGGCCGCGCGGGCCTCCATGCCGGTCCCGACCAGCGGGGACTCCGAACGCAGCAGCGGAACCGACTGGCGCTGCATGTTCGAGCCCATCAGGGCGCGGTTGGCGTCGTCGTGCTCGAGGAACGGGATCATGGCCGTCGCCACCGACACCATCTGGCGCGGCGAGACGTCCATGTAGTCGACCTCGTCCGGCGGGATGAACTCGACCTCACCGCCCTTACGGCGGACCAGGACGCGCTCCTCGGCGAACGAGCCGTCCGCGTTCAGCGGGGTGTTCGCCTGCGCCTTGACGTGCCGGTCCTCCTCGTCCGCGGTCAGGTAGTCGATCTGGCCGGTGACCCGGCCGTTCTCCACCTTGCGGTACGGGGTCTCGACGAAGCCGAACGGGTTGACCCGCGCGAACGTCGACAGCGAGCCGATCAGACCGATGTTCGGGCCTTCCGGCGTCTCGATCGGGCACATCCGGCCGTAGTGGCTGGGGTGCACGTCACGGACCTCGAAGCCGGCCCGCTCCCGGGACAGACCGCCGGGGCCCAGCGCCGACAGACGGCGCTTGTGGGTCAGGCCGGCCAGCGGGTTGGTCTGGTCCATGAACTGGGACAGCTGGCTGGTGCCGAAGAACTCCTTGATGGAGGCGACGACCGGCCGGATGTTGATCAGGGTCTGCGGCGTGATCGCCTCGACGTCCTGGGTCGTCATGCGCTCGCGCACGACGCGCTCCATCCGGGCGAGGCCCAGGCGGACCTGGTTCTGGATGAGCTCGCCGACGGTGCGCAGACGCCGGTTACCGAAGTGGTCGATGTCGTCGACCTCGTAGGTGTCCGGCTCCTGGCCCGCGTGCAGCTTGACGATGTACTCGATCGTGCGGACGACGTCGTCCTCGGTGAGGACGCCGACGTCGTACGCGACCTCGAGCTCCAGCTTCTTGTTGACCTTGTAGCGACCGACCTTCGCCAGGTCGTAGCGCTTCGGGTTGAAGAAGAGGTTCTCCAGCAGGGTCTGCGCCGACTCCCGCGTCGGCGGCTCGCCCGGGCGCAGCTTCCGGTAGATGTCGAGCAGCGCGTCGTCCTGGCTGGAGGTGTGGTCCTTCTCCAGCGTCACCCGCATCGACGGGAACTCGCCGAACCGCTCCAGGATGCGCGCCTCGTCCCAGCCCAGCGCCTTGAGCAGCACGGTGACCGACTGGCGGCGCTTGCGGTCGATGCGCACGCCGACGGTGTCCCGCTTGTCGATCTCGAACTCGAGCCAGGCCCCCCGCGAGGGGATGATCTTGCAGGAGAAAAGATCCTTGTCGGACGCCTTGTCGATCGCCTTCTCGAAGTAGACGCCCGGGGAACGGACGAGCTGGCTGACCACCACGCGCTCGGTGCCGTTGATGACGAACGTGCCCTTCGGCGTCATGAGCGGGAAATCGCCCATGAACACCGTCTGGCTCTTGATCTCGCCAGTGGTGTTGTTGGTGAACTCGGCGGTGACGAACAACGGCGCCGAGAACGTCATGTCCTTGTCCTTGCACTCCTCGACGGAGTACTTGGGAGGCTCGAACCTGTGATCCCGGAAGGACAGGGACATCGAGCCGGAGAAGTCCTCGATCGGGGAGATCTCCTCGAAGACCTCCTCGAGCCCGGAGGTGATGGGAACGTCGTCCTTACCGGCGTCGATGCTCTCCTGGACCCGCTCCGCCCAGGCGTCGTTACCGATCAGCCAATCGAACGACTGCGTCTGCAGGGCGAGAAGATCCGGGACCTCGAGAGGCTCGATGATCTTGGCGAACGAGATGCGGGAGGCGGAACGCGAGGCGGCCAAGGTGGTCCTTCCGGTGGCCTGATCGTGGGGCTGGCGTCGCGGATGTCAAGGATCCGTTTGGGGGTGGTCAGGTGATCAGTGTCTCGCTACGGTTATGCGGAACATCGGCGGGGGGTGCCCCGGCAATGCGACGATCCCGAGAGAGAGGCTCCTTCGCCGATACGACAGTCCGTCGGGCAATGCCCGCCCCCGCGGACGCCTGCGCGAACGGGGCGGTCGGGCCGAACCGGCCAAGTGGATCGAGCGGAGCAGCCGGGGCAGAGGTCCACGGGGCATCCGGGCCAGCGAAGGCTCCGGGCACGACAAAGCCGCCGCGGGTCTGGTCGGCAGGCGCTGGAATGCCCAGGCGCCGCCGGCGCGGCGGTCTCGGATCGGTGTGTCGGTGCAAGGGCGAGAAGTCTCGTTCGGGTCTCGTTGCGGACAGCCGGGCCGCCGTGCTCGCGAACGAGGCACGGCCACGCCGCTCTCGCGTCACCCGAACCCGCTGGGGCGGCGAGCCCTCGGCCACTGGGCCAGAGAGCCGCGGACCGCTCCGCAGCGCGAACCCGATCACCCGATGGGGCCGGATCCCGATGTCGAACGTGTTACCGACGAGCCCGATGTAACGAGAAAGACAGCGCAAACTAGCAGTGTAGCCGAGGGCTTCACTGCTGGCAAGGACGAGACATGATCAAGTCACGCGCCGCTTCCCGACGAAGGTTCGCAAAACGATGGAACTCCGTTGCCCGGGAGCTCGTCAAGGGCCCGAAGCCAACATCGTCTCGGGCAAGGGCCCGCGCTGACTGGCAGTTCCGGCCGAGGCCGGCCCCGGAGGCGGGGTCAGCCCGCCGCCGAGAGCCCGCCCGCCGCATACGGACATGCGTCGTGAAAAGGCCATTCATGCATGAAGACGGCGATTCGAGCAGGCGGTCCGCCTCCCGGCCCGGCCGCCCGCAGGCCGCCAGCCCCCCGCACCTCGTCACGCTGCGCACCGGCCCCGACCGACGGACAGCACATAGGTCTTACCACCGATGGCGCCCGTCTGACGCCCGCCACCAGTCGGCGTCGCCGCCGCGACCAAGTACGGCCTGAGGATCGCGGTCGCCAGGACGGCGATCCTCAGCTCCTCGAGCTGCCGCTACTGCCGCTACTGCCGCCGCCGCGGCCACTGCCGTCGGCCAGGACTTGAGGATCCTGGCCGCGAGAGAGCCTGTAGCAGAATCCTGAGATGCGGCGGATCCGAGTTACCGGCGTGGGCCTGGCGGAACCGCGCCGATGGAACGCGAACTCCGCCCGCACGGGCACCCATCGAGGATCCCGCGCCTCCCGCACAGCATCGGCAATTCACCTCATGAGGCGCAGAAGGGGCGCAGGGCTGCCTGGTGACCCGCAAGAAGGAAGAATCTTGGTCGTCGGAACGACCAGAACCGTTCACTCCTGCGACCCGCCAAACCGGGCCTACCAGGACCGGGCCTACCAGGACCGGGCCTGCCGGGCTACCTGGCACTCGGAGGTCCGGCCGCGTTCGAGGAGCGCGAACCTTTCCGCCCACCGATTAGCGATCTTGATGGGCGCCAGCCTGCGACAGGCTCGCGAACGACCAGAATCCTCAACGCTTCGGGCCGCCACTGCGGCTGCCGCCTGCCCGTGGCGACAGCAGCCGCGTCCGCCCGCGTACCGATCTTGACTGGCGCGATTCCGCGATCGACTGGTCGCCGGAACGACGCCGGCCCCCGGCCCCCCGGCCCCGGCCGGCGACCCGCAGCCGCACAGACACACCACCGGACGCGGCGAAGCCCCGCCCTGGAGAAGTCCAGGACGGGGCTTCAGATGCCACAGGTGCCGCTGGCGGCACCCGGCGAACTACTTGACGGTGACCGTGGCGCCAGCGCCCTCGAGAGCCGCCTTGGCCTTCTCAGCGGCCTCCTTGGCAACCTTCTCGAGGACGGGCTTCGGCGCGCCGTCGACGAGGTCCTTGGCCTCCTTGAGGCCCAGGCTGGTGAGCGCGCGGACCTCCTTGATGACCTGGATCTTCTTGTCGCCGACGGCCTCGAGGATCACGTCGAACTCGTCCTGCTCCTCGGCCGCGGCAGCCTCGCCGCCGCCGCCACCGGCAGCCGGCGCGGCCGCGACGGCGACCGGAGCGGCAGCGGTCACGCCGAAGGTGTCCTCGAACTCCTTCACGAACTCGGAGAGCTCGAGGAGAGTCATCTCCTTGAAGGCGTCGAGAAGCTCGGTGGTCGAAAGCTTCGCCATGGTGGCGGTTCCTTCCTGGTAATGCCGATCAGGTGATCCGGCGCCCGGTCAGCCGGGCCTTCGTGCGGGGGATGGTCCGTGGTGAGCGGGGATCGCTCAGGCGTCGGTGGCAGCGGCCTCGGCCGCGGCCGGCTCGGCGCCGGCCGTCGCCTCGCGCTGCGCGCGCAGCGCCTCGGCGAGGCGGGCGACCTGGGACAGCGGAGCCGCGAACAGGCCGACCGCCTTCGCCAGGGAGCCGTTCATCGCCCCGGCCAGCTTGGCGAGCAGCACCTCGCGGGATTCCAGGTCGGCGAGCTTGCGGATCTCGTCCGCGGTCATCGCCTTGCCCTCGACGAACCCGCCCTTGACGATCAGGGCCGGGTTGGCGCGGGCGAAGTCCCGCAGCCCCTTCGCCGCCTCGACGGGGTCGCCCCCGACGAAGGCCACGGCGGTCGGGCCGACGAGCAGGTCATCGAGGCCGGAGACCCCGGCCTGCTCTGCCGCGATCTTGGTGAGGGTGTTCTTGACCACCGCGTAACGAGTGGTCTCGCCGAGGGTGCGACGCAGCTCGGTGAGCTGGCTCACCGTGAGGCCGCGATACTCGGTCAGCACCGCGGCGGTCGAACCACGGAACTCCTCGGCGATCTCCGCCACGGCGGCGGTCTTCTCCGAGTTCGCCATCGGGCTCCTTCAGGTGTCGGCCGGCCATGCCGACAAGCCCTGGAAACAACGAACGCCCCGGCGCAGCGAGGCGCGGGGGCGTCAAGAACATCCGACTGTGCCCGGGAGGCTGGCGGCCCATCGGAGTGGACGACCAGCGAACCTGACGGTCTTCGTTACGACTTCCCGTTCGCCACCTGCGCGGGCCGCTCGGAAATCCGAGCCTTCGGCCTCCAGTGCCTGGATCCCGCGACAACCGGAACCCTGACAGCTGAAGAACGACCAGCGGTCTTCGGTGTGGAACTGTTCGCAATGGTAGCAGGCATCGGCGCAGGAACGAACGAAGGGGCACGCCCGAAAAACGGTGCGTGCCCCTTCGGAGTCCGCGCGCGACGCCCGCGCGCGATGTCAACGCGCGACGTCTGCGACGCCCGGTCAGACCGGGGTCTCCTCCAGGAGGTTGCGGGTCCGGTTCGGGTCCACCGGGATACCGGGGCCCATCGTCGTCGCGAAGGTGATCTTCTTGAGGTAACGGCCCTTCGCCGCGGACGGCTTGACCCGGACGATCTCGTCCAGCGCCACGCCGTAGTTCTCGATGAGCTGCGCCTCCGAGAAGCTCACCTTGCCGATGACAATGTGCAGGTTGCCCTGCTTGTCGACCCGGAAGTTGATCTTACCGCCCTTGATGTCACCGACGACCTTGGCCACGTCTAGGGTGACCGTCCCGGTCTTCGGGTTGGGCATCAGGCCACGCGGGCCGAGGATACGGGCGATCCGGCCGACCTTCGCCATCTGGTCCGGCGTGGCGACCGTGGCGTCGAAGTCGAGGAAGCCCTCCTGGATCCGCGCGACCAGGTCGTCGCTGCCGACGACATCCGCACCGGCGGCGGTGGCCTCGGCGGCCTTCTCACCGGCGGCGAAGACGGCGACCCGCGGCGACTTTCCGGTGCCGTGCGGCAGGTTGACCGTGCCGCGGACCATCTGGTCCGCCTTGCGCGGGTCCACACCGAGACGGATCGCGACCTCGACGGTCGCGTCGTACTTCGTGGAGGACGTCTCGCGGGCCAGCTTCGCGGCCTCGAGCGGGCTGTAGAGAGCGGCCCGGTCGATCTTCTCAGCCGCGGCGCGGTACGCCTTGCTGCGCTTCATGTGCTCTCCCTGTGGTGTTGGCGGGTCCTGGCCACCCGACACCGGGCCCGGCGTGATCCCGGACAGGGTCGGAACGGAACAGGCCCTCCCACATGACTGGCCGTGACGGAGTCGTCGCGGCGTCGCGTTCGTGGTCGTGCAGTGTTCGTGGTTGTGCAGCGCCCGTGGTCGTAGAGCTCCGTGGTCACACGGCGACCACGGAAGGGGCTCACTCGCCGACGGTGATACCCATCGACCGAGCGGTGCCCGCGATGATCTTCTCTGCCGCCTCGAGGCTGTTCGCGTTCAGGTCGGGCAGCTTCGTCTGGGCGATCTCACGGACCTGGGCCGGCGTCAGCTTCGCGACCTTGACCCGGTGCGGCGTGCCGCTGCCCTTGTCGACACCGGCGGCCTTGAGGATCAGCCGCGCGGCCGGCGGGGTCTTGGTGACGAAGGTGAAGGAACGGTCGTCGTACACCGTGATCTCGACCGGCACGACGTTGCCGGCCTGCGACTCGGTGGCCGCGTTGTACTGCTTGCAGAACTCCATGATGTTCACGCCGTGCTGGCCGAGGGCCGGGCCGACCGGCGGGGCCGGGGTCGCCTTGCCGGCGTTGATCTGGAGCTTGATCAGCGCAGTGATCTTCTTCTTCTTGGGAGGCATCTGTTCGTCTTCCTACCGGAGTTCTACGGAGCGGATCAGATCTTCGCGACCTGGTTGAACTGGAGCTCGACCGGCGTCTCCCGACCGAAGATGGAGACAAGCACCTTGAGGCGCTGCGCGTCGAGGTTGATCTCGCTGATGGTGGCAGGCAGGGTGGCGAACGGGCCGTCCATGACCGTGACGGACTCCCCGACCTCGAACTCCTGGGCCTTGACCGTCTCGACCTTCTTCTCCTTCGGCGCGACCGGCGCGAGGATGGCGACCACCTCTTCGCGGCGCAGCGGCGAAGGCCGGTTCGTGAGGCCCACGAACCCGGTCACACCCGGCGTGTTCCGGACCGCCGACCAGGACTGGTCGGTGAGATCCATCCGGACGTAGATGTAGCCGGGGTACTTCTTCTGCAGGACGAGCTGGCGCTTGCCGTTCTTGACCACCGGGACCTCCTCGGTGGGCACCTCGATCTGGAAGATGTAGTCCTCCATGTTGAGGCTGGAGATCCGGGTCTCGAGATTGGCCTTGACCTTGTTCTCGTAACCCGCGTAGGAGTGCACGACGTACCACTCGCCCGGCGCCTCCTCCAGCGCACGGAGCAGGTCGTCGGCGTCGTCCTCCGCCGGCTCGGCCTCGGCGGCCGGGGCCGTCTCCGCCGCCGAGGGCACGTCCGCCTCCGCCTGGTCGGCCGACTCGGCCTGGTCTACCGACTCGGCGTCGTCCACGTCGGGTTCGGCCGCGGCATCCGTGCTCGCGACCTCGTCGCGTTCGAACGCCGCGACGGGGTCGAGGCGTTCGAGCGCCTCCCCCTGCTCGGAGGAAGCGTGCTCGGGAGACTGGGACACGCGGCCGATCCTTTTCTCGTGGACGGATGCACTGGTGGGTGGTTCTGTCGCTGACGGCCGTCACCCGCCGAACGGCCCTTCTGGACTGGACCCGCCCGCGGTGCCCGCCTGTGGCCGGCACCTCAACCCGCGCACGACGCGACGGGGCGAACCGGATCAGGCCGGAACCGGCCAGGCCAGGCACTGGGCCACGCCGACCATCGGTCAGCCCGGCTCGGAGCCCGACGCGGCCTCGGTATCAGCCGAAGACCGCGAGGACCGCCTTCGTCAGGCCGAAGTCAAGGCCAGCAACGAAGGCCGTCATCACCGTGACGAAGACGAGCACGACGATCACGTAGGTGACCAGCTCGCTACGCCCCGGGTAGACGACCTTGCGGAGCTCCCCGATGACCTCGCGGACGAACTGACGAATCCTGCGGACAATCGAGAACGGCGACCGACGACGGTCAGCCCGCGCGGACCGGCCGGCCCGCGGTGCCGCGTCACGCGTATCGGTCGCCACTCAGCTCCACCCACTCGTTCGTCGGTCCAACGCAGGGGCGACAGGACTCGAACCTGCAACCGCCGGTTTTGGAGACCGGTGCTCTACCAATTGAGCCACGCCCCTTAGACGTACTCGAACTTTTGGGCCCGCAAGCGGGCCCGACAGACCGAGCGGATCGAGCATACCCCGTCATCGCCCAGAAGCTCGCCACACGGTGCTCTTGGACGTCCGCTAGTCGCCCCAGGACGGGCCGGACGGGCCGGCCCCAGACCGCTCCCCCGTGGCAGCATGGCGACCCATGAGCAGGATCTCCCACCGCATCGCAGGCATCGCGCCCTCCGCGACCCTAGCCGTCGACGCGACCGCCAAGGCGATGCGCGCCGCGGGCAGGGACGTGATCGGCTTCGGTGCCGGCGAGCCCGATTTTCCCACGCCCGAGCACATCGTCGCCGCCGCGGAGAAGGCGTGCCGCGCACCGGCCATGCACCGCTACACCCCGGCCGCGGGCCTGCCGGACCTGCGTGAGGCCGTCGCGGAGAAGACCAGGCGGGATTCCAACCTGGTCATCGAGCCGAGTCAGGTCCTCATCACCAACGGCGGCAAGCAGGCCGTCTACCAGTCGTTCGCGACCCTGCTCGACCCCGGCGACGAGGTCCTCCTGCCGGCGCCCTACTGGACGACCTATCCCGAGGCGATCCGACTCGCCGGCGGTGTCCCCGTCGATGTCGTGACCGGCCCTGACGCCGGTTATCGGGTGACCGTCGAGCAGCTCGAGGCCGCCCGGACCCCCCGCACCAAGGTTCTGCTGTTCTGCTCGCCGTCGAACCCGACCGGCGCCGTCCACACGCCGGAGGAAGTCCGAGCCATCGGCCGCTGGGCAGCCGAGGCCGGCATCTACGTGATCAGCGACGAGATCTACGAGCACCTCGTCTACGGCGACGCGCGCTTCTCCTCGATGCCCGTCGAGGCACCGGAGCTCGGCGACCGGTGGATCGTCGTCAACGGTGTGGCCAAGACCTACGCGATGACCGGTTGGCGGGTCGGCTGGATGATCGCCCCGCTCGACATCATCAAGGCAGCCACCAACATGCAGTCCCACGCCACGTCGAACGTCTGCAACGTCGCGCAGGCCGCGGCGCTCGCGGCCGTCGCGGGTCCCCTCGACGCCGTCTACGAGATGCGGACGGCGTTCGACCGCCGCCGCAAGACCATGCACGAGATGCTCGTCCAGATCCCGGGCGTGCAGTGCCCGCTCCCGGACGGCGCCTTCTACGCCTACCCGTCACTGGAGGGCGTGATCGGCCGCACCCTGCGGGGGAAGACCCCGACCACCTCCGGCGACCTGTGCCAGCTCATCCTGGAGGAGGCCGGCGTCGCGATCGTCCCCGGCGAGGCCTTCGGCACCCCGAACTTCGCCAGGCTGTCCTACGCCCTCGGGGACAACGACCTGGTCGAGGGTGTCCGGCGGCTCGCGGCGCTGCTGGCCGAGGCGGCCTGAGCGGCTCCCGAAGCACTCCGAGTTCCCAGCACGGGCCCCGCGGCGAGCCGCCGCGGGGCCCGTGCCCGTCTCACGGCCTCACAGCCGTCTCACGGCCTCACAGCCGGCCCCTGAGCTGGCCGCCGCTCCCACTCGCCTGCGGGCTGCCCGACCCGCCGACGGGGCCCGGCCACCGTTCAGGAAAGCTGGACCGTCGCCCGCGCGGCCATGAGGACCTTGGCACCCTGGTGGCGAACTGTGAGGTTCACCACGACGCGGCCACCGTCCAGCTTCTTCTCGACAACGCCCTGGACCGAGACCTGGGCGCCCTCGTCGTCGTCAGGCACCACAATCGGTGAGGAAAACTTCACACCGTACTCGAGTACCGCCCCCGGATCACCGGCCCAGTCGGTGACCAGACGACCCGCGGTGGCCATCGTCAGCATGCCGTGCGCGAGCACCCCCGGCAGCCCCGCCTCCTGGGCCACCCGCTCGTTCCAGTGGATGGGGTTGAAGTCTCCCGAGGCACCGGCATACCGCACCAGATCGGACCGGCGCAGGGTGAAGATCCGGTCACCGATCTCGGTGCCCACGGCAACCTCGTCATAGCTGACAGTGCTGACGGTGGAAGGCATCCACAGCTCCGATCGGTCGTTCACCGCGGCGGAGCCGTGCCGCGGGACACCAGACTGCAGGTCCCCTCGGCGACGAGCTCGCCGCTCGTCGTCAGGAAGTCGTACGCCGTGACGAGCACCTCGTTGCGCCCGACCGGCCGAATGGAGGCCAGCGTCGACCGCACGACCAGCTCGTCGCCGGCCACCAACGGCCGGTGGAAGGTGAATCTCTGCTCGCCGTGCACGACGAGCGAGTAGTCCAGCCCCAGCGCCGGATCGTCGGTCGGCAGGCCGAGGCTTCCCGGAATGGTGGTGACCAGGAACGTCGGCGGCGCGAGCAGATCGGCGTGACCGGCTGCCTTCGCCGCCGCCACGTCGTGGTACAGCGGATTGTCGTCGCCGATCGCACGGGCGAACTGGCGGATGTGCTCACGGCCCACCTGGAAGGGCACCTCGGACGTGTAGCTACGACCGACGAAGTCCTGGTTCAACGGCACAGCACGCTCCGATCTCGACGAGGGCCCGACGTCGGCGGGATCGGATCGGGCCACGCCGGTCCATCCGACCGGTTCAGGACCCTACCGGGCGCGGCGTCGTGCCAGCCTGGACAGAGGCCAGAACAGCAAAGAACCCGGGCGGGTCCGAGAGATTTCGGACCCGCCCGGGCAAACATCTCTGACGGTCACCGGTGGAAGCTGAAAAGCCGCCAGTGCCGGGAACGGCGATGCGATCCACCGCCTGCCGCGAGAGTGTGACCTCGATCGGTCAGCGGGTCTCGCGGTGCTCCGTGTGCGTGCGGCAGTTCGGGCAGAACTTGCGCAGCTCGAGACGGTCGGGGTCGTTCCGCCGGTTCTTGCGCGTGATGTAGTTGCGGTGCTTGCACACCTGACACGCCATTGTGATCTTCGGACGAACGTCGGTGGCAGCCACGGCGAGAGGCCTCTTCCTGTCTCGAATGCTTACAAGCCAAGGGGTCGCGACTCACCAGACCCCCTGGGGGTTACACGGTGCGCCGCGACCCGATGGTAGCGGTGGCCGGACTTGAACCGGCGACACAGCGATTATGAGCCGCTTGCTCTGCCAGACTGAGCTACACCGCCAGGACGGATCACCGCCGGGCGAAGACCCGAAGACAGTATAAGCGGACGTACCACTTACTGCCGATCACGATCCCACCCGGCACCGGACCGCCTGAGCCCCTTTACGGAATCGAACCGTAGACCTTCTCCTTACCATGGAGACGCTCTGCCGACTGAGCTAAAGGGGCGTGTTCGCGGGACTCACGTTACACGACTCCGGAGCCTTCGTGGCGGGCGGGCCCCCATCAGTTTGACGAGCCGACACGTGGTCAGCCGGGCAGGCCGCCAACCCACCCCACAACACCCCACTCCTCGCAACATCTCCCCTTGATCACAACTCTCGACCGCCACCCCTGATCGGCGCCGCGCGACTGCGGGACGTCACGACGCCGTCGACCACCCACCGTCGGGTTGTCGACGCTGCGCGACGACTTCGACAGACGAAACACCACCAAGGCCGCATCGGCGCGGATCCGAGTGACGGCCAGCCCGACACGCCTCCCACGTCGATAGCTGTAAGTAATCACTCGAGTGCTTAGCGTGTGCCATGCCCCCGGATACGCGCCCTTCCGGGAGCTCCCGCAGCCGCTGCCGCGCCGCCGAGCATCGAGGTTTGCCCATGCCGCCCACGCACCGTCCGCCCCGAGACTCCCGAACACCGGATGCGGCACCCGACGTCCCAGCTGGGCCGCACCCGCGAGCGATGGCCAGCCGGCCGGTTCCGTGGGGTGGGCTGCACGTCCCGGCAGGAGCGTCCCTGCCGCCCGGGACGTCCTACGCGACGCTGCACGCCGCGTTCCAGGCTCAGCCGAGGCCCGCCGACCGGAAGCCGGCCACGGACAGGGCCCGCGCGAGGATGACGGTCGGCCGGGAGGAGATCGGCCGCGAGGCGACCGGCGCCGAGGCGACCGGCGCGGAGGCGACCGGCGCGGAGGCGACCGGCCGGCCCGGTGGCCAGGATGACGACGATCCGGCTGTGATCCATCGCTCGGTCGCCGCCTGGCGGCTGCGCAACGCCCGCCGGTTCTCCGTGCGCGTTCTCAGCGCGGCGACGGTCGCCGTCACCGCGGTCGCGTTGTCCGCACCGACTGCCTCCGCGGCACCGTCTCCCACCTGGCCCAAGGGCGTCGACATCGCCTCGTGGCAGCACCCCGGCTCGGCACCGATCGACTGGAACGCGGTCAAGGCCTCCGGGGTGAGCTTCGCGATCGTGAAGGCCACCGAAGGCACCGAGTACACCAACCCGTACTTCGCCGCGGACCGCGACGCGGCCGGGCTGGCGGGGCTCACCGTGGGCGCCTACCACTACGCCCGCCCGGCGGCCCCGATCTCCACCGCGGTCGACCAGGCACGGCACTTCCTGGCTGTGACAGGTCTCACTCGCTCGGCCGGGCATCTGGCCCCCGTCCTCGACCTCGAGACGACCGGCGGCCTGGACCCGGTCGCGCTCGCCGCGTGGACCCGGGCCTTCCTCGAGGAGATCGAGACCCAGACCGGCCGCGCACCCATCATCTACACCTACCGCTCGTTCTGGACGGACCACATGGCCGACACGGACGACTTCGCCCTCTATCCGTTCTGGTTCGCGATCTACAACAACGAGGACACTCCGGGATGGCTCCCCGGCGGCTGGTCCAACTGGGCGATCTGGCAGTACAGCTCGTCCGGCGACGTCCCGGGCATCATCGGGAACGTCGACATGAACGCCGCCTGCTGCTCGCCCGCCTCTCTGGCCGCGCTCGCCGACGGGACCCAGTCCGAGCTCGACAAGAGGTACGCCTCGGGCGGTCTCATGCGGATAGCCCTGGGCGCCCCGACCAACACGGAGCTCGCGGCCGGCGGCGGCGGACGCTGGCGGCCGTTCACGAACGGACTGCTCTTCTGGTCGGTCCGGTCCGGAGCACGGGCGCTGCACGGCGAGGTGGCCCGGAAGTACCTGGCCCTCGGCGGCTCCGACAGCTTCCTGAAGCGCCCGCTGAGCGACGTCGAGTGGGCCGCGGCACCCGGCGCGCATCAGGCGATGTTCGAAGGCGGCTGGATCTACTGGAGCCTGGCCACCGGCGCGCACGAGGTGCACGGCCAGATCCTGCGGCACTACCTGGATCTCGGCGGTTCCGTGTCGAGCCTGGGGCTGCCGGTCACGGACGAGTACTCGGTGCCCGGCGGCCGGGAGAGCGCGTTCCAGTTCGGCCGGCTGCGTTGGATGGCGGCGACGAACTCGGTCGCGCTGCTGCCGGCCACAGTTGGCGCCACAGGTGCGGCCCCTGCCGCCGGAGCCCCTGCCGCCGGAGCCGCAGCCGCCGGAGCCGCAGCCGCCGGAGCCGCAGCCGCGGGAGCGGGAGCCGCCGGGGCCGCGGGTACCGCGCTGGCGCCCTGAGCACGGGTCGGCGCGGTGCCACGGATCGCGCCGGTGCGCGCGGATCGTGGGAGTCGGCCGGGCGCGGGGAGTGACGTAGGCCAGCGGGGGTATCTGACTCGCGTGCGGCGCAGGGTGGCCGCCTGGCTACAGAAAGCGTTGCCGCGCAGCCGGGAGGACCAGATGGTAGACCTGCGGCAGGCACGCAGCACGGACGGTTGGCTGATCTTCGCCGCCGTCGTCATGTTCATCGTCGGTTTCCACAACCTCATCTACGGCATCGCGTCCCTGCGCGACTACGTCGTGGTGGTGGACAACCTGAGCTCCAGCTCGAACGGCAACGGAGTGATCTACGCCGGCACCACGTTCTGGGGCTGGCTCTGGATCGCGGTCGGCATCGTCGAGATGTGCATCGCGTTCGCCATCGCGGCCGGCAACGAGCTCGCCCGCTGGGTCGGAATCATCATCGCCGCGCTGAACGCCATCGGTCAGCTGGCCTTCCTCGCCGCGTTCCCGGTCTGGTCGGTGGTCATCATCGCGCTCGACATCCTGGTGATCTACGCGCTGGCGACCTACCCGAGCCGGGTCAGCACAGGCGGAGCGGTGCAGCCCTACCCAGGAGACCGTCCCGGCCTGGCGCGGGGCTCCGCGGAGCAGGTCCGCAGCGGCGCCTACGCGGGTAGCTCCAGCGGTGCCGGTCCGCGAACCCGAGGTGGCGCCGTCGCGACCGGCGACGGAGACCGCGCGGCAGGTGACAGCGGTGGCGCGGCGCGCAACAGTGGCTCCGGCGGCGACTTCTTCCAGCCGACCACCGCCGGCCCGGGCACCCGCTCCGGCGCCGGAACCTCCGAACACCTCGGAGCCGAACGCCCGGACACCGGCTACCGGAACGTCCAGGGCGACGTCGGTCACCGAGGCGGCGAGGAACCGCCGACCCGGACCGATGACCTCGACCGATGACGTCCTGACCGTCCCTGACGTCCTGGTAGTCCATGACGTCCTGGCCAGGTCATCGACGTCCTGACCGCCGGGGCCGCCGCGGCACCTGTCACCGCGGCGGCCTCGGCACGACCTGGGCCCGCCACTGCTGGCAGCGCCGGACGAACTCGGCGAGATGCCTCGCCGCGAACCGGCCTGCGTCCCAGTTCGAGGCCAACACCGGTACCTGCGCCACGGGTCCCCGCCACAGGTACGCGACAGCGACTTCGCCACCTACCAGCGAAACCTCGCGTGCCTCGTAGTAGTCGCCCTCGAACAGGTCGAGCAGTTCACGTTCCGCCCAGGTGAGGCCGTGCAGGCAGGCGCCGGCGCAGATCTCGGTGGGACCGGCGGGAACCAGCCCCGGATAGGTCTGGCTCCGCAGTTCCGCGGCCCGCCACCCCGCGGCCGAGGCCGGGCTCATGACCGGACGCCGCGCGAGCAGTGCCTCGACGACCTCGGGAAACCGCAGCGTTCCGTAGACGAACAGCGTCGGTGCCCGGCCCGGACCGCCCGCGCTGCCGACGCCGCTGCCCGGAACGCCCCCGGTCACCCCCGAGGCTCCGCCGCTTCAAGGTCGGCCCGGGTGAGTGCGGGGCGCAGCGTGAGACCGATCTCGGCGAGCCGCTCGCGACCGCCCTCCTGCCGGTCGATGACGCACAGGACGTCCTCCACGATCGCGCCCTGCTCCCGCAGCACCCGGGTGGCGTCCAGCACGGCACCGCCGCTGGTCACGACATCCTCGACCAGAACGACCCGCCGGCCCGCGATCTCGCCGCCCTCGGCGATCTGCCGGGTGCCGTACTCCTTGGCCTTCTTGCGCACGAACCTGGCCGGCAGGCCGGTCCGCGCCGAAAGCAGTGTCACCAGCGGGATGCCGCCGAGCTCGAGCCCACCGAGAAGTTCCGTCCCGGCCGGGAGGTGCTCCGCCATCGCGGCAGCAATCTCCGCCAGCAGCGCGGGCTCAGCCTCGAACAGGTACTTGTCGAAGTACTCCGTACTGGTGCGCCCCGACCGTAGGACGAAGGTGCCGGTCAGATGGGATGCCGCCCGGACTCGGGCAGCCAGCGCGTCGATGTCGGCCACACCTGGCGACTCTACGGCTCGCCGGCCCGCCCTGATCCCGCTCGTTCTCGTCCCGCTCGCTGATGGCGGGAACGGCGCTGGGAACGACTCAGGCCCGGAGGGTTTCCTCCGGGCCTGAGTCAAAGAGTGTCCCCCGGGTAGCCCGGGGTGGTGGCAGGTGATGGATTCGAACCATCGTAGGCTGAGCCGACGGTTTTACAGACCGCTCCCTTTGGCCACTCGGGCAACCTGCCGTACTCGGCAAGCATACCGGTTGCTCCGAGCATGCTGACGGGAGGGTCCCCAAGTACATCCCCCGGCGGGCCCCGCGACGCGTGCCCGCGGGTCGCGGGGCCCGTCGCCCGCACCGAACGACTCGACCCAGGAGGTCCGTGCCCGTGGCAGATCCGTCCTTCGACATCGTCAGCAAGGTCGACACCCAGGAGATCGACAACGCGGTCAACCAGACGGCGAAGGAGATCAGGACCCGGTTCGACTTCCGCGACACCGGCGCGTCCGCGGAGCTCTCCGGCGAGGCGATCCAGCTGCAGGCCAACAGCGAGGAGCGGGTCAAGGCCGTCCTGGACGTGCTCCAGGAGAAGTGCGTGAAGCGCGGCATCTCGCTCAAGTCCCTGGAGTACGGCGAGCCCCGACAGTCCGGCAAGGAGTTCCGGCTGACGGTCACCGTGCAGCAGGGCATCGCGGACGACAAGGCCAAGGCGATCGCGAAGAAGATCCGTGCGGACGGGCCGAAGGGCGTGCAGGCGCAGATCCAGGGTGACCAGCTGCGCGTCACCGGGAAGAAGCGGGATGACCTGCAGCGGGTCATCCAGCTCCTCAAGGAGGAGGACTTCGAGGTCCCGTTGCAGTTTGTCAACTACCGCTGAACCGTGGCCCGCACATCTGGTGGCAGCCGACGAATGTGAGATTGAGCCTTTACCGTCATCGACTCGGACCTGTGGCGCCCCTGGTCCTGGCCCGGGAGACGGAAAAGGCTCACCGTTTCGTCAGCAACAGTCGCGCACGCGACAGCCCGTACCGGGCAAATTCACGCGCATATGCACGGGAAGAAGCGTGTGCGAGGATTCCGGCGGCTGACCGGGCCGGGAGCGCTTCGGGCGCTCCCGGCGATGTTCCCCAGAAAAAGTGCACCCCGCCCGATGGGGGGTTTCGGGCGGGGTGCAGGCGGCGGAACCTGGGGGGTACGCTCCGCCGCTGTCCTGGGAACTTTGAGACTACTCTCATTCGCGCGGCGCAGCGTGCCTTCCGCGGGTCTCTCTATTTCACCACAGTGAACTTGATGTGCCCGACATGTGGCTTCTCACACCCGCCCGCCGTACCCGTTCCATGCCGGGCGCGCCCATCCGGTCCGCGGTCGGGGCCGGGAGCGGACCGAACGGACCCGACCGGGCCGCCCTACCGGTACGGATTCATCCGGGCGCGCTGCTCCAACCGGGCGATTCGCTCGGTTAGCGGCGGATGGGTCGAGAACAGCTTGGCCACACCGCCTCCGCGGAACGGGTTCGCGATCATCATGGCGGAGGCCGGGCCCAGCCGGGAGTTCGCGGGCATCGGACGCGCCGCCGTCCCCGCTTCCAGCTTGCGCAGGGCGCTGGCCAGCCCGAGCGGGTCGCCCGTCAGCGTCGCCCCGGATTCGTCTGCCTGGTATTCACGGGCACGGCTGATCGCCAGCTGAATGATTGACGCGGCAATCGGCCCGACAATGATGATCGCGAGCATCTCGGCCACGCCTGGGCCGTCCTCGTCCCGACCGCCACCGAAGAAGGCGAAGACCTGCATCATGTTCGCGATGTAGACGATGATCGCCGCCAGGGTGCCGGCGACCGAGGCGATCAGGATGTCGCGGTTGTACACGTGGCTGAGCTCATGGCCGAGCACGCCGCGAAGCTCACGATCGTCCATGATCTCGAGAATTCCCTCGGTGCAGCACACCGCGGCGTTGCGAGGGTTGCGACCGGTGGCGAAGGCGTTCGGTGAGGCGGTTGGGCTCAGGTACAGCCGTGGCATCGGCATGCGGGCCCTGGTCGCGAGTTCCTGCACGATCGCGTAGAGCCGAGGCTGCTGGACCTGGCTGACCGGATAGGCCCGCATCGCCCGCAATGCGATCCGGTCCGAGTAGAAGTAGGAGACGGCGTTCATCACGACGGCGAGAACGACCGCGATGACGAGCCCGTGCTGGCCGAACAGCGAGCCGAACCACACGATCACTGCGGAGAGCACGCCAAGGAGAAGGGCCGTCTTCAGCCCGTTGAGACTGCGATGAGGCATGGCTGTCGCGCATCCGTCCTGTCGACCTGTTGCGACTACATCAACGAAGGACCTGACACTCCTCGTTCCCAACGCTCGGGCGTCCACGCCGAGCCGCCACCCCCGCTGTCCCCGCTGTCCCCGCTCTCACGGGCCATGCGGACTGTCGTCCGGGCGGGCCACGCCGGCCCGTAGCGCGGCGGCGGTCCGGGCGGGCAGCAGGCCGGACCGCTCGAGGCGGTCGGCCGTCAACACCGCCAGCGCGCCGTACGCGTCCGCGAGGTGGGGGTCCCGGCGCGTCAGTTCCGACCACTGCGCGGTGACGGTGCCGACATCCCCGCGTCGGACCGGACCGGTCATCGCGTCCTCCCCGTGTGCCAGGGCGTTGTCGAGCGACATCCGCAGGAGCGGTCCGAGCGCCTGCGCCGGATCGGGGACGCCCGCGGCGGCGAGCAGCTGCCCCGCAGCCGTGACCAGCGTGGCCAGAAAGTTGCCCCCCAGCACCAGCGCCGCGTGGTAGCTCGCGCGTCGCTCCTCGGGAATGACCGCGACCCGGCCTCCGATGCCTTCCACCAGGCGGCGGACGAGCCCGGCCGTGTCCTCGTCCCCGGGCGCGGTGGTGACCCCGAAGGTCGCGCCGACGAGCCGGTCGGGGTCGGTCGCCGCACCGGTCAGCGTCATGATCGGATGGATCGCGGCCGGCCGGGCGCCCACCTCGGCCGCCGGTGCGAGCGGCGCGATCCCATGGCGCCCGCTCAGATGGGCGACGAGCACGGCGGGGGTGCGGGCGACGCCGGGCGCGATCCGCGCGGCCGTCTGTTCGATGCTGTCGTCCGGAACCCCGAGTAGGACCACGTCGGCGAGGGCGGCCGCCTGGGCCGGTGTGACGCAGATCTCAGCAGCGGGGAACAGGGCCGCAGCCCGCTCCCGCCCGGCCTGGGTCCGGCTGTGGATCGCGCGCACCTGATGACCCGCGGTCACGAGCGCCCTGCCCACCGCCGCGCCGGCCCGACCCGGCCCGACGATGGCGATCGACAGCCCGGTGATCGGCTGGCCGGTGACCGGCTGGCCGGTGACCGGTAGCCCCGGACGCATGCTCTCCATCACTCTCCCGAATACCTTCCGGGTGCCGTCCGGGCGGTGCGGCCGGGGCCAGGCGACGTACCCGACCACGAGGCCACCCGCGAGCGTGGCTGTCGGACTGGGCAGGGCCTGAGGATTGTGGTCGCCGGGACGGCGAAGGTCTTCCAGGCCGACCGAAGATCACGATATGTCAGCAAATCCGCTCCGGCCCGGCGGCCCGGCATCCGGACCCACCTGACTTCCAATGGATCGATCGGTTGTTCGCCAGACCAGGTGCGGACGGCCTTCTCCGCCGCCATTCAGGGTGAAACCTACTGAGCGGAAACTTACTCGGCCGCGACCGTCCGTCCAACGTGGCCAGGTCTGCCGCCTCCGCGATCCCACTATGGCGTTCCGTACACGTCCGGTTTCGAGCGGATACCACCCCAGGTGACGTGCTCCACCGTCGCTCCATCCGAATGACTGAGGACCCGCCGCGAGCCGTTGGCGTGCAATGCTCATCGTTGACGACTCCGGGTCGCAGTGCTGCTTCCAGGCAGTCACTGCTATACCGACGAACGTCCGGAAGAGAGTCGGCCCGCCACTGACGACCCGCTGACGGCGGCGCCGTGATATCACCGTCAGACCAGTCGGTGATACCACCACCAGGCCAGATGGTCGTTTCACCGACAACTCGGCCGCCACGCCTCGGGACACACCCCAGGAAGCGAGAGACGCTGAATAGATCCCCCCTTCGGACACACCCGGCCAGGCATCGTCACGGTCGTCCGCCGGCGCCGGCGGCGTGCCGCCCGCCGGCGGGTCAGGCACGACCGGGGGGCCTACCGGACGGCCGGACGGACCACCGACCCGGGTGTCCGCCTGCGGACACCCGTCAGGGTGCGTGCAGGTCGGTGATGCCGCACGTGGTGGGCCTACTGGCGGCCACAGCGGCGATCACGCCCAGCGGGCCAGACTGATCACATGACTCATGTCCGGCGTGTTGGGAGCGTAAGGTCCCGGCCTGTCGGAGCATGATCGACCAGCTCCGCCGAGCTACCCGGCAACTCCACTTCAGCCGGACTCGGCACCGTTACCAGAAATCGCATACCGCAACCAGTCGCGCACGGCCAGCAAGGGGGGGTGGCCGGGATAATCCGACCGCAAGCCACGACGCAACACCCTTGCCAGTGCCACCAGGCGGCACGATCCTCGTGCCGTATTGAGCCGCCCGGTACGCTGGGGTAGTACCTGAGGAGGTTACTTAAGGTGTCTGAGCAGGTCAGGGAGAGGGAGACCCGCCGGCTCGACCGGGTCGTCGTGCGGTTCGCCGGCGACTCCGGCGACGGTATGCAGCTCACCGGAGAACAGTTCACGAGCGAGACAGCGGCATTCGGCAACGATTTGTCCACGCTTCCGGACTTTCCTGCGGAAATCCGGGCGCCAGCCGGCACGCCGGCCGGAGTTTCTGGCTTCCAGCTCCATTTCTCCGATCACGATATTCTCACCCCGGGCGACGCCCCGGACGTCCTCGTCGCGATGAACCCGGCCGCGCTGAAGGCGAATCTCAAGGATCTGCCGCCCGGGGCCGACCTGATCGTCAACACCGACGCGTTCACCGGCGGCAACCTCAAGAAGGCCGGCTACGCGGACGACCCGCTGACGGACGGGACGCTCGACAGCTACACCGTCCACCGGGTCCCACTGACCTCGATGACGATCAACGCTGTCAACGCGGCCGAGGGCGTCGCCGGCGCGGTCAACAAGAAGGAGGCCGAGCGGGCGAAGAACATGTTCGCGCTCGGCCTGATGAGCTGGCTGTACCACCGCCCCACCGACGGCACCGAGGGCTTCCTCAAGAAGAAGTTCGCCAAGCGGCCGGAGATCGCGGCGGCCAACATCGCCGCCTTCCGCGCCGGCTTCAACTACGGCGAGACCACCGAGTCCTTCTCGGTCACCTACGAGGTCGCCCCGGCCCGGATGCGGGCGGGCACGTACCGGCGGATCACCGGCAACATCGCGATGTCCTATGGGCTGATCGCGGCCGGTGAGCTGACGAAGCTGCCGCTGTTCCTCGGCACCTACCCGATCACCCCGGCGTCGGACATCCTGCACGAGCTGAGCAAGCACAAGCAGTTCGGCATCCGGACCTTCCAGGCCGAGGACGAGATCGCCGGCATCGGCGCAGCGCTGGGCGCCTCGTTCGGTGGGTCGCTGGGCGTGACGACGACCTCCGGCCCGGGTGTCGCGCTCAAGAGCGAGACGATCGGTCTCGCGGTCAGCCTCGAGCTGCCGCTGCTGATCGTGGACATCCAGCGCGGCGGCCCGTCGACCGGCCTTCCGACGAAGACCGAGCAGGCCGACCTGCTGCAGGCGATGTTCGGCCGCAACGGCGAGGCCCCAGTGCCGATCATCGCGCCGCGCTCGCCGGCCGACTGCTTCGACGCCGCGGTGGAAGCCGCCCGGATCGCGACGAAGTACCGCACGCCGGTCTTCCTGCTCTCCGACGGCTACCTGGCGAACGGCTCCGAGCCGTGGCTGCTGCCGACGATCGACGAGCTCCCGGACCTCACGGTCACCTTCACCACCGAGCCGAACCACGAAGGGCCCAAGGGCCCCGAGTTCTGGCCCTACCTGCGCGACCCCGAGACGCTCGCCCGCCCCTGGGCTGTTCCCGGCACCCCAGGGCTGGAGCACCGGATCGGCGGTCTGGAGAAGGCCGACGGGTCGGGCAACATCTCCTACGACCCGGCGAACCACGACCGGATGGTGCGGCTGCGCCAGGCGAAGGTCGAGGGCATCGCGCGCGACATCGCCCCGCTCGAGGTCGACGACCCGTCCGGCATGGCGGACGTCCTCGTGCTCGGCTGGGGGTCGACCTTCGGGCCGATCGCCGCCGGCTGCCGCCGGGTGCGGGCCAAGGGCCTGCACGTGGCCCAGGCACACCTGCGCCACCTCAACCCGTTCCCGGCCAACACGGCCGAGGTGCTGCGCTCCTACGACAAGGTGCTGATTCCCGAGATGAACCTCGGTCAGCTCCGCATGCTGATCAGGTCGCAGTTCCTGGTGGACGCGATCGGGTACAACCAGGTCCGCGGACTGCCGTTCAAGGCCGCGGAACTCGCGGGCGTCTTGGAGGACGTGATCAACCAGTGACCGTGACGACGAACGGCAGCGGGATCTCCAACCGGCTCCTCGACCTGATCCCCACCACGCCGAACCAGCTCACCCGCAAGGACTTCACCTCCGACCAGGAGGTCCGGTGGTGCCCGGGATGCGGCGACTACGCCATCCTGGCCACCGTCCAGGGCTTCCTGCCCGAGCTGGGCATCGCCCGGGAGAACATCGCGTTCATCTCGGGCATCGGATGCTCCTCGCGCTTCCCGTACTACCTGCAGACCTACGGGATGCACTCCATCCACGGGCGCGCGCCGGCGATCGCGACGGGGCTGGCCACATCGCGGCCGGACCTGTCGGTGTGGGTGGTCACCGGAGACGGTGACGCCCTGTCCATCGGCGGAAACCACCTGCTCCACGCGATGCGCCGGAACGTCAACCTCAAGATCCTGATGTTCAACAACAGGATCTACGGCCTGACCAAGGGGCAGTACTCGCCGACCTCCGAGGTCGGGAAGATCACCAAGTCGACGCCGTTCGGCTCGCTCGACCGCCCGTACAACCCGGCGTCGCTGGCGCTGGGCGCGGAGGCGACCTTCGTCGCCCGGTCGATCGACTCGGACCGGGCCCACCTGACCGCGACGCTGCGCGCGGCGGCGGAGCACCCGGGCACCGCGTTCGTCGAGATCTTCCAGAACTGCAACATCTTCAACGACGGCGCGTTCGAGGCGCTGAAGGACCGGGACACCCGGGACGACGCGACGCTGAAGATGGTCGACGGCGAGCCGCTGCTCTTCGGCGCGGAGCGGGACAAGGGCATTCGGCGCGCGGCGTCGGGCGGCCTGGAGGTCTGCGCGGCGACCGATGAGAACGTCCTCGTGCACGACGCGGCGAACCTCGACCCGAGCCAGGCGTTCGCGTTGTCGCGGCTGACCGGAGACGCGCACGGGGTCACCCCCATCGGCGTGTTCCGCAACGTCGACATGCCGACCTACGACGAGGCGCTCAACGACCAGGTGGCGCAGGCTCGCACCAAGCTGGGCAAGGGCGATCTGGCCGGGCTCATCTCGGGCAACGAGACCTGGACCATCAACTGACCGATCCGTCCAGGTGACGGGTAGCGGTGGTGCTTAGAAGGCCGGGGTGGCGAACTACCGCCCCGGCCTTCGCCGTCTGGAGCGCCGGTCGTTCGAGAGTCAGCCGTTGCACCGCCTGCTCCCAGCACGCCCAGAAGTGCCATCTGCACCGATTGCCCGATTAGTGGATGTATGCATTAGTTGCGGCCTTCTGATCAGCATGCGGTATGGTGACCCCCGGGTGGGGGTGCCGTGTGGCCCGGGGGGGGCTCACAACACCAAAGCAGCCGGAGGCGCAGTGCGGGCTTACGCAGTGCGAGATCACCGAGCCCGTCACCGGGGCTCACCGTTAATCCAGGCCATGTTCTGCGCCCTGGCGGCAGCGGGCGGCCAGCGTGGGTAGCCATTCCGCGGGCCGGCACAGCCGGGGCGCCGAGACCACCGGCGAGTTCCGCCGGCCGGTTCCGCCCCAGTCCGCACCGGCCGAGCGTGCTCCCGCTCCGGGCTCCGCCACGCCGGCGACCGCGTCTGCGTCCGCGCAGTGGAACGATCTTCCGAGGCGCACGCGGTCCGAGCCACGCTCGGGCTGGGTGACCAGTGAGTGGAGCAGCAACCCCTCGGCGGGGACGGCTTCGCTCCCCAGGCGCTCACCGCCGCCGCGGCCGCCGGTCCTGCCGCCCGGGGAGATCGACACCCTCACCGGCCCGATCTCGACCAGCTCGTCGGTCAGGCCCGCCCGTACCGCGCACACGGCCCGGTTCTCCGCCTTCGAGCCGGCCCGGCCGGTGCGTCCGGCCGGGTCGGAGCGTCCAGCCCGGTCGGAGCGTCCAGCCGGGTCGCTGTTCGAGCCGATGCCGCCGTCCGCGCCAGCCGCTGGAGCCGGCCCGCGGCCGGTGGTGGTGCCGCGTCAGAACGGCACCCGGCCGGGCTCGGCGACGGGCCGGGGCGCACACCGGGCCCCCGCGCCCCGCCGCGCGCCGGGCCGCACCCGCCTGGTCGTCGCCGGCACGGCCTCACTCGCCGGGCTTTCGGCGATCGTGACCGGTATGGCGCTCACCGCGGAGACGCCGGTGATCTCCGCCGGGCCCACCACCGGCGCCAACCCACTCGTCCAGGCGGACCAGGCGCGCGACGCGTTCGGCTCGGCCGACACGCAGGCGTCCCGCAGCAGCAGCCGCACCGAGCTGCCGACGCCCCAGCCCACCGCGACCACCGGGCCCACCGCCTCCGACGAGGGTTCCACCCCGACGGAGACCGACTACCTGCAGGTCTCGCGCTACTCGTCGCAATACCACACCACTCAGACGCCCGCGGCCGCCCAGGCTCCGTCGCCGGAGCAGAGCGTCGCCGCCGAGAGCGAGAGCGACGACCTGTCCGGCTACGAGCTTCCGTTCGTGCCGCTCACTCCGCAGACCACCGCGGCGGCGACCCCGACGAACGGAACTGACACCCCGGACGACGAGACGTCCGGCCCGAGCACTCCGGGGGTGCCCACGCCGACGCCGAGCGCTTCGGCGAGCCCGGACCAGTCGGAACCGAAGCCCACGACCACACCGGCGTCCACTCCCACGGCGACTTCGGCGGCCTCGGGGAGCACCACGGCGCCGAGTTCGACGGCGACCGCGACGCGGCGGCCGACGACCTCGGCAACCTCGACGACTCCGTCCGCGACGACGACGGCTACGCAGACCTCCGACGAGGGCTCGTTGCCGTTCAACCCGGATCCGGTGGAGGTCACGCCGATCTGGGATGTCAGCATCCCGTCCATCACCGTCGAGTGACGTCCTCCTCCGCGTAACCGGTGTCTCCCCGTGTCCAAGGGAGCTCCCCGGTCAGAGGTTCAGTCCGGAACGCCGATCCCAGCGGATCGGCGTTCGCTGCTCCGCTTCGGTATCCGAAGAGGCGAAGGCCGAAGGTTGGAGGATTCCGGTCGTTCTGGCAGCCGGAATCCTCGGAACCGGCCGGCAGCAACAGCAGCCGCAGGGGTCCGATGCCGATAGCGGCTCCAGCAACCGAAGCCGACCCCGAGGAGAGTTGAGCCGGGGTCGGCCGGTGCGGTGATTGTGTCAGCTGACCCTCAGCTGGTCCGGCCTTCAGCTGGTGCCGTGTGGTCAGCTGGTGCCGTGTGGTCAGCTGGTGCCGTGGTCAGCTGGTGCCGTGGTCAGCTGGTGCGGTCGACGACGAAGTCGGCCAGCGACTCCAGAGCCGTCTTCGCGGGACCGTCGGGCAGCGGGGCGAGGCACGCCCGGGCTTCGCCCGACCAGCGCGCCAGCTCCGCTCGAGCCCGGTCCATCGCGGGATGCTCCCGCAGCACTTCCAGCGCCTCCACGACGGCGCTCTCGGTCACCCCGGAGCCCGCCCACGGGTCCGCGCCGAGCAGGTCGCGCAGCCGGCGCGCACCCGCGTCGTCGCCCTCCAGGGCGTAAAGGACGGGCAGCGTCGGAATTCCCTCGCGCAGATCGGTTCCGGGGGTCTTCCCGGAGGTCTCGGTCGGCGACGCGAGGTCGATGATGTCGTCGGAGAGCTGGAAGGCGACACCGAACCGCTCACCGAAGGCCGCCAGGACGTCGGCCGTGACCCGGTCGGCGCCGGCCAGCATCGCGCCGAGCCGGCCCGAGGTGGCGATCAGCGACGCGGTCTTGTCGGTGATGACCCGCAGGTAGTGCTCGATCTGGTTCTGACCGGGCCCGGGGCCGACGGTCTCCCGGATCTGCCCTTCGCACAGCGTCGCGATGGTGCGGGCGAGAATGCGCGTCGCCTCCGGGCCCAGGTCGGCCGTGATCTCGGAGGCGCGGGCGAACAGGAAGTCGCCGGTGAGGATCGCGACGGTGTTCGTCCAGCGCGCGTTCGCCGACGCCGCTCCGCGCCGCAGCGGCGCCTCGTCCATCACGTCGTCGTGGTAAAGCGTCGAAAGGTGCGTCAGCTCGATCGCGACGGCGGCCGGCACGACGCCGGCCGCCTCAGGATCGGCGAACTGGGCGGCCAGCAGCACGACCATCGGCCGGAACCGCTTGCCACCCGCGTCAACGAGGTGCCGCGAGGCCTCGGTGACAAAGGAGAACTCGCTGTGGACGGAAAGCCGCAGCATCTCCTCGACCGCGGCCAGCCCCACCCGGACAGCCTTCTCCAGATCAGGGTCAGCCCTGATCCCCATCACGTCCAACCCGATAGCGCTCATACCACCATCAGCGTACGAAGCCGGAGGTCGCTGCGGTGTTCGCCAGGTCGAGAAGCGGCTGTGGAATAACACCCAGCAGAAGCGTCATGAGCGCGCCGATCCCCACTGTCGCGAAGGTCAGCGTCGGTCGGGTGACGACGACAGGACCGTCGGCGAGCGGTTCGGAGAAGAACATGACAACGATCACACGGACGTAGAAGAACGCGGCGATCGCGCTGCACACGAGCGCCACGATGACCAGCGGGGTCGCGTCACCGTCGATCGCGGCCTGGAAGACCGCGAACTTGCCGGTGAAGCCGCTGGTCAGCGGGATTCCGGCGAGTGCGAGCAGCAGGAAGGCGAAGATGCCCGCCAGCACCGGTGAGGTGCGGCCCACGCCCTGCCACTGGGACAGGTCGCTGGCCTCGCCGTCCCCGGTCCGGACCAGCGAGACGACGGCGAACGCGGCCATCGTGGTGAAGCCGTAGGTCACCAGGTAGAACATCGCGCCGCGCAGGCCGTCGGAGTTCGACCCGGCCATGCCGACGAGCAGGAAGCCGGCGTGGGCGACGGCCGAGTAGGCCAGCATCCGCTTGATGTCGCGCTGGGTCAGCGCGAGCACGGCACCCACGACCATGGTGAGGATCGCGACGGCCCAGATCACCGGGCGCCAGTCCCAGCGCATGCCGCCGAAGGCCACGTAGAAGACCCGCAGCAGCGCGCCGAAGGCCGCGACCTTGGTACCGGCTGCCATGAAGGCGGTGATCGGCGTCGGCGAGCCCTGGTAGACGTCCGGCGTCCAGGAGTGGAACGGGGCAGCGCCGATCTTGAAGAAGAGACCGACCCCGATCAGCGCGAGCGACAGGTAGAGGTAGGTGTCGTTCTTCCCGACCGTGCCGACCGCGTCAGCGACCCGGCCGAGCTCGACACTGCTGGCGTAGCCGTAGGCGAACGCGACGCCGTACAGGAAGAAGGCGGAGGAGAACGCGCCGAGCAGGAAGTACTTCATCGCCGCTTCCTGCGACAGCAGCCGGCGCCGGCGGGCGAGCCCGGCCAGCAGGTACAGCGGCAGGGAGAGGATCTCCAGCGCGACGAACATGACGAGCAGGTTGTTCGACGCGACGAACAACAGCATCCCGGTGACCGAGAAGACCATCAGCGGGTACGCCTCGGTCTGCACCTCCGGGGAGGTGCGCTGCGCCGTGGAGCCCTTCGAGCCGGGCACCACGGCCGCGGAGGCGACGAGCGCACCGCCGGAGGAGTCCAGCGAGCGCTCGGCCACCAGCAGCACGGCCAGCGCCGCGAAGACCAGGATGGTGCCCTGCATGAACAGGGTCGGGCCGTCGATGGCCACCGCACCGGCGGCGAGGATCTGCCGGCGGGCGTGCAGGAGCACGACGGCGACGAACGCCCCGATGAACCCGGCACCGGCGAGCAGCGGCTGGATCAGCCGCCGCGCCTTCGGCGGTGCGAAGGCGTCGACGAGCACTCCGGCCAGTGCGACGCCGAAGAGGATGAGCATCGGGCTGAGCGCCGAGTACTCGATCGACGGTGGTGTGATCTTCTGTGTGACGCCCTGCGCCACCACGGTCGAAACCGCGCTCACGAATGGCCTCCGGACTGCGTTGCGGCCACCGGGGCCGTCGGGGCCGGGTCGGACTTCCCGATGTCCTCGAACGTGCTGGTCACCGCGGGCGTGATGATGTCAAGCAGCGGCTTCGGGTAGACCCCGAGCCCGATGATCAGCGCCACCATCGGCGCGACCACGACCCGTTCCCGCACGCTCAGGTCCTTGACGAGGCGAAGCTTCTCGTCCTTCACCGGACCGGTCATCGTGCGCTGGTACAGGAACAGGATGTAGATCGCGGCCAGCACGATCCCGCAGGTCGCGACGATCGCCAGCGCGCGGTACTCGGTGAACGTCCCCACCAGGACGAGGAACTCGCTCACGAAGCTGTTCGTCCCCGGCAGCGCCAGCGAGGAGAGGCCGGCGATCAGGAACACCCCGGCGAGCATCGGTGTCACCTGGGCCATGCCGCCGTAGGCGCCGACGTCCCGGCTGCCCTGCCGGGAGACCAGGAAGCCGACCACCACGAACAGCAGGCCGGTCGACAGGCCGTGGTTGACCATGTAGAGCACGGCGCCGGTCCCGGCCTGCGAGGTGAAGGCGAACGTGCCCAGCGCGATGAACCCGAAGTGCGCCAGCGAGGTGTAGGCGACCAGGCGTTTCATGTCCCGTTGACCGATCGCCAGCAGCGCGCCGTAGAAGATGCCGATCACCGCGAGTGCCAGCACCATCGGCGCGAAGTACTCGGAGGCGTCCGGGAACAGCGGGATGCAGTAGCGGATGAGGCCGAACGTGCCGACCTTGTCCAGGACGCCGACGAGCAGCACGGCGCCACCGGTCGGCGACTGGGCACCGGCGTCGGGCAGCCAGGTGTGGAACGGGAACAACGGCGCCTTGATCGCGAAGGCGATGAAGAAGCCGAGGAAGAGCAGCTTCTGCGTGTCCGGCGTGATGACCAGGTGCTGGCGCAGCGTGGCGAAGTCGAACGTGCCGCCGGTGTCGAACTGCTGCGAGGAGAGCACGTAGAGGCCGATCACCGCGGCGAGCATCAGCAGCCCGCCGAACAGGCTGTAGAGCAGGAACTTCACCGCCGCGTACGACCGCTGCGCCTTCTCCTCGACCGGCCCGTAGCTCCCGATGAGGAAGTACATCGGGATGAGCATGGCCTCGAAGAAGACGTAGAAGAGGAACACGTCGGTCGCCGCGAAGACGCCGATCATGCCCGTCTCCAGCGCCAGCAGCAGCGCGAAGAACGCCGGGACGGACCGGTTGACGTTGTCCGCCTCGTCCCAGGAGGCCAGCACGACCACCGGGACCAGCAGCGCGGCGAGCAGCATCAGAACCAGCGAGATGCCGTCGGCGCCGACCGAGTAGGAGACGCCGAACTGCTTGATCCATTCGTGCTTCTGGCCGAACTGGAAGCCGGCCTTGTCCGGGTCGTAGGCGGCGGTCGCCAGCACAGCGAGCACCAGCACGACCAGCGAGACGGCCAGCGCGAGCTGCTTGGCGAGCAGCGCGGAGCGGCGCGGAAGCAGCGCGACCAGAAGCGAACCGACCGCGGGGACGATCAGCATGATCGTCAGCCAGGGAGCCGTACTCATGTCAGCCGGCCCTGGTCAGCAGCAGAGCACCGACCACGAGGACGGTACCTCCCAACATCGACAGTGCGTAGGACCGGACGAAGCCGGTCTGGGTGCGTCGCAGCCGGCCGGACAGTCCGCCGATGGCCGCCGCGCTGCCGCGCACGAAGCCGTCGATCCCGACGTTGTCCGCCCACACCAGGAAGCGGGTCAGGTACTGCCCCGGCCGCATGGCGACGGTCTCGTTGATCGTGTTCGCGTAGAGGTCGTGCCGCGCGGCGACGGTCAGCACGCTGACCTCGGCGTCGGTGGGGGCGACGGCCTCGACCGGGCGGAGCTGGTAGCGCAGGAAGGCGCCGGCGAAACCACCGGCCGAGACGACCAGCGTGAGCGCGGTGACCACGGCCGGCGAGATGTCGTGATGGGCCTCGCCGTGCTCGCCGACCACCGGGGCGAGCCAGTTCTGCATCGAGTCACCGAGGACGAACAGACCACCGGCGAACACGGAGCCGACCGCCAGCAGCAGCATCGGGCCGGTCATGCTGGCCGGCGACTCGTGCGGGTGCTTCGCCTCCGGCCCGTCGTGCGCCCAGCGCTCCTCGCCGTGGAAGGTCATCAGGAACAGCCGGGTCATGTAGAAGGCGGTGATCCCGGCGCCGAGCAGCGCCACGCCACCGAGGACGTAGCCGCTCGTGCCGCCCTTGGCCAGCGCGGTCTCGATGATCCGGTCCTTGGTGAAGAAGCCGGACAGGCCCGGGAAGCCGATGATCGCCAGGTAGCCGAGCCCGAAGGTGATCCAGGTGATCGGCATGTACCTGCGCAGGTTGCCGTAGCGGCGCATGTCCTGCTCGTCGTCCATCGCGTGGATGACGGACCCGGAACCGAGGAAGAGGCCGGCTTTGAAGAAGCCGTGCGCCAGCAGGTGCATGATGCCCAGCGCGTAGCCGGCGGGCCCGAGCCCGACGGCCAGGAACATGTAGCCGATCTGGCTGACCGTCGAGTACGCCAGGACCTTCTTGATGTCGTCGTAGGCGCACCCGATGATGCACCCGATCATGATCGTGACGGCGCCGATGATCAGGACGACGGTGCGCGCGGCCTGCGTCTGGTCGAAGATCGGAGCCGAGCGGACGATCAGGTAGACGCCGGCGGTGACCATCGTCGCCGCGTGGATCAGCGCCGAGATCGGGGTCGGGCCCTCCATGGCGTCCGGGAGCCAGGCCTGCAGCGGGAACTGGCCGGACTTGCCGCAGGCGCCGAGCAGGAGCAGCAGCGCCATCGCGCTGATGGTCCCGTACCCGATCACGTCCGCTGCGGCGGCGCCGAAGACGTCGTCGTAGTTGGTGCTGCCGACGGTGGCGAACATGAACATGATCGCGAGCGCCAGGCCGACGTCACCGACCCGGTTCATGTAGAAAGCCTTGTTCGCGGCGGTGGCCGCCGCGGGCTTGTACTCCCAGAACTTGATGAGCAGGAAGGAGGAGAGGCCGACCAGCTCCCACCCGCCGTAGAGGACCAGGAAGTTGTTGCCCAGCACCAGCAGCAGCATCGACGCCAGGAAGAGGTTCATGTAGGCGAAGAAGCGCCGCCGGCCCGGATCGTGCGACATGTAGCCGATCGAGTAGATGTGGATCAGCGTGCCCACACCGGTGATCAGCAGCACGAACAGGACGGAGAGCTGGTCGACCAGCAGGCCGACGTCCACCTGGAAGCCGTTGACCGGAATCCAGCTGAACAGGTGCTGGGAGACCGCGCGGTCGTCGCCGCCGCGGTCGAGCAGCCCGAAGAACAGCACCAGGCCGACGACGAACGACGCCGCCGCCGTGGCCGTGCCGAGCAGGTGGCCCCACCGGTCGGTGCGCTTCCCGCCGAGCAGGAGGATCGCCGCCCCGGCCAGCGGAAGTGCGATGAGCAGCCAGGTCAGCGAGAACGCCCCGGACGCGGTGGCGTAGTGCACGGCCCCACCGCCGTGCTCCTCGGCCGCGAGGAGGGCCGCGGGAGCGCTCATCGTGGGCCGGTTCCGGGCGCGTGCGCCAGCGCCAGGGCCACCGCAGGTGGTCCGGGCCGCGCCGCCCCTGTTGCGCAAAGCGTCACTGCAGTGTCGTCCGTTCTTCCGTGACCGGAGGTCCCGGTCGCGGCCGCGTCTGCGGCGGCCGGGGACAGGCCTGGAGGAGGCCCGAATACGTCGAAAAGGGTCCCGAGTACGTCGAAAGCGTCAGTACTTCAGCAGGTTCACGTCGTCGACAGAGGCGGATCTGCGCGTCCGGAAGATCGCCAGGATGATCGCGAGACCCACGACCACCTCGGCGGCGGCCACCACCATGACGAAGAAGGCCATGATCTGGCCCTCCAGCGTCCCGTGGATCCGGGAGAAGGTCACCAGCGTCAGGTTCACCGAGTTGAGCATCAGCTCGATGGACATGAACACGACGATCGCGTTGCGGCGGACCAGGACACCCGTCGCCCCGATGGTGAACAGCAGCCCCGCCAGAATCAGATAGTTCGCCGGGTTCACCGGCCACCCCCGCTGCCCGCGCCGACCGGCGCCGCCTCGCCGACAGCGTTCGCGCCGTCCGCCTCCTCCGCCACGGCGGAGCCGTTGACATGCTGACCGCCGCCGCCGGCCTGGGGGCCACCCGACCCGGAGTCGCCTGCGTCGGGCCCGCCGGAGCCGGGCCCACCGGAAGGCCCGGACGAGCCGGGACCACCGAAGCCGGTGCCGCCGGTACCGGTACCGCTCGCGTCCGGCCCCTCGTCGTGGGACGGGCCGCCGACGGCCGCCGGCTCCCCGGAGCCGCGCACGGCCTGCTCCAGATCCGGGTTGATCGCGAAGACCTTCGGCCCGGGCCGCGGGGTGATCGGGCCGCCCTCGGTGAGGCGGCGGCGCATCCGCTCCTTCTGCGTCAGCTTCTCGCCGGTGTGCTCGCGGTGGCCGAGCACCATCGTCCCGATGGCGGCCACGACGAGCAGTGCCGAGATCGCCTCGAAGACGAAGACGTACTCGCTGAACAGCAGCTTCCCGATCGCCGTGACGTTGCCCTCGGAGTTCGCCGCGTCGAGGCCCGCGGCGCTGCCGCCGTCGATCGCCCGCCCGATCGGGAAGACCAGCAGCCCGGCGAAGCCCAGGCCGAGGATCACCGCGGCGATCCGCTGGCCGCGCAGTGTCTCGACGAGCGAGTCGGAGGAGTCCACCCCGACCAGCATCAGCACGAACAGGAACAGAACCATGATCGCGCCGGTGTAGACGATGATCTGGACGAAGCCCAGGAAGGGCGCGTCCTGAAGCAGGTAGAACACCGCCACGCAGAACAGGTTCACCACGAGCAGCAGCGCCGAGTGCACCGCGCTGCGCATCAGCACCATGCCCAGCCCGGCGATCAGCGCCACCGGCGCTAGCAGCCAGAAGGTCCAGGCCTCGCCGTTCGACGTGCTGGTGATCTCGGCCGCCTGGGCGAGGATCTGCGGGCTCATCGCGCCCGCTCCGAACCCGCGCCGTGGGCCGAGGCCTCGTCCGCCGCGGTGCCGCCGCCCGTCTGCGCCTCGCTGCCGACCTGCCAGGGCAGCGGGGCCTCCGGGTCGCGGGTGTAGTAGTCGGTCTCGCTCTCGCCGAGGAACATCGGATGCGGCGGCTGCGCCATCCCCTCCCGCAGCGGCGCGAGGAGCTGCTCCTTGGTGAAGATCAGGTCCTGGCGGCTGTCGTCGGCGAGCTCGTACTCGTTCGACATCGTGAGCGCCCGGGTCGGGCAGGCCTCGATGCACAGCCCGCACAGGATGCAGCGCAGGTAGTTGATCTGATAGACGCGGCCGTACCGCTCACCCGGGGAGTAGCGCTCCTCGTCGGTGTTGTCCGCGCCCTCGACGTAGATCGCGTCCGCCGGGCAGGCCCAGGCACACAGCTCGCACCCGACGCACTTCTCCAGCCCGTCGGGGTGCCGGTTGAGCTGGTGACGGCCGTGGAACCGCGGCGCCGTCTCCTTCTTGTACTCCGGGTACTGCTCGGTCGTCGGCTTCTTGAACATCGTCGAGAAGGTGACGCCGAAACCCTTGTAGGGGTCGAGGATCCCCATGGTTCAGCTCTCCTGACGCGGGCCGGCGCCCGCGGGGATGACGGTGGTGTTTCCCTTGTCTAGCCCGGCCATCGCCCGCGCCGGGCCGCCGGACGGCGGTGGCCAGGGAATGTTCTCCAGGCTCGGGGCCGATTCGGCCCGTTCCCGCTCGGCCTCCTCCTGCTCCCGTGCCGCCTTCGCCGCGCCCGGATCGATGATCGCGATGATGAGCAGGATGCCGACCACGACCCCGAAGCCGATGAGCCACGGCGTCCGGTCGGTGACGTGCTGCTGGTAGGCGCGGAACGTGGCGACCGCGCACACCCAGACCAGTCCGACCGGGATCAGGACCTTCCAGCCGAAGGCCATGAACTGGTCGTAGCGCAGCCGCGGCAGCGTTCCCCGCAGCCAGATGAAGAAGAAGATGAACGCCAGCAGCTTCGCGACGAACCAGATCAGCGGGAACCACCCGTGGTCCAGCCCGGACAGCCCCGGGATCGGCGGAGGCTGCCAGCCGCCGAGGAACAGCGTGGTCGCGATCGCCGACACGGTGACCATGTTGATGTACTCGGCGAGGAAGAAGAACGCGAACTTGATCGAGCTGTACTCGGTGTGGAAGCCACCGACCAGCTCGCCCTCGGCCTCGGGCAGGTCGAAGGGGGTCCGGTTCGTCTCACCGACCATCGCGATGACGTACAGGACGAACGACGGGAGCAGCGCGACGTACCACCAGTCGTGCTGGCTCTGCACGATGCCCGCAGTGCTCAGCGTGCCGGCGTAGATGAAGACCGCGACGAACGCCAGGCCCATCGCGACCTCGTAGGAGATGATCTGCGCGGCCGATCGCAGCGAGCCCAGCAGCGGGTACGTCGACCCGCTGGACCAGCCGGAGAGGATCAGGCCGTACACCCCGATCGACGCGGCCGCCAGCAGGTACAGCACGCCGACCGGCAGGTCCGCGAGCTGCAGCAGGGTGCGCTCGCCGAAGATCGACACCTCGGGCCCGAACGGGATGCAGGCGAAGGCCACGAAGGCCGGCACCGCCGAGATGATCGGCGCCAGGATGAAGATCGGCTTGTCGGCCAGCGCCGGGACGATGTCTTCCTTGAGCATGAGCTTCACGCCGTCGGCGAGGCTCTGCAGCCAGCCGCGCGGGCCGTGCCGGTTCGGCCCGATCCGCTGCTGCATCTTCGCGACGACCTTGCGCTCGAAGACGATCGAGAACAGCGTCATCACGAGCAGGAACCCGAAGACCACGACCGCTTTGAGCAGGATGAGCCAGAACGGGTCGTCGGTGAGGACGGACGTGTCCGGGTCGCCGACGTTCGCGGCGAGCAGGAGCGTCGAGGTCCCGGTCATGCCCGGCCTCCGGTGATGTCGGTGGTGAGGCGGACCAGCACCCCGGCGTGCTCCGCCAGCGAGCGGCGGACGTGGGAGTCCGGCGAGTGGGTCGGCACCCAGACCACCCGGTCCGGCATCTCGGTGATCTCCAGCGGCAGGGTCACCGAACCGCGGGCCGTGCTCGCGGTGACCGGCTGGCCCTCGACCGCTCCGATCTCGGCCGCGGTCGCCGCGGACAGCAGCAGACGCGGCGGGCGCGCGGTCCCGGCGAGATAGGTCTCACCGGCCTGCAGAGCACCGTCGTCGAGGTTGAGGTGCCAGGTCGCGAGCAGCGCCTCCCCCGGCCCGGCGGTCGCCGGGGCGAGCCCGATGTCGGTCGGCGGCTGGCCGCGGTGGGTCTCGTCGCCGGCCCGGCCGAGCTCGTTCAGCTCCCGCGCGGCCGCGCCCGCGTCCGGCAGGAGCAGGTCGACGCCCATCTCGGCGGCGAGCAGGTGCAGCACCCGCAGGTCGGGCAGTGCGGGGGTGTCCAGCGCGCGCTGGAACGGGCGCAGGCGCCCCTCCCAGTTCACGAACGCGCCCGCCTTCTCCGCGACCGGAGCGACCGGGAACACCACGTCCGCGACCGCCGCGATGGACGAGCGGCGGATCTCCAGCGACACGCAGAACGGCACCCGGGCCAGGGTGGCCAGCGCGCCGGCCGGGTCGGGCAGGTCCTCGGCGTCCACGCCGGCGACGATGACCGCGTCGAGCCGGCCCGCCTCGGCGGCGGCCAGGATCCCGGCGGTGTCCCGGCCCGGCGCGCCGAGCAGCGGGGCGCCCCAGAAGGACTCGACCTCGGCGCGGGCGCCGACGTCCGCCACCGGGCGCCCGCCCGGAAGCAGCGACGGCAGCAGGCCGGCGGAGACCGCCCCGCGCTCACCGGCGCGGCGCGGAACCCAGGCCAGCGCGGCACCGGTGGCCGCGGCGAGCCGCAGGGCCGCCGACAGCGCACCGGGCGACTCGGCGGCCCGGGAGCCGACCAGGATCACCGCGCCGGGCGCGCGCAGCGCCTCGGCGGTGGCCGACGACCCGGCTGCCAGCTCGTCCAGCACCGCGGCCTCGCCGCCGGGCAGCGTCGGGATCAGCGTGCCGGCCAGCTTGCGCAGCCCACGGGTGGTCAGCGGCGCGAGCGCGTGCACCGCGGTGCCGCGCTTGGTGGCGGCCTTGCGCAGCCGCAGGAAGACGACGGCGGACTCCTCCTCGGGCTCGAACGCCACGAGCAGGACGGCGGGCGCGGCCTCCAGATCGGCGTAGGTGACACCGATCCCGGTGCCCGCGACGACGCTGCCGAGGAAGGCCTCCTCCTCGGCGGAATGCGGGCGGGCACGGAAGTCCACGTCGTTGGTGCGCAGCGCCAGCCGGGCGAACTTGGCGTAGGCGTACGCGTCCTCGCGGGTCAGCCGGCCGCCGGCCAGGACGCCGACACCGTTGCGGTCACGGCACTCGGCCAGCCCCCGGGCCGCGTACTCCAACGCCTCGGACCAGCTGGCCTCGACCAGCTCACCGGTGTTGTCGTCGCGGATCAGCGGGGTGGTGAGCCGGTCGGCCTGGCGGGCATAGGTGAACGCGAAGCGGCCCTTGTCGCAGTTCCACTCCTCGTTCACCGCCGGGTCCTCGGCGGCGAGGCGCCGGGTCACCTTGCCGCGCCGGTGGTCGGTGCGCAGGGAGCAGCCGGCCGCGCAGTGCTCGCAGGACGTCGGCGTCGACACCAGGTCGAACGGCCGGGCCCGGAACCGGTAGGCGGCGCTGGTGAGCGCGCCGACCGGGCAGATCTGCACGGTGTTGCCGGAGAAGTAGGACGAGAACGGCTGCCCGTCGCTGACGGCGACCTGCTCGGCCGCGCCCCGCTCGAACAGCTCGATGAACGGGTCACCGGCGATCTGCGCGGAGAACCGGGTACACCGCGCGCACAGCACGCAGCGCTCGCGGTCCAGCAGGATCTGGGTGGAGATCGCCAGCGGCTTGGGGTAGGCCCGCTTCGTCTCCTTGAACCGGGAGGTGGCGGCGCCGTTCGCCATCGACTGGTTCTGCAGCGGGCACTCACCGCCCTTGTCGCAGATCGGGCAGTCGAGCGGGTGGTTGAGGAGAAGGAACTCCAGCGTTCCCGCCTGGGCCTTCTCGGCCACCGGCGAGGTGAGCTGGGTCTTCACCACCATGTCCGCGGCGACCGTGGTCGTGCAGGACGCGACCGGCTTGCGCTGGCCCTCGACCTCGACGATGCACTGCCGGCAGGCCCCGACCGGGTCCAGCAGCGGGTGGTCGCAGAACCGCGGGATCTCGATTCCCAGCTGTTCCGCGGCTCGGATGATCAGGGTGCCCTTCGGCACGCTCACCTCGAGGCCGTCGACGGTGAGCGTGACGTGGTCGGGGGCGGCCGGCGCGGCCGGCTTCTCTGGGGCGACAGTCATGATCTCAGTGCGCTCCCGCGTAGGCGCCCGGCGTGTCCGCGGCCTTGCCTGCAGCGGCCGTGCCGTTCGCCGAGCCGGACGGGGTGGAGCCCGACGGCCCCACCGGAGTGATCGGGAGGAACTCGTTCCGGAAGTGCTTGATCCCGGAGACGATCGGCGAGGTGGCGCCGTCCGCGAGCGCGCAGAACGCGCGTCCGAAGATGTTGTCGCAGGCGTCGACGAGGGTGTCGACGTCGTCGGAGTCGCCGTGGCCGCGCTCCATCCGGGAGAGGATCTGCACCATCCAGGTGGTGCCTTCCCGGCAGGGGGTGCACTTGCCGCACGACTCGTGTGCGTAGAACTGGGTCAGGCGGCGGACCACCGGCAGCATGTCGACGGTCTCATCCATGATCATCAACGCCGCCGTGCCGAGCAGCGACCCGGCCTCCTGCACACCTTCGAAGTCCAGTGGGACGTCGATGTGGTCGGCGGTGAGCAGCGGGGTGGACGAGCCACCGGGCGTCCAGGCCTTCAGCTCCCGGCCGCCGAGCACACCGCCCGCCATCTCCAGCAGCTCACGCAGGGTGGTGCCCATCGGCGCCTCGTACTGGCCGGGCCGGGTCACATGGCCGGACAGGCTGTAGATCTTCGGGCCCGGCGCCCGCTCCCGCCCCATCGAGCGGAACCAGTCGACGCCGTAGTTCACGATGAAGGGCACCGTGGCGATGGTCTCGACGTTGTTCACGACCGTGGGGGACGCGTACAGCCCGTGGGTCGCCGGGAACGGCGGGCGCAGCCGCGGCTGGCCGCGCCGGCCCTCCAGCGAGTCCAGCAGAGCGGTCTCCTCGCCGCAGATGTACGCGCCGGCGCCGGAGTGCACCACCAGGTCGAGGTCGAAACCGCTACCTAGGATGTCCCGCCCCAGGTAGCCGGCCTCGTATGCCTCCGCGACGGCCGCCCGCAGCCGGCGCGCGGCGTGGATCAGCTCGCCGCGCAGGTAGATGAAGGCCCGGTTCGCGCGCACCGCGTAGGCGGCGATGACGATGCCCTCGATCAGCGAGTGCGGGTCGGCCTTCATCAGCGGGGCGTCCTTGCAGGTGCCCGGCTCGCCCTCGTCGGCGTTGATGACGAGGTAGTGCGGCTTGCCGTCGCCCTGCGGGATGAAGCCCCACTTCATGCCGGTGGGGAAGCCCGCGCCGCCCCGGCCGCGCAGGCCGGAGTCCTTGACGAGCTTGATGAGGTCGTCGGGCGCCTGCGCCAGCGCCCGGCGCAGGCCCTGGTAGCCGTCGAGACGCTCGTAGGTCGCCAGTGTCCACGACTCGGGCACGTTCCAGCGCCGGGTGAGGACCGGGGTGACAGGCATGGTCAGTTCACCTTCGTCTGCGGCGCGGCCGCCGGCGGCGCGGTCGACGGGAGCGGGGTCAGCGGCGGGGCGCCGGCGACGCCGTGCTCGGGCTTCCAGCCGCCGGCCTCGGCGATCGCCACCCCGGCGATCGACGGGTCGCCCACGCCCGGGCCGGCGACGCCGTCGGGCCGCGGGTCGGCGAACCCGGCGAGCTGGAAGGACGCCTCGGCGAACGTGCACAGCGGGCCGCCGCGGGTCGGCGCCGGGCGCTCACCGCGCCGCAGCGCGTCCACGATGCCCTCGGCGGAATCCGGAGTGACCTGGTCGTAGAACTCGTAGTTCACCGTCATGACCGGCGCGTAGTCGCAGGCAGCCAGGCACTCGGCGTGCTCCAGCGTGATCGTGCCGTCCTCGGTGGTCTGGTCGTGCCCGACCCCGAGGTTCGCCGACAGCCGCTGGTAGACGTCCTCACCGCCGCGCAGCAGGCAGGAGAGGTTCGTGCACACCGAGACCAGCCAGTCACCGACCGGACGGCGCTTGTACATCGTGTAGAAGGTCGCGACCGCGCCGACCTCGGCGTGGGTGAGGCCGAGCTGCTCGGCGCAGAAGTCCACGCCCTGGGCGGTGACCGCCCCCTCCTCCGACTGCACCAGGTGCAGCATGGGCAGCAGCGCGGAGCGGGAACGCCCCTCCGGGTAGCGCGCGATGATCTCGCGGGCGGCAGCCCGGGTCTGTTCGGTCAGTGGCATCAGCGGTCAACTCCCCCGAGCACCGGGTCCACGGAGGCAACTCCGACGATCACGTCGGCCACCTGCCCGCCCTCCGTCATCGCGGGCACGGCCTGCAGGTTGACGAAGCTTGGGTCACGCACGTGGACACGGAACGGCCTGGTGCCGCCGTCGCTGACCACGTGGTAGCCGAGCTCGCCGCGCGGCGACTCGATCTGTGTGTAGACCTGGCCGGCCGGCACCCGGAAGCCCTCGGTGACGAGCTTGAAGTGGTGGATCAGGGCCTCCATCGAGGTGCCCATGATCTTGCGGATGTGGTCGAGCGAGTTGCCCATACCGTCGGAGCCGATCGAGAGCTGGGACGGCCAGGCGATCTTCTTGTCGGCGACCATGACCGGGCCGGGCCGCAGCCGGTCCAGGCACTGCTCGATGATCTTGAGGGACTCGCCCATCTCCTCCAGCCGCACCAGGTACCGGGCGTAGGAGTCGCCCTCAAGCGCGGTGGGGACGTCGAAGTCGTAGGTCTCGTAGCCGCAGTACGGCATGGTCTTGCGCAGGTCCCACGGCAGGCCGGCGGCGCGCAGCACCGGGCCGGTCGTCCCCAGCGCGATGCAGGCGGCCGCGTCGAGGAAGTTGACGTCGACCATCCGGGCCTTCCAGATGGGCTGGCCGGTCAGCAGCGCGTGGTACTCGCGGATCCGCTTCGGCATGTCGACGAGGAACTCACGGATCCGCGGGATCGCCTCGTCCGGGATGTCCTGCGCGAGGCCGCCGGGGCGGATGTAGGCATGGTTCATCCGCAGGCCGGTGATCAGCTCGAGCAGGTCGAGGATCTTCTCCCGCTCACGGAAACCGAAGATCATGCCGGTGGTGGCGCCGAGCTCCATACCGCCGGTCGCGAGCCACACCAGGTGCGAGGCGATCCGCTGCAGCTCCATGACCAGCACCCGGATGACGGTCGCCCGCTCGGGGATCTCGTCGGTGATGCCGAGCAGCTTCTCCACCGACAGGCAGTAGGCCGCCTCGTTGTACAGCGGGGAGAGGTAGTCCGCCCGGGTCAGGAAGGTGACCGCCTGAGTCCAGGTGCGGTACTCGCAGCTCTTCTCGATGCCGGTGTGCAGGTAGCCGATGACGATCCGGGTCTCGGTGACCGTCTCGCCCTCGATCTCCAGCACCAGCCGCAGCACGCCGTGCGTGGACGGATGCTGCGGGCCCATGTTGACGGTGATGCGCTCGCCGTCGGACTCACCGGAGCCCAGGACCTGCTCCCAGTCACCACCGGTGACGGTGTAGACGCGGCCGGCCGACGACTCGGTGAAGCCTGCCTCGTAGGGCTGCGCCCCGGTGACGGGCTCGGCCGGACCGCCGGGACCGCCGGGTGCCATTCCGCCCGCGGCGTCGACGGGCGTCTCGGTGTGCGTGCTCATAGCGAACCTCGGATGTCGGCTCGGGTGTACCTGCCAGCCGGGATATGGGCGGCTGTACCAGTCGCGGCCTCGGCCTCCACCCGCTCCGGCGGGCAACCCGGGCGGTGCCTGGTCGGCAGCCCGGTCACGAGTAGCTCCGGCGGGTGTCAGGGGGCGGGATCTGCGCGCCCTTGTAGTCGACGGCGATGCCGCCGAGGGGATAGTCCTTGCGCTGCGGGTGGCCCACCCAGTCGTCCGGCATCATGATCCGGGCCAGGCCCGGGTGGCCCTCGTAGACGATGCCGAACAGGTCGTAGGCCTCGCGCTCGTGCCAGTCCGCGGTCGGCCAGACCGGGGTCAGGCTCGGCACATGCGGGTCGCCGTCGGCCACCGAGACCTCGACGCGCAGCCGGCGGCGGTGGGTCATCGAGGTCAGGTGCACGACCGAGTGCAGGCGGCGGCCGGTGAGGTCGTCCGGATAGTCGACCCCGGACAGCGACGACAGCAGCTCGAAGCGCAGGCCCGGGTCGTCGCGCAGCGTCCAGGCGACATCCAGCAGCCGCTCGCGGCGCACGTGGATCGTCAGCTCGCCGTACGCGAACACGACGCGCTCGACGGCGTCACCCAGTTCGGGGAAGACCCGCTCCAGGGTGTCGTACACCGAGTCCGCGGCGTCGTCCCCGAACGGCCTGACGCTGGAGGCCAGGCTGGGCACCGGCGGCACGAGCCCGCCGAACCCGGAGGTGTCACCGCTGCCGCGCGCACCGAAGGCGTCCCGGCGACGGCCGCCCGGGCCCCCCGGCACTCCGGCGCTGCCCGGAACCAGCTCAGTCATCGGTCAGGGTCTCCGTGCTCGGGCCGGGACCACCGGCCCGGGACTCGTCGGTCGGCTTCGCGTCGAACGGCACCCGCTTGCCTCGGCCGAAGATCGACGGCGGGGCGATCGCGGCGGGGCGGCGGGCATCCAGCGAGGGCTCGACGGCGCCGAGGCCGGCCGGGGCCGGTGCGCCCTCGGGGATGCTGAAACGCTTGCGGTCGTTGACCGACAGCGTACGGGTGTCGAGCGCCCCCGCCGGCAGGCCGGCCTGGGCGGTGGCGACCTCGATGGGCTTGGCGTAGGGCGCCGAGCCGATCTTCGTGTGCTCGACCTTTCCCGCGACCGACCCGGCGAGGATCTTCTCGTGCAGCTTGATGATCGCGTCCATCAGCATCTCGGGACGCGGCGGGCATCCGGGCAGGTACATGTCGACCGGCACGATGTGGTCGACGCCCTGCACGATCGCGTAGTTGTTGAACATCCCGCCGCTGCTCGCGCAGACGCCCATCGACAGCACCCACTTGGGCTCGGGCATCTGGTCATAGATCTGGCGCAGCACCGGGGCCATCTTCTGGCTGACCCGGCCGGCCACGATCATGAGGTCGGCCTGGCGGGGGCTGGCCCGGAAGACCTCCATCCCGAAGCGGGACAGGTCGTACCGACCGGCACCGGTCGACATCATCTCGATGGCGCAGCAGGCCAGGCCGAAGGTGGCCGGCCACAGCGAGGAGCGTCGTGACCAGTTGGCCAGCATCTCGACCGTGGTCAGCAGCACCCCACCGGGAAGCTTCTCTTCTAGTCCCATTCCAGACCCCCCCGGCGCCACATGTAGGCGTAGGCGACGAAGATCGTCGCCATGAACGACACCATCGCGCCGAGACCGAAGACCGCAAGGCTGTCGAACGCGACGGCCCACGGGAACAGGAAGATGATCTCGATGTCGAAGACGATGAAGAGCATCGCGGTGATGTAGTACTTCACCGGGAACCGGTGCGGCCCAGCCGGCACCGGCTCGGGTTCGATACCGCACTCGTAGATGTCGACCTTGGCACGGTTGAACCGTTTCGGGCCGACCAGGGTGCTCACCACCACGGAACCAACCGCGAACAGCATCGCGATCGCGAGCAGAACGAGGATCGGCACATAACTGTCAAGCATGCCGAACTCCTCTCCTTCTAAATGTTTGGCGCGGACGTCTTGGTGGCGGTTCGCCGGGCGCGGTCGCCGTAACGCGCCTCTCCCGGGCCAACCGGTACTTCACGCTCCCACCCCGGCCAGCGGCGTGAGTGCGGGTGCAGCCTACGCGACCTCTCTTTTCCCGGTCGCACCGGGATTGTTCTCCCGACCAACGCCGCGGCACCCACCCGAGCACGGGCGGATCGCGGCCGAAACACTCTTCCGTCCGTAGCCCGCGGCCCGGACGAATATCCGCTTCACTCGACCGGGTCGAGGGTCGCGGGCCGGTGGGCGGGCGTCGGAGGCGGGAGTCAGGAGGCGGGAGTCAGCCGGGTAAGTGCGTTGATCAGTCGGTCGGCGGCATCACCTCCCTGCGGATCGGTGAGATTAGCCATGATCTTCAGGACGAAGCGCATCAGCGTCGGCCGAGGCAGTCCGTACCGGGTACCGAGGCCCATCACGGTTGGATTCCCGATGAGCTGTACAAAGAAGCGGCCCAGGGTGTAATAGCCCCCATAGGTCTCCCGGATGATCTCCGGATAACGGGCCAGCGCCCGCTCACGGGCCGGCCCCGAGTGCCGGGCGAGCGCGAGCACGATCGTCTCCGCCGCAATGCGGCCCGATTCCATCGCATAGGCGATGCCCTCACCGTTGAACGGGTTCACCATCCCGCCGGCGTCACCGACGAGCAGAACACCGTCCTGGTAGTGCGGGGTGCGGTTGAACGCCATCGGCAGAGCGCTACCGCGGACCGGCCCGAGCGCGTTCTCCTCGCCGAATCCCCACTCCTCCGGCAGCGGCGACAGCCACCGCTCCAGCAGGTCCCGGTAGTCGGTGTTCTGGAAGGCGGTCGCGGTGTTCAGCATGCCCAGGCCGACATTGCTGGTGCCGTCACCCATACCGAAGATCCAGCCGTATCCGGGAAGGAGCCGGCTCTCCCGCGGCCTGCCCTCCCAAAGCTCGAGGTGGGACTCCAGGAAGTCGTCGTTGGTACGCGGGCTGCGGTAGTAGCGGCGCACCGCCACGCCGAGCGGCCGGTCCTCCCGACGGCGAATCCCGAGCGCGAGCGCGATGCGCGCGCTGTTCCCGTCCGCGGCGACGACGACCGGCGCGTGGAAGTTCACCGGCGCCCGGTCCACCCCCGAGCGGGCGGTCACCCCGATCACCCGCCCGGTGCGCTCGTCGCGCAGCGGGCCGGTCACCGACGTCGCCTCCCGCAACCGCGCCCCGGCCTTCACGGCGTGTCGCGCGAGCATCTCGTCGAAGTCCGCGCGGGGCCGGACGAGCCCGTAGTCGGGCCAGCTCGCGAGGTCCGGCCACGGCAGCTCGAGCCGCACCCCGCCACCGACGATGCGCAGCCCCTTGTTCCGCAGCCAGCCGGCCTCGGTGGAGGTGTCGATCCCCATCTCGACGAGGCTGCGCACGGCACGCGGGGTCAGCCCGTCACCGCAGACCTTCTCCCGCGGGAAGGTGCTCTTCTCCAGCAGCAGCACATCGAGGCCGGTGCGGGCCAGGTGGTAGGCCGCCGCCGACCCGCCGGGCCCCGCGCCCACCACGATGACGTCGGCGTCGGGGCGGTCGTCCGTTCGGGCGCCGTCTCGTTTCGCCATCCCTGTGGTCACACGCTGCTCCGGATTCCCACGCCTGTCGGCCGATCGCCGGCCTTGTTCCAGATCCCCTGCTTGCGCGCTCGTGAAATTCTTCACGAGCGCCACGCCGAAGTGTAGGCCTTGGCCGGCCCTGAGGCACCAACCAGGACCTCCAGAAAGGAAGAACAGTCAACCGACACCCCAGGGCGACCACACAGCGCTACAGCCCGGCAACCGATGGCACCTTCGTTCTGGCCCGTCCGGGCCAGCCCGGCGACGGACCCGACCCGCCCGACGGCGCCTGACCCGCCCGACGGCGCCCGACCCGAGCGGGCCGGCACGGCCCGACCGCGGCCGGACAGGGCCCGACACGGCCCAGGAGGTGACATGACCATCTGAACCGGGTAGTTCCCGAAAGCTGGATACCTCGCGCTGGCCCGCGCGCTCACGGACCGACGCCCCCACTGACCCGGAGCCCGCCGATCATCTCCGGCACGGATCGGCCGGCCCCACCGACCTCGGAGAGCGACGCGGCCATGACATCAGAAACAGTCGTCCTCACCACGGCGGACGGCCCCACCCCCGCCTTCATCGCGGAACCCGCGCGCACCGTCCGCGGCGGAGTGCTCATCGTGCACGAGGTGTTCGGCCTCACCGATCACATCACCGACGTCTGCCGCAGGTTCGCGGACGCCGGCTGGCGGGCCGTCGCCCCGGACCTCTACCACCGGCAGGGATCGCCCGTGTTCGACCACTCGGACGCCGGCGCGGCGCTCGCACTGCGCGGGCGGCTGGCCGGTGACGACATCCTCGACGACCTGGACTCCGGGCTGATGGTCCTCGCCGAGTCGGGAACGCCGATCGACCGAAGCGCGGCCGTCGGATTCTGCATGGGCGGCAGCATCGCCTTCCACGCCGCGGTCCACCGCCCGCTCGCGGCGGCGGTCACGTTCTACGGGGGCGGGATCGAGGACGGGCGCTTCGGGGAGCCCTCGCAGCTCGAGGTCGCCACCAGCCTGCAGACCCCCTGGCTGGGCCTGTACGGCGACCTCGACCCGTCGACGCCGGTCGAGCAGGTGGAGCACCTGCGAATGGCGGTCTCCCTCGCCGACGTCGACACGGAGATCGTGCGCTACCCCGGGGTCGGCCACGCGTTCCACAACGATGCCCGACCGGACTTCTACGACGCCGCGGCCGCCCACGATGCCTGGGCCCGCACCCTCGCCTGGCTGGAGGCCCACGTCCCCAGGTAACCCCGCACCCCCGCCGGCCCAGCCCAGCCGCCCGGCCCCTGCCCACCTGCCGCACGGCGACCCACCGGATCCCGCTGGTTCCACGCCGTCACACAGCGCCAGCAATTCGCCCCAAAAGGGATAAAAGGGGTACGGAGTCGTTTGGCGACCCGCAAGAAAGGAGGATTTGGGTCGCCGGAACGACCAAAATCATTCACTCTTGCGGGTCGCCAAACGGGGCCACCGGGCAATCCCGCGCTCGGAGGTTCGGCCGCGTCCATGGAGCGCGAACCTCCCCGTCCACCAACCAGCGATCCTGATCGGCGTCAGTCCGCGGCCGGCTACAGAACGACCACGATCCTCAGCTCCTGCAGGGCCGCGGCAGGCCGTCAGGGTGCCTGGTCAGTCCTGCCCGCCGGGCCGCACCGCCCGGTGCACGGCGACGATGCCGCCGCTGAGGTTGCGCCAGTTCACTCTCGTCCACCCCGCCGAGCGGACCATTTCCGCCAGCTCCGCCTGCCCGGGCCAGGCCCGGATGGACTCAGCGAGGTACACGTACGAGTCGGGGTTGCTGCTGACCGCCCGCGCCACCGCGGGCAGGGCGCGCATCAGGTATTCCATGTACACCGTGCGCACCGGCCGCCACACCGGCCGGCTGAACTCGCAGACCGCCAGCACACCGCCCGGCCGGGTGACACGCAGCAGCTCGCCGAGGCAGACGTCGACGGCAGCGACGTTGCGCAGCCCGAACGAGATGGTCACCCGGTCGAAGGACTCGTCGGCGAAGGGCAGCCGCAGACCGTCACCCGCCGTGAGCAGCACCCGGCCGCCGACCGGACCGCCCGCACCCGCACCCGCACCCGCACCGGCGCCCGAGGCCGTCGTGGCCGTGGCGGCCGACCGCGCGCGGTCGGCGAGGCGCCGACGGCCCTCCGCCAGCATCCCGAGGGAGAAGTCGCAGGCCACCACGTCCGAACCGGAGTCCGCGAACGCCCGCGACGACGTCGCGGTGCCGGCCGCGACGTCGAGGACACGCAGACCGGGGGCCAGATCGAGCGCCCGCGCGGTGGCCGTCCGCCAGGTTCGGTCAAGGCCGGCCGACAGCACCGCGTTCGTCAGGTCGTAACGCCGTGCGACCTGGTCGAACATCGCGGCCACCTGGTCGGGCTTCTTGTCCAGTCCCGCTCGGCTCACTGGTTCATCCCTCTGTGCTCACCATCGACGGTGCCTGCTGTGCCCCGATGCGGTCGACCGCCGCCGCGGTGGTGCCGCCACGGTCGCCGCCACCGCCACCGCTGCCACGGTCACCACCGCTGCCGGCTACCACGGGGCTACCGGCACTGCCGGCGATCGCCGCGGCGCTGCCGGCGGCTGCCGCGGCCTGCGCCCGGTCCCAGTCGGTGTGCTCGGCGGCCGCCGCCAGCCTCGCCCGGGTGCCCTCGTCACAGAGCGCACCGGCCAGCCCGGCGGCGAACACCTCCCGCAGCGACACCCCGAGGCCCGCGGCGATCGCGTACTCCCGTTCGAGGTCGGTACCGAACATCGCGGGGTCGTCCGTGGCCAGCGAGCAGCGCAGTCCGGCCGCGACCAGCGCGGGCAGCGGATGGTCGGCCAGGTCGCGCACAACGCCGGTACGCAGGTTCGACACCGGGCAGACGTCCAGCACGATGTTCCGCTCGACGAGCTCCGCGACCAGGTCGGGGGCCTCCAGCGCGCGCACGCCGTGCCGGATCCGCCGCGCGCCCAGCGCGTGCAGCGCGCCACGCACCGACTCCGCCCCGGCCGTCTCCCCCGCGTGCGGGACGGCGGCGAGCCCCGCGTCGGCGGCGGCGGCGAAGACCGGCGCGTACGGCTCCGGCGGATGGCCCACCTCGGGGCCGCCGAGGCCGATCCCGACGACACCGCGGTCGACGAACCGCGACGACCAGCGCACGACGTCCATCGCGGCCTCCGGGGGGAGCACCCGGTCGATGTCGGGGGTGAGCCGCACCTCGACCCCGAACCGCTCGCGTGCCTCGCACGCGCCGTCCGCGTAGCCGGTGAAGATCTCCTCCCACGGCACGCCCCGGTGCACCCGGTACCAGGGGGAGAAGATTCCCTCCAGGTACACGGCGCCCTGCTCGGCCGCGCGGCGGGCGTAGTCGACGACGACCTCCCGGAAGTCGTCGGCCGTCCGCATGACGTGGGTGGTGAGGACCCAGACCTTGATGAAGTGGTCGAAGTCCCGGTACCGGTAGAGCTCGGCGATGCCCTCGACGGTGCGGGCCGGCAGCGCCTCGTTGTTGCGGCGGCCCATCGCGAGCAGTGTCTCGGGCCGCACCGTCCCCTCCAGGTGGACGTGCAGCTCGATCTTCGGCCCGGTCTCGGACACCGACCCGACTTCGGACACCGAACCGATCTCGGACACCGACCGGTGCGCGGACGCGGACACCGACCGGTGCGCGGACACCGCCGGCCCGGATTCCGCCGCGGTGCCCCGCTCGGGGGTCAGCTCGCCACCAGCGGCAGGGCCGTCGACGAGAAGTGGGAGGCCACCCGGTCGTCGACCGGGTCCAACGCCGGGTCCCTGTGCACGACCAGGTGCCGGTAGAGGGTGTCTCGCTGGGCCGGAATCCGCCCGGCCGAGCGGATCAGGTGGATCAGCTCGGCGCGGTTGGTCCGGTGCCGGGCACCGGCGGAGGAGACGACGTTCTCCTCCAGCATGACCGAGCCGAGATCGTCGGCGCCCATGTGCAGGGTGAGCTGCCCGACCTCCTTGCCGGTCGTCAGCCACGAGCCCTGCAGGTGCGCGACGTTGTCGAAGAACAGCCGCGCGACGGCCACCAGCCGCAGGTACTCCAGTGTGGTCGCCTGCGTCCGGCCACCCAGGTGGTTGTTCTCCGGCTGGTACGTCCACGGGATGAACGACCGGAACCCGCCGGTGCGGTCCTGGACGTCCCGGATCATCCGCATGTGCTCGATGCGCTCGGCGTTCGTCTCGCCGGTGCCCATCATGAACGTCGCCGTCGACTCCAGGCCGAGGCCGTGTGCCGTCTCCATCACCGACAGCCAGACATGGCCCGGCTCCTTGAGCGGGGCGATCGCGTGCCGCGGCCGCTCGGTGAGGATCTCGGCACCGGCACCGGCGAAACTGTCCAGCCCAGCGTCGCGCAGCCTGGTGATGACCTCCGCGTGCTCCAGCCCGGACGTCCGGGCGATGTGGACGACCTCGCTGGCCCCGAGCGAGTGCAGTGCCAGCTGCGGGTACGCCGCCTTGATGCCGGCGAACGTCCGCTCGTACCACTCGATCCCGAACTCGGGATGGTGGCCGCCCTGGAGCATGATCTGGGTCGCCCCGAGCTCGACGGCCTCACCGCACCTGGCCACGATGTCGTCCAGCTCGCGCACCCAGCCCTCGGCGTGCTTCGGCGCCCGGTAGAAGGCGCAGAACCGGCAGGCGGTCACGCAGACGTTCGTGTAGTTGATGTTCCGGTCGATGATGTAGGTGGCGATCCCGTCGGGGAACCGGCGGCGGCGCACGGTGTCTGCGGCCAGGCCGAGCGCGTGCAGCGGCGCGGACGTGTAGAGCAGCAACGCCTCTTCCGGTGAGATCCGCCCACCGTCGGCCGCGCGATCCAGCAGGGCGCGGATCTCGCCGTCAGCCACGCGGGCCGGGCCCGCCGGGGACTCACCGTCGGCATCAACAAGGCTCACCCGTCAGATCGTACGACCTGTACCGCTTGAACCGATCGAATCGCGAGCACGTCGGCCCCGCGGCCCACCACCGGCGCAGAACCCGAGGATTGCGACCGGTAACAAACCTGCCACGGACCGACTCGGGATCGTTTCGTGAAGGGTGAAGGATTTTGGTCGTCAGGACGACCAAAATCCTTCACCCATGTCCGGTGGCAACGCGAGCGAGCTGCAGCCGCAGCCGGCGGCAGCCGCCGCGCGACGTTCGCCCTGGGCGGATCCCGGGCTTCGGGGCACCGACCGGGCGGAGGCGAGGCCTGGCCGCCCGCCGTCACGAGTTACGCAAAGAACTACCCGACTACTCAAAAGGGACCGTAGTCCGACGGGTTGTCGCCGGAGCCGCGCCCCGCGCCGCCGATCGGACCGGAGGGCCCGGTGCTCGGCGTGCTCGACATGCTGGACGTGTGGCCCTGGCCGGCCGAGCCGCCGCCGCCCGGTCCCCGGCCCTTGCCGGTGAACTTGCTGGTCAGCTGCTTGAACTTCGCCCGGTTCTCCGGCTTGTTCGCCACCGTCTTGGCCTTGTCGACCATCTCCTGGGCCTTGGGGCTGTGGAGCAGCTCCTGGACCTTGCTGGTGAAGTTCGCCATACCCTCGGTGTACCTGCGTCAGGCCCGGTTCATGCCGACAACCCTGTTCGGCCGGGACACTGCCGCACCCCGGGTCACCCCGAACCGGTCGGCAGCAGGTCGGAGACGCCGCCGCGCAGGTCCTGAAGCCGGTCGCGCAGGCTCTCGTCGCCCGCGGGCGGGATCTGGATCTGGTCGTTCGATCCCGGGAGCTGGTCCCGCGCCTCGTCGCCCTTGCCGCGGAACCAGTCGATCTGATCGTCCACCCAGTCGTGCACCGAGGTGACGGTCCTGTCCCAGATCTGCTGGCGCTTGTTGTCCACCATCGTCGCGATCTGGTCGGCCGCGGACAGCAGGAGCAGCACCATCAGCACGAAGATGATCGTCCGCTTGAACGGGATCCGCAGCCGCCACCGCCGCCGCGGGCGGCGCGGCTCACGGTAGGGAGCTGGTTCCGGTGCGGGCGGAGGCGCGGGCGGCGCCGGGCGGTGCGCGTCGCCGTAGGGCGGGCGGTGGGCGTCGCGGTACGCCGAGCGCGGCGCGTCCTCGTAGTAGGGGGCCGCGGGTGGTGCGGGTGGCGGCGCCGGGCGGGCGGCGCGCGGTGCGGCCTGCCCGGGGCCGGCCGAGCCCGCCGGGTAGGGCGCACCTGACCGGGCCAGGTCGGGTTCGTCGCCGTACTGGACGAATCCGCCCTTGCGTCGACGCGCCGGCTGCGGACCACCCGCGCCTGGCACGGCCTTGCCGGGCTGTCCGGGCTGTCCGGGCTGTCCGGGCTGGTATGCCTGGCCAGCCCCCGCCGAGCCGCCGCGGGCGGCATCCGGGGGCGCCTCCCACCAACGGCCGCTGACGTCACCGGGGCCCGCGACCCGGGTCTGCGCCGGCCGCTGGGCCGCGCCGGCGCCGTACCCGGCACCCGCACCCGCGCCTGCGGCGGCCGCGCCCAGCCCGAGGCCGGCGGCTGCCGCGGCGGCGGACCGGCTGCGGGGCCAGGTGTTGTCGATGACCTCGGTGGCCGCGACCCGGGGGTTCGCCTTGGCACCGCTGCGGTCACCGAGCAGGCGCAGCAGCAGCTGCTCCGCGGACGGGCGCCGCCGCGGATCACGATGCAGGGCGGAGCCGACGATCCCGGCCAGCGCGGGCGGAACCTGGCGCAGATCGGGTTCGGTGGTGAGCACCCGCTCCGACATCTCCAGGTAGGTGCCGTCGCCGTAGGGGTGATCACCAGCCGCGGCGTACGCGACGAGCAGGCCCCAGGCGAAGACGTCGGTGGCCGGGCCGACCGGCGCCGTACCCTCCATCTGCTCCGGAGCCATCCAGCCGACCGAGCCCAGGACCAGCCCGGTCTGGGTCCTCCCGCTGACCGCGTCGAGTGCGCGGGCGATCCCGAAGTCGATCACCCTGGGGCCGGAGTAGGACAGCAGGACGTTGCTCGGCTTGAGATCGCGGTGGACGATGCCGGCGCCGTGGATCGCGGTCAGCGCCGAGGCGACGCCCACGGCCACACCCTGCAGGGTCGACAGCGGGAGCGCCCCGGATTCGTCCACCACCCGGTCGAGGCGGGCGCCGTCGATGAATTCGGTGACCAGGTAGGGGCGGCGTGCGTGCGGGTCCGCGTCGAGGACCTGTGCGGTGCAGAAAGGAGCGACCCGGCGCGCGGCGGCGACCTCGTCGGCGAAACGGTCCCGGAACTCGGGATCCACCGCGAGATCCGACCGGATCACCTTGATGGCCACCTTGCGGCCCTGCTGGTCGAGGGCGAGGTAGACCCGGCCCATGCCACCGGCACCCAGCCGGCCGATCACCTCATACCGCCCGATCGACGTCGGATCGTCCGGGTGCAGAGGTTCTCCCTGCGACCGGAGGGCCGATCGGTCCGCCACGTCTCGCCCGCTCTCCGCTCGTCGGCGCGGCCGCGAACGACGCGCCCCGGTTCACGCGCGTCGCGCGAACACAGCCATCATCACGCTTCGGCGGCGCCCATGACAGACCTCCGAACACGGGTCATGTAACGCACCGCCGACCGCGACGCTAACGCGCCCGCGGCCCCAGGGCCGTGCGCTGTCCGCATTCCGACGCCGCGGCGCCGACCGGTAGCCTGATCGGCACGGTCGCGCTGGTCGTGTTCTCGCGGAGAAGCCGAGGAAGTGGGGGAAGCCGAGCAGGAGGTCGGCTTCGGCGCGGCCCTGGCGCTTCGGGCACCCGGCGAGGAGAGAGCCTACCTGCGGCCGCCGACGGGACAGGGCCGGCGGCAGCAGGTACGGGAAGAGCACACCATCACCGAACTGCCCATGTCGAACGCCTGTTCACACCATTGGGGAGTGAAAGCCCGTTCTCGTGGGCTTGCACCGACTTCGACCACCCGGGCGTGTTACCCAACCGGGTGGCTGGGGCGATTCGCCCGGTATTCTCCCGCTCCGCCCGATACCTGCCATGGCTCCGCCCCCCGTCTCCCCCCGCCCCGTCCCCCGGTCCCCCGCCAGCGGCGGCGCGTCGCGGGCGGAGGCAGACTAGAGGTCATGCGCGGCCTGCTGGTGATCGGACACGGCTCACGCCGAGACGAGGCGAATGCCATGGTGATCGAGCTCGCGCGCGCGCTCAGCCGCGGCGGCGACCCCGCGTGCGAGGAGACGTCCGACGCCGGCACGGCGGACAGCGACGCGGCAGGTGCGCACGCGGGCACGTTCGACGCGGGCACGTTCGACGCGGGCACCGCGGGCACGTTCGACGCGGGCACGACGAGCGCGGACGGGGGCGCGACGGAATCGGCCCCGCGAGCCGGCGCGGGCGCGGGCGCGACGAGCACCGTACCGGCCTGGCAGGCGGTGGAAGCCGCCTTCCTCGACGTCGTCCACCCGGACATCGCCCAGGGCTATGCCGCGCTGGTCCGTGCCGGCTGCTCGGAGATCATCGCGCACCCGTTCTTCCTGTTCGAGGGCAACCACACCACCCGCGACATACCCGCGGCACTGGCCGCCGCCCAGGCGGAGCACCCCACGACCCGCTGGACGATCACCCGCCCGCTCGGGCTGCATCCGGGCGTCGTACAGGCGGTGCGGGCCCGCATCGACGACGCCGTCGGCCGGCCCGGCGCCGACTACGACCCGGGTGTCGGCCGACCGGTCACGAGTTCGCCGACGACCGCCGCGAGCGGGTAGATCCCGGGCTCCGCCGGCACGGCGTCCACCCGCAGCCCCGCCGCCTCGCAGGCCTCGACGGTCCGGCGGCCCATGGCGGCGACCCGGACGGTGTCGGGCAGCGGCCCGTACAGCTCGGACAGGCAGCGCGCCGCGGTCGAGGAGGCGAGCGCGACGGCGTCGAGGTCGCCGTGCCGCAGTTCCTCGGCGATCCTCGGGTCCGGCTTTGCCGCGACGTCCGTGAGCAGCCTGACCCGGCGCAGCGTCCGAATCCCCGCCGGCGGTGGCGCCGACCCACAGATCACCACCCGCAGACCCGGCACGGGCACCTCGGTCACCACCCGGTTGGCGACCTGGACCTCGGCCGAGGAGCGCACCGAGACGAGTCCCAGCGCGTCCAGGGCGGCGGCAGCCGAGTCGGAGGCGGCGACGAGGGTCAGACCGGCGAGGGCCCGTACGTCGGTGCCGGCCGCACGCAGCAGCGTCACAGTCGCCGCGACCTCGTCCGCGTCCGCCAGCACCAGGCCGTCCGCGCCGGGCAGCGCCTCCCGCAGGGCAGCGCCGTCGGTGGCCGGGACGAGACGGCTGACCACGGTCTCGACCGCCTCCGCGCCGAGCTCGCGCAGCCTTCGGGCGAGCAGGCTGTCTCGAGCCCGCGTCCGCGGCACGAGCACTCGGATGCCCGCCAGCGGCCCGGCGGCCGCGGTCCGGTCGCCGTCGGTATCGGCCGCCGCGCCCGTCGCCGCCTGATCAGGCAGAACGGCGGCGTCGCGCCTGGCCGCGACCGGACCGACCACCAGCACGGCCGGTGAACGCAGCCGAAAGGCGACGGCGTCGACAGCGATGGCCTCCAGCGTCGTCCGGAGCACCCGCTGGGCGGGCGTCGTCCCACGCTCGATGACAGCGGCCGGGGTCTCCGGCGGACGTCCGCCGCGCAGCAGGGCATCGGCGATGTCGATCAGTCGGGCGACCCCCATGAGCACGACGACCGTGGCGCGCGAGGCCGCCAGGGCCGCCCAGTCCACCGTCGAGTCGGGATGGCCCGGCGGGACGTGGCCCGACACGATGGTGAGGTCCTGCGCCACCCCGCGATGGGTGACGGGAATGCCGGCGTAGGCCGGCGCGGCGATCGCGGAGGTCACACCGGGGACCACGGTGCAGCGGATGCCTGCGGCGGCGCAGGCCTCGGCCTCCTCACCACCGCGGCCGAGCAGGAACGGGTCGCCGCCCTTGAGCCGCACCACCGTCGCACCGGTTCGGGCCTCATCCACCAGGATCTGGTTGACCTCGTCCTGGCTGCGCGACCGCGTCGGGCTCTTGCCGACATGGATGATGCGAGCGTCCGACCGGACCGCGTCGAGCAGCACGGCCGCGGCCAACCGGTCGGTGACCACCACGTCCGCGGTGGCGAGGAGCTCGCGGCCGCGGACCGTCAGCAGCCCGGGATCACCCGGCCCGGCACCCACCAGCCAGACCTCACCGGCGCCGCCGCGGCCGACGCTCGGGCGCCCCGTCGTCGTGGGCTCCAGGGCCGGGGCCGAGCCCGGGGCCAGGGCCGATCCAGGTTGGTGGGCACCCGGCCCGGTCATCGCGAGAACCACGGCGTGCACGGTACAGGCCAGAGGTCACCACAGGCCGGGGTCACCGTCCACCAGGCTCGCAGGATCCCGAGCTACGGGCTACGAGCTACCGCTGTCGCTGTCGCTGTCGCCGAGCAAGGTTCGCCAGGCCGCTGCGCTGGCCTCCACGGATGCAGGCGATCTGAGCATCCCGGTCGGCAGAGGGCGCGAACCCCACCCGCACGACCACCCATGGAGGATCCCGCGCCACCGCACCGCACCAGCGATCCACCTCGAAAGGCGCAAAAGGGTCAGAGATTCATTTGACAACCCGCAAGAAGTGAGGATTCTGGTCGTTGGAACGACCAGAATCCGTCACTCTTGCGACTCGCCAAACCGGGCCGCCGGCCGAAGCCGCTGCGCTGCAGTACTAGTGGATACCGCACTCGGTCTTGCTGGTGCCGGACCAGCGGCCCTCCCGGCCGGTGCCCCGCCTGGTGCACGGCCGGCAGCCCACCGAGTCGTAGCCGTCGCTGAGCAGCGGGTTGACGATCACGTTGTGCTCCTGGACGTACCGGCTGACGTCCTCGTCCGTCCATGCGGCCAGGGGGAGCACCTTGACCTTGCCACGGCGCTGGTCCCAGCCGATGACCGGTAGGTCCCGCCGCCCCGCCGACTCGGCGCGGCGGGATCCGGCGGCCCAGGCCCGGTACGGCGCGAGCGCACGGTCCAGCGGGACGACCTTGCGCATCCGGCAGCACAGGTCCGGGTCGCTCTCGTAGAGCCGCGGGCCGTGCACGGCGTCCTGCCCGGCGACGGTGAGCTGCGGGCTCGCGCTGATGATCGGCAGGGAGTAGGTCTGCGCGACGGCGTCGCGGGTGCCGATGGTCTCGGCGAAGTGGTAACCGGTGTCGACGAAGATCACCGGGACGTCCGACCGGATCCGCGACAGCATGTCGGCGAGAACCGCCTCGGCCATGGAGGCCGCGACAGCCAGCCCGGTGCCGAACTCCTCCACCGCCCAGCCGAGGATCTCCTCGGCTGGCGCGCCTTCGAGCTCCTCGCCGGCCCGCAGTGCCCGGGCCTTCAGCGCGGCATCCATCAGTTCGTCTCCTCCACGTCCGACGGCGCTGCGGCGGTGCCGTTCGCCGAACCCGGTGTTCTGGCCGTCGTCCCGACGGCGACGTCCCTGCTGGTCTGATCGGTGCTGGTCTGATCGGCGCTGCTGTGATCGGTGCTGCTGTGATCGGGTGTCGCCGCCACCAGCGCCGTGAGGCTGAGCCGGAAGGCCCGCCGGCAGGCCCGGCAGGCCCAGTGCCCGTGCCCCTCGCCCGTACCGCCCGGGGCGGGCTCGGGCACGAGCTCCTCCTCGCCGCAGTACGGGCAGTAGAAGGGGACGGCGCGGGCGCTCACGTCGCACCTCCCGAGCCGCCGTGGCTGGGCGCGGTCAGCAGCGCCTCGTCGGCGTGCTCCGCCCAGTCGGCGAACGTGTCGCCCTCGGCCCGGTTCGCCTGGTAGGTCTCCAGCAGCCCGACGACGTAGTCGACGAGGCCGTCCGCGGTCACCTTGAGCCCACGGGACTTGCGGCCCAGCCGGGAACGGGTGCCGAGGTGCCCACCGAGGTGGACCTGGAAGCCCTCAACCATCTCGCCGTTGTCGTCGGGGACGAGGGAGCCCTTGAGGCCGATGTCCGCCACCTGGAAGCGGGCGCAGGCGTTCGGGCACCCGTTGATGTTGATGCCGATCGGCTCGTCGAAGTCCGGCAGCCGGCGCTCGAGCTCGAGGATGAGGTCGCGGGCGTTGCCCTTGGTCTCGACGATCGCCAGCTTGCAGAACTCGATGCCGGTGCAGGCCATCGTGCTGCGGCGGAACACGCTCGGCTTCACGACCAGGTCGAGCTCGGCGAGCTCGGCCTCGAGCGCGTCGAGGTCGCTCTCCGGCACGTCGAGGATCACCAGCTTCTGCATGGTGGTCGCCCGGATCCGGCCCTGGCCGAAACGGTCCGCCAGGTTCGCGACCGCGGTGAGGATGGTGCCGCTCACCCGGCCGGCCCGGGGGGCGAAACCGACGGCGAAGCGCCCGTCGCGCTGGCGGTGGATCCCGATGTGGTCGCGGCCCTCGTTGCGCGGCGGGGGCGGCGGCGGGCCGTCCGGCAGCGGCGAGGCGAGGTACTCCTTCTCCAGGGTCGACCGCACCCACTCGACACCCATGTCGGCGACGAGGAACTTCAGCCGGGCCCGGGTCCGCATCCGCCGGTACCCGTAGTCGCGGAACAGCTGGATGACGCCGTGCCACACCTCGGCCACCCGGTCGGGGGTGACGAACGTGCCGAGGCGCACGCCGAGCTTCGGGTTCGTCGACAGGCCGCCGCCGACCCACAGGTCGTAGCCGGCGCCGAGCTCGGGGTGCACCACGCCGACGAACGCGATGTCGTTGATCTCGTGCAGGGTGCACTGGTCCGCGCAGCCCGACATCGCGCTCTTGAACTTGCGCGGCAGGTTGGACAGTGACCGGTCACCCACGAACCGCTCGACGACCTCGTCGATGACGCCGGTGGCGTCGATGACCTCGTCCTCGTCCACGCCCGCCAGCGGGCAGCCCAGGATGACCCGGGGCGTGTCGCCGCAGGACTCCTCGACCGTCATCCCGGCGGCTTCGAGCGCGCCCCAGATGGCCGGCACGTCCTCGATGCGGATCCAGTGCAGCTGGATGTTCTGGCGGTCGGTCACGTCGGCGACGTCGCGCCCGTACCGGGTGGAGATGTCCCCGATGACCCGAAGCTGGTCGGACGTCAGCCGGCCGCCGTCGAGGCGGATGCGCTGCATGAAGTAGCGGTCGTCGAGCTCCTCGGGCTCCAGCACGGCGGTACGCCCGCCACTGATCCCCGGCCGGCGCTGCGTGTAGAGCCCCCACCAGCGGAACCGGCCGCGCAGGTCCTGCGGGTCGATCCCGTCGAAGCCCGTCTGCGGGTAGAGGTTCAGAATGCGGTCACGGACATCGAGACCGTTCTGGTCCTTCTTCATCCGCTCGTTGGCGTTCAGCGGCTCGGTGTAGCCCAACGCCCACTGGCCCTGCCCCTTCGGTCGGGACGGAGCGTTCGAGCGCGCGGCACGCGGGTTCGGAGCAGGAGAAGTCATGGTATCTCTCGGTGAGCAGGGTCCACCCAGGCGTGACACGCCGAGGTGGGCGGAGTCAGCGGGAGCGGCGACAGCCGGCGCTGGAGACGCGCAACAGGTCGACGTGGAGACGCGCGACCAGGCGAGGGTCGATGGGACCGACATCAGTCGGCCGCGGCATGAGCCCGACCCGCGAGGAGGCCCCGAGGCCTGACAGCCCGGCCACAGGGAACGCGCCAGCACGCCGGCGCCGAGCGGCCATCCGCCGCTCGCCCGACGGCTCCAGCGCGTGGACCCGGGCAGTCACGCTGGCCATGTTCCCACAGATGAGGCGCAGACGTCGTGGATACGTCGTCACACCTCATCTGGGTCACAGGCCAGCCACAACCGGCGACCAAGCCCGCGTTCGGGCGGGGCGGGTTCCGATCCCCGGGCAGGGCTCAGACCAGACGGGGCCTGCGACACATCTGGCGAATCCGGTCCAGCAGGGCCCCGGTGGACAGGTCCTTCTCCATGAGCTCGTCGGCACCGAGCGCCATGGCCTCCTCACGCAGGCTTCGCTCCGAGAAGCCCGTGAAGATCACCACTCGCGCCTCGGGCACGGCCCGGCGGACGCGTGGCAGCGCACCGAGCCCGTCGAGGACGGGCATCGCCACGTCCAGCAGCACCAGGTCCGGCTCCGTCCGGGCGACGACCTCGACCGCTTCGGCACCGTTGGCCGCCCGGCCGACCACGGTGAAGTCCGGCTCGGTGTCGAACAGGAGGCACAGAAGCTCGCGGAGCCCGTCGGCGTCGTCCGCGACGACCACACGGTAGGGACCCCGCCGGCCGCCGCGTCCGCGGGCCACCGAAACCCGGTGCGCAGCCCCGGCGATACCGGCCTCGGGAAGGCCGGCCACCGAGACACCAGCCTCAGGGACATCAACCCCGGGGACATCAACCCCAGCGAGGTCGATCTCCTCATCCGTCGACGGCCAGGAGTCCATCACTCGTCTTTTGTACGCGCTACCCGGCGCCGCGCCCATCGTCATTCGGGATGGTTCCACGGTATGACCCAAACGCGCTGGACACCCACCCGTTCGCTCCGGCTTGAAGCACCTCTCGGGCCATCCACACCGGATACCCGTGACACTGCGACGAATTGTGGCGACGCGACGGCGACCAACGCTTTTTCAGTCCCATTTCCGGCGCGTCAATAAAAACGCCCAGCACACAACCAATTCACAATAGAACGGCGCCCACCGGTACGGACGCGAGACGCAGGGCGGGACGCCGATCCAGCTCGCGGCACAACTACATGGACCGCGGGAGCACCTCACACCCTAAGCCGTGAACGGCCGTCCGACTACGAAGAGTAGCCATCACGAAGGCAACACCGCTACCACAGGCCCACACGAGAGAGGTAACTGTCCGTGTCCAGGACCTTTGACCCAAGGCACTCCTTGTGCCGGGAGGAGTATTGTCATCACTCCAGGTGATGCTCCACCCGGTCACCTCTACGCACAGGTACAGCTAGCCGCAGGCGCAGCAGCGTCAGAGACAGCCCAAGCAGACACAGATAACCCGTACGCACACGGTGGCAGGCATCGGATTGTCCGGAGCGTGGGCGCGACCTCAGCCAGGGAGCATCCACCCCGTCGTCAACGGTGTCGCCACGCCCCCACGACAGTGAGCGGGCAGCCGACAGCGGCGCACGACCGGCGTTTCATCCGCCCCGCCCACTGGATGAGGCACGCCGGAGTGGTCGCGTCTCGGAGCCCCGGGCAGCGGAAGGATCGGCGCACATGCGGCAACGAAGCCGGGGCCGGCAGGGTTTGAGTACCGCGGAGGACATGCTCCCGACGGAGATTCGACGGCGCCGTTGCGAACGTGGCCTGACCCGGGAGGAGCTTGCCGGCCGGACTGGTTACAGCCGCCAGTACATCAGCCAGTTGGAGCAGCCCAGCCGCGGCATCCCCGCCCGGCCGGTCCTGGCCGCGGTGGACGCGGCACTGGAAGCCGGCGGCGCACTCGTCGACCTGCGCGAGGCCGCCGTCGCCGAACGCGCCGAACGGCGCGGGCAGCAGCCGGACGCCGAGGTCGAATCCCGCCGTCGGATCGGTGACCTGCTCGACCACCGCCGCTCCGATCGCGAGCTGGACTACCTCGACCGGCTTGCCGCTGATCTCATCGCCGCCGCGGACGCACTGGAACCGGCCGACGTCACCGCCCGGGTGCTCGACCAGCAGACCTTCGTCGACCAGCTCCTGGCGACCCCGATGCTGCCGCATCAGCAGTTCCGGCTCTTCATGATCGCCGGTCACCTCGCAGGCCTGCTGGCGATCTCCCTGCTCGACATGGACGAGCTGGCGAAGGCGAGCACCTGCTGCCTGGAGGCCGCGGTCTTCACCGAGCTGACCGGGCACGAAGGGCTACGAGCGTGGACGCTGGCGATCAACAGTCTCATCGACGCCGCGGCCCGGCATGCGGACGAGCCCGGAGCCTCGGCGGTGGCGGGCGCGGAGGCAACGGCCGAACGCTCGGAGCCGAGGCTGGTAACGGCGCGAACCGTCAGGAATCCCGACATCGGCTCGGGGGGTCGCGCTTCTCGGCCGCCGGTCAGCCGCGACCCCGACGGCGCCGACCTGGCACTGGAAAGTCCTCCCCGTAACTCCGGGTACACCGACGAGCAGCAGAACCGTGGGGAGACTCCGCAAGCGGGTGGCCCGTCCGACGCCCGTCCGGTGCTCCCCCACCGGCGGGCGGAGGACCTCTCGTCACTGTCCGCATCCAGTTTCGGCGATTCGCCGTTCGGCCCGCCGCCGAGCGTCGACGAGATGTTGATTGCTCCGGGCGGGCGCGCGACTCCGCCCCGGCTGATCGCTCTCGTCAAAAGGCGGATCGCTCGCTTCGCCACGGCGTCGGCCCAGCGAGCTACTCCACCGGTGGGCATCTCCCAGGCTTTCCGCCCGCCGGTCTGAATCTATAGACCGATTGATCGAAGCAATCGAGGAAACGAGATCCCGCCGCGCCGACTATCGGCGACGGTGCGTCACACCGCGGCGAAGATGATCTCGTCGAGTGGGGGTGCGTCACCGCGCGCCGCCGCCCGGCGGGCGAATTCGAGAATCCCCGCCTGCTGCCTGGCTCCCAGGCGAAAATCCAGGGTCGTGAAGTAGCGCGCGAGGGTCGCGGGGTCGAAAACCTCGAACCTCGCCGCCCGCCGGGCCACCTCGTCCACCTCACGCAGCGCCACATCGAGGCTCGACCGGAACGCGGCGTGCACCTCCTTGACCACTCCGGGATGGTCGGTGGCGAAGGAACGCCGCGCGGCCCAGACCGCGAAGACCATCGGCAGGCCAGTCCATTCGCGCCATTCGTTTCCGAGGTCGACGACCTGGAGGGGGTGGCCCTCACCGGCCCGCTCCGCGTCGTAGGTCGCCCGCAGCGCCACGTCACCGATGGTCACGGCCGCATCGGCCTCACGCAGCATCAGCGGAATCTCCGGCGGCATCGTGACGTACTCCGGCCGCAGCCCCCATCGCTGCTCGAACAGCATCCGGGCCAGCAGCACGCTCGTCCGGGACGTCGACCCCAGCGCGACGGTGCGGATCTGCTCGAACGGGACAGCGCTGCTGACGACGACGGACAGCACCGGGCCGTCCGAACCCACCGCCAGGTCAGGCAGGAGGACGAGCTCGTCCGCATGCCTCAGATACTCGACCAGGCTGATCGGGCCGATATCGAGATCGCCGGCGACCAGGGCTTCGTTGAGCCGGTCCGGGGAGTCCTTGGTCAGATCCAGGTCGAGCAGCGCGTCGGAATGGACCAGACCCCAGTACAGCGGAAGACAGTTGAGGAACTGGATGTGGCCGACCCTGGGCCGCGCGGCCCGCGCCAGGAGCCCGGCCTCCGTCGGCACTCCCGCGACCTGCTCGGGCACCCCCGCGCGGGTCGGCGCCGCCGGCCGTGTCTGGGCCCCGACCTGCTCGGGCACCCCTACCTGCTCCGGCACCCCGATCTGCTCGGGCACCCCGACGTGCTCACGCGCCCCGGCCCGGCCCGCTGTCTCCGGCGACCGTGCCCACGGCGCCGGGTCCGCCGCCGTCATCCGGACTCGCCGCCGCGCCGCGCGGCAACGCTGTCCAGCACTGCCCGGCGCTGCCGCAGCGCGAGTGGATAGCTAAGCAGCCCGCTGACAACCAGCGCAAGGGCGAAACCGAGCAGGCCACCCACACCGACGAGCAACAGCACCGCGAGAACCGCCGCGAAGAGCGCGGCGCGGATCGCGAAATACCGCAGGTTGAGGCCCCACATGCCGACCTCGCCAGCCGGCCGCTGGCTCCCTCGCGATCCACCGCGACGCGGCAGGCGGGACACCGGACCGGCCGGCGGTACGTCGTCAGCGGACATCATGCGCTCCGGTTTCTGGAGGTACGGCGTGCTCGGCGGCGTACCCAGCCAAGGCGCTGCAGCAACGCCGGATAGAAGCCCAACCCGAGAAAGATGATCAGCAGCCCGAGCAGACCGGCCGGGCCGATCGCGAGGCCGGCCCAGCGCAGCAGGCTGTAGGCGACCAGCCCCGGGACGAGGATCACCAGGAACGCCAGCACGAAGATCGAGCCCATGCCGGGCGCACCCGCCGGCCGGGCCGGACGAGCCTGACCGGCCCGCACGGGGCCCGCCGCGCCGCCCGAGGGGCCATCAGACCCGGACACAGCCACCGCCTCGGCCCGCACGGGCCCGGCCTCGCCCCCGGCAGGCCCGGCCGGGGATCTCTCGTCGCTGGTCATGACCGGTCAGGCGTCGATCGCGACGGGCTTGTCCCGCCTGGTGGAGTCCGGACCGTCATAGGTGCGAACGACCCGGTAGCGGGTGTCCCGCTCGACCGGGCGGAACCCGGCGTCGCGGATCACGCCGAGCAGGTCGTCGCGGGTCATCGTGGTGGGCGTGCCGAACCCGTCCGCATCATGTGTGATCTTGTATTCGACCACCGACCCGTCGAGGTCGTCCGCGCCGAAGTTGAGCGCGAGCTGGGCCGTGGTCAGCCCGTGCATCACCCAGAAGCACTTGATGTGGTCGACGTTGTCGAACAACAGCCTGGAGACGGCGAAGGTCTTCAGCGCCTCGGCGCCCGTCGCCATCGGCTGCCCCATCAGCCGGTTACGCGGATCCCCCACCGAGTCGTGCTGGAACCGCAGCGGGATGAACACCGCGAAGCCACCGGTCTCGTCCTGCAGCTCACGCAGGCGAAGCACGTGGTCGACCCGGTGCCGCGGCTCCTCGACGTGCCCGTAGAGCATGGTGCACGGTGTCCGCAGGCCCTTGGCGTGAGCGAGCCGGTGGATCCGCGACCAGTCCTCCCAGTGGGTCTCGTGCCCGACGATGTGCTGCCGGACCTCCCAGTCGAAGATCTCCGCGCCGCCACCCGTCAGGGACTCGAGGCCGGCGTCGATGAGCTCGTCGAGGATCTCGTCGGCCGGCAGGCCGCTGATCTTCTCGAACCAGTGGATCTCGGTCGCGGTGAAGGCCTTGAGCGCGACGCCGGGCAGTGCCTTCCCCAGCTCGCGCAGCGAGCGCGGGTAGTAGCGCCACGGCAGGGTCGGGTGCAGGCCGTTGACGATGTGCAGCTCGGTGATACCGGCCGGCTCCATCTCCTTCGCGAGCCGCACCGCCTCCTCGATCCGCATCGTGTAGGCGTCCGACTCGCCGGGCTTGCGCTGGAACGAGCAGTAGGCGCAGGACGCGGAGCAGACGTTCGTCAGGTTGAGATGCCGGTTGACGTTGAAGAAGGTCCGGTCACCGTTCTTCCGGGTCCGCACCTCGTGAGCAAGCCCACCGAGCCAGGCGAGGTCGTCGCTGGCATACAGCGCCTCGCCGTCGGCCCGGCTGAGCCGGGCTCCATCGTGGACCTTGGCTTCGATCTCTCGCTTGAGCCCGGCATCCATGGATCCCAGACTAGCGCCGCGGACCGTCGGGCCATGGCGGCCGCATCCGCCATCGGAGCCGTGACGCAGGACGCAGTTCGTTCCCGCCTGCCCCCGAAAGTGGACGTCAACCGCCCGACGGGGGTCCCTGGGGGCCCTCGTCGCGGGAACGCGCGGCGGCCCGGCGCTGCATGCGCCCCAACGGCCAGGTGAGCAGTCCCGCGACCGCGAAGGCGATGAGCAGCGCCAGCACCAGGTTGACGCCCGCGACGATGAGGACCACGGCAAGGACCACCAGAACGGCCAGCCGGCCCAGAAAGTACGGCAGCTGAACACGCAGGTCGGGGGCGACCTCGGCCGGCTTCCCGGACTGCGCCGTCTTGCCGGCCTGAACTTCCTTACCGGCCTGCGCCACCTCCCCGGACTGCGCCGCCTTACCGGACTGTGCCGCCGGCCCGCGCCCCGGCTCCAGCTGCCCCTTCATGGAACGTCCCGCGGCCGGCCCCTTCCGGGCTGCCGACTTCCCGGTGCTCCCCGGCCGCTCCGTCCGCCTCCCTGCCATGGCCCCTGTCCGCTCCTCATCGCCTCGGGTGGCCGCGGTGAGCGGCCTGTTCATGCGGTCTGTTCATGCGGTCTGTTGTACCCGGATCGGGCCCACCCGGGTCAGGTCGGATCGGGCCCGGGCCCGGCCGCGGCGGAGCGGGCCTCGCCCAGGGTGCCCGTCCAGCGGCGGAACAGCTCGTTGGGAACCCCGGCGGCGTCGAGGACCCGGCCCGCGACGAAGTCGGCGAGGTCGTCGACATCGCGGGCGCCCGCGTAGAAACCGGGGCTCGCCGCCGCCACGACCGCGCCGGCGGCATCGAGATCGAGCATGTGGCGCAGCGTCGCCCGGGTGTAGGGCATCTCCCGGGGCACCACGACGAGGCGCCGCCCCTCCTTGAGGGTGACGTCGGCCGCGCGTTGCAGCAGGTCCTTGGACAGGCCGAGCGCGACCCCGGCGAGCGACGCCGTGCTGGCCGGAACGACGATCATGCCCCGGGTCGGGTACGACCCGCTGCTGGGGCGCGCACCGAGATCGGCCGGCGGATGCACCTCGACCAGACGGTCGACCCGGGCGCTTACCTCGTCGGCGTCCGGGCGGCGTGTCCCGTCGGCGCGCCTGCCCAGCCAGGTCGACAGCGGGTCGAGCCAGGCCGCGTCGCGCCAGCCGATGCCCGTCTCGTCCAGCAGTGTGAGTCGGGCGGCACGGGAGAGCACGAGATCGACCGGCAGCTGGGCGGCGAGCAGACCCCGCAGCACGGAGGCCGCGTACGGGGTTCCGCTGGCGCCGCTGACCCCGACGATCCACGGCACCCTGACCGCCTCGCCGGCCGCCGCCGTGACCGTGCCAGCCGCCGGCGCGACCGTGGCGACCGCGACCGGGGCCGTGGCGTTCGTCCCGCCGGTTGGCACTTTGCCGCCCGTCAAGCTCAGGCGCCGAGGCCGCGGTCGATCAGGTCCACCAGGGCGAAGGCGAACAGGGTGATCCCGACGAACCCGTTGGCGGTGAGGAAGGCACGGTTCACCCGGGAGAGGTCGGTCGGCGACACGATGGCGTGTTCGTAACAGAACGCGGCGGCGGTCAGTGCCAGGCCCGCCCACCACCAGACACCGAAGTCCTCGACCAGACCGAACCAGACGAACAGGGCGAAAGTCACGACATGGGTCACGACCGAGCCTGCCAACGCGGCCCGGATCCCGAAGCGGGCGGGCACGGAGCGAACGCCGATCCGCCGGTCGACCTCGGCGTCCTGGCAGGAGTAGATCAGGTCGAAGCCGCCGATCCAGGTGCCCACGGCCAGCCCGAGCAGCACCGCCGGCCAGGACCAGGTGTCGGTGATCGCGATCCACGCGCCGACCGGGGCCACCGCCTGCGCGATCGCCAGCACCGCGTGCGGGAAGTCCGTGAAGCGCTTCGCGTACGAGTAGACGATCAGCGGTGCGACCGCGACCGGAGCGAGCGCGAGGCACAGCCACGACAGCATCGCGGCCGAGCCGAGGAACACCGCCAGCGCGACGATCGAGCCGACCACCGCGGTGCGCACCGACACCACACCGGTGACGAGCTCCCGGCCCGCCGTCCGCGGGTTCCGGGCGTCGATCGCCCGGTCGATGATGCGGTTGGTCGCCATCGCGAACGTGCGAGCCGCCACCATCGCGACCGTCACCAGCGCGAGATCACGCCAGTGGACGGACCGGGACATGTCGAAGCACGCCGCGAACGCGGCCACGTAGGCGAACGGCAACGCGAAGACCGAGTGCTCGATGACGACCAGCCGCAGGAAGGCCCGCACCCGGCTGTGGGCCGGGCCACCGGAGGCACGTCCCGGCAGACCGGACGTACCGGACGCGCCGGACGTTCCGGAGGCGCTGGGCGCGAACGCGGCGTCGCTCACAGGCCGTACTCCTTCCACCGTCGGGTCACGGTCTCCCGGACGGCGTCATCCATCACGATCTCCTCGGGCCAGCCGCCGTCACGCCGGTATCCCTCGGTCGGCAGCTTGCGGGTGGCGTCGACCCCGATCTTGCCGCCGTAGAACTGCTCGTAGGAGGCGTGATCGAGGTGGTCCACCGGCCCCACCGTGGTGACCAGGTCATGCGCGTAGTCCACATTGCCGAAGGCCCGCCAGGCCACCTCGTGGTAGTCGTGCACGTCACAGTCGTCGTCGACGACGACGATCAGCTTCGACAGCGACAGCAGGCCGGCCCCCCAGACCGCGTTCATGACCTTCTGCGCGTGCTTGGGGAAGCGCTTCTCGATCGACACGATCGCGCAGTTGTGGAAGACGCCGGCCTCGGGCAGGTCGTAGTCGACGATCTCGGGGATCATCATCCGGATCAGCGGCAGGAAGATCCGTTCGGTGGCCTTGCCCATCGGCCCGTCCTCCTGCGGGGGACGCCCGACCACGATGCTCTGGAAGACGGGGTCGCGCTGCATCGTCATCACGTCGATGTGCAGCGCGGGGAACGGCTCGATCGGGGTGTAGAAGCCGGTGTGGTCGCCGAACGGGCCCTCGGGGATCCGCTCCCCCGGCTCCAGCCAGCCCTCGAGCACGACCTGGGCGTTCGCCGGGACCTGGAGCGGAACGGTCAGGCAGTCGACCATCTCGACCCGCTCGCGGCGCAGGAACCCGGCGAAAAGGTACTCGTCGATGTCGGCCGGCAGCGGCGCCGAGGAAGCGTAGGTCACAGCCGGATCACAGCCGAACGCGATGGCGACCGGCAGCCGCTCGCCGCGCCGCTCGGCGACCGCGTGGTGCGCGTTGGAGTCCTTGTGGATCTGCCAGTGCATCCCCACCGTGCGGGAGTCATGCTGCTGCAACCGGTACATCCCGAGGTTGCGCGCGCCGGTCTCCGGATGCTTCGTGTGGGTCAGCCCCAGGTTCAGGAACGGCCCGCCGTCACGCGGCCAGGCGTGCACGCCCGGCAGCAGGTCCAGATCGACGTCCGACCCCTTGAGGACGACCTCCTGGCAGGGAGCCGTCCGGACCTTGCGGGGCGGCAGCGAGGTGAGCTGGGCCGCCTTGCCCAGCGCCGAGCGCAGGCCACCGAGCCCCACCGGCAGCTCGGGCCGCAGCAGCTCGCCGATGCGGGTGCCGATGTCGTCCAGGCGCTCGACGCCGAGCGCCGCCGCCATCCGTGCCTCGGTGCCGAAGAGGTTGATGGCCAGCGGCATGTCGGCGCCCTTGGGCTTCTCGAACAGCAGCGCGGGACCGCCGGCGCGGACGACCCTGGTGACGATCTCCGTCACCTCCAGGCGGGGGTCGACGGGAACCCGCACTCGGCGCAGATCGCCGCCGCGGTCGAGATGCGTGAGAAACGCGCGGAGATCCGCCCAGGCCATGACGTCCATCTTTGCAGCGTCGACCGGCAGCCGCCGGACGTACCCTGTCTGGGGACGCTTCAAGCGCCTGACGCGCCCCCCTTCGCGGCGAGTGAACATCGCCTTCGCCGACCGCTGGGACACGGCATCCGGCCGGGAGGCACACTAGGGGCACACCAGGCGTCCATCTCAGGCGGCATGGATCCGGGACAGAACCGGCCGAACCTCGGTGCGCGGTTGGGGAGCCACAGTCAGTGACCGGGGCTCGGAGCCGTCACCGGGCCGGGGCCACGCGCTGCCTGCGGCGGCCGGGTGAAACCGGCAGATCTTCGACCATGGGCACGCCGCGCGGCGATGCCACGGGAGCCGAACCGCGTACGCGGTCACGGCGTGAGGGAGAGGAGCGGTCGACCTGTGCTTGGTCTCGCGCTGACATTCCTGGTCATCGGTGTCTGGGCGTTCTCGGTCATCGACGTGATCGGCACACCCGCCCAGGCCGTGCGGGTCGTGCCCAAGCCGATCTGGTTGATCGCGCTGATCGTCTTCTTCTTCTTCGGCTCGGTCTGCTGGTTCCTGTTCGGGCGGCCGAGGGCCGCCTATGGCGTTCCCGGCTACGAACGCCACCGCGCGTCGGACCACCCGGCGTTCGGGGGCCGCGGGCCGTGGGGAACCGAGCGGCGAACCGCCGGCTACAGCCGCTCCGGGCTCTCCCGGGCCCAGATGCGTCGCCAGTCGATCCGCCCCGTCGGGCCAGACGACGACCCCGAGTTCCTGCGCGAGCTCTCCGACCGCATTCGTGGCGGGGACGCCGAGCCCCCCAACGCACGGGGCTGAACCCGCTCGGCAGGCGGGCGGCGACCCCCCTTGGCCGCCGCCCCGCTGCCCTGATGTTCTGCTGCTGCCCTGACGCCCTGCTGCCGGGCAGGAATTGAGGATCGCGGTCGTTCTGGAGCCCGGCACAGACTGGCGCCGGTCAAGATCGCTGGTCGGTGTGCGGGAAGGTTCGCACTCCATGAACGTGACCGGACCTTCGGTAGCCCGACATCCCGGTTTGACGAGTCGCAGGAGTGAAGGATTTTGGTTGTTCCGGAGCCTGTCGCAAATTGAGGTGTCACTACCCGGGTGATCATGTTTTGTCCGGGATGATCGGGTTTATGGCGCGTGGGTACCGGCCGGTCCGGCGGGATCAGTTGTTCCTGCTCCCGCCGGACATGAC
>NZ_LFCW01000009.1:0-482497 GCF_001306465.1 Frankia sp. R43 | reverse complement strand
GGTCGGTGGGGGGTGTGGAGGTGGTGCGGGAGTCGGTGGGGTGGCCTGAGGTGGGGGGTCGGGTGCGGCGGGCGGGGGTGTCGTCGTTTGGGATGTCGGGGACGAACGCGCACGTCATCCTCGAAGAACCCCCTGCGGAACAGGCCCCCGCGGATTCCGGCTCGGAGCCGACGGCCGCGGGCACCTTCGGCGGTGACTCGGCGCAGAGCACCGTCATGGCCGGTGGCTTCGGGGTCGTGCCCTGGGTTCTGTCGGCGCGGACGGCGACGGCTCTTCGGGCCCAGGCCGAGCGGCTGGCGGCCTGCCTGGCGGGCACCGGCGTCGGTGCGCCACCGCAGGGTGACGATGCTCCGTCCGCGCTGGACGTCGGCTGGTCCCTGGCCCGCGGGCGGGCGGCGCTCGACCACCGAGCGGTCGTGGTACGGGCTCTCGCGGACGGTGACGAGAACGGGCACGCCGAAGCACTGCGGATCCTGGCCGCCGGTGACGGTGAGCCGGTGACGGACCTGGTCCGCGGGGCCGTGCGCGGTGGTGATGACCGGGTGGTGTGGGTGTTCCCGGGGCAGGGGGCGCAGTGGGCGGGGATGGGCGTGGAGCTGCTGGAGTCGTCGGCGGTGTTCGCGCGGCGGGTGGCGGAGTGTGATCAGGCGTTGCGGCCGCTGGTGGGCTGGTCGGTGCTGGATGTGCTGCGGGATGTGGCGGGGGCGCCGTCGCTCGAGCGGGTGGACGTGGTGCAGCCGGTGTCGTGGGCGGTGATGGTGGGCCTGGCGGCGGTGTGGGAGTCGTGGGGGGTGCGGCCCGACGTGGTCGTGGGGCATTCACAGGGGGAGATCGCGGCGGCGTGCGTCGCGGGCGTGCTGTCGGTGCAGGACGCGGCGCGGGTGGTGGCGGTCCGGTCGCGGGTGATCGCACGGGTGCTGGCGGGGGCGGGCGGTATGGCGTCGGTGGCCCTGCCGGCCGGTGAGGTCGAGGCGCTGCTGGCGGCCCAGGCCGGCGGGCTGGAGGTCGCGGCGGTGAACGGGCCGTCGGCGACCACGGTGGCCGGGCCGCCGGAGGCGCTGGCGGACCTGCTGGCCCGCTGGGAGCACGAGGGCGTACGAGCCCGGCGGCTGCCGGTGGACTACGCCTCCCACACGGCCCAGGTGGAGCGGGTCCACGAGCCGCTCGCCGCGGAGCTGGCGGATCTCGTGCCCGCCGCGGGCACGGTGCCGGTGTGGTCGACGGTGACCGGCGGCCCGCTGGACCCGGCCGTGATGGACGGTGACTACTGGTACCGGAACCTGCGGTCGACGGTGCGCTTCGGGACCGTCATCGAGGGGCTTGTCGCGGACGGCTGCCGGGTCTTCCTGGAGATCAGCCCGCATCCGGTGCTCACCGCGGCGGTCGCGGGCACGGCGGAGGCCGCCGGCGTCCACGACGCGGTCGTCGTCGGGTCACTGCGGCGTGACGACGGTGGGCCGCGGCGGCTCGCCACCAGCGCGGCGGAGCTGTGGGTCCGCGGCGTGGCGGTGGACTGGGGTCCGCTGGTGGCCGGGGGGCGCCTGGTCGACCTGCCCACCTACCCCTTCGAGCACCGGCGCTACTGGCTGTCGGCCACCGCCCCCACCCGGTCCGCCGACCGCGGCGACGGGTCGGAGGCGGCGTTCTGGGACATGGTCGAACAGGTCGACGTCCCTGCGCTCGCCGGCGCCCTCGACCTGGGCCCCACCGCTTCGCTGCACGACATCCTGCCGGCGCTGTCCGCGTGGCGCCGCGGCCACCGACACCGGGCCGCCCTCGACGACCTGCGCTACCGCGTCGGCTGGCAGCCGATCAGCCTGCCCACGGGCGGCGAGGCCGCCGGTACCTGGCTGTTGCTCGTTCCGTCGACGGCGCCCGGCGAGGTCACCGCCGTGTGTGCGGACGTGGCACGTGCCCTGGCCGAGGACGGCTCCGACGTGGTGAGCCTGCCGGTCGGCGCCGAGGACGTCTCGCGGGACGCGTTCGCCAGCCGCCTGCGCTCGGCCGGGTCGGGCCCTGACGGTGCCGTCCGCGGCGTGGTCTCGCTGCTCGCGCTGACGGACACCGCGCATCCCGAGCTGCCTGGCCTGGGAGTCGGGGTGGCCGCGACGCTGGCGCTCACGCAGGCGATGGGCGATCTGGGCACCGACACGCCGTTGTGGTGCCTCACCCGCGGCGCGGTGTCCACCGGAGCCGACGATGCCGATGCCGATGGCCCGGTGGCTGACCCGAGCCAGGCGCAGATCTGGGGCCTGGGCCGGGTGGCGGCGCTGGAGCACCCGGCCAGCTGGGGCGGGCTGGTCGACCTTCCCGCGTCACTCGACGACAGGGCCCGGGGGCGGCTGAGGGACATCCTGCGGGGAACCTCCGGCGAGGACCAGCTCGCGATCCGGACCCAGGCCGTGTTCGCCCGCAGGCTGTCACGGGCTCCGCTCGGTGCTGTCGCGCCCCGTCGGTGGCGTCCGCGAGGGACGGTCCTGGTCACGAGCGGTGGCGGCCCGCTCGGCCCATATCTGGCCAGCTGGCTGTTCGACCACGGCGCCGACCATGTCGTGCTCGTCGGGCCACACCGGGCCGACGACCCCGACCTCGCCCCGCTGCATGGGCGGTCCCAGCAGTCGCGGCCCGCACGGCACCCGCGGCCTGCACAGCACCCGCGGCCTGGGCAGCAGCAGCCGCAGCAGCCGACACGACTGACCGTCGCCACCTGTGACCCGGCCGATCCCGACGCGCTGGCCGCGGTCGTCGGCGCGCACGGCACCGCTGACGAGCCGATCCGCTCGGTCGTGCACGCCGCCGCGCTGCTGGGGCTGCGCCCCCTGGACGACGTCACTCCCGGCGAGCTCGCCGCTGTCCTCGCCACGAAGGCGGGTGCCGCGCAGGTCCTCGACGAGCTGTTCGACACCGACACGCTCGACGCGTTCGTGCTGTTCTCCTCGGTCACCGGAGTGTGGGGCAGCGCGGATCACGCGGCCTATGCCGCCGCGAACGCCTCCCTGGACGCGCTGGCGCAGCGGCGCCGGGCCCGGGGCCTGCCCGCGACCTCGATCGCCTGGGGCCTGTGGCAACCGCTGCGGGCGGACGGCACCGCGCCCGCCATCGATTCCGTCGGCGTCGCGCCTGGCGGCAGCGACAGATACGGCGACAGCGACAGTTACGGCGACGGCGACGGCGACGGCGACGGCGAGGGCGCCGGCGCCGGCGACGATCCGACGGCACTGCGGCAGCGGGCGCGCGGACTGGGCTTCCTCGACCCGGACCTGGCGCTGGAAGCCATGGGGCAGGCACTCGGCCACGACGAGACCGAGGTGGTCGTCGCCGAGATCGACTGGAGCCGTTTCATCCCCGTCTTCACCTCGGCCGGCCCCCGTCCGCTGCTCGACACGCTGCCCGAGGCACGCGAGCTGGCCGATAGTCGCACCGAGGGCGGGACGACGTCAGCGGAGGAGATGCCGCCGCTGGTCCGCCGGCTCGCCGCCCTGCCCGCCGGCGAGCGTGACCGCGCGCTTGTCGACGAGGTCCGGGCCCGGGCCGCGGCCGTGCTCGGGCACGCCGACGCGGCGACGGTGGGTGCGCAGCGTGCCTTCCGGGACCTCGGCTTCGACTCACTCACCTCCGTCGACCTGCGAAACCGGATCGGCGAGGTGTTCGGCCTGCGGCTGCCGGCCACGCTGGTGTTCGACTATCCGACCCCGGCCGCGCTCGCGGAGTTCCTCGGCACGGAGCTCGCCGCGAGCCTCGGCACGAGCACCGACACGAGCACCGACACGAACACCGTCCCCGGCCCCACCGCCGCCGGGGCGGTCGCGGGCCTCGGCGCTCCCCCCGAGGCCGAACCGGTCGCGATCGTCGCCATGGCCTGCCGGCTGCCCGGCGGTGTCCGCTCACCCGAGGACCTGTGGCGGCTGGTGGCCGACGGACAGGACGCGATCACCGGGTTCCCGACCGACCGGGGCTGGAACCTCGATGACCTCTACGACCCGGACCCCGAGCGCCCGGGCACCTCCTATGTGCGCCACGGCGGCTTCCTCGCCGACGTCGCGGAGTTCGACGCCGAGTTCTTCGGTATCGGCCCCCGTGAGGCCCTGGCGATGGACCCCCAGCAGCGCCTGCTGCTCGAGGTGTCCTGGGAGGCGCTCGAACGCGCCGGCATCGACCCGGCCAGTCTGCACGGAACCTCCGGGGGCGTGTTCGTCGGCACCAACGTCCAGGACTACGGACCGCGGGCGATGGCCGCCGCCGAGCCGATGGAGGGCTATATCGGCATCGGCAACGCCGCCAGCGTGATGTCCGGCCGCATCTCCTACGCCCTCGGACTGCAGGGGCCGGCCGTCACGGTGGACACCGCCTGTTCCTCCTCGCTGGTGGCCCTGCACCAGGCGGTCGCGGCACTGCGGCAGGGGGAGTGCTCACTGGCGCTGGCCGGAGCCGCGGTGGTGATGTCCTCGCCGCTGATGTACGTCGAGTTCAGCCGGCAGCGCGCGCTGTCGCCGGACGGCCGCTGCCAGGCCTTCGGCGCGGGCGGCGACGGAACGGGGCTGTCCGAGGGCGTCGGGATCCTGGTCCTGGAACGGCTCGGTGACGCCCGCCGCAACGGTCATCCGGTGCTCGCCCTGGTCGAGGGCAGCGCGGTCAACTCCGACGGCGCGTCCAACGGGCTCAGCGCGCCGAACGGCCCGGCGCAGCAGCGGGTGATCCGCCAGGCGCTCGCCGCCGCCGGGCTGTCCGCGTCCGACGTCGACGCGGTGGAGGCCCACGGCACCGGGACGAAGCTGGGTGATCCCATCGAGGCCCAGGCGCTCATCGCCACCTACGGCCGGGACCGGCCGGCGCGGCAACCGCTGTGGCTGGGATCGCTGAAGTCCAACATCGGGCACACCCAGGCCGCCGCCGGGGTCGCCGGAGTGATCAAAATGGTCCTGGCGATGCGGCACGGCCAGCTGCCGCGCACGCTGCACGCCACCGAGCCCACCCCGCACGTCGACTGGGACGCGGGCGCCGTCCGGCTGCTGACCGAACGGATTCCCTGGCCGGACCGCCCGGCCGGCGCGGACCCGCGGAACGGGCCCGGCCCGGACGGACCTGACTCGAACGGGCGAGGCCCGCGCCGGGCCGGGATCTCCGCCTTCGGGATCAGCGGCACCAACGCTCACGTGATCGTCCGTGAGGCACCCGACGACCCGGCGGAGGACGACCCCGCGGCAGACGACCCCGCGGCTGGCGGGCCGGACGTCCCGACCGGCGCCGACGGTGGCCAGTCGCCCCGGGCGGAGCCACTCCCGGTGCCGCTGCTCGTCTCGGCGCGCAGCGAGCGGGCTCTGCGTGCCCAGGCGCGACGACTGGCCGCCCATCTCGCCGACCATCCCGACACGGCCGTGCCGGATGTCGCCCTGGCCACGGTGACCACCCGCGGCACGTTCGACCACCGGGCCGTCGTCGTCGGCGCGGACCACGCGGGCCTGGGCGCCGGGCTCGCACGGCTCGCCGCCGAGCCGGGTCCCGCCGACGGGCTCGTCGGCGACGTCCCCACCGCCTCTGTCACCTTCACCGACGAGCCGGCGGGTGCGCTGATCGCCCGGGGCCTGGCGCGACCTGACCCACGGGTCGCCTTCGTCTTCCCCGGGCAGGGCTCCCAGTGGGCCGGCATGGGCCGGGAGCTGCTCAGGTCCTGCCCACCGTTCCGCGAGCGGATGACCGCCTGCGCCGAGGCGTTCGCGCCCTACTTCGGCTGGTCCCTGCTGGACGTCGTCAGCGGTGCCGAGGACGCCCCCGGGCTCGACGACATCGAGGTGATCCAGCCCGCCCTGATGTCGATGATGGTGTCGCTCGCGGCGGCCTGGGAGGCCTACGGAGTGACCCCGGCCGCCGTGGTCGGGACCAGCCAGGGCGAGGTCGCCGCCGCGCACGTCGCCGGGATCCTCTCCCTCGCCGACGCCGCCCGGGTCATCGCGCTGCGCAGCCGGCTGCTGGCCGAGCGCCTGCGTGGCCGCGGAGCGTTGGCCTCCGTCGCACTGCCCGCCGCCGCCGTGCAGGCCCGGCTCGCCCGCTTCGGCGGCCGGCTCGCCATCGGCGGTGTCAACGGTCCGCGCCAGGTCACCGTCGCGGGGGAGACCGCCGCCCTGACGGAGCTGCTCGCCGAGCTCACCGACGAGGGCGTTCGCGCGCGGAGCGTGGCGGCGTCGGTCGCGACGCACTGCGCCCAGGTGGACGGCATCCGTCCCGAGCTGATGGAGATCCTGCGGCCGGTGACGGGCAGCCGGGCGCGGATCCCGTTCTACTCGACGGTGACCGGCGGGCTGCTGGACGGGGCGCCGCCCGGCGCCGAGTACTGGTACTCCAACACCCGCGAACCGGTGCTGCTCGAAGCGGCCACCACCGCGCTGCTGGCCGCCGGTTTCGACACGTTCGTCGAGGTCAGCCCGCACCCGGTGGTCGGGTTCGCGCTCGCGGAGACGGTGGAGCAGACCGGCCGTGACGCCGCCGTCGTCGGCACCCTGCAACGAGGCGGGGGAGGCGCGGACCGCCTGCTCCACGCGCTCGCGCAGCTGCATGTCCGCGGCGTCGACGTCGACTGGCGGGCGGCGTTCGCCGGAACCCCGGCCCGCCCGGCCGCGCTGCCGACCTACGCCTTCCAACGCCGGCGTTTCTGGCCACGGGCCGCCGCGCCGCGCCCCGCGAGCGGCGTGACCGCGGCTGGTGAGCCGCTGGACCATCCGCTGCTCGCCGAGGTGGTGCCGCTCGCCGACGGTGGCCAGCTGTTGACGGGCCGGATCGCCATCGCGACGCAGCCGTGGCTGGCCGGGCGCACCCTGGCCGGGATCCCGGTCGCGCCGGACTCCGTTCTGCTGGAGCTGGCCATCCGCGCCGGTGACGAGATCGGCGCGACGACGGTGACCGAGCTTGCCGTGACCGAACCGCTGGTTCTGCCCGAATCCGGCGGACTTCGCATCCAGGCGCGGATCGGCCCGCCGGACGGTGCCGGGCGCCGCCCGCTGACGGTGCACGCCTGCCCGGACGACGCCCCGGCTGACGCGACCTGGACGGCCCACGCGACCGCGGTGCTGACCGACACCCCCGCGGTGCTGACCGACACGGCCGCGCCCACCGTCGACCTGGACGTCTGGCCTCCCGCGGGCGCCTCGCCACTGGACGTCGACGGCCTCTATGCGGACCTTCGTGCCGCCGGCCACGGAGATCCGCAGGAGGGCCCCCGGCCGACCTCGGTCTGGCGGGCACCGACCGGGCTGTTCGCCGAGGTCACCCTCGCGGCCGGTGCTCACGGGCACAGCCATGACCACGACGTCGACGGTGATCGCGACGGTGGCGCCGACACGGACGGGGACGACGACGGGAGCCGGTTCGGGCTCCACCCGGCGCTGCTCGCGGCAGCCGGTCAGCTTGCTCTCCGGCACCATCTGGAGGCCGGCCAGGCCTCCCGACCGGTTACCGGGGCGGGAGGGCTCCCCGGCTCGGTGCCGATGTCCGCCGGCGCACCGGTCGTCACCTCCGCCGAATATCACGAGGTGTGCCTGTACGCGACCGGGGCGCGGACCCTCCGCGTCCACGTCGTCGCCGGCGCCGGGCCGGACGCGGTCGGCGTGCGGATCGCCGACCATACCGGCGCGCCGGTGGCGTCGATCGGCTCGATCGTGTTCCGGGAGGTGGAGCCCACTCGGCTGCGCGCGCGGCCCGGGCAGCTCGCGGACGCGATGTTCGCGGTCGAATGGGTACCCGCGACGGACCAGGCCCAGCCCGGGCCGGGCCAGGTGGCTCCGGCTCCGCCGGCGGCGCGGCGGTGGGCGGTCGTGGGGCCGGATCCGTTCGGGCTGCGCACCGCGCTCGCGCTGGCCGGCGTGGACATCCACGGCTGCGCCGATCTGGCCGAGGCGGCCGGGGACGGCACGGGGCGTCCTGTTCCCGACGTCCTCCTGGTGACCTGCCCTCCGCGGCCGACGGAGACCACCGAATCCGGCGGCGACGTCGCGCTGGCGGCGCGCGCGGCCCTGCGACGGATCCTGACCCTGGCGCGGGACTGGCTCGCCGACGAGCGTTTCGCCGCCACCAGGTTCGTCGTCGTCACCGCAGGCGCGGTCGCGGATGCGCCCGGCGATGGCGGGGTCGATCTCGTCGCCGCCCCGGTGTGGGGGCTCATCGCCTCCGCCGCGTCCGAGAACCCGGACCGTTTCCTGCTCGTGGATGTCGACTCCGCCCCGGAGTCGTCCCGAGCGCTGCCGGCCGCGGTCAGCTGCCCGGAGCCGCGGGTCGTGATCCGGGCCGGTGCCGTGTTGGGCCAGCGGCTCGTCCGCGCGTCGACGGCCAGATCGACGGCCAGATCGACGACCAGAGCAACCGCCAGGTCGGCGGTGACGTCGACGGGTGCCGAGGCGACGACGGAGGCGCCCGCCGGGTGGAGGCGCGCCGGGACGACGCTGATCACCGGAGGCACCGGAACGCTCGGCGGGCTGGTCGCGCGGCATCTGGTCACCACGCACGGAGTCCGGCACCTGTTGCTGGCCAGCCGCGGCGGCCCGCACGCCCCCGGCGCCACCGCACTGGCCGACGAGCTGGCCGCGCTGGGCGCCCGGGTCGCGGTGGCGGCCTGCGATGTCGCGGACCGGGCCGCGGTGGCCGACCTGCTGGCCACGATCCCCGCCGATCATCCGCTGACCGCGGTCGTCCACACCGCCGGTGTGCTCGACGACGGCGTGCTCGGCTCCCTCACCCCTGACCACCTGGAGCGCGTGCTGCGCCCGAAGATGGATGCCGCGCTGCACCTGCACGAGCTGACCCAGGGCCAGGACCTGCACGCCTTCGTGATGTTCTCGTCGTCCGCGGCCACGTTCGGCAGCCCCGGGCAGGGCAACTACGCCGCCGCCAACACCTTCCTGGAGGCGCTGGCCCGCCACCGCCGCCTCGCCGGGCTGCCCGCGGTGGCGCTCGGCTGGGGATACTGGGCTCCTCGCAGCGCGATGGCCGGTCATCTCGAGCCAGCCACGCTGGCGCGCCGGATGGCCGCGGGCGGACTGCTCCCGATCTCCGCGGCCGACGGGATGGCACTGCTGGACGCCGCGCTCGCCGACGATCGTCCCGTCCTGCTGCCGATGCGGCTGGATCCGCGCTCGCTGCCGGCCGACGCTGTCACGCCACTGCTGCGCGGCCTCGTCCGCCGTCCGGTCCGGCGGACGGTCGACAGCGCCACCGCGGTCTCGGCCCGCACCCTGACCCAGCGACTGGCCGGGCTGAGCGCCACCGAGCGGGACAGGCTCCTGCTGGACGCCGTGTGCGCCACGGCCGCGGCGGCGCTGGGCCACGCGTCCGCCGACGAGGTGGCCCCACACCGGCCGTTCAAGGAGCTGGGGTTCGACTCGCTGGCGTCACTGCAGTTCCGCAACCGACTGGCGGCCGCGACCGGGGTGCGGCTGCGGCCGACGCTGGTCTTCGACTTCCCGACGCCCGCCGCGATTGCCGGCCACCTGCGGGATCAGCTGCATGCCCCCGATCCAGCCACCGGGAGCGACGACACCGCGCCCCGCACCGCGCCCAGCTCCGGGCCCGGCGACGTGGCGGCGGGACCGCCGGTGGTCGTGGCCACTCACGGCGGGGAACCGGACGAGCACACCGACACCGCGTTCGACGAGATGGACGCCGAGGCCCTGATCCGGCTGGCGCTCGGCGACGACTCGTGATCGACCGACCTGTGTGCGACACCGACCGCAGGAGGCAAGGGTGACCAACACCGCCGACAGGCTCGTCGAGGCGCTGCGGGCGACGATGAAGGAGAATGAGCGCCTGCGTCGGCAACTCGCCGCGACGACCGAACCCATCGCCGTGATCGGGATGGCCTGCCGCTTCCCGGGCGGTCTGCGTTCCCCGGACGAGCTGTGGCGGTTCGTCGCCGCCGGCGGCGACGCGATCTCCCCGTTCCCGTCGAACCGAGGGTGGGACACGTCCGCCCTGCCGTGCTTCGGTGGCGGATTCCTGCACGACGCGGCCGACTTCGACCCGGAGTTCTTCGGCCTGACGGAGAACGAGGCGCTGGCGACCGACCCGCAGCAGCGCCTGCTGCTGGAGACCTCGTGGGAGGCGTTCGAGCACGCGGGCATCGACCCGCTCACCGCCCGCGGCAGCAGTACCGGTGTGTTCTTCGGCGTGATCTTCCACGACTACGGCTACCGGCTGCGCCCGCCCCCGCCGGGAATCGACGGCTACACCTACTTCGGCAGCGCCGGCAGCATCGCGTCCGGCCGGGTCGCCTACACCCTCGGCCTCGAAGGACCGTGCGTCACCCTGGACGCCGCCTGCGCCTCGTCGCTCGTCGGCCTGCACCTGGCCAGTCAGGCCCTGCGGCGTGGTGAATGCGCCCTGGCGCTGGTCGGCGGGGTGTCCGTGCTCGCCACCACCGAGCTGTGGGAGGAGACCACCAGGACGGGCCAGGGCCTGGCCGCGGACAGCCGCTGCAAGTCGTTCGCCGCCGCCGCCGACGGCACCGGCATCTCCGAAGGCGTCGGCGTCCTGCTGGTGGAACGCCTCAGCGACGCCCGGCGCAACGGTCACCCGGTACTCGCGGTGGTGCGGGGCAGCGCGGTCGACCAGAGCGGTGCCACCAACGGCTTCACCGCGCCCAGCGCGGCGTCCCAGGAACGGCTGATCACCCGCGCGCTCGCGGACGCCCGCCTCGAACCGGGCGACGTCGACGCGGTCGAGGGCCACGGCACCGGCACCCCGGTCGGCGACCCGATCGAGCTCGCCGCGCTGCTCGCCACCTACGGCCGCGGCCGGCCCGCCGGCCGTCCGCTGTGGCTCGGTTCGCTGAAGTCGAACCTCGGGCACACCCAGGCCGCCGGCGGTGCCGGTGCCGTCATCAAGGCCGTGATGGCGATGCGGCACGGGGTTCTCCCGCGCACCCTGCACGTCGACGCGCCGACCCCGCACGCCGACTGGGCACACGGCGGTGTGGCGCTGTTGCGGGAATCCGTCCCCTGGCCGGCCACCGAAGGCCGCCCCAGGCGGATCGGTGTCTCCTCCTTCGGAGCCAACGGCACCCTGGCCCACGCCGTCCTCGAACAGGTTCCGCGGGAGCTCGAACAGGTTCCGCGGGAGCTCGAGGAACCCACGGCCCGCCGCGCGGGCGAAGGCAGCGACGGGGGCCTTGACGTCGTGCCCTGGCTGCTCTCGGCGCGATCCGCGGCCGGCCTGCGCGGTCAGGCCGAGCGACTGCTCGCGCATCTGAACGAACACCCCGACCTCGCCCCGGCCGATGTCGCGTACACGTTGGCGACCGGCCGCTCCGCCTTCGAGCACAGGGCGGTGCTCGTCGCCGCCGACCCCGCCCAGCTCAGGCGGGGACTCGCCGCCGTCGCCGCGGGAACCCACGCCGCCGAGATGGAGTTCGCACCCGCCATCGGTCCGGCTGACGGTTCACCCGCCGTCGGTTCACCCGTCGGCGGTTCGCGCGCCGCCGGCTCGGCGGAGCCGGTGACCGTGACGCGAGGCGTTGTCAGCGCGGGGCACGCCGACCGGGCCGCTCCGGTCGGCACGACATCCGGCTTCGCGGCTTCCGGCGTTCCGCTCGCCTTCGTCTTCCCCGACCGGCCCGGCAGGCTTCCGGGCCATGACAGCGCGCTGGCGGAGCGCTTCGCCGCCTTCGCGGCCGCCCTGCGGGCCATCGGCACGGCGTTCGACGAACCAGGGCTCGAACGCGCGGACGGGAACACGGCCCCGGAGGCCTGGGCGGGTTTCGCCTCGCAGGTCGCGCTGTGCCGGCTGCTGGAATCCTGCGGGGTGCGCGCGGACATGGTTCTCGGCGTCGGCACGGGCGAACTGGCTGCCGCGTATGTGAACGGCACTCTGACCGCCGACGACGTGCGCGCTCTGATCGCGACGCATCCGTCGTCGGTCCCGGCGTCCCCTGACGACCGCCGCGTTCCCTCCACCGCCACGGCGGTGGTCATCGGGACGTCCGCGGCGGATGGCGGCGGGTCGAACGGCGCAGCTGACCTGGTGTTGCTACCCGCTGGCCGCACAGCGGTCCGGGGCATCACGGATCTGCTGGCCGCGCTGCACATCCGCGGCGTCGTGGTGAACTGGCAGGCATTCCTCACCGGAACCGGCGCCCGCGGGGTGGACCTGCCCACCTACGCCTTCCAGCGCAGACGTTTCTGGCTGGAGGCCAGCCCAGCGCGGAAGACCTGAGCACACACGATCCGGCGGGTTGCCGGTGGAGGACAACGACCTACGCCCAACAGATGCCGGGTCGGGAGTCTCCGATCGTGACCATCCTGCTGCGGGATGCACCAGGGTGTGCATGATGGTCAACATGGGTGCTGACGAGTTGGCGCAGAGCGCATGGTCCCGGGTGGACACGGGTGTGCCGCACTCCGCGCGGGTCTGGAACTACTGGCTCGGAGGCAAGGACAACTTTCCCGCCGACCGGGAGTTGGGCGACAAGGTCTACGAGGTCTACCCGGACATCGTGCGGGTCGCCCGCGCGCAGCGGGAGTTCCTGGTCCGCGCGGTCACGTTCCTCGCCGGCGAGGTCGGTATTCGCCAGTTCCTGGACATCGGCACCGGCCTGCCGACGGCGGACAACACCCATGAGGTCGCGCAGCGAATCGCCCCGGATTCCCGCGTCGTCTATGTGGACAACGATCCGCTGGTGCTGGTGCATGCCCGCGCGCTGCTGACCAGCGCACCCGGCGGCGCCACCGCCTATGTCGACTCCGACGTTCGTGATCCCGCCGGAATTCTCACCGGGGCGGCCGAGCTCCTGGACTTCACCAAGCCGGTCGCGCTCGTCATGTTCGGCATCATGGGGAACGTCGCCGACACCGATGAGGCACGGGCAATCGTGAGGCACCTGCTCGGCGAGGTGCCGTCGGGCAGCTATCTGGCGCTCAACGACGGCACCCACGGCGAGGACGTCGACAAGGCGATCGAGATCACCCAGGCCGACGGTCACCCCTACAACCTGCGCACCCCGGAGCAGGTCACGTCCTTCTTCGACGGGCTCGAGATCGTCGAGCCGGGCGTGGTCTCGACGCCGTTCTGGCGGCCCGTGCCCGGGCAGGAGCCGCAGTCGCTCCACATCTTCGGTGGTGTTGGCCGCAAGCCGTAGCCCGCTCTCGGCGCGGATCGGCCGTGCGCGAGCTCCCCTGAACCCGGAGCTCGCCACGACAACAACCCGCGTATCGCGAGCTCGGTACGCGCCCGCTCGGTACCAGTCAGCACAGCATCACCAGTCAGCACAGCTGCGCCTCGGCCAGTCCTCCGACGAGGGCGGCGTCATGCCCGGGTCGCTGACCGGCCACCGGTGGACGCCGGAACTGCCGAGGCGGGGGGCTCGGCCCCGGACCGGCGGCGGGACGCCGACGCGCCCTGGGGTGAAGTGCCAGCCCGCGTGCGTCGCGTCAGGTGCGTCCGCGGAGGAGGGGCGGGAGCGCGAGCTCGTCCTCACACACGCACCAGTCGAGCCGCGCGTCCGGCCTCCTGCCCTGGCCGCGTGCCCGGCCTCCCGCCCCGGCTGCCCGCCCGGCCCAGTTCGGAAGCCGATGACGGCCGCTTTCCGGGCATTGCGTCGGTGCGGCGGCGTCAGAATTACAGCGGCCTACCGCGAAACTGTTGACATCCGGGCCGCGGCGGCGCAGAGTCGTCGTATGTCGCGGCTGGGTTTGCCAACAACCCTGGGTTCGCCAACAACCAGGGTTTTTCGTGCGACGCGCCTCGTGACCCGCTGCCACATCGACTTCCTGCTGGTTTCCTCCGCGGCCTGTTGACGGTCATCCGCGTACTGAGGTTGCCAGCTGTCGGCCGGGTCACCCCGTTGCTCGCCGTGGCCTGATCGTGGTGTTTTCCGTACCCGCCTGACAGTTTCTCCCACCGGGCGTTCTGGCCCCGGCTGGGGTGCTTTCCGTCGGGTCGACGACGCGCGGGCCCGGTGCAGTCACCGGCATCCTGAACGGTTTCCCGTACAGTTCTACGGCACTGTTGTGTCGACGTTTCCGTTGCCGGTTTTCCGGCGGTTCTCACCCCGGTTTCCGAGGTCATTGGCGAAGAAACCGGGCCCGTCCCTCCCGTCCGGGACAAACGGCGTTTTCGGCGCCGCTGTCCCCGTTTCCAGGAGCAACAGATGTCCTCCGTCACTGACAGCCGACAGACCCCGGCGCGCTCCAACCGCCAACTTCGCGGCTATCTCGGCCGCGCCGCGACCCGCTTCTGGCCCGCGATGGACGGGAACAGCCCGCCCCGTGCGTCGATCGTGCTCATGCCCGGCCGCGGCGAGGACGTCACCCACTTCGAACGGGTCGCGCTGCGGTTGGCTGTCGACGGCTACGACGTGACGTTCCTGGGGTCGGCCGAACATGCCGACGTCGCGCTTGCCGAGGCCCGGCGGCCGGGGGCCCCGTTCGTCCTGTTCGGCTCCGACACCGGGGCGTTGCGCGCGCTGGAGCTGGCCGGTTCACCCGCGCTGCGGCCGGACGCGCTCGTCCTGCTCGGCCTGCCGCTGCTGCACCGGGCGTTCGCGGGCGAGATGCCCGAGGGCCTGCCGCCGCGGGCGCTTCCCGATCTTCCCACCCTGCTCATCCACGGTCGCCACGACGAGGTCAGCCCGCACCACCTCGCGCGGATCATCACCCGGACGGTGCGGACCGCCCGGCTGGAATCGGTACCGGGTGGCCACCGGGTCCTGTCCGGGCCGGGTGCGCGGCTGGCCGCGGCGCTCACCGTGCTGTTCGTCGAATCGTTGCTTCAGGGTAGCCACCCGGGGTCTCGGGGCGGCTTGCCGGCGGATCGCCCCGGTGCCGGCTCGGGTTCGCGCGTCGGCGTCCGCGTCGGCGCGGGTATCGGCGCCGGCGCTGTCGGCGTCGGCGCGGCGTCCCGTTCCGACGCCGGCATCGCGCGGGTTGGCGATGCGGTGACATGGGTCCCCGGCGTCCCGCGGCAGATCGGTGTCACCATGCGGCGGCGAACAGACGGTTCCTGAGACCCGAGGAGATCACGGCCGGCCTTGGAACAGCCACGCGGGAGGCGCCCGCGCCTCCGCACCGCTGACCGGTGCCTATCCCTCGCAGCGCCTGCTGCGGTGGCGACGGAGGGGAAGGTGTTCCCGCCAGCGTGGCCAGACCAGGAAGGCCTCGGCCTCGAGCATGGCCAGGGCGATCCGGGGCAGGTCGGTGGTGGTGGGATAGCAGACGTAGCGCGGCGACCAGGTCGGGGAGAACTTGGCGTTGAACCGGTAGAGGCTGTCGATCTGGAACCAGCGGGAAAGGAAGATCAACAGCCCGCGCCACCAACGGATCATCGGTCCGGCGCCGAGGCGTTCGCCGCGTTCGATCGCGGATCGGAAGACCGCGAAGTTCAGCGAGATCCGCCGTACACCGAGCTGCTGGGCCTGGCGCACGGCCTGGACGATGAGGAACTCGTTGACGCCGTTGTCGGCGCTGCGGTCGCGCGTCATGACGTCCAGCGACAGCCCGTCGCGCCCCCAGGGAACGAAGTGGAGCACCGCGCGCGGTCTGGGCTCGGCGGTCTCGTCCGGCTTCGCCTCCTCCGGGGGCAGGGCGGCGTCGTCCGGCGCCGCGGTGCCGGGCGTCTCCTGGTCGGCTGGCGGTGCCCCGGCCGAGTAGGCCGTGACGACGACGCAGTCGCCGTCGGCGGGATCACCGATGCGGCCCAGCGCCATGGAGAAGCCGCGTTCGGTCTCACTGCCGCGCCAGCGGGCCACCTGGCTGCGCAGCAACGCCAGATCCTGCGGGGTGAGCTCGTTGACCCGTTGGATCACCGCCGTGTAGCCGGCGCGTTCGACGCGGGCGACGGCCTGGCGGACGTTGCGCATCGACCGGCCCTCCAGGCTGAAGGTCGCGGTGTCGAGGATGGCCTCGTCCCCGATCTCCAACACCGACAGGCCGGCGCGGGTCCAGGCGAGCCCGCCCGCCTCGGAGCATCCGATGACCGCGGGTACCCAGGCATGATCGGCAGCCTCACGAAGGAACTCGGTGAGAGCCCCGGGCCAGGCCTCCCGGTCACCGAGTGGGTCACCGCTGGCGAGCATCACCCCCGAGACCACGCGGTAGGCCACGCAGGCCTTGCCGCTCGGCGACCAGACGACGGACTTGTCCGAGCGCAGGACGAAGTAGCCCAGCGAGTCGTCCGCTCCGCGCCGGGCCAGCAGGACACGCACCCGGGCCTCGTCCTCCTCGGTCAGCATCGGACGGGGCTCGGGCGGCCGCAGCGCGAGGTAGCCGGTGCTGACGATGGTCAGCACCCCCATGGTCAGCAGGATCCGGAAGACGAGATCAGCGAAACGGGCCGAGACGAACATCAGCGGCCCCTGGATTCCGACCATCCCCAGCACGACCTGTTCCAGCTGGGCTGACAGCGGGTGCGGGCCGACGATCCGATCGTGGCGCAGCCGCAGCAGGACCAGGCCGACCACGATGGAGACCACAGCGAGGAACGACCCGACGCCGATCGCGCGCCAGCGCGTCGTCGGGTCACCCTTGGCTCGGAACTCCCGGCGGGTCACCACGAGGGCCGCCAGCAACGCGGCCGACCCGGTGGCCTCCTCATAGTCCAGGCCCTTGAGCACGTGCAGGACGACGCTGACGGCCAGCAGGACAACGGTGGCCCGCCAGGCCCGCCGCTTGCGCCGGCGCAGCCCCGCGGAGAGCAGCACCAGCAGCATCCCGACGACGACGGTGAACGCGGACGCCTGCCGTGACACCGCCATGGGCAGCAGCGCCCGCAGGTCATCGAGGCGCGAGCGCCACCCCGGGGTCACGGCCGAGGCCATGTCCAGCAGACCGATGGCGAGTGTCAGCAGCGCGGCGACACGCGGGATCCACCGTCGCTTCTCCCGGGCCGCCTGACCGGACCCATGGCACTTCGGCAACAGCTCCCCCTGCTTCACGGACATGCCAGCCCGACATGATCTCCCGAGTATGGAGGCCGTCGCGGCGTGTGCGGCACGAGGGCTGTCACAACGCCCAGCGCAGGGCTTCCCGCAGTGCCGGCCGCCACACGCCGAAGTCGTGCCCGCCCGGTCGCAGCCGCAGCGTGACGGTGAACCCGCGGCGCCCGGAGAGGACGCGCGCCATCTCCCGGATGTCGTCCAGCGGCTCATGATCAGCGCGGCCGCAGTCGAGCCAGACCCGCATCGGCGGGTTCGGCGGCAGCGTCGAGGCGTACCGCGCGGGTGTGTTCGCGGCGACGACCTGCGCGAGATCCGGACGAGGGCCGAAGAGCTTCGCCGTTCCCGCGTCGTAGGTGGGTCTGGTCAGGCCGGACAGGTCGATGATGGTCGCGACGAGGTCGCGATGACGCAGGCCGAGGTTCAGCGCGCAGAACCCGCCCGCGGACATGCCGGCCAGGACCCGGTCGGCCCGGGCCGGGATCGACCGCAGCCGGGCGTCGATCGTGGGGATCACATCCTGGATCACGTATGTCTCGACGTGTTCCGTGGCCCCGTCGACGCATTCGCTGTCGTCCAGCCAGCCGCGGCTCACCCGCGGCGCGACGAGAATCGCGGGCTGGGGCCCACGCCCAGGCGAACGGCCCGCTGCCGCATCCGCGCCGATCTGCGCGGCCTCGCCGCCGCGGAACCAGTCGGTGGGCACCCCCGGGGATCCGTGCAGGAGGTAGACGACGGGGAAGCGGGCCCGGGGCTCGGTGAAGTACTGCGGCGGCAGGTAGATCATGGCGTCGCGGGTGCCGAAACCGCTGTGCGTGCCGGTGATCGGCAACTCGATGACAACCCCGTCGGGATAGCGCCGCCCCGATCCCGGGGCCAGCGCCGCATCCGCCGACGCCGTCGGCCAGGACTTCACCCCGAGGACGTCGTCGAGGCGCGGCAGGTAGCCGTAGTGCGCGTTGACGAGGTCTGCGGCCGCCGCCACCGTGAGCAGGAACGCGAGGCACCCGGCCGCGATCGGACCGGCCCGTCCGCGCCGGCGCACCGCGAGCAGGGCGCAGCCGGCCCAGCAGATCACCGCCAGCGCCACCAGGGCCGACAGGAACCACCCGCTGATGATGACCACAGAGCCCACGGCACGAGCCCGTCCCGCTCCGGCGCGTGGTCTCCGGCACGTGCGACCCGCGCTCTGCCACCACTATGGCCCACGACGGCGTGCGGTTCCGGTCCGTCCGGCAGACCCGGGTGGGTGTCCTCCCGGTGGGGGTGGGAGGACACCCCGAACGTGATGCCGTCAGCGGGCGGTCAGCGCACGACCTGTCAGCGTGTGACCAGGCCGGGGTTGCCCGCCTCCGTGGTGAAGGAACCGGCGGTGACCAGGGTGCCGTCGGGCGTGGTGACCCTGCTGACGGTCTTCCAGTCGACGTCGGCGGACTCGCGGCCGAGGTTGACCAGGACGTAGCCGCGCAGCCCGTTGTAGAACTTCAGATGCGGGTTGCGGGCCAGGTAGTTGGCCCAGTTCGACGGCTGGGCGGAACCGTTGCCACCGCTGGTGATCGAGGTGGCGACGATCTCGGTGCCGAGGACCTTCGACGCCGGGTCGGCCCAGTCGTCGAGGATGTCGAATCCGTACGCCACGTGCACGTCACCGGTGAGGACCATCAGCTCCCTGCCGGAGTTCCCCCTGCTGGGCAGGCCGTTCTTCCAGCCGTCGATCAGCCGCTGCCGCGACGCCGGGTAGCCGTCCCAGGAGTCCATCGACAGGGTCCCGTCGCCGTTGGGGTTCGCCCGGCGGGAGAAGGTGACCTGCTGCGCGACGACGTTCCACTGCGCCTTCGACCTCGCCCATCCGTCGATGAGCCACTTCTCCTGGTCGAGGCCCGGCAGCGTCTGGGACTCAGCCTCGGACGCCGCGGTCGGCAGCTTCCAGCCGTCGCCGTTGGCCTGGTCGGTGCGGTACTGACGGGTGTCGAGGACGTCGAACTGCGCCAGCCTGCCCCAGTTGATGCGCCGGTAGAGCTGCATGTCCGGCCCGTTCGGGAACTGCGGCCTGCGCAGCGGCTGGTTCTCCCAGTACGCGCGGTAGGCGGCGGCGCGCCGGAGCAGGAAGTCCGCCACCGGCCCGTTGGTCTCGGAGGTCTCGTCGGCGTAGTTGTTCTCGACCTCGTGGTCGTCCCAGGTGACGACGAACGGGTGGGCGGCGTGCGCGGCCATCAGATCCGGGTCCGACTTGTACAGGCCGTAGCGGATCCGGTAGTCGTCCAGGGTGGCCGTCTCGAGGCTGACCGTGGCGGGCAGCACCCGGTCGGTGTAGGCACGGGCGCCACCGACGGCGCTGACCGCGTACTCGTAGAGGTAGTCGCCGGTGTGGAAGACGGCGTGCACGTCCTCCTGCGCCAGATAGCGGTGGGCGGTGTAGTAGCCCTGGTCGTAGCGCTGGCAGGAGACGTTCGCGAACCTCATCGAGCGCACCGGGGCGCCCGGGGCGGGTGCGGTCCGGGTCCGGCCGACCGGGCTCACCCAGGTGCCCACGCGGAACCGGTAGTGGTACTCACGGTCCGGCGACAGGCCCTGGACGTCCACGTGCACGGAGTGGCCGAACTCGGGGTGCGCCCATTCCTGGCCGCGGCGCACGACGCGACGGAACTGTTCGTCGGAGGCGAGCTCCCAGCTGACGGAGATCCGGGCCGCGGGCAGCCCGCCGTCGGCGACGAGCGGTTCCGGTGCCAGCCGGGTCCACAGCAGCGTCGAGTTGTGCTGCGGGTCGCCGGAAGCCACGCCGAGCGTGAACGGGTTGCTCGTCACCTGGGTCGCCGCGAGCTCGGGCGCACTGGCCGAGGCCATGCCGGGAAGCCCGACGGTGAACGCGAGTGTCGCGGCCGCGCCGGACAGAGTGAGGAACCGACGCCGTTCCAGGCCACGGGCAGCTGCCCGCAGTTCGGCGGAGTACTCAGAACTCATCGTCACGCGATGCCTTCCTCGTCGAGGGGCTGACGGCGTGTCAGCCTCTCAACGAGAGGTGGCCGCCTGGGAAACGCGGAACGTCCGACTGAAACCGATTTGTCAAAGCGAAAAATCGGGTGATCACGCTTTGCTACGGGGAATCCGGTGTGAAACTGCCCGCCGAACAGGTGGAACTGCTGGTCAGCGGTCATATTCGGCGCCGGGGTGATCCTGTCGCACGTGCCCGCGGGAGGTCTCGGGCCATCACTGTGCGTGCGGTGAGGAGCGGTCCGTGCCGGCCTGGGGGCAGTGTCGATCCCGCATCCTGACGTGCTGTCGAGGGACAACGTCCCGACGGTGCCGGGGCGTCCGGCCCGCTCATGGTGGGCACAAAGAGTCATGGAATTCTCGACGGATCGTCATTACGTACTAGTGCCCAGTCTGGATCCGCTACTGACGGTGCGATGGTTCAGCGGAACTCGCGGTGGGACGCCGGACGGGATGGCGATGCCGGAGATTGCGCCGGGGCGATGTCGAACGGACCGCCGCGCCGCGTCGGCGATGTGGTGGCGGACGCTTCTAGCAGGGCGGCCCGGTCGACGAGCGGAGGGATGTCGGCGGAAGCCACCATGAGACCACGGAAAAATTAATCAGACCAATGCCGAGTCGCTGGATGGGTCACTGTGGTCTCCGGTTTGGTCGGGTGGTGGACAATCCTCACGGTCTGTGTTCGTAACAGGAAAAGGACAGGGCTAGGGGGGACCACGGTGGCGGGCCACTTCTGACTAATTGTGCGAGCTTCCCGTATCCCGGATCGCCGGGATACGGGAAGCTCGCACTGCGTCCGACGGCGCGCCTTGAACTCGACCGGTGGTTTCCGCCGTCGAGCTGTACGACGGGGGAGTATCTGCGGCGATCCGCAGAAAAATGCAAGAAATATTGCGCCGCTGGTACCCGTCTGTCCGGCTTGCGGTCCTCTGGTCGCCTGTTCGCCGATCCACCGCCCGTCCAGGGTGATCTTCCGTAGTCCACAGAGGGGTGATGCACGCCATGACCGAGCCGGTCAGCGTATCCGCTGATGTCGACCTTTCCGCGCAGCCGTTGAGTCTTGGCTCCGCCGCGGCGCGAAATCTCGCGACCACGACCAAGTCCGTCCCGCAGATGCAGGAGATCTCCTCCCGCTGGCTGCTGCGGATCCTGCCCTGGGTGCACACGGCCGGTGGCGTGTACCGGGTGAACCGGCGCCTCACCTACATCGCCGGCGACGGCCTGCTCACCTTCACCAGCACCGGCTCGCAGATCCAGGTCGTCCCTGCGGAGCTCACCGAGCTCCCCCCGCTGCGGGGTTTCGAGGGTGACGAGCTCGCCGCGCTCGCCGACGGCTTCGTCCAGCGGGAGTACTCCGCGGGCGACGTCCTCGTCACCAGTGGAGACGCCGCGGACGCCGTCTTCCTCATCGCGCACGGCAAGGTCGGCAGGTTCGGGCCCGGAGCCTACGACGACGAGCGGTCACTGGGAATCCTCAGCAGCGGCGAGTACTTCGGTGACGAGGTCCTGATCGAGGCGGACGCGACCTGGGGTTACACGGCCCGTGCCCTCACCGGCACGACGGTGCTCGTCCTGTCTCGCCAGCGGTACCAGCAGCTTCTGGACGCCTCCGACACACTGCGGGCCTGGGTGGAGGACTACCGCGCCCGTGTCGTGCCCGTGCAGAACCGGTACGGCGAGGCCGAGATCGCGATCTCGGCCGGCCACGTCGGCGAGCCGGTGCTGCCCGGCACGTTCGTCGACTACGAGCTGGCGCCCCGCGAGTACGAGCTGAGCGTCGCCCAGACCGTGCTGCGGGTGCACAGCCGGGTCGCCGACCTCTACAACGAGCCGATGAACCAGCTCGAGCAACAGCTGCGTCTCACCGTCGAGGCGTTGCGTGAGCGCCAGGAGCAGGAGCTGGTGAACAACGCCGACTTCGGCCTGCTGCACAACGCGGACCTGCGCCAGCGCATTCACACCCGGACGGGGCCGCCGACCCCGGACGACCTCGACGAACTGCTGAGCCGCCGGCGGAGCACGCATGTTCTGCTCGCCCATCCGCGCGCCATCGCGGCGTTCGGCCGGGAGTGCACGGCGCGCGGCATCTACCCGGCGACGGTGCTGTTCCATGACCAGCATGTGCCGGCCTGGCGTGGTGTTCCCCTGCTGCCGGTGAACAAGATCCCGGTCAGCGTGGCCGGGAAGACCTCGATCCTCGCCCTGCGCACCGGTGAGGAGAGCCAGGGCGTCATCGGGCTGCACCACGTCGGTCTCCCCGACGAGCTGGAGCCGGGGCTTTCCGTGCGGTTCATGGGGATCAACGAGAAAGCAATCATCTCCTATCTGGTGACGACCTACTACTCCGCCGCCGTTCTGGTGCCCGACGCCCTCGGGATCCTGGAGAACGTGGAGATCGGGCGGCACTAGCCGCGCACCGTCGACCGGCGCCGCCGCGACGGAGACCCTGGCGCGGCGGCGCGGTTTCCCGGGATGTTTCTCGTCGGTGATCCGAGCACAGAGGAAGGTGTGCAGCGCGTTATGCAACCGTTCACGCTACCCCGGTTTTACGTACCGTATCCGGCGCGGCTCAACCCGAACCTGGAGGCCGCCCGCGCGCACAGTCTGGTCTGGGCCGGCGAGATGGGAATGATCGGCCCGGCCGACGGAGGGCCCGCGATCTGGACGCAGCGTGACTTCGAGTCGCACGACTACGCCCTGTTGTGCGCGTACACCCATCCCGACGCCGCCGCCGAGCGGCTTGCGCTCATCACGGACTGGTACGTGTGGGTGTTCTACTTCGATGACCATTTTCTCGAGCTTTTCAAGCGAACCGGCGACATGGCCGGCGCCCGCGAGTACCTGGACCGGCTGCATGCCTTCATGCCGGTCGACGGCGCTGCCGAGCGGGCCACCGGAAAAGCGGCGGACAAGGCTGCCGACAAGACAGCTGGCAAGACAGTCGACAAGGCCGTCGGCGAAGCCGCCGAAGGCTCTTCCGGCAGCGCGCCGGCGCCGGCGAACCCGGTCGAACACGGCCTGGTCGACCTGTGGTCGCGTACCGTTCCCGACCGCACCGCGGCGTGGCGGCAGCGGTTCGTCGCGAACACCCGGAACCTGCTGGACGAATCCCTGTGGGAACTCGCCAACATCAACGACAACAGGGTGTCGAACCCGATCGAGTACATCGAGATGCGGCGCAAGGTCGGGGGAGCGCCCTGGTCGGCGAACCTTGTCGAGCATGCCGCCGATGCCGAGGTGCCGGCGTCCGTCGCGGACCGGCGTCCGATGCGCGTGCTGCTCGACACCTTCGCCGACGCCATCCACCTGCGCAACGACCTGTTCTCCTACCAGCGCGAGGTCGAGGTCGAAGGCGAGCTGAGCAACGGGGTCCTGGTGCTCGAGCGGTTCCTCGGCTGCGACACCCAGAGCGCGGCCGAGCTCGTGAACGACCTGCTCACGTCCCGGCTGCACCAGTTCGAGCACACCGCGGTCGTCGAGGTCCCGCCGCTGCTGGACGAGAACGGCGCTGACCTGCCTGCCCGCGCCGCCGTTCTCGCCTACGTCAAGGGCCTGCAGGACTGGCAGTCCGGCGGCCACGAATGGCATCTTCGCTCCAGCCGCTACATGAACGACAGCGCGGCCACGCCGAGCCTGCTGCCGCCCGGCCCGAGTGGCCTGGGCACGTCCACCGCCCGAGTGCTGGAATCGATCCTCGCCACGGCGCCGCAGCGGCTGCGGGCCTTCAGCCACGTGCCCTTCCAGGCCGTCGGATCCATGCCTGTTCCGGCTCCCTACATGCCCTTCGAGACGGGCGAGAACCCCCACCTGGCGAGCGCCCGGCGCGACACCGTCCGATGGTCTCGGGCGACCGGCCTGCTCGACCCGGTCCCCGGCATCTGGGACGAGCACAAGCTCGTCTCCTACGACTTCCCGCTCTGCGCCGCCTGCATCCACCCCGCGGCGGACCGGGATGCGCTTTTCCTGGCCGCGCGCTGGCTCACCTGGGGAACCTACGCGGACGACTACTATCCGGTGGTCTTCGGAAGAACCCGGGACCTCGCCGGCGCGCGGGCGTGCACCGAACGGCTGAAGGAATTCCTTCCCCTGGAGCCCGGGGCGAGCGCGGCGGCTCCACCTCCGGTGATTCCCCTGGAAAAGGCGCTGGCCGACCTGTGGGCGCACACCGCGCCGCCGCTGGACCGCGACGCCCGCCGCGCCTTCCGCGGCGCGGTCGACAGGATGCTCGACAGCTGGCTGTGGGAGCTGGCGAACCACGCCGCCAACCGGATACCCGATCCGGTGGACTACCTGGAGATGCGGCGGGCGACCTTCGGCGCCGACCTGACCATCACCCTCACCCGGATCGGCTCCGAATCGAGACTGCCGGCCGAGGTCGGTGCGGCGGGCCCGATCCGCGCGCTGGAGAACTCGGCCGCTGACTACGCCGCCCTGCTCAACGACATCTACTCGTACCAGAAGGAGATCCAGTTCGAAGGCGAGCTCAACAACGGTGTTCTGGTGGTGCGCAACTTCCTCGACTGCCCCGCCGAGCGGGCCATGGCGGTCGTCAACGACCTGATGACCGCCCGGATGCGGCAGTTCGAGCACATCGTGGACCGTGAGCTGCCCGCCATGTTCGACGCCTTCGGCCTCGCCGAGGATGCCCGGGCCGCGGTCGGGCGTCACGTGGGTGAGCTGCGGAACTGGATGGCGGGCGTGCTCCGCTGGCACGAGGGGACCCGCCGCTACGACGAGTCGGAGCTGCGCCGGCATCCGGCGGCCGGTGTCCCGCCGTTCGGCTCCCCGACCGGGCTCGGGACGTCCGCCGCGCGTCTCGCCGCCGGCATCGCGCGCACCGGCACAGGCGGCCTGGCGGCTCGGCCCTGACCACTGACCGCCCGGACGCCTTCTGACCGCCCGAACATCTCCTGGCATTCCGGACGTCCCCTTACCGCTCGGACGTCCGGTGCACACCCTGGTCAGGCGACCTTCGCGGGGACGGGAGCAGCCGTCGGTACGGACGGCGTGGCGACCGTACCGCGGGGGAGCACGAGCGAGCCGAGGAAGGCGACGGCGACCGAGACCAGGCCGACGAGGACGGTGGCGAGCAGTCCGGCGTCCGGGCCGTTCCGGGCGCTCTCGGCGAAGAAGAGCGCGCCACCGCCGGAGACCCCCAGCGCCGAGGCGAACTGCTGGGTGGTGGTGAGGACGCCGCTGACCGTCCCGCTGATGTCCGCCGGGGCGGCGGCCATCACGGTCGCCGCCAACGCCGGGATCACCAGACCGTTGCCGACACCGGCGAGCATCAGCAGCGGGGTCAGCTCCCAGGCCGAGACGCCGGTGCCCTCCGCCGCGACCGCCACCGCGAACCCGACCAGCGACAACGAGGTGGCCAGCGCACCGGCGCTGAGCACGCGCGGCCCGAACCGGGCGGCCAGCGGCCGGGCGCACAGCGACGCCAGCGCGAACACGACACCGAGCGGTGCGAACATCAGCCCGGCGTTCAACGGTGAGCGGTGCTGGCCGGCCTGCAGGAAGATCGTGAGCGAGAGCAGGAAACCGCCGAAGAACAGGAAGTAGCCCGCGCTCATCACCATGCCGCCGACCACCGGCCGGGACCGCACCACCGCCGGTGGGATGATCGGGTGCCCGCCGCCGCGGGCCAGCCGTGCCTCCCAGCCGACGAACCCGCCGAGGACGAGAAGGCCGGCGGTGAGCGCGAGCCATGTCCACAGCGGCCATCCCTCGTCGCGGCCCAGGGTGAGCGGGACGAGCACCAGGCCGATACCGAGCGTCAACGCGCCGAGCCCCACCGGATCGAGGCTCTCCGGACGCGCGGCCCGCGACTCGGTGACCAGCCGCCGCGCGCCGACCAGCGCCGCCAGCCCGATCGGGACGTTGACCAGGAAGATCGGACGCCAGCCGAGACCGAGGATGTCCAGGTCGAGCAGCACCCCGCCGAGGACCTGCCCGCAGACGCCGCCGAGCCCGATCGTGACGCCGAAGAAGGCGAAGGCCCGCGCCCGCTCCGCCGGCGGGAAGGTCACGGTGATCAGCGCGAGGACCTGCGGCACCATGGCGGCCGCGCCGGCGCCCTGCAGCAGCCGGCCACCGATGAGCGTCGCCTCGTTCGGCGCGACACCACACAGCGCCGACGCGGCGGTGAAGACGGCCATGCCGATCAGGTACAGGCGACGGCGTCCGAACCGGTCACCGAGCCGACCGCTGGTGACCAGACCGGCGGCGTAGGTGAACGAGTAGCCGCCCACGATGAGCTCGAGGCCGGCGTTGGACGCGCCCAGGTCACTCTCGATGCTCGGTGCCGCCACGTTGACGACGAAGACGTCGAAAAGGCTCATGAAGCTGGCGATGAGGATCACCGGGAGCGCCCGCCACCGCCGCGAATCCACCACCGCGGCCGGTGGCCCGGGGTTGCCTGCGGCCCCGCTGACGCCGCCGACGGCGCCGTGTTTCCCGGCTCCGCTGTGTTCGCCGGCTCCGCTGTGTTCGCCGGCCCCGCCGTGTTCGCTCCCGGCCTGACGCGCCGCTGTGTCGACACCGCCCGACATACGCACCGGGCTCCTTCCACAACCGAGTCTGTAGAGCCGGACAGTCCCGCCTACCTGCGCCTTCGACGTGAGCGGGCCCCACCGGCTGATCGACACTGCCGGCCGATCGACACTGCAGAAGTCCACGCGCGGATTCGGAATTCCCGGCCGAGGCCGCCGCATCGAGGCCAGCGGGCCCGTGACGCGCGGCGAGCCGCCCGATCGAAATCGCATATGTGCAGGTCAGCGGTACGAGTGAGACGGCCTTCCGGCGGGGAGGTGAGCCCGGACACACCCCTGGCAACTTCTGGCGGCGCTCCTGGCCAAGCCCGTGATCGTGCCCGGCCGCACCTGCACACGGTTCCGTGGCGGGTGTGGGCGAATGCGGGCTACCGTGGGCAAATGGGAGGGGAGTCGATGACGTCCGGCGCGGTCGCGCCGCAGCTGCGAGCCAGGCTGCGCCGGTCACCACGGGTACGCGTCGACCGCACCTGGGTTCGCGGCCTGGTCCGGCTCGCGATCCGTCGGATGCCCACGGTGACAACCGCCGGTGTCACCGTGGAGACCGTGCCTGTCGCGGGCCACGATGCCCGGCTCTACCGTCCGGACGTGCGGCATTCGGGCGCCGCGCTGCTGTGGATCCACGGCGGTGGAATGATCATGGGGTCGGCGGTCCAGGACGATCGTCAATGTGGTCAGACCGCGCTCGAGCTCGGCATCGTCGTCCTGTCCGTCAACTACCGGCTCGCCCCGGCCTTTCCGTTTCCCGCGGCGCTCGACGACTGTCAGGCGGGGTGGGAATGGCTCGTGCGGCAGGCCGGTGAGCTGGGTGTGGACCCGTCGCGAGTGGCGATCGGCGGCCAGAGCGCCGGTGGCGGGCTGGCCGCCTGCCTGGTCCAGCGGCTGTGCGACACCGACGGGCCCGCGCCGGCCGCCCAGTGGTTGCACGCCCCGATGCTCGACGATCGCACCGCCGCACGACGTGAGCTGGACGCGGCCCGTCACCCGGTGTGGGACAACCGGCTCAACCGCTTCGGCTGGCGTTCCTACCTGGCCACCGATCCCGGAGCCCAGGCCCTGCCGGAGTTCGCCGTCGCGGCCCGCCGCGAGGACCTGCGGGGACTTCCGCCCGCCTGGGTCGGGGTGGGCGATGTCGATCTCTTCCTCGGCGAGAACAGGGACTACGCGCGACGGCTGAGCGCCGCCGGGGTACCGACGACCTTCCACGTCGTGCCCGGCGCACCGCACGGATTCGAGACCTGGGCCCCGGACACCGACCTGAGCCGCGCCTATCTGGCCGCGGCGCGGGACTGGTTGCGCCACGTGCTCGGCGAAGAAGCCTGAGCGCCAGGGGCAGCCCACCGTGGCACGCTGACGCAGCCCACCGGTGACATCGTGGCACACGGTGACATCGTGGCACACGGTGACGCGGTGGCACACGGTGACGCCGTGGTGCGGCGGTCGTCGGTGACAGCCAGATCAGGGCCGGTCTCTGGCGTCGTAGCGGCGCCGGGCCTCGTCGATGTCAGCCGCGTTGCTTGCCGCCCAGTCGAACAGCGAGGAGACCGTGTCGAGCAGGGTCCGGCCGAGCGCGGTGAGCTCGTAGTCCACACGCGGTGGAATCTGCGCGTGGATGGTGCGGCTGACCAGGCCGTCACGTTCCAGGGCCCGCAGCGTGCTGGTCAGCATCCGCTGGTTGATGCCGGGGAGCATGCGCCGGACCTCGGTGAAGCGTCGCGGGCCGGCGCTGAGTTGGTTGACCACAGCCAGGGACCACTTGTCGCCCACGCGGTCCATGACCGACCGGGCCTGGCAGTTGAGGTCGTCGCGCGGCTGCGGGGCCCCGGAGGTCCCCTCACCGGGCTCCGGGCGGTGGGCCCGCCCCGTCCGGTCCAGCGTGTTCTCGGTCAACGCGACCTCCGCTCAGCGGTGACGGTGGCCCTGCTCCCTGAATACTACTTTTCTCACCGGTCAAGTAGGTAATACGCCAGTCGATCGGCCTGTCGTGCATCCCGGCAGGGGAGTCGGCGCGACATCGGGCCCGGTGGTGGAGCCGGCACCCGTCAGGCCCACGCGGCGCGGCGGGCGCCGCTGGCCATCCTGGTTACCTGCACCGAACCAGGGCAGAAAAAAGTGCCTTCTTCCCCGGACTCCGCGCGGTCACAAGAATGTGATCCGGGCCAACGAGCCGCCGAGATGGACGGCATTTTGTCGGAGAGGGAAGAAATGACAATAGAGGCACCTGCGCTGGACGAGGCGTTCGCAGCCGTCGCCGCGGAGAGCAGCATCGGGCGGGCGGCGACCGCGCTTCGCGAAAACGCCTTCGCCGTGCACGTGGTGGACACGGTGGAGCAGGCTCGCGCACTGGTTGCCGAGATCCTGCCGACGGACCAGTCGGTCTTCACCGCGTCGAGTGAGACCCTGCGCGAGTCCGGCATCCAGGCCGATATCGACGAATCCGGAAAATATCAGTCTGTTCGTGCCGCGGCGCCGGCGCCGGGAACCGACGTCTACGCCACGATTCGGCTCGGTGCCACTCCGGACGTCGTCGTCGGCAGCGTCCACGCCGTGACCGAGGGCGGCCATCTCGTGGTCGGCTCGGCGAGTGGGAGCCAGTTCGCTCCCTATGCGTCCGGTGCCCGGCGCGCGATCTGGGTCGTGGGCGCGCAGAAGATTGTCCCGGACCTGGAAACCGCCCTACGTCGACTCCGCACCTACAGCCTGCCCCGCGAGCATCGGCGGCTGGCCGACCTCTACGGGCAGTCGTCCTTCATCGGGCGCATCCTGATCCTCGAGCGCGAAGCCTTCCCCGACCGGGGGACGGTCATTCTTGTGCGGGAGACCATCGGCTTCTGATCCGGCACGGGGCTGCGGACCGGCCGCGGCGGGTCCGCAGCCGGCCGCGGGCCGGAGCGGGTGTTCTGGCGTCACCCATGAGCGCTTATTTGTTCAAGTGGTGTTTCGTTTGTGTGTACCTTGTTGGGCGTAATCGTCCACAGTGCACCTTGTGACTGCTCCTGCCATCTCGCCCACGGACCGCCCGGCAGCGCACTCGCACCCGTTCGCGGTGGTCGATGTGGAGACGTCCGGGCTGGCCGCGGACCGGGACCGGATCCTGTCGATCGCGGTCGTGCAGGTCGGCGCGGATGGCTCGGTCGGTGAGCGGTGGACCACGCTGTTGGACCCCGGCTGCGATCCCGGCCCGGTACACATCCACGGCCTCACCCGGGAGCTGCTGGCCGGAAGCCCCACCTTTGTCGACGTCGTCGACGAGCTGGCCGCCCGCCTCGCCGGGCGGGTGATGGTCGCGCACAACGCGTCCTTCGACTGGCGTTTCCTCACCGCGGAGGCCGCGCGGGCCGGTCGGGAGCTGCCGATCGAACGACGGATGTGCTCCTGTGTGCTGGCCCGGCGGCTGGACCTGCCGGTCCCCGACTTCAGGCTGGCGACCATCGCCGACTTCTGGGCGGTGCCCTTCGAACGCCAGCACGACGCGCTGGCCGACGCCCTGGTGGTCGCCGAGGTCCTGCCGCGCATGCTCGCCCTGGCCGGGGAGCAGGACCTGGAGCTGCCCATCACCGCCGCCGACCGGACGCCCGCACCGCGGCCGGCCCGGGCGCCGCGAGCCCGCTGCGCGTTCGTCAACCCGGGCCCGCTCGCCGAGGCCGGCCTGATCCAGGGCATGCGGATCGCCTTCACCGGGGAGACGGACACTCCCAGAGATCGGTTGGAACAGCTCGCCGTCGATGCCGGACTCGCCGTCGCGACCTCGGTGAGCCGCCGCACGAGCGTGCTCGTGACGAACCACGCCGGCTCCGGCAGCGGCAAGGCGAAGGCCGCTGTGGCGCACGGCGTTCCCGTCATCGACGAGGCGACCTTCCTGCGGCTGGCTGCCGACGTCGCCGCCGGCAGCCCCCGCGACGTCCCCGCACCCGCGCTGGTTCGCGCCCCGGCGCTGGTTCCCACCCCTGTTCCTGCCACAGCACCTGCTCCGGCGGCTCCCGCGGCTGCGTCGGCTGCTTCCACGGCCGCGCAGGTTCCCGCCGCGCGTGGCGGTGGTGGGCCGGCGGCGCGGCGACCGTTCGCGGTGCGGCGCGTCCTCGTCCTCGGCGGGCCGCACGCCGAGGCGGCCGCCCTGCGGGAACGGGTCATCGACGCCGGTGGCCTGGCGGCGGTGAACCTGACCGCCAGCGTGACGGACGTGGTGTGCCTTCCCGGCGGGGAGGCTGACCGCAGGATGGCGCGGATCCGTACCCTCGGACTCCCGGTGACCACCGCCGACACGTTCCTGCGGCTGCTCGACGACCTGCTCGCCACCGGGCGCCGGGTGCCCGTCCAGCCGAGCCCCGGCGCGCCGCGGTCGCTGGTGCGGGGCGCCGTCGTGGACCTCCCGGTCGCGACGGCAGGTGCGCGCTGGACCGTCGCCGCCACCTGGGCCTGGGACAGCACGGTGGAGATCGACCTGGTCGCGTTCCTGGTGGGCGTGAACGAGCTGGTCGGTGACGACGACGACTTCGTCTTCTTCAACCAGCCGCACACCGACGACGGTGCCGTCAGCCTCAGCGTGGACGGCCCGTCGGAGCAGGCGATCACTCTCGATCTCATGACCCTGCCAAGCTCGGTGCATCGGGTTGTCATCGCGGCGGCACTCGGTGACGGCCGGACCTTCGGTGACATCGGGCCCGTCAACGTGGCGGCCCGCACCCCGGACGGGCAGCCGTGGCTGCACGCGACCCTGGACGCGGCGACCACCGAGCGGACCATGGTGCTTGCCGAGGTGTACCGCCGCAACGGCATGTGGCGGTTCCGCGCGGTCGGCCAGGGCCACGACCACGGCCTGGTCGACCTGGCCCGCGGGTACGGCGTCGACGCCACCGACTGAGGCAGACGCCACCGGCTGGGCCACCGGCCGGGATGATCAGGAGCGTCGGCGGCGGCGGTGATGGTGGGACATCCCCGGCGACCGGTCCGTGGGAGAGTTACCGGTTGGCGGATCCTCGCAGGTTCCTCACCGCGGAAGTGGGTGCTGTTCTCGTGGAGTACGTGAAGCTGGGGTCGACCGGTCTGGAGGTCTCCCGGGTCTGCCTGGGCTGCATGAGCTACGGGACGCCTGGGCAGGGGACGCATCCGTGGTCGCTGGACGAGGAGGCGTCCCGGCCGTTCTTCGAGCGGGCGGTCGAGGCCGGCGTCACCTTCTTCGACACCGCGAACGTCTACTCGCTGGGCCGCAGCGAGGAGATCACCGGCCGAGCCCTGCGTGACTTCGCCCGGCGTGACGAGGTCGTGATCGCCACCAAGGTGCAGGGCCGGATGCGGCGCGGCGCCAACGGTGCGGGACTTTCCCGCAAGGTCATCATGACCGAGATCGACGCCAGCCTGCGTCGCCTCGGCACCGACTACATCGACCTTTACCAGATCCATCGCTGGGACGACTCGACCCCGATCGAGGAGACCCTGGAAGCACTGCACGACGTCGTCCGTGCCGGCAAGGCCCGGTACATCGGCGCCTCGTCGATGGCCGCCTGGCAGTTCGCCAAGGCGCTGTTCGTTGCGGAACGCCACGGCTGGACACGCTTCGTATCCATGCAGAACCATCTGAACCTCCTTTATCGCGAGGAGGAGCGGGAGATGCTCCCGCTGTGCGCGGACCAGGGGATCGGCGTCATCCCGTGGAGCCCGCTCGCCCGCGGTCGCCTCACCCGGGACTGGGACACCACCACCACCCGCACCGAGACCGACGCCTTCGCCCGGACCCTCTACCACGATGACGACCGGCTGATCGTCGACGAGGTCGCCAAGATCGCGGCTGAGCGCGGTGTCAGCCGGGCCCAGGTGGCACTGGCCTGGCTGGTACGTAATCCGGTCGTCGTCGCCCCGATCGTCGGTGCGACCAAGCCCGAGCATCTCGACGAGGCTGTCGCCGCGCTCGACCTGGTGCTCACCGACGACGAGGCCGCCCGCCTCGAAGCCCCCTACCGGACCCGCCCGGTCGCCGGCATCTCCGTCCCACCCCGCCGTGCCGGGGCCAGCCGCTGACACCGCGTCGTGGGCTCGGCCGTGCCGGCCGGGTGTTCCAGAGCCGCATATCTCGGCTCGTCATCGGGCGTTCCTCCCGGAAAGGGGTCTGAGCGGTGGGTGTCAACCAGCGATCCCAGGTCGAGATGACGGCGGAGGAGGTCTCGGCCTATGTGGCCACGCGACGCACGGCGACGCTTGTCTCGCTCGGTCCGGACGGGCATCCACACGCGGTCGCGATGTGGTTCGCCGTCCTCGACGGGGTCCTGTGGTTCGAGACGAAGGCGAAGGCGCAGAAGGCGCTGAACATTCGCCGCGACCCGCGGGTGACCGTCCTGATGGAGGATGGCCTGACCTATGACGCGCTGCGCGGCGTGTCCCTGGAGGGCCGGGCCGAGATGGTCGATGACGCCGAGGCGCTGTGGAAGGTCGGGGTCAACGTCTGGGAGCGTTATCACGGCCCGTACAGCGACGAGGTGAAGCCGCTTGTGGAGAACATGCTGCACAAGCGGGTCGCCGTGCGGGTCGATGTCGAGCGCGTCCGTTCCTGGGATCATCACAAGCTTGGCCTGCCTCCGATCCCGATGGGCGGGACGACGGCACCCCATCACCCGCAGCCCCCAGCGCGCTAGAACCTCTGCGCCAGAGCCCGCCTGTACCAGGACCGAGGTCGGTGCCCGCCTGCGCCCGGGCAGACAAGGCGCTGCTGCTCGCCTCCTCAGCCATGCAGGAGATCCGGGCCGCCGGTGAAATCGTCCGGGTGCATCAGGGGGTGGTCGTCGAAGGCGACGTCATGCCCGAGAACCGAGTCGGCGGCCGGGTCGAGATGATCGACGTGATCGCTGTGATCGGCGGGGCCTTTCCAGTCGTGGGTGTCGTCGGCGTGCTCCTTGGGTCCGTGGTCATCCAACCCGTCACCGAAGCCGCCTTCGTGTTCCTGGGAGGCGTGCTGGAACTCGTGGGCGCCCGGCCCGGCGACCTGCTTGGCGCCGGCCTGGTCGTCGTTGTGATCGGCGGCTGTGCGGCTGTCGGCCAGTGCCGCCGCGGCGTTGGACATCTCCGGCTGGCCGGCGTGCGGGTCGAGATCCCAGCCGGTGTCCCATCCATGGCCCCACTCGGCCTCACCACCGCCACCGCCACCGCTTCCGGCAGCGGCGCCGTCACTGCCACTGTCGTGATCGGTGAGTCGGAGCTCGGCGGACTCGTCCGCGTGCTTGGCGAGGCTGTCGTCCTCCGGTGACTTCTCTGCGCCATCACCATCGCCATCGCTGTCCGGGTGGGCCGCACTGCCGTCGTGTTGGTTGGCTCGGCCGTCGTGGTGGGCCGTCGAGTCCGGGTCCAGCTCGTGGGCCGGCTCCTGGTCGTGTGGCGTGTCGAGGTCGTGGGCCTGGTGGTCCGTGTCGGCCAACGTGTCCGCGAGAAGCGCAGTGGCGACCACCGTGGCGCCGACGACCGCGCCGCCGGCGGCCGAGGCGAGCAGGGGCGGCAGACCTGGGTCGTTGTGCCGCCCGGCGTAGGTGTCGACGTGGGGGCGTGTCCGGTCGAACTGGCTGCTGAAAAGGGGCATATCCGCGGCCTGCGCCTTTCAGAAGTCGGCGAACCGAGGGGTGCTGACGGCGTCCCGGGCTGCGCGCAGATGGTCGGCGATGGCGCCGCGACCCACCCGGATCCCGGAGTTCGCGGGATAGCGCCGCAGTACGTCCAGCCTGGCGAGGCGTCGCGCGACGGCCCGCAGCACCTCGTGGCGGACGTCGACCGGCGCTCCGCGCAGTTCGAGGGCCATCTGACGGGTGGTCTCCCAGCGTGGCGCGAACAGGTTCTCGGTGAGTACATAGCCCAGCACCGGAAGTGTGGTGGTGACAAGAGTGTTCCACCGGTCGATCACCGTCGCCCAGCCGCGGGCGGACTGCGCCCCGACCGCCGCGACGCGCTTCTCGCCCTGGGCGTACCGGCTGTAGACCTGGCTCGCACCGGAGACGAGGAAGACCGGATTGAGCAACGCGGCGACCCCGAGGGACACGGCGGCGCCGGTGTAGTCCGGTCGTGGCAGGGTCGCCGGGTCGAGGTCGAGCAGCCGCGACACCTGCGCGGCGAGCTGACCGGTCTCGGCGGCGGCACGTTGCGCGGGAGCGAGCGCGGCCCGCAGCCGACCCTCCTGCGCTTTCAGCCAGGCCGGCTCGCGGCCCCCGGTGAGTGGTTCCAGCAGCCGTGCGTCGCGATGCCGGACGAACGCCGGCAGCACCGAGCCGACCTGGTCCAGGTGGCGCTGCAGCTCGACCAGCCCCTCCGCGAGGGTCGCGGCGGTGCGCGCACGCCCCTCGTCATCGCCCGGCAACGGCACCTGGCCGCCCAGCCTGGCGCCGATCCCGTCGCCGAGCAGCACCGCATGCAGCTCGTAGAACGGGCCGAAGATCGTGTAGAGGAAATAGTCTTCCTCGAGGCCCGCGGCGGCGCGCAGCATGTCCGCGATGTGCCGAGGGTCGGTGAGCGCGTTGCGGCCGGCGACGATGTCGGTGTGCACCGCCCGCACCAGCTCGAGCTGCCCCACGATCGTCGCGTCAGCGGCCTCGGCCGCCTTGGCCATTCCGGTCGCCGCGGTTGCCGCCGCGGTCACCCGCAGTTCCGCCCGCGCCTGGGTGGATGTCCCCGCCACCTCCCGCAGGGCGGAGAACGGCAGGTACAGGTCCACTCCAGGCCCACGGACCCGCAGCGCGTCCGTGGAAACGGCGCAGGCCACCGGACGTCCATCGGCGAGCTCGGCGGGGTAGGGGCCGGTGGCCAACGTCCGCTCGGCCGCGGTCCGCACGCCTGGATGCTCCTGCAGACGCCGGCCGAACGCCGCCGACTCACACTGCACCGTCACCGGGCCGTGCTCCGGGTCGAACAGAACGAACCGCTCGGCGGAGCCGGCGACCCGAAGCCGCGAGTCCGTCAGATCGAAACGTGCCACGACCTGGGAGCTGTGCACTTCCTGCAGCTCAAGGGTGGTGTCATGAAGGACGCAGTCCAGCCGGGCGACGTCGGCGCTGCCTGCCACCCCACGCGCGGCGACGGCAGCGGACGTCCCGAACTGTGCCGGTCCTGTCCGCGGTGGCGTGGGGTGTTCTCCGGAGTGGTCCCTGCCGGCTTCGTCCGCGGTTGTCGCACCCTCGCCCAGCGCCGCGGCGACACCCGCTGCCTCCGGCGATCCCGCCGGTCTCGCCGCGCCGGCCACCCGGTGGGACCCGGTGGCTGTGGCCGCGGCTGCCGCGGTGAGGAAGGCGTGCAGCACCTGCGGGGTGACAAGGTGCAGGATCACGCCGGTGAGGAAGCGTCCATCCAGGACGGCGCCGCCTCGCAGCCGTGCGGCCGTCGGCCCCATGGCGGTCAGCTCGATCCGGTTGCGGGGCCAGTCGACGAGCGTGCGCCCGCGGGAACGCAGCTCCAGCCGCCCTCCTCGCAGCACGACATACGCGGTCAGCTCCGGAAGCGCCGGAGCCGCCGGAGCCGCCGGCGGTAACGGCGGAACCGGAGGTGCTGGCGGTACCGGACGTGCGGGAGCGGCTGGCGGCGCTGGCGCCGCGGGGAACGGGAACGTTGACGAGTGCGGTCTGCCGGCGCCCCCGATCCCCGGCGCGGTAGCACCTGCTTCCACGGGCCCGATCCCGACCGCGGCGCCACTGCGCGCCGTGGGATCGACGCCCGGGCTGGCTGCTTCCGCTCCAGCCCCGCCGACAGCTCCGGACTCGGCAGCTGCCCCGGCCGCCGGGTCGTCCTCGAACAGCAGCGTCACCGACACCGCGCACGGGCTGACGAACGAGGTCGAGGCGGCGTCCGCGAGCAGGCGGCCCTGCAGGCTGGTCAGCACCGCGAGAGCGTCGGGTGGCAGCGGCGCCACTGTGGACGCGCTCAGTGTCCGGTCGCCGGGCAGTCGCGCGTTGACGAAAAGGCGGGTGCTGCTCTCGACGAGCTCGACGGACGCATCCGGGTCGACGGCAGGTTCCAGGGCGGAGAAGACCCCGGCGCCGAGCACGTTCGTCTCGTGGACGTAGACAGCCGGACGGTCGGTCAGCAGCAGCCGGCGACTGCCCATCATGGAGAACCCGCTGGACCCGTGTTCGCGGATCGGGAACCACGCGCTGTCGAACACGATCCGGCCCTGGACCGGTCCGGGTACGGGCGCTGGACCGCCAGGTTGCCGGCCGGCCAGCCGCGCCGCCCTCCCGGCGAGCGCCCCCAGCCCCGCCTGTCCCTGCCCCGGACCGTGCCCTGGCTGTGCCTGCCCGTGACCCGCCGGACCCGCCGGACCCGCCGAACCCCGAGTCATCAGCCCTGGATCGCTCGGCCCCGGACCCGCTGGCGCCGGCCCCGGGCCTGGCTGCGATGGTCTCGGTGGCTGTCCGTCTCCCGGCCCCTGACTCCGCCCTGCCGGGCCCTGGAATCCCTGCATCTCCCTGTTCCTCTCAGGACGCCTGCTGCCCGTGCGGCCCGTGCTGCCTGTGCCGGCCGGGGCTCAGACCGGCAGACCGCGGGTCTGGGCACCGCCGAACATCGCCTGCCACAGGGCGTCGAGGTCGGTCAGATCGGCGAGGACGGCGTCCGCACCCGCGGCGGCGAGATCCTCGACTGTGGTCTCACCGCTCGCCACCGCGACCGCCCGCACGCCGACGTCCAATGCTCCCCGCACGTCATGCGGGGTGTCACCGATGACGATGACGCGGGCGGGCGCGAACGTCCGGCCGTAGGCGGCCTGCGTGCGCTCGATCGCGCGGCGGACGAGGTCCGCACGATCCAGGCCGTCGTCTCCGTAGCCTCCGACGGAGAGGTCGAGGTGGTCGGTCAGCCCGAGGGCACGCAGCTTCGATCCGGTCACCGACCGCAGGTTGCCGGTCACCACCGACTGGATGACCCCCGCGACCGCGAGACTCGCGATGGCTGCCGCCGCACCGGGCATCTGCCGGCCGAACTCCCGCATCCGGTCCTCGATCGTGACGGCCGCCCGCCCCATCGCCTCGAACAGCGCGCTGATGGTGTCGTCGTCGGTGGGAGCGTCGTTGGCCCGCAGCGTGTCCAGCACGATGGCCTGCTCGGTGCGGCCCGTCGTCACGGCCCGTTCCCGCAGCGGACGTCCGATCGTCTCGGCGAAGGCCGCCGCGTGTATCTCCCGGCCCAGCGGCCGGATCGTCAGCAGGGTCGCGTCGATGTCCCACAGGACGAGGGCAGGCTCAGGCACCGCGCCATGATTCCACGCCGCCGCGGACGGACACCGGCAAGCCTGGCAGCCGTCACCGTGCGCACCCGGGACCGGAACTGCCGCAGAATGCCGAGCCCCGGGCTTCCGCTGCCGCCCTCTTTGCCGCCGCCCCTGAGTAGCAAACGAGGATTTCCGCTCCTGCGGAGACTGTGGTAGAACCCGTCCCTCGAACCTTGGCTACTGCCAAGAAGGAGTTGAGGATTTTGGTCGTTCCGGCAACCGAAATCCTCAGCTCTTGCGGATCGTCAAACGACTTCACGACCCCTTTTTCGCTATTGAGGTGAATTGTCGGGGGTGGCGCGTCGGTGCCGGATCCCTGGGGTCGGGCGGCGACTGGGCACGGGCCGCTCGGCCCAGCCGGGGACCCCGGATCCCCGCCGCTTTTCGCGACCTTGATAGACGCTCTGGTGGCGCGGGATCCCCGGCGGGTCGGCATTCGGTTAATGGGCACCCGGCCACCAGGCCAGTATCGGTGGTCTCGGATCCACCACCTCTCGGGATCCTGAGATGCGATCTCCGTCGGAGAATACCGTCAGGGATTGCTCGCCGGCAGTGGCAGTGGCAGTGGCAGCACGAAGCTCGGCATCTCGCTGCCCGTTCCGGCCCCCGCGGGCCGGCCCGAAATCATCGCCGCGGGTCCGGCTTTCGCCAGACGGAGACATGGGTGAGGCTGGCGGCGGTGAAGGGCTGACCGGACCAGCCGCCCCACCGTTCGGCGAGCTCCAGACCGGCGAGGCGGCCCATCAGGTCCAGCTCGCTCGGCCAGGCGTAGCGCAGCTCGATCGGATAGGTACGCAATCCCTCCGGGCCGAGAGTCAGATGCCGGACCTGTACCCGCTGCTCGACCGGGTCGTGGAGGGCGAGGCTGAGCCTGGCCGCGTCCGCGGTCAGGCTGTCGACGAGGACCCGCTGGCCGCGGTCGTAGCGCGTCTGGTCGGGGACGAACGCCTCCAGAACGAACAGTCCACCCGGGCGCAGCGCCGCGGCGACGTTGGCGAAGCAGCGCAGCTGGGTTTCCTGATCACAGAGCATGAAGAAGGTGTTGAACACGACGTACACGAGGCTGAACGGGCCGCCCGGGGCGGTGACGTCGGCGAAATCGCCGACCACGACCTCGAGATCCTGCCCACCGGGTTTGGCCGCCAGCCGGGCGAGCATTCGTGGCGAGGCGTCGATTCCGACGACGGTTGTTCCCCGCGCGGCGAGCGGCAATGCCACCCGGCCCGTCCCGACACCCAGTTCCAACGCCGGCCCGTACTCGGCCCGCGTACCCAGGAAGTCGACGGCCGCAGCACCTTCCGGCCTGCCACCGGGAAGGGAAAACCAGTCGTCGTAGACACCGGCGATCTGCTCACCGTAAAGCGCCGCGCCGAGAACGGCGTCTTCGGAACCTGTGCTGACCATGGCGTGATTCTGGCGCCGAGGCGCTGTTCACGCATCCCATTTTTCCGGTGACCAGTTGCCGCCTGAACGGGTCTCGGGCGGGCCGGGCATGAGTGTTATCCGTATATGCTGTTCGGTGGGAGTGCCCGTGATCCGGCCCAGGGAGTCACCTCATGCCCGGCGCAGCCTTCGGTGATGTGGACTATGAGGCCCAGGGAGGCGGCTACGCCCGGGGGCGTCGCGCCGATCCGCGTATCGCGGCCCTCGTTCACGCCGCGCTCGGGGATGCGCGCACGGTTCTCAACGTGGGTGCCGGTGCTGGTTCCTACGAACCCGACGACCGTCAGGTGCTCGCGGTCGAGCCGTCGGCGTCGATGCGTGCCGCGCGCCCGCCGCACCTGCCCCCGGCGATCAACGCGGTGGCCGAGGATCTGCCGTTCGACGATGCCAGCGTGGACGCCGCGATGGCGATGGTCACCGTGCACCAGTGGTCCGATCCCGACCAGGGGCTGCGGGAGCTGCGGAGGGTCAGCCGCGGGCCGGTTGTGGTGCTCACCTTCGACGGCGACGCCCTCGACCGGTTGTGGCTCGCCGAGTACGTGCCCGACCTGGTCACAGCCGAACGCCGCAGGTTCCCGGCGATCGAGCGTGTTCAGGCCGTCCTGGGCGGTGCCACGACAGTGAGCCCGGTGCCCGTGCCCGCCGACTGTGTGGACGGGTTCACCGAGGCCTTCTACAACAGGCCTGAGCGATTTCTCGACCCGTCCGTGCGGGGCTGCCAGTCCGCCTGGGGCTTCGTCGACCCGGTGGCGGTGGACCGGGGGCTCGCGCGGCTGCGGTCGGATCTGGAGTCCGGTGCCTGGGAGGACCGGTACGGCGAGCTGCGCCGGCAACCGACCTTCGTCGGCGCGCTCCGGCTGATCACTGCCCTTCCCGCCGGCATCGCTCGGGTTGACCTGGGCGGATAGCGGCCCGCAGACGGGCGCTGGCAGACGGCAGACGGCAGACCAGCTTCAGACGGCGGACCAGCCGTTGTCGACCGGCAGGATGACGCCGCTGATGTTGCTGGCGGCATCCGACGCCAGGAAGACGATGGCCGCTGCCTGTTCCTCCGCCCTGGAGCAGCGGCCGGCATTGGCGGCGTACCCGCGCACCACGGTCGGGCCGACGGCCCCGGCGGACGGGTCGAGAGTGATTCCGGTGGCTGTGCCGCCGGGCGCGATCGCGTTCGCGCGGATGCCCCGGTCTCGGTACATCACGGCGAGGGATCTGGTCAGCCCGGCTATGCCGTGCTTGGAGACGGTGTAGGCGGTGCCGGCGGCGCTGCCGCGCAACGACGCCTCGGACGCGGTGTTGACGATCGAGCCCTTCCCGGCCGCCAGCATGTGCGGCAGGGCGGCGCGGCAGAGCAGGAAAGGCGCGGTCAGGTTGACCCGGATGACCCGCTCCCACTCGGCGTCGGAGGTTTCGCCCGCGGCGGACATGCGGTCCATGATTCCGGCGTTGTTGACCAGGACGTCGAGGCCGCCGAACGCGGAAAGAGCGGTGCTGGTCACCTCGTCGACAACGGGCTGCTCGCTGAGATCGCCGACCACCGCGACAGCGGTGCCGCCGGCAGCGTCGATTTCGGCGACGACCCCCTCGGCCGCCTTCTGGTCGATGTCCGACACGACGACCTTGGCGTGCTGGGCCGCGAAGAGAAGGGCTGCGGCCCGCCCGATCCCCGAGCCGGCGCCGGTCACGATGACGCTCCTGTCCCGAAGCCCTGTGCTGTTGCTCATGCGAGTCCTCCTTGCCTTGCGGTCGTCTGCCTCGTGGTCGTCTGCCTTGCGGTTGTGTGCCGCGCCGGTTGTGTGCCGTGCCGGCGGTGCGGCTCCGTGGGTCCGGACAGAGCGTGGTGGTCCGCCGACGTGCTGTCCTGCCACGGTGCACCTGGCCGGGCAGGTGCATGTGCTCAACGCGCCGTGCCCGGCGCGGATGCGGTCTCCAGCCGGTCCGCGTCCGCGTCGGTGTCGTCGTCGGAGAGCGGCCTGGCGTCCACCGGCCTGGGACTCGTCGTGGCGGGATGGCGCCCGGTCCGGTCCGCCCTCGGCGCGGGAGTGGTCCGGCGCTGGCGCGAGCCGCCCGCGCATCCAGTCCGGACGGCGGGCCCGCCCGCGTCACCTGATCAACACATCGATCGAACGTGCGTCCGCGGTCGGCCCGGGTCCGGATGCGCCGACCCGCTGATCCGTCCGGCGCTGTGAACGCAGGCGAGAGTGACCACCAGGTCACTGCCCGGCGCCACCACCGCACGGCAGGAGGTGACACATCCGGAATGCCGGCCGGCCGACATGGCAGGCTGGAATCATGAGAGCACGCTACGGGGGCGTGGCTGACGGCCGGAATCCACTCGGCCCGGAGGCCGTCGGCCGGCGCGCCGAGTCGTCGGGCTGCCTGCCGGTGCCGCGCCGGCGGGTGCGGGAGCAAGGCCTCGCGGGCCGTTCGGGCGCCGTCGGGCGCCAGGCGCCGGAGGATCGGCTGCCCGGAGATCGGGTGCCAGGCGATCAGCCGCTCGCGTCGTCGTCACGGGCGGGCCAGGCTCTCGAGCGATCGGTGCTCTGGGCGCTCGCGGTCCTGCGGATGGCCACCTGCGCCATCACCCTGATCTACGTCGTGCTGTGGTGGGACTGGTATCGCGACAAACCGGTCGCGCTGGGATTCGTCGCGTTCACGGCCGCGTGGGGTGCCTTCCTCGTGGTCCGGATCTATCGTCACGGAGCCGGGGCGCGGCTCGCGCTCGGCACCGTCGCGCTGGCCGTGGTGGCGGCGGCGCTGAGCCCGCACTGCCTGCCGCCCGAATCGGTCGGTGACACCGGGAACTGGGTGACGCTCAGCGTGCTGCACGGTGGCCTCACCGCGGCGTGGGTGCTGCCTCGGCGTGGCTTCGCGGTCGCCGAGGCCGCGCTGCTCGCCGCCGTCGCCGTCGGCGGCCACCAGGGCCGCCCACAGGTTTTCACGGCGGTGGTGCTGACCCTGGTGGTGCCGGTCCTGTTCGCGTTCGCCACGAGGCGGCTGCGGGCCACCGCCCGCCGGGCCGACGACCGTCTCACCTCGGCGATGCTCGGGCATCGGGCCCGGGTGCTCGTGCTCACCCTGGACCGTGACCGCCGTGAGCGGCAGCGGGTCCTTCACGACACGGTCCTGAACACGCTGACCGGGCTGGCCTGGGGCGGCGGTGAGGACCTGGTGCTCGCGCGGCGGCGCTGCGCGGCGGGTGCGGACGCCATCCGGCAGTTGCTCGCCCATGACATCGGCCCGCCGGCGGTCGGGTTGGACGCCGCCCTGACCGCGGCGGTGACGCAGGCTCGGGAACGTGGTCTTGTCGTGCACCTTCAGGGGATCGCGCCCCTCACCGACCCACCGGCCACGGTCGCGGCGGGTGGCACGGCGACCGCGGCGGGCGGTACGGCGACCGCGGTGGGTGACACGGCGACCGGCGCGGTGACCGGCGCGGTGACCGGCGACCCGCCGGCCGCCGTGGTCGCCGCGCTGACGGGAGCCACCGGTGAGGCCCTGGCCAATGTGGAGCGGCATGCCGGCACCGGTGAGGCCTGGGTCCGGCTGGAGCGGGCATCGGGGCAGCTGACGGTCCGGGTCCATGATCACGGTGGCGGGTTCCAGCCCGGCCGGTCCGCCCCCGACCGCCTGGGCGTGTGCCAGTCGGTGCTCGCCCGGGTCCGTGACGCGGGTGGCCTGGCGTCGGTCGACTCGGCGCCCGGCCGCGGGACCGTGGTCACGATGCGCTGGCCGGAGATCGCCCGGCCCCCGACGGAGCGGGCATCCGCTGACCGTGCCGTCCGGGACCGGGCGGTCCGCGGCGGAGCGGACCGGGACCGGGCCGATCGCGGGACTCGTACCGGAGCGGAGCTGGCACGGGAGGAGACCGCTGAGGATCTTCGCCGCGACTACGCCGCCGGCCTGCGGGTCGCGGTCGCGGGGGTGGCCCTGGCCTGGCAGATCATCATGGTGGTGCCGCTGCTGGTCACCCTCGGCCGGGTCCGCTCGCCGCTGGCCGCGGTGGGGGTGTGGTGCGCGCTCGGTGCCGCGACGTTCCTCCTCGCGGCTGTGGCGCGGCGTCGGCCGCTGTCGGCCGCGGATGCCGCGGGCGTGACCATGCTGACCGTCGGCGCGGCGCTGGCCAGCGTCAACGTCGACAACGCCGAGCTGCTGCGGATCACGAACTGGCCCGTCATCGTCGTCGCCCTGCTGCTGGCCTTCGTGACCGCTTCCCGCCCGCCCCTGCAGGCGGTCGCCGCCGCCGGGGTGGGCCTCGCCGCGATCGTGGTGACCGTGATCGTCCGTCAGGCGACGGATCCGCTGACCCTGTCGCGGCTGCTGGCACTGGTCTACGGAATCGTCGGGCTCCAGCTCCTCGTCGCGATCATCGGCTCGCTGTTGCGGCGGACGGCCGACACGACCGCGCGGGCCACCCGCGCCGAGGCCGAGACGCACGCCGGGCAGGACTCCGACGCGATGATCCGCCGTGAGCGGGCCCGGTGGCTCGGGGCCATCCGCGACGACGTGCTGCCCATGCTCGACACCCTGGCCGCGGGCGACGCCGATCCGCGGGACCAGGGCTGGCGCTGGCTCTGCGCCCGGCAGGCGGCCGGCATCCGGCGCAAGCTCGCCCAGGAGGACCAGAGCGCGACCCTGGCCTCCCTGGCCGCCGACATCGAGACCGTCGTCGCCGCCGCCGAAGGCCGTGGGCTGACGGTCGAGGTCCAGATCGCCACCGAAGCGGGCCGGGTGGGCTTCCCCGTCCCGCTCGACCTGCGCGCGGGACTGGTCGACCTGCTCGACCGGACGCTCGCGATGCTGCCGGAGAACAGGGCGCTGCTCACCATGTGGAGCGACGCCGGTGGTGGCAGCGTGTTCGTCTCCGCCGCCTGGCCCGGGGACCGCGCGCCACCCACCCTGACCGGCGCCGTGGCCGCCCTGGTCGACGTCGACGACGGACGTCTCACCGTGGAGCTGCGCTGGGAGAACCGGGAGGACTGAGCCCGGCCGGCGCCCGCGGCGGCGCTCACCCCCGAGGCGCTCACCCTCCGAAGCAGTCTCCCTCCGAAGCGCTCACCCGGCGGTGCTCACCCCGCGGTCAGGGCAGGCGTGGGGCCAGGGCTGGGAACAGGCGCAGCGCGTTGCCACGGGCGATCGCAGCCCGGGTCCGTCCGTCCAACGCGGGGTCGGAGCGCAGGGCCGCGATCCCGTCGCCGAGGGTGGCGGCGGGGACCATGTTGTAGTCGGAGCCGAACAGGATCCGGTCCGCGCCGGCGGCCGCGAGCAGGCTCGGTGTCGAATAGGGGGACATCGGGCCGGCGGTGTCGTACCAGAACCTGCGCAGGGCGGAGCGGATGGTTCCCGGGTCCGCCCCGTAGCCGAGCGCGCGACCGAGCGCGAGACGTCCGGCCAGGTAGGGGAAGACGCCGCCGCCGTGGGCGAGGATCCACTCGATGCGCGGGTGGCGGTCGAGGGCGCCGGAGACGACGAGCTGGATGGCCGCGCGGGCGGTGTCCGCCGCGTAGTCCACCAGGAAGGCGGGCACGGCGATCGGTGTGGCTCCAGGCAGGTCGAACGGATGAACCAGCACCACCGCGGACCGCTCGTCCAACGCGGCCAGCACCGGTTCCCAGCCGGGATCGCCCAGGTAGCGAGTGCCGGTGTGGGTGGTCAGCAGCACCCCGTCGGCGCCGAGGCCGTCGAAGGCCCGGTTGATCTCGCTGACGGCGTCCGCCGCGTCCAGCAACGGGATCGTGGCGAGCCAGCCGAACCGCTGCGGATGCCCGTGCGCGATCTCGCTCAGGCTGTTGTTGACGATGGTGCTCAGCTCGACGGCGAGCGCCGGCGTGGGGGTGAACGCCGCCGGCACCGCGGCGGAGAGCAGCGCGAGCTGGATTCCATGGCCGTCCAGGGTGCTCAGTGTCGTCTCGACGTCCCACCGGGTGGGCAGGAAGCCGCCGGAGGCGGGAATCGCGCCGTGACCGACCAGCCAGTCACGGACCGCCGTCGGCATCATCGCGTGATGGTGGACGTCGATGAGCGGGGGAAGACGCGCTGCCGACCGGGCGACAGGAACCGAGCCGCCGGCCGGTTCGGTCGCCGCCGCGGCGGGGGCGGCGGACGCGGCCACCACGGCTGCGCTGGAGAGGACCCCGGTCGCGGCCAGGAGCAGACCACGTCGGGATGCACCGGCAGACGAGCCGACGGGATCCCGGCTGTCGGAGGTCGGGCGGTCGGAAGTCGGGCCGTCGGGAGCCAGCCCGTCGGGGGTCGGTCCGCCGCGGGTGAGCATTAGCTGGTGGTCGGTCATGGCGAGGTCCTCTCCGCGGGAACGCAGGTGGATGGATGGGTTGGACCGGGTAGGCGGCGCCTGGCGGGGCCGGGCCGCGGGAGCCGCAGCGGCGAGGGCCGTTGGTGTTCGGGAAATTTCGACGCGTCGGAGCCGTCGCTCCTGACGGTGCAGAAGAGTTTGGTAACGGGCGCCGGGAGATGCCGGACAGTTATTCCGGTGATGGATGGAAACGCGTCACCGCACCCGGTCGGCCCGATCCCGTAGAAATGCGGAAATGCGGCCGTGGAAGCCTGGTCTGATCCGTTCGCGGATTCAACGTCGCCGAATGTCCGGAAGGGTGGAGCCGAGAAAACGCGTCAAGGCGAGCTGACTTTCAACGGATATCGGGCGGCCAGCTGGGTGCCGGCCTCTCCGGCTTCGCCGTGGCGTGCGGCAGGTGCGCGTCGTTCCCCGCCCACCGGTCAGACTGGCGTAGATCCACGCAGGTCAGAGCTGCTATGGCCGGGTGGTATGACGGGTGCGGGAACTGTGTGGACCCCGCCCGGGACCGCCGGAAGACGTCTTCGCCGGCAGCTGCCGGCGGACGCCCGGCCGCTGATTGTTCGCACGTTACCCCCCGGTGCGGCGTGAGTGGCCACCGTGCAGGAATGCGGTGGCCGACCCGGTCGGCGGCTGGGCCTGCTGATTGCGGCGCCACCACCCGCCGCTGTGATTCTAGAACCGCCCCGGGGGTTGTGGAAGCATTGTGCGAAGGTTTTTTGGGATGACGAGTGGATTTCCTGTGCACGCAAGCGGCCCGGGCGCCGGATCGGCGAGATTTCGGTTGGGATTTTCCGGTCAGGTGTCGGGATTTCCGGGCGGTCTGCCCCCGCGCGTTCGGTCCTCGGGGGTCCGCGCCTCGAGAACTCCGACGAAGGCCGAGGCGACGAGGGCGACGGCAGGGTCGTTGTCGTGGGCCAGCTGGCGCAGGATCTCCCGCGCGGCCGCTCCCGGTAGCTCGACCAGGGCCTGGGCCAGGCGTATCCGGACCGCGGAGTCCGCGGTGTGCGCGGCGAGCTCGTCGGCCAGGGCGGTGATGATCCGGCCCGCCCACTCGGGATCCCGGGCCAGTGTTCCCAGAGCCTCCGCCGCGTCGACGTCGTAGGAGCCCTCGACCACCATGCCGACGAGGGTCGGCACGGTCGCGGTCACACCACGCCGGCCCAGCGCCAGAGCGGCGTGCCCGCGGACCGTCGGGTCCGGGTCCTCGAGGGCGTCCGCGAGCGCCGCGGTCACACCGGGGGCCTCGGACATCCCGGCGATCGCTCGCACGGCGCGCCGCCGGATGCCGACGTCCTCCGAGCGCACGCCGGCGGCCAGTGCCGCCACGCCGTCGCCGCCCGACCGGGCGAGCGCCCAGCGCAGCGCGCCCGCCACGTTGGGGTCGGGCTCGGCCAGCACCGCACCGGCCAGCAGCTCGGCGGCCACCGTCGTACTCTCCGGCCGGGTCAGGACGGCCTGCTGCCTGCGCGCGGCACTGGTCGAGGCAAGCTCCTGCATGAGTTCGACGATGCGCAGGACGTCCCGCCAGCCGGTGGGTGCCGACGCGTCGATGGTGCGGAGCCGCCCGAGTAGCTCCTGTTCCCGCTCCAGGCGGTCTTCCGCCCACCGGACGAGGTCACTGACCAGGGCGGAGGGTGTGAAGGACGGGTCCTCCAGGGCACGTCCGACCTGCCTGAGCGAAAGTCCGAGGGACCGCAGGCTCTCCACGTGGAAGATCCTGCGGATGTCCTCGTCGGAATAGTCGCGATAGCCGCCGACCGTGCGGCCGCTCGGTCGCACCAGCCCCAGGGCGTCGTAGTGCCGCAGCATCCGGGTGCTCACCCCGGAATGACGGGCCACATCCCCGATCAGCAATCCGCGGCCCCCGTGGCTCCCGCCCCCTCGGCGGCCTTCGTGCCGGCGGTGACAGCGGCTCCTTCGGGGCCGAGCGCGACCACGCGCTTCGCCTCGTCGATGGCCGCGTTGAATGCGGTCTCCGGGTCGTGCAGAAGAACCCTGGTGGCACGGGCGTGCGCCGCCGCGGCCGGGTCGGGGCCGGCGGCGGCCTTCTCCAGAGCCGGCTCGATCACGTCGCCGAGCTCGACGAGGGCCCGGCTCAGGCTCCGCTGCAGGTCGCGGTCGCCGCGGCCGAGCTCCGTGACCAGTTCGTCGACCAGGCCCCTCCTGCCGTCCTCGGGAGCGAGGGCGACCGCGACACGCCACGCGGTCCGCGCGACCTCGTCATCGGCATCGTGCAGCAACGCGGCTGTGATCCAGGCCCACGCACTCCTGTCACCGATCTTGCTGAGGGTGTGCAGCGCCTGGCCGCGGGCCGCGGGGCGCTCGGAGCCGAGTTCCCGGCGGAGCCGGGGCAGCGTGGTCTCCGGCGGCAGGCGGGTCAGCGCCCAGGACAGCATGTCTCGCACAAAGAAGTCGGGCTCGACCGCGCACCGCTCGACGAGCGTCTCCAGAACGCCGGGGTCGGGGTCAGAGCCGGCCGCCAGGGCCGCCTGAAGCCGGACCGACGAGTCCCGGGCGCCCAGCGCGTCGGCCACCCGGGTGCTTCGCGGGGTTCCGTCTGTCGCGTTGATCGGGACCACCTCCTGCACCCAGTGGACACCTTGTCACGGTGTCAAGGTCAAGCTCGTGACCGGCGAACAGTCGTGCGTGCATACCGGCCCCGTCGCACCCGCGCCGCGGCGGCAACGTGAGGTAGCCGGCACTCGCGGCGGGATGACTGGTCGAAGGCGCCTGGTGAGTGGTCTGATGACGAAGGCGCCAGGCTGACCCGCCTTGTCGCTGTTTGTCTCCGTCCAGATGGTGGTGACCTTGACCGGCGACGTGGATCGGTGGATCCGGCGGTTCAACCGAGGTAACGAGTCCGGCCCGCGGCTGGTCTGCTTCCCCCACGCGGGCGGCGCCTCGACCTTCTTCCATCCGCTGTCGGTGGCCCTCGCCGACGTCGCCCAGGTCGTCGCCGTGCAGTACCCGGGCCGGCAGGACCGGCTCGGTGAGCCGCCGCTGACGAGCATCGCCGCACTCGCGGACGAGGTTGTCGCCAGGGTGGCGCAGCTCGACGACCGTCCGACAGCCTTCCTCGGGCACAGCATGGGATCCATCGTGGCGTTCGAGGTGACCCGGCGGCTGGAGGCCGACCCCGCGGCGCCGAAGCCGCTGATCCTGTTCCCCTCCGCGCGGCCGGCGCCGTCCAGGGGGCGTCCCGGCGGCGTCCACCTCGGCGGCGACGAGGCCGTGATCGGCTCGATCGCGGCGCTGGGGGGCACCGACCCCCGTCTGCTGGGCGACCCGGAGCTCCTGGCGCTCATCCTGCCGGCGACCCGTGCGGACTACCAGGCCATCGAGACCTACCGCCCCGAACCGGGCGCGACGGTCAGCGTGCCGATGTGGGTGACGATCGGCGCCAGCGATCCGGCGGTGACCGAGGACGAGGCGCTGGCCTGGCGGGAGCACACCACCGGCGACTTCGACCTGCTCGTTCTCCCGGGCGGGCACTTCTACCTCACCGAGCAGATCGAGGTCGTCGCCGATCGGATCCGCACGGGACTGCTCGGCGTCACCGCATCCTGAGCGGCATCGCGTCGTCCTGAACCACACCGCATCCTGAACGCCGCCGTGTCCTGATCGTCAGGGCTGCGCCGGGGCGTGGCCGGCGAGCTGGTTGCGCCGGACCATCCCGATGATCCTGGTCACCGGGCCGACGACGAGCAGCTCGTCACCGGCCTGCAGGCGGGTGTGCCGCCCGGGGCGGTAGTCCGCCGTCGGGCCGGGGCCGCCATCCGCCGAGCCGGCGGTGCCGGCCACGCCCGTGGTGCCGGATGGGCCGGCGGCGCCCGCGGGGTCCGTCGCACCTGCCGTGCCCGGGGCCTCGTCCTGGGGGCCCTCGTTGCTCTGGCACCGGGTCACCGCCAGGACCCGGGTGCCGGTGGCCAGCTCCGCGAGGGCCGGGCCGACCAGGCCGCCGCCGGCCCGGATCGTCAGGCGGGCCACCAGGAACGGCGTCCCCTCCACGTAGAACGCGCTGATCACCTCGTGGCCCATGGCCGCGGCGAGGAAGTGCGGGGCGGCCAGCGCCGTCGCACTGCGGGCCGTGTGGATACCGAACCGGCGCTCGACCTCGTCGGCCATCGTGGCGTCGAAGACCCGCATGACGATGCGCAGCGGGGCACCGGACCCCGCCCGGTGTGTGCTGGCCCGGGTCTCGCGGGCGGACAGCACGGTCTCGAGGTTGGCGTGCCCGTCGCTCGTCATCGCCGCGATGGTGGCCGCGTGCGCGACGCCCGCCTCGAGCAGCGTCGAGCGCACCGTCGCGTCCCCGACCACCACCGGGACCCCGCGTTCCCGCGCGACCGGCAGATAGCGGTTGTTCACATCCCGCTCGATGACGACGATCTGCTCGCCGGCACGCAGCAGCCCCTCCATCGTCGCCAGCCCGACCGAGCCGAGACCACAGAGGATCACATGCCTGCGGACGGTGCTGGCCTGCCCGAGCCCGAACGACCGCTCCAGCCGGCGGCTGATGATGACGTTGGTGATGAAGGCGTAGACCACGGCGACGGACAGCGCCCCGAACAGCATCAGGCAGACTCCGTAGGCCTGCAGCCAGGCGTCGGCCGCACCGAAGTTGTAGTCCCCGAAGCCGACCGTCACCATCGTCTCGACGGTGAGGTAGAGCGCGTCGAGAGCGTCGAAGCTCTCCGGCGCGGCCGGGTTGTTGTCCTGGTACGTCAGGGTCAGCACGATGGTGCTCACCACCATCACGCTGGTGACGACGGCCAGCGCCCGGCGGAACGGCCGGTCGAGCTCCGCGCGCACGGTCGCGGACAGCTCGCGCAGCCGGCGCAGCCGTACCCTCCCGGCCCGGCGCAGCCGGGCCGCCCGCAGCCCCGACCACAATCCCGCGGGCGCTTCCACGGACGTCCCACCCGCTGCCGCGGCGGCGGCGCCGACGGGGGAGACGGTGGGCGTGGCGGCCGTGGAGGGCCGGCCGTCGGCGGTGAAGGAGGCGAACACGCGGGCGTCGTGTACGTCGTCCACCGCCAGGCCGCCGGCGCGCAGCTCGGCGAGCCGGCCCATGACGACGAGACGGTCCCCGGGTGCGACGACGACGTCCCGGGGCGGGCACAGCTCGGCCAGCCGCTCACCGGCCCGGCGCAGCGCGACGGGCGTCAGGTCGCCGTAGAGGGCGCGGAAGGGCGCCTCGGTGGGCGCCTCCTCGTCCACCACCGCGAAGATCTCCCCGGGTCCGGCTCCGTCGGCCGGTGCGTCCAGGGTGAAGGCGTGGATCACCGTGGACCGCACGCACGCCTCGACGAAGCCCGGCCCGGCCAGGTCGCCGACGCTGCGGACCCGGACCTGGGCGAATGCGTCCTGCAGCTGCTCACCGAGCCCGACGTTGCTGATGCTGGCGACGATCCTGGTCCGCGGCGCGCTGTCGGCGGCGACGAGACAGATCTGCAGGTTCTCCAGGTCCCGGTCGTGGCAGGTGATCAGCGCCAGCGCCGTGCCGAGCCCGGCGTCGTGCAGCGACTCCGACAGTCGGCCGCTTTCGGGGACCAGCGTGACACCCATCCGCTCCAGTCGCCGGCGCAGCCCAGGCGCTTCGTGGTCGTCGACGACGACCGCCCGCACACCGGCGGCGTCGAGCTGCTCGACGATGCTCAGCCCCAGGTCGTTGAGCCCACACACGATGACGTGGTCGGCGTGCGCCGATCCGGTGGCCCCCATACCCGCCACTGAAGCATGCTGCCGCGGCCGGCCTGACATCCGCCGTCGGGAAGGCGGCGGCAGCCGGCGGGTTGAGCGGTTCCACACGGTTGGTCCCGCCTGCCTTGCTGGGGCGCATGATGGATGGGTGACGTCCCCCAGGTTGCGGATCGGCACCGAATCCCTGCGCACCCGCGTGGCCGGGGAGGTCTTCAGCCGGGTCGCCGGTACCCGCGGCCCCGCACGGCGGGAACGGATCCTGCGCGCCGAGGGGGAACGCTGGTTCGGCGAGGACCGCCCGATCCGGCGGGTACACGGCGACACGGCGATGTTCGTCGGCGGGCTGCGCGCCCTGCTGCTGCAGTCCCTGCACCCACTGGCCATGGCGGGCGTGGCGGACCACTCCGACTATCGGCAGGATCCCTGGGGCCGACTGCAGCGGACCAGTTACTTCCTGGCCGTCACGACGTTCGGCTCGGCGCAGGATGCCGAGAAGGCCGTCGCCGCGGTGCAGGCGGTCCACCGGCGGGTCCACGGCACCGCGCCGGACGGCCGGCCCTACTCGGCGGCCGACCCGCATCTGCTGCGGTGGGTGCACGTGGCCGAGATCGACAGCTTCCTCACCGCCCACCAGCGGTACGGGGCCGCGCCGCTGAGCCCGGCGGAGTGCGACGACTACGTCCTGGACGCCAGCCTCGTCGCGAGCAGGCTCGGCGTGCCCGACCCGCCGCGCACCCGCGCGGAGCTGGCCCACCAGCTCGCCGGTTTCCGCGACGAGCTGGAAGGGACCCCCGAGGCCCGCGCGGCGGCCCGCTACCTGCTGGTGCGCGCCCCGCTGCCGGCGGTGGCCCGGGTGCCCTACGGCGCGCTCGTCGGCGCGGCGGTGGGGCTGATGCCGCGATGGACCCGCTGGCCGTTGCGGCTGCCCTACCTGCCCGTCACCGAGGCAACCTGGGGGCGCCTCGCCGGTAGGGGAGTCGTCTCGACGATCCGCTGGGCGACCGCCGCCCGTGGCGAGGCGGCTGGCGAGGCGGAGCCGGCGGCCTGAGATCCTCGTCGGTGGGCAGGCGCGTCCCCCTCACGGACGCACCTGCCCACCGGACCGGGCGGGCCGTCCTCGGCGGGCAGCCACGCCCGCGCCAGAACGTCCTCCTGAGAAGTACGCCGGGCTCCCGCCACACCCGCGACGATCTTTCCCAGCCGGCTCGGATAGGCGCATGATGGGCTGGGTAGGTGATCGACCATGCTGAACTGGCTGCGGCGGCAGGCGTCTGGCAGGCGTGCGGGCGAGCGGGTGGACAGCTCGGCGTGGAATCCGTCCGGGTGGTGGTGGTGCATGCAGCACCAGCGGGCGGAGAACCCGCCGGACGCCCCCGGGCACCGGCGCCTCGGCCCGTACCCGACCGCGGCGGCGGCCGAGAACTGGCGGGACGAGCTCGACCGCCGCAACGAGGACTGGGACGAGGAGGACCGTCGCTGGGCCGGCGACCACTGAGCCCGCGGCTGGGCGGCGGTGTGGTGGTGTGGTGGCGGTGCCCGGGAGGTGGCCCGGCCGTGGTGGGGCGGGGCGGGCGGCCTGACGGCGGCGTCCCGCCAGGTCGGGTCGTTCGTACTTCACCCCGGCGACAAAGGCCGGATGATGCCGGCCGCCGTGGATGACACCGTTCTGTAACGACAGAGTCGTGTGTCTTCACACAACGCCAGCCGCCGGGGTGGGAGGGCCTGATGAGCCGCCGTCCGATCGTGTCAGACGCCGTGACCTGGGAGTTCAACGCCACGTACCTGGCCGAGAGCGGTGAGCGGGTACCGCTGCCGACCAGCCTGCGCTACGACCCGACAGATCCGATCGCGATCACCATGAGCATGTGGGTCACCGACCAGCGGGCCGTCGTGTGGACGTTCGCCCGCCGCCTCTTCGTCGACGGCTCCCGCCGCTGCGCGGGCCTGGGCGACGTCCGGGTCCGGCCGATGGTGCGGGATCGCCGCCGGGTGCTGCTCGTCGAGCTTTCCAGCCCCGGTGGGCACGCGCTGATCGAACTTCCCGCCAACCGGGTGAACGACTTCGTCAACCACACCTACGACCTGCTGCCCGTCTCGGCGGAGGACGCGGTGATCGAGCACGACCTGGAGCTGCGCGTCCTGCGCGGCCGCAGCCGCAGCTGACCCGCGGCGGCTGATCTACCCGGTGGCATCCGGACGTCCGGACCTGGTCTGGACGGACATCCGGTGCAGGGCGATCCGGCGCCGGCACCGGGTCGGCGCCGATGGTGGTCCGGTGATGTTTGTTCTGCGTTGCGACTGCAGCGAGGCGTACTTCGGCGAGCGAGTATCGCCTGATGAAGCTCCTATTCCAGGGAGGTTCAGTGGTCGTTCACGGATAGGAAGGCGAGCGCCTTCTGGATGCTACGCTCGGCGATGCCTCTCATGAGGACGCGGTCGGGGAAGTCGCCGTCGAGAAGCCGCAATGGTCCGGCGACGAGAGACAGGCGCATCGCCAGCGTGTAAAGCGTCAGACGCTTTTCGTCGAGGTCACTGCGCTCCAGCCACCGGTAGTGCTCGCCGAAGCGCAGTCGCAGGAACGTGTGCTCCCACTCGACATCGAAGAACATCAATCCCTCGATGTCGATGAGCACCGGCTGCCCGTGTCGGTCCACCAACACGTGGTCCGGCCCGAGCTCACCGTGGATGAGCCCGTGCTGCGAGCGTGGGCAAACGGCCGCAGCCAGTGTGCGAACTGCGGTCTCCAGGCGGTCGCGGGAGCCCTTGATCCGCGTGTCGCGAGAGGCGGCCTCGGCGAGGTCGTCGAGCGCGCGGTCCAGGACGGCCTGCTCACATGACCTGCCCTCGGCGGTGCGACCCCTGTCGATCAGGGCGACCTTGCCGAAACGTGGGCCCTGGTGCCGATGCATCGCACCGAGTGTCTCCGCGAGTCGCTTCATGGTTGTCTCCACGCTGCGCGGGTCCTGGCGGAGCAGGTCTTCCAGGGTGTCGCCGGGCACGTCCTCGACCACGGCAGCGTCCGCCGGGTAGTGGCACCTGCTCCGGTCAATCAGGCGGATCCGGGGCGTGCGGACTCCGAGGGCGTCCAGCTGCCGGTGGGCGGCCTCGAAGAGCTCGATGCCGGAGGCGGGCGAGAACGGGTCCGCATGACTGTCGGTGTCGTCGGCCTGTGGGGTGGTCCAGTAGTTCTCGGCGTCGTCCCAGATGTAGACGATCGTGGTGGAGTCGTCGTCGAACGTGAGGCGGTACACGCCCTTCTTGCTTCCGCCTCGGAGTCGCGAGACGCCCACGAGGCGATGTTCGGTGCCCAGGGCCGTATACGCGACGCCTTCCAGATGATCCCGTGTGGCAACACTGCGTACCACGTGCACGACCTGCTACCCCCATGCGTCGGCGTGAACGGCTGCGATGGTCCGGTCGAACCACGATGTGCCAGTGGGACGCCATCCTGTGTCAGACGTTTCCCCACGGTGAAGGGAATCACGCATGGCAGAGCAGCAGACCTGGGACATCGTCACCGGTCCCGGCATCACGGCCCTCGGTATAGCCGCGTCTCGGAGCGTGGAGTCGTCGATGCCCGACGCGCTCATCGACGACCCGTTCGGGGCCGAGTTCCTGGGTGCGGTGGACTCGCCGGTCCCGTTCCCGTTGCGCTGGCCCGCCGACGGGGAGCCGGTGAGTGACCAGCACAAGCTGTCGCTGCATGCCTCCCGCTTCATCGGCGTGCGCTCGCGGTTCTACGACGACGTCATCCTGGACGCGGTCCGCGCCGGCGCCGGCCAGGTCGTCCTGCTCGCCGCGGGCCTGGACACACGGGCGTTCAGACTGTCCTGGCCGTCCGACGTCACCGTCTACGAGCTGGACCAGCCGCAGGTACTCGCGTTCAAGAACGACGTGCTGCGCGGGAGCCGGACTGCGCCTGGCTGCCGGCGTGTTGCGGTCGGCATCGACCTGCGGGAGGACTGGGCGGGGGCGCTCACTGCGGCGGGGTTTCTTCCGACAGCGCCGACTGTGTGGATCGCGGAGGGCCTGCTCGGTTACCTGCCCGCCGCCGCCGAGGAACACCTGCTGCGGCGGATCCACCAGCTGTCCGCCGTCGGCAGCCGCCTCGCGCTGGATCGCTTCGCGGACCTGGACCGCCTGGCCTCCGACACCGCGACATTGGAGCGGCTCAGCCGTCGGTCCGGTATCGAGGCGCGATCGCTGTTCAACACCGAGCCCCGTCCGCACCCGGCCCGGTGGCTGTACCCGAATGGCTGGACCGTCCGCGAGGACGACGATACCGATGTCGCCGACCGCTACGGCCGCGACCTGACTGACCCGTTCACCGGACAGGCCACCCGGCCCTGGCTCGACACACGCTTCCTCATCGCCGAACTCGGCCGCGGGTGAAGGTGTTCTGCGGCCTCGACTGGTCGGAAGACCATCACGACGGGCCGGGTGCGGGTCGCTGACGTCATGAACGGCTGATCGGATGTCCCGCCACCGGGCGTGGCCGTGAATGTGCCGCGTCCTCCGGTCCCAGGGCCGGACCCTGGCCGCCGCTGAAAGCGAGGGAAGCGAGGGAAGCGTGGCGGTGGCGTCCGCCACGGCGCGACATCGCCGCCTGTCTCCCGTCCCTGCCATTGCGCTACCTATCGAGATTCGATAGATTCCCATCGTGGCTCGATGGGAGGGTGGGTCATGGGGAAGCTGACGGTGGGTGCGCTGCGCGCCGTGCTCATGGTGGTGCTCGCCGGCACCGTGTTCGTACAGGCCGGGATGTTGTGGGCGTTGGTCAGTGGGAGCGACCCCGAGGACGGGTCGTTGCCACTGACTTCGCTGCGCGTGATCACGATCCTGGGCCTGGTGTCGGTCCAGGTCGTCCTGGTCTGCGTGGGGCGGCTGGTGACGATGGTGCGGCACGGAACCGTGTTCTCGCACGCCGCCTTCCGGTACGTGGACGGCGTGATCGCCGCGATCGTGGCGGCCGCCGTCGTGTGGTTCACGGTCACGGGCCTCAACGCGCCGGGTCAGCGGGACGATCCGGGCGTCACCGTCATCATGGGCGGGGTCGGCCTGGCCATCCTGGGGGTCGCGCTCATCGTGCTCGTGCTGCGGATGCTGCTCGCCCAGGCCGTCGCCCGCGACGTCGAGGCGTCGCGGCTACAGGCCGAGCTGGACACGGTGATCTGATGCCGATCGCCGTCGACATCGACGTGATGTTGGCCAGGCGGAAGATGTCCGTGGGCGAGCTCGCGGACCGCGTCGGGATCACTCCCGCCAACCTGGCGGTACTCAAGAACGGCCGCGCCAGGGCGGTGCGTTTCGCGACCCTCGCCGCGCTCTGCGAGGTGCTCGACTGCCAGCCGGGCGACCTGCTGCGCTGGGAGCCTGAGGACGCCGCGGGCGGATGCGGTAATCGCGAATAGATGGCAAGCCCGACGTTGCGGCTGTTCCCGCGCATGGTGGCACCATGACCGCCATGCGTCTGGGTACCGCCGATCATCTCGGCTGGGCTGTGGTTGTCGCGGCTACGGCGGACCATCAGGTCGTGGACCGTCGGCGGATAGAGCTGATCGAACCAGGCGTGCCGGTCGCACCGATCCACCATTGTGGTGGTCCTCACCAGCTCCACCGGTCGGGTGAGCCGCTGCGCGACACCGAACTCGCGGTGCTGGTGGCCGATGTCCGCGCCTCGGTGGTCAGAGCCGCTTCGGCGGCCTTGGCGGAGCTGGCCGCGGCGGTGCCCGCACCGATCACCTCACTCTCGCTGCGGACCTGGCCGGCCAGCTTCCCGGCCGACATCGCCGTGCAACGACGCGTCCCGTACGAGAGTCGTGCCGACGCCATCATGTACCGGCAGGTGCTGGCCGACGTGGCCCGGAACCGCGGCTGGGCGATCCATCTCTATGACTCGAGAACCGTTGAGGCTGAGGCGGCCCGCCTTCTGGGCGAGGGCACGGATGACGTGCTGCGCCGACCACGGGCAACGCTGGGGCCGCCCTGGGCAAAGGATCATCGGGTCGCCTTTGCGGCAACGATCGTTGCCGCGTGATCTCACCCTTCGGAGCCGGAGGTACCGGAGGTACCAGGATCAGGACCAGGACGTCACAGAGGCGCGGTCCAGCGCAGGTGGGTTCCGCCGCCGGGTGGGGTCGACAGGGAGAAGCTGCCGCCGACGATCTCCGCCCGGGTGCGCAGGTTGTCCAGGCCGCTGCGGCGGGTCGAGCTGCCGATGCCGACGCCGTCGTCGATCGCGTCGAGGGTCACGCTGTCGCCCTGCACGGCGAGTCGCAGCTCGGCGGTGCCGGCGCGGGCGTGGCGGGCGGTGTTGGTCAGGGCCTCCCGGGCGGCGGCGATGAGATGGTCGGTGAGGCGGTCGTCCACCAGTGAGTCCAGTGGGCCGGTCAGCGTGATCGTCGGGGTGAAGCCGAGGGCCGGCCGGATGTCGTCGCAGATCTCCTCCAGGGCGCCGCGCAGCCGGGCGACCCGGGTTGGGTGGGCGCTGCGGAGCTCGAAGATCGTGCGCCGGATGTCCTTGATGGTGGCGTCGATGTCCTCGATGTAGCTGGTGATGCGGTCGGAGTTGGACGGGTTCTCGTACTGCGCGAGGTCCTGCATGCCGAGCGCGACGGCGAACAGCCGCTGGATGACATGGTCGTGCAGGTCGCGCGCGATGCGTCCGCGGTCGGCGAGGACGAGCAGGCGTTCCTGGTCGGCCTTGGCGTGGCCGAGCTCGAGGGCGATCGCGATGTGGCCGGCGAAGCTGGTGGCCAGGGTGAGATCGGTGTCGGTGAAGGCCGGCGCGCCGTGGTCACGCCCGACGAGCAGGGCGCCGTCGCACTGGTCCAGGCCGGCGACGAGCGGGACGACCATCAGCGGCCCGGTACCTTCGGTGCGTTCGTCGGGAAGGGCGTCGAGCTGGGCGTTGTCCACCCGTAGTGCCTGGCGCTCGGTGAGGACCCGGCCGGTCAGGGTGTGCTCCAGCGGGATCCGCCGACCCGCCCGGCCTGCGACGCCGCCACCGTTGCCGCCACCGCCACCGTTGCCGCTGGCGGCCCCGGAACCGGCCGCTCCGGGTGCACCTGCGGCTGCGACGGCGATGCGGGCGTGGTCGTCCGGGCCGTTCTCGGCGCGCAGCGCGAGTGCGACGAACGTGGCGTCGGCGACTTCGAGCACACGCTGGGCCAGCGCGTCGAGCGCGTCGTCGGCTCCGGCCATGAACAGCCTGGTGATCTCGGCCGAGGCGGTCATCCACAGGTGCCGCTGCTGCGACTCGTGGTAGAGCCGGGCGTTCTCGATGGCCACACCGGCGTTGGCCGCCAGGGCGAGGGCGAGCTCCTCGTCCTCGGCGGTGAACGGCATGCCGTCGTGCTTGTCGGTCAGATACAGGTTCCCGAACACGGCGCCGCGCACCATGATCGGGACGCCGAGGAACGTCCGCATCGGCGGGTGGCCCGGCGGGAAGCCGTAGGCGCTGGGGTCCTCGGCGATGTCGTCGACGCGCCGCGGCCGCTGGTCGTCGATCAGCAGCCCGAGGATGCCCTGCCCGGTGGGCAGGTAGCGGATCCGGGCGACCTCGGCGTCGGTCATGCCCGCGTGCACGAACTCCTCGAGGGTGCGGTCGGGAGCGATCACACCGAGGGCACCGTAGCGGGCCCCGAGCAGGTCCGTCGCCGCCTCGACGATGTGCCGGAGCAGCACCGGAAGCCGCAGGTCCGTGGCGATGAGCCGGTTCGCCTGCAGCAGGCCGCGCAGCCGGCTCTGGGTCGCCAGGACGTCCTGGGCCCGCTCGACGAGCTGGGTCAGCAGGTCGTCGAGCTCGAGCCGGGCAACCGTCGGGAACATCAGGCCGTCGCCGGGCCCGCCGGTCATGGCGACCGCGACGGGCGCGACGGGCGCCACTGGTGGCAATGGCCCGGCCTGTGGCAGCGGCCCAGCCGGCGGTAGGGGCGGTGTGAGTGAAGGGCCCTTGGTGCCCGTGGGGCGCGGGGCGGGGTGCCTGGCCGGAGGCGGGGACGCGGCGGACCGCGACGCGGCCGCGGGCGCGAGCGGGCCCGGGAGCGGGTGGGCGGTCGGTGCGGAGGCTGGGTGGGTGGCCTCCGGCGGGCGGGTGGCCGGCGGTTCACCGGGCCGCCCGCCGCGCCGCCCGGTGGATGTCGGACGGCGTGGGTCCGTGTTCAAGGGTCTTCGCCTCCGGCCACGGGTCGGTGTGGAAGGTGTGCTCCGGACCGGCCGACGTCGACCGGTCGAGGTGGGTGCCAGCGCCGGCGGTGGCGATTCCCGCTCCGGGCCCGGGGGGCGCGCAGCGGAGCTGGATGAGGTCGGTGAACGTCGCGCGGGCGAGGGCGGCGGCCTGCTCCCGGTCATGGCGGCGGGCCCAGGAGGCGTCGATGACCACCGTCTCACCCCGTTCGACGGCGGTTCTGGCCCGGCGCAGCAGCTCGTCGCGGACCGCCGTCGCGGTGGCGGCGGTCCCGGTGGTGGTGGCGGTTGTCGTTGCGGTTGCGGTGGTCGCGGTGGCAGCGATGGCGTTCGCGGTGACCGCGGTGGTGGCCGGGGCGTCCGTCCAGCCGGCCGGGGCCAGGTGGGCGAGCTCGCGCTCGACCGACGCGGCCCGCAGCAGCGTCCAGCCCTCGCTCTCGGCGAGTCTGGCGGCCACCGCGGAACGGCCGGTGTCCGCCGCGCCGCCGACGAGGATGAGCCGGATCCGCCCGCGGCGCAGGCTCGCCAGGGCCAACGAGGCCAGCGCCCGGGCCTCCGCCGCGGCGGCGGTCGCGCCCTGCGCGTACTGCGTGCAGGCGATCCGGCACATGGTGAACGCGCGGTACGCGATGTAGAGGCTTTCCAGCGACAGCGGATGGGTCACCGCGGTGTAGGCGCGGTACTGGTCGAGCAGGAACCGGCTGAGGTCGGGCCGGCCGAGGCGTTCGAGGTCCATCGCGAGGAAGGCGATGTCGGACAGGACGTCCCCGACCCGCAGGCGCCGGTCGAACTCCAGGCAGTCCAGGATGCGCGGACCGTCGTCGAGGCAGTAGATGTCGTCGGCGAGCAGGTCGCCGTGGCCGTCGCGGATGCGTCCGTCGCGCTGCCGTTCGCGCAGCAGCGGAGCCCGGCCGTCGAGGTAGCGGTTCGCGAGGTGGCGGATGGCGTCGATGGTGGTCGTGTCGAGCACCGGTCCGAGGAACGGCTCGATGCTTTCGAGCACCTCGTCCCACAGCCAGCGCAGGTTCGCGGTGGACCCGGCCTCGGTGATCTCCGGTGAGGTGGCGGCGCGGGCGTGGAAGTCGGCGAGCAGCCGGGCGACGGCCCGCAGCGGCCCGGTGACGTCGCTGCCGGCGGCGAGCAGGGCGGAGAGCCGGCGCTCCGCGGGCAGGCGGCGCATCACGACCATGTGGTCCAGCGGTGTGCCGTCGGGGCCGAGAATGTCGGCGACGCCCAGATACACGTCGGGGGCGAGCCGGCGGTTGAGATTGACCTCGGCCTGGCAGGCGGCGAGACGTGCCTCACGCGTACGGAAATCGAGGAACCCGAGATCGGCCGTCTTCTTTATTTTGTAGACCCGGTCACCGAGGAACACGAGGACGGACGTCAGCGTCTCGGACAGAGCCGCGGGCAGGCCTGGCACAGCGCCGAGACCGTGTCCGGCGCCTACGGGGACCGCGATGCCGGTCGTCGCCATACCCATGGAATGAGACTGCCGGTCGACCCCCGGGGATCGCAGCGTGCGTGAGTCGGGCTGCCGGCGTCCGAAGGTCGCACCCTCGGGGGCGGAAGGTCACCCGGGCGGGCGGTGCCCGCGGGCGGGGTGATGGCGCGGGCACCGGAGGCGTCGGCGCTGGTCATGGCCCTGCCCTGACCGGTCGGCCCGGCCGGTGACCGTCGAACGCCGGGGACACCGGGCCGTGCGACCGGTCCGCTGCCCGGGCCTTTCGTCCCGAATGCGACCGGTGCGGCGGACGGTTGACGGACCGGCGGACATTCCCGGGCCGAGGTGGTTGCAATGACCGGCGGCGGCGATAGCGTCGCACGATGGCGGCAGCGCAGTACGGCGAGCCCATCGAGCTGGACGTCTCCGGCCGGACGGTGCGGGTCAGCAATCCCGACCGGATCTACTTTCCCGAGGCGGGCGTCACGAAGATCGACCTGGTCCGTTACTACCTCTCCGTCGGCGAAGGGATCGTCCGTGCGCTGAACCAGCGGCCGACGACGATGGAGCGATGGCCGAACGGCGTGATCGAGGGTGCTCGTCTCACCCAGCGCGACGGCACACCGGGTGACGCCTTCTACCAGAAACGCGTGCCCAGGAACGCGCCCGACTTCGTCCGGACCGCGCGCATCACCTTCCCCAGCGGCCGCGCCGCCGACGAGATCTGCGTGACCGAGGCGGCGGTCGTCGCCTGGGCGGTGAACCTGGGCACCATCACCTTTCATCCGTGGCCGGTGCGTAGCTCCGACGTGGACCACCCCGACGAGCTGCGGATCGATCTCGACCCCCAGCCGGGCACCGACTTCGCCGACGCGGTCGTCGTCGCGGGCGAGGCCCACGCGCTGCTCGACGAGCTGGGCTGGACCGGCTGGCCGAAGACCAGCGGCGGCCGCGGCCTGCACATCTACGTCCGGATCGAGCCGCGGTGGACGTTCACGCAGGTCCGCCAGGCGGCCATCGCGTTCGGCCGGGAGCTGGAACGCCGCCGCCCCGACCTGGTCACCACCAGCTGGTGGAAGGAGGAACGCGGCGCCAAGGTGTTCGTCGACTACAACCAGAATGCCCGCGACCGCACGATCGCGTCGGCGTACTCGGCGCGGCCGCGGCCCTGGGCGCCGGTGTCCACCCCGGTGAGCTGGGACGAGCTGCCCGGCCTCGAACCGCGCGACTTCACCGTCATCACCGTGCCCGCCCGCCTCGCCCGCCTCGGCGACCCGTGGGCGGGCATCGACGACACCCGGCACGAGCTCACACCTCTGCTTCAGTGGTGGGAGCGGGACGTCGGTGAGCGCGGCCTGACGGACCTGCCCTACCCGCCGGACCATCCCAAGATGGCCGGCGAGCCCCGCCGCGTGCAGCCCAGCCGTGCGAAGAAGACCACCTGACGACATCCCGTGGCAGGCCGTGGGCCGACCTTCGCGTACGCTGATCCACATACCCGAGGTCCCGTTCCGGTTGCCGTCGGTCAGGGGGGAGTCGGCGCGGTGTGGATTGTTCTGGTTGACCATTCGGCGTCCATGGCGCGGCCGTTCGCCGTTGATTCTGCCCGCCCGCTGTTCGGGCGCCGTAGAGATGGCCGTGCACGGGCCCGAACGCGGGCATTCCCCGCCGCCGGGCGTCGCCGGGTGCGGCTGGCCGAGGAACTCGCCAGATCCACGCAGCCCGCTGGCCGGCCCGATTCCGATAACCGGCCGCCGGGCCAGTCGGGAACCACGGAAGCGGACTCGAATCAGCACGGACGGTCCGGCCGCGGCAAGCTCGATGTCGCGGTCGAGAGCGTGTCGAACACACTGGCCGAGCTGCCGCCGGCCCTGCCCACGGTGCTGGTGGGCTTCACCGACTCCGCGGATGTCGTGTACGAGGGCCGTGCCGGCGATCGGGCCACCTTCGAACGAACGATGCGCACCGCCACCGCCACCGCGCCGGGCGCCGACGCCGGAACCGGCGCGGGCGCAGGCGGCGCTGCTGCCGGGAGCGGCAGTGGTGAGGCGACCGTGGCCTCCGCGTTGGAACGGGCCTGGCGCCACCTGGCCGGGCTGGAGCAGCAGCCGGCCTTCGCCCGCCTGCTGCTGGTCACCGATGCCCTCACCGCTCCCGGTGACCTGCTCCAGGCCGCCTACGACTGTGCGCATGCGGGCATCACCGTCGACGTGGTCGTCCTCGACGGATCGCCGCGTGCTGCCGAGCTGGCCGAAGTGATCGTCAAGGTCACCGGCGGAACCTGGGAGGCGGCCCCGGGGGAGGAGGACCTCGGCCGCGCGATCTCCGCGGCCGGCCGCCGTGTCGCCCACCAGTCGCTGCAGCGCGAAGCGGGCCCGGCCGGCACGGTGCCAGGGCAGGCGCTGCCCAGCCCCACCGCACGGGCGTCGCGCCCGGATGCCCAGGCAGCTGTGGTCCAGCCGGATCCGGTTCCGCAGCCGGATCTGCAGCCCGAACCGCTGCCGGAACCGCAGCCGAAGTCGGGTCCGCGGCCGGATCTGGAGCCAGAACCGCAGCCGGAGCCGGATCCGCAGTCGGAGCCGGAACCGCAGTCGCGGCCGGAGTCGGGTCCGGCTCCGGCCGCCGGGGAGTTCGTCGTCCGGCAGCCCGCCGCTGTCGCGGCCACCGGCTGGTATCCGGTCCTGGTCACCGTGCCGCCGGCGGCCGACGGGATCGCGTCCGGTACCTGGATCGAGATCGTTCCCAGTGCGTCCGGCCTGCGGTTCCGCCCCGCTCGCCGTGTTGTCGAGTGGGAGGGCACCGCGCAGACCGCGTCGTTCGAGGTCGCTGCGACGGCGGGTGGTGACGCGCGGCGACGGCGCCTCGGGCAGGTGGAGGTCAGCGTGGGCGGGCTGCCGATCGCGCAGCTCCCGCTGGATCTCGCGGTCGAGAACAGCCAGGTGGCGGATACCGCCGCGGCCGGCGAGCCGGCGGTGTCGTCGGGGCTGCCGCAGGTCGTCATCCGGTCGGGCGCGATGTTCCGTGAAGTGTACGGATCGTATGCGTCGAGTGATGCCGAGATCGTGCGCCGCTTCCGCGAGAACTATCAGAGCCTGGGCATCACGCTGTTCCTCGACGGGTTCGACACGCCCGGTCCCCGGGAATGGAAGCCCGAGCTCGAAGCCGCCATCGAACGTGCTGATCTGTTCGGGCTTTTCTGGTCGGAGGCCAGCGCGGTGTCCGGCTATGTGGAGACCGAATGGCGCCGCGCGCTGGAGGTCGCGGGCTCCCGGGGTTCCCTCGACGCCTTCGTCTGCCCGATGAGCTGGACCCCGTCGGTGCCCGCCCCGCCGCCGCCCCTGGCCGAGCTTCGGCTGCGCCGGATGGATCCCTGGTCGTCCGCGCTGGTGGCGCGCCAGGGCCTGCGGCGCGAGTCCGGCGAGGCGGTGACCGGCGAGGGTGAGGCCGGGGAGTTCGGCGTGGCGGCGGGGGTCGAGCTCGCGGAGTTCGGAGCGGCCGCGGGTTCCGAGCCGGAGGAGTTCGGCATGGCGGCCGGTCCCGAGCTGGGTGATCTCGGTGTGGCCGCGGGTTCCGAGCCGGCGCAGCCAGGCCGGCCCGTCGGGGCCTCGGAGCAGAACGAGGTGCCCATCGCGGCCGAATCTGCCGGTTCCGGTCCCGCTGCTGGCCATGGTCCTGCTGCTGGCCTTGGTCCCGCTGCGGGTTTCGGTCCCACGGCCGGATCCGGGCCCGCCGCCGGTCCACCGCCGGTGGGGCCTCGGCGTGTCGACGTCACCTTCCCGGTCTTCACGCTGGTGCCGACGTTGGCGAACGGCAACGTGGAACGGATCGGGGAGTCGCTGCGCACGATCGTCCCGTTCCTGGAGGACCTCACCGGCCTGCGGTACTACCCGCCGCCGACCTACGTCACGGATGACACGACGGCCACCCGCCTGCGCCGCACCTGTGAACCGGACGCGCGTTTCCTGGCGGAGGAACAGGCCGGCGAGGTCGCGCCCGGGGTCCTCGACGCCGGTGAGGAGGAGCTGGTCGAACGGGTCCGCGAGCTCCTGCTGACGTTCGGGGCCCATGTCGTCGACGTCGGCCCCGACACCGATCTCGTGCACGTGCGGCGGGAGGCGATGGGCGGGTTCGTCCGCAACGTCCGTCGTGCGCTGGCGGGGCGCCCGACCCGGCTCGACGAAGACTCCGCCGTGCCGCCGGGCTTCCCGGAGCCGCCCATGATCTGGCGGCAGCGCTGCGCCGAGGACTTCCCCAGCTTCGCCGGCCTCTACTGCGAGCTGGTCATCCGGTACGTCGACCGGCACGTCCGCGCCCGGTCCCGCAACCGCATCGACCCGCAGGTGCGGGCGAGGCTGGTGGCGGAGCTGGGGCCGCGTGCCGCGGCGGCGATCGAGCGGTCGGTGGGCGGTGTCGTCGCCGAACCGCCGGTCGACCTCGAGTTCCGGGCCGGGCTCGCCGCGGCCCTGGACGAGCTGCGCGCCCTGGTCGGCGCCCGGGAACAGGTCGTCTCCGACTATCTGGGCTCGGGCGCGAACACCTTCGGCGTGTTCCGGTTCTCCGGTGGCGCGGGGCGGTTCGGGCGGTCCGGCATGCTGGTGCCGACCTCCGCGCCGGCGGTGCTCATCGGCGCCGGGGCGCTGACCAAGGTCGCGGCGGCACTGCGGGGCGACGCGGTGCTCGACGAGCCGATCTGGGAACGGGCCGCCGAGTTCTGCGAGCTCGCCCTGCTGCACGACCACGCCCACGCGGCGATCGCGACCGGCCTCGACGAACACGGCGCCCGTGCCGCCGCGGTCGGGACGTCGGCCTGGTCCGCCGGCACCGGCCTGAACGAGGCGCTCGCGACCTGGGCGCAGCTGCACTTCTACCGGGACGATCCGCGGATGGCCCGCGAATGCGTCCACTACATCCGGTCCGGCCCGGCGCGCTCCTGGCCCTACCGCGGCGCGGACGTCCTGGAGGAGCGCTACCAGGCGGAGGGAATCGAGGCCGTGCGCGGCCTGGTCCGCCGGCTGCGTTCCTCGCCGGAGGAGGCGCAGGCCGAGTTCGACCTGCTTGCGGCACGTCGACCAACCTGAGGCGCGAACGGGCTCACCCGCGCCGGCCGGCTCAGTCGCCCGGCCTGTCGGCTCCGGACCGGGCAGCCTGGGCGGCCCTGGCAAGGATGTCGACGCACAGCGAGAGCGGAACTGCGCCGGCATCAGCGCCGGCGCCGGTATCGGCATCGGGAGACATCGCGACGGCGCCCGGGAAACCGTCGGCGTCGTCGGCCCGGAGAACCGTGAGCAGGTTCGCCGCTGTGCGGATCGTGTCCGGATGGCTGTCGCCGAGGAACTCCCGCGCGCGGACGAGGGTGGCGCGCAGCAGCGTGCGCGCACTGCCCCGCTCGCCCTGTTCGTGCAGGGCGGAGCCCAGAAAGGCACTGGCCCGGATGGTGTGGGGATGGTCTGCGCCGAGAACTCGGCCGGCTCTGGCGCAGACATCCTGGAAGAGGCGCTCCGCGGCAGCGAAGTCGCCCAGCGCCCAGTTGCTGGCGGCGACATGAGCGGTGACGGTGATCGCATGAGGATGATCGGCGCCGTAGGTCCGCCGGACCCGCGGGAGCAGGGTGTTCTCGATGTCGTCAGGACAGTCCGGGAAAGCGCTGCCGTCAGAGCTCGCGGCGGCGGGTGCGCGGTGCCGGCGCCAGGCGTGGGCGATCACTCGCTGTGCCGCCTCCGGCTCGCCCTGCGCCCACCTGGTGGCCGCGAGGTTGACCGCGGCGAGCATGGTGTCCAACTGGTGGGACCCGATGGTGGTGCTCCAGTGCTGGTACGCCTGTTCCGCCAGCTGGCGGCTGCTCGGGTAGTCGCCGGCGGCCCGCAGCGCCCAGATCAGCCAGAGGATGAGGGCGCGGCATTCCGGTGCGGTGTTCTGGACCAGGCGGGACTCGACCACATGCGGATAGATCTCCGCGTAGCCGTGCCAGGTCGAGAGCGCGGCCTGGTTCCCGGACCAGGCGGCTGTCAGGAGCCCGTGTACGGACGTCGACAGTTCGTGGCGCAGCGCGGGCGGAGCTGACTCCTGCAGGAACAGCCGTGCCAGGCGATGCATCGCGACCCGGTTGTCTCCGACCGGGCGGACCAGGCCTGTGTGGACCAGGACGCGCACCAGATCCCGGAACTGCATCGGATCCTTCGCCGCGGTCCGCAGCGGCTCGGGCAGGACGGTCGCCGCGCCCGGATGGAACAACCCGAGTGGCACGGGCTCGGGCCCGAAGTGAGCCCAGAGCAGGGCCAGGCTCGCCGCGGCCGGGTCGCCCAGGTTGTCCAACGCCTCGCTGAACGTCGCGGCGACCGAGGCATGGGCGTGCGGCGTGTTGCGGCTCATCACGTCACGTATCCGGACGGCGAGATGCTCAAGGTAGGTATCGACCGGGGTCGCGGTCTCGGCCAGCCAGGATCCTGCCTGTTCCAGGGCGAGGGGGAGGAAGCCCAACGCGTGCGCGACGCGGTCGGCATCGGCGTCGGTCAGCCATGGGACCCGGCTGACCAGAAGTCTGACCGCGTCGCTCGATGGCAGGCCGTCCAGTTCGAGCTGGCCGGCGAAGGCTGACCAGCCCGGATCTCGGGACGTGATGAGCAGATGTCCGCCGGGTGCCAGGGCCGCGGCGGAGAGCAGCCCGAAATGAGGTGCTGGCGCGCCCGCGTTGTCCAGCACGAGCAGCCAGCGTCTGTGCGGGCCGGGAGCGGTCAGGTGCTCGGTGAGGGCCCGCGTGGACGCCTGGACGTCGCCCCGGACGGCGATGCCAAGCCGGGACGCGAGGTCACTGAGGGCGGCGAGCATTGTCGCGGGTTGTTCCGCGTCGATCCACCAGACAATGTCGTAGTCGACCGCCCGCCGGTAGGCGTACTCGACCGTGAGCTGGGTTTTCCCGACCCCGGGAGGACCCAGCAGCACCTGGGGCAGCCCAGCCTGCTGGTCGCCTGTCAGCCGGGCCCGCAGCGTGGCCAGCTCGAGGCGCCTGCCGACGAAATGCGGATTGCGTGGCCACGGGACGGACCAGTGGGCGGGGACCGACGTGAGTGCGGCGCCGGTTGTGTCGGGGCCGGCGCCGAGGTGAGTGCGTTCGCGTTCCGCGTCGAGGCGAGCGTGTGTCTCCTGCCAGCGGGCGCGCCATTCGTCGAGGTCGCCATGGCAGGCGCGGACAAAGGCGAGCGTGACCGCCAGCGACGGGAACGCCTCGCCGCTCGCGGCCCTGGTGAGAGCCGACACCGACACATGCCCTGCCTCGGCCATTTCACGGTAGGTACGCGTGCCAGCCGCCACGCGCAGCGCGCGCAGCGCCTGCGTGAAGTCCCGGAGCGGCCCCGGGCCGCTCCTGATGGGAGCCTCGGGCCGCCCACGACGATTGACCGACACCCGACGCCCCCCCGAACGTGGATGGTTTGCCGGCGTCGGTTTCCCGGTGCCGGGCCGGGCTCCGCTCGCGCGGGCCGATGGGCGTAACGGTACCAGGGCACCGGTCGGGGCTGTATGGGTCAAAGCTACAAACCTGGCAACAAATAAACAAATCAGATTTGTTGTTCACCGTTCTGTGGCGGGGGAGGATCGGCGTGTCGCCGCCGGTCGGATCGCGATTATCCGGAATCGGGCGGCCTTGGTCGGGTACCGCGCGCCGCGCCGGTCGTGAAGCGGATTCGGGGGAGCGGAACAATGAGCATTTTCGATCTTGTGGTGCATCGTCGGGTGTATCGCGGGTTCGAGTCGACGCGGAAATAGGCTCGATGGACATCTACCGTCGTTATGGGCTCCGGCGGATCGGCTTCGTCGACGCGTCGTGGGAGGTGTACGCCACCGGTATCAGGGGGTGCCGGCGGATCGGCCGGGTGGACCGAAACGGGGAGATCTACCGAGGTGAGCGCCCCGTGGAGTCGATAGTCGGGAACGCGGACCGGCGGGGATACATCTGCGGGGCTGGTGTCTCGCGTCGCGGTCACGGCGTGGGGGAGGTCGACCGGTACGGGCGGGTGTTCACCCGCGGGGAGCACGGGCGTGTTCTGATCGGGCAGGTGAGGCCGGAGCCGCTCGGCTTCGATCGGAGGGCGCCCGCGGCCGGCGCGGCGTTCCTGCTGCTCTTTCGCGTCCGTCACGACTGAGTCGAGGCGCTGCCGGAGGCGGTGGCTTCTGGTCAGGGGCTCGCCGCGCGGGGCGAGCCCGGTGGGAACGTCGCCGTCGAGGTGCCGTCGTCGGGGGGCGGCGCCGCCAGCGGGGCGTGGCCGCCGGCGCTCGGTCCCGCGCGGCGCCGGCCCCCGACGGCGCGGTCCGGGTCGGCGCGGTCCGGGTCGGCGCGGTCCGGGCCGGCGAGGTCCGGGTCAGCCCGGGCCGGCACCCAGCTGGGGCGATACACCCCAGGAGCCGCCGAACGACTCGCCGGGTTCCAGCACCCGCAGCCCGTCCCCGCTGTTGAAGGCGTTCGCCGGGCAGGTCATCGGCTCGACGGCGATGCTGCGCCGCGCCTGACCGGGGCCGAACGAGTCGCCGGTGAACAGCTGCAGGTAGGGCCAGGTCTCGTCCTGCCAGACGGTGAGCGCGCCGCCGGCCGCGGCGAGTGTGACGACGGCCCGGCCCTGGGCGTCGCGGGTCAGGTCGGTGAAGCAGGTGTCGAGCGCGAGATCCCCGAGCGGGCGGGGGTGACGCAGGTCGTACGGGCCGCCGGCGACCTTCTCGGTGCCGACGGGAAGGAGGCGTCCGTCGACGAGCAGGCGGGTCTCGGCGGGCACGGTGACCGTCAGGTCGTCGACCATCACCGGGGCCCCGTCCGCTCCGGGGAGGACGAAGTACGGGTGCGCGCCCAGGCCGACCGGCGCCGCCTGCGCACCCAGGTTCGTCGCGGTGACGGTGACGGTCAGCCCGTCGTCGGCCAGCCGGTAGAGCGCCGAGAACGCGACGGTGAACGGGTAGCCGGACTGGGCCCGCAGGATGACGTCGGCGCGGGCGGCGTTCACGTCGAGGCGTTCGAGGCCCCACCCTAGCCAGCGGGTCAGGCCGTGACTTGCGTTGTTCAGCGCGACCTCGTTCACGGGCAGCTGGTGCTCGGTCCCGCGGAAGGTGTAGCGGCCGCCGTCGACGCGGTTCGGCCAGGGCAGCAGCAGCTGGCCGCGCCCGCGGCTGGCCATGGCGTCGGCCCCGTACCCGTCGAGGACCGCGAACCCTCCGACGCGGTAGTCACGCAGGCCCCCGCCCACCTCGGTGATCACCACCCGGCTGTCGCCGTGTTCCAGCTCAAGCTGCCGCCCGGACGGTGCGGTCGTCTCCATCGCGCGTCCTCGATTCTCGGTGCCGTCAGACCGTCGCCATCGTCAAACCGTCGTCATCATCGCCGCCACGGCCGCCGTGGCGGTAGCCGGGTGGCCCTTGCCCGGAATTCCGGCGTCGCCGCGATGACCGCGGCGGTGATGCGCCGGTGCGGTGGTGATGACGTGATGAGAGGTGATGCCGTGATGAGAGGTGGTGCAGTGGCGCGGCGCCGTCCGCGATGGCGCTGCGGTGGTGGGGAATCGTGCGGTCGGCGGCAGGTGGGGCGTATCACTGGCCGGTTCCGGATGAGCCTCTGGCGGGCTCGCGTCGCCGCCGGTGCCTTGAGCGGGAATTACGGCGGTGGCTCGGGACGCCCCTCGTGACCGGCCAGACGAAGAGCACCTTGGGGGAGTTCGACGGCGTTTCGGGTGTTGGTGCGATCTGGTCGCCGGCAAAGGGTGGGAAAAGAGAGTACGCGGACCATTGCCGCCGCCCCCACCAAAGGCGGAAAGGGGGTCATTTTTCCGTTCTAGGGTGTTCGAATGACCGACAGGCCCGAGAAACTTGCCGGGGTCGTGGGGATTCTCGCGCGTTCCTGCTCCCGTCATCGCTGGCTTGTCCTGGCGGCATGGCTGGTCGCGTTTGTGCCCGCCGTGCAGCACATCCGCGAGGGCGGCGCCCGGTATGCCCAGGAGGTCGCGCCCGTGGGCTCCGAGTCCGCGCGGGCGATGGACGGTGTCGCGCGGGCGTCGCCAGGTGGACAGCTGCCCGACGTCGAGACGATCGTGATCCGTGCGCGCCGAGGCACCGTCGACGCCGGGCGGGCCCGGGAACGGATCACCGCGCTGGTGGCGGAGATCGGGCGGCTTCGCGGCGTGACCCTGGTCGCGGACCCGGCCGGACCGCTCGGCGCGACGACGGCCGGGGTGGACCCGATCAGCGCGGACCGGCGCACCGCCCTGGTGTCCGTCCTGATGGCCGACGACGCGCTCACCCCGGACCTCGACGCGGTCCGCGCGGTGATCGCCGCCGCCCGGGCCTATGACGGCCCCGAGATCCAGGTCGAGATGTCCGGCCCCGGTGCGACGATGATCGGTTCCGTCGACCTCTCGCCGGCACCGCTCGCCGTCGCCGCCTTCGCGATGATCGTCCTGCTGGGGGTGACGCTGCGGTCACGCCTGGGCGTCGTGGTCTGCCTGCTGCCCGCGGGGGTGTGCGCGGTGCAGGCCGTCGCGGTGACCGGCCGGCTGTCGCACACGGCGCAGCTGACCCCGTTCGCACCGGTGACCGCGGCTGTGCTCGCCTTCGGCACCTGCCTGGGCGGCGCCGTGGTCGCCGTGCACCGGGCCCAGTCGGCCCTGCTGCGCGGCCAGAACAGGGAGCAGGCCGCGGCGTCGGCGACGACGGCCGCGGGGGCCGCGGTGGTCATCGGCGGCCTGGGGGTGAGCATCGCGCTGCTGGTCGTGGCGGGCCTGCTCCCGAACGAGTTCGGCGGCCTGGCCGTCGCCGCCGCCGCGGCCGTGATGATCGCCGTGCTGGCGCTGCTCACGCTGCTGCCGGCGTTGCTCGCCACCGGCGGAGTCCGGCTGCTCGGCTGGGCCGAGCGGCACTACCTGGCCATGGCCGGCGCGGGCCTGGCCCGGCGGCCCGGCCTGCGGTCCTGGTGGGCGGCCCAGGTCGGGCGGTACCCGGCGCTGGTCGCGGTGGCCGTCGGCGTGGTCCTGATGGCCCTGGCCAACCAGACCGACGGGCTGCGCATCGGCGGTGGCGACGCGGGCACCGATCCGACGTCGCTGACCACTCGCCGCGCCTACGACCTCGTGAGTGACGGATTCTTCCCCGGCCTGAACGGCCCCGTCCTGGTGACGGTGGACCGGGGCACGCCCGTGGACCCCGCCGACCGGATCGTGCAGCCGGCCCAGGTCGCGGCCGCGATCCGGGCGACCCCGGGGGTGCGGACGGCCGAGATCTCCCTTGACGACCCGACCCTCGGCCCGGCCGTCATCCGGGTCCTGCCCGTCGCCGGCCCGCGCACCACCGAGGCCAGCGACCTGGTCCGGCACCTGCGTGACGACGTGCTCCCCGCAACCCTCGGCGGCAGCATCACCGAGGCCGCGGTCGGCGGACCCACCGCGATGTTCGACGACTCGGCCGACGAGTTCCGTTCGACGCTGCCGCTGTTCCTGGCCGTGGTGCTGGTCGCCGTCGGTCTCATGGTGTTCGTCGCCTCCGGGCTGCCCGCACTCGCGGTTCTGCTGGGCGTGGCCGCGGTGCTCGCCGTGGTGGCCGCCGGCGGCATGCTCCGCCCCGTGTTCCAGGACGTCGACGCCGCCCGGCACCTCCATGTCATGACCAGCCCGGTCGAGCCGTTCGTCCTCATACCGGTGATGGTCTGCGTGTTCGGCCTGGCCCCGGTGATGAACCTGATCCTCTTCGCCCGCCTGCGCGAGGGCGGCGGTGGCGGTGCGGCGGAACCGTCGAAGGCTGGCGGGGCAGGCGGACTGCGGGGGGCGGCGCGGCTGCTCGCCCGCCGCCGTGACGGCGCGCGCCCCGACCCGATCCGCGACGGGCGTGACGCGATCCGGCGCGGCCACGCCGAACTCGGGCACGTCGTGCTCACGATGAACTTCGTGATGATGTTCATCTTCCTGTCCGTCGCCGCCCAGCCGCCCCGAACCCTCAAGATGCTCGGCGGCGGCCTGGCGATCGGGATCGCGGTGGACGCCCTTCTGGTGCGTGCCGCGATCCTGCCCGCCGCGGTGCACCTGGGGCAGCGCTGGCAGACCGACCGGGCGGCCCGCGCCCGGCAGTCCGCGGCCACCGGCAAGGAGTCCAAGGAGTCGAAGGATCCGAAGGAGTCCAAGTCCGCCTCGTCGGTGTCGTCGGCTTCGGCCGGCTCGGCCGCCGGTTCGGGCACCGGGGGCGGCGGGAGTGCCGGGAGTGCCGGGGGCGGCGGGGCCGGCGGGAAGGCGTCGGGAACGGGGACATCGGGAGGCACCGGTAACGTCGGCGGCGAATTCCGGCAGTTCCTTCGCCGAGCCGGAATCTGACCTGATTTCTCGCGCCGGTGAATTTCGCCGTGACCGGGCCTGAACGGCTCGGCCCGGCGATCTCTCCGGTGCTCGGTGATACTCCTCGCGTACTCGTCGTCCTACCGAGGGGGATTCATCGATGGCGGGCAAGGATCTGGGGAAGATGAAGCAGGCGATGGGCCCGGTCGGGCTCGTCATCCCCGCCGACGCGCGCGCCGGTGTGGTGGCGCCGAAGCCCGACGCGGTCTGGAAGTTCCGGGACGGATCGGCTCGCGTCTGGTACGGAAAGGGCAACAACGGAATTGTCCGTCCCGTACTGCTGGCGGACGGTTTCAACATGGGGCCCACGGACTTCGACTGGCTCTGGGAGGGTCTCGACAGCGACCCCTACCGTTTCATCACGCAGCTGCGTGACCGCCAGCGGGACGTCGTGCTCATCGGATTCAACGAGCGCAGCGAATCCATTCTCGTCAACGCGGAGGTCGCGAAAGAGGCGATCATGCGCGCGATGGCCGAGCGGATGGGTGACGAGCGTCTGGTCGTCGGTGGCTTCAGCATGGGCGGGCTGGTCACCCGCCTCGCGCTGGCGCAGCTGGAGACGCAGCGGATCGATCACCAGACCGGCGTGTACCTGTCATTCGACAGCCCGCACCGCGGTGCGTCCGTCCCGATCGCGCTGCAGGCGATCGCGCATCACCTGGCTCCGGTCGACGACACCCTGGCCCGGCAGATCAACAGCCCGGCGTCGCGGGAGCTGCTCTGGCGGCACCTGGAGACCGTCGACGGCACGCCGCGGGTCGATCCGGCTCGCAGGAAGTTCCTGGAGGCCCTGGAGCGGGCCGGTGGCTGGCCCCAGATTCCGCGCCTGATCGGCGTCGCGAACGGGGTGGGCGACGGGCGGCACAACGGCATCGCCCCCGGCGTCGAGGCCCTGCGCAGCAGCGGCCCGTACCTGACGGACACCGTCCTCTACACCCAGGCGGGCGGGCGGGACCGCCTCGTCGCCGACCTGCGTGGGCTGCTCGGCGAGCGGAAGATCACCACGAACGACTTCCCCGACATCGACGGTGCTCCGGGCGGCACCCTCGACTCGTTCGGCATCCTCGCCGACGCGCTCAAGGAGATCGGGGAGGGCCTGGACGTGGCCCACCGCACCGCGTGCTTCGTCCCGTCGGTCAGCGCTGTCTCGGTGCGCGGCGTCGAGACGAACGACGACCTCTACGTCGACATCAACGCGCTGCCGCCGGAGCAGTCCGACCTGGACGACTTCCTCTGTTCGTCCCGTCCGACCCCGCACACCGCCATGACCGAGGAGCTCGGTCAGTGGATCGTCGACCGCGTCGCCATCTCCAGATGACCGACTGACTGCCGACGAGCTGACTGCCGACGAACGGTGCGTGGGCGGGACCGGTGCCACCCCGCCCGTCCACGCGCCGCCGTGCCCGCGATCCGTTCGGGCGGCAGTCCGGGGCCGGTCCAGTCGGCTTCCAGGACAACTCTTTGACCGACATGCCGGCACAAGACTGGACGGACGTCCCTGTCGAAGGCATCGTTTGCCGCGGTTGCTCCGCGGCGAGGGCCGCCACGACGGGAGGGGCGCGGGAGGCCAGTGCAGAACCGGACCGAGGAGCGGACCGAGCAACGCCTGGACCGCCTCCGTGGCCGCGCCCCGCGACGGCGTCACGACGCCCGCACCATCGCCGCGCTGACCCGTAACCCCGGCTGTGCCCGCCGGGCCGTGCTGGACGCCGCCGGGATCGACAAGGAGCTCCTGGCCCGCCAGATCGGGTTCGCGGCCCCCTTCGGCCAGTCCCCGTTCGCGATCGTCCGCGGCAACGTGTTCGAGGCGCGGGTGACCGCGGACGAGTGCGCCGCGCTGCTCACCCTGCTCGCGGAGTGCCTCGACTCCGACTCCGACGCGGACGTGGACGCCGGCGTCGACGAGGCGACGTCCGGCGATGTGATCTACCTGGATCTGGGTGCGTCCGGTGCTGGCTCGGACGCGGAGGGTCCCGCGCGGCGGCTGGAGCGCACCGAGGCGGTGCTGCGGTCCGAGGCCGCGTCCCGCGCCGGTGCCGGGTCGCCTGCCGAGGCGCCGCGGACGGTGCTGCTGGCGCATCCGCTGCTGCGGCTCGCCGTCGGCGGGCAGGACGTGTACCTCGAGCCCGATCTGCTGGTGATCCGCCCGGACGGGCGGGCGCACGTGGTGGAGATCAAGTCCTTCGCCGTCGTCGACGGTCAGGCGGACGGGGAGAAGGTCGCCGCCGCGGCGGTGCAGGCCGCCGTCTACGTGCTGGCGCTGCGCCGGATGCTCGGCACGCCGGGGGCGGTCTCCCACGACGTCGTCCTGGTCTGCCCGAAGGACTTCTCGAACGTGCCCATGGCGACCAGGGTCGACGTCCGGCGCCAGCTGCTCGCGCTCGACCATCAGCTGGCCCGGCTGACGACGGTGCAGACCCTGCTGGACGCACTGCCGCCCGAGCTGACCTTCGATCTCGCACCGGCCGCGGATGGTGCCCCGAGCAGGCCCGCCGGGGAGCTCACCGAGGCGCTCGACCAGCTGCCGGCCCGCTACGCGCCGGACTGCCTGTCCGTCTGCGAGCTGGCGTTCCGCTGCCGGCAGGAGGCCGCGGGCCGCACCGCCGCGCTGGGCGTGAGCGTGCGTGAGGAACTCGGCGGCATCGACACCGTCGCCGAGGTGCTCGACCTCGCCGGCGGCACCCGGACACCGACCGAGAGCCAGGCCGAGGCCGCCGCCCACCTCATGATCACGGCGCGGATGTACGCGGAGGTCCTGGCTGCCGCGCCAGCCCCGGTCCCTCCGCCGGCCCCGGTCCCTCCGCCGGCCCCGGTCCCTCTGCCGGCAACGGTCCCTCCGCCGGCAACGGGCCCGGGCCCGGCTCCGGCCCCGCCTCCGCCGCCGGCCCAGGTTGTCGCTGCGGCATCCGCTTCCGGTGGTGAGCGCGGGTGACGGCGATCAGTTCGTACGCCCGGGCGCTCGCGGTGGCGACCGGGAACGCGGCGCCTACCGCGACCGTGCGCCATGCGCACCTGTCGGCGCGCCCGTTCGTCCTCGTGCCGCTGACGTTGGCCGGGGAGGCGAACGCCCCGCTCGCCGCGATGGTCGGCACCGCGCGGGACGAGGCCACGCTGCTCGTGGTGGCCCAGCCCCGGAACCGGGATCTGCGCTTCGCGTTCGCCGACCAGCTTGCCCAGATCATGCTGCCGCACGTCCTGGGCTTCGCGGCGGCGACCGAGGAGCTCACCAACGGGCCACGGTCGCTCGACGCGCCGCAGCTTGTCGTGCCCAACCCGGCCGGCGTCGAGTTCGTCCGGCTGTTCGCCCGGTCGACCCGCTTCCGTTCGACGGAAGGCGAGTACGCGGTCGCGCCGAGTGTGCCCCTGCTGGGTCGCTGGCTGACGTTCTTCGCCGAGCGGGCCGAGATCCCGGGGTCCTCGCTGATGCTCGCGGTCACCGACCTGCTCGGCCTGCACTGGGCCACCGGGCAGAGCGCGCTGGAGGACGCGAACCTCGCCGCGCTGCTGGGATGGATCGACCCACCGCCGGGCCTGCCCGGGGCGGCCGCCGCCCGGCTGGCCGAGGATCCCCGGCACTGCCCGCCGGCCGGGCCCACCACCGACCCCGGCTTCGACACCGAGCAGCTCGCGCCCGCGATCGCCGCCTACGACACGGCCGTCGCGGCAACCGTAGCCGACACCGCGGCTCCCGCCGCCGGCCCGGCGGCGGGGCCGGCCGGCGTCGCGCGTGCGGTGACCCGCCTGGAGAACCTGCTGCGCACCCAGCTCCAGCCGACCTGGGACCTTGTCTGGCGTGCCCTCGACCTGCTCGGCGGCCTGCCTGCCGGGGCCTCCGTACCGGCACGGTGGGAGACCGACCGCGCCCGTTACACCGGCTTCCATACCTACATGGTCGAAGAAGGGCTCCCGCAGGCCCGCCGGGACGGCGCGGTCGCCGCCGCGCGCCGGCTGAACCGGATCGAGCAGGCACAGGCCGGCTACGACGCCGACCGTGCCTTCGACGACCCACTGGTCATGGCGCAGCACCGGGTGACCGGCGAGGCCTTCAGCGGCACCGTCGTCGCCGTCGAGCGGGACCGCCGCATCCCGAACGGGCGGGGCAAGGGCCGCCTGGTGACCCGTCCGCTGCTCACGGTGCGCACCGAGGACCCGGTCCGGCTCACCGTCGGCGCCAAGGTCGTCGCGAGCAGCCGCCGCAGGCAGGAATGCGTCATCGAGGCGATCGACGTCCCGCCTGCGGGCGGTGGCCTGCTGATCACCCTGGAGGCGCGCAGCGGCATGGGCCGGTCGGCGGCACCGGCGCCCGGCACGGTGGCGGAGGTCGGCGAGTCGCTCTGTTACAGCGCGGTCCTCGCGGACGGTGTGCGCTCCGCCCCGATGCCGGACACCGCCGACACCCCCTGGACTCACGGCGGCCCACCCGAACCCTACGAACCGACCGAGAAGGACACCGCGGAGGCCTGGGAGTGAGCGCTGTCGGCGAGGTCGCCGGGCTCCCCGGTTCTGCGGGGTCCGCCGGGCTCGCCGGATCCGCCGGGCTCTCGCCGGCGGCGCAGGCCGAGGCGGTCACCCTCGCCATCCTGGACGACCTGCGCGCCGGCCGGCATCGCGGTGTCATCGTCGACTCGCCGCCCGGAGCGGGGAAGTCCACCCTGGTCGTGCGGACGGCGGCGGTCCTCGCCGCCTCCGGCGCCCCGCTGATGATCGTCGCCCAGACCAACGAACAGGTCGACGACCTGGTCGAACGGCTCGCGGCCCGGCTGGCCGACGAGCTGCCTGCCGCCCGCATCGGACGTCTCGGCCGCACCGGCTACCTTCCGTCGGCCCGCCTGGCCGGCCTGTCCAACGTCGTCACCGCCAGCGACGTCGACAGCCTCGGGGATCCCGAGGTGACGATCTCGACCGCGGCGAAATGGGCCTACGTCCGTGAAGGAACCTGGCCGTGGGCGATCGTCGACGAGGCCTACCAGATGCGCTCCGACACCCTGCTGGCCATCGCCGCACGCTTCGAGCGCGCCCTGTTCGTCGGCGACCCCGGTCAGCTCGACCCGTTCTCCACGGTCACGGGCGACCGCTGGCACGGGCTGGTCTGGAACCCGATGCAGAGCGCAGTGGCGGTGCTGCAGCGCAACAACCCCGACCTGCCGGTGCATCGCCTGCCCGTGTCCTGGCGGCTGCCGCGCACGGCCCAGGACGTCGTCGCGGACGCCTTCTATCCCTTCACCGGCTTCCGGACGGGTACCGACCTCGGTGAGCGTGGGCTGGTGGTGCCCGGACGCGCCGAAAGCCCCGTCGACGACGTCCTCGACGTCGCCGCCACGACCGGCTGGGGCCTGCTGGAGCTGCCGGCCCGCCACACCATGCGGACCGACGCGGAAGCCGTCGCGGCGGTCGCGCAGCTCACCCGACGGATCCTCGAGCGGGGCACCCTGGCGACGTCGGGCGGAGAAAAGACACGGATCACCCCGGGACGGATCGCCGTCGGCGCCGCCCACCGGGACCAGGTGGTCGCCATCCGCGCCGCGCTCGGCGGCCTCGCCACGACCGAAGGGGACGCGGATCATCCCGCGGCCGGCTCCGGCTCCGGTGCCGGGCCCGGATCGGCGGGCTGGGACGGCCAGGTCGTGGTGGACACGGCGAACCGGCTGCAGGGCCGGGAGTACGAGGTCACCGTGGTGCTGCACCCACTGTCCGGCCGGCGGGACGCCACCGCCTTCCACCTGGAGGCGGGCCGGCTGTGCGTGCTGGCGTCCAGGCATCGGCAGGCCTGCCTCGTGGTCGCCCGCGCCGGCATCCGGGAGCTGCTCGACGCCCACCCGACCAGCGACCCGGTGCATCTCGGCGAGCCGGTCAGGTTCCCGGACGGCTGGGCCGCCAACCAGGCGATGCTCGCCCATCTGGCGGCCAGCCGGGTCCAGCTCTGAGCCAGCCGGCCCGCCGGTGAGTCAGCCGCCGGCCTGGCGGTGAGCGGACCGTCGGCCTGGCTTGGCCTGGCGGTGACCCGGCCGCTGACCTGCCGGTCAGGCGGCCTGGCCGGCCAGTTGGTCAGGCGGCCAGGTAGCCGCGGCGGACGGCGTCCCCTACCAGCTGGTTGATGTACTCCCACAGGGCCAGCGAGCCCTCGGAGACGACCCGCTGGTGGGCGAGCACGTCCTGGGCGCGGACCCCGTGGGTCTGCCAGCTCCCGCCGCCGGTCACGTAGTTGAGGATCAGCGGCTGCAGCCGGTCCAGCGCGCGGGCGAAACGCGCGTCGGGTGTGCGCCGCGCCTCGAACTCCTCCCAGAGCGAGCGCAGCTGGACCGCCTGGTCGCGGGGGAGCAGCGGGAAGAGCCGGTCGGCAGCGGCCTTCTCCCGGGCCTCCTGCTCGGCGATCGCGGCCTGGTCGTAGACGAAGGTGTCGCCCGCGTAGATCTCCACGAGGTCGTGGACGAGCAGCATGCGCAGCACCCGGCCGGTGTCGACCTCCTCGTCGGCGTACTCGCCGAGCACCACGGCCATCATCGCCAGATGCCAGGAGTGCTCGGCATCGTTCTCCGCACGCGAGTCGTCGGCGAGGCGGCTGCGGCGCAGCACGGACTTGAGCTTGTCGATCTCCAGGATGAACCCGAGCTGCCGGGCGAGCCGCGAGTCGGAGGTGGAGGGCAGCGCGGTGACCGGCTCACCCGGCCCGGCGGGAGACATCGAATCCTGTGGGGTCGGGGCCTGCGTCGACACCTGTCCTCCTCCTGCTTCCTGCGGGTTCTTGCACGTGCTCGCGTAACGGCACCCGGCACCGGTCGGACGTGACGGTTGCCGTCCAGCCGATCAGCATGTCCGCTGGCCGGCCGACCTGCCACTGATCTCGTCTGACCTGGGCAGACATGGTCTCGCCCGGTGGTGACCGGATCGGACCGGGTCTGCTCCGGTGCGGTTTGGGTCGTGGTTCGTGGTGCCCTGATCTGCTGTGCCCTGGCCCTGGCGATCGCGGGATGGCCCGTCAGGGGTGCTGCGTGCCCCCAGTGTGCGCGGATTCGCCGCCACAGGCGTCGCCTTGCGATGTGAACAGAGTCCGATCATCCTTCGGGTTGACAAGATGACAACGGGCCATCAATCTATCCGGTTTGGATAGTCTTTCTGTTGATGTATCCGTCTTCTGTTGGCGATCTGGTCCGCTTCGTCTCGGATGTCCCCTCGTCGGCGCTGGGGAGTGCCGCGGGGAACCTGTAGGCGCGTGGGCCTCCGAGGATGAGGGCGAAGCGGACGATCGCGCGAAGGTCGCCGCGTGTGATCGGCGGCCGGGTCGACCGTGCGGGTGGAACCACATATTCACCATTCGCGCACAACTCGTCGCGTGAACGCAGATCGACGACCTGGCGCAGACGTCTGGTCACCCAGCCGGCACGTCACCGGCCGCGTCAGCCAGCATGCCGGTCGGCACGCTGGTAGGCCCAGGCCGTTCGGCTACGCCCCGGTCAGCCGGGGGGGCGGTGTGCTGGGCGCGGATGAGAGCGCCGGCTTGGCGGCTCTGGCGGGCAGTTTCCGTTCCGCCGTGTCCATGGCTATTCCCTGCCCAGGTCGAGGAGCCGGCGGGCGACGATGTTGCGCTGGATCTCGGCGGTGCCGCCGTAGATGGTCGCGGCCCGCGAGTACAGGTATTCGGTGCGCCAGTGCGTGTCGGTCAGCTCGACGGCGCCGGGCAGGACGTCGCGTGCGGTGTCGAACAGCTTCTGGTCCGCTGTCGCGAGCAGGATCTTGTCGACGGACGTCTCCGGGCCGAGGTGCTCGCCGGCGGCGAGCCGCCGCTGCGTGTCGCGTGATCGGCTGCGGATCGTGTGCAGCGCGAGGTAGGCGGCGCCGAGGGCGGCGTCGGTTGTCGCCGTCGGCTCGGTCTCCTCCTTCTCGACGTCCGCCAGCAGCAGGTCGAGCCGGGTGTAGAGATAGGTGATCCGGTGCCAGAAGCAGGTGGACCGCTCGTAGGGGAGCAGGTCGTTCGCGAGTCGCCAGCCGTCGCCGGGGCTGCCGAGCATCCGCTCGTTCGGCACGACGACGTCGTCGAGGAACACCTCGGCGAACTCGTCGATGCCGTGCATGGTGCGCAGCGGGCGGACCGTGATCCCGGGGGTGTCCATGTCGACGAAGAACGCGGTGATTCCGCCGTGGCCTGGAGCGGTCCGGGTGAGCAGGACGCAGCGCCGCGCGTACTGGGCGAGCGAGGTCCACACCTTCTGGCCGTTGACCACCCAGTCGCCGTTGTCGCGCCGCGTGGCGCGGGTGTTCAGTGACGCGAGGTCGGAGCCGGAGCCGGGCTCGGAGAACCCCTGGCACCAGTGCTCGCGCCCGGACAGCAACCGGGGCAGCATCTGGGCGGCCAGCTCCGGGCTCGCGTACGAGATCATCGTCGGGGCCAGCACCTCGACCAGGGAGAAGTTGGTCGCGTCGGTGAGGTCCCGCTCGGCGATCTGTTCGCCGAGCACCGCCCGCAGGATGTCCGGACCGCCTAGGCCGCCGGCCTCGACCGGCCAGCCGTAGCGCATCCAGCCCGCGTCGTAGAGCGCGCGGCGGACCCTGCCCAGCTGGGTGATCTCCGCGTCGAGGGAGTGGTCGTTCACGGGCTTGGCCAGTTCGGTGGCGTGCTCGTCGAGCCAGGCGCCGGCCGCGGCCCGGAACTCCTCGACGGTCACGGTCTCGGCATCGACCGGTGGGACGAACCCCTCGGGCACCAGCGCCACCGCGGACCGCCCTGTCGCGCTCATCGGCCGATCCGCTCGATGACGTGCGGGACGCTGTGGCTGGGCCCGCCGTTGCGCCGAACGAATGTCATGGCCACGCAGGCCTGGCCTGTCGATCCGATGCGCCGGGGAGCCTGCGACGGCCGGTCGAACAGGCCCTGTGTGACGACACGCCGAGCCAAGGCAGTCCCTCCTCCAAATACGATCTTGACCGCGGTGTGGGAAATGGCCCCGGTGTCAACCCGACCCGGTCTGGAGGGGCTGTTCCGCGCCTACTGAAAAGAGCCATTGATCGGCTCCGCTGCTCCAGCGCAGGGACTGCTGCGACCTACTGTGCTGAACGATGGTTTAGCAGCTGTCTGTCGAACGGTCAAGGCTTTCCGTGCGTTCGTGGTCTTGGCGCCGAGAATTCTCCTGGTGGCGCCTCGGCGCCGGGCCTGCGAGCGCGCCGAGGCGGGATCGGGCCTGCGTGGGATGCGAGGTCGCCGACCGCTCAGGCCTCGCACCCGTCAAGCCTCCGGCCTGACCGGGAGGCGAATCCGCGCATCTTGCTGAACGGTCGATTAGCATCGACTCGGCTTCGTTCGCCGACCGGTGGGCGCCGTCCGGTACGGGGGAGTGTGCATGGGCTGGGACTTTGAGACGGATCCCGATTTTCAGGCCGAGCTCGACTGGATCGACTCGTTTGTGCGCGCCGAGGTACAGCCGGTCGACATGCTGGTCTCGAACGCGCGTGACATCCGGGACCCGCTGCGGGCGGAGCTGATCCCACCCCTGCAGGCCAAGGTGCGCGAGCGCGGGCTGTGGGCCTGCCACCTCGGCCCGGAACTCGGCGGCCTGGGGTACGGCCAGCTCAAACTCGCGCTGATGAACGAGATCCTCGGCCGGTCGCACACGGCGCCGGTGGTCTTCGGCTGCCAGTCACCCGATTCCGGCAACGCGGAGATCCTCGCCCGCTTCGGTACCGACATGCTCCGGAATCGCTATCTCGAGCCGCTGGTCGACGGCCGGATCGTGTCGGCGTTCTCCATGACCGAGCCGCAGGGGGGCAGCGATCCGACCCAGTTCGTCACCCGCGCGGAGCTGCACGGCGACGAGTGGGTGATCAACGGTGAGAAGTGGTTCTCCAGCCATGCCCGGTACGCGTCGTTCCTGATCGTGCTGGCGGTGACCGAACCGGACGCCGGGCCACACCGACGCCAGTCGATGTTCGTCGTCCCGGCGGACACGCCAGGCATCACGATCGTGCGCAACGTGGCCGTCGCCGGCCAGGATGCCGAGAGCGGGGCACATGCCTACATCCGTTACGAGGACGTGCGGGTTCCTGCCGATCACCTGCTCGGCGGGCGTGGGCAGGGGTTCGCGGTGGCGCAGACCCGGCTGGGTGGTGGCCGGATCCACCACGCGATGCGGACCGTCGGGCTGGTGCGTGAGGCGTTCGCGATGATGTGCGAGCGGGCGCTGAGCCGTGTCACCAAGGGCGAGCCGCTGGCCCGCAAGCAACTGGTGCAGGAGATGATCGCCGACTCGTGGATCGAGATCGAGCAGTTCCGTCTGCTCGTGTTGCGTACCGCCTGGCGGATCGACCGTTACGACGACTACGAGCGAGTGCGTGCCGACATCTCGGCGGTCAAGGCGGCGATGCCCAAGGTTCTTCACGACGTCGCCGCGCGGGCTCTGCAGATCCATGGCTCGCTGGGTGTCTCCGCCGAGATGCCGTTCGGGGCCTGGGTGCTGGAGAGCTTCCAGATGGGCCTCGCCGACGGCGCCACCGAGATCCACAAGACGAACCTGGCGCGTTCGCTGCTGGCGGGGTACCAGCCGGCGGCGGGGCTGTTCCCGTCCGGTCACCTGCCCGCCCGCCGTGCCGCCGCGCGCGAGCAGTTCGCCGAGCGGATCGAACGGGCCGTCCATGCCGGTTAGGTCCTCGACCAGGTTCTCCCTGCCAACTGGGCCGTCCCTGCTGACTGGGCCGGGTACCCCGCGCCGGTCCGGGTGCGGGGGTTCCCGGGAGGCGGACCGATGACCGGCCCCGCCGCCGGCATCCCGCCCGAGGTCGCACCGGTCCGTCCCGGCCAGGATCTGCCCTGGGGACGGATCAGGGACCACCTCGCCCCGCGACTCGGTGTGGACGGGCCGATGGATGTGCTGCAGTTCCCGAACGGGGCGGCGAACCTCACCTACCTGGTGCGCTTCGGTGACCACCGGTTCGTCCTGCGCCGCCCGCCGTTCGGCGTGATCGCGCCCGGGGCCCACGACATGCGGCGTGAGTACCGGGTGCTGTCCCAGCTGTGGCAGGCCTATGACCGCGCGCCGCGCGCGTTCCTGTTCTGCGACGACACCGAGGTCGCCGGCAGCGAGTTCATGGTCTCGCAGTATCGCTCCGGCATCGTGGTGTGGGGCGTGATTCCCGACGAGCTCGGCGGGCACGCCGTGGCCCACCACCTCGGCCTCGCCACCGTGGATGCCCTCGCGGACCTGCACACGGTCGACCCGGTCGCCTGCGGCCTGGAACGGCTTGGACGCCCGGACGGATTCCTCGAACGGCAGCTGGCCGGGTGGCGTGACCGTTGGGGGCGCGTCGCGCCGTGGGCCGACCGGGCGCACGACGCCGCGATGACGGCCGCGGCCGAACTGCTCGCCGGGCGCCTGCCGGTGAGCCAGGCCGCGGCCCTCGTGCACAACGACTTCAAAATCAACAACTGCCAGTTCCTCCCGGGCCACCCGGAACGGGTCGCGTCCGTCTTCGACTGGGACATGACCACCCTCGCCGACCCGCTGGTCGACCTGGGCACCCTGCTGAACTACTGGCCCGACCCCGCCGACACGGATGACGACCACGCCGCGCACGACCCCGGCATGGAAACGCTGGGACTACCGACCCGCGATGAGGTGGTCGACCGCTACGCGGCGCACAGCGACCTCGACCTCGCCGCCGTCGCCTGGTACGAGGCGTTCGCCTGCTGGCGGATCGCGATCATCCGCCAGCAGCTCTACGCCCGCTACGCCCGTGGGGAGTCCACCGACGAGCGGATGGCGTCACGCGGCAGAAGCGCCGCGATGCTCTCCGCCCGCGCCCTGCGGATCCTGCACGCGGGCTGACCGCGGTGAGCCGAGGTCAGGAACCGTCGGAAGCGGTCGGCTGGCGGGGTTCGAGCCGTGCGAGCAGCCGCTCCACGAGTTCCAGCATCTCGGCGTGGCCCTCGGAGACACCGATGGCCTGCTCCGAGACGAACGCACGACTCACGGCGCCGATCAGAAAGATCAGCGCGGGCGGCGGGATCTCCGCAAGGCCGGGCTCGTACTGCGCCATCCGGCTCGTCAGAAGGTCCGTCAGCTGCCGCCGGGAGCGCTTCGAGTATTCGGCGATCTCGTCGCGGATGATCTTTCGATGGTTTCCCAGTGCCATGAACTCGGTCAACAGGGCGGTACGGGCGGCATCGGTGACGAGCGCCCAGATCTCATGCAACGGCTGTGACGAGGCCAGCAGGACCTCCTGCCGCTCGAGGTTGCGCTCAGCGCCACGCCGGAACAGCGCGACGAACAGATCGTCGAGCGTCGGGAAGTAGTAGTGGATCAGTGCGGGAGTGACCCCGGCGCTCTTCGCCACGGTCCGTGAGCTGACCGCGGCGTAGCCATCCTCGCGCATGATGCGCTCAGTGACGTCGAGCAGGAACGCCCGGGTCGCCGAGCTCTCGGTGCCGGTACGGCGCGGGGTGGCCATGGGGGCATTCTGCCCGACATCGCGATCCGCGCCCGCGTCACGAGGTGTCGGGGGAGCGAAGGCCGCCGACTGATCCAACCGGCGTCCGGGAGTCAGAGAAGATCTTCAAGCCGGGCGGCGACCTGGCGGTAGCGGCTGACCGGTACGAGGTGCGCACCGGCGAAGGCGCCGCTGTCGCGTAGCCGCAGCACCTGGTCGCAGGCCGCTTCGACCCCGGCCGCCCGGTCCCGTTCGACGGCCTGGACGAGGTCGTCGGGGATGTCGATGTCGGGGATCGTCGCGGCGAGGCGGCGGGCCATCCCCGCGCTCGCGAGGACCATCACGCCGGCGTAGACCGGCAGTTCGACCGGGTGGGCGTCGCGCCAGCGCAGCAGGGCGTCCACCGAGTAGCTGACCTGCACGAACAGAAAGTCGGCAGCCTGTTTCCAGGCGGGCAACGGCCGCAGACCGGCCGCGGCTCCGACCCGGAACGCCGGCATGTCCGCGAAGACGGGATCCTCGCCGGCCGCGCGGGCCTCATCGATCATCGCGCGCACCGTCAGGTCGCCCGTCCGGTTCCCGGCGCTGGGCTTGTCGCCGCGGACGAACAGGAACTCCTCGACGCCGTAGGCCGCCGCGGTGAGCAGGTCGCGGCGCAGGCCCAGCAGGTTGCGGTCACGGGAGTTCACGCACGCGATGCTGCGTCCCCCCATCGTCTGCACCTCGTGGGCGACAGCGATGCTCGACACGGTCGCCCGCCCGATGTGGTTGTCGGGGATGAGGAAGGCGTCGGCGACGGGGCTCAGCACACCGATCTGATGGCGCGCGTGAGTCAGGTCCGGCCGGGTCGGCGGCTCGATCTCGCAGATCAGCTCGAAGCCGCGCGCTGGCTGTTCGTTGCTCGTCGTGGACTCCCGCATCCGCACAGGATAGGACGACGGCGACTCGCGACCGCGGTGTGGCCACGCCGCTCCGCCCACCGTGGTCCGTCGGCGGCCCGGACGGAGACAGGCCGGCGCCGCACCGCTTTCCGGAGAGGCGCGGGCGGTGCCGGCCTGCGCCGGTGTCAGGTCAGGCCGGGGCGTCCTGCGCCGAGGTCGCGAACTCCTCGGGGCCCTTCTGCACGGCGGCCGGATCCATCCACATGACCTGCCAGCCGTGGCCGTCGAGGTCGAAGAAGCTGCGCGAGCACATGAAGCCGTAGTCCTCCAGGCCGTCCGCCTCGACGCCACCCGCGGCCAGCGCGGCCTCGGCGACCGTGTCGACCTCCTCGCGGGACGACACGCTGAAGCAGTAGAGCGCCAGCGTGTGCGTGGCGGGATCGGCCATCGGCAGCTTCGAGAGCTCTGCGAACTTCTGGTGGCTGACCAGCATCACGCTGGCCTGCTCGCCGACCAGCATGCAGGCGCCGGTCTCGTCGGTGAAGCTCGGGTTGAAGGCGAACCCGAGCTTCGCGAAGAACTCCTTGCTGCGCTCGAGGTCCGCGACGGGGATGCTTACGAACAGCATGCGGCCCGGGTGTGCGGGAGTGGTCACGATGGGTCTCCAGGTCGATAGCGCGACGGGTACGTCCTGGTAGACCAGGCGGGCCGGCGGAAGTCATCGGTGGCGGGCAGCGGGCTCCGTCAGCTGGTTCTTCAGGGGGTAGGGCGCTGTGCGCGAGGAGCGGACCGCTGTCGGGGAGACCACGGTGCACAGCCTTGTCGCGGATCTCGTGTCTGGCTGGAACGCGGGCACTGTGGTCGACCTGGGGGCCGGAACGGGCGACACGCTGGTCGAGATCGGTGCCCGCGTCCCGCCGGGCGGATGTTCCCCGACCGCCGTCGATGTCGACGAGGACGCACTGGCCGCGCTGGCCGCTCGGCTACCTGCCGTCCGCGTTCTCCGGCATGACCTCAGCAGGCCGCTGCCCTTCGCGGACGGTGCGTTCGACGTCGCCGTCTCCCACAACACGTTGGAATGTCTGGTCGAGCCGGCCGCGCTGCTCCGTGAGGTCGCCCGCATCCTGCGGCCGGGGGGACGGGCGGTTGTCGCCCACACGGATTTCGAGACGATTGTGGTGGCGATCGAGAACCGTGATCTCGCCCGCCGTTTCCTGCTCACATACGCGGAGCTGCCGGTTCTCTACGCCAACATGGCCGCTGCCGACCCCTGGATGGGGCGACGGCTGGCCGGGCTCGTCCGCAACAGCGGGCTGCACCTTGAATCGGTGCGTGCGGTCACCACCGTGCGCACCACATTGTCCGAGGCGACGGAACTGCGTCTCGGGGAGGTGACCGAAGCGGTTCGCCGTTGTGCGTAGGCGGGCAGGGGGCGCGTCGCCGCCGAGGAGATCGCCTCATGGCGGGAACAGCTACGCGCCGCCGAAGCCGCGGGGACCTTCTTCTTCAGCGAGACCGCCTTTGTCGTGATGGCGACAAGGCCAGCAAATCTGTCCGGTTTATCCAATGGATTCTGAAATGCGCCCGCAGCTGACGGGTGATGGCGTCCCGCCTGCCGGGCTCGTCGTGCTGGTGCCGCGTCTGCCGGGGCACTGACCGGTGCCCCGACGCGGTGGTGCTGCCGTCGACTAGCGGAGCGTGAGCACCGTCTGCAGGTAGGTCGACGGCAGGGCGACGGCACTCTCGGCGCCGCGGTACCGGTCCCAGCGACGGGCCAGGTCGACCAGCTCGGCGGCGAGCTGGTCACGGCCGGCCTCGTCGAGCGCTTCGAACGCCTTCAGGGTCGGCCCGTACCAGCGGCGGAAGAACACGACGAAGTCCTCGGCGGAGGTGAAGCGGAACGTGCAGGTCTGCTCGACCGACTCGGCCTTTCCGATCGCGCCGCCGAAAAGGTCGTTCAGATGCTCGCGAGTGCCCCACAGCAGCGGGGACGCGACGCCCGCCGGCGGCGGGACGTGCGCGGAGATGACCCGGAACACGTCGCCGATGAAGCCGTCGGGCGTCCAGGACGCGAGGCCGATGGTGCCCGCGGGGCGGGTGACCCGCACCATCTCGGCGGCGGTGCGGCGATGGTCGGGGGCGAACATCGAGCCGAACACGCTCAGCGTGGCGTCGAAGCTGTCGTCCGCGAACGGCAGGTGCTGGGCGTCGGCGACCCGGAACTCGACGTCGAGACCCTCCGCGCGGGCGCGGACGTCGGCCTCCCGCAGCAGCTCGGGAACGTAGTCGGTGCCGATGACCCGGGCACCCGACCGGGCCGCGGCGATGGCCGCGTTTCCCGTTCCGGAGGCCACATCGAGGACATGCCAGCCGGCGCGGAGGTCGGCGGCGTCGGCCAGCAGCTCGCTCGAGAGCACGATGCGGGAGGCGATTTTCGCGAAGTTTCCGCTGGACCACGTCTTCTGCTGACGTGCGGTGATCGCGGCCAGGTCCGGTGAGGTCTGGGTGGTGGACATGCTGTGCTCCCCTCGGATGGTCGCCATGCGTGCGGGCTGCGGCGACAGGGGTAAGCATGCGTCGCGGGGGAGTGGGTCGACGAGTATCGATCTCGTACTGGTGGCGCTGTCGGGAACCGGATCGACGTCCCCGTTGACGTCGTTGTAATGGGACCATCCGAGTATGACTGGCCACGTTGAGTACTGCCCGATCGCGGTCGGAGTGGAGATCCTTGGTGACCGGTGGACGCCGCTGGTCATCCGTGAACTGAGCGTTGGGGCGACCGGATTCAACGAGATTGCCCGTGGCCTGCCCAGACTGAGCCGGACGCTGCTGTCCCAGCGGCTGCGCATGCTGGAGCGCCGCGGGCTTGTTTGGAAGGAACCGGCGCCCCGGGGTCAGCAGGTGCGCTACTCGCTGACCGCATCAGGCGCGGCGTTGTCGTCTGTGGTGTGGTCCCTTGGTCAGTGGGCGGCCGAGTGGACGTTCGGCGATCCCACGGACGAGGAATGCGACGGGCTGACGCTCATGTGGCGGTTGCACCAGTGCGTGAATCCCGGGGCGCTGCCAGCCGAGCGGACCGTGGTCCACCTGGTGCTCACCGGCCCCGGCGCGGCCCAGGGCTGGTTGGACATCGCCGACGGCGGGGTCACCGTGTGCCAGGAGGAGCCCGCGCGTGAGCCCGACCTCGTGATCGAGGCGCCGACCTCGGCCATGCTCCGGTGGCTGATGAGCGTCGCCACCTTCCGGGAGCTGCGGATGAGCGGGCAGGTGCGGCTGACCGGTCCGGCCGGTCTCGTCCGCCAGTTCCCGGACTGGTTCATCACGTCGATGTTCGCGGAGAGCCTGGGGCGGGCGAGGCAGCGCCAGGATCAGGAAGCCGTCCCGGCCTGAGCCTGAGACTCGGTCCGGGGGTGGTCTGGGGCCTCGTCGTCGGCCTTGTCTTGGGGCTCGGCCTCGTCCCGGGGCTCAGCCTCGACCTGGGGTTCCGCCTCGACCTGGGCGCCGGCCGGGGCGGGGTCGGTGGCGCTGGCAGCAGCGCTGGCAGTGGCGTCGTCGGTGGCCGCCTCCAGCGGGTTGCCGGCGGCCGGCTCGGGGATCATGATCTCCACGCTCGCGGTGTCGGGGGCGGCGACGGGGGTGGCCGGTGTCGCCGCGTCGGCGGTAGCGGCATCGGCTCGGGCGGCCTCCAGGCCCGACATGGTGCGCAGCGGCACCTCGGGCAGGAACAGCGCGAGCAGCACGCCGATCACCACGGTCGCGGCGCCGACCAGGAAGACCAGGTCCATCGCATCGGAGAAGCCGACCATGAACGGGTGTGCGATGGCCTGCTCGATGTGCTGGAGGAAGCCGGAGTCGTCCAGTGAGCCGCTCGACGTCACCTGGCGAAGCTGGTCGGGGTGCGCGGCGGCGGCCGCGCCGAACGCGGTGGTGCCAGCGGCGGCCTGGTAGGCGTCGGTGATCCGCTCGGGCGCCGCGCCGAACAGGATCGACAGGAACACCGCGGTGCCGAGCGTTCCGCCGATCTGCCGGAAGAAGGTGGCCGACGAGGTCGCGACGCCGATGTCACGCGGGGCGACGCTGTTCTGCATCGCCACGACGAGGGTCTGCATGGTCTGGCCCAGCCCGAGGCCGAACAGCAGCATGGCGAGCTCCGTCCGCCACAGCGGTGTGTCCGCGCCGACGAACGACAGCAGGCCGAGTGCGGCGACCATGCACGAGAAGCCGACGAGCGGGTAGACGCGGTAGCGGCCGGTCCTCGCGATCACGCGCCCGGAGGTCATCGACGCGATCATGACGCCGAGCATCATGGGCAGCAGCAGCAGGCCGGCCTCGGTGGGGGACGCGCCCTTGATGATCTGGAGGTAGAGCGGGACGACGGCGAGCCCGCCGAACATGCCGATACCGACGATGATCGAGAGCACCGTGCCGACGGAGAACGTCCGGCCACCGAACAGCCGCAGGGGGATCAGCGCGTCGTCGCCCATGTGCCGCTCGGCGACGACGAACCCGGCCAGGCCGATGGCGCCGACAACGTAACAGGTGATGGAGACGGCCGAGCCCCAGCCCCATTCCCGGCCCCGTTCGGCGACGAGCAGGAGGGGCACGACCGCCGCGATGATCGCGACGGTGCCCCACCAGTCGATGCGGGTGCTGCCCCGCTTCCCGCCCCCGCGCAGGACCCGGTTGACGACGACCAGCGCGATCAGGCCGATCGGGACGTTGATCCAGAAGATCCAGCGCCAGCCGGCCAGCCCGGCCACGCTGTCCTGACCGGCCAGGAACCCGCCGATGACCGGCCCGGCGACGCTGGACGTCGCGAACGTCGCCATGAAGTACGCCATGTACTTCGGGCGCTGCTGCGGCGACAGGATGTCGGCCATGATCGACATCGCGAGCGAGAACAGGCCACCGGCCCCGAGCCCCTGCAGGGCGCGGAACCCGGCCAGCACGTACATGCTCGACGCCATCCCGCACAGGACGGAGCCGACGACGAAGATCGAGATCGCGAGCAGGAACAGCGGCTTGCGGCCGTAGATGTCCGAGAGCTTGCCGTAGAGCGGTGTGGTGATCGTCGAGGTGATGAGGAACGCGGTGGTCACCCAGGCCTGGGCGGACAGGCCGTGCAGGTCGTCGCCGATGCTGCGGATGGCCGTCGAGACCACCGTCTGGTCGAGCGCGGCGAGGAACGTGCCCAGCAGCAGTGCCGTGACGATGGTCATGATCTGTCGATGGGTGAGCGCCCCCGGTGCCGGCGCGGCGGGCCCCCCTGGCCCGTTCGGCCCGCCTGGCGTGGCGGGCACGGCCGAGGTGGAGGTCGCGCCGGCTGAGCTCATGATCGGTCGTCCTGTTCCTTGTCCGGTCTTGGCGAGGCGTCGGTGTCGGTGTCGGTGGCGGGGTCGGGGTCGGCGTCGGACCGGTGTGGCCTGGCCGACCAGCTGGGCTGGTGGATCTCCATCGCGTCGCCGAAGCGGTGCAACAGGGCGGCGAAGGTGGCGAGGTCCTCGCTGCTCCAGGCAGCGAGCATCTCCTCGTAGCGCTCGTTGCGCACTCTGATGTGGTCCCGGTGGACCTGCCGGCCGGCCTCGGTGACATCCAGGACCACGGCCCGCCCGTCGGCCGGGTCGGCGCGTCGCTCCACGAAGCCGTCCCGGACCAGGGCGGCGACCTGCCGGCTGACCGTGGACGGATCCGACTGCACGGCGGCGGCGAGGGCGCCGAGGCGCATCGGGCCACCGGCGGCCAGATACGAGATCAGGATCTGGGCCGCCCATTCCATGTCATCCCGGGCCCGGGCGAGGAACTGGCTGCGGGCGCGGGCGAGCCCGCGGATCAGCCGGGCGACGTCGTCGGCGAGCTGCGCGACCTGGTGCCCGCGGTCCGACGGGGTCTCCTGCGCCGTGGTCCTGATCGCCGGGGCTCGTCCGGTGTTCGCCGTGGGGGCCGCGGCTGTCTTTTCGTCCATGGGGCGGTGCTCTTCCTGTGGTCGACTGGCGTGCCTGAAACCCGGCGCCAGCAAGTTGGGTGCATCATACAATTAGTCTTCTGTGTTGCGTCGACTGAGGTCAGAGCGTGTCCCTGGTAGGGGAGCGACGTTACGACGCGAGCGAGCGCAGCATCGTCTCCGCCTTCGCCGACAGCACCTCGGCCTGGGCCAGGAGCGCGTCCGCCCGCGCGTCGAGGGCGCGCTGGGACGCCGCCAGCTCGTGATCGCTGATGACGTCCGCATGGTCGTCGCCGTCGCGGTGCCCGTTGGCACGGTGGTCCGGTCCCGCCGGGTGGCCGGGAGCCGGGTGGCCGGGAGTGTGGTCCCTGGCGCGTCCGTCCCCGTTGCGTGCCCGCGCGCGGGTCCGTTCGTCGTCGCCGCCGCGTGCCCGCGAGCGGCCGGCCGGTGGCAGCGAGGACACCGATCCGGCGGGCACCGGTGTCGGCATCGGCACCGGACCGGTCCCGGCGCCGGGTGGCGGTACCGGGCCGAGGCCCGGCCCGGTACCGTGCGGCACGCGGGTGGAGGGGCGGCCGGCCGTCGGGCGTCGGCTGGTCGTCGAGCGTGGGACCTGCCCGTTGGTTCCGTTCCGGGACGAGGACGTCACCGAACGCAGCGCGCCGGCCGCGGTGCCACCGGCGGTGCTGCCCGGGGCGGTGCCGCCGGCGATGCGCGTGTCGGCGGCGGCCGTGGTGCCGGGGGCACGGCGGCCGGCACCGATACCGACACTGGCCGCCCGCATCGTGTTGATGCGGGCATCGAGGTGGTCCCGGTCGTCGACCAGCCGGGCCAGCTCGCAGTGGATGCGGTCGAGGTCGTGGTGCAGGCGGCGGTACTGGCGACGCTGGGCGCGGTCGGTGCTGGCGCGCCGCCCGCGCGCGAGGTCGTCGCGCAGCACCTCCAGGTCGCGGTGCAGCAGATCCTCGAGCCGTGAGAGCTGGCCCTGCGACGTCCGCGCGCGCAGCCGGGACATCTGCCCGGTGACCAGCGGCGAGCTGGCCAGGACGCGGACGCCGACAATCATGATGGCCAGGCCCGCGATCTCACCCACCACCGCGAGGGGGCTGACACGGAGCATGCCACCGAGCAGGAACACGCCGATGGCGACACCGCCGAGGGGCTCCAGCGTCACCGCCGCCGGCAGCGACGCCGGCAGCGGGGCCATCTCGTAGGCGCTCTGCAGCAGCAGGCCACTGGTCAGCGCGACCACGACGACCGCGTACAGCTCCCAGGACCCGAAGATCGAACCGACACCGGAGGTCTCCACGCGGCGGCCGACACCGCTCACGAGGGCGCTCTGCAGGGCGGACAGCAGGCCCGCGCCGCCGGCCAGCATGGTGGCACGGCGCGCCGGGTCCAGCCGGCGGGTGCCCAGCACCGCCCAGGTCGCGAGGCCACCGATCGACAGGCCGGTCAGCAGCCAGCCGACGGTGGTCGCGGCCTCCACCTCGCCCTGGTGCGGATCCCCGGCGAACAGGAAGGTGCCCAGCCCCAGCGCTGTGGCGATCGCGGCCGCCCAGTCCCGCCGCGGCACCCGCCGGCGGGCCCACACCGCCGCCAGGGGCAGTGCGAAGAGCAACTGGCAGACCTGCAGCGGCGCGACGAACGCGACCGTGGACCGGGCCAACGCCGCGGCCGCCGCGAACGTCCCGACCGCGGACAGGAGCACACCGGCGTCCCACAGCGGACGTCGTACGAGCCACAGCAGCAGCCGAAGCCGCAGGACGTCCTCGGGAGGTGCGTGGAAGGCGACGCGCTGCTGGATGACCGCGGCGACTCCGAAGCAGACCGCGGAACCCAGGCCCAACAGGTAGGTCATCAGCATGTGTGGTCACGTCCCGCGCCGATCGGCACTGTCTGTGACCATCCTGCCCGATCACGGATCCGCACCGGCACCGTCCCAGAATGATGCGTCGGGGGGTTGTCGCCACCCGCGCCGTGTTGGTTGAGGCGTGTTTGTGCCGTGATCATCCACGATGTCGGTTCGCGCCTCCTCGCCGGGGTGCGGGAACCGGATGCGCTGACCCGCGCGCCGACCACGGCACGGACCGGTCCGTGGTCCGGTGCGCTGGTGTCGACTGCGGTGGCCATCGACTCGGAGCATGCCCCACGGCGGAGGCCGCCGCCCGGGCGATGCACGCGTGGCGGCACCGGTGGGCCGGGTTCGGGGTCAGCCGGCGGGGCGAACCGGGCCATCCGCGGCCGAACCCGAACCCGAACCGGGACCCGAACCCGAACCGGGACCCGAACCCGAACCGGGACCCGGAGCTGAACCGTGCCCCGGACCTGAACCGTGCCCCGGATCTGAGCGCTCGCCGGCCAGCAGGCGCTCCTGGGCGGCGACGACGCCCGCCAGGCCGCCCGGGTGCGCATCGCCGCTTCGGGCGGCCGCGGTGATCGCGCGGACCGCGGACGACAGCAGCGTGACCTGGTCGAGTGCGGCCTGGTGGGGCGTGCGGCCGTCGGCGCGCCGGCCCAGGGTCGCGTAGAGGCGGGGCAGCGCGAGGTACTCGTCGAGCACCCGCGGTAGATGATCGAGAACGACGCGCTCGACGGTACGGCTCGCGCGGGTGCGGTGCGGGCTGGGCCGACGGTCCGGTTCCGGCAGCCCGAGGAAGGCTTCGACAGCGTCCGCGAGAACGCGGACCGCGTAGATCAGGTCCGCTTCGACGGGAACGGCCTGCCCGGACATCGCCGCGATCCGCTCGCCCAGGACCACCCGCAGGTGGGCCGGGTGGGCCGGGGCGCCGGCACCGAGCGGCCCCGCCGGCGACGGGTTCGGTTCGGGCGTGGGGTTCCGTTCGGGTGAGGTGTGCGCCTCTGTCGCGGTGTGCGTTTCCGGGACCGTGTGCGTTTCGGGCGCGCTGTGGACCTCTGCGGTGAACGGTTCTGACGTGGTGAGCAGTTCTGACGTGGTGAACGGTTCTAGCGTGGTGAATGGTTCTTGCGTGGTGAGCGCACCGGGCGCCGGGTGTGTCTCGGACGTGGAGTGCGCTTCGGGGGGCGGCTGTGGACGTCCGCGGGTGGGGATCGCCAGGGCGCCGGCGACGTAGAGGGCCGCGGTCGCGAGCGGCCACAGCCCGGCGGGCAGCACGCCGGTGGCGCCGAGTGTGACGCCGCCCAGCGCCGCCACACAGCCGACGGTGTTGCGGGTCGAGCCGAGCCAGGCCAGTGCCCGCCTACCGAGGCTTTTCCATCTCACGGGGCGCCACCGGGGATACGGCAGGTCCGAGCCGACGATGGAACAGGCTCACTGATAGCCACGTATTTCCCGAAATGCCTCGGAGAGTGAGGACGTCCGCGCGTCGAACATCGCGCCGCCGGTCCAGTCCGCGATGGTCCGCATCTCGTCGACGCGGGCGTCCCCGAACACCACGGTGAAGGTCCGCACCGAACGGGCGGCATCCGGCAGGGCCAGATAGGAGGAGTGGAATGCGTCGGCCGTGGTGCCCTGGTTGTTCTCCCCGTCGGTCATCAGCACGATCGAGGTGAGGGGGGCCACGCCGTCGGCCGGGGCGGCCGCGCTGTCCGCGACGTAGCGGTAGGCGGCCTCCAGCGCCGAGTAGATCGCGGTGCCCGAACCCAGCGTCAGGCCGTCGGCGGCGGCGGAGATGGCGGCGAGGTCGGCCGATCCGGGTTGCGGGTCGTTGACGGTGAACTCCAGGGTGTCGTGCACCGTCCCGCTGAAGGTGATCAGGGTGACCCGTTCACGTTCGCGGAAGCGGGCGAACCGCTGCTCCAGGGTGTCGTCGGTGCCGGTGCCGGTGCCGGTGCCGGAGCCCGTTCCGGTGCCGGCGAGCTCGCGCAGGGTGGAGCGCAGCAGCTCCAGCCGCTCACCCCGCATGGAGGGGGAGACGTCCAGGACGAAGATCGCGTGGGCGGGGCGGCGGTACTCGTCCTGGTACGCGGCGAGCAGATGGTCGGCGATCTCGCTGGTGGCGGGGAACGGCAGCTGGGCGGGCAGGTCGGGGGCCGGCCAGGGAGCCGGGTCGAGGCGCACACCGGGTGTCGCCGGGCGCCGGTAGGTCGTGGTGGCGATCCGGCGCTGGACGTCGGGTGCGCGCAGCCAGCTGACCAGCCGGTCGTAGGCGCCGCGGTGGGCGGCGTCGCCGTGCAGGAGCTGCAGCGGGTAGTCGGCGGTGATGACGCCGTCGCGGGGATAGACGATCGTGAGTGGGTCGTCGCGCAGCGCCCCGGCGTTCAGCGCGAGGATCTCCGACTCGTAGTTGATCATCCCGCCGATCGGGGTCGCCGAGCGGACGAACGCGTCGGTCAGCCATCCGGAGCTTCCGGCGGTGAGCACCTGGCCGGCGAAGAACGACGTCAGCGCGACCGGGTGGATGTCGTCCAGGGTCAGCGCGTCGGACGTGCCGGCGAGCGCGGCGGCGACGCCGACGAGCGCGGAGAACCCCGAGTTGGACGACGACGGACTGGTCATCGCATAGGTGAACTCGCCCGTGGCGACCTTCCGCGCGACGTCCGCCCAGGTCACCGCCTTGTTGTCGACCCAGCCGAAGCGGCGCGCGAGCTCGCTGCGGACCCCGAGCACCACCGGGGACATCATCGTGGTCGCGCGGTCGACGATGGTGCGGCTCCGGTCCGGGGCGTCCCCGAGGGCCAGGCGCAGGTAGCGGTCGGAGGCGAGCCAGGCGGCGTCGGCGTCCGTCGTCCCGGCGGTGATGCGGTCGACGGCGTCGAGGGTGCCGGTGTACTCCAGGGTGACCTCGATGCCCGTCTGGCGGCGGAAGTCGTCCAGCAGCCCGTCGAGGTCACGCAGCTCGGAGCCGGCGAGGATGCGCAGCGTGCCGCCGCGAAGGTCGGGATCACCGCCGTCCTTGCCGGCGGAGCCCGAGCAGGCGCCGAGTGCGGCGGCCGCGGTGGTGAGGATGACCATCAGCAGGGCGAGTGTGCCGCGCGGCCGGCGGCGGCTCAGACGGTGCCGGCTCAGACGGTGCCGGATCATGCGGGGCCGCTTCATCCGGTGCCGGTCCGGTAGGCGTCCGCGATGAGCTCGATCATCAGGTCGGAGATCTCCTGGCTGGGTGGTTCCGCGGTGTTCACCAGCTCGGGCGGCGCCGAGGCCGCGTTCGCGGCGCCCTGCCCGCGCGCCTGCGCGGCGGCTGCCGGGTCACTGGGGCGGAACCCGTGGCGGATGGCCAGCCGGACCAGGTCCGGACTGGTGGAGAGGAGCTTCCCGACCGCGTCACCGGTGTCGGTCAGCGGTACGACGGTGTGCCGGGCGAAGATGGTCGGCTCGGGGTAGAGCAGCAGCATGTCGGGGCGGATCGAGCCGTCGGCGGCCCGGACCCGTTCCAGGAACTGCGCTTCGTAGATCATCACCATCGGCGCCTTCCCCATGCCCATGGCGAGGAACTCGTCGAACGGCTCGGCGGTCGAGTTGTCGAGGTAGCCCTGGCGTTCGAACAGGCCCGCCGCGAACTCGGCCTGCCGCTCGGCGGCGGCGCGGTCGGTGACCACCTCGTCGCCGTTCGCCACGTAGCTGACGAGGGCCAGGTAGAGCGCCGCCGAGTTCGAGGTGCGGACGTCCGTCGAGGCGATCAGCACCGAGCGGTCCGTGGGGTACACGGCGTCGGCTCCCGGCAGGTCGGACCACCGGGTGTGGTCGCGGACCAGCTTCAGGTAGGCGTGCATGTCGAAGGTGGCCACCGGGCCGTCGGTGTGGACCACGCCGGCGCGGGCGAGCAGGTCGGCGATCGGGCGGAAGGTCGCGATCGCCATCGGCGAGTAGAACGGCGAGTACGACCGGGTCAGGCCCCGGGCCTGCTTGATGCGGTCGGCCTGCGGGGTGTTCGCCGGGAACACGAGGTCGTAGTTGTCGAGGTCGGTCCGGGTCGTGATCTCCCGGCTGCCGGCGGTGTCGACGACCAGCCGGTAGCCGGCCCTGGCCAGCACCGAGACCACCTCGGGGTCGGTCAGGAACGACCGCTTCTCCGACCCGACCAGTGCGTGGACGGTCACGAGCTTGTCGTCGCCGGCCGGGCGCAGCCGCGGCACGATCGCGAGCGCGGCGACGCCCGCCAGCAGCAGGACCGCCAGCGCGGGTCCGATCACACGGGTCACGCGGGTCAGGCGCACGGCGTGATCGTCATACATCGGGCGAAGGGCTCGATGTCGGCCCCGCGACAGCGCGCCGGGTGTTCACCGGAACGTCGCCTGATCATTGCTTTCCGGGCGCCCCGGGTTAGCGCGTTGTCCGTGCGTCGGCATCGGTTAGCGCACTGGACGTCCGCCCGACCACGAAAAGAAACGTCTGATCCGTTCCCTCGTCTTCCCTGATTGCTTCGCTGGGTGGCGCGCCGCCGGCGACGGACGCCGGTGCCGCGTTGGAGGATTTGTGGAGCCTCGCGGGCTGGATGCTGCCGGCACGGACGGGTCCGGCGAGCCGTCGGTGGAACCCCGGCGTGGCGTGGGCCGTCGTGGCCTCATCGCCGGTCTCGCCGCCGCGCCGCTGGTCGTGGCCTCGGCGTCGGCCGCCTCGGCCGGGTCCTCCGGGTCGGGTGGCGGTTCGTCGTCGGGCGGGCAGTCGCCGAGCCGGAACCGGATCCTGGTGATCGGGCACCGCGGTGCGTCGGGCTACCGGCCGGAGCACACGCTGGCTTCCTACGAGCTCGCCGCGCGGATGGGCGCCGACTTCGTCGAGCCCGACCTGGTGCCGACCAAGGACGGTCACCTGGTCTGCCGGCACGAGCCGGAGATCGGCGGCACCACGAACGTCGCGGACCACCCCGAGTTCGCCTCCCGGCGCGTGACGAAGCTGCTGGACGGCGTCTCCGTCACCGGGTGGTTCACGGAGGACTTCACCCTCGCCGAGCTCAAGACGCTGCGCGCGAAGGAGCGCCTGCCAGCGATCCGGCAGGAGAACACGATGTACGACGGGCGCTTCGAGATCCCGACCCTCGCCGAGGTCATCGAGCTGCGTAAGCGCCTGTCCGCGGAGCTGCACCGGGAGATCGGCATCTACCCGGAGACCAAGCACCCGACCTACTTCCAGAAGGCCGGGCTGCCCCTGGAGCAGCGGCTGCTGGACCTGCTCAGCCGCAACGGCCTGAACTCGCGCACCGCGCCGGTGTTCGTCCAGTCCTTCGAGACGACGAACCTGCAGGAGCTGCGCCGCAAGGGGCTGCGGACGAACGCCGTTCAGCTGCTGAGCGCCAGCGGTGCCCCCTACGACCTGGTCGCCGCCGGTGACCCGCGCACCTACGCGGACCTGATCACCCCGGACGGCCTGAAGAAGATCGCGGGTTACGCCAACGGGATCGGGCCGGAGAAGTCCATGGTCATCCCGGTCGTGGACGGGAAGCTCGGCACCCCGACCGCGCTCGTGAAGAACGCGCACGCGGTGGGGCTGCTGCTGCACCCCTACACCTTCCGGGCCGAGAACTCCTTCCTGCCGGCCGAGCTGCGCTCGGGCACCGTCGTGAGCGACTTCGGCCGCGGCATCGACGAGCAGGTGGCCTACCTGAAGGCCGGTATCGACGGGCTGTTCACCGACCAGTCCGACGTCGGTGTGCTGGCCCGCGCCGAGGCCGCCAAGGCCTGATCGGGTTCGTCGGTGTGAGCCGGTGTAAGCCGGCGGCGGGCCGGGACCGGTCCGCCGCCGGCATCCTGCGCCTGCCGCCCGTCATCCGGGCCCGCGGTCCGGCCGACATGCGCGGTCCGGCCTGGTATATCGGGTCAGACCTGGTATGTCGGGTCAGGCCTGGTACAGCTCGGTCTGCTCGACCTGGGCGATCGTCGCGTGCGGCGGCGGCAGGAAACCGAGCTGGACCGTCCGCGGTTTCATCAGGGCACCGAGGATCCAGTCCGCGGCGACGTAGGCCCGGTTGGTACCCGCCTTCAGCGCGAGCAGGTGGTAGGCGCGGGTGACCACCGCCGCCGGCACGCCAGAAAGACGCAGGCCCAGCGGGTTGGCGACCGCGTCGGCCCCGCCGAGGTCGACGACGAATCCCAGGTCACGGTGATGGTAGGGACGCATCGCCCCGTAGCCCAGTGACGCCGCGATGTTGCGGCCCGCTGCCGTGCCCTGCCGCACGGCGTTCTGCGCGGTCTGTCCCGCGGGGACACCGCCCCGGGTCGAGTCGGGTACGGCCGCCGCGTCGCCCAGGGCGAACACACCGGCGTGGCCCGGCACCCGGAACCGTTCGTCGACGACCAGCCGCCCCCGCACGGTCTCCGCGCCGAACGAACTCACCAGCGGGTTCGGGGTCACACCCGCGCACCAGACCAGGGTGTGGGTCGGGATGGCCTCGCCGCTGGTGAGCGTGACGGAGTCGGGGCGCACCTGCTGGACCGACGTCTTCAGCCGGACTTCCACCCCCCGCTCCCGCAGCACCCGGGACGCCCCGATACCGAGGTGTTCGTCCAGCTCGGGCAGCACCTTCGGGGCGAGGTCGAGCAACAGCCAGCGGACCTGGTCGGACCGCAGCCGCGGGAACTGCGCCAGCGCCTTCATGGTGAACCGCCGCATCTGCGCCGCGAGCTCCGTGCCGGTGTACCCGGCGCCGACGACGACGAAGGTGCAGTGCGCCCGGCGTTCGGCCTCGTGCACGGCCGCGTCGGCGTAGGCCATCTGGCGCAGCACGTGGTCACGAAGGAAGACCGCCTCCGCGAGGTTCTTCATCCCCAGCCCGAACTCGGCCAGGCCGGGGATGTCGAACGTCCGCGTGTGCGCCCCGGGCGCGAGGACCAGCCTGTCCCAGGCCAGGGTGAACGGGACACCGGCTCGGCTCAGGACGGTGACGTTGCGCGCGGTGGGATCGATCTCGGTCACATGCCCCAGATGCGACACGGTGCGGCGCAACGTCCCGCGGACGGAGACCGCGAGGTGGCGTGGCTCGATGTCGCCGGCGGCCACCTGCGGAAGCAGCGACGTGTAGAGCAGATGGTCCACGGGGGAGACGAGCGCGAGGTCCGCGGCGTGGGCCGGGAGCCGCGCCTCCAGGTACTGCAGCACGCCGAGCCCGGCGTATCCGCTGCCGACCACGATCACCTTGGGCCGTCGCCGTCCGTCCCCGATCAGGTCGGCCGACGTCAACGCCCTCGGACGCAGCACCGGCGCCTCCTTGGGCGGCGCGTTCTCGGGACCGGCGTGGCGCCACTGCTCGGTCCGGCGGACGAGGCGGGCGATGGTCGGCGAGTTCTTCATCTGCGTACTCCTGACCCCGCGGCCACCGCAGCGGCGCCGACGCGGGCATGGCAAGGGCACGGGTCGTGTAGTCCGGCGTACCGCTACGCGGTCCCTCCCAACCGGGCCGCGGCGGACGTGTGATGAGCGCATGGTGGCTGAACCGTCACTGAACCGGTGCGGGGCACGATGAAGCTCGGACGGGTGCTCCCACTCGCCTGACGCCGATGAGCCAGGCGGGCGGACGGATTGTCCGGCAGATCCGCGCCGGACGAGGCGCGCTCGGACAGCCGGACCAGGCCGGCAGCCGGATCGACTCGGCAGCCGGACCAACAGGGCCGGACGCACGAGAGCTCGGACGGAAGGGGTAGGTCATGAAGGCCAGGTACGAAGCGCCCGCGATTGCACCTCAGGGCTCGTTCCGGGACGTCACCCGGGGAGTCTTCGTGTTCGTCGGTGGCGGCGGTGGTTGGGGCTGGGGCCGCAGCTGGGGTTGGGGCTGGGGCGGTGGCTGGGGTTGGGGCTGGGGTGGCGGTTGGGGCTGGGGCGGTGGCTGGGGCTGGTGAGCTCCGAATCCGCAACCGTGACCGCCACTCGCCCGAGGAAGTGAGTGAGTCCCGGGGCCACTGAGCCCCGCGGCGGGTCCCAGCCCGGGTAACCCGCTCCTGGTCGTGCAGGTCGGTGGACCTTCCTCCGAGCTGCACGACCCTTGTCGTTCCCGGGGCTGTCGTTGTTCTCGGGGCTGTTGTCGTTCTCGGGGCATTCGTTGTTCCGGGCAGTCGTCGTTCCGGGACAGCTTTGGGGGAGTCGTCCACGTCTAGGGCAGGGGGACCGTGTGAGGATCGTCTGTGTGGGTGGGGGGCCGGCCGGGCTGTACTTCGCGATCTCCGCGAAACGTCGCGACGCCGGCCACGAGATCACCGTCATCGACCGGGACCCGCCGGGTGCCACCTACGGCTGGGGGGTCGTCTACTGGGACAACCTGCTCGACGTCCTGTTCCGCAACGACCCGGTGAGCGCGCGGGAGATCCGCGCGGCGTCGACCCTGTGGCAGGAGCAGGACATCAGCCTGGGGCCCGGCCGGGTCGCGCAGTTCGCCGGTTACGGGTTCAGCGTGCAGCGCGCGGCCCTGCTCGACATCCTCACCCGGCGGGCGATCGAGCTGGGGATCCACGTCGAGCACGGCCGTGACATCACCGACCTGGCCGACCTGGCGGCGCTGGGCTGGCGCGGGGGAGCCGGCACGCGGCCCGGGGACGAGCCGCGCCCCGCCCCTGATCTCGTCGTCGGCGCGGACGGTGCGAACAGCCGGGTGCGATCGATGTTCGACGGCCGGTTCGGCACCTCGACGGACGTCGGGGCGAACCAGTACATCTGGCTTGGCACGCGCCGACACTTCGACCGGTTCACGTTCGCGTTCGAACGCACCCCGTCCGGCTGGGTGTGGTTCCACGCCTACCCCTCCGGCGCGGACGTGAGCACCTGCATCGTCGAGTGCTCGCCGAGGACCTGGGAACGGCTCGGGTTCGCGATCTCGTCGGGCCCGGAGATGCTGCGGACCCTGAGCGACATCTTCGCGGTGCCGCTCGCCGGGCACGGCCTGACCGACAACCCGCGCCGGCCGGCACGCTGGCAGCGGTTCACGCAGGTCAGGAACCAGCACTGGTCGGTGGGCAACACGGTGCTCCTGGGCGATGCCGCGCACACGACGCATTTCACCCTCGGCTCGGGCACGACGCTGGCGATGATCGACGGGGTCATGCTCGCGCAGATGCTCCACGAGCACGGCGCGGTCGCCCCGGCGCTCGCGCAGTTCGACCACGAGGGCCACGCGGCCCTCGAACCGCTGCAGGCCAGGGCGCGGACCAGCATGTCCTGGTTCGAACGGGTGGACGCGCTGCTCGACCGGGAGGCGGTGGGTGCGACGGGGGCCGACCCGGTCGAGTTCGCGTACGCGATGGCGACCCGCCAGAGCGACCAGCCGCCGTGGAGCTACCAGGCGCATCGGGCGATGCAGGTCCCGGCGCTGCGACGGGCCCGCCGCTGGCTCGACACGTCGGTGCGGTGGTACCTGGCCCGCCGCCGCGGTGAGCCGGCCCGCCTCGCCGCGGGCCCCTTCGGCCCGCCCGCCACCCGTGCGGACTCGGCCACCCTTGCGGACTCGGCCACCCGTGCCGACTCCGCCACCCGTGCCGAGGCCCGCGCCGTCACCCGGACGAACCCCGACGCCCAGGTCCGCGTCCGTGCGGAGCGCACCGACGCGGGGCGTGGTCCCGGGGGCGAGCCGGCGCCGGCCGGGTCAGCGGCCGGCAGCGCCGGCGGGGACGGCGGAAGCGGCGGAAACCGCGGCTACGAAAAGGTCAGTCAGCCTGCCAGAACAGGGGGACCTGGCGCCCGCTCTGCGGGGTCGTGAAGCCGACGAGCTGACCCAGCCGGTTGCGGCTGCTGACGACGCCCGACGCCAGTGTCCCCGGACCGCCGATGTCGCGCGCGACCCCGTCGGACCACAGGTAGGGCCGCGCGACGCCGTCCGGGGTGGTGGCCGAGCCGATGACGGCGCCGTCCTCGTTGATCTCGAGGGGCGAGATCGTGTCACCACCGAAGCCGGTGAGGTACTGGCGCTGCCCGGCCGTCCACACGTACGCCGACGGTGTGCTCGCCGGGAACGCCGGGGCCTGGCTGTCCACGCCGGTGCCCGCCGTCCCGTAGTTCTCCACGAGCACCTGGCCGCGGTCGTTCAGGCCGATCGCCGCGCTGTCGCCGAAGCCGGGTGCCACGCCGAGATCGATGATCTGCCCGTCCTCCCAGAGGACCGCGTGACCGTGCCCGTCGGGGGTGTCACTCATGCCGACGACCTGGCCGCGGTTGTTGATCGCGATCGGGTAGCTGTACCGCCCGCCGAGGGTACCGAGGTCACGCAGGCCCCCGGGCGCGGACAGGAAGGCATGCTGATCGCCGGTCGCCGTGGCGCTGACCCCGGCGACCTGGCCGCGGTCGTTGATCAGGTCCGCGCTGCTCCACGTGCCGCCCAGGGTTCCCAGGTCCGTCGCCACGCCGCCGTACCAGACCGTCGCCCGGGTGTTCGGGCCCGGTATCTCCGACCCCGCCAGGTCCGAGCCGCTCACACCGATCGCGGTCCCGTCCGGGGCCAGGGCGCTGACCGTGCTGAACCGGCCGGGGCCGGGCGAGGTCGGTGCCAGCGTGGTGAGCTGCCCGTTCGCCCACAGGAAGCCCCGGCTGGGCGCGTCCGACGGAAACTGGTTTCCCGCGACCTGGCCGGCGTCGTTGACGGTGACGGGCAGGCTGTCCGGGATCACGACGGGCACCCGGTCGCGCCAGACGACGCCCTGCGGGCTCCCGTTGTCGGCCCAGGCCAGCCCGACGATCAGGCCGTCGTTGTTCACCACGCTGGCGTTGCCGGCGGAGAGGCCGGCGGGCAGCGCCAGCGCCACCAGCTCGAAGTGGTCCCCGAAGTAGCTCGCGCCCGGATCGGCCCGCGCCACGGCGAGCGGATCGAGCGCGCTGAGGGAACAGAACGCGGCGAGCACGCCGAACCCCGTCGTCCGCAGGCGCATGCGCGCCCGCGCTCTTGTCGTGACCTCCACCAGATCCTCCCCGAATATGGATGACTACTATCAGTAGTTTTTCTGGGATGGTAGGCGGTGCCGGGACCAGTGCCGTCCAGTGCCGTCCAGCGCCGCCTGTCAGATGGGTGACCGCCGCCGGCCGGGTCGCCAACCTGGCATGCTGTGGCGAACTGGCACGTGACGGGAGCTGATGGATGGGCGACGGGTCCGAGCCGCGGGCGCGGGTTCGGGTGCTGTTCGTGGACGACGAGCCGCAGCTGCTGCGGGCCATGCGGATCACGCTGCGTGCCAAGGGGTACGACGTCCGCACGGCCGTCGACGGCGGGGACGCTCTCGGTCAGGCCGCGGCCCATCCGCCGGACATCATCGTTCTCGACCTCGGCCTGCCGGACCTGGACGGTCTCGACGTGATCCGCGGCCTGCGCGGCTGGACCAGGGTGCCGATCATCGTCCTGTCCGGCCGGACGTCCGGGCCGGAGAAGATCGCGGCCCTGGACGCCGGCGCCGACGACTACATCACCAAGCCGTTCTCCGTCGAGGAACTGCTCGCCCGCATGCGAGCCGTGGCACGGCGCGCCTCCACGAGCGAGGCCGGGCCGGCGGTGGACGTCGGCCACTACCGGGTCGACCTCGCGGCCAGGTCCGTCACCGCCCGGGAGGACGGAGCGCCGCCGGTGCACCTGACGCCGACCGAATGGCGGCTGCTCGAGGCGCTGGTACGCGACGCGGGCAAGCTCGTCAGCAGCCGCGCGCTCGTCAGCGGGGTCTGGGGCCCGACCTACTCCGACGACACGTCGTCGCTGCGGCTCTACATCAACCGGCTGCGTCGCAAGCTCGAGCCGGATCCGACCCGCCCCCGCCATCTGACCACCGAGCCGGGTATGGGCTACCGCTTCCAGCCCTGATCCAGGGCGCTCCACCAGCGAGTATGGCCCGGGAGGGCCGCTGCGGAAGGGGTACCCCAGCCGGATTTCTGACTGTCGTGTCTACCTTCTGGTAGACAGGTTTGAGACGCCGGCCCAGGTCCGGCCCGCGCGGGACGCATGAACAGGGTGACGACAACGATGCGCTTCATCTTTCATTACCCGGAGACGTCAGGTACCGACGGCGACATGCTCGATCCCGGGCCGCTGCGGGACGTCGCCCAGGCCGCCGAGCGAGCCGGCTTCGACGCGCTCTCCCTCACCGAGCACCCGGTTCCCGGCGCCCGCTGGCTGGAGAACGGCGGCCACCAGAGCCTCGACCCGTTCGTCGGCCTCGGCTATGTCGCCGCCGCGACCGAACGGCTGCGGCTGCTCACCCACCTGTCGGTCGCGCCCTACCGCAATCCGTTCCTGCTCGCCAAGGCCGCGGCCACCGTCGACAAGATCTCCGACGGCCGTTTCACCCTGGGTATCGGTGCCGGGTACCAGAAGTCCGAGTTCTACGCCCTCGGCGTGAACTTCGAGGAGCGCAACGCGCTGTTCGACGAAATCCTGGACGTCCTGCCGCTGCACTGGAAAGGCGAGCCGTTCAGCTACCAGGGCCTGCATTTCGACGCCCGCAACGTCATCGCCCGCCCGCGGCCGGTCCAGGACCCGATTCCGGTCTGGATCGGCGGGAACTCCAAGCTGAGCCGGCGTCGCGTCGCGGCCCGCGCCCAGGGCTGGATGGCGATGTCCGGTGGGCCGGAGCTGTCGACGACCGCCCGGACGGTGTCCATCGGCTCCCTCGACAACCTCGCCGGCATGATCCGCGAGATACGCGACACCGCCGCGGCGAACGGCCGGACCGACCTGATCGACGTCTCGTACTCCTACTCCGGGGTGCCGTCCGAAACCAGCATCACCGCCGAGGCCGACCGGCACCGCGAGGCCCTCGCCGAGATCGAGAAGGCCGGCGTGACCTGGGTCGTGATCTCCTCCCACACCCGGTCGGCGGCCGAGACCATCAGCTTCATCGAGACCTTCGGCGAGACCCTGATCCCCTGAACCACCCGGCAGGTGTCGAGATCCAGAATCCGAACGGAGGCGAACCCGGCGTGGGCTGGTTCGAGGAACGCAGTGGTCTGGCGGGCAGTGTCGCCGTCATCAGCGGTGGAGCGGGCGGCCTCGGCGGTGCCATCACCGCCGACCTGGCCGCCAACGGAGTGCGGGTAGCTGTGCTGGACATCGACCCGGCCGGGGTCGAGGCCCTGCGCGACTCCCTCGCCGCCCAGGGCGCCGACGCGATCGTCCACCACGGCGACTCCCGCGACCCCGCTGAGCTCGACAGGCTGTTCGCCGCCGTCGACGAGACCTGGGGCCGGGTGGACACCCTGGTCAACGTCGTCGGCGGCACGTTCCGCGCCCCGTTCGTCGAGACCCGGGCCAAGGGCTGGGACGCCCTGCTGCGGCTGAACCTCATGCACGTCCTGCACGCCTGCTCGTTGGCCGTCCCCCGGATGCAGGCCGGCGGTCGCGGCGGCAGCATCGTGAACCTGACGACCATCGAGGCGCACCGCGCCGCCCCCGGTTTCGCGGTCTACTCGGCGGCCAAGGCGGCTGTCGAGCAGTTCGGCCGCACCCTGGCCGTGGAGGTCGCCCCGGACGGCATCCGGGTCAACAACGTCGCCCCGGACTTCACCCCGACCCCGAACATGCGCCGGATGGTCGGCGGCGACGGCGCCTACTCGACACCCACCGGCCTGCAGGTGGGCATCCCGATGGGCCGCGCCGGTGTGCCGACCGACGTCTCCGGCTGCGTCGTGTTCCTCGCCTCGGGCCTGTCGTCCTACCTCACCGGCACGACCCTGCACCCCGACGGCGGCACCTACGCCTCCTCCGGCTGGCTGAACTGGCCCGGCACCGGCTGGGCGAACCACGCCCCGTCCCCGGTCCTGGCCTCCCTGCAACAGCCCGCCACCGCCTCCGCCGATCCGGCCCCATAGGTTCGCGACAGGTCGCGCGCAAACCTGCCGGGCACTGGCCCAACCAGGAAGCCCGTGGCCGACGGTGCCGAAGCCGACGGCCACGGGATCGCGCCCAGAGGACGCGTCCCAGAACACAGCACCATCCGTATACGGTCAGAATGCTGGGCCAGCGTCCTCAGCCTCTCAGTGGTTCTTGAGCGGCGCCATCGGATCGACCTCGGCCCGGCCGCCGTAGGTCCACTGCACCCGCTGTTCCTCGGGGGGGAGCGGATTGAGGGGACCGTTGAGGTCGGCCAGCGTGGTGGCGAACGCGCTGTCACCGGTCGTCTTGTAGATCTTCCATCCGCCGTCGGTCCTACGAAGGTAGTTCACCCGTCGCGAGAGACTAAGCATCGGCGCGGCCCCGCGGGACTGGAAGATCCCGAGCTGGTTCGAGTACTGCACCGCGGTATCGCCGTGGACCTCGATGCGCTGGTCGAGGCTGGTCTGGAACACATACGGCAGCGGACCGGCGTCGCCGAAGTAGAAGTCCCAGTACCTGGTGTACTCCTCGCGACCCTTCGGGCCCTTCCCTGGTTCATGCAGGGCCTGGATCTCGATCGTCGCGTCATCGGTGAGAACTTCCAGGGCTTCCATACGTCCCGCCTGGATGCCATTGAACCCACCTGTACATGCATGATGCCAGCGGCGGAACACCTCGTTGATCTCCCGCACGTCCTCGAGCTCCTGAAGCCGAGCCTCGAGGTCCGCGATCCGCTTCTCGTAGCCGTCGACGCTGGACTCGGACACGCCAAAACCTCCCTGCCGACCTTCCAGAGGCCGAACATGAAAAACTGAGTGTTTCTCGAAATGCAACAATTCATCTGGCGGGCGTTGGAGCAGGGTGCCTACCCAAAGCCGTAAGGATCGCCTGTTAATTGCACCGAAGGCAGGATATCGCCGGGAACGGGAAGTCGAGCGTTCCCGCGCCGTTCGGGCCGCATGCAATATGATCGATGGGCCGGAGCCGATGTTCAGCCTGCCGATCGGCCCTGCCGGGCTCTGGCGCGCTGGACGGCGTCTGCCTCCTGGTACACGTTGTCCAGCGCCGAGGCGATCAGGGTCTCGTCCAGCAACGGGACAAGGTAACCACCGCCAGCTTCAATGAGCATCGGCGCCAAGCGCGTCCTGATTCTTTCAACGGCCCAAGGAAGCATGCTGCCACCCGCCACCGTGTCGAACTCGACGACCCGGTTGGAGATCTCCGACCCTTCGGTATCCCGGCGGATATAGTGGTAGTGCGGCTTGTCATCGAACAGGTCGAAGCGCAGGTATTCATAGCCGTCGTCCGTACCGCACACATGGATGGACACACCCTCATCGGTGAATCCGCCGTCCGGCGATGCCTCCCGAAGCTCCGTGAGGAGGGCCTCGTTGTCGGCGTAGGTCTCCTCGAGCGCCGCCGGGTCGACATTGCGATACTCGACGCCGATCGTGAGTGCCCCGGCCGGATGCAGGTGCGTGTTCTCGGCGACAGGTGGTTGTGGCGGAAGGCTGTACACCATGCCGACCACGAGCGTCCTCCTTCATCGCATGGCAACGTCTGAAATCTGTTGAAGACGGTGGATGCAGTGCCACCGCGGGGCGCCCGCTCGAAGATCCAGGCCTGAGCCGAGTTCGCCGAAATCGTCGCCGACGGCCGAGCTCAGTCGTCGATCCCGGAGATTCCGGGCCAGCCATGGGTCGAGAAGTCAAAGTAGACGCCGTCGGGCGTCCGCATCTTCATCTCCCAGGTGACGCCAGCGTTCTCGGATTCCGGATCCACGAGCATCTCCACTCCGAGGCTCCTCGCTCGCTGGACAGCGGAGTCCATGTCGGAGACGACAAGGCCGATATGGTTGAGACCCTCGGGCTTGCCGTTTACATAGTCATCATCGACCTTGATGAGCGCGACGTTGACCGTGCCGTCACTCAGATAGATGGCGCCCGACTTGTCGACGTCGCCGGCGCGGCCCACCTCCTCCATCTCGAACAAAGCGGAGTAGAACTTCGAAGCCCAGTGCAGATCGTCGCATTTGATCGCGACGTGTCGAAGCCTGGCCATCTGCAATCTCCGATCTCGACTAACTCCAGAACAGTCCCGAACAGTCTTTCAATTGGTACAAGCAAGCAGGTTCGCCGGCAGCGGGTCAACCATCTAAGACTGTTGCCCCCTTCCGTATCTCGCGGATGACAGTCCTGTGGCCCAAAGGAAAGATCTGAACTGCCATCCACGCCATCGCGCAGGCCACTCATGCAGCTACTTCCGGTCTCACCTTCGCGTTGTTCAGGGAGCGAGCGAGTCGCGCAACGGCTGCGCATGTCTCGCCCAGTCGTGTCAGATCAACGAAATCTGCAAGGTATGCTCCGCCGGAGCGCCTGAGCATTTCCTGCGTGCGGTTCGCCAGGCAGCCGAGGGCCCAGTCCAGCATCGGGCCGTTTGGCCCCTCGTCGAAGGGCACCCAGACCTGAAAGTCATCCGTCGGGTGAATGTAATGATAGTGCGGCTCGTCCTCGAAACAGTCAAACCGAAGATATTCGCTTCCGGAAACGGAACCGCAGACGTGGATCGAGATTCCCCAGTCATCCACGTGAATGTCTGAAGGCCCATTCCCGTACGCCTGTCGAAGCACCTCGTCATCGAGATGGCGGCTCTCGACGCCGATTCGCAGCGGTCCCGCGTCAAACCAGGTTGTGTTCGCCTCTATCGGCGGGATCGGACGGCGGCGGACGCGATATCCGACACCCATGGCGCTAATGCTTCTTCACCTGGACGTCCGTGAGGTGGGGCTCGAGCTGCAACATCTCAATCGCGTTGCCACGGACGATCTTGAAGATCTCCGTCGGGTTCAGGCCTGCAAGCACCTTCTCCGCGTAGGTCTTCGTGTTCGGCCAGCTGGAATCCTGATGTGGGTAGTCGCACTCGAACGTGATCATGTCGATGCCGATGTCCTGCCTGGCCTTGATCCCGAACGCGTCCTCGAAGAAGCAGCCCCAGATGTGGCCGGGGACGTAGCTGCTGGGCGGCTGGGTGATCAGCGGGCTCCAGTCGTCATGATAGTTCTTCTTGTGCCAGAGGTTGTCGAGGCGCTCCCAGAGGAACGGCATCCAGCCGATCTGGCTCTCCGAGAAGGCGATCCTGAGATTGGGGAACCTCACGAGGTTGCCCGACAACAGCCAGTCGGCCATGGCAAACTGCGACGCCGTGGTCGTCAGTGCGATCGGCACGCACAACGGGGCATCGTCGGAGGTCATCTGTCCCTGTCCGGACGATCCGATGTGGATGCAGATCACCGTCCCGGTCTCGTTGCACGCGGTGAAGAACGGATCCCAGTATCCGTTGGCGTCGTGGATGCTAGGCAGGCCCTGAGCCGACGGAAGTTCGGTGAACACGACCGCGCGGACGCCGCGCTCCGCGTTCCGCCTTACCTCCATCGCGGCCAGCTCCGCGTCCCACAGCGGCACGATGCACAGCGGGATGAGTCGACCGCCGCTGTCCCCGCACCATTCATCGACCATCCAGTCGTTGTAGGCGCGAACACATGCCAGGCCGAGATCCTTGTCCTTGGCGTCGAGGAAACGCTGCCCGGCGAACCGTGGGTAGGTCGGGAAACACATCGACCGCTCTATGTGGTTGATGCTCATGTCCTCGAGGCGTTCCTTGACCGAGTAGAACCCGGGCCTCATCCGGTCGAAGCTGATCGGCCCCGGAACGACCTCCTCCGACGGCAGACCTGCCGCGGCGTTGCCGAGCAGGGTCGCCGAAATGTCGCCCTCGAAGAGCCACCAGTCTGTCTCCGGCCCCGTCGCAGCCGGCCGGAACGCGCTCCAGCCCGATCGTGCCGCTCGAGAGATCTCGCCCTCCGGGACCATCTCGTACGGCCCTCGGACGATCTTTGGACCTGCGTCCCGCCAACGGGCCGGCAGCCACCTCTGCCACAAATCCCGGGGCTCGACGACATGGTCATCAACCGAGATGATCGGCGGAATCTCGACTGCTGCGGAGTTCGTTGATTCAGCCATCCGTCGTCGTCTCCTTGCTGTCGACCCCAGGGATCCCCTGCCTGGCAGCGGGACCACAAGGGCATGCAGAAACTGTTGTTCTTGGTGCCGCACGCGGACAGGTCGAAGTCGATTATCGCCAATGCCCGTTCCGTTTCCAGCACGGCCCTCGTCGACTTTTTTGGCGAGCTTGAGAAGTAGGTTTCCCGCGCCGTCTGCTCAGCTAACAGGCTCTGGTTTGCAGCATGCTGGCAGCTTGCGTCGGAGTCAACAGCTGAAGTAGAGTTTCATATTATGACAATCTTATCGGCCCACCCGGAACCCGCCGAGCCCCTGGCGGCGGTTGTCGATCCCAGCTCTCTGGCCAGTCGGGGCGCAGCTACGACGATCCAGTCCGCCCGACGCGCGACGCGGCTGCTGGTCGCCGTTGCGATGAACGGAGGGCTGTCAGCTCGTGACGCTGCGGCGCAGTTCTCGCTCTCGCTCCCGACCGCGTACCACTTACTCAACTCGCTGGCCGTCGAGGGAATCCTCACGAAGGAAGGATCGCGGTACGTGCTCGGTCCAATGGCTGGGATTGTCGCCGACGGCATCAGGCGCGGAGCCCGCGGGCCGGAACGTTACATAGCGACGATGCGCGAGCTGGCGGAGTCAACCGGCGAGACCACGTATCTGAGTGCCTGGAAGGAGGGCGAGGTACGGATCCTGGAGGTGGTCGAAGGAAGCCATGTCATGCGCGTCTCAGGGCTCGTCGTGGGCTACTCGCAGAATCTGCACGCGCGCACGAGCGCTCGACTCCTGCTTGCGTTCGCGGATCCGCAGGTACAGGAGCGGCGACTCGACGGGCTGAAGCTGCGTCGGCTGACGCGGGCGACGATCACGAGCCGGTCCGAGTTGAACCGTGACCTCGAGCGGATCCGGCGGGACCGGGTCTCGGTGGGCAGGGACGAATATGTCGTCGGTCTGACCTGCGCCAGCGTGCCAATTCTGGAGAATGACGGAGTGGTGGCCGCGGTGACGTTGGCTGTACCCTCTTCGCGGTTCCAGGAAAATGGGTCCAAGTTGGTGGCGGCGCTGCGGCTTGCCGCCGCTGACGCCAGCGGCGACAAGCCGGTCCGAGCCACTCCTGGCCGGAACACGCTTACGCAGTCAGTTCCCGGATAAGTGCTGAAATGGGCCATGAAAACCGGCTCCGCACAGTTCACTGGAAACCGTGTCGGTGCGCCTTCAGATCATGACGCGCCGTGGTGACTGGGTGTCGCTCCCGTGCGCCGGGAATGTCCCGCCGGGCCGCGGGACGATCGGCCGTCTATGCGGGGACTGGCTCGTCCCGGTCACGCGGATCGCCGCAACGCTGGGGATTGCCTGGCACGGCGCACGAGGCGTTCGTCCGTCTCGGTGCAGCTTCGGCCACACCCAGCCCGCCCGCGACCACTGCTGAAACCGCCGATTGGCGTGGTGCGGGACGATCGCTCAACGCCGGGCGTCTGCTCGAGGCATCCCCAGTACCCGCTGGGCGAGCAGGTTGCGCTGGATCTGTGCGGACCCCCCGTAGACGCTCGTAGGCCGTGAGTGGAAGTACTCCCGGACCGCTCGGTCCGACTCGGCGCCGGTGACTGCCAGACCCCCCAGCGCGTCCAGCCAGGCGTGCCCGACCGCCTGCGCGGCGCGTGCCCACAGCAGCTTGGCCGCGGGCCCGGAGGGTCCCTCAGCCCGATCGGCCGCGCGAAGCGAGACCTGCCGAATGGAGTACAGGTGGAGAATCTGGACATCTATGTAGGCCCGTGAGAGCGTACGCCGGATCCGCTCGTGCCGGTCCAGCCCACTCGACGTGACGATCCGTTCGAGGTCCTCAAGACTGTTGAGCAGGTTGGGAACCACGCCGAGGTCGGCGGGACCACGCTCGAGTTGCAGCGCCCACATGGCGATGGGCCAACCGTCGCCCTGACTGCCCAGCAGGCAGTCGGCCGGTACCACGACGTCGTCCCAGAAGGTCTCGCAGGTGTCGGCTTCGCCATCGGCGGTCATGACCGGACGGACGGATACCCCGGGGCTCGTCATGTCGATGAGAAACGCGGAGATGCCCTGGTGCTTCGGGGCATCGGGCTCGGACCGGGCGAGCAGCAGGCACCAGTCGGCATCGCTCGCCCCGCTGGTCCACAGTTTTTGCCCGTTGACGACCCACGCGTCGCCGTTCCAGCGGCCAGAGGTGGTGAGGGCCGCGAGATCCGACCCCGCGCCCGGCTCGCTGAAGCCCTGGCACCACTGGATGTCGCCGCGCAGCGTGGGTAGGAGAAAGCGGTCCCGCTGCTGCTCTGTGCCGAACTCGAGAATCGCGCGGCACAGATAGTTGACGTTGGGCGGTATGGCCTGGGCGCCGGCCCGGGCCACCTCCTCGTTGAGGATCACGTCGTAGACCGGCGAGAGACCCTTGCCGCCCTGTTCCTCGGGCCAGGTCTGCGCTATGTATCCCGCCTCGTACAGCGCATGCTGCCACTCACGGCTGCTCGGTGCCGCGTCGTGGTTCGCGACGAAGGCGCGCAGCCAGTCGGCCAAGGCGCGCCGGTACTCCGCTTCGGCCGGCGTGTCACGGAAGTCCACTAGCGCTGCCTCACCCTCGCGTCGTAGACGTGGTCGAGATGGCCATCGGCGTCGCCCAGCAGGGAGCTTCCGGCGATCACACGCCGCGTGTACAGGTGGGCCGGGTGCTCCCACGTCTGGCCGACGCCACCGAGAACCTGCATGACGATCTCTGTCACCTCTCGACCCGTGTGTCCGAGCCACGCCTTGGCGGTCGACGCGGCCAGTCGCGCGTCCGGGGCGTCGAGTTCGTCGGCGGCCCAGGCGGCGTAGCTGATCGCGGCATCGGTCGCCTCGCAGACGACCACCGCGTCAGCGCACATGTGCTGGATGGCCTGGAAGGAACCGATGGGCGCGCCGAACGCGACACGTGTCTTTGAGTATTCGATCGCCCCGTCGACCGCCGCGCGCATCGAACCGAGGGCGTCGGCGCAGACCAGGGAGATGGCCAGCGACATCCAACGGTCGTGGTCCGAGGCACTGATGCGCCCACTCCGCTCGATCGCTCCGTCGGGGGGCAGCGATTCGAGCGGGAAGAGCATGTCACCGGTCGAACCGTGGCGCTCGACCGGTGACAGGGTGACTCTCGCCAAAGTCCCGGGCGAACCGATGCACAGCCCGACCTCCCCGTCTCCCCAGCGGACCGCGCCCTCGAGGTCGTCGGCAGTCGCCAGGCCTCCGAGGTCGCGGCGCAGCAGTACGGCTGCTGTCACGTCACCGGCGGCGACCGCTTCGGCGAGCTCGCCTGCTTCACCACCCAGCAGCAGCAGCTCGGTCGCCAGAAGCGCCGGGACGAACGGAGCGGGGCACAGCATCTCGCCCAGGCCGCGGGCGACGATCATCGCGTCCACCCCGCTGCCCAGCGGTGCGTCGTCCGAGCGGAGGCGCAGGCCGAGCAGGCCCGCCTCCACCAGCGAGTCCCAGGCACGCCGGTGGTCGAAGTCGTCGAGATCTCTTGGCCCCGACACTCCGAGGACGGGGCGCATGGACCTGATGGTCATGGCGAGCAGCTCCTGCTCCTTGTTCAGCAGCGCAAGCACCGGACAACCATCCCTCTCCATACTGAACGAAATTCAGTGTCATCTCGGCCACCGCCCAAAGCGGCGGACCCGCATCAACACCGCCGCCCGTCGCGATGACGTCTGCCAGCGCGCCGGTTCGAAGACCGCCCAGCCACCAGCGGATCGAGCGCGCCATGGACATGCCGGGCGAGCGGTCCGGTGTGGCACTGTCCGGCCGACACAGCCGCGGCGACAGGCAGGCCGCTCGCGGACCGTCGCCAACCATCTTCTACAGGAGTGCCAGCATGCTGGAGAACAGCTTCAGCGCGTCGTCTATCAGGCGCTTGCCTTCTGCGTCGCTGCGGCAGTGAGGGAATTCGAGGCAGAGCGATTTCAGTGCGCCGGCCAACATCACCGTGGCGGCGTTCACCAACTGGGGATCGTACTCCGACAACAGCGCCCGGTTCTGCCGAGCCCACTGACGGTCGGCCTCGGCCAGGATCCCGTCGAAACCGGGAGGCGCGTCGGTGCCGAGCACCACCATCGGCTCGAAGTCCCGCGCCAGCCACGCTCCCTGAAGGTAGGACTCGACTCCCGCCAGGAGCAGTTCCTTGCCGGTGGCATCGGCCTTGCGCGCCGCGGCCACCGCCGATCGCGTATGTTCTTCCTGGGCGCGCTGGTATTCAGCCCACAGCGCGAGGAATATCTGCTTCTTGCTCCCGAAGTGATGATAGAGGCCGCCGACGCTGATGCCGGAGCGCTCGGCGATGTCGATGATGGACGTCGCCGCGTATCCTTTTTCGGCGAACAGCTGGCGCGCCGAATCGAGCATCGCCTGCTTCGACTGGGCGCTCCGCTCCTCGTTCGTCCGACCCTTTTCCTGCCTCCTTGCCTTTGGTGGACGCGAGGAACGCCCGGCTCCGTTGGGCACAAATAGATCCACCTTTCTTCCGGGGGAACTCGACGAGGAGTGGTCTGCCGGTCGGAGCGCGGCGAAACCGGTCCGCCGAGACTACCGAACGCGGTTCGGTCGCGCAAGGAGCTGGTGCTCGTGGTCACGTCCGGGCAGCGGCGCCTCTTGACGGGCGCCTGTCGCGGGGCTACCTTCCGAACCGCGTTCGGTTTTTGGGGCCGCCCGCCCGGATCAGGAACGGATGGGGGCGCGGTCCGGTCGTAGTCCATGCGCCCGCTCGACGACCAGGCGTCCTTCACAGCCGGAGACAACGACGAGGCAGGACCCACCGTGCACACATCGGAATGGCTGACATGACTGTGGGAATTCCAGACCGAGAGGCTGTCGAGGCACTTCTGGCGTTCAGCACGCCGTCAGTGCTGAACGGACTCAAGCGACTGGGTAAGCACCCGTCCGAGCTGGAGAGCCTCGACCGCAACGTGGTCCGCTGCATCTCGCCGGGGCTCGGCCGACGAGTCGGTTTCGCTGCCACCCGGAAGGTATGGACCGGCCGAGACAACCCCGAGTCGAGCGGCCTGACGGCCTTGGATATTCCCGGGGCTCACGACGATCACATCCTCGCGGTACCCGGGCCGCGTATCCTCGTCGCCGAGAACGTCGGTGACTGGCGGGGCCGTGTCTGTATCTGGGGAGAAGTCGCAGCCAATCTCTACAAGGCGCTCGACTGTACCGCGGGCATCACCAACGGCCCGGTGCGTGACATCGACGAAATGCAGGAGGTAGGGTTCCAGACCTACGCTGGCGGCGTCGACGTCGGCGGAGGCTTCGTGAAGGTCCTCGAGACCGGGCAACCCGTCGAGATCGGCGGTGTCGCTGTCGCGACCGGAGACCTGCTACACGGTGACGGCCACGGTGTCGTGAAGGTCCCGCTGGAACTGGTCGAGGCGCTGCCTGACGCGATACGCGGACATGAGGCGAAAGAGCGCAATGTGATCGACCTGTGTCGCTCGTCCGCCTTCTCGCTGCCCGGCTACGCCGCGGCATGGACCGCCAGGTCATATTGAACCGATCTGAACCGGGGAACCGGCGGCGACGGCTTGTACTGGCGCGCCTAGTCGAACGTGTCGGTGTCGGTGCAACAGCCCCACCCGCCACGTGGCGGGTGATGGAGCCGGAGCCGGCCAGCTGCCGGTGCCGACCGCTCGGCCCAGCCTGATCGGGCGCCGGGAACGAGTGCAGCCAGGCAGGACCGTGCTGCGGCCGCCGGCCGTCACCACACGGCGCGGGCCGGACCGCCTGCGGGCAGCCGGCGCGCCCCGCTCAACGATCTACCACACGTCGAGGAACCAGGAGTTGACTTCCATGCCCCAAGACCGCCGTGCCACCACAGACTCCGCGCGCCCCTGGCGGCGGGCGGGCCGTTCCCGCCTCGGCCTTCCCTTACTCGCGGCTGCCGTGTTAGCGGCGGCTTGCTCGTCTTCCGACGGCTCGTCGTCCGCAGGGTCAGGGGGATCGGACACGCCCTTCGTCATCGGCAACATCACGTCCGCGACCGGCACCTACGCGAGCTCGATCGGCGGCGCGGCCCCCCTCGTCGACGCGTGGGCGCAGTGGACCAACGCTCATGGCGGCATCAACGGCCACCCCGTGAAGATCATTGCCAAGGACGACGGCGGCATCCCGTCGAAGGGCATAGCGGCCGCCAAGGCGCTCATGTCCGACAAGGTGACAGCGATCGTCGGCCCGGTCAGCAACACCGTGGCCAGCTGGCACAAGCTCGTGACCGCCGCCGGGATCCCGGTGATCGGCGGGCAGACGAACGGCGCGGGCCTGTACCAGACCGAGCCGCTGCTGTTTCCGACCGGCGCGACCGACCCGGCCGGCGTGGTGAGCCTCGCGGCCTCCCAGGGCCGCAAGAAGTTCGGCGTCATGTACTGCACCGAGGCTCCGGCCTGCGCCTCCCAGACGGAGGTGCTGACCAAGGCGACCGCGAAGTACTCGGCGGCGCTGAACGGGATCTCCATCGCGTACACCGGAACGGTGGCGTCCTCCGCGCCGAACTACACCGCGCAGTGCCTCGCGGCAAAGCAGGCCGGGGTCGACGCCCTCTACGTCGCGAACTCCGCGTCGGTGACCGTTCGCATCCTGAAGGACTGCGCAAGCCAGGGATTCAAGCCGACGGTCGTCGGCTACGGGCCGTCCGCGGACGACAGCTGGCTGACCGAGCCGGCCCTGGACGGCGCCCTCGTCGAAGAGCAGAACTTCCCCTGGTTCGGCACGGAGACCGAGGTCGAGAAGACCCTCCAGGCCGCTATCGCCCAGTACGCCCCGGATCTGTCGAAGTCCCAGACCTTCAACGCGAACATCTCCCAGACCTGGGCCTCGCTCGAGGTGTACAAGGCGATCGCCGAGCAGGGCAAGCTGACTCCGAGCTCCACCTCCAAGGATCTGGTCGACGCGATCCACGCGCTGCCCAAGGGCTGGATGGTCGACGGTGTGACCCCGCCACTGACGTTCGGCGCCGCCGGCAGCCCCAACCCGCCGATCAGCTGCTACTTCACGGCCAAGGTCCACAACGGCGCGTGGGTCGAGCCGAATCCCGGCAAGTACGACTGCCTGCCCACCGGCTGACCACCAGGGGCGGCCTGGTCATCCCATGCCGCCCTCCGCCGGTTTCCCGTCCACAGCCGTAGTTGGGGGTCCGCATGCGCGACCTGCTGCCATTTGTCATCCTTGGCCTGACGAGCGGGTCGGCCTACGGCCTCGCGGGCGTCGGGTTGGTTCTCACCTACAAGACCTCGGGTGTGTTCAACTTCGCCTTCGGGGCCCTGGGCACGCTCGCGGCCTACGTCTTCTACAGCCTCAACGTCTCGCACGGCCTGCCCTGGCCCGTAGCGGCGCTGCTGTCGACCGTCGTGCTGGGCACCGTGCTCGGCTACGTGTTCGAACTGTTCGCGCGGCACCTCTCACGTGCCGCCCTGGCGGTACGGATCGTCGCGATGCTGGGCATCGTGCTCGTCATCGAAGGCGCCTTCCTGCTGGCCCACGGCACCGAGTCTCAGACCTTCCCGACCTTCCTGCCGGACAACCGCTTCAAGGTCTTCGACGCGTACGTCAGCGCAAGCCAGTTGATCATCATGGGCCTTGCGCTGGTCCTGACGCTGGCGCTCTACGTCTTCCTTCATCGCACTCGGCTGGGCATGGCCATGCGGGCGGTCGTCGACGACCCGGCCCTGCTCGACCTGGCCGGAACCCGTCCCACAACGGTTCGCCGGATCGCCTGGATGATCGGCACCGTCTGCGCGCTCATGTCAGGAATCCTGCTCGCGCAGAGCACCAACCTCGACCCGGTGACGCTGACCGCGCTGGTCGCCCAGGCCTTCGCCGCCGCGGCCCTCGGCGCGTTCGCCAGTCTTCCGCTCGCCTACGCCGGCGGGCTCGCCGTCGGTGTTCTGTCGGCGATCCTGACCAGGTACGCCTCGTCCAGCGAATACCTCGCCGGCCTGCCGGCCAGCCTGCCGTTCGTGGTGCTGTTCGGAGTCCTGGTGGTGCTTCCCCGGCGGCGCCTCGCCACCCGCCTGCAAAGCATCCCGCTGCCGCGCGCGGCCTGGACCGCCCCGCTGCGCACGCAGATCTTCTTCTGTCTGATCGCCCTGGCCGCCCTGGCGTTCGTGCCGCAGTTCAGCGGCGACCACATCGGCCAGTGGGCTGGCTTCCTCGCGATAGCGATCATGTTCCTGTCGCTCGGATTGCTGGTCAGAACGTCCGGGCAGGTCTCCCTGTGCCACGCGGGATTCGGGGCGATCGGGGCGGTCGCCTTCTCGAAGCTGGCGACCGAGGCTCACCTGCCGTGGTTGCTGGCGCTACTCGTCGCCGGGCTCGTGGTGGTCCCCATTGGCGCCGTCATCGCCATCCCGGCGATTCGCCTGTCCGGCCTGTACCTGGCGCTTGCCACCTTCGGCTTCGGCCTGCTGCTGCAGAACATGTTCTACAACACCAGTCTGATGTTCGGCCTCAACGGCTACGGGGTGCCCATGCCCCGGCCGCATCTGTCCTGGCTGGACCTGGAGTCCGACACCGGCTTCTACTACGTGGTTCTGGCGGTCCTCGCCGTCGCCACAGCCGTTGTCATCGCGCTCACCCGCACCCGGCTCGGCCGGCTGCTGAACGCGCTCGGTGACTCGCCGACAGCACTGTCCATGGGCGGGACCAGCGTGCCCACCACCCAGGTACTCGTCTTCTGCATTTCGGCGTTCCTTGCCGGCATCTCGGGGGCGCTGCTCGGCGTCAGCCTGATCCAGGTTGACCCGACCTCCTTCAACCCGACGCTGTCCCTGACCTACCTCGCGCTGATCGTGCTGGCCGTCGGCGGGGCGCCATGGTACGCGCTCGTGCAGGCGGCGGGCCTCATGCTGATCCCCGCCTACGTCACCTCGGGGTCCGTGGGCTACTGGCTGCAGATCGTCTTCGGCCTGTTCGCCGTCCTGCTCGCCTTCGCGCCGCAGACGCGGCACGTGCCGGGATGGGTGCGGTTCAGCGCGGCGGGCGTCGCCCGGCTTCTCGGCGAGCGCGGCACAGGGCCGGTGCCCGCGGCGCCCGACGCCACGCCGGATCCGAATGAGACGGATCTTCCCAGCCCGCCCGGCGCTGCGGGGCGCCCGGTCGGCGAGGGACTACGCGTCGACAGCCTCCGGGTGCGGTTCGGCGGGCTGGTCGCCGTGGACCACCTCGCCCTGGCCGCACCCGCCGGTCAGATCACCGGCCTGATCGGGCCCAACGGCGCGGGCAAGACCAGCACCTTCGACGCCATCTGCGGGCTGAATCCCGCGGCCCAGGGCCGGGTCCACCTGCACGGCCGAGACATCTCCGGTGCCTCCCCGCCGGCGCGGGCGGCGGCCGGCCTGGGCAGGACGTTCCAGCAGATGCAGCTCTACGATTCCCTCACCGTCCTGGAGAACGTCCGGCTCGGTCGCGAGGCAGCGCTCGCCGGCCGCGGACCGCTGAACCAGATCTTCGCCGGCCGCAGCCGGCACCTCATCGACCGGGCGGCGCGGGAGGCGCTGCATCTGTGCGGCATCGCTGATCTCAGCGATCGCGTGGTGGGCAGTCTGTCCACCGGACAACGCCGCCTCACCGAGCTGGCCCGCTGCCTCGCCGGACCGTTCGACCTGATGCTGCTCGACGAACCGTCCTCTGGCCTGGACGCCCACGAGACAAAGGCGTTCGGCGCGCTCCTGCGGCGTGTCGTCGCCACGCGCGGCGTCGGCATTCTGCTCGTGGAGCACGACATGTCGCTGGTGATGGATCTTTGCGACCGCATCTTCGTCCTCGACTTCGGCAAGCCGCTGTTCGCGGGAAGCCCGGCCGAGGTCACCGCGTCGGACCTGGTCAGGTCCGCCTATCTCGGGACAGGGGGACCGATGGACGGCACCGACCGGGCCGACGCCTCGTCCGGTAGCGACAGCCACGTCAAGGTCGAGGCGCGGTGACCGCCGCTCCCGCTCCTGTGAACGAGCCCGCGCAGCCTGTCCTGACCGTCCGTGGCCTGACCGCGGGCTACGGGGGCGTCACCGTGCTGCGCGGGGTGGACCTCGTCGTGCGGCGGGGCGAGGTCGTCGCCCTGGTCGGGGCGAACGGCGCGGGCAAGACCACGCTGCTACGCGCGATCAGCGGAACGGTCCCGGCGACCGGCGGGACAGTCCACCTCGGCGAGGACGACGTCACCCGGCTGTCGCCCGCCGAGCGCGCCCGGCGTGGGCTGTGCCTGATCCCCGAGGGGCGCGGCATCTTCCGCGCGCTCACCGTCGAGGAGAACCTGCGGCTGAGCACCCCGCCCTGGATCCGGCCCGCGAGCCCCGATGCCGCCTACGAGGCGTTCCCACTGCTTGCCGACCGACGGCGGCAGGTCGCCGGCACCATGTCCGGCGGCCAGCAGCAGATGCTGGCGCTGTCCCGGGCGATCCTCTCGCAGGCATCGGTGGTGCTGCTCGACGAGGTGTCCATGGGGCTGGCGCCGCTGATCGTGGATGTCATCTTCGCCGCGCTCGCCGCGCTGGCCGCCGAGGGCCGGTCCCTGCTTATCGTCGAGCAGTACGTGCAGCGCGCACTCGCGATGGCTGACTCAGTCCACCTGATGCGCAAGGGCACCGTCACACATGCCGGCCATCCCTCGACGTTGGACGAGACGCGGCTGGTCGCGGAGTACCTCGGCCAGGGAATGCATGCCGGCCAGTCAGTCGACGAACGTGCCGGCCAAGCCGCTGTCGGCGAATAGGCGCTGTCACCAGCCCGTACCTGTAGACCGCGCCAACACATCGGCACGATCAGGAGCGGACCACGGCCAGTGCACACCACCAAGATTCAGGACAGTTTCTCGGTGTCTATAGCGATAAGTCACGCTATGGCGGTAGCGGAAGAGGTGAGGGGTTCGTATGCAGACACAGGCAGCGGTTCTCTGGGGCGTCGGTGAGCCGTGGAAGATCGAAGACGTGACGCTGGATGAGCCGCGACGCAACGAGATCCGTGTCCGCCTCGCCGCCAGCGGCCTTTGCCACACCGATGAGCATCTCGTGACCGGCGACATTCCCGGTGTTCCCTATCCGATCGTCGGCGGCCACGAGGGTGCAGGCGTCGTCGACGCGGTCGGGCCCGGAGTCGACCAGCTGACGGAAGGGGATCATGTCGTCCTGACATTCATCCCAGCCTGTGGCGTCTGCGCGTTCTGTGTGTCAGGACACCAGAATCTGTGCGACAACGGCGCTCACATTATGACGGGCCGGGCGCTGTCCGACGGCGGATACCGGGTCCATGTCGGGGACCAGGACGTGTCGACGTACACCTCGTTGGGGACGTTCAGTCCGTACGTCGTAGTCAACCAACTTGCGGCGATCAAGATCGACGATGATATCCCGCTGGACAGGGCCGCTTTAGTCGGCTGCGGCGTGACAACTGGATGGGGAACCGCCGTTAACGCCGCGGACGTCCGCCTCGGACAGACGGTGGTCGTGATCGGTTGCGGCGGCCTCGGTATATCGGCTGTACAAGGCGCTCGCGCGGCCGGCGCCACCGAAATCGTGGTGATCGACCCAGTCGAGTTCAAGCGGACCCAGGCACTGCAGTTCGGCGCGACCCACGCGACCGAGAACATCGCGAATGCCGCGGCCTATCTCGTCGGCAGGACGAGAGGAGTCATGGCCGATGCCGTCATGATCACGTCCTCCCTCGCCGCGGGCGAGATGATCGGTCCGGCGATGGGCCTCGCCGCGAAACGGGGCCGGGTCGTCGTGACGTCAACCGCCCCGCGCGGGCAGGAAACCGTGACAATGAGCCTCGCGGAGCTCACCTTCTGGGAAAAGCAGGTTCGGGGGTGCCTGTGGGGCTCGGCCAATCCCCGAACGGCGATCCCGGAGCTCCTCGACCTCTATCGACGCGGCGTCCTCAAGCTCGACGAGATGATCACTCGTACGTACCGGCTCGACCAGATCAACGACGGATACGACGACTTGCGCAACGGCCGCAACATCCGCGGAGTCGTCCTTTTCGACTGACCGTGCTCCAACACCTCGGAACAGCTCCGGCCCGCAGGAGAACGACCGATCAACAGTCAGACAGGGAGAGTCAGATGGCCGTGCGGCAACGGACCGAAGTGCTCAAGATCTTGCCCGAGCCCGCCCTGATCATCGGCGGCGAGCACGTCACGACTGCGAGCGGTGGGGTCATGGCGCGCCGGGACCCGACAACGGGTGAGGTACTTGCCGAGTTCCCGATCGCCGGCGCTGCCGAGGTCGACGCGGCCGCGCGCGCTGCGGCGGCCGCCGCACGTGCATGGCGGCACACTCCCGCCGACCGGCGGCGCGGCCTGTTGTGGCGAGTGGCCGAGCTGCTCCGTCGCGACGCGGACGAACTGCGCATCGTGACCGCGCTGGAAACGGGCACACCGGTATCGGCCAGCCCGCTGGACATGGCGATTGACAACTTCGAGTTCTATGCCGGGTACAGCGACAAGTTTGCCGGCGAGCTGGTGTCGAGCTATCCGGCCCGCGCGCTGGACTACGTCCAGTACGTTCCGTACGGAGTCGTGGCGACGCTGGTGTCGTGGAACGGGCCGGTCATCAACGCATCGATGAAGATCGCGGCCGCGCTGGCAGCCGGCAACTGCGTCCTCATCAAGAGCCCAGAGCGAGGCCCGTTTGCGCTTATCCGGTTCGTCGAGCTGCTTCACGAAGCCGGCATTCCCGAAGGCGTGGTGAACCTGCTTTCTGGTGACGCATCCACGGCGGAGCACATCATCCGACACGACCTGGTGCGTAAGGTGTCGTTGACCGGTGGACCCGCTGTGGCCCGAAAGGTCATGGCGGTGGCCGCGGAATCGTTGACGCCGGTCGTCCTCGAACTTGGCGGCAAGTCAGCCAACATCATCTTCGCCGATGCCGATCTTGACAACGCGACGACGATGTCGGCGATGATGGGAGCGGTCATGGCCGCCGGTCAGGGCTGCCTGTTCCCGACGCGCCTCCTCGTTCAGGACAGTGTCTACGAGGAGGTCGTTGACCGAGTCACCGCGATCGCCGAGTCACCGACGATCGGCGATCCGCTGGACCCTGCGGTGCTGATGGGGCCAGTCATCGACGAGGCTGCGGTCCGCCGCATTCTCGACTATGTCGATGAAGCCCGTTCGGCAGCTCGCCTGGTCGTCGGCGGTGAACGGCTGCTCGGACCCCTGGAGAACGGCTGCTTCATTCGCCCAACGGTCTTCGCCGACGTCGACAATCGCAGCCGCCTCGCCCGCGAAGAGGTGTTCGGCCCCGTTCTCGCCATCACGCCGTTCTCGGACGAGCGGGACGCGATTGACAAGGCTAATGACTCGGACTTCGGGCTCGCCGCCTATGTGCACACCAACAACGTCGTTCGCGCTCACCGCGTCGCAGAGGAGCTCGAGGCGGGCTACGTGTCGATCAACGCATTCCCGCAGATGACGGCGTCCGCACCGTTCGGCGGAACCAAGCACAGCGGCTTCGGCCGGGAAGGTGGCCGAGCGGGCATCGAAGAGTTCGTGCATCACAAGAACGTTTTTCTGCCACTTACGACAGCGGACGAAACAGCCGCATCGTAGATGTCCGGGGCCACCTCGTGCGATGCCTCTCCTAATTCCCAGGCAGGTGGATTCCGCCCGACCCGCCGCTGTTGACGGTCGAAGCACACGCCGCCTTGGCGCAGGCGCCCGTTCTGACCGGGATTCGTTGGCCAAGCAACCCGCGACGTCGATTTCCACGGGAGTCTTGGCGTCCGTCAAATCCCCGGCGCATCGCCTGGCTATGGGGACACGGTCGGCCCTGGCGCTGTGGTGGTGGAACTGGGCGCGGTCGGCGAGATCCGTACCAGGATTCGTGAGACGTCGAGGACGACCTGCACACCCTCGCCGCCGGCGACCGCGCCCAGATCGAGGAAGCGACCCAGGTCGTCCGGCGAAGCCGCCGTAACTACCTCGACCTGCTGCAACAGGCCAAGGGCGAAGGTCTCCCCCCTCCACCCGAAACGCGGCGCCTCGTGGCACAAACCAATCTTGAAGCAATCCCGATGCGCCGCAGCCTCACCTACGTTCGGGTCAGCATTTAGTACGAAATCGGCCGCCCTGGCGTAACCCGCGGGTCAAAACATTTCGGATCTTTTCGGGCAAATCAGCGTCAGGGGGGTCTGGTGCAAGTTGGCCATAAAGGCTATCATTGTCAAATTTCAGGTCTCAAATGGCTGAAAGACGGTCATCGGCGCACGCGCTGGGTCGACGGCGATCTCCCCGATAGTGGTCGCGACGCGAGGCGCGCGGTTGCGCAAGCCAAGAGAGGGAAGGGGCCTGTGGGTGAGGGGCGGTTAACTATAGATCAATCGTAGTCGACGCGGCTTCCCGAGAAGAGTGAGGGCGGTGGAGTCTCAGAATAATCTCAGTGGGCCGTACGGGCAGCTTGGCCCGGTCGGCTGGGCCCTGTCCGGTGACCGAAACGGTTCGGCTGCCTCTTGTGGCGCGGACTTTTCCCGGATCGTAGCCTCTGCCGGTCGCATGGGGTCGCTAATTGCCGAGAAGGATTGGTCTACCACCTCCCTCGGCCCGATCACGGACTGGAGCCCCAGCCTTCGGACGGCTGTGGCGATCTGCCTGGAGTCCCGTTTCCCGATGGTCGTCCACTGGGGGCCGGACTACATCTACTTGTACAACGATGCCGTAATTCCACTGCTGGGGCAACGTCATCCGTACGTTCTTGGACTTCCCTATAGAGAGGCGTGGCCAGATATCTGGGAAACTATACACCCCATACTGGCCCGAGTGGTTTCCGGGGATAGCGCGACCTGGACGGAGAACTGGCAGTTAACCGTCGAGCGGTACGGGTATCCCGAAGTATGCTTTGCGACGATTTCCTTCAGCCCGATTCGCGATACCGCCGCCGGGGGTGCTGTTGCCGGAATCCTGGCGACATTCCTTGAGACGACTCCCGCGGTCCTGGCTGCAAGGCGTCTCGCGTGTCTGCGCGAGATCGGCGCAGCAATGTCGGGCAGGCGAGGTCGGCGGGCGGTCTGCCGGGCAGCCGCGACCGTACTCGATCACTTTCGCGACGACCTGCCCTTCGGAGCAATACTCATCCAGGAGCCTCAGCAGCGACGGCCACTTCGCGCCATGGCCACGTGGGGCCTGGAGGACGCACACGATGCCCTCGGTATACTGGGCGTGTTCGATCCCAGCCCGCCGCACGATCTCGCGTCGGCGCTGGCGTCTGGCCGGGTACGCGTCGTCGAACGGCTCCCTGAGCCGCTTCTTGGCGGGCTATGCGCGTCACCACCGCCGCGAGGGATTGTCATCTGGCCGTTCGTCAGTCATCGCTCGAAACCCCCGATCGGACTCCTCATCGCTGGGGTCGGTCGATGCCTCGGTACCGACCTCGAACGCAGCGACTTCGTTGAACTGGTGGCTAACCAGATTTCGACGGGGGTGGTCAGGGCGGGTCTGGATGATGCGCAATGGATCGCGACGGCAGAGGCCCGTCGAAGTGCCCGGCGCGACGGCCTCACTGGCTTGCCGAATCGGGAGGTACTGCTCGACAGGCTTCGCCGGGCCATATGCGGTATCGGCCAGGACCGGGATCGGGTCTGCCTCCTGTTCATTGATCTCGACGGCTTTAAGGCCGTCAACGACACACTGGGCCACCAGGCAGGCGACGACGTGCTCTGCGAAGTGGCATTGATACTCACCCAAACTGTCTCTCGCGGCGACACCGTGGCCCGCATAGCGGGCGACGAGTTCGCTATCCTCCGCCCGGTCGTCGCTGGAATGGCCCCGATCCGAGCTCTCGCCGACTCCTTGGTCCATGCCGTCAATCTCACCAAATCCAGATACGGGCAGGTCATATCCGTCACCGCCAGCGTCGGTGTGGCGCTGTCCGGCGAGGCGCTGAGTGACTCCGGGCGACTCATGATCGCCGCCGACACTGCGATGTACGAGGCTAAGCGCCACGGAGGCGGTCGTTACGCGATTTTCGATGAGCTGTCGCCAGAACTGCGCTCTTAATCTGTGTGTTCGGCGTTCGAGTCGCCGGGTAGCCCGGGGGAGTCTCACCCCCGGACAACCGTCGGCCGCGTCGCACAGCGACCGCACCAGCTCGGCGGCCGGAACCCGCAGAGACGTCATCGTTGACGATGACGTGCGCGCCGCGGGCGGCGAGGTAGGTCGCGTAGGCGGCGCCCAGGCCGCTTCCGGCACCGGTGATGGCCGCGGCTTGGCGGTCGAACCGCAGATCTGTGGTGGCGTCGACAGCGCCGGCCGCGTCGAGGGCGCCTTCCGTCTGGTCCCGCGCAGTCAATTCGTGGCCGTTCCCGGGGCGCTGGCGTTCGCCGGCGGCGCGAACTGCGCGGTCGCCTGGGCGACGTCGAGGTATTCCCAGACCTGCACGATCTTTCCGTCGCGCGCCTGGGCCCAGACCGAGTACTCGTTGGTGTAGGGGCGGCCTTCGGCGAACAGCGCGCTGGCGCGCAGCGTTATGCGGACGGCGGCGAGGTCGTCCTGTTCGATCAGGTGGTGGATGTCGACCTGGACGTCGCCGTACAGCGAGCCGAAGATGACCCGCAGGTCTGCGATGATCTTCTCTTTGCCGACGGCGGGAGTGCCGAGCACCCCGGTGGTCGGAGTGATCCACCAGGTGGCGTTCTCGGCGAGCAGTGTTGCGATCGCGTCGGGGTCGCCGAAGGCGGACACGAGAGCGGTGACGAGGCCTCCCGCGTTGGGTGTGTTGGCCGTCGCCGCAGCCCGCTCGTTTGCGTCCGTTCGACCGGCGTCGTCTGTTCGACCGGCGTCGTCTGTTCGACCGGCGTCGTCTGTTCTGCTGGCGGCTGGGTGCGCAGGCTCGCTGCGGGCCACGATGTGCCTCCCTCGGTCGTATTTGGTGTCAGCGGCGTCGCCTCGACCCGTCGCGTCGCGTGACGCCCGCATGTCGGGCGGTTCAGCGTCCGGACGGACCCTGGATCGGTGGTCAGAGTAGGACGGTCGTCTGGGATTTGTCTAGACAAACGCCGACCTCGACGGTCGAGGTGCTGCGGCGCGTCGTCCACTGGCAAATCCGCTTCCGGTAGCTACTGCCTCCACCCACACACGACGACGGTGACCGCGGTACCGGCGGCGAGAGGCTGCTCGGCACAGCCGAACCCGATGCCCGTTCCGCCGCCGGTGACAAGCGCCCGATGGCCCCGCAGGTGTCGTGTGGTCACAGCTCTCAGGACTGGGCGTCGAAGACGACCTTGAAGACGTCGTCGGCGCGGTTGGCGAAGATCTCGTAGCCGCGGGCGGCGTCGGTCAGCGGCAGGCGATGCGTGAACACGTCGGCGAGCCGCACCTGCCCCTGCTCGAGCAGAGGGAGGAGGCGCTTCCACATCAGCGGCACATCCGTCGTCCCCACCCGCAAGGTGATGTTGCGGGTGCCGAGTGTCAGAGGATGGACGGGAAATGCCTCGGTCAGCACGCCGATGACCGAGACGGTACCGCCGACCCGCGCGGCGGAGACCGCGGCGACGACCGTCTCGGGACGGCCTACCGCTTCGATGACGCTGTCCGCGCCGACGCCGGCGGTCAGCGAGAGCACCTGCTCGACGACGCCGGCCTCTCCCGGATCGAAGACCTCCGCACCCAGCACTGCCGCACGGCCGCGTCGGGACGCCAGCCCGTCGAACGCGATGACCCGAGCGGGCTGGTAGGCGAACGCGTTCGCGACGCTGCTGAGCCCGATGGGTCCGAGTCCGATGACGACAACCGTGGAGCCGGGCTCGATGCCCGCGTTGCGAGCCGCGAAGGCACCTGTGGGAAGGACATCCGTCATCAGTACCGCGTCGTCGTCGCTGATCCACGTCGGCAGCCTGCGCAGGACATGGTCGGCGTGGGGAGCCCGCACCAGCTGCGCCTGACCGCCCGGGACAGCCAGCGTGGTGCCGAAGTTCACCCAGCCGCGGGTGCACGCGGTCGGGCGGTCGTCCGCGCATCCGGAGCAATGACCGCACCCGTACAGGCCCATCGCCATGACCCTGTCCCCGACGCATAACGACTCGACCTCGGATCCAACCTCGGCCACCGTTCCGATGAACTCGTGGCCCGGCCTGACTCCCTGCGAGATGTTGAACTCGTCCCAGTAGAAGTGCAGGTCGGAGCCGCAGATCGAGGTCCGCTCCACCTCGACGATCGCCGAGGACGCGTCCTCGAGCCGAGGCTCGTCGACGTCCTCGACGGCGACCCGCTCCTTGCCGGTGAAGATCACGGCCTTCATCGCGCCTCCTTTTCACCGCGCCCCTGCATGTCGCTGAAGTCAGGGCCCGGCCGGGGCCTGCTGTGACGGGAAATCCGTCGGCAGGTCGGCCGGGTCGACTGCATCGAAGCTGAGTAGGCTGCTGTGGCTTTCTTCGCCGATGACCAGACCGTCGGGGTCGATCGGCCAGAAGATCGCCATCCGAACGACCAGCTTGTAAACGGTGTCGTCGTCGGGGATTCCGTACTGGAGCATTCCCCTGGCCGGCACCAGCGAGGTCATGACTCCGTCGGTGACGACGATGTCGTCGGTGACCACCAGGTGCTCGATGTCGTACTGGAAATACAGGTGGCCGGCCGCGGCCCGCTCCTCGTAGAACCGCCGAACCCGCTCGGTGCCCTGAGGGCTCAGCTCCGGTGCGGCGCCCCAGGTGTGGTAGACGGGATCGGGCGACAGCGTCCGCAGCAGGGCGTCGATGTCTTCGGCGATCTCCCCGACCATGTGCTCGCGCACGACGGCCAGGTTGGCCCGGTGCCGTTCATCGCCGGTGACCTCGATGCGCGCATCGAGGGATTCGACCATCGCGGAACGGTGCAGCTTCATGGGTACACTCCTCAGCTGAGAGCCAGGGTGAAAACGCGGTTCATGACGTCGTTTATGTCCGTGGGGACGGCAGGGTCTGACATTGATGTCAGCGAGTCGAGGTGGGTAAGCAGGTCGTCGGGCGTCGCTTTGGGGTCGACGTGGCCCGATCCGACAGCGATGGCCACTCGGGCAAACAGGCCGCCGCCGGCGTGAAACACCTGCCCGGAGTTGGGGAAACTCGGGTGACACAGCAGGACCACAAGCGGCGCGACCCGCTCCGTCGGGAAGTGGGTCCTGACAAGGTCGAGCAGGTCGGGATCAGGGATGTCCGCGGTCATCCGGGTGAAGGCCGCCGGCATCACGCAGTTGACCTTGATGCCCTGTTCGGCGCCCTCGGCAGCCAGCGCGGCCGTGAGGCCGAGATGAGCGGTGCGTGACACGATGTAAGGGCTCGCGGACACCGCGCCGAAAATCGAGTGAGAGGTCACGTTGACCACCCGGCCGGCACCCGACCGGCCGAGGTGAGGCCAGGCGGCCCGCGTCACGGCCAAGGCTCCGAACAGGTTGACGGACAGCACTGCGTCGAAGTCAGGGGCCGGGAGATCGCTGAAAGATCCACCTGACGCGACACCCGCGTTGTTGACGACGCCATCCAGTCGCCCCCAGGTGTCGAGGGCAGTCGCGACGATGTGCTCCCCCCCGTCGGGAGCGCGCAGATCCGTGTGATCCGCGACCGCTTCGCCCCCGGCCGCGGTGATCTCGGCGACGACGGCGGCCGCCGAGCTGGCGTGGCCGCCGTCATCGCCCGCGGGCAACCGGCCGATGTCGTTGACAACGACCCGCGCGCCGCGGGCGGCCAGCTGGTGGGCGTACTCCCTGCCCAGCCCGCCGCCAGCACCGGTGACGATGACAACGCCACCATCGAATGCCAGCTTTTCGACACTGCCAGAACTGCCAGAACTGCCAGAACTGCCAGAACTGTCAGACATCAGCACACCCTCACTTGCCATCGGGCCTTCAGGCCACCGTCGATGATCTATGTAGTGGCCCTCGTGCACGGTAGGGCCGCCACCCTCCGGAGCGCCTCCAGCGCGAAGGGTGTCCGCGGTCGGCGGTCCCGACGATCTTCGAGCAGCTCACCGTGGGCAGAGGGCTGGCCGTAGCCGGCCGGCCAGTCGTCGCGCTCGGCGGGGGCGACATGCGCCCGTCATCGGGCCGGGTGGGCGGCGGACGACCCGGCCGGTCGTCTTCCGCCCACCGCCCGCCACTACTCCTTCACGAGTGCTCCGCAGGCGACATCGCTCACGATGTCGTACGTGTCGCCGTTCATCTGCACGAGCGATCCACAAGGTGCCTGGATGTAGTGATTCGTCGGCCACCTCGTCTCAGGCAACGCTCCCTCGACGTAGTTCGAGTAGTCGTTGTTGAGCAGCTTGAGCAGCGAGTCGATGGTCAGGTCGCGACCCGCCTTGGTGACCGCGGTGACGAACATGTCCGCGGCCCAGTATCCGGCCATGGCGGGCAGGCTGATCGCCGTTCCCGGAGCGTATTTTCCGAAATCGTCCACCATCTGCCTGATGGCTGGAACGCTGGTGTCGACGCCTGGCTGCCACAACAGGACCGTGTAGGAGCTCTGCAGGCCCTCGAAGCCGGCGAGCCGCGGATCGTAGCCGACCGGGTTGAGGTTCTTGCCCTGGAAACCGGCGGCGGCCAGTGCCGCGGTCAGCTTGATGGTCGAGTTGAAGTCCGCGATGTAGTAGACGACATCCGGCGGCGCACCGTCGTTCGCACCCATGATCGCGTTGACGATCGCGGTCGTGTCCGTGGCACCGGAGGGTGGGATCGGGTTCTCTTCGTAGACAACGTCGAGCCCGACCGCGCTGATACTTCTTGAGACAGCCGCGAGCCCGTCCCTCGCGGAATCGTTGTCGATACCGATCAGGGCGATCGACCTGCCCTTGGCCTTACCGTCGAACATGGCCTGGAAAAGCGGGCCGTAGGTGGTGAGCGTATACCCGAGTTTTTCGTCCGGGAGCGAGCATCCGGTGATCCCGAACCCAATCGAGGTGCCACAGTACCCCTGGTTGGTTCCCCAGCCGAAGAATGGCACTGTCTCTTCGCAGAAAGTGTCGAGATAATTGGCGCTGGTGGTCATCACCGGCACTGCGGCGAAGATCTTCTCCCGCTCGACCAGCGCCTTGGCCTGAACGATGTTGCGTGCCGGGTCGTTACCATCGTCGAGCGTCCCGACATAGTGGATCTTCCGGCCGTTGATACCGCCGTCCGCGTTCGCCCGGTCGAACCGTGCCTGCGCACCCAGCTCGGATCCTGCCATCGAGCTACCGTTCGCGCTGGTCAGATACGCCAGACCACCGATGGTGATCTCCGTGTCGGTGATGCCCCGGGTGGGGTCGTCCGCGGTCTGGCCGCATCTCAATCCAGCACTGTCGGGAACGAAGCCGCCGCTGCTCCATCCTGTGGGCAGGCCGGCCTTCACCTGGTCGGCAGCGACGAGCGGGGCGGAGCCGGTGTCCGATGAGTCGCTCGAACAGGCGGCCAGGCCACTCATGAACGTACCGGCGGCCACGACCACCGCGGCCACGCGTAATGGTGCTCGCATCAGGTGAGAACTCCTCTTCTGGGCGCAGTCGCGCGTACTGGGCTGGGCCTCGCGGCGGCGGGGGCGGGTGCGGGTGGACGCAGACGGGCGCACCGGCGGGCACGCTGAGCGGCTTCGTGAGTGCAGATGGCGATCGATCCCACCTCGGCAGTCGGACGAATAGTCTCACTGGCTGCTCCGAAAAGGTTGCATCGAGGCGCTGAAGGTTACGTGACTCCTACGTAGCGCAAGCAGGATGGCTACGGATCCCGCGATGGACCGGGAGCGTCTGAGCGCAGACTGTACTCTCATCCACGCTCATGACAAGGAAAAACTCGACAGTGACGGGCCGTCTGGGTCGGCTTCGCCAGCGGTTGCGGCTCTGGCGAGCCCGGTCACCGTCACTGGCTCAATAGTCCGATGAACTCTGGCACACTGTCAGCCAGCATCGCCGCGCCGGCCGGCCCACGGTGCTCGCAGACGCGACCGTCACCGACGACGGGAGCGGGTTGGGTTCCGGACGATGGGGGGCCGATGGCAGACCATGCGCTCACTTTCTCGGCGGTCGGAGCGGACACAGCGCTCGATCCCCGACCGGCCCTCGACGCCCGATCCGTCTTCGACGCGGGTTCGCCGGCCCGGCAGACCCTCAACGGGCTGCTCAGCGGTGACGGCGACCGGGACGAGGTCGCCTGGGTCGCGCTCACGACCGAGTCCGGCGCGCTGACGATCGAGTATGTGCACGGCCAGACGACCCCCCTGCTCGATCGGTTGTCCATCCCCAGTGGCTGGGGCCTGACCGGCAAGGTCTTCCAGGAGCAGGCGCTGGCCTGGGTCGACGGCTATCTCGGCGCGCCCACGATCTCCCACGAGTTCGACGAGGTGATCACCGCCGAGAGGGTGGTACGGATGATCGCCGCGCCTGTGGTCGCCGGATCCCGCGTCCTCGGGGTGCTCACCCTGGCCAGCAGGGAGAACGGGGCCGTCGGAGGGGTCGTCAGCGAACGCATCCGCGTCCTGGCGCAGGGGATAGCGCTGTCGTTACAGGTCGCGCAGATCGCGCGACGTGAGGGGATGCTGGCCGAGCGGCGTCGGGTCACCGAGGAGCAGGCAGCCACGTGCGTCGGCCGGGCGGGTGCCGGGGTTCCAGCGCTGACTCCCCGTGAGCTCGATGTCCTGCGGCGGGTCGCGACCGGCAGCACCAACGCGGAGATCGCGTCCGACCTCGGGCTGATGGTCAGCACGGTGAAGTCCTACTGGCATTCGACCCTCGGCAAGCTCGGGGCGCGCAACCGCGTCGAGGCGATCACAGCAGCACGCGGTTTCGGCCTGCTGGCCTGAATCGGGCGGTACCTGAATCACGCGGTACAACCCTTCGGTGGTGCCGCAGGTGACTCCACCCCGCTTTCATGACACAGGATCACTGTGCTTCCTGAAGAAAGCGGGGGACGATGTCCATCGCGACGGTGCCGACGGCGACAGACGGCCTGGGACAGATGTCAACCCGGGTCGCGGCCACCTACCCGGACCGGGTCGCACTGGTCACCCCGACGCGGACCCTCACCTTCGCCGAGCTGGACCAGGACGCCGGACGCCTGGCGTCCTCGCTTGCGGACCTGGGCGTGGCGCCGGGCGACCGGATTGCGATCTTCGCCCAGAACAGGTGGGAATGGGTGGTCTCCTACCATGCGATCCTGCGGGCCGGTGCGGTGGTGATCCCGGCGAACGTCATGCTCACGGCCGACGAACTGACCTACATGCTCGCCGACGCCGGCGCGTCGGTCCTGCTCGCCTCCGCCGAACGCCTTGCCGGCGTCGCTGCCGCGCTTCGGGACGTCGCCTCGCTGCGGCACGTCATCAGTTTCGACGAGACCGAGCTCGACACCCTCTCCTTCACGGAGCTGGTCGCCGCCGGGTCGGTCGGCTTCGCCGCGCTGGACGTCGATCCGGGTTCCCTGGCCTGCCTGGCCTACACCTCCGGAACGACGGGGCGCCCGAAGGGCGCCATGCAGTCGCAGCGTTCGCTGGTGCTCAACTGCGCCCTCACCGCGGCGATGCACGGACGCACCGAGACCGATGTGGTGGTCAGTCCCCTGCCATGCTCACACGTGTACGGCAATATCGCGATCAACGGCACCTTGATGGTCGGCGGCACCGTGGTGTTGCTGGAACGGTTCGATCCCGCGACCGTCCTGGGACTCGTCGAGCGGCACCGGGCGACCCTCCTCGAGGGCGTCCCCGCGATGTACGCGATGCTGCTGGACCTTCCGGAGCTGGCGGCAGCCGACCTGACCTCACTTCGCCGCTGCACGGTGGGCGGTCAGACCATCGCGAAGAGTGTCATCGAGGCGTGGGAGGCCCGCTGCGGTGCGCCGCTGCTGGAGCTGTGGGGCATGACAGAACTGTCCGGGCTCGGCACCACCCATGCCCTGCACGCACCCAACGTGCACGGCTCGATCGGGGTCTCCCTTCCCGGGGTGGAGGTCCGCACCGTTTCGCTGGAGGACCCGACCCGCGAGGCGGGCCCGAACGAGAAGGGGGAGCTGCTGGTCCGCGGCCCGATCGTCATGCTGGGCTACCACAACAACCCCGAGGCAACCCGGCAGACCATCGACCCGGCCGGCTGGCTGCATACCGGTGACGTCGCCACCCACGACGGGCTGGGTCACTTCTTCGTGGTCGACCGACTCAAGGACATGATCGTGACCGGCGGCTACAACATCTACCCCGCTGAGATCGAACGCGTGCTGATCGGCCATCCGGCGGTTGCGCTGGTCGCCGTCGGCCGAGAGCCCGATCCGGTCAAGGGCGAGGTCGCACACGCGTACGTGGTGCCCGCCGCCCGTGCCAGAACGGACACCACGGCCGGCACGGGGGCCGAGGCCGACGCCGAGGAACTGCTGGCCTACTGCCGCACGCGGCTGGCGGCCTACAAGGTGCCACGAGCCGTCCACTTCGTCGATGCCCTTCCGACGACCTCCAGCGGCAAGCTGATGCGCCGCAAGCTCCGGCAGGGCCAGTCGAGCGGCATGCCGGACGTCTGAGAGCACACCGGAGCTCCGGCACACCGCCCGGCGGCGGCTGTGGTTCTAGGAGACGCCGCGGCCCAGGAGCGCGACGGCGGTGAACAGGGCGCCGGCGCCGCCGCCGGTGCACAGGGCCACCTGTGCGTCGGCCACCTGCAGCGGGCCGCAGGTGCCGCGCAGCTGCTCGACGCCGCGGACGACGCGCTGCAGCATCTGCGGAGCGGCTCCGGCGTGGCTGAACGACAGGGTGCCGCCGTCGGTGGTCACCGGGTGGCTGCCGTCGATCGCGATGTGGCCGTCCTCGACGAACGGGCCGCCCTCTCCCGGGCCACAGAAACCGAACGCCTCCAGCTGGCGGATGATCTCGAACGAGAAGGGGTCGTACAGCTCCAGGACGTCGATGTCGTCGCGGTGTAGTCCGCTGGTGCGCAGTGCCCGCTCGAAGGCTCGTCCGCCGACCTCGCCGTTGACCAGGGTGCCGGAACGGCCGCTGTGGTCCCAGGCGGGGGGAAAGCGGTAGCTGGGCCCGAAATGGTCCGCGGATCCGCCGAGAACCTGGATGGACGGCCGGGGCAGGTCGGCCGCGCGCTCGGCGGTGGTGAGCAGCAGGGCGCAGCCGCCCTCGGCGGTCATCGAGCAGTCGAGCAGGTGGAACGGGTCGGCGACCATGCGGGAGGCGAGCACGTCGGCGGCGGTGAACGGGCCGCGCCCGGCATACACGGCGGCCGGGTTCGCGTGCCCGTTGTTGCGGATCGTCGCCGCGACGCTGGCGAGCTGCTCGGACGTCGTCCCGTAGGTGATCATGTGTCGGCGGGCGACAAGTGCGAACTCGGCGGCGGTGAACAGACCCCAGGGGACCACGAACTCGTTCTCGGGGCGGGTCCACGGCGCGGTCGCGGCCCGGTCCGTGTAGGTGCCGGCGTCGGCAGCGGCTACCAGCACCGTGTCGACCTGCCCGGTTTCGATCGCGGCAGCCGCCTCGAGCACCATCGAGACCCCGAACTGACTGCCCTGCCAACAGGGACCGAGCCCGAGATCGTAGATCAGGCCGGCGCTGTCGCCACCGGCGGACAGGCCGTCCACCGCGGCGAGCGGCACGCCCGCGTCCGCCAGGACGCCCGCGACGGCGTCGAGCAGAAGGGTGCGGGACGTCTCGCCCGGCAGCCGGCGGGCCTGGACGGTGTTGTGGACACCGGCGATCACTGCCGGCTTCCGCTTGCGGGTCATGTCGCTCCCGTCATGGTGGACGTGGCCGGGCAGGCGCGACGGACCCGTCGCCAGCAGCGGGGCCGGTCAGCCCCTGGTGCCTGTGTGCTCGTCGGAGCGGCTGGTGCCGTCCCGGTCCCCGTCGTCGTCATCGTCGTCGTATTCGTGCAGCGGTGGTGGGCCGGCCGTCGGCGGGCGCGGTTCGGTCGGGCGGCAGGTGATCTCGTCCCGGAGCTGGGTGAGGTTCGCGAGCTCGGCGTACAGCCGGCGCAGGACGTAGTCGCCGACGGCGCGGGAGTGGCGCAGGCGCGGCACGTTGTCCAGGCCCATCTCGCGGGCCCGGCGCCGGCCCCACTGCAGGTCGTCGATCGCCGCGCGGGTCCGTTCCAGGTGCTGGTCGAGCAGGCGGACGATGCGGTCCGGGTCGCCCTGGGCGCCGAGCCACACGCGCAGCAGGACCGGGTCCTTGAGCACCACCGGTTCGTCGTCGGGCAGGTCGTCCAGCCAGTTTCGGAGCACCGTCCGGCCGGCGTCGGTGATCTCGTGCACCAACGTGCGCCGGACCCGCGGTGCCGGTACCTCCGTGGCGGTGACCAGGCCGAGTTCGGCGAGCCGGGTCAACTCCTTGCGGATGTGGCTGACGGCCGGCGCCCAGTAGAAGAAGCGCAGGCTGAACTCGGCTCTGGTCTTCAGCTCGACCGCGGACATCGGCAGGTCGGCGACGGCGAGCAGACCGAGCACGGCGTAGCTGGTGGGCGGCAGTCCGGCCGCGTCCCGTCGGACCACTGCCGCATCCCTCCTCGCCACGCGGCCCGTCCCCATCCGCAGGGCGCCGCGATCTTCCCCTGGCGCGTCTGGCATCTCCCCACGCGCCTCCGCCACCCTAAGGGAAGACCCCGCCCGCCGAGCCGGGCTCCCCGCCAGGCGAGCGAGGCGCCCCACCGGTCGACCAGGCTGAGACGGCCATGGTCAGACGCCCGCGGGGCGGTCGGCGACAAGGCCGCTTTCCCGCAGCACGTTGATCTCGGAGGCGGACAGGCCGAGCAGATCGCCGTAGACCTCGTCGTCGTGCTGCCCGAAGGCCGGCGCAGGACGGCGCAGCAGCGGCCCGGGATGGCTGGCGAGGCGGAAGGCGACGCCGGGCATGGGGTGCTCGCCGACGACCGGGTGACGCAGTGGTTCGAAGAAGCCGCGGTCCGCGTGCAGCGAGCTGTCGAGCAGGTCGGCCGGCGGGACGACAGGGGCGGCCGGCACGCCCGCCGCGACCAGTTCGGCTGCCGCCGTGTCGCGGTCGCGGGCAGCCGTCCAGGTCGTGATCGCCGCGTCGATCCGGTCGTGGGCGCTGGCCTGGCGACGTCCGTGGATGGTGACCAGTTCCGCATCCCGGGCCAGGTCGGGACGCCCGATCAGGGTGCAGAGGCCGATCCAGGCCGGGTCGTCGAGGACGGCGAGCGCGACCCAGCCGTCGGGGCCGGCGCACCGGTAGACGCCCTGGGGTGCGGCGAGCGGGCCGCGGTTGCCGGCGCGCATGAGTTCGGCGCCGTTCGCCGTGTACTCGATGGTGAGTTCCGCGGCGACGTTGAGGACCGCCTCGACCATGGTGGCCTCGACGAGCGTGCCTCCGGCACCACGGCCGGTGCCGGTGCCGGAGCCGGAGCCGGAGCCGGAGCCGGAGCCGGAGACGGTGCCGGAGACGGTGCCGGAGCCCGAGACGGTGCCGGAGCCGGTGCGGTGCCGCGCGGCGAGTGCGACCAGCGTCGCGAAGGCGGCGTGCAGGCCGGCGATCGGGTCGCAGGCGCCGCGTGGGATCAGCGGCGGGCCGTCGGCGGTGCCGGTCAGCCAGGCCATCCCGCTTGCCTGTTCCATCGTCTGCGCGAAGCCGGTGCGGTCGCGCCACGGTCCGTCCAGGCCGAACGCGGGCATCCGGGTCAGGATCGCGGCCGGGTTCGCGGCGTGCACCGAGTCCCAGTCCAGGCCCAGGTTCGACAGGACCCGCGGCGAGAAGTTCTCGATGACGATGTCGCTGGCCGCGATCAGCCGGCGGGCCAGGTCGATGCCCTCGGGCCGGGTGAGTTCCAGGCTGATGCCACGCTTGTTGGGGTTGGTGGCCAGGAACATCACGCCCCATTCCCACCACTGCGGCTCCGAGGGCGGTTTGCCGCCCGAGAAGCGCATCCCGTCCGGGCGGGACACCCCCTCGACCTTGATCACATCGGCGCCGAGCGAGCCCAGCAGCAACGTCGCGGACGGCCCCGCCCAGAAGGCGGTCAGGTCCAGCACCCGCAGCCCGGACAGCGGTAGCGGACGTCCACCGTCCGGCACCGCGGCAGGGGTGGTTGTCGGGGTGGCGGCGGCGGGCGGCCTGCGAGCCGGCCAGGCGACGGAGTCGGTGTGCTCGCCGAGGGTGGGAGCCGGCTCGGGCGGCCGGCCGCGGAAGTCGCCGATCCGGTAGGGCGTCCGCGGCTGCTGGAAGCCACCGCGCGGGTTCGGGCCGAACACGCCCCGCGCGGTGAACTGGTCGATCGTGGTGACCGTGCGCGGCGAGCCGATCGGGGCGACCGGGATGCGCAGCGCGGCGGCACGCTCGATGATCTCCTCGGAGGTGTGCGTGGACGTCCAGGCGTGCACGGCGGCGAGGAACTCCTCGCGGCGTGCGTAGCGGCTGCCGAGGTTCGCCAGGTCGTCGTCGGCGAGCAGGTCGGGCCGATCGATGAGCAGGAGGAAGTCCTGGAACTGCTGCGCGGTGATCGTGCAGAACCCGACGAGCCCGTCCTTCGTCGGCTCGATCGACGGCAGCTCCGGGATGCGGCTGGCCGCGGCGGCGGCTCCCGCGGCCGCGGGCGGCCGGCCCATGACGGTGGGGCCGACGACGCTGAGCCCGCCGAGGATGACCGTCATGCAGTCCAGCATCGAGACGTCGACGAGGTCGCCGACGCCGTCGCGGCGGGCGCCGTGCAGCGCGGCGAGCGCGACGACCGCGGCGTAGGTGCCGGACGCCCACTCGCCGATCCGCCCGCCGGCCTGCAGCGGCGGGCCTTGGGGGGAGCCGCGGCCGGCCGTCGACCCGCTCAGCGCCTGCAGCAGGAACTCGGTCATCGGACGAGTCGCGTCGGCGCTGCTCGCGGTCAGCCCGAACGGCGTGATCGCGACGACCACCGCCTGCGGGTACGTCACGTGCAGCCGCCGGGCCAGCTCCGGAACACCGGTGCCGGTGCCGGTGCCGATGTCGGAGCCGGAGCCGGAGCCAGGCCCGGTGCCAGCAGGTGGTACGCCGTGGTGGAGGCCGTCGCCGAGGACGATGAGGTCCGCCTGCGCCGCCAGTTCGGTGATCCGCGGGCTCTCGGCGTCGGTGACGACGACCGAACGCTTCGAGGTGTTCAGGAAGCGGAACAGCGCGCTGTCGCCGCCGTCGGCCTGCTGGGTGCCCGACGCGGACCAGACGCGCAGCGGGTCCCCGGCGGGGCTCTCGATCTTGACCACGTCGGCGCCCGCGTCCGCGAACATCTTGCCGAGGTAGGGGCCGGCGATTCCGGTGGCGAGTTCCAGCACCCGGACACCGTGGAGCGGATGGCCCGCCACAGGCGTTCCCTTCTGAGGGTGGGACACGCGCGCGGTCACGCCTTTGCCCGGGGGGCGGTCATCCGCGCCCACGCGTCGCGGTCGCGCTGGTCGGCGAGTCGCCCGACATGGGTGACGACGTCGACGTCGGCGGCCTCGGCGCGCAGGGCGCCGGCGGTGCACCGCTCCCGCGGCCGGTGCCGGAACGGGTCGAACTGGTAGTGCCGCATCGCGTTCTCATGCGTGATCTTGTCGATGGTGTCGTCGGGCAGTTCGCCGAGGTTCTCCAGGACGTCCTCGGGGCCGATCGGCCAGCTCGAGTCGGAGTGCGGGAAGTCGGACTCCCAGCACACGTTGTCGAGCGCGAACCAGTCGAGCAGCCGGGCGCCGACCCGGTCACTGATGAAGCAGGTCAGAATGTGGCGGCGGAAGACGTCCGACGGGCCGTCCATGCCCGCCGGGAAGGTCGGCCGGGCCCACCCGGAATGCCGGCGGCGGACGTGCTCGGACCGCCACAGGAAGTACGGAATCCAGCCGATGTCACCCTCGGTGAGGGAGAACCGCAGGTCGGGAAAGTCGGCCCAGAACTCCGCCCAGACCAGTTCCAGCAGGGAGTAGGCCGACATCATCGACGAGGCGGCGATGTTCACGCTCGGCGGGGCGTCGGTGGAGAACAGCGGCGCCCGGGACGACGAGCCCACATGCAGGCACAGCACGGTGCCGACATCGCTGGCCGCACGGAACAGCGGGTGCCAGTAGTCGGTGTGGATGCTCGGCATCGACAGCGCCTCGGGGTTCTCCGAGAAGGTGACCGCGTGGCACCCCTTGGCGGCGAGGCGGTGGATCTCCTTCGCCGCCTCCTCGACGTCGTACAGCGGCAGAATCCCGCAGGGAATGAAACGCTCCGGGTACGCACCGCACCATTCGTCGACGTGCCAGTCGTTGTAGGCCTTGATCATGACCAGGTTGACGTCCCGGTCCGGCCCCTGGTTGAGCACCTGGCCGGAGAAGCCCGTCCAGTTCGGGAAGTTGAGCCCGGCGAGCTGCCCGCCGGCGCTCATGTCACGGACCCGTTCGTGCACGTCGTAGCAGCCGGGGCGCATCTCGTCGTACCGGCTCGCGTCGATGTTGAACATCTCCGGCGGCTTGCCGGCCACCGCGTTCAGCCCGAGGTTCCGGCCGCGGAGGCCGCCGTAGTACCACTGCTGCGCACCGCTTTCCTCCTCGACGACGCGCGGCGTGAACTCCCGGTACTTCGCCGGGACGTGTGCGTCGAACATGGAGGCGGGCTCTGCGATGTGGTCGTCCACACTGATGAGAATCAGATCGTCGGCACGCATGGCGGCTCCTGTTCCGATGGTGGTGACGGTGCGGTGGAGGGGCTGAAATACGGCAGGCTCGTGCCCGGCTCGATCTCGTGGAAGACGGCCCGCAGCCGCATCCCGGCCTGGATCGCCGCGACGCCCAGGCCGACCAGGCAGGTCATCATCTGGTAGCCCTCGTCCACGGTGACGATCGCCGGGGCGTAGGGAGTGCGAAACGCCCGGCTCACCGGTCGGTGCACGACCGTCCAGCTGTAGAGGGTGGCGCCACCGGCCGAACGCTCCCAGCGCAGCGCCCGGGACAGGCAGGCCCGACAGGCCACCGCCGGCGGGAAGCCGGCGTACCCGCAGTCGGCGCACCGCTGGAACAGCAGCTCGCCGCGGGCGCAGCCGGCCCAGAACGGCTCGGTCAGCGGCGTACGCGGGGCGAACGGGATGCCCGCCTTGGCGGGAAGCAGCTCGAAATCCCGATCACCAATGGGACTAATAGTCCCGGTCTGAGCCCGGTGTGTTGCGGATACGCGCTCTGCATCGAGGGTCTGCCCATCCCGCGACGACGGGTCGGAACCCGGCTCCGCAGCGCCCGCCGATGACCCCTTCATCTGCTGTCAGCTCCCGTCCTGGCTGGCCCGGGCTGGGGAATCCACCGGGATGGCGACGCGGGGCGCGTCGACGGGGCTGGCTCGCCCGGCACGCCCTGCCTCGCCAGTAGACGATAAACTAATAGTCTCGTCAACCAGTGAGGATGGCGCCGCAGTCAGCGGCGGGCGTTGCCTCCGCGCACGCGGGGCCCTCCCGGCACCGTCCGATGCCGAGCGCGGCGACGTTGCCGAGGCCGAGGGGGAAGGTGAATCCCGCGACGGTTCCTACGATCATGGTCACCACGTGGGCGGTGCCGTTCGGACCCGCCGGGTCTACGGAACGTGCGTTCTCGGCGGGGGGGCGCTCGCGTCCTTCCGACCGGGGTACCAGGTCTGGTGTGACCTTCGGGCGAATCCGTTCACGGGCAGCGGCGCTGCTCCCGCTCGTCATCGTCGTGGCGGTCTGTGTGATCGACGTGGCTGGCGGTCCCGGTTTCGTCGTCATCGCGCTCGTCGTCATAGCTCCCCTGCTGGCGGCGAGCATCGTCGGTCCGCGGTTGACCGGTATCTACGCCATGGCGGCGTTTGCCGGGGCGGGTGCGGTATCGATCTGGGATCAGATCGTGGGAACGCCATCGGAAGAGAACCGGACCGCGATGGTGGTCCGGCTTGTCGGTATCGCCCTCGGTGGCGGGATCGCCGTGGCCGCGAGTGTGGTCCGCCAGGCTCGGGAGCGCCGGATGACCGCGCTCGTCCAGGTGGCCGAGGCCGCGCGGCGTGCCATCCTGAACCCGGTTCCGGCGGTTATCGACGGTCTGCGGTTCACCGCGATGTATCGCAGCGCGGCGGTGGAAGCCGCTGTCGGCGGAGACCTCTATGAGGTGCTGGACACCTGGTGGGGGGTGCGGCTGCTGGTCGGGGACGTGCGGGGCAAAGGCCTTGACGCGGTCCGGCTCGCCAACCGGGTCCTGGGCTGTTTCCGGGCTCTGGCCGGGCGGCTTGAGGACCCCGCGGAGCTGGTCGCGGCACTCGACAGCGAGGTCGCCAAGCTTGGCCGCGGGAACGGCGAGGACTTCGTCACCGCGGTCGTCGCCCAGGTCGACCATGCCGGGCGGATGCTCCTGCTCAACGCCGGCCATCCCGACCCACTGCTGGTCCGGGCGGGGAGGGTGACGGCGCTCGGCGTCCCGGACCGGCAGCCGCCGCTCGGGCTCGGTGTCGCACCCAGGGCGGCCCCTGTCCTCCTCGTCCAGTCCGACCAGGTGCTCTTCTACACCGATGGCCTGGTTGAGGCCCGCAACCCGCGCACACGGGAGTTCTTCCCGGTCATCCCAGCCGTGCGGGACGCCTTCACCGACGCGCGGCTGCCCGACGGGACCGCCCGCCTGGTCGACGCACTCATCGAGTGGACCGGCGGTTCCCTCAGTGACGACATCGCACTCGTCGCCATGGAACGCCTGGTCGCGAGGGTGGGAGCGAGCACCAGCTGACGGCCGCCTGCGGCACCACACTCCAGTCGAGGCGTCAGTCAGGTGGTGGCCGGTGCGTGGCGGTGCTGGGGCGCGGGGCGATCGGGGCGCAGGCGGTGCGTAGGTTCGGGGTGGGGGTTGCGAGGAGGAATCCCTGCCCGTAGTCGAGGGCGGCGTCGCGGGCCGCGGTGAGTTCGGCTGTGGTCTCGATGCCTTCTGCGACGACGCGGGATCCGATTGCCTGCGCAATGGTGGTGACGCCCGCGGCGACGGCCTGGTGGGCGGGATCCGTGGGCATCCCCTGGATGATGAAGCGGTCGATTTTGATCACGTCGGGGCGTAGGCGCAGCACGAGTTGAAGCCCGGCGAAGCAGGTTCCCATGTCGTCGACGACGATCCGGATGTCGTGGTCGCGCAGGGTCCTGATCGAGGCGATCAGATCATGGTCGTCGTCGAGGTACTCGTTCTCGGTGATCTCGACGGCGAGTCGTTCGGGTGCCCCGGACTCGAGCAGGACGCCGACCAGTCCGTTGAGAAGGGTCGAGGGGGAGGCGTTCACCGCGAGGCGGACACCGCCCGGCAGCTCCGGTAGGGCGGTCAGTGCCCTGCGGATCGCGGCGAGTTCCAGTTCCGGGCCGAGGCCGACGTCCGCGGCGTCGGTGAACAGGGATCCGGGGCCGTGGGGGAAGTTCTCGAGCCGGGTCAGCGCTTCGAGCGCGACGGGCTGCCCGGTTCTCAGGTCCACGATGGGCTGGTAGGCGATGGTGAAATGACCTTCGTCGATCATGTTCTGGATTCGGCTCCAGGTACGGCTGCGGGCCTCCCACATCTCGCGCAGGTCGCTGACGTATCCCGTCAGGAACTCCGCCAGCAGCCACAGCAGGCGGCCGTCCCGCTCGCCGAGTGACGGCCGGGGGTGTCGGTTGAGGCAGCCGAGCAGGCCGTAGAGCCGGCCGGATGCGTCGAGGACCGGCATCGCTGCGTAGGCACCGACACCCAGTTCGCGGACCGAGGCCGACGACTCGGTGCGGGGGTCGCGGCGGGTGTCCGGGATCAGCGGAGGAAGCGACGCGTTCCGGACCTGCCCGAACAGCACATCCTCGTACCGCACACTGCAGCCGGGTGACAGGCCGAAGGGGCGCGGGTTCCCGCTCATCGCCTGCAGGACCAGCAGCTGCCCGTCGAACCGGCCGAGCCAGGCCAGGTCCATGCCGGTTCGTCGCTGCAGCAGGCCGAGTAGATCGACGACGGCCGCGCTCGGCTCGGGGACCTCGTTCTGCGGCCCCAGACAGACATGCCGACGTGACACCAACTCCCCTCCCGGCAAGGTAACTACCCGTCCTCATGTGTCCACACGCGGCAACCCCGGGAACGGCGAGTGTCGTCAGCGGTGCGGGAGCCACCGGGCGCCGGGCGGACTCGGGGGCGCCAGCCCACCCGCCCGCACTGGGGCATCAGCGCAGATCACGGGCTCGGGCCCGGCTTCTGGCACCTCACACGCTCCAACGGCTTGTCGGCGGGTACCGCAGAGGCATGGCCTGGCTGTGGACAAGCGTGTGCCTGGGCGCGGGGGGCCGCCTCCGTGCCCGTATCCATGGCGATCTGCCACCGGAGGTCCGGCGGCCTGGTCAGGGCGTCCCGACGGGCGGGGGTGGGCAGCGTCGCTCCGGGGCCGCCGGCGACCGCGGGTTCTTCATGGCGCCGCCCCTCCTTGGCTCCGTCTTTCTCCTGCTTCTGGTGTTTGTTCCCGGCTCGCCGGGCCACCTGGACCTGTCTGTCGCGGTGGGGGCCGGGCTCGGGGTGGCGACCGTCGCGGCGATGTCCGTCGTCGCGGCGGCGCACCTGCGTCCGCTGGCCCTGGTCGCCTCCTCGGTGACCGTAGCGGCGGTGACGGCCGCGCTGGCCGCGGCCGAGTCCGCCGAGCTTGCGCTGACGCTGCTGTTCTGGTTCCCGTGGGTCGGCAGCCAGGTGGGTCTCGTGTGGTCCCGGATCGCTGCCGTCGGGGTGCACGCGGCCGTCGTGGTGGCTGTCGCGCTCGGCGCGTTCAGCCTGCACGGGTGGTTCACGGAGTTCCCCCTCGCGGCTGCGGGCTGTGGCATGGGCGTTGTGGCGGCCGCGTTCCTGACCCACATGTCCCTCTACTGGGCGGGGGACCGTTCTCTCGTTGATCGCCTGACAGCTTTGGCGAGCCGCGCGGGACTGATGCGGACTGGTGATCCGCTTGTTGCCGGCATCGTCGCGACCGGGCGTCAGGCCGTGCTGATGGTCGTTGACGTCGACCACTTCAAGGAGATCAACACCGCTTTGGGCTACGAGGCGGGCGACGAGGTGCTGAGGAGGTTCGCCGACTGCCTCTGCCCGGTGAGGCCAGCCCCGACGCTCGTCGCCCGCCTCGGCGGCGACACGTTCGCCCTGCTGATACCTGGAGCGGCCGTGGCGGGCGACGGGGAAAGCCCGCCGAAGACGGCGGATCTCGCGCTCGCCGACTTCGGTCGCGCAATCCTGCGGCAGGTCGACGGACGCCTGCGGATCAACGGGGTGGATGTTGAGGTGGAGGCTACGGCGGGTCTCGCCGGGGCGCCGTCCTGCGGGAACCGGATCATCGATCTGCTCCGGTGCGCCGATGCGGCACTCGCCGATGCCAGGCGCTGCGGCGAGCGGGTCGGGGTGTGGACGACCGGGATGGCCGCGGTGAAGCCGTGGGAACTCGAACTGCACGCGCAGCTACGGTCCGCGATCGAACGGGACGAGTTGGAGCTGCACTACCAGCCGATGCGGGAAGCGACGACCGGACGGACCGTCGGCGTCGAGGCGCTGATGCGGTGGCGGCATCCCACCCGTGGGCTGCTGCCACCCGGGTCGTTCCTGCCGATGGCCGAACGTTCCTCCCTGATTGTCGAGCTGACCTGGTGGGAGCTGGATGAGGCGCTGCGCCAGTGCGCCCGCTGGCGGGCGGAGGGGATACCGGTGGCCGTCTCGGCGAACCTTTCGCCCCGGTTGCTGGTGGTTGACGAGCTCCCGCAGGTCGTCGCCGAGCGGCTGGCAGCCTACGCCCTTCCCCCCGATATCCTCACCCTCGAGATCACCGAGAACGCGCTCGTCTCCCAGCCGGCCCGGGCCGCCGCGATGCTCAGCGAACTGCGGGTCTCCGGCGTGAAGCTGTCGATGGACGACTTCGGGACCGGCTACAACTCGATGGAGATCCTCAAGGCCCTGACCTTCGACGAGATCAAGATCGACAGGTCTTTCGTCGCAGACGCCCAAGGCAGCCTGCCGGACGTCGCGATCGTGCGGTCCGTCGTCGACCTGGGCCACCGGCTCGGGGTGCGCGTCGTCGGTGAGGGCATCGAGGACGAGCCCAGCGAACGGATCCTGACCGAGCTTGGGTGCGACCTCCTCCAGGGATTTGCGTTCTCGCCCCCGCTGCCGGCGCAGGACCTCACACCGCTGCTCACCGATACGACGCGGCGCGACACCGACCACCGCGCCGTGTCCGCCGCCGCGGTGGCGGCGCCACCCGCGCCGCCGGGCCATCGGATCACCGGGCAGCCGGCGGGGAAGGACACGGAGCACGCCGGGCAGGCCGTGGCGGCGAAGGACGACAACGGGCGGCCGGCGGACGCTGTGGTCACCCAGCAGGGCAAGGACCGCTGGACCCAAGGTGGGCTCATCGCGCCCGCGCCCGCCGACGAGAACGACCGCCTGGCCGCGCTGCGCAGCCACCGACTCCTGGACACCCCCGCGGAGCCCGAGTTCGACCAGGTCGCCGCCCTGGCCGCCGAGCTGGCCGACTGCTCCTACGCCCATATCGCGTTCGTGGACGCCGAGCGGGAGTGGTTCAAATCCTGGCACGGCCTGAAGATCACCGGATTCACCGGCCGGGTGGGCGTCGCATCCCACGCGGTCTGGTCCGGCGAGTACCTGGAGGTCGTCGACGCGACGCGGGACATGCGCTTCGCGCACGCGGTCCGCGCTGATCCGAACCTCCCACTGCGCTTCTTCGCCGGGATGCCGCTGCGAACACCCGAAGGACACGCCCTCGGTGCCCTGTGTGTCTCCGACCGGATGCCCCGCCAGCTCGCACCCGGGCAGCGCCGCTCCCTGCACCACCTCGCGGCCCAGACGATGCTCCTGTGCGACGCCCGCAGGGAACGGCTGATGAACACCGATGTCGCCGACGCGCTCGAGCGACTCGACCAGCTCTGGCACCCCGACGACCTTCCGGCCGCGGCACATCTGACCGCCGATGTCGTCCGCTCCCTCGCCGGCGCGGACGCCGTCGCGGTGATGCTGGCGAAAATGCCGTACGCAACGGTGTTCGATGCGGCCGGCACGTCGGTGTCCCCGGGCACCGAGCCGCTGACCCGGGTGGGAGCCCGGGCCGGTCCCGACGACGAGGCCGCGCTGAGCGCGTTGTCCCAGTTGCGGGCCCCGATCTTCATCGCCGACCCCTCCGACACACCGCTCATCCCGTCCGAGCGGGCACGCCAACTGGAAATCGGCTCCGCGCTGGTCGTGCCCATGCCGGACGAAGGCGGTCTGCTCGGCTTCGTCGCCGTGCGGTGGACCCGCCCGCTGACACGCGTGGACCCGATCGTCCTCCGCGCGGTGACTCTGTTCACGGCGTCGGCCCGTTTCACCCTCCACCGCCTACGGTCGACCGCCCGACGCACGACCCACCGGTAGCCAGGCACTCCTGCCGGGGTTCAGACCTGCCGGGGTTCAGAAGGCTCGCCAGGCGTAGGCGTACGGCTGGGCCTCCGTGGTGATCCGGAACGCGGTGACGGCGACCTCGACACCACCGGCTGGGACCTCCGGCCAGACCACCTGCTCGACGTTGTTGACCCGGTCGAACTCGGTGGAGGTCCCCATGTTGCCGTGCCGCTCATGGCCGTCCGCACTCCGGACGATCAGATCGAGATCGTTCTGCAGTGCCTCACCCGGCGGGTCGGTCCACACCAATGTGATCTTCAGGGTGGACCCGGCGGGGACGTCGAGCCGTGCGGAGCTCGTCTCGCCCTGCCGGAGCGGTCCGCCCTCGACGGCGCCACCGGTGGCGGCCGACTCGGGCTGGACGGATGCCATCGAACCGGCGAAGTCGACCCGGCCGAATCCGGCGTTGTTGTTCGGCGATGGCCCCACCTCGGTCGGGGTGTACTGGCCGGCCAGCTCGGTGGCACCGTTGAGCAGGACTGCCTTGAGCAGCGCCGCGCTCGGCTCCGGGAAGCCGTTGTCGACGAGCGCCTCGCGCAGCGTGGCCACTGTCCCGGCGACCAGCGGGGTGGCCATGCTCGTTCCCGAGAGGAAGAAGTACCGGTCGTCAGCCGAGGTCCCGAAATCGGTCGGCGGGTTGACGACGGCGCGTGACCGCGTCGACAGGATGCAGGTGCCGGGGGCGACCACATCGGGCCTGATGCGCCGCTCGCGGGTCGGACCGCGGCTGCTGAACGCCGCCATGCCCGCCGGACGGTTGGCCTGCCGGTCGGTGGTGATCGGCGCGGCCGGGAACTGCGTCGGCCAGTACGCCCCGTAGGTCGGTCGGAACTCGGGCCGGTCGCTCTCGCTCGCGCCGACGACGATCGCGTTCTTGGCCGCGGACTCGGAGCCGATCGAGCTGCGGTCCACCGTGCCGTCGGCGTCCCTGTCGGTCCCGTCGTTACCGGCGGCGAAGCAGATCGCGAGGTCCGGTCGGTTCCAGACGGTGTCGTCGATCTCGAACGCGCTTGAGTCGTAGGGGAGGCCGGGCACGACCGCTCCCCAGGAGTTGGTGTGGACCCGGGCGCCGTCGTCCTCGTAGGGCGGCTCGAACAGGTCGTGCAGGTCGTCGGGGATTCCGCCGAGTCCGCCGTGGGCGTCGAGCAACGACTGCAGCACCAGGGTGGCCTTGGGCGCGGTGCCGCGGACCCGGCCGGAGCCGTTCGGGGCAGGGCCGGTGGCGCCCGCGAACGGACCGTCGCCGAGCACCGACCCGGCGACGTGGGTGCCGTGCCCGTCGGGGTCGTCCGCGCGGCGCCGGCCGAGCGGGTGCAGTGCCCTGACCCGGCCGCTGAACGCCGGATGGACGTCGCTGGTCGTCCCGAGGTCGAACCCGGTGTCCGCCACGGCGATCACCTGGTCGGCCCCCTGGTAGCGGCCGGGACGAGGGCCGGCGTCGGTGCGCAGGATGGTGCGGGCGACCTCGTTGCGCAGCTGTCGGGCCGGAACCGGCTCGAGGTGGTGGATCTCGTCGAGGTCGGCGAGGTCCGGCAGCCGCCCCTCCTCGACGGTGAGGCGTACCTTGTGCCGGCCCGGACGGACCTCTGACAGGTCGAGCCGAGCGGCCGCGCCGATGCGCTCGAGCACCTGGTCGGCTCGCGGGTCGACGTCCTCGTGCAGGACGACGTCCACCTCGCGGGGCTTGCGGGACGGTGAGCGGCCCTCGCCGCTCGGCACCACGCTCGCCGTCACCGCCGTGCCGGTGGGACGCAACGTCGCCGGGATCTTGAAGTCGGACAGGTACCTGCCCGCCCACGCCACATACGGTTCGGCGAGCACCGGTCCCAGGTCGTCGGGCTCGTACCGGCACTTGTAGGTGTTCTCGGGCACGTACTGTTGGATCTTCACGCCGAGGTCGGTGAGCCGCGCCCGTTCCTGCTCCGCCACCGGCCGGCGGACCTGCACCAGGACGTACTTGGTGTCCGCGACGTCCTCGGGATCAGGGATGACCGATCGCAGCCCGGCTGCCTCGGTGACCGGGTCCAGGGTTATCCCGTTGATCGTTATGCGCGCCATAGTCGAACCCCTCGCCAGGAGTAGTTATCCCGTCACCTTCCATAGCGGGCTACCCCTGGCACTCAACCGGACACGTGGTGCTCCAGCCATCACATCACGTGACGCGGTGGCCAGGGCTGAAACGGCTGCGCTCGACAGCCACCTCGGCCCGCTGCATGCCCGGCTTCCCCGTACTGCAACAGCGCCATGTGCCTTACGGCTGGGTGGTGCGCGGGGGGCGGCCCCGGCCGCCTGGGCGCCGGTTTCACCGGGCTGCCGCGCAACCGTATTCTCAGGTGTGACCGAGTCCGAAGACCAGCAGACGTTCCAAGATCTCGGGCTTGGCACCGCAGTGCTGCGAGCCCTCACCGAACTCGGCTACGAGGTGCCGTCGCCGATCCAGGTCGGCACGATCCCCGCCCTGCTCGCGGGCCGCGACGTCGTCGGCCTCGCCCAGACCGGGACCGGCAAGACCGCCGCGTTCGCTCTCCCGATCCTGTCCAGGATCGACGTGCGCAGCACCTCCACCCAGGCGCTTGTGCTCGCCCCGACCCGGGAACTGGTCCTGCAGGTCGCCGAGGCGTTCGGCCGGTATTCCCACCACCTCGCCGGCCTGCATGTGCTGCCCGTCTACGGAGGGCAGGCATACGCTCCCCAGCTGGCCGGGATCCGCCGCGGCGCGCAGGTTATCGTCGGTACTCCCGGGCGGGTTATCGACCACCTGGAACGCGGGACGCTCAATCTGGGCGGCCTGCGCACGCTGGTCCTCGACGAGGCCGACGAGATGCTCCGGATGGGCTTCCAGGAGGAGGTCGACCGGATCCTCGCCGACACCCCCGACGCCAAGCAGGTCGCGCTGTTCTCCGCGACGATGCCCGCGCCGATCCGCCGCATCTCCCGGCAGTACCTGCGCGACCCGGTGGAGATCACGGTAAGGGCGCGGACCGTCACGGCCGCGAACACCCGGCAGCGGTTCCTGACCGTCGCCGGGCCGCGCAAGATGGACGCGCTCACCCGGGTCCTCGAAGTCGAGCCGTTCGAAGCGATGATCATTTTCGTGCGGACGAAGTCGGCGACCGAGGACGTCGCCGAGCGGCTGCGCAGCCGCGGATTCGCCACCGAGGCGATCAACGGCGACCTCAGCCAGCCGCAGCGAGAGAAGCTCATCGCCCAGCTCCGCGACGGCACTCTCGACCTGCTCGTCGCCACGGACGTCGCCGCCCGCGGCCTCGACGTCGAACGGGTCACCCACGTCGTCAACTACGACATTCCCACCGACCCGGAGTCGTACGTCCACCGCATCGGCCGTACCGGCCGCGCCGGGCGCAGCGGTGAGGCGCTGCTGCTCGTCACCCCCAGGGAAAAGGGCCTGCTCGCCGCGATCGAGAAGGCGACCCGCCAGCCGCTCGCCGAGATGGAACTGCCCACCGCGGAGAATGTGAACGCCCAGCGGGTCGCGAAGTTCCACGACGCGATCACCGCCGCGCTCGACGCGCCAGCCCACGCCGTGTTCAGGGACCTGGTCCTTGGCTACACCAGCGAGCACGACGTTCCGCTCGCCGACATCGCCGCGGCGCTGGCCGTGATGACCCGCCAGGAACAGGGAGAGTTCCTCCTCCCGCCGGACACCGCTCCGCCTGCCCGCGAGAGGCCCGCCCGCGGCGCGAGCGGGCCGCGGAGGGTCTATGCCACCTACCGGATCGGGGTCGGGCATCGCCAGCGGGTCACCCCGGGCCAGATCGTCGGGGCGCTCGCAAACGAGGGCGGCCTGGACCGGGCGGACTTCGGGCGGATCGACATCCGGGTCGACTACAGCCTCGTCGAACTTCCCACCGACCTGACCAAGGAAACCCGGCAGGCGTTGAGCCGCACCCGCATCGCCGGCCAGCCCCTCAACCTGCGCGCCGAACGGCCGAACCGGGAATCCGGTGCGCGCCTCGGCGTCAGCCGCCGAGGAAAACCCGCCCCCTCCGCCCGCAGGCCGCGCCGCCCCGTCTGACGTCACTCCTTTCCTCGGGTATCCGGACAGGCGGCAGAACCAGCGCGCACGCGGTGGTCGGCAGAATTATGATCGCCATAGGGTGATCGTGACGAAGGTGCCGAACTTCATCGGGAGTCGATCCCCATCCTGTGTGCTTGCGCTGTACGGCGACAAGATGAGTTTCGCCGGCAGGATGGGGGTCGCGACCAACGCGTCGCGTGCATGCGCGCAACGCATGCAGCGCGCGTGGGCGATGCACTTCCGCGCCACGGTCCGCCACACGTACAACGAAGGAGCTGACGAAACGTCAGCTCCTTCGTTGTACGTGGCGGTCGATGGTGGTCGACGGCACCTGTGGTGCGAAGCGTGGACCGGTCGGCTTCGTGGAATGTCGAAGCCGGCCGGGTTCGCGTGCGTTGCCGAAGAGGTCAGCCGAGGACGAAGTGGAGCTGCTCGTAGCCCCGGACGGTGCTGGTGTGCGAGCGGACCGACTTCTCGCGGTCGATGCCCCACTCCGGAAAGCGCTTGAGCGTCTCCTCGATGCCGATCCGCCCTTCGAGACGGGCCAGCGAGGCGCCCAGGCAGTAGTGCGTCCCGAGGCCGAAGGAGACATGGCTGTCGAACTTGCGGTGGATGTCGAACTTGTCGGCGTCGGGATACTTGCGTTCGTCACGCCCGGCCGAGCCGGTGATCAGCAGGACCCTGGACTTCGCCGGCATCTGCACGCCGTGCAGCTCGACGTCCTCGGTCAGCATCCGGGCCTGGACGGGGGACGGCGACTCGTAGCGCAGCAGCTCCTCGACCGCGCCACCGAGCAGCGACGAGTCGGCCGCCAGCTCGGCCCGCTGGTCCGGGTGCTCGGCCAGGACGGAGCCGGCCCAGCCGAGCAGCCGGGCGACGGTCTCGGTGCCCGCGCTGACGAGCAGGTTCGTGAAGTCGGCGCACTCCTGGTTGGTCAGCCGCCGGGTGCCGTTCTCGTTGACGATCTCCGCCTGGACCAGGCTGGTCATCATGTCGTCGCGCGGGTTCTTGCGGCGCTCGTCCAGCATGTTGGTCAGGTACTCGTGGATCTTGATCTGGGCGGCGAACGAGATGTCGTTGACCATGCCCTGACCTTCCTCCTGGTGGAAGGTCTGGTCGATGAGCTTGCGGATGTCCTCGCGGTCGGCGGGGTCGACACCGAGCAGCTCGGAGATGACCTTGGACGGCAGCTGGGCGGCGAAGTCCTGCACGTAGTCGAAGCCGTCGCCGCCGATCTGCGGGTCGAGCATCTCGGCGCACAGCGCCCGGATGGACGTCTCCAGCGCGGAGATCCGCCGCGGCGTGAAGGCCCGGGAGACCAGCGCGCGCAGCTCGGTGTGCTTCGGCGGGTCAATGAAGATCATGTGGCCGGTGCCCAGCGGCTCCGACCCCATGATCTCCAGGACCGTGCCGTAGGCGGAGCTGTAGAGCAGCGGCTCCCGGCTGGCGGCCTCGACGTCGGCGTGCCGCGACAACGCGAAGAAATCCAGATCGTCGTTTCGGTAGACCGGTGCCTCATCGCGAAGGCGACGCCACACGTCGTAGGGCGCCAGATGAAGCACTTTGTCGTAGGGACTCCAGCTGATTTCCTCGCTCATGACACCACTATGACACAGAATGGGCGGCGCTGATTGGGCGGGCCGACGGGGTGATCCGGCTGCGGCAAGGCGCGACAAGATGCGGCAACGAGCCGGCAATCCTCACGCATTCCATGCCGCTTCCATGCCGCCGGCCGGCATTCGGAGCACCACTCTCGGGCTGGTTTTCAGGAACCGTCACGCTGCAGCAGCAACACACCGGACGGTGTGCCGCCACCGGAAGTGACCACCGCCGTCCGGGCATTCGCGACCTGGCGCTCACCGGCTTCATGGCGCAGCTGGGTGACCGCCTCGTAGAAGAAGCCGTAGCCGTGGGTGCGGCCCTCGGAAAGCTGGCCGCCGTGCGGGTTGAGCGGCAGCTCGCCGTCGATCGCGATCCGCCGGCCCTTGTCGAGCCAGTCCTGCGCCTCGCCGATGCCGCAGAAGCCGAGGCCCTCGATCCAGGAGATCGCGTTGAAGGTGAAGCCGTCGTAGACCAGCGCCAGGTCCACGTCGGACGGGCGCAGGTCGGTCCTCGTCCACAGGTGGGCGGCCTGGCCGAGCACCTGCGGCTCGTGGGTGATGACGCCCTGCTCCCAGGAGACCCGCTCGAGGATCTGCGTGCCGACGGCCTCGACCCGGATCGCCGGCTTCGGCAGGTCCCCCGCGACGGAGGCGTCGGAGACGACGACGGCGATGGACGCGTCGCACGGCACGTCACAGTCGTAGAGGCCGAACGGGGTCGTGACCATCCGCGCCGACATGTAGTCGTCGAGGGTCAGCGGGTCGCGGTAGATCGCGTTCGGGTTGAGCGCCGCACCGGCCCGGCCGTTGAGGGCGATCGCGGCGAGCATCTCCCGGTCGGCGCCGTAGCGGTGGAAGTACTGGTTGGCGTTCATGGCGATCCAGTTCGCCGCGGACATCGCCCCGAACGGCGCGCGCCACAGGGTGGTCGCGTTCGAGTGCCGGCCGCCCCCGCCGCCCATGCCCAGGCCCAGGGTCCGGTAGGTGGACTCCCACACCGTCCGGAAGCACAGCACATGCCGGCACAGGCCCGAGGCGACCGCCAGCATCGCGGCGATGACGGAGCCGCCGGGGCCGGGCAGGTCGCCGCCGCCGTTCGTCCAGGTCGGGTGCAGCCGCAGCGCCTCCTCGACGGCGGTCACCCCGCCTTCGCTCATGCCCATGCCGGCCGCGCCGGGGTAGGTGGACAGGCCGTCGATGTCGTCGAGGGTCAGGCCCGCGTCGGCGACCGCCTTCAGGCAGGCGTCGATCGTCAGCTCGAGCGGGTCGACCATCAGCCGGCGCCCGATCCGCGACCGGCCGATGCCGGAGAGCACCGCCCGGTGCTCGAAGCGGTGGTCACTCAGCGGCGCGCGCGGGGCGGGCAGGTCGGGCTCGCCGACCCGGTCGGTCGGGTCCGTGCCGCCGGTCGGCTCGAACATCGCCAGCCAGACGTCCTCGTGCTGCTCGAAGCGGACGGCGACCTCCTGCCCGATGTGCACGTCCGCCGGCTCGCACCCGGTGATGTTCGTGGTCAGCCGGACGCTCGCGTCCTCCACCAGCGCCACGTTCGCGACCACGTAGGGCGGCATGATCGCGGGCGTCCACGGCTGCACGTTCACGGTGAACCCGACGACCGTCGCCCGCCCGGAGACCTCGGTGGGGGTGTGGGCCCGGCTGCGGCACCGCGGGCAGATGGGGACGGGGGGGTGCACGAGCTGGCCGCAGTCGTCGCAGCCCTGGATGCGCAGCTTCCCGTCGGCCCCCGACTTCCAGAACCACTCGGTGGCGGGGGTGATCTCGGGAAGCGGGCGCATCGGGAGCTCCTTGGTCGGTGTCGCTGGCTTGGCGGTCCGGGTGGGTCGAGCGATCCGGGCGGGTCGGGCGGTCCGGTGGCCAGGCCGGCTCGGGTGGCCAGGTCGGCCAGGTCGGCTCGGGTGGGGCCCGGGTGGGTCAGCCGGGCGGCGGTGCCGGAAACGTCCGGGTGGTGGCGTACACGGACAGCCTGTCGCCGTCGCCGGCGTCGCGCACCTCCACCCGTCCCAGGCCTGCCTGCGCGGTGGCGGTGGCCACGGCGGGCCCGATGCGGACCGGCCGCAGATAGCGCAGCGCCAGCAGGGAGAGCGTGGCACCGGGGGAGAGGGAGAGCGCGGCCTCCTCGACGGCCAGCGCGATCAGCCCGCCGTTGACGGTGCCGGCCGCGTTGAGTGCGTCCTCGGCCCGGGGGAGCCGGGCGACCCCGGGACGGGTGATCTCGCAGCGAGCCCGCCGGGCGAAGGGCACACTCAGCCGCTGCCGGGGGAGAGTCACCGGCAGCGCCGCCGCCCGGGTCATCTCCGGCGGCATGAGCACGGTCGGGTCCGGCGCCGCCATGAACGACGCCACGCCGACGGCGAGGCTGCGCCCGTCCGAGCCGGTCACGTCGACGTCGATCACCGCGACCGAGCGACCCTTCTTCACCAGCCGGCCGACCACGCTGATCCGTTCGAGCTCGCGCAACGGCTCGTGGACGTGGATGTCGAGATCGAGTGTGACCGGCACCCGCGGCGCCAGGAACTCCAGCACCAGGTAACCCGCGACGACATCGGTCCAGGCCGCCAGAATCGACGTGCGGACACTGGACGTTCCGGGCACGAACATTTCCGGGGTGATCGCCGCGGACCCGTGAATCTCGTCGCCGACCCGGCTGGTCTCGAATCCCAGCTCGTGCAGAATGTGGCCGTCCTGGCGCTGGCCGCCACTGCTCGTTGTCGTCATCCGATCCGTTCCGGGGAGGGGCCTGGAGTTGTTTTCGTCGCATGGTCCACGGTCAGGAATGACACGAGTCGTGCCGAGGGCGGAAAAGGCTCGGTGAGCCTTTTCCGCCGCGCGACGTACGGTCCGGTCGGCCGCAGGTCCGCATCGACGACGGGAAGGTCTTCGGTGTCTGTCGACTACCGTGTCCGTCGGATACAGCCGGATTTCCTAGAAGCGGCCGGAGAGGAACTTCACGATCGGCGTCGCGGCCGGGTAGACCTCGGTGAGGCCGGCGGAGAAGTAGCCGGCGTCGGTCACCAGCGTGATGCCGTTGATCGCGGAGGCGCCGGAGCTGACCAGGAACAGCAGCGGGTAGGCCTGCTCCAGCGAGGTCGCGGCCTCGATGCCGACCTCGGCCCGGTAGTCGGCGCCGAAGCCCAGCCACATCTCCTTGTTCTCCTGGGCCAGCGGGGTGTCGGTCGGGCCCGGGCAGATCGCGTTGATGCGGATGCCCTTCTTGAGCAGGGGCATCGCCTGGGTGGCGACGTACGCGCAGACCGCCTGCTTGGTGTTCATGTAGTCGGCCTTGTTGTTCTCGACGGCCCACTTGGTGGCCTCGTCGAAGTCGGTGATGGCGATGAACTCCTTCAGCGACTCGAGGTTGGCCTCCCAGCCCAGGCCCGCGGCCGAGGAGATGAAGCCGATCGCGGAGCCGGCGCCCAGCTGCCCGGAGGCGATCACCTTGTCGATCAGGTAGCGGTGACCGATGAAGTTGATCCGCTCGATGCCCGGGGTGCCGTCGGCGACACCGGCGGCCGAGACCAGCGCGTGGATCGGGCCGTCGAGCTGCGCCAGGGCGGCGTCGATGGAGGCGGCCTCGGCGAGGTTGACCTGGATGGCCTGCACGCCCTCCAGCTTCACGGGGGCGTAGTCGAGGACCACGACCTCCGCGCCGGCGGACAGCGCCAGCTCGGCGGTGGCGGCGCCCATGCCCGTCGCGCCACCGACGACCACGACCCGCTTGCCGTCGAACCGGAAGGCGTCAAACAACGTCATGTCTTGTTCTCCTGCTCTTCGTTGAGGTGAGTGCTACGCGACGACGCCGCGGATCTTGAGGTCCAGCACCGCTTCGGTGTCCAGGCCCAGTTCGGCGAGGATCTCGTCGCCGTGCTCGTTGAACAGCGGCGCCCGCTTCGGCGCGGCCGGCTTGTCGTCGTACTGCACCGGCACGGTCGTGAGCTGGAAGGGGACCCCGGCCGCGGTCGTGCATTCCTGGACGTAGCCGTTGGCGACCGTCTGGACGTCCACGGCGGCCTCGAGGGTGTCCTGGACGACGGTCCACTGGCCGACGAAGTTCTCCAGCCGCACCCGCCACTCGGCCAGCGGCCGGGCCGCGAACGTCTCGGTCAGGATCGCGATCGCCTCGGCGCTGTTCGTCATCAGGCTCGCGTGGTTGGCGAAACGGGGATCGGTGGCGAGCTCCGGGCGCTCGATGACGTCGCACATGGGCGCCCAGTACCGGCCGGCCTGCAGGCAGGTCAGGGCCACCCAGCGACCGTCCGAGGTGCGGTAGTTGCCGGTGAGCGGGTTCATCCGCTGCTGGTCGGCCGGCGGCGGGGTCCACGGGACGCCGAGCAGCAGCGACAGCGCCATCGCCTGCCCCATCGACCACATCGCCGTGCCGAGCAGGGAGACGTCCACGGTCGAGGCCTCACCGGTGCGCTCCCGGTGGAACAGCGCGCCCATGATGCCGCCGGCGATCGTCATCGCGCCGATGGAGTCACCGAAGCCGGGTGCCGGCGGGACGGGCACGTGGCCGTACTCGGGCTGCATGATGCCGGTCGCGACGCCGGAGCGGGCCCAGAACGCCAGCGAGTCGTACGAGCCGCGGTCGGCCTCCGGGCCGTGCTCGCCCTGGCCGGTGCCCCGCACGTAGATGATCTTCGGGTTGTGGGCGCGGATCTCGTCCACGTCGATGTGCAGCTTGGTGCGCACGCTCGGCAGCTTGTTGGTGAGGAAGACGTCCGCCGTCGCGGCGATGCGGTACAGGATGTCGCGGCCCGCCTCGGAGGTGAGGTCGAGGCCGAGGCTGCGCTTGCCGCGGTTGGAGTGCTCGAGCAGGACGTGGACGTCCTTGGGGACGACCGCGATGCCCGAGGAGGCCAGGGCCCGCATGGCGTCGCCGCGCTCGACGTGCTCGATCTTGATGACGTCGGCACCGAGGTCGGCGAGCAGGGCCGAGGCCGCGGGAACGAATGTGTGCTCGGCGACCTCGAGAATCCGGACGCCCTGCATCACCGAGGTCACGACCGTCCTCCTGCGTATGGGAAGGCCGGGGCTCCGGCCGCCTGAGAAAAATTTAACATCGACGTCGATACCAGCGTCGCGTGTCGCAGTCCAGCGTCTCCGGGGGCTGCGGGCGCGGCGGCGGGCAGACTCGGTTCTTGATCGTGAAAAGGAGCATCCGGCCAGGTCTGCCGACCGGGGATCGGTACGGGGAGGCCGGCCGGCAGCATCGGCGCAGCGCCGGCTGACGCCCTGGCCCCGGTGCCGCTCGCCCGAATCGAACCTGACCGCCACATCTGTGATGACACTCTCATGTCACAGCCGCAGAGGCCAGCCACGCCCGGGGGAGGTCAGCGGGGCGCCATCCGCAGCGCGCCGTCGAGCCGGATGACCTCACCGTTGAGGTAGCCGTTCTCCAGCAGGTCGGCGGCGAGGCGGCCGAAGTCGGCCGGCGTGCCCAGGCGCTTCGGGTGCGGAACGCCGGCGGCCAGACCGTCGCGGATGTCGTCGCGCAGCCGGCCGAGCATCGGGGTCTCGAACACGCCCGGCGCGATCGTGTTCACCCGGATCGCCCAGCTGGCGAGATCCCGGGCGGCGACGATGGTCAGGCCGCGCACCCCGGCCTTCGCGCTCGCGTAGGCGGTCTGGCCGATCTGGCCCTCGAAGGCGGCGACCGACGCGGTCAGCACGATCGCGCCGCGGTCGCCGCCCGGGAGCTCGGCGTTGCGGGCCATCCGCGCCGCGGCCAGGCGCACCACGTTGTACGTGCCGACCAGGTTGATCCTGATGATCTCGGCGTAGCTGTCGAGCGCGCCGGGGTTGCCCGCCCGGTCCAGCACCCGCAGCCGGTCACCTCCGCGCCCGGCGCAGTGCACGACCCCGCGCAGCGGGCCGTCGGCCGCGGCGGCGTCGAGCGCCGCGTCGAACTGGTCGGTGTCGGTGATGTCCGCGGCCACGAAGCGCACGCCGAGCTCGGCGGCGACGTCCCGGCCGGGTGAGGACGCCAGGTCGACGATCGTGACGGCCGCGCCACGGTCCAGCAGCACCCGTGCGGTGCCGAGGCCCAGGCCGGACGCCCCGCCGGTGACCAGGGCCGACGTTCCGTTGAGCAGCATGATGTTCCTCCCATGAGCCTTCTCCATCTCACGGTGCACGGTCAGGGGCGCCGCCGGTCGACGATGGGAAGGGCTCAATATTGACGACGGCGTCAAGATCCGCCTAGGCTGTGGCGCGCAGCACACGGGTCATGTGAATCTGGTGGATTTTCGCCCTCTGCTGGCAGGCCCGCCACAGTTCGGCGGGCGAGCCCCGCGCCGACGGCCGCAGCCGGTCCACACGCGATGTCCGCACCAGGCGATCGCCTCCGCGATGATCCACCCAGGCTGACCCGAACGCGATGATCCGATCCCGACGAGGGGAAGACACACGTGGGGAAGTTGCGCGTCGTTCAGTGGGCCACCGGGAACATCGGCACCTACGCGTTGCGCGAGGTGATCGCGCATCCGGAGCTGGAGCTTGCCGGCGTCTTCGTCCACGGCGCCGAGAAGGTCGGCCGCGATGCCGGTGACCTGTGCGGCGTGGGCGCGACCGGCGTCGTCGCGACGGGTGACGTCGAGCTGATCCTCGCGCTGGGCGCGGACTGCGTCCTGTACATGCCGCGGTACTTCGACGTCGGCGAGGTGTGCCGCATCCTCGCCTCGGGCGCGAACATCGTGACGACCCGCGGGGAGTTCCACCGGCCGGCCGGTATGGATCCCGAGGTCCGCCGGCAGGTGGAGGCGGCCTGTGAGCAGGGCGGTACGTCGGTGCACAGCACCGGCAGCAGCCCGGGCTTCATCACCGAGGCCGTGCCGCTGGTGCTGTCGTCGATCCAGCGCCGCCTGGACCGGCTCGCCATCCAGGAGTTCGCGGACCTGTCCCGGCGGGACTCCCCGGGCCTGCTGTTCGACGTCATGGGCTTCGGGCGGCCACCGGCGTCAGTGGACGAGGCACGGCTGACCCACGGCCGGATCAGCTTCGGGCCCTCGCTGCTGCTGATCGCCGAGACGCTCGGGATCAGGATCGACACGCTGGAGGCGTCCGGCGAGGTCGCCACCTCGCCGCGCCCGGTGCACATCGCCGCGGGAACCCTGGAACCCGGGACGGTGGCGGCCCAGCGGCTGACGGTCGCCGGGATCCGCGACGGCCGCGAGGTCCTGAGCTTCCGGGCGAACTGGTACTGCACCCGTGATCTCGAACCGGCCTGGGACCTGCGTGACACCGGCTGGCACATCGACCTGGAGGGCGACGCCCCGCTCGACATCGCGCTGCGGTTCCCGTTCCCGCTGGAGCAGATGGCGGCGATCTCACCGGCCTACACCGCCAACCGGGCGGTCAACGCGGTGCCGATCGTGTGCGCGGCGACGCCCGGGATCCGCACCTCGGTGGACCTGCCGCAGATCGTCGCGAGCAGCGTCGGGTCCTAGGGTTCTCCGCAGGTCGACGGTTGATTTCCACTTCGCGAGAATGTAACTTTCGGACCTCGTGAGGCTGTGGGCCCGTGAGACCGTGAGCTCGGGAGTTCACGGGCTCCGGAGCTCACGGGCTTGGGAGCTCACGGGCCCGTGAGCTCGTGGACAGCAGCGCGATCGCGAAGGGTGCCGCATGAAGCCGCTCGACGGAGTCAGGGTTCTCGAAGTGGCGATGTACGGCTTCGTGCCGTCCGCGGGCGGTGTGCTCGCGGACTGGGGCGCCGAGGTCATCAAGATCGAGCATGCGGTGACCGGCGACCCGCAGCGGGGCCTGAAACAGACCGGCAACCTGAAGGTCGGCGACGGGCCGAACCCGAACATCTGGCACGCCAACCGCGGCAAGCGCAGCCTCGGCCTCGACATGTCCCGGCCCGAGGGCAAGGAGATCCTCGACGAGCTGGCCCGCCGCGCGGACGTCTTCCTCACCAGCTTCCTGCCCCGCTCGCGCCAGAAGCTCGGCATCGACGTCGAGGACATCCGGAAGCTGAACCCGCAGGTCATCTACGCCCGCGGCAGCGCCCTGGGGCCGCGCGGCCCGGAGTCGGACAAGGGCGGCTTCGACATGACGGCCTTCTGGTCGCGGGCCTCGTCGGCGGCCAGCATCACCCCGAGCGGCCACGAGGGCATCACCCCGCCGCCCGGCCCCGCCTACGGCGACACGATCTCGGGCACGAACCTCGCCGGGGGCATCGCCGCGGCGCTGTTCCGGCGTGAGCGCACCGGCGAGCCGTCGGTCGTCGACGTCTCCCTGCTGGGCAGCGGGCTGTGGGCGATGGGCCAGACGATCTCCCTGTCCATGCTGCTCGACGAGCCGCTGCAGGCCCCGGCGGCAGGCGCGCACGGCTCGCCGAGCAACCCGCTCTCCGGGCTCTACCGCACCTCGGACGGCCGTTTCCTCTCGCTGGTCATGCTCCAGCCGGGCCGGTACTGGCCGGACGTCGTCCGCCACATCGACCGCCCGGAGCTCGCCGACGACCCGCGTTTCTCGTCCGCCGAGCAGATCGCCGCGCACACGGCGGAGGCGGTCGAGATCCTGCGGGAGGCGTTCGCCGCGCGCACCCTCGCCGAGTGGACGGAGCGCCTGGGCACGCTTTCCGGCCCGTGGGCGCCGGTGCAGGACTCGCTGCAGGTCAGCGGCGACCCGCAGATCCGGGCCAACGAGTACCTGCTGTCCGCCGGCGACCTGGAACTGGTCTCCAGCCCGGTCCAGTTCGACGTGCAGGCGCCCGAGCTGGGCCCGGCGCCGGACTTCGCCGCGCAGACCGAGGAGATCCTCCTGGAGCTGGGGCTGGACTGGGAGCGGATCATCGAGCTGAAGACCGCCGGCGCGGTCACCTGAGCCGCGCCGCGCGCCGCGGGCAGCGGGACCGCGCGTTGCGGGACCGTGTGTCACTGGCCGCGGCCGCGCCCGGGACCCGATCGGGCGCTCCTGCGGCCGGTCGGGTCCGGGCGGCCGGCACGGTCAGCGGGCGCGCCTGGCGCCGGCCCGCTCGACGGCGGCCCAGTGCTCGTCGTCCACCCACAGCCGGGCGAAGGTCCGGGCCGCGTCCTCGGCGTGTGCCTCGGTCAGCGGCGCACCGGCGGCGCGGCGCAGGACGTGCTTGATGCCGCGGGCGGGCGCGCCGGTGAGGGAGTGGGCCAGTGCCCGCCAGCCCTCGTCGAAGGCGGCCCGCGGCAGGACCTGGTCGACCAGCCCGAGCCCCTCGGCCTCGGCGGCGGTCAGGACCCGGCCGGTGCCGGCGAGCAGCAGCGCGCGGCCGGGCCCGACCAGCTCGGCCAGCCGTTCGGCGCCGCCCCACGCCGGCATGATCGCCAGCGTCGACTGGGTGAATCCGATCTTGATGTCGTCGGCGGCGACGCGGATGTCGGCGGCCACCGCGACCTCGGCGCCGCCGCCCAGGGCGTGCCCGTTGACGGCGGCGATCACCGGGGCGGGAAACGCGGCGAGCCGGTCGCAGATGGCGCGCATCCGCAGGGCCATGGCTGTCGCCTCGTCCTCGGTGCGCAGGGCGGCGAGTTCCTTGAGGTCGCCGCCGGAGACGAACGCCCGGTCGCCGGCGCCCCGGATGACCAGGGCCCCGGCGCCGTCGGCGGCGTCGAGGGCCTTCTCCAGCTCACCCATGGTGGCCAGGGAGATGGCGTTGCGCGCCTCGGGCCGGTCGATCGTGATGACGGCGAGCCCGGCGTCCAGCTCAAGATCAATCATGGACCCAACTCCAGGTTGAGAATACAATTCTAAATATGGAGAGTAACATTCCCGCCTAAAATCCAGAGTTCCCCTGTGAGATTGCCGGCCTTCCGCCGCACGCGGATGCCGGCGGCCCGCGGGGTACCTGTGGAACCTGCCCGAGTGTCCTGGGAGAGTCCGGGAATAGCACAGATCGGAGCTCACGCGATGCGCACGGTTCCCCCCGAGCTGGTCAGGCGGTACGAGTCCGAGGGCTGGTGGACGTCCGAGACGCTGGGCGACATCCTGGCCACGGGCCTGGCGGCCGCGCCGGACGCGCAGTTCCGGGTCCACTCGGCGGTGCGGCCGTGGAACGGCACGTTCCGCGAGGTCGAGCAGGTCGCGCGCCGGCTGGCGGCCGGGCTGCGCGCCCGCGGGGTCGGCCCCGGCGACGTCGTGGTGTTCCAGCTGCCGAACTGGGTGGAGGCGGCGGCGACCTTCTGGGCCTCGGCGTTACTCGGCGCGGTCGTGGTGCCGGTGGTGCACTTCTACGGCCGCAAGGAGGTCGGCTACATCCTGGAACGGACGTCGCCGAAGGTCTTCGTCACGGCGCAGGGCTTCGGGCGGCTGGAGTTCCAGCCCGACCTCGTCGCCGGAGTGCCCGTCGTCGGCGTGGTGGGGCGCCCGAGCGGCGAGCCGCTGGCGTTCGACGACCTGCTCGCCGACGACCCGATGCCCGGCACCGTCGCGGCGGACCCGGGCGCCCCGGCGGTGATCGCGTTCACCTCCGGCACCACCCGCGACCCCAAGGGCGTCATCCACAGTCATCGGACGCTCGGCTTCGAGACCCGCCAGCTCGCCGGCCTCTACCCCCCGGACCGCGGCCGCCAGCTCACCGCCGCGCCGATCGGGCACTTCATCGGCATGCTGAACGCCTTCCTCATCCCGGTGCTGGAAGGACGTCCGATCAACCTGGCCGACGTCTGGGACCCGGCGCAGGCGCTGGAGCTGATGCGCACCGGCGGCCTCACCGTCGGCGGCGGCGCCACGTACTTCATGACCAGCCTGCTGGACCACCCCGACTTCACCCCCGAGCACCTGGTCGGGATGCGCTACGCCGGGCTCGGCGGGTCGTCGGTGCCGGCGGCGGTCACCACCCGGCTGGACGAGTTGGGCATCACGGTGTTCCGCTCCTACGGCAGCACCGAGCATCCCTCGATCACCGGCTCCCGGTACACCGCGGGACCGGACAAGCGCCTGTTCACCGACGGGGACGTCCTGCCCGGTGTGGAGATCCGGCTCGAACCGGACGGGGAGATCCTCAGTCGGGGCCCGGACCTGTGCCTGGGCTACCTCGACGACGAGCTGACCGCGCAGGTCTTCGACGCCGACGGCTGGTACCGCACCGGCGACGTCGGGGTGCTCGACGCCGACGGGTACCTGACGATCGTCGACCGCAAGGCCGACTTCATCATCCGCGGCGGGGAGAACATCAGCGCGCTGGAGGTCGAGGAGGTGCTGCTGACCATGCCCGGTGTCGCCGAGGCCGCGGTGGTCGCGGCGCCCGACGCCCGGCTCGGCGAGCACGCCGCCGCGGTGCTCCGCCTGCAGGACGGGGCCGCGCTGCCGACCCTGGACGCGGTGCGCGCGCACTTCCAGCAGGCGGGGCTGGCCCGGCAGAAGTGGCCCGAGGAGCTGGTCGAGATCGAGGACTTCCCGCGCACCCCCAGCGGTAAGATCCAAAAGGCGGTCCTACGAGCAGTCATTGCGCGTCGGGACACCGCGCAGCAGGCAGACATTGCGGCACAGCGGGGAAGAGAATAGGGTTCTCCATATCAGTAAGGGAGGATCTCATGCCTACGCGAGTGTCGCCGTACCCCGTCTTCGACGCGGACAACCACCTGTACGAGACCGAGGACGCCTTCACCAAGTTCCTGCCGGAGGCGTACAGGGGCGCGATCCGGTACGTCCAGGTGGACGGCCGCACGAAGATCGCGATCCGGGGCCAGATCAGCGACTACATCCCCAACCCGACCTTCGAGGTCGTCGCGCGCCCGGGCGCCCAGGAGGAGTTCTTCAAGATCGGGAACCCCGAGGGCAAGTCCTACCGTGAGATCGTCGGCAAGCCGATCCGGTCGATCCCGGCCTTCCGCGAGCCGAAGTCCCGCATCGAGCTGATGAACGAGCAGGGCCTCGAGCGGACGCTGATGTTCCCGACGCTGGCGAGCCTCATCGAGGAGCGCATGCGGGACGACCCGGAACTGACCCACGTCGTCATCCACGCCCTCAACGAGTGGCTGTACGAGACCTGGCAGTTCAACTACGAGAACCGCATCTTCACCACGCCGGTCATCACCCTGCCGATCGTCGAGAAGGCGATCGAGGAGCTGGAGTGGGTCGTGGCGCGCGGGGCGAAGGCCGTCCTGATCCGGCCGGCGCCGGTGCCCGGCTTCAACGGCTCGCGGTCCTTCGGCCTGCCGGAGTTCGACCCGTTCTGGGAGCGGGTCGTGCACCACAACATCCTGGTCGGCCTGCACTCCTCGGACAGCGGCTACAACCGCTACACCCAGGACTGGGAGGGCAAGGTCCGCGAGTACCTGCCGTTCCAGCCGGACGCCTTCCGCATGTTCGGCCAGTGGCGCCCCATCCAGGACACGGTGGCCGCGCTGGTCTGCCACGGTGCGCTGTCCCGGTTCCCGACCCTGAAGATCGCGGTCATCGAGAACGGCGCGTCCTGGGTCGCCCCACTGCTCTCCGAGCTGAAGGACATCTACAAGAAGTACCCGCAGCAGTTCCTGGAGAACCCGATCGAGGTGGTCCGGCGCAACGTCCACGTCAGCCCCTTCTGGGAGGAGGACATGGGCAAGCTCTCCGAGCTGATCGGGGTCGAGCGGGTGCTCTTCGGCTCCGACTACCCGCACCCCGAGGGCCTCGGCGACCCGGTGAGCTACGTCGAGGTGCTCAAGGACCTCAGCGCGGAGGACCAGGCCAAGATCATGGGCGGCAACCTGGCCAGGCTGATCGACGCATGAAGTGGGAGACCATCCCGGAGATGGTGCTCAGCGCCGCCGACCGCTTCGGTGACGCCGAAGCGGTCGTCGACGGGGCACTGCGCCTCACCTACACCGAGCTGGTGGGCCGGGTCCGCACCGCCGCGGGTTCCTTCGCGGCGGCGGGCGTCGGCAAGGGCGACCGGGTGGCGATCTGGGCGCCGAACTCCGCCGAGTGGATCATCGCGGCCTTCGGGCTGCTGACCGCCGGCGGGGTGCTGGTGCCCGTGAACACCCGTTACAAGGCCGAGGAGGCGAACGACATCCTCACCCGCAGCGGGGCGAGGATGGTCCTGGTCCAGGAGGGCTTCCTCGGGCAGGCGTACGCCGGTATCACCGCCGTGCCCGCCGTCGACATCAAGTCGGGCTTCCTGACCTCCGGGGCGCCGCTGGACGCACCGGTGGTCACCGATGGTGACGACATCGCCGACATCCTGTTCACGTCCGGGACGACCGGGCGGCCCAAGGGCGTCATGATGAACCACCACCAGACGCTGCGGCTGTACGCGGAGTGGTGCTACCAGGCGGATCTGCGGGAGGGCGACCGGTACCTGATCGTCAACCCGTTCTTCCACAACTTCGGCTACAAGGCCGGGATCGTCGCCGCCCTGATCCGGGGCGCGACCATCGTGCCGATGGCCGTCCTGGAGATGGACCGGCTGCTCGAGCTGATCGAGCGGGAGCGGATCACCATGCTCCCCGGCCCGCCCACGCTCTACCACTCGATACTGGCGGCGCGGGGCAGCGCGGACGTCTCCTCGTTACGGTGCGCCGTCACCGGTTCGGCCGACATCCCGGTCGAGCTGATCCGGCGGATGAAGCAGGAGCTGCCCTTCCAGTCGATCATGACCGGGTACGGCCTCACCGAGGCGGGCACCGCCACCGCCTCGCGGCCGGGCGACTCCTTCGAGGACATCGCCACCACCGTCGGCAAGGCCTGCGACGGCGTGGAGATCTCCATCGCCGACGACGGCGAGGTGCTGATCCGCGGCTACACGGTGATGCAGGGCTACCTGGACGACCCCGCCGCCACCGCCGAGACGATCGACCCCGACGGCTGGCTGCACACCGGCGACCTGGGCACCCTCGACGAGCGCGGGTACCTGCGGATCATCGGCCGCAAGAAGGACATGTTCATCGTCGGCGGCTTCAACGCCTACCCGGCCGAGATCGAGGGCTACCTGCTGGGGCATCCCGCGGTCGCGCAGGCCGCGGTCATCGGCGTGCCCGACGACCGCCTCGGCGAGGTCGGCAAGGCGTTCGTGGTCCGGCGCGGCCCGGTCACCGCCGACGAGCTGATCGCGTGGAGCCGGGAGAAGATGGCCGGCTTCAAGGTGCCCAGGCACGTCGAGTTCCTGGAGAGCCTGCCGCTGAACGCGTCCGGAAAAGTGATGAAGGACCAGCTGCGCTAGCACCGCACCGAACACCGAGCACCGATCAGGGCAAGTCGAGGTATCGGTCTTCCGCCTCCAGAAAGTAATGAAGCGACGATGAGCGATTCTGTCCAGACCAATTCCGGCCTGCCGGTCAGTCCGGTGTACGGCCCCGCCGACCGCGGGGCCGAGCCACCGGAGCCGGGCCGCTTCCCCTTCACCCGCGGCAACTACGCCAAGGGGTACCGGGGGCGCACATGGACCTTCCGGCAGTACTCCGGCTTCGGCACCGCGGAGGAGTCCAACAGCCGGTACCGCTACCTGCTCGACCAGGGCGGGACGGGCCTGTCGGTGGCGCTCGACCTGCCCACCCAGTGCGGGTACGACTCCGACGACCCGGAGGTGACCGAGGAGGTCGGCCGGGTCGGCGTCGCCGTCGACACGCTCGCCGACGCCGAGGTGCTCTTCGACGGCATCCCGCTGGACAAGATCAGCACCAGCTTCACCATCAACGGCACCGCCGCGATCCTGCTGGCCTTCTACGTGGCCGCCGCGGAACGTTCCGGGGTGCCCCGGTCGAAGCTGACCGGCACGATCCAGAACGACATCCTCAAGGAGTACGCCTCCCGCGGGACGTGGATCTGGCCGCCGACGCCGTCGCTGCGCCTCATCGCCGACACCATCGAGTTCTGCGCCGCCGAGGTGCCGCGGTTCAACGCCATCTCGGTCGCCGGCGCGCATTTCCGCGACGCCGGCGCCAACGCGGTGCAGGAGATGGCCTTCACCCTCGCCGACGGTGTCACCTACTGCGACACCGTGATCGAGCGCGGGCGCCTGACGATCGAGCAGTTCGCCCCGCAGGTCTCCTTCTTCTTCTACACCCACGGCGACTTCTTCGAGGAGATCGCCAAGTACCGGGCCGGCCGCCGGCGCTGGGCGACCATCGTGCGCGAGCGGTACGGCGCGACCGCCGACAAGGCGTCGATGTTCCGCTTCGGCTGTGTCGCCGGCGGTGCCTCGCTGTACGCGCCGCAGGCGCAGAACAACATCGTGCGGGTGGCCTACGAGGCGATGGCCTCGGTGCTCGGCGGCGTCCAGTCGATGTTCACCGCCGCCTGGGACGAGCCGTTCGCGCTGCCCAGCGAGGAGTCGGCGACCCTCGCCCTGCGCACCCAGCAGATCCTCGCCCTGGAGACCGGCGTCACCCGCACCGCGGACCCGCTCGGCGGCTCCTACTTCGTCGAGGCGCTGACCGACGCCACCGAGGCCCGCATCATCGAGATCATGGACGACCTCGAGGCGCACGGCGGCATGGTCCGCTGCATCGAGGACGGCTACCTGCAGGGCCTGATCGCCGACGAGGCCTACCAGCTGCACAAGGACATCGAGGACGGCACGGTGCCCATCGTCGGGGTGAACCGGTTCGTCGCCGACGAGCCGGCACCCGACCTGGCCACCTACGAGCTGGACGCGGACGGGCGTGAACGACAGCTGAAGCGGCTGGCGAAGGTGAAGGCCGAGCGGGACGGCACCGCCGTGCGGGCCAGCCTCGACGCGCTCGCCCGCGCCGCCGAGGGAGACGGGAACCTGATGCACAACCTGATCGACTGCGCCAACGCCTACTGCACGGTCGGCGAGATGGTCGCCGCCCTCAAGGCGGTCTGGGGCGAGTTCCAGCAGCCGGTGGTGTTCTGATGCCGGCCCGGGTTCTCGTCGCCAAGCCCGGCCTGGACGGGCACGACCGCGGCGCGAAGATCATCGCGCGTACGCTGCGGGACGCCGGTTTCGAGGTCGTGTTCACCGGCATCCGCCAGCGCATCGAGGACATCGTCACGATCGCGCTGCAGGAGGACGTGGCGCTGGTCGGCCTGAGCATCCTCTCCGGCGCGCACATCGCGCTGACGACCCGCACCATCGAGGCGCTGCGCGCGGCCGACGCGGGTGACATCGCGGTCGTGGTCGGCGGCACCATTCCGCCGGCGGACGTCCCGAAGCTGCTGGAGGTCGGCGCCGCCGCGGTGTTCCCGACCGGCACCTCGCTCGACGAGGTGGTCACCCGGGTCCGGGAGCTGACGGCGGCGGCCACCACGCCCTGACGCCGATCCGGCGCCGACCGCCCCCTGCCCCGGCACCGGCCTGGCACAGGCCTGGCGCGGGTCGCCGTGCCGGGGGCGGGTTCACGGCAGCGCGCGAGCGCGACATCGATGTGACGAGATCGGGACGTAACGAGAACCGGAGGGTCCAATGCGGGTCGGCGTGATGATCGGACCGGAGCGGGGTGACTCCGCGCGCAAGGTCGGGCGGATGATCGACGACGTCCTGTGGGCCGAGGGCGCGGGGATGGACACCGCCTGGATCCCCCAGGTGCCCTCCGACTTCGACGCGCTCATCGCGGTCGCCCTGATGGGTGCCCGCACCGAGCGGATCGAGCTCGGCACGGCGGTCGTCCCGCTGCAGCCGCAGCACCCGATCGCGCTCGCGCGCCAGACCCTGTCGGCGCAGGCGGCCACCGGCGGGCGGCTCGCGCTCGGCGTCGGGCCGTCGCACCACTGGATCGTCCGCGACATGCTCGGCCTGCCCTACGACAGGCCGGCCGGGTTCACCCGCGACTACCTCGAGGTCCTCAAGGCCGCGCTGAGCGGGCCGGGGCCGGTGGATGTCGAGAACGGCACGTTCACCGTCCACAACCCGATGGAGATCGGGCCGGTCGCCCCGCTGCCGGTGTTCCTCGCCGCGCTCGGGCCGGTGATGCTGCGCATCGCCGGCGAGCAGGCCGACGGCACCGTGCTGTGGCTCGCCGACGAGCGCGCGGTCGGCGAGCACGTGGTGCCGCGGATCACCAAGGCGGCGGCCGAGGCGGGCCGCCCGGCGCCGCGGATCGTCGCCGGCATCCCGGTGTGCCTGTGCGCGCCGGGGGAGGAGGACACCGCGCGGGAGCGGGCTAACCGCATCCTCGGCGAGGCCGAGGTCTCCCCGAACTACCAGCGCCTGCTCGACCAGGGCGACGCCACCAACGTCGGGGACATCGCCGCGGTCGGCGACGAGGCGGCCATCCTGGCGGCCTTCCGGCGGTTCGCCGACGCCGGCTGCACCGACCTGTCGGTGCGGCTGCTGCCCATCGGTGACAACCGCGACGAGCTGATCGCCTCCAAGCGGCGGACCCGGGAAGTGATCGCGGCCCTCGCGGCGGAGGTCAGATGAGCCCGGAACCTCAGGCAGGCCCGGAACCTCGGTCAGGCGCGGGCCCCCTGGCCGGTATCCGCATCCTGGAGGTCGGTCACATCCTCGCGGGCCCGTACGCGACGATGATGCTCGCCGACCTCGGCGCCGAGGTGACGAAGCTCGAACCGCCCGGCGGGGATCTCTCGCGGCAGGTCAGCGACGCCTACTTCGCCAGCATCAACCGCGGGAAGCGCAGCATCCGCCTCGACCTGACCGGTGAGGCGGGCCAGGCCCGCCTGCACGAGCTGGTGGCCGACGCGCATGCGCTCGTGGTCAACCTCAAACCGTCGGCGATCCGGAACTTCGGCCTGACCTACGAGGCGCTGCGCCCGTACAACGAGAAGATCGTCTGCGTGGCGCTGACGGGCTTCGGGCTGTCCGCCGGCGACGACCCGGCGTTCGACTACGTCATCCAGGCGGCCACCGGGGTCGCCGCGCTCACCGGCGATCCGGACGGCCCGCCGACGCTGCCCGGCTACTCCTCGGCCGACAACTCCGCCGGCCTCACCGCGGCGCTGGCGCTGCTCGCGCAGATCGTCTCCGGTCGCGGCGGGCAGCTCGAGGTCTCACTGCGCGACGTCATGCTCTCCCAGCTCAACTACCGCGCCTCGGCCTACCTCAACGAGGGCACCGAGCCGCGGCGGATGGCGTTCGGCGCGCACTCGTACTACGTGCCGGCGCAGCTGTTCCCCACCGCCGAGGGCTACCTGGCGCTGTTCGTCACCCACGACGGCTTCTGGAAGAAGTTCTCCACCGAGGCCGGCGTGACGGGCTTCGAGACGATGGCCGAACGCGCGGCCCGGCGCGAGGAGGTGCTCGCCGTGGTCACCGCGGCGCTCGCCGCCGACACCGCGCAGGGCTGGGAGACGCGGCTGAAGCGCCTCGGTGTCCCGGCGGCGAAGGTGCGTTCGCTGCCCGAGGCGCTGGAAGCGACACCGGAGATGGTCGTGCGCGCCGGTGACTTCCGGCTGGTCGGCAGCCCGATCCTTGTCCACGGCTACGAGCCCGACTACGGGCCGCCGCCGCGCCTGGGCGAACACGGCGGCCAGCCGGGCCAGCCGTAGCCGGCCGGACCGCCACGGCCGGCAGCGGACTGGGCTCGTGACGGGCGGAACGCTCCGTGGGACCAGTCTGTCGGCCGGGCCAATGACCTGGCCGGTCTCGCGTTCGATCACGCTCAATGACGATCGGCCGTAGCGGGGGCGCTCGCCCCCGCTACGGAGCCCGGACGGCGAGGAGGCAGAGGTCGTCCTCCCGGCCGGCCGGCCCGGCGAGGTCCGTGACGATGCCGTCGCAGAGGTCAGCGAGACCGCCCAGCCCGCCGGGGCTGTGGCCGGCCGCGGCGCGGGCCAGCGTGTCGAGCCGGTCGGTGAGGGAGGCACCCCGGCGTTCCACGAGCCCGTCGGTGTAGAGCAGGAGCTGGGCGCCCGGCGGCAGGCTCAGGTCGGTCTGCCCGTAGGCGAGCCGCGGGGCGGCGCCGAGGATCGGGCCGTGGACGTCGTCGAGGTAGTCGGGACCGGCGCCGGTGAGCACCAGGGGCGGCAGGTGGCCGGCACATGACCAGGTGAACCGGTGGGTGGCCGGGTCGAGACGGCTCACGACGGCGGTGGCTGTGGTGCCGTCCGGGTCGGGAGCGAGGTTCGTCGACAGCTGGGTGGTGATGCCGGCCGGCGAGTAGCCGGCGAGGGCGTAGGCACGCGTCGCGTGGCGCAGCTCGGCCATCGCGGCCACGGCTGGCAGCCCGTGGCCGGCGACGTCGCCGACGACCAGCAGGACCGCGCCGTCGGGGAGCAGGGACGCGTCGTACCAGTCACCACCGACGCCGGCGTCGCGGGTGGCCGGCAGGTAGCGGGCGACGAGGCCCATGCCGGGCAGGTCTGGAAGGGTCTGCGGAAGGATGGCGCGCTGCAGCATGTCCACGATCGCGTGCCGCCAGGTGACGTCGACGACGAGCCCGATCACGCGGGTCGCCTCGCCGGCGGAGCTGGCCACGATCCGGCCCAGCCCCTGTACCCACACCTGGGAGCCGTCCCGCCACACCACGCGGTACTCGGCCAGGTAGGAGCCGCAGGCCGCGATGGCACTGTCCACGGCCTCCCGCACCCTGGGAAGGTCGTCAGGGTGGATGGTCGCGTAGAAGTCCGTCATCGTCTCGCCGAACTCGTCGAGGCGCAGGCCGTGCAACTCGGCGGTGCGTCGGTCCCAGGTCAGCTTCCCGCTGACGATGTCGCGATCCCAGATGCCGACCTCGGCGTCGGCATGCGCGATGTCATTCGCGTGAGCCAGCGCCCAGCCGGCACCCGGCTCCATCGCCTCGATCCGGTCCACCATTGGAAATGCCCTACCCCGGCCCCGCACAGGCATGCCGACGTCAGCCGGGTTGGAGAGGCACCCGGCGCGACCAGGCCGTCAAAGCCGCCTTCATGGACGTTCGACCAGCCAGCGCTGGACGCCGAAGCCCCGGCCGACGGCTGGTACGCCCTGCTGACCAACCTGGCCGCCACCGCTCCAGCACCACCTGCTCGACGCCTTCGGCGTCGGCCCCACCCAACCCCCATGCCCCTTTACAAGATCGCAGAGGTTGGTCGGCAGCGCGGAATCCGCCTGGCGAAACACGGGTTCAGCCGCGCATGGCGAGGTTGCGGCTGATGCTCGCCGCTGCGCGTCGCACCTGGTCGGTGTGTCGCATCGAGACCCGCTCGGCGGCCGTGACGACGGCGACTGATGCGACGGCCTGCCCGTTCGGCTGGCGAATGGCGGCGGCCACGCAGCAGATTCCGTGAACGAGTACCTGGCTGTCCATGGCGACGCCGCGGTCACGGATATCGGCGCGGGCCCGGCGCCACTCGGCCTCCGAGAACTGGGGCGGCCCGTAGAGGTCAGGCCGTTCGGCGAGAAGGACCTGCCCGGTGGCGGTCGCGGGCGGAGCGGAGCTGATCGGGCTGAGGACGACACCATGCGCCGGGGCCAGCACACTGACGGCGTCGACCACGACAACGTCCGGGTCGTCACGGAGCACGGCGATGACGACCGTGGCGTCGGAGTCCCGAACCAGGTCGCGAACGGGTGTGCGGGACGCACGAAGCAGCGGTGTGTGCGACGGCCGGACATTCCTCATCCGATGCACGGCTGGCCCGACGCGGTACGCCGAATGCACCCGCTCGACGGCGCCCACCGCGACCAGCTGATCGAGCAGGCGATACGTGGTCGCCTTGGGCAGATCCGCCAATCTCGCCAGCCGGGACAGCCCGGCCGTTCCCTCACCGGAAACGGCATCCAACAGCTGGAACGCGCGCTCAAGGACGCCTTGACCGGATTTGCCCGCTGGCTCCTGGTCGCCATCGTCGCAGCCCGCCGCCGGGTGCGCCGGGGTGGCCGGGCGTGTGCCTGCGGAGGGGGGAGACGGGTCGGCGGGAGCTCTCTGGGCGGTGGCTGTGTTCTCACCCGTGATCGCCGTCATGCGCCCTCCGAACCAAGTGGCCTCTGGTCGCCGCCGAGCCAAGCTGCCTGGGCTGGCTGCCGCGGAGAGGACTGCGGCTGCGCCTACCGGCATCCGCAGCTTTCCGGGTAAGGCGTCCGCGCGGTTCGCCGGGCGGAATCATATCCGTGCAATGACCGGTCCATTGAATGGACCGGGAACTGTCCTCGGTCGCCTTCTCCGTCCAGTCTCGGTCTGTCAGGCAGCCGGCCGCCGTGATTTCGGCCGGGATCACTGTTTCTGGAACGGCCGTGAGTGGAAGGCCGCCGATGCCGAGTGGAGGAACCATGCCGGGCCGAATGCGCACAGGCCTGACCGCGGTCCTGGCCGCGGTGGCGCTCGTCCTGCTGGGCGCGTGTGGCTCCTCGGACGAAGACAACAGCAGTCGCGGCGACAGCTCCTTTCTCGATCCCGGTTCGGACAGCGGTGTCTCCGCCGATCCGGGACCTGGCTCCGGCGTCGGTTCCACCTCGGGCGACGGCGGCAGGACCTACACGCTCTCGGTCAGCACCGAGGGAGGCGAGGTCCTCGTCGAATCCTCCCGAGGGACGGTCCGGTGCCCGCCGAACTGCACGTTCCAGGTGGCGTCCGGGCGGCAGATAACACTTGTCGCGACGGAGCCCACCTCCGAGGTCTTCGGCCGGTGGGAGGTCACCGGCGCGGGGCGGGGCAGGGACACCTGTGCGGGCACACGGTCGCTCTCGTGCACGATCACGATCACCGGTGATGTGACCGCGCTGGCCCGCTACGGCGCGCAGCCGGACCCGGTCACGGAGCCGGCGGACACCGCGGGCCCGGACCAGGCGTCGACGTCCGGTTCCGATGCGAGCCAGGAGCCGGGGACGTCAACGACGTCGCAGCATGGCTGACGGGGACCGGATCTTTCTCAGCTATGCGGAGGCCGACCGCGAGTGGGTGGCCGGCTACCTGACGCCCGCTCTCGGGCTGCGCGCCGACCAGGTGCTCACCGCCGACCAGTTCCCACCGGGCGAGCCGGTTGTCACCGCGTTCGAACAGGCGGTACTCGGCAGTCGCGCCACCGTGGTGGTGCTGACTCCGGCGTACCTGACCGACAGATGGGCTCTGCTCGCGGAGCTGCTGGCCTCCTACCAGGACATCGCCGTCGACGGCACCGGTGCCGTCGACGGGGCCGCCGCCCGGGTCGTCCCGGTGCTGCGGGAGCCGTGCGACATCCCGCTGCGCGTCGGCTTCCGGGTCCGGCTCGACTTCACTGATCGCAGCCGTTGGGAGGCACAGGCCGCCCGGCTGCGGGCGTTCCTCGCCCAGCCGGAGCCACCGGTGGCCGAGGAGATCCGCTGCCCCTACCCGGGCCTGGCTCCGTTCGGCCGGACGCACACCCGGTTCTTCCACGGTCGTGATCGCGAGATCTCCGACCTGCGGCGGCGGGTGCGGTCGCAACCGTTCACCCTGGTCGTCGGTCCGTCCGGCTCGGGTAAGTCATCGTTGGTCCTCGCCGGTCTGGTGCCCCGGCTCGGCGCAGACCCGGACCGGTGGCTGGTGCGGACGCTGCGGCCAGGCGCGGCACCGATGTCAGCCCTCACCGGGGCGCTGGAGCTCACGCGGCGGGGGCCAGCCGCGCAGCTGTCGGTGCCGGCCGCCTCGGCGGTGGCAGGTGTGCTTGCCGGCCGGGTGCCGTCCGACGGTGAGGTGCCGTCCGACGGTGAGGTGACCTCCGACGGCGAGGCGCAGCCGGCGGGCCGGCTGCTGCTCGTCGTCGACCAGCTGGAGGAGGTGTTCGCCCAGGCGCCGGCGGACGCCCGGGCCGCCTTCCTGGCCACGCTCGTCGAGCTGCGCGGCGTCGAGTCCTGCCGGGTGGTCGCGACGCTGCGGGCGGACTTCTACCCGGAACTGATGACCAGCCCACTGTGGCCGCTCGACCTGGGCGAACGAGTCGAGATCGCGCCGCTGCGAGGGGCGTCGCTGCGCGAGGCGATCGTTCGGCCGGCCGGCGACGTCGGCGTCCAGGTGGACCGGGGCCTGGTCGAACGCCTGATCGCCGATGCGGCGGACGAGCCGGGCTCGCTGCCGCTGGTGCAGGAGACGATGGCCACCCTGTGGGACGAGCGGGACCGCCGGCTGCTCACCCTCGCCACCTACGATCAGCTGGGCACCGACGGGCGCGGGGGCCTCGCCGCCGTGCTCGCCCTCCGCGCGGACGGGGTGCTGGCCGGGCTGACCCCGGCGCAGCGTGCCGTCGTCCGCCGGGTTCTGCTGCGCCTGGTCCAGCCGGGCGACGGCCGTGGCGACACGCGCCGTCAGCAGCCGGTGTCCGTGCTGCGGGCTGTTGACGAGGATCCGGCGGTGTTCGACGTCGTCCTCGCCCGGCTGCTCGATGCCCGGCTGCTGACGCCGAGCGGTGACAACAGCGGAGCGCAGCGGTGCGTCGACCTCGCGCACGAGGCCCTCATCGCGGGCTGGCCGATGCTGCGCCAGTGGATCGACACGGCCCGCCAGGACCTGCTCGTCGCGCGGGCGCTGGCCCGCGACGCCGAGCAGTGGTCGACCGGTGGCCGTGACGACAGCGACCTCTACCGGGGGGCTCGGCTCGCCGCCGCCGCGGACTGGGCCACGGCGAACAGCGCGGAGCTCAACCGGCTCGAACGGGACTTCCTCCACGCCGGTCAGGCCCGCCAGGCCGGTGAGCTCGCGGCAGCGCGGCGCACGAACCGGCGGCTGCGCTGGTTCGCGCGGGGACTTGCCGCGTTCCTGACGCTGGCGATCGCCGCGTCGGGGCTGGCGGTCGCGCAGTCGGTGCGGGCTGGCAGGCAGGCCGATCTGGCCGCCGTGCAGAGCCGCGCGGCGCTGTCGCGCCAGCTCGCCGCCCAGGCGGTCGCGGCCCAGACCAGCCAGGTCTCCCGAGCGCTCCTGCTCGCCGCCCAGGCCTCCCGTGTGGACGACACGGCCGAGGCGCACAGCGCGCTGCTGTCCGCGCTGCAGAACAGTGACCCACGCCTGGTCAGCGTCCTCGCCGGTAGCGGCGCCGGCGGATCAGCCGGCGTCGCCGGACCCGTCGGTGCCGGTGTGCCGGTGCGCGCGGTCGCGGTCAGCCCGAACGGGCGAACGGTGGCGACCGGCTCCGAGACGGGCACGGTGACCTGGTGGGACGCCGACCATCAGCGCCGGGCGGGTGCCACGGCGAGCGACCAGCGAGACGCGATCCAGGCCCTGGCCTTCAGCCCGGACGGCCGGACGCTCGCCTCGGGCAGCCTCGACGGCACGACCCAGCTGTGGGACGTGGCCGGCGGGCGCCCACTCGGACCGCCGCTGCGTGCCGCGCAGGACTCGGTGTGGTCCGTCGCGTTCGGCCCGGGCGGCGCCGTCCTGGCGGTCGGCGGCGGAGCCCGCGACGGCCAGAGCGCGGGCGGCCAGAGCGCGGGCGGGGTGGCCACGGTCTGGGATGTGGCCCGGCGCGTGCCGGTCGACTCCTTCGAGCTGCCCGGCGCCACGCCGGTGGCCGCCGTCGCGTTCAGTCGCGACGGTGCCGCGCTCAGCGCGGCCGGCCTGGACGGGGCGGCGAGCATCCGGGACCTGACCTCGCACCGCACCCGGGTCGTCCAGCCTCCCGCGGGAAGCTTCACCGCGGCCGCGCTGGGGGCCGACGGACGAACGCTCGCCCTTGGCACCGACGCCGGCCTGGTCGAGATGTGGGACATCACGGCGGGGCGGCAGCTGCTGCCGCTGCGCGCCGACCATCTGGACCTGGTGGAGGACGTCGCGGTCAGCTCCGACGGCCGGCTCGTCGCCGCCGGCGGCGTGAACCACACGGTCGTCGTCTGGGACACCAGCACCGGCAGCATGGTCGGCGACCCGCTGCGCGGGCACGCGGCAGGCCTGGAGTCGGTCGCCTTCGGCCCGGACGGGCGCACCGTCGTCTCGGGTGACGGGGGCGGCAGCGCGATCCACTGGGACCTCGCCGGCCGGCCGGGCGGGCGGGCACCACTGACCGGCCACCGGGCCGCTGTGTGGGGCCTGTCCGTGAGCCCGGACGGGCGCCTGCTCGCCACCTCCTCCGATGACGGCACCGTCATGCTCTGGGACGTCCGCGGTGGAGGTGGGCGCGCGGTGTTCCACGGCAGCGGGCAGACGCAGGCCCTCGCGTTCACGCCGGACGGCCGCTGGCTGGCTGTCGGCCAGGGCGGAGCCGTCGCCCTGTGGGAGGTGGCGGGCGACCACACGGTCCGAGCGGTGCCGACGGGAACGACGGCGGGCACGACGGCCCTCGCCGTCAGCCCGGACGGCCGCTGGCTCGCGGCGGGCACCAGCGACCGCACCGTACTGCTGTGGGATCTGTCCGAGGCCCACCCCGCCGGCCGGCGCCTGCCCCCGCACACCGGCACGGTCACCGGGCTGGCGTTCAGCCCCGACGGGCGCATGGTGGCCTCCGCCGGCCTGGACGGCATCGTCGCGCTGTGGGACGTCGGCGCCGGCCGGTCCGCCGGCACGTTGGGCCGGGTGGGTGATGCCGGCCTGCAGAGCCTCGCCTTCGACCCGGCCGGCCGGATCCTCGTGACCGGCGACGAGCACGGCACCATCAGGAGCTGGGACGTGGCCCGCCGGCAGCCCCGGCAGAGCGCGCTCGCGGCGCACGCGGGGCCGGTCTACACCGTTGCCGTCAGCGCCGACGGGCGCACCGCCGCGACCGGCGGAGAGGACGGTCTGGTCGTGCTGTGGCGGCGCGACGACACGGGCCGCTGGTACCGCCTCGACGAGCCGCTGCGGGGGCATACCGGCGCGGTCACCAACGTCGCGTTCGCTCCCGACGGCCGCACCCTCGTCTCGGCGAGCTTCGACCGGACGGCCCGCCAGTGGGACGTCGATCCCGAGTCGTGGCGGCGGCGCGCCTGCGCGATCGCCAACCGCGACCTGACCCGCACAGAATGGAGCCAGTTCGTGGGCGAGAACCTCAGCTACGAGTCGACCTGCGGGTTCACCCGGTGACCCGGCCGACCTCGGAGGGCCCGGAGGGCTTGGAGGGCACAGGGAGCGCGGGGAGCGTCCAGGGCGCGGCCGGTGCGCCGGACCTCCCGTACGACGTGTTCGTCAGCTACCGGCACCGAGAGCCGGCGCTGTCCTGGGTTCGCCACCGGCTGGTTCCCGGCCTGCGGCAGCGGGGCCTGCGGGTCTGCCTCGACGTGGACTCGTTCCGCCTCGGCGCACCGCTGGTCCTGGAGATGGAGCGCGCGGTGGTCGAAAGCCGGTGCACCCTGGCCGTCCTCACGCCCGCCTACCTGGACGGCACCTTCACCGAGCTGGAGAACGTGCTCGCCGAGCATCTCGGCCTGGAGACGGCGCAGCGCAGGTTGATCATGGCTCTGCGCGAGCCCTGCGAGCCGAAACTGCGGCTGCGGGCCCGGATGTGGCTCGACCTCACCGCCGACGACGAGCTCGAGGCAGGCTGCGACCGCCTGGCAGGTGAGATCCGCTCCCTACAGCCGCCACCGCGGTAGGTCCGGGCCGTGGCCGCGCGGTTCCGGGCGAGTACGGCGGGTCGGGGCGCGGCCCGCCGGCGCTCAGGCGCTCTGGCGCTGGAAGACGCGCGTTCCCCACAGCGCCAGCAGACCTGTCAGCGCCACGGTGACCAGCGTGCCCACCCACACGTGCTGGTCGCCGAAGTCGCCGCGGAACAGCGCGCGGCTGGCGTCGACGACGTAGCTCAGTGGGTTGGCCTGGGAGGTGTGCCGCAGCCACGCCGGCGCCAGCGACATCGGCAGCAGCACCCCGGACAGCAGCAGCAGCGGCAGCGAGACGCCCTGGACGAACGGGGCGAACGCGTCCTCGTCCTTCAGGATCAGGCCCATCGCGTAGGACGCGGCCGAGATACCGAGGCCCAGCAGGCAGACGAGGACGAGCGTCGACGCGACGCCGCTCCACGAGGCGCGCAGCCCGAACGGCAGGGCGACGACGACCAGCAGCAGGGCCTGGACGGCCGTCACGACCATGTTGCTCAGGGTCCGGCCGAGGATGAGGGAGGCGCGGCTGGCCGGGGTGACCCGCTGCCGTTCGATCACGCCTTCGCGCAGCTCCTGGATGATGCCGAAACCGGCGAAACCCGCACCGAAGATCGTCAGCTGGAGCAGCAGGCCGGGGACGAACACCCGCCAGGCGTCGTCGCCGCCGAGACCGCCGCCGGTGACGTTCTTCAGCAGCGGGCCGAACAGCACCAGGTAGATGATCGGCTGGGTCAGGCCGAAGAAGACCCACACCGGATTGCGCAGCAGGACGCGCATCTGCCGCTGGAAGACGACCCAGATCTCGGTTCGCATCAGGCCGCCGCCTCGTCGCGCAGGGTCCGGCCGGTCAGGGTCAGGAAGACGTCGTCGAGCGTCGGCCGCTCGACGCTGATCGAGGTCGGGCTCAGGCCGGCGGCGTCCAGGCCGCGCAGGATCGGCGCGACGGCGACCGTGCCGTCGTCGACCGTCACGTGCAGCCCGGTGTCGGTGGCGACCAGGTCGCGGATCGGATGCGCCTCCTTCACCACCGCCTCGGCGCGGTCGCGGGCCTGCAGGTCGGGCAGGCCGAGCCGGACGACGTCACCGGAGACCCGGGACTTGAGCGCGGCCGGCGTGTCGTTCGCGACGATGAGGCCGCCGTCCATGACCAGGATGCGGTCGGCGAGCGCGTCGGCCTCGTCGAGGTAGTGGGTGGTCAGAACGACCGTCACTCCCGCGTCGTCGCGCAGGGAGCGGATGTGCGTCCACAGGTTCGCCCGGCTCTGTGGGTCGAGCCCCGCAGTCGGCTCGTCGAGGAAGACCAGCCGCGGCCGGTGCATCAGGCCGATGGCCACGTCGAAGCGGCGCCGCTGACCACCGGACAGCTCCAGCAGCGCGCGGCCCTCCAGACCGGCGAGGTCGAGCCGCGGGGCGAGCTCCGCGACACGGTCCCGCGCATCCGCCGCGGACATGCCCTGCAGCCGGGCCTGGGTGACGAGCTCCTCGCCGACCCGCAGCCCCGCGCTGGGCGCCGCGCCCACCTGCGCGACGTAGCCGATGCGCCGCCGCACCTCCCGGGCCTGGCGGACCAGATCCAGGCCGGCGACCGTCGCCGTGCCCGAGCTCGGGAGAAGCAACGTGGTGAGCATGCGCAGGGTGGTGGTCTTGCCGGCGCCGTTGGGACCGAGCAGACCGACGATCTCGCCTGCGCGGACGTCGAGGTCGATGCCGCGGACGGCGTCGAGGGGACCGGTCTTCGTCTTGAAGGTGCGGGTGAGGCTCCGCGCCTGAATCAGATCATCCGCTGCCACGGGCGCAGCATCACACAGGGGTCGACGATTAGTCAAACTTGAGTAAATGGAGCCTCGTCATTGCCGGAAGTTGCCGGGCTGTCGGGGAGCGGGCCCGGACCGGTGGCGCGGTCGGGCCCGGGGGCGGAGAAGCCGGGATCGCCGGCGAAGCAGTACGCGCCGGCGCGGATCCTGCGGATGAACTGGCGGGCCCAGGTGATCTCGGCGCGGATCCGGCCGGTGGTGAAGTCGAAGATCTCGCGCACGTGCTCGGGGATCCCGCCGTCGGCGCCGGTGGCCCCGTCGACGATGGAACCGCGGGTGAACGCGGCCTCGGCCAGCTCCGACTCCAGGGCGGTGACGCGCGACTGCAACGCCCGGACGAGCTCGTCGCGCGGCATGAAGAGCATCAGGCACAGGGCGGGGATCAGCGGTTCCGCCGGGCGGCGCACCGTCCACCACGCCTCCCGCAACAGCAGGGTGAACTCCTTCTCGCCCTCCGGGGTGAGGACGTAGGCCGTCCGCTCCGGCCGGTTGCTCTCGCTGTCCCGCGCGTGCACCGCGATGCACCCGTCCCGTTCCAGGGTTCGGATCGCGCCGTAGACCGAGCCGGGACGGACGTTGGCCACCTCCTCGAGCCGCCAGGTCACCAGTTCGCGGCGCACCTGGTAGCCGTGCACGGGCTGCATGATCCGGATCGCACCGAGGACGAGCAGACGGGTTGCTGAGGACATCCGCCTATGCTAGTCAATCTTGACTAAGTGCTGGGCCTCGGTCCGACCCGGGTGCCACCGCACATCCGCGCACCGCCGTGCGCAGCGCGTCGGCGGAGACCTCCGCGCCTGCGCCGGGCGGGACGTCACTCGTACCGGACGACCGCCGAGGCCGAGTCCGGGACACCCTGGCAGGTGAGCACGTAGCCCTCCTCGATCTCCTCCTCGGTGAGGGCCTCGTTGACGCGCATGGTCGCCGTGCCCTCCACCAGCTTGGCGATGCAGGTGGCGCAGGTGCCGGACTCGCAGGAGAACGGCGGGGCGAGCCCGCCGCGCCGGGCGCTCTCCAGGAAGGTCTCACCGGGCCGCCGGGGCACCGAGATCTTCTTGTTGCGCAGGATGATGGTGACGGTGCCCTCAACCTCCGGCACGGCGTTCGCCGCCCCGTCAGCCCCGTCAGCCCCGTCAGCGTCGTCGGACTCGGGGGCGATCACCGCGGCGGCGCCGAAGCGCTCGGTGAAGACCCTGCCCGGGCCGGGAAAGGCGTTCTCGACGAGGTCCATGAACGGCTCGGGGCCGCACACGTAGACGTCGGCGTCGGTGTCGGTGCCGACGAAGGCCAGCACGGCGGCGGCGTCGAGATAGCCGCTGTCGCTGTCGAGGTGACGCACCACGGTGAGCCGGTCGGGATACCGCGCGACCAGGTCGGCCAGGGCGGCCTCGAAAATCATCGAGGGCGCGTCCCGGTCGGCGCACAGCAGCCGGACCTCACGCTTCGTGCTGGCGAGAGCGCTTTTCGCCAGCGAGATGACCGGTGTGATGCCGCTGCCGCCGCAGAATCCCAGCAGCGGGGCGTCGTTGTCCTGCAGGCAGAACACGCCGAACGGCCGGGTGATCTCGACTTCGTCACCCGCGGCGACATTGTCGATGAGCCAGTTGGAGACCCGCCCGCCGGCCACCCGCTTGACGGTCGTCATCAGCTCGGTGTCGGTCTCGGGCGCGCTGGACATCGAATAGGAGCGCAGCAGTTCCTCGCCGTCGATCTCGACCCGGAACGTGCAGAACTGGCCGGCACGGTAGGTGAACGGGCCGCTGCTCGGAGCGAGGACGAAGGTGCGGGTGTCGGCGGTCTCGCGGATGATCCGGGTGACGGTCGCCCTCTGGAACAGAGGGGGTCTCGGCATCTACGGCCTCCTTCTGGTATGAAGATTCTACTGAGGTGAGAATATAATTTCCGGGAGTGGGAGGGGAGCCTTCCACCGGCGTCTCGGACGTGCTGCTGGCAGCGTGGTGACCATTCGTTTCGATCCGCGTGATGACCGTTCGAAAGGAGCGGCGATGAGTGATCAAGCCGCGCTCGTCTTCGAGGAACGGCAGTACAGCCTGGCACATCTTGAGGCGCTGACCGACGGGATGGCGGGAGCACTGGCGAAGCACGGGGTCCGGGCCGGTGAGCGGGTGGCGCTCATGGCCTCGAACCGACCCGAGTTCGTGCTCGCCGTCCGGGCGGCGTGGCGTCTGGGAGCCGCCATCGTAGCGCTGAGCCCCTCCTGGAAGCAGGCCGAGATCGAGCACGCGCTGGCCATCACCGGTGCCCGCCTGGCCGTCGGTGACCAGGAGCTGCTCGGGAACCTGCTGCCGATGTGGCACCTGGACGAGCCGATCCCCACCGGCGGCGGGCCGTTCCCGGCCACCGACCCGGACGCGGACGCGCTGCTGGTCTTCAGCTCGGGCACCACCGGCCTGCCCAAGGCCGTCCGGCACACGGCGAGATCCTTCGCCACCGCCGTCGGGCAGTGGCGCGACGTGCTGGGCCTGACCGGCGCCGACCGCATCCAGGTGACCACCCCGCCGTCACACATCCTGGGCATCCTCAACATCGTCACCGCGCTGGAGACGGGCGCCTGGTTACGCCTGCACCGCCGCTTCGACCTGGACCTGGTGCTGCGCTCGATCGAGCACGACCGGATCACCGTGGAGATGGCGGTCGCGCCGATCGCGCTGGCGATGGCCTCGCACCCGGCGCTGGAGTCCTATGACCTGTCGTCGCTGCGCTACATCATGTGGGGCGCCACCCCGGTCACCGCCAGCGTCGCCGAGACGGTCACCCGCCGCACCGGCGTCGGCTGGGTGCCCGCCTACGGGGCCAGCGAGCTGCCCGTCATCGCCTGCAACCCGCTGACCGGTGCCCGGCTCGACAGCGTCGGGAAGGCCGCCCCCGGCGTGACCCTGCGCGTGGTCTCCCTGGAGACCGGCGCCGTGCTCGGCCCCGGCGAGACCGGAGAGATCCAGGCCCTTACCGACTCGCTGATGGCCGGCTACCTGCCCGCCGAGGCCACCGCGGACGCCTTCGCCGACGGCTGGTACCGCACCGGTGACGTCGGTGAGCTCGACGCCGACGGGTGGCTGCGGCTGACCGACCGGGTCCGGGAGATGGTCAAGGTCCGCGGGTTCCAGGTCGCCCCCGCCGAGGTCGAGGGTGTCCTGCACGGCCACCCGGCGGTGGCCGACTGCGCGGTGTTCGGCATCCCCGACCCCGCCGACGGCGAGGCCCTGATCGCGGCGGTGACGGTCGCGGCCGGGACAGCTGCGGCCGGGACAGCTGCGGCCGGGCCGACGAGCGCCCCGGTGGACGCCGACGCGCTCGTCGCCTGGGTGGGCGAGCGGCTCGCCTCCTACAAGCGGCCACGCACGGTCGTGTTCGTCGACGACATCCCCCGCCTGCCGTCCGGCAAGGTACTGCGGCGAGTTCTCAAGGAGCGCTATGGACGTACGTCTGACCACTGAGCAACGCGACCTGCGGGACGCGGCCGCGCGGCTGGCCGACGACCTCGGCCCCGGATCCGTGCTGGATCTCGACGACACCGAGCGCGTCGAGCGGCTGGAGAAGGCGGTCGCGGCCACCGGCTGGCGGTCGCTGCGCTCCGACGGCGCCTCCGGGGTGGAGGTCGCCCTCGTCGTCGAGGAGTTCGCCCGCGGGCTGGTCGACGTCCCGCTGCTCGGGCCGCTGCTCGCCGACGACCTGCGCGCGCGGCTCGGGGACGAGGCCGAGGCGGCCGAGCCGGTGGCGCTCGCCGTCGGCGACGAGGCGGTCGACGCCCGCGGTCTGCGCGGCGCGCTCGGCCTGCGCGCGGCCGGCGACGGCGGCACGGGCGGTGTCGGCGGCACGGTCGGCACGGTCGGTGTCGGCGAGCCCGTGTTCGGGATCGACCTGACCCGGACCAACGCCGCGGCCAGCGGGCCCTTCGAGCCGGTCGGCGAGCTCTCCGCGGATGCCGCGCTGCGCTGGCAGGCGCTCGCGCTCACCGTGACGACCGCCGACATCCTGGGCGCGGCCCGCGGCGCGTACGCGCTGGCGTGCGACTACGCCAAGGTGCGCTCGCAGTACGGCCGCACCATCGGCTCGTTCCAGGCCATCGCCCACCTGCTCGCCGAGAGCCTCGCGCTGATCGAGGGCTCGGTGAGCGTGCTGCGCTACGCGGCGTGGGCCGTCGACGAGCTGGAGCCCGCCGAGGCGGTGCGCGCCGGCCAGGTCGCCAAGGTCTACACCGCCCGGGCGGCGCAGACCATCTGCGAGACGTCCGTGCAGGTCCACGGCGGTATCGGCAACACCTGGGAGTGCCTGGCCCACGTCTTCCTGCGGCGCGTGCTGACATCCGGCGCGCTGTTCCCGGTTTCTCTGGAGGAGATCGACCTTGGACTTTCGTGATTCGCCGGAGGAGGCCGCGTTCCGCGCGCGGCTGCAGGCGTGGCTGGCCGAGAACGCGAAGAAGTTCCCCACCTCGGGCGACGAGTACTGGGCGAAGGCGGGGGAGTGGCATCAGGCCCTGCACGCCGCCGGGTTCTTCGGGAGCACCTGGCCGAAGGTGTACGGGGGACAGGAGCTGCCGGCCGTCTACGACGTGATCGTCGACGAGGAGCTGGCCCGCGCCGGCGCCCCGGCCCGGCCGAGCCTGGGTTACCTGGTGATCGGCCTGGGCCGGCACGGCAGCGAGGCGCTGCGTCAGCGGTTCCTGCCCGGGATGATCAACGGCACCGAGCGCTGGTGCCAGGGCTTCAGCGAGCCCGGCGCCGGCTCCGACCTGGCCTCGCTGACCACTACGGCCACCCTGGAGGGCGACCACTACGTCCTGCACGGCCACAAGATCTGGACGAGCTACTCCGACGAGGCCGACTGGTGCCTGGTGCTCGCCCGCACCGACCCGGCCGCGCCGCGGCACAAGGGCATCTCCGGGTTCATCGTGTCGATGCACCAGCCCGGCATCGAGCAGCGCCCGCTGCCGATGATGAACGGGGTGACCAAGGAGTTCGGCCAGGTCCTGTTCGACGGGGCGACGGTGCCGGTCGACCAGATGGTCGGCGCGCCCGGCGAGGGCTGGAAGCTGGCGATGACCGTCGTCGGGCACGAGCGGGAGCCCTCGACGCTCGGCTTCACCGCGCGGTACGGCAAGACCGTCCGCAACCTGGCGGCGACCCTCGACGGGCCGCCGTCGGACGAGCTGCGCTGGGCCGCGGTCCAGACCGAGATGCTCCGGCTGCACGTGCGCCGGCGGCTGTCCGAGCAGCTCGACGAGGTCAGCCACGGCCCGGACGGATCCCTGGACAAGCTGCTGATGACCTGGGTCGAGCAGTCGGTCGGGCACGCCTGCCTCGCCTCGGGCGGTACCCGTGACCCCGAGCTGCTGAGCACCTATCTGTACAGCCGCGCGCAGAGCGTCATGGGCGGCACGTCGCAGATCCAGAAGAACATCATCGCGGGACGGATCATCGGCCTCGAGGTCTGAGCCCGGGCCCGGCGAGGCCTGGGTCGGCCTGGGCGAGACCCGGGCCGGGCGGGTCCCGGCCTGGCCCAGGCCGGGACAGGCGCGGAACCGGCGAGGCCGGTCATCCCGATGCGGCGGCGACCGCCGGGTGGGATGACCGGCCTCGGCCGGGTGCCTGCTACTTGGGCGGGAAGCGCAGCGCGCCGTCGAGGCGGATGACCTCGCCGTTGAGGTAGTCGTTGGTGATGAGCTGCTCGGCGAGCGAGCCGTACTCGACCGACTGGCCCATCCGCTTCGGGAACGGGACCTGCGGGCCCCAGTAGGCCTCCAGCTTGTCGGCGGCCTTGCCGTAGGCCGGGGTGTTGATCGTGCCCGGCGCGATCGCGTTCACCCGGATGCCCAGCGGCGACAGGTCACGCGCGGCGACCAGCGTCATGGAGATGACGCCGCCCTTGGCGGCGGCGTACGCGATCTGGCCGATCTGGCCCTCGAAGCCGGCGATCGAGGCGGTGTTGACGATGGCGCCCCGGGCGCCGCCTTCCAGCGGCTCCTCCTGTGCGATGGCCGCGGCCACCAGCCGGGTCACGTTGAACACCGAGGTGAGGTAGTACGTGATGGTCGTGGTGAAGGCGTCCAGGGCGTGCGGCGTGCCGTCCTTGCCGACGAGGCGCCCACCGGCGGCCGGGCCGCCGTGGGTGTCGACCGAGATCCGCAGCGGGCCGAGCGCCTTGGCCTCGGCGATCGCGGCGAGGATGTCCTCCTCCGAGGTGGCGTCGGTGCGGACGTAGCGAATGCCCAGCTCGGACTCGAGGGCCTTGCCCTTCTCGTCCGCGACGTCGGCCACCACGACCTTCGCGCCCGCGGCGTGCAGGCGGCGGACGGTGGCCTCGCCCAGGCCGCCGGTCCCACCGACGACGAGCGCGGAGTTTCCGCTGATCTCCATTAAGGTTTCCCTCTCTTGCTAGTCAAGCTCTCGCTCTGGAAGACTAACATTCTCATGAATGCGATCCCGATCAGAAATATCGCGTCTTCCGCTGGCTGCCGACCCCGGTTCACGCGGGTTGGCGATCAGACCCGGGGTGCCGGAACAGCCGGCCACGGCACGTGTGCCAGGCGGCGGGCCGATGGATCCCCCGGCGGTCCCCGATGAACATTCTGGAGAATGTCGCCGCCGCGCGCGCTGGTTCACTGCGCGCTGTCGGGCGGTTGCTCAGCATGGCCGAGGGCGCCGGCCGCGGCGAGCTGCTGGCGGTGCTCGAACCGGCCCCGATCCGGGTGCTGGGAGTGACCGGTCCGCCCGGCGCCGGCAAGTCGACCACCATCGGCGCGCTGGTCGGCGCCTACCGGGAACGCGGGCTGCGGGTGGCGGTGCTCGCGGTCGACCCGTCCTCGCCGTACAGCGGCGGCGCGCTGCTGGGCGACCGCATCCGGATGGCGGCGCACACGACCGACCCCGGCGTGCTGATCCGTTCGCTGGCGGCCCGGGGCCACCTGGGCGGGCTGTCCGCGGCCGTGCCGGCGGCGGTCCGGGTGCTCGCCGCACTCGGCTACGACCTGGTGCTGCTGGAGACCGTGGGCGTGGGCCAGTCCGAGATCGAGATCGCCGCGGTCGCGGACCCGACTCTCGTCGTGCTGACACCAGGCGCGGGGGACGCCGTCCAGGCCGCCAAGGCCGGCCTGCTGGAGGTCGCCGACCTGCTCGTGGTCAACAAGGCGGACCGCGACGGTGCCGAGCAGACCGTGCGCGAGCTGCGCCAGGAGACGGACGTGCCGGTGCTGACGCTGGTCGCCTCGCGGGGGGAGGGGCTGGCCGCCCTCCTCGACGCGATCGACGCCCACCATCGGGCGGACACGGCGGCCCGCCGGACGGCCCGGGCGCACGCGCAGATCCTGTCCCTGGCGCAGAGCCGCCTGCGTGAGCATCCCGACCTGGCGGCCCTGGCCGCCGACGTCGCGCACGGCCGGCGCGACCCCTACACCGCCGCCGAGCTGCTGCTGGGCGGCACCGAGGACGCGCGCACCGAGGACGCGCGCACCGCGGGTGTGCTCAGGCCTGGCTCGTAGCCGAGCCCGTCACCGCGCCCGGACCGGCGAAGCCGGAGAAGCAGAACTCCCAGGCCTCGTCGACGGTGATGGGATGAGCGTTCTCACTCGCGGCGACGCCGTTGGACTGGGAGAGGAACATGGCGGTCTGCATCACCATCGCGGCCGCCCGGCGGGGCCGCAGGCCGGTACGCAGCTGACCGGCTTCCGCCGCCCGGGTCATCATCTCGGTGATGAGGGTGAGCAGCGGCGCGTGCGCCACCCGGACCTCGGCCGGATGCGACACCAGCAGCTGGGGGGCGAAGTCCGTGAACAGCGGCCGGCGCTGCCGGGCCTGGTCGGTGTGGCTCTGTTCGAACAGCAGCCGGACGGCGATCTGCAGCTGGTTGACGGGGTCGGGCTCGGTCTCGGTGGCGGCGCGGATCTCCTCGGCCGACTCGCTCAGCGCGTTCTCGAACAGAGCGAGCAGAAGCTCGTGCTTGCCGCTGAAGTGCTGGTAGAAGCTGCGCAGCGACTGGCGGGACCGGTCGACGACCTCCTGGACGGTGAGGTCGAGGGAGCCCTTCTCGGAGATGATCGCCTGGGCGGCGTCCAGGAACTGGACCACCCGCTGCTCGGCCCGGATCTTGGCGGCCCGGGTCGAGCGTTCGACGGCACGCTGCTTCCAGGCAGGCTCTTCCTTCGTCGTGCTCACGGGCAGCTCCGTCTTCTGGGCCATGTATCAGAACGTACTGCACTGGCGCTACAACATTCGGCCAACCGCGGCTGGTAGCCGCACCACAGAGGTGGGAGATGCTGGTTTCGGATGTCGAGAATGTTATTCTCGCACCGGGATGGCCGGGCTGGCTACCGGCGGGCCGGCGTTGGGTGGAACCTGCGACCCGACTCTGGGATGTTGGGAGATCCGAGGCGGTCCAGCGGGCGTCGGAGTGGGTGACGGAGCGGATGACGGGGGCGGCCGAGGCTGGCCGCACCTGGTACATCCGGGTTCGGGCGGGTCGTACGCTCACCTGAACCTCGAAGTCGTCTTGATGGTTCGAGCGCTGCCTGAACTGCGTGCTCGGGCTGCCCCGGAACTGAGGAGCCTGGTGTGTACATCAACTACGAAGTCGCCGACCGGATCGCGACGATCAGCCTCAACCGGCCCGACGCCGCGAACGCACAGAACATGGAGCTCCTGGAGGAGCTCGACGCGGCCTGGACGAAGGCCGCGTCGGACAACGACGTCGCGGTGATCGTGCTGCGCGGGGAAGGTAAGCACTTCTCCGCGGGGCACGACCTGAAGTCCAGCTCACCCGGCCCGGAGAAGATCACCCTGGAGTGGATCTACCAGGTGGAGGCGCGGCGGTACCTGGAGTTCTCGCTGCGGTGGCGCAACGTGCCGAAGCCGTCGATCGCCGCGGTGCAGGGCCGGTGCATCGCCGGCGGGCTGCTGCTGGCCTGGCCCTGTGACCTCATCGTGGCCGCCGAGGACGCGCTGTTCTCGGACCCGGTGGTGGCGATGGGCATCGGCGGCGTCGAGTACCACGGGCACACCTGGGAGCTGGGGCCCCGCAAGGCCAAGGAGATCCTGTTCACCGGCCGCGCGGTCACCGCCACCGAGGCGGAGCAGATCGGCATGGTGAACAAGGTGGTGCCCCGCGAGGAGCTCGACGCGCAGACCCGGGCGCTCGCCGCGCACATCGCCACGATGCCGAGCTTCGGGCTGCGCCAGGCCAAGCGGGCGGTCAACCAGACCCTCGACGTGCAGGGCTTCTACGCGGCGATCCAGTCCGTGTTCGACATCCACCAGACCGGGCACGGCAACGCGCTGAGCGTCAGCGGCTGGCCGGTCCTGGTCAACCTCGACCAGATGAAGTCCGCGATCAAGCAGGCGAACTAGGGTCCTGCCCGGGCCTGGGTCCTGCCCGGTCCGCCCGGCTCGATCCGGCCTGTCCTGCTCCATCCCGCACCGCACCGCACCAGTGCGACGCGTCATCCGACGGCGTCGGCCGAGTTGGAGGAGGCGCCATGACCGCAACGGACGAGCGGGAGCTGCCCGGGCCCGCGACAGGCGGCCGGCGCCCTCTCGAAGGGCTCGTTGTCGTCGGACTGGAGCAGGCCGTCGCGGCCCCGATCGCGACCCGGCACCTGGCCGACATGGGCGCGCGGGTGGTGAAGGTCGAGAACCCGCGCGGCGGCGACTTCGCGCGCCACTACGACGACGCGCTGAACGGCATGGCGGCGCACTTCGTGTGGTGCAACCGGGGCAAGGAGTCGGTGAGCCTCAACTGGACGGACCCACGCGGAGCCGAGGTGCTGGAACGGCTGCTGAGCCGCGCCGACATCCTCATCCAGAACCTCGGCCCGGGTGCGGCGAGCCGCCGGGGCGTCGCCGCCGAGCAGGCGTGCGCCCGCCACCCGCGGCTGATCGCGGTCGACATCTCCGGCTACGGCGAGGGCGGCCCGCTGTCCCACAAGCGGGCCTACGACCTGCTGGTCCAGTCCGAGGGCGGCTCCTGCGCGGTGACCGGTGAGCCGGGCCGCCCGGCCAAGGCGGGCATCCCGCTGGTCGATCTCGCCACCGGCATGTACGCGCTGAGCTCGGTGCTGGCGGCCCTGCACGCCCGGTCGGCGACCGGGCGGGGCTCCGCGATCGCGATCAGCCTGTTCGACGTCGTCGCCGAGTGGATGGGGTACCCGCTCAACTACACCCAGGGGACCGGCGTGGAGCAGGAGCCGGCCGGGGTCGGCTCGCCGGCTGTCGCGCCCTACGGCTCCTACCTGACGGCGGACGGCCAGACCGTCGTGCTGGGAACCACCAACGACCGCGAGTGGCAGCGGCTGGCCCGCCAGGTCCTCGACCGGCCCGACCTGGCCGACGATCCGGCCTTCGCCGGCAACGCCGACCGGGTCCGGGAGCGGGCCCAGCTGGACGAGGTGATCGCGGCCTGGGCGAAGGGCGTCACCCTGGACCGCGCGCAGCAGATCCTGGACGACGCGGAGCTCGGCAACGCCCGGCTCAACGGGGTGCAGGACGTCCTCGACCACCCACACCTGGCCGCGCGGGACCGCTGGCGCGAGATCGACACACCCACCGGCCCCACCCGCGCGCTGCTGCCACCCCCGATCGCGGCCGAATGGGCCCCGCCGATGGGCGCCGTGCCCGCGCTCGGTGCGCACACCGACTCCGTCCTGGCCGAGCTCGGGTACGCCCCGGAGGAGATCACCGCACTGCGCCGGGATCGAGTGGTCTGACGCCGGGCCCGGCGGGCGCTCGGGATGACTCCGCCGGGGGACTTCCGCGCGGCGGACTTCTGCGGGAGACTTCCGCAGGAACCACCAGACTCGGAAGATCGTGTACGGACGGGTGCGCGGTCAGGAATGCGGTCGACTTAATAGAAACCATCTTGTGCGACTGCCCCATAATGTGGCTAACATCATGCTCCGTCATGTGAGTATGAAGATCCGCGTATGTGGGGAGTGTCGGGGCCGTGCTTTGTGGCATCGCCGGGCGCCCCCTCTCGCTCGTCCAGCCTGGGGGAAAGATGCGCACGGGTGGTTTACGGTGCCTGTTATGCGCGGCGGTGGCGGTTCTGCTCGCGGGCGTGACGGGCTGTGCCGCGCAGTCGGGAGCACCGGAGGCCACCGCCGCCGCCTGTGACAGCCCCGGCGTCACGGCCGACCAGGTCCGGATCGGCCTCGTGGTCTCCGACTCCGGCACCGGTTCCCTCGCGTTCTCCTCCGCGCGTGCCGGGGTGGACGCCCGTCTCGGCCTCGCCAACGCCGAGGGCGGCGTGCACGGGCGCAAGGTCGTCTACGACTGGCAGGACGACAAGGCCTCCCAGAGCGACAACGCCCAGGTCGTCAGCGACCTCGTCGACGGAGACTCGGTGTTCGGCATCCTGTCCGTCAGCATCGCGCTCGGCGGCTCGCTGGACAACACGGAGAAACAGGGCGTCCCGGTGGTCGGCCTCGCGGTGGAAAGCTGGGCCCGCTACCAGAACCTGTTCGCCTACGCCTACCAGACCTCCCCCCAGACCGTCGGCCGCTACATCCAGGCCGCGGGTGGCAAGAAGGTCGGCATCCTGGTCACCGGCTCGCAGGACTCCGTCCTGTCGACCACCAACCTCTACCGGGACGCGTTCCGCCAGATCGGCCTCGACAGCACGGACGCCATCTCCTTCGCCAGCGCCAGCTCGAGCCCGCTGCGGGCAGCCCAACAGCTGGCCGCGGCCGGCGCCGACTCCCTGCTGGGCTTCACCTCCGCCGAGGACATGGCCGCCGTGATCGGCGCCGCCCGCCAGGCGAACCTCAACCTCGCCGCGAGCGTCTCGCTCAGCGGCTACGCCCGTTCCACCCTGTCGTCGCTGGGGCGCGCGCTGGCCGGGGTCTCCATTCCCGTGTACTTCCGGCCCTTCGAGGCCGGTGGCGCCGGCCTCGATCGTTACCGCGACGCCATGGTCAGATACTCGCCGGAGACCACGCAGCCCGAGCAGGAGTTCGCCATGTACGGCTACCTGTTCGCCGACATGTTCCTGCGCGGCCTCGACGTCGCCGGCGACTGCCCGACCCGGGACTCGTTCATGACCGGCCTGCGCCAGCAACGCAGCTACGACGCCGACGGCCTGCTCGCACCGATCAACCTGGGCACCAACGCGAAGAACCCGCTCAGCTGCTACGCCTTCGTGAAGGTCAACCCCGCTGGCACCGCCTTCGACGTGGCCAAAGAACGTCTCTGCGCCGACGGCACCACCGGCTGACCTGCGTGAGGGGTGCCGCCGGCGGCACCCCTCGGCGGTCCGGTCACCAAGGCGGCGTTCGTCCCGCTGGCTGGTCAGCGCGGAACGAGTAGCCTCAGGACCTCGCTGACCTCCGGCGGCACGGCGGATCCGTCATCGGACCCGCTCGGACCATGCTGTGTCCGGCCGTCGGCCATGTCGGTCTGCCAGAGAACGTAAGCCCACCCGGACGGTCCACGGGCCAGCGCACGTGCCTGCTGCCGGCACAGGGCCGCCTCTCGGTGCCTGCCCTCCGACTGGCGGATCTCACCGAGGACAACCAGTCCGTCTACGGCGAACCACCTGTACTCGCGGGGGTCGCGGTGGTCGAAGCCGTCCCTGAGAAGCCTTTCGGCCCCGCTTGGATCCTTGATCTGGACCGCCTTTGCGAGGGCGACCCTGGCGGCGAGCTCCTCCTGTATCAGGACCAGGCGCCCGGCTCTTCGCAGGGCGTCCTCCAACAGCGGGATCGCCTGATCAGGCCGGCCACAGGCCACGAGCGCCTGACCCACCAGCCGCGATGCCTCGATCACCGAAGGCTCGTAGGGCCGTTTCAGACGTGTCGCCGCCTGAAGCGAACGCCTGCCGTAGTCGAGGGCCAGATCTGCTCTGCCGTCCCAAAGCGCCAGGTCACCCCGGCGGAGGGCAACCCAGGCTGGTGGAAGGCCACGGTGGTCCAACTGATCGATTGCCCTGAGGACGGACTGTGAGCTCCGACCGGTCTGTCGGAGAATGATGGCCAGATAGTAAAGAGTGATCACCGCCCTGCGCGTGTCACCGGCCTGCGCTGAGAGCCGCAGTGCGACGACCGCGGAGTGGCAGGCATCCTCAAGATCGTCGGTGTACATGAGGATGGAGGCCAGATTGCTCTGCAGGTGTGCGTCGTCGACGTTGGATCTCTTCATCGCGGCACGGAGGAGACCGGCTGCGATCTTGTTCTGTCCGAGCCATTGGTGAGTCAGCGCCGCTTCGTTGAGAATGCCGACGTCAAGGGTGGGATCCTTGACGGCCGTGCCCTCTCCCCAGCCACCCGGAAACAGACGTCCCACCAGTTGCAGCCGTCGCGGGTTCTCCTTCAGGTGACGCATGAGAGGCCCGGACAGGGTTCGCAGGTACAGGCGCGCCGCCTCGTCGCACATGTCAAGGTCGCATAACGCGTTGAAGAGCTCGATCTGTGGTCGGAGGTCGATCAGGTCATAGACGTCGTCCACGGCCGGATCGGGGGCGTCGGAAAACTCGTTCCGTATCGCGCCGAGGACTTTGGAACGGGTGGTGCCGGCGATGGACCGGACCGATCCGCGGACGACCGGATGCATGCTCCAGCGTCGTTCTCCCAGTCCGGACTCGCCGCGTGTCACCAAGGTCAGGGCGTTGAGACGGCCCAGTGCTTCCTCGATCTCTCCATCGTCGATGGGAGGTTCTCTGTCGAGCCTGCCCACGACCCGCCTGACCTCCGCCGTCGTCGGTGATTCGACGAAGGCCGCGACCACTGTTGCGACCGTCCGCTCACTCTCGTCGAGGCGACTTACCAACAGGCTCAGGAATTCCTCGCGGGCCGTGATGGATCCTTCGATCGTGGCCTCTGGTATACCTCGGGCTGCTACGTCTGAGACCAGCGAGGAGGGGTCCACGCGTCCGGTTGCCAAGGCGCTGGCAGCAGTCTGGAGCACCAGGGGATTACCCGCTGAGATGCGCTCGATCTCGCTGCGGAGCAGGGCATCCGCCGGCGCTCCCAGACTGTCGAGAAGATGATCTACGGCGGGCGGTGGAATGGGCGGAAGATCCATCAGCATGACTCCGCGCCGGGAGATCCCTGCCGTGGCCTCGAGCTCCTCGGGCATCAGGCGGGTTGTCATGATGATGCGGGAATCCGCTCCCTCCAGTACCTCCAGAATCAGTCGGCGTATGCGCCCGTCCACCAGACGACGCTCCGTGACGGATACGGGAGTGACCCGTCGCTCGCCGTCCAGCATCGGGCGATGGGGCATCGAACTGTACGCGGCGAGCTGGCGTTCGACACCATCGAGTACCAGGACGACTCGTCTCTCACGTATCAGTGTGAATGCGCGTTCAACAGTCCCGAGGTCGGCTCGCTCGCCCGGGGAGATCGCATCCAGAACCCGCGCGAGCGCCTCGAAGAGCTCGACCGCTCCGCCATCCTCGAATGACCACCACACGACGGCTTCGAGTCTTTTCGGCCGGTGGTCCCCACTCGCCTGGCTGCGGAGGAAGTCCCACGCGAGAGCGGACTTTCCCATTCCTCCGAGGGCTCTGATGACCATGACCCGGTCCGCGTTGGCGGCGGTGTTCTCGACGAACCTGGAGATCTGGTCGGTCTCGACCTGTCGTCCCACGAGTCCGCATGGTGCGGTGAGGAGGGGATATGGGCTGGAATCGACGCGAACCGTGGTGAAGGCCGGTGCCGGCGATCCACCTGTGGCCGCTGGAGAACCGGCGGTCGCCCGGCCGGGGAACCACGGTTGAACACTCGGCCCGGTGCTGCTCTCCTCGGCGTCGACGTCGGGGAAGGGGGGCTCGGCCGGAGGCTTCGCCCGGCCCGCGACCACAACGGCGATCTGGTTGAGGAGGATGGCCTTCGCGTCCTCGTCCGAGAGCTGGAACAGGTCGAAGGAGACTATTCCGCCCAACAGCCCAGGTCGCGGGCAGTCCTCGATGCGGACCGGGACCAGGCGATGTGCCCTGCCCGCCGGATCACTGCGAAAAGCCGCCTGCCATTCCGCCTGGCCGTACACGGATCTCAGGTAGGCGTGCGACAGCAGGACGATCATTCTTTCGGCGCCGAGGATGCCGTCATGCATCCGACTGGTCCAGTGGGACCCCGGCACGAAGTCCCAGGCCTGCAGGAGAACCGAATACCCGGCCTCCTCCAGCTGCCAGGCGACCCACTCGGCCCAGGGACGATCGGGCTGGGTGTAGGAGATGAAGAAATCCCAGTGCATGATCTCTGTAGGCATCCCGGCCGATCCTCGACGTCAGTTGCCAAGGGCCCGTTGGTTCTGGCGCCGTTCCTGCCGAGTGATCATACCGATGGGTCCGCGAGCACGGGAGAGATCCCGGCTCGCCTGGCGGCTGCGCCGGTCAGAGGTTGATCAGGCGAGGGGCCTGGCCCTGCTCGCGGATGTGCGCGCCGGCCTGGCGGGTGAGGTCGCGCGCACTGCCGAGCAGCCCGTCGAGCGTGAGGGCACGCCGCAGGTGATGGTGGAAGTCGTGCTCGGCGGTGAAGCCGATGCCGGCGAGGACCTGCTGGCAGTGGCGGGCGGCGTCCAGGGCGGCCCGGCCGGCCGCGGCCTTGGCGAGCAGGCAGGTGAACGGCTCCGGCGACGCGGTGGCCGCGTTCAGGGTGGCCTCGGCGCCCTCGAGCGCGACGAGGGTCTCGGCGAGCCGGTGGCGGACCGCCTGGAACGACGCGATGGGCCGACCGAACTGGGCGCGGGCCAACGCGTGCTCACGGGCGAGGGCGAGCATCGTCCGGCCGGTGCCCAGCAGCCACCAGCCCAGCGCACGATGGGCCGCGGCGAGGGGGAGCCCCGGGTCGCCAGGCGCCGCCAGGCGCAGCGGCAGCGTCGGGTCGAGGAGATCGCCGGCGCCTTCGGAGGACGGCTGCGCCGCGGGGGCGTCGGCGCGCTCCCAGCGGACCCAGCGGCCACCGGTGAACGGCAGCGTCACGGTGGTGCCGAGCGGCTCACCGCCGGCCTGGGCCACGACGTCGTTGAGGACGGAGGCGTGGCTGCCGGTCTCGCCCAGCAGGGCGAACACCACCGGGATGGCGGTGTCCGGCTCCTCGGTGAGCAGGTCGGCCCAGCCGAGCTCGTCCAGAGCGGCATCCAGGGCGGCCCCGCTGCTGCCGGTCATGGCCTTGCGGAAGGTCTCGACGACCAGGTCGCGTTCGGCGGCGTCCACGGTTACCCCTTTACTCCTTGCCGAGGTCGAGCAGTCGGCGCGCGATGATGTTCCGCTGGATCTCGGCGGTGCCGCCGTAGATGGTCGCGGCCCGGGAGTAGAGGTACTCGGAGCGCCAGCGGGGGTCGGTGAGCTCGACGGCGCCGGGAAGCAGGTCGCGTGCGGTGTCGAACAGGCGCTGTTCGGCGGTGGCGAGCAGCACCTTGTCGATGGACGTCTCCGGGCCCAGGCGGGCGCCGTCGGCGAGGCGGCGCTGGGTCGCGTGGGAACGGCACCTGATCGTGTGCAACGCCAGGTACGCCGCGCCCAGATCAGCGTCGTCGGCCCCGGCCGCGCCCGAGGCCGCGGTCGCGGCTGCGGCCGCCGTCGTGGTCGCGGTCTCGCCGATGAGCCGTTCCAGCCGCTCGTAGAGGAACGCGACCCGATGCCAGAAGCAGGTGGACCGCTCGTGGGGGAGCAGGTCCATCGCGAGCTGCCAGCCGTCACCGGGCCGGCCGAGCATCCGATCGCCCGGTACGACGACGTCGTCGAAGAACACCTCGGCGAACTCGTCGATGCCGTGCATGGTGCGCAGCGGGCGGACCGTGATCCCCGGCGTGTCCATGTCGACGAAGAAGGCGGTGATCCCGCCGTGGCCCGGCGCGGTGCGGGTGAGCAGCACGCAGCGCTGGGAGTACTGCGCCAGGCTCGTCCACACTTTCTGCCCGTTGACCACCCAGTCGTCGCCGCGGGGCTCGGCGCGGGTCGACAGCGAGGCCAGGTCACTGCCCGATCCGGGCTCGGAGAAGCCCTGGCACCACTGCTCGGCGCCGGACAGCAGCAGCGGCACCATCTCGGCGGCCAGCGCCGGCGGCGCGTAGGAGATCATGGTGGGGGCGAGGACCTCGATCATCGAGTAGATCCCCGGCTCCGCCAGGTCGCGGCTGGCGACCTCCTCACCGAGCACCGCGCGCAGCGCCGCGGGCCCGCCCAGGCCCCCCACCTCGGCCGGCCAGCCGTACCGCATCCAGCCGGCGTCGTACAGGGCGCGACGCACCCGGGCCAGCTGCGCGACCTGACCGTCGAGGGAGTGGTCGGGGCCGGCGGAGAGATCGTTGTGCGCGAACCACTCCCGGACGGCCGCCCGGAACTCCTCGACCGTCGCGGGCTCCGTCACAAGGCTGGTCACGGGGTCGGCTCGTACGCGTGCGGACGTCCCGAGTCGTGGTCACCGCTGCGGCGGATGAAGGTCATCTTCCGGGTGCGCAGGCGCCAGCCGTCCGCCGTGCGCCGGTAGGTGTCCGAGTAGTAGCCGATCCGCATGTCGTGCTTGGAGTGTTCGATGAAGCAGAGCGGCTGGGTGCCGGTACCGGTGTCACCGTCGAGGTCGACCAGCGCGGTCCCGGTCAGGAACAGCCCCTTGGGCGCGGCCGCGACCATCTTGGGAAACAGGTCGAGGGTGAAAACGTCACCGAAGGCGCTGTAGGTGCCGTCCGGAGTGAAGACCGAAAGCAGCCCGTCGATGTCGCCCTTGGTGATGGTCACCGCGTACTTGGCGAGCAGCTGCTGGATCTCGACGACATCGTCAGTGGACAAAGCCCGTGCCACCCTTCATCGCGAACATCGCGTTCTACCGCACGCGTTCTACCGCATATGTTCTATCGCACACGTTCCATGGATACCGGGTCTGTCGACCTCGCCGGGGGGTCGACAGACCCGGTGCCTGGTCCCGGGTACCCGTGGAGCAGCACCCGCGAACGTCGTTCCCGTCAGACGACGGGTTCGACGGTCACATCCAGGTAGGCGGCACCGCTGTCGGGCACCCGCGGCTGCTTCCACACCTCGACCGGGAACGACACCATGACCAGGGACTGCATCAGGTGCATGACGGTGCGGGCCTCCTCGGACAGGTCGTCGAGGGGGAACTTGTCGCAGAAGGTGATCGCGTCCTCGAGAAGCGGGAAGGCCGCGTCGTAGAACTCCTGCATCTCGTCCATCGTGGAGGCGAGCCGCTTGGCGTAGCGCTCCGGCTCGGTCGCCAGATCCCAGGCCAGGTACGGCTCCAGGGCCGAGAACTCAGACGGCAGAGGCATCGCTGTACTCCTTCACGCGGTCGCCGACTTCCTTGTGCAGGGCCCGGAGGAGAATCTCCTGGTCGCACAGCGGGAACTCGCTGACGGTACGGGTGGCCAGCATGGTCTGCGTGGCCTCGAGGGTGTTGGCGTCCTGGAGCGCGTACTCCTTGAAGGTCACCGCGGCGAGCTCCTGCGCGAGGCGCTCCCGGGCGTTCTTCGGCGGGACGAAGTAGAGGTTCGCCTCGAAGATGTGCTTGTCGACCGCGGTCGGCCAGTACAGGTAGGTCAGGTACCAGCCCGGCGCCCAGATCAGCAGCGTCATGTTGGGGAAGAACTCGAACGAGTCCTGGCCCCAGGCGCGGTGCCCGGCCGGGTTGAGGGCGGCCGGCAGCGGGTCGAGCCCGTCGATGGCAGGGCGGTCCCACGGGCCGAACAGGCCGCTGCGCAGCACCCGCTCGATCGGCTTGACCATGTTCAGGTCCTTGGGCGGGGACATGCCGCCCCACGAGGACACCATCGAGTGCGGGCTCTTGAGCTCGTAGTGCAGCGCCTCGAAGCCGAAGCCGATGAGCTTCTCGGCCTCGGCCTTGACCGCCTGCTTCTGGTGCAGGATCGGCGCGTGGTAGAACTCGGCGAAGGCGTCGATGAACAGCTTCCAGTTGGCGCCGATCTCGGCCTTGTACGAGTAGACCTCGGTCATCTCGCCGAACGGGTAGCCCTCCAGGCCCCTGGCGAAGTCCCCGAGGTACTCGGCGAGCGTCTGCTGCGGGTTGAGGTTGATGAAGACGAACCCCTCCCACACGTCGCAGGGGACCTCCTTGAGGCCGTAGTCGGCCTTGTCGAGGTCGAAGAACTCACCCTCCTGCTGGACGAAGGTGAGCTTGCCGGTGAGGTCGTAGCGCCAGGCGTGGTACTTGCAGATGAACTGCCGGCAGCTGCCCTCGGTCTCCTCGCCCGGGAAGTCGTTCCAGACCAGCTTGTTGCCGCGGTGGCGGCACACGTTGTGGAACGCGCGGATCTTGCCGTCGCCGCTGTTGACGATGATCAGCGACGTGTTCAGGACGGGCAGCTCCTTGGTGAAGTAGCTGCCGGTGCGGGGGAGGCGCTCGACCCGGCCGACGTGCAGCCAGCTGCGCTTGAAGACCGCCTCGCGCTCCTTCTCGTAGTACGCGGGGTCGATCGAGTCGGTGTAGTCGACGGGCGCGGTGCCGAGCTCGGGATAGTGCTGGGTCCAGCTGCCCGCGTCGGGCTTCTTGTAGTGGGGCACAGGTCTACCTCTCGTGTTCGAGCTCTATGCCGACAGTGCTGCGGGCCGTGGCGAGCAGGTGAGCGGCCCCGATGGCGCAGGACGGATCCCGTCTCCTGGCGGCCGTCGACGTGGTCCACGGGTCAGCCGACGACGAAGCTGAGCAGAACGACACACCCATCGTCGTCCGGCCTCCCCTCGTCTCGGTGAGAACTCCGTTCTCGCGGTCGATAATTAGGTTTCCACGTGAGGGGTGTCAGAGTCAACGTCAAGCCCCGTGGCGACGTGGTGTCTCACCGTTTGGAGTTCGACGGTCGCGTGGTGTCACCACGGGTGGGTCGTGGCTCCCAGGCGGACGCCGGCCCGCGGCTGCGCCCCGGCCCCGGTCGGCCGGAAGTTCTCTCCAGTCGAGAAGATTCCTCCCTCTTGTGGAGAGGAGGATGCCATATCGGGCTCGGCCCGTGTACCGCGCCGTGGTCTCCGCGCCCGGCGAGGCTGCCGGGGCGGCCCGACCCGCTTTCTCGGACGGCCCCGGAACAACCTCTTTCAGCGCCGGCTCAGTCGCCCCGGACGTACGGATAGATACGGGTGAAGTCGACACCCGGCTCCGCGTCGGCGAATGCCTCCCACAACGAAGACGTGACCGTGCCCATCGACAGCGGCCCGTCCAACTCGCGCACCTCGCCGAGATACAGGCGCAGGTCCTTCGCCATCAGCGAGTTCGTGAATCCGGCGGCGTAGTTCTCGGTGAGGACCTGGCGCGGGAACTTCTCCGCGGTCGCGTTGTTCTGCCCGCTGGCGGAATTGAGCACGTCCAGCATCGTGGCCATATCCAGGCCGGCGGCCGTCCCGAACGCCACCGCCTCGCTGGTGGCGGCGAGCGCCACCGCGGCGAGGAAGTTGTTCGCCAGTTTGAGGGCCTGGGCGAGCCCGGGGCGCTCGCCGACCCGGCGCCGGCGGTCGGTGAGCGCGGCCAGGACCGGTTCCGCCCGGGCGCACGCCTCGTCCGTGCCTGCGTACATCACCGTCAGCGTCCGTGCCCGGGCGCCGGCCACTCCGCCGGACACCGGCGCGTCGACATGGCCGATCCCGCGGGCGGCGAGCAGCTCGGTGATGCGCCCGGCGGCGCTCACCCCGATCGTCGACGTGTCGATGACCAGCGTGACCCGCCGGTCGGCCGTGTCGGCGAGCTGGGCGGTGACCTTCTCGGAGACGGTGCCGTCGGGCAGGCTCAGCACGACGACCTCGGCGGCGCGGGCCACGGCGGCGACGTCCTCGACGAACGTGGTGCCCTGCGGTGCGCGGGCCGGACCGGCGGCGTCGTGCACCACCAGGTCGAGACCGGTCGCCGCCACGTTCGCGGCGAGCGCGCCGCCCATGTTCCCGAGCCCGACGAACCCGACGCTCGGCCCGGTCACTGCCCGGCGCGTTCTGCCCGCAGGGCCCTGACCGCGCGGCGGGCCGAGATCGCCGCCGGTGCGCCGCAGTAGGCCGCGACCTGGAACAGCAGCTCGTCGATCTCCGCGTCGCTCACACCGGTGCGGCTCGACGAGCTCGCGTGCAGGCGGAACTCCTCCATCCGGCCCAGCGCCGCGGTCATCGCCATCACCAGCAGGCTGCGGTCCCGGGTGGACAGCACCCCCTCCCGAGTCCACACCCCCCACGCCTGTGCGGTGATGTGGTCCTGGAACTGCTGGCTGATCTCGTCGGTGTCACCGGTGGCGCTGTCCACGTAGGCGTCGCCCAGCATGGCCCGGCGCATGGCGTAGGCGGCCCGAAGCTGCTCGCTGCGTTCCATGGTCGATTCAGATCCTTCCCTGGTGCCGGTGGTGCTATCAGGACGTGCTCTACAACAGGTGCTCTCAGTAGAGGGACAGGCTGACGGTCTTCACCCGGACGTACTCGGCCAGGGCCTCCAGCCCCTTCTCCCGCCCGTACCCGCTGGCCTTGTAGCCCCCGAACGGTGTCTCGATCGTCATCGGCCCGCCGTTCACCGCGACCTGCCCGGCGTCGATGCGCTCGGCGAGGCGCAGCCCGCGCGCGACGTCACCGCTCCACACACTGCCGACCAGGCCGTACTCGGAGTCGTTCGCCAGCGTGAGCGCCTCGTCCTCGTCGTCGAACGGCATCGTGACCAGCACCGGGCCGAAGATCTCCTCCCGGGCGACCGGCAGGTCCGGCGCCACCCCGGCGTAGACCGTGGGACGCAGGTAGAAGCCCCGGGCTCCCGGCCCGTCCAGGTACGGCCCGCCGCCGGTCACCGGCTCCAGCCCGGACGCGCTCGTCGCCGCGAAGAAGTCCAGGACCTTCGTGTACTGCGCCTCGGTGATGATCGGGCCGAAGTCGACGCCCGGGATGAGGCGCTCCACGCCGGCGACCACCCGCTCCACGAACGCGTCGTGCACGGACGCCTCGACGAGCAGGCGGGTGGTCGCCGAACAGACCTGCCCCGCGTTGGTCGCGGCCGACGCGACCGCCGCGGCGGCGGCCCGCTCCAGATCGGCGTCGGCGAACACCACCAGCGGGGACTTGCCGCCGAGCTCAAGGGTGACCGGAACCAGCCGGTCGGCGGCGATCCGGGCCAGGTACCGGCCGGTGGGCACCGATCCGGTGAAGGTGATCCGCCCGACCCGCGGATCGGTCGCCAGCGGCGTGCCGACCTCCGGACCCGTCCCCGTCACCACGTTCAGGACTCCGTCCGGCAGACCGGCCTCGCTGGCCAGCCTGGCCAGGTACACCGTGGAGGCCGAGGTCAGCTCCGAGGGCTTGGCGACCACGGCGTTGCCCGCCGCCAGCGCCGGGGCCAGCGCCCGGCAGGCCTGGTTCAACGGCAGGTTCCACGGGGTGATCACCGCGATGATTCCGTACGGTTCGAGCCGGGTGTAGGTGTGGCTCGCGCCGCCCTGGTCGATCACGCGGCCGTGGTGGGCCCGCAACACCCCCGCGTAGTAGCGGAAATAGGCGGCCGACATCTCGATCTCGGCCTTGAGCTGGCGCGGAACCTTGCCGGTGGCGGCCCGCTCCAGCTCCGTCAGCTGGGGCGCGTGCGCGTCCATGGCGTCGGCGACCCGCAGCAGGATCTCGCCGCGGTCCGCTCCGGAGCGCCGCGCCCACTCCGGCTGCGCCGCCGCGGCCGCCGTGACGGCATGCTCGACGTCCGCGCCGGAACCCGCGGCGATCTCGTCGCCGGGCTCGCGGGTCGCCGGCTCCAGCGTGGGCAGGTAGCCCCCGCCGGCCGGCACCACCGCCTTGCCGTCGATCCAGTGATCATGGCGAACGGGCACGTCAGGTCACCTCCGGGAGGGTCGCGGTCGCATCGGGAGACGTCACAGCCCAAGCGACTTCGCGATGATCGTCTTCATCACCTCGCTGGAACCGCCGTAAATCCGACCGACGCGCGCATCGGCCCACGCCCGCGCCACCGGGTACTCGTTGATGTAGCCGTAGCCGCCGAACAACTGCAGGCAGGCGTCGATCACGCGGCCCTGCATCTCCGTGCAGTAGAGCTTGACCTTCGCCGCGTCCGCCGGCGTCGCCTCGCCGGCCACATGCGCGAGCAGGACCTGGTCCAGCAGCGCCTGGCCCGCGTCGACCTCCGTCGCGCACCCGGCGAGCACGAACTTGGTGTTCTGGAAGGTGTTGAGGGTCTTGCCGAACAGCTTGCGGCCGTTGACGTACTCGACGGTCTGCTCGACGATCGACGCTGCCGCGCCCTGGGCGTTGATCGCGATCGAGAGCCGCTCCTGGACGAGGTGCGAGGTCAGGTAGGTGAACCCCTGGCCCTCCTCGCCGAGCAGGTTCTCCGCCGGCACCCGCACGTCGTCGAAGAAGATCTCCACGGCCTCCTGGATGTGCAGCCCGATCTTGTGCAGCGGCGCCCCCCGGCTGACTCCCGCGAGGTCGCCGGGGATGACCAGCAGCGACAGGCCGGCGTGGCGCTGCGTCGGGTCCGTCTTCACCGCGGTGAGGAACAGATCGGCGTTCAGGCCACCGGTGATGAACGTCTTGGACCCGTTCACCACGTAGTGGTCGCCGTCGCGGCGCGCGGAGGTGGACATACCGGCGAGATCCGACCCCGCACCCGGCTCCGTCAGCGCCAGCGCCGCGACCAGTTCACCGCTCGCCAGACCTGGCAGCCAGCGCTGCTTCTGCTCGGCGTTGCCGTGGTCGACGAAATACGGCACGGAGATGTCGGCGTGGATGCGCAGCGGGCCCAGCGCATAGCCGGCCCGGGCGGCCTCCTCGGTGACGACGGCGTTGAACAGGAAATCGGCGCCGCCGCCGCCGTACTCCTCCGGGATGCAAAGCCCCAGAATTCCGAGGTCGCCGGCCTTGTTGTAGAAGTCGCGTGGTGGAAGGCCGGCCTCCTCCCATTCGTTGTAATGGGCCCCGATCTCCTTTTCGAAAAAGGACCTGACTGCGGCCCGGAAAGCATCGTGTTCGGGGCCGTAGACCGTGCGTCGCATCCGGTCACCCTCTCGCGGTCGGGGCGGATACCATCCGCCGTGGAGTTGAAGGGAACTGAAAGGAGCTGAAAGCCGGGAAAAGGAGGCCTGGCAGGCGGGGCGCCGAGGTGGACTCGGCGGATCATGCTGCCCTGGCGGGGCTGCTACCAGCTGTTGGGCCACCGCTGCCTCCCCGGAGGCAGGTCAGGGTGGCGGCTCGCCTAGGGTGTTCGCGCCGACCATGAAATCCCGCGCAGGTGTTCCCTTTCGCCGCCGCCGCGGGTGGACACTAATCCGGGCTCGGTGGTCTGGCGGCCCGGTAAGAATCCGTCGGTGACGATCCGGGTGGCCTTCGGCGCTGATCTCGCCGTCGACAGCATCGGTCGGATGCCTCCAGGTCGCCTCGGGCGGGTTCGCCGCGGAAGGTTCGCGGCAGGAATTGCGCGGTCGCGCGCCGGTGGATCGCTGCTTAACGTACCGTCGTGCCCCGGACGCAGTCCAGCGCAGAGTTCGTTGATCCGTGGGCGGTCGCCGCACTAATTGCCGCGATGACGGAAGGTGCCGGCATCCGCTGCCGGCGGTTACGGCAGTCGTGACGGGCGCCGCGACGGGCGCCGCGCCGCTGCGCCGCCGGCTCGTGCCGCCGGGTGGCGGGGGCGTGCTGGGTGGCGCTGGGTGGCTCCCACGAGGGGCGGAACCTGTTCGGGTGAGGTTCACCGACACGGATGTGAGTCTCTGCTAACGTAAGCCGTCGCCTGAAAGGTGGCATGCGTGCCGCATCCCCCGGAGCACTGTTCGCCACCAGCCGCTCCCCGGGCGTCGTGTCCTGTCCGGCACGAGGGCCCGTGAGGTCGCCGAGCGGCGGCGCGGAGATCCGGCGGCGCCCAGCGACCGTTGTTGCCTGCTTGCAGTGGACGGATGAGAACCGGCACCGATACGCGAGTGAGGGGTGGACAGGTTGGACAAGGTGGTTCCGAGCGCGGCGCTCGCCGTGGCGGACGTCCCTGACGGGGCGTCGCTGGCCGTGGGCGGGTTCGGGCTCTGCGGCATCCCGAGCGGCCTCATCCGCGCGCTTCTCGACGCGGGCCCCAAGGACCTTGAGACGGTGAGCAACAACTGCGGCGTGGACGACTGGGGCCTCGGCCTGCTGCTGCGGGCGGGCCGGATCCGTCGCACCACCGGCTCGTACGTGGGGGAGAACAAGGAGTTCGAGCGTCAGTTCCTCGCCGGTGAGCTCGAGGTCGAGCTCGTCCCGCAGGGCACGCTCGCCGAGCGGCTCCGGGCCGGCGGTGCGGGGATCCCCGCCTTCTACACCCCGGCCGGCGTCGGCACCCAGGTCGCGGACGGCGGTCTGCCATGGCTCTACGACGGCTCCGGTGGCGTCACGGTCGCCTCGCCGCCCAAGGAGACCCGCGAGTTCGACGGCAGGAGCTACGTGCTCGAGCGCGGGATCGTCTGCGACTTCGCGTTCGTCCACGCCTGGAAGGGCGACCGGCACGGCAACCTCGTCTACCGGGCCAGCGCCGCGAACTTCAACCCGCTGTGCGCGACCGCCGGCCGGGTGACCATCGCCGAGGTCGAGGAACTGGTGGAGCCCGGCGAGCTCGACCCCGCCCAGGTACACACCCCGGGCATCTTCGTGCAGCGTGTCGTGCACGTGCCCGACACCCAGAAGCGGATCGAGAAGCGGACGGTGAGCTGACATGGCCCTGACTCGTACCGAGCTCGCCGCCCGCGTCGCCAGGGAGCTGGAAAGCGGGCAGTACGTGAACCTGGGCATCGGCCTGCCGACCCTGGTTCCGAACTACCTGCCCGCCGGCGTGACCGTGGTGCTGCACAGCGAGAACGGAATCCTCGGTGTCGGCCCCTACCCGGCCGAGAGAGCCGTCGACCCGGATCTGATCAACGCCGGCAAGGAGACGGTCACCGTACTGCCCGGCGCGTCCTTCTTCGACTCGGCCACATCGTTCGGGATGATCCGCGGCGGTCACGTCGACGTCGCCGTCCTCGGGGCGATGCAGGTCTCCCGCGCCGGAGACCTGGCGAACTGGATGATCCCCGGCAAGATGGTCAAGGGCATGGGCGGCGCGATGGACCTCGTCCACGGCGCCCGGCACGTGATCGTCATGATGGAGCACGTCGCCCGCGACGGCAGCCACAAGATCGTCGACGAGTGCACCCTGCCGCTGACCGGCCGTGCCTGCGCGCATCAGATCATCACCGACCTGGCCGTCATCGACGTCGTGGCCGGCGGCGGTCTCGTACTTCGGGAGACCGCTCCCGGCGTGACAGTCGACGACGTGCGCGCTGCCACCGGCACGGAGCTCACGGTCGACCTGATCTCCGTCTGATCTCCGTCTGACCGGCGGCCGGCTTGCCGCGCCACAGCAGGCCCGGCCGGGAGCGGGAAGCCGCAACAAGTGGGTGCGGGGCGGTTCCGCGGAACCGCCCCGACCGTCGCAGGCCCACACCGTCTGCCCGGCCCGGCCGTCACCGCGGCCCGGTGTGACAGCGGTAGAGACGTGCCAGGGCCAGACGTGCCGGGGCCCGGTGTGACAGTGGCCAGGCGTCACAGCGAGGCGACGGCCTCGGGATCGCCCTGGATCTCCACCTGGGCAGCCGAGCGCCGCCCGAAGGCGTGCAGCAGAATCTCCTCCGGCACACCGGAGATGATCACCGTCGGGGTGCCGCGGCGCAGGACCCGCCGGGCGCCGGTGTCGGTGCGTTCGGCGATCACCTCCGCGCCGGTGCCGCGGTACCCGGTGCGCCCGAGCAGCCGCAGCGCCGACCAGACGCGCTCCCGCGACACCGGGTCGAGCGCCCGCGGGGTGAAGCCCGGGACGGCACGGTCCACATCGGCGTAGTGGACGTAGAACTCGTTGACATTGGTCGCGTCGTCGAACCGGCGCAGCCGGGACGGGTTCCACCGCGCGGGCCCGCTTCGGAACAGCTCCACCAGCTCCGCGAAGCTGTGCGCCTGCCCCGTCGAGCGCTCGGCACGCTCGGTGACGCCGTGCAGGGCGGGGATCACCAGGCCCGGCCCGGCGCGGGGGACGCGCTCGCGGGTCACGAGGTGGGCGACGAGGTCGTGGGTGGTCCAGCCGGTGCACAGCGTCGGCCGCTCCGGCCCGACCTCGGTGAGCAGATCAGCCAGCAGGGCCCGCTCGACCCGCGCCCGGCCGGTTCCGCCGGCGGGCTCCGCCGCCTCCTCAGACGACATTGAGGTCGACCTCCACGTTGCCGCTGATGGCGTTCGAGTACGGGCAGACGCCGTGCGCCTGCTGGACGAGCGTCTCGGCCGTCGCGCGGTCGAGGTTGGGGATGTGGACGTCGAGCTCGACCGCGAGACCGAACCCGCCGGTGGGCAGGGTTCCGAGGGACACGCTGGCGGAGACCTGCGACCCCTCCAGGTCGGCGGAAGCGGACTGGCCGACGAGCTTGAGCGCGGAGTGGAAGCAGGCGGCGTAGCCGGCGGCGAACAGCTGCTCGGGATTGGTGGCGCCGCCGGGGCCGCCCATCTCCTTGGGGATCCGGACGTCGACGTTGAGCAGGCCGTCCTCGCTCTCGGTGTGGCCGTTGCGGCCGTCCCCGGAGGCGGTTGCGATCGCCGTGTAGAGAGCATCCATGATCTTTCGGTTCCTCTCGGTTAGATTGTGGCCAACAGTATTGCGCACAATCTAATGACGCAAGAGATGTCTGCTACTGTCGATCGCGTGGCGGACCGCGTACCCCAGCTGGAGCTGGGTAACCAGCTCTGCTTCGCGCTGTACGCCGCGAGCCGGGCCACAACCCGCGCCTACGGGCCGGAGCTGGCCGAGCTCGGCCTCACCTACCCGCAGTACCTGACCATGCTCGTGCTGTGGGAGGCGTCCGAACCGCTCGCGGTCGGTGACATCGGCGCCCGGCTGCATCTTGACAGCGGCACCCTCACCCCGCTGCTCAAGCGCCTCGAGGACCTCGGCCTGGCCACCCGCAGCCGCGACCGGGCGGACGAGCGCCGCGTCCTCATCGCCCTGACCGGGCCCGGGCGCGAGCTACGCGCCCGGGCGGCGGAGGTCCCGCTGCGCCTCTTCCAGCGCTACGGCATCGACATCGACACCGCCCAGAAGCTCATCCGAGACCTGACGGCGCTCACCGAGTCACTCCAGGCCTCTACCTGAGTCGCCGTGAAGGGAACCAGGTGGCTCTGGACTTCGGCCGTGCCACACGCGAATCGGCTTCATGCTGCACCATGGGAGGATGTGTTCTCGGCTAGCGCATTTCGGGGACCGCAGCCGAGGCCAGTCAGAGCAGTTCTTGAAACTTGGCCTGGGTCTCCGGGTCGGTAGAATAGACGACAGTGCCGACCATCCCGCGGGTGAGGAGAACCTTGTAAGTATTACGGATCAGCGGGTCGAAGTCTGCGGCCGCTGCGCGGACCACGGTGTCCCTACTGGCGGCGCTGTTGGCTCGCCAGCCGTCAGTCCTCCAAACCAGGTCCGGGCCGAAGATCACCCCGTTCCAGTCGTACTCAAAACCCTGAGCTGTATAGATGCAACCGACCTGACCGAATCCCGCCGGGTCGGTGGCCCACAGTGCAGAAGCGGGCACGCCGCCCATTGGCCGATCCCCCTGGAGGTTCCAGGGCCGGCGCCACTCCCCGATGACGATATCCTCGACCAGGGTGCCGTCGGAGGAAGGAGAGCTCCACGGCCAGCAGAAGCCGGCGGTAATGCGGGCCGTAAAACCCGCATCCTGCCTGGAGCGCAGAAAGTCCTCCATTTCCTGGGGAGAGCAAGCGACCCTCACCTGGAACTCGTCCTCGCTCTTCCATGGCCGGGGACCGCCGGGGACCAGTGACATCAGCTGGCTGACCCACTGCTCGTAGTTACGACTGCCGCCACACCGGAACTGACCGTTCAGGTCGACGTGGTGGACGACAAAACCTCGATCGCGCGCGGCCTCCCTGATAGCATCGATAGTACCTATCTCTCCCGGTCGCACAACCTGGTGTTCGTCGAGGAGAAAGACTGGCACTCTCGCAGCGTCGAGAAGCTCCTCCAGCTGGCGGCGGGTGCTCCGCTTGCTGGCTGGAGTGAACCTGTTATTCGAGGTCTGCCGGATTCGGTGGGCCTCGTCGCAGATCAGGACGTCGACTCCGTCATGTTCGGTGCTCGTGAAGTTGTTAAAGTACCGGAACAGCTTCTGAACTCTTCTATTTCCTTTTCCTGCGGTGTGCCGGAGCGTCGTCGTGAAGGATCTGGACCCGGTCGCATGTAGCACAGTGCGCCCATTGCGGGCAAGGTGGCCCAAGAGTTGTACCGCGATCACACTCTTCCCTGTTCCGGGACCTCCCGAAACTATGATGACCTCCTTCTGCTCGGTGCGGTGAGAACGTGAGACGGCCCTCTTTACCAGTGAGGCCGCCACCTGCTGCTCGTTCAGGAGGGTGAACTGTTCGTTCGTCGACACTTCCTGTGCCACCAACCGCATCAGCTGGCGACTCGGCGCGACGGAGCTTTTTAGCAGCGCGTCGGCGGCAGGCGCACCCGGGGCGGGCGAGAGTCGTTCGCCCAGGTAATCAAGAAGGGCATCCCGAGTGGTGGCGGTGAACAGGCGGAGATGCTTGTCCTGAGGGTATTCGAGCAGCTCTTCGACGTCAGCTTCGTTGGCGTTGTGTAGGTATGCGACCCCTGCGAGGCCGTCGGCCGCTCCGGCGAGAAAAATGGTAAAATCCTGCAGGTATTCGCGGTAGCGGTCGACCTGTACTAGCGGATGAAGTCTTGGTGAACCTCCGGTCGTGCCGACGAGGCACAGATCGTTTGACTCCGGCTCGAGGCGGGCCCTGCTCCATTGGCTGAGCTCAATGATGACATATGAGGCTTCCCCTGTTTCCGGGTGCTGGCCGGCGAGAATTGCGTCCGCACGTAGGCTGGAAAATGGAAGTCGGTGCTCTACCAGTACTTCGACCTGCTCGAGTCCGGTGTCACGCAGCACTTCGCCGAGTTCCAGAAGGCTATTCCTCCACGAGTGAACCTCGCTAGCCGATGCGTTGTGCGAGAATTTTTCTTGATGCAACTCGGAAAGGCGCTCCGGGAGGTGGCCGGACTGGCTGTCCTGGAGTAGGAGGCGTCCGGACAGGCGAAGAAGAGGCACGATCAGCTCCCGACGGGTTAGGGCCGTGTTTATCGGTGACAGAGAACCGTTGGACGTAGCCAAAAATTCTAGCAGAGCTTGGCGGGGCAATGTGTGGCAGTTGTCGGATGGCCTCGATGAAACGTGGGTGTGATGCTTGGCGGGACTTGTGTGATCAGAATTCCTCTCCAAGGACCAGGCCGGCCGTCCAGTCGATCCCTGTGGAGTACTATCGATTCCGTCTGGTATCGAACTGGCGGTCGTCCTATCTGCGGTTGGGCATGTAGGGAAACCGTCGTCGCAAATTCTTAGGTAACGCGATCGTCGTGCGGCGGCGACGTCCAAACAAGAATAGCTCGGTCGGTTCCGCCGGTGGCGAGAAGTGTGGGGCCTGTGGGCAGTGGTACGGCAGCGACGGAGTTCACCCGGCCGGTGTGGCCGATCAGGGGTACGCCGACCGATTGTCCGGTGGTGGGGTTCCAGAGCCGAACTGTGTGATTGGCGCTGCCGCTGGCGAGGAGCGCGGGCCCGTGGGGTGATGGTAGTGCGGCGAGGGTGAGTACCCAATCGCGCTGATCATTCAGCGGGCTCCCAACCGGCTTCCTGGCGCTGGGATCCCAGAGACACACGGCCCGGTCGTCGCCCGTGGCGAGAAGTGTGGGGCCAGTGGGCTGCGGTATGACGGCGATGGAGTTCACCGGGCCGGTGTGGCCGGTGAGGGGTGCGCCGACTGGTTGTCCGGTGGTGGGGTTCCAGAGCCGAACTGTGTGGTCGGCGCTGCCGCTGGCGAGGAGAACCGTGCCGTCGGCAAGCGGCACCGAGGCCAGGGCGAGTACCCAGTCGGTGTGTCCGGTGAGGGGTGCGCCGACTGGTTGTCCGGTGGTGGGGTTCCAGAGCCGAACTGTGTGGTCGGCGCTGCCGCTGGCGAGGAGAACCGTGCCGTCGGCAAGCGGCACCGAGGCCAGGGCGAGTACCCAGTCGGTGTGTCCGGTGAGGGGTGCGCCGACTGGTTGTCCGGTGGTGGGGTTCCAGAGCCGAACTGTGTGGTCGGCGCTGCCGCTGGCGAGGAGAACCGTGCCGTCGGCAAGCGGCACCGAGGCCAGGGCGAGTACCCAGTCGGTGTGTCCGGTGAGGGGTGCGCCGACTGGTTGTCCGGTGGCGGGATCCCACAACCGGACCGTCTTGTCGTTGCTGGCACTGGAAAGAAGAACCGCACCGTCCGGCTGTGCCACAGCAGCCAGAGCGTTTACGGGGCCGGCATGGCCCGCGAGGGCCGGGCCGGAGGTTCGTCCGATCGTTGGATCCCACAGCCGAACCGCTTCATGGTCGTCGCCGCCGGCGAGGAGAATGGTGCCATTGGTGGCGGGTATCGCGGCCAAGCAGGCTATTCGACTGGCATGGCCAGCGATCGGTGTTCCGACTGGTTGTCCGGTGGTGGGTTCCCAGAGGCGTATTGTTCCGTCGTTGCCGGCGCTGGCGAGGAGAGTGTTCCCGTCTGGAAGTGGTACTGCTGCCAGGGCGAGCACCCTGTCGGTGTGGCGGATCAGGGGTGTTCCGAGTGGTTGTCCGGTGGTGGGTTCCCACAGGCGTATCGTTCCGTCGTCGCCGGCGCTGGCGAGGAGAGTGTTCCCGCTTGCCAGGGGCACCGCAACCAGGGCATTCACTGGGCGGGTATGACGGTTGCTTGCAGAAGTGACGGGTTGTCTGTCAGTCAGGTTCCACAGGCGGACTGTTCCGTCGTTGCCGGCGCTGGCGAGGAGAGTGTTCCCGTCTGGAAGTGGTACTGCTGCCAGGGCGAGCACCCAGTCGGTGTGGCCGATCAGAGGTGTTCCGACCGGTTGTCCGGTGGTGGGTTCCCAGAAGCGTATTGTTCCGTCGTCGCCGGCGCTGGCGAGGGCGAGGTCGCCCGATGGGAGCGTCACCGACGCCAAAGCATTCACCGGCCCGGTGTGGCCGATCAGAGGTGTTCCGACTGGTTGTCCGGTGGTGGGTTCCCACAGGCGTATTGTTCCGTCGTCGCCGGCGCTGGCGAGGAGGGTGGTCCCGTCTGGCAGGGGCACCGCTGCCAGGGCGTTCGCTCGGCTCGTGTGACCGGTGAGAGGTATGCCGGCGGCTTGTCCGGTGATGGGATCCCAGAGCCGCACTGTTTCGTCGTTGCTGGCACTTGCGAGGAGGGTGGTGCCATCCGGCAGTGTGATCGCCAACACGGCGTTCACCCAGTCGGTGTGGCCAGTAAGGACGCGATGGGTCGTTCCGGCCCACATGGCGGCCTGAATACCCCATTTGGCAGTCGCAATGTTCTGAACGTGGCGCGCGGCGTTCCTGGCGAGGAAGGTGGCGCGGGTCTTGTGCGCCCAGACATGCAGCCACCAGACGGGGGGGTCGTCGGGGTGGGCGACCCAGTCGTCCTGGGCCTGTTCGTAGGCGTTCACTGCGGCGACGCCCTCGGCGGTGCGGAGCTGGTGACGAAATTTCAGGATACCGCCGTTCATGCAGGTGATGAGAAATCCCGGGTCAGTCACCATGGCATCCAGAAGGCCGGCGTGGGTGGCGTGTTCGGCGAGATGGGCGCGGGTGTAGTCGGAGACGGCCGTCCAGTTCCGCCGATCGGGAGGGTCGAGCGGGGTGAGAGCGGTTGTGATGCGACGGTGAGCGGTGTGAGTGGCCTCGCGAAGGCTGTGGCCGAGATGGCGCAGATCTTCGTCATCGCTGTGGACGATGGAAACGCCAGCGATGAATTCGCGCAGACTTTGGTGGCGGGGAAGATAAAGGTCGGGATCGCCGCCCTGGTGGGTGGCGAGAAAGGGGCGGAAAGGCCCGCGGAGAAGGGTGCGGGCGGCTCGCTCCGGGACGCCGGCCAAGCCGCAATGACGGCAGCAGGCTGAGGTTCGAGGGAGGCGGCGAGGGTGGCCAGCACTGGGAGGCCCTGGGAGTTCCATCGGTCTTCTCCGAGATCGGCGCACCAGCGTTGCAAGTTGTCGGCGTAGTAGCTGGCGAGTCCGTCCGGGAGCCTGTCGATGTCGATCGGTGACCGGTCGCGATCGCGGATCTGATCAAGAACGGTTAATGCGTATATCCATACCCCTCCGGACCGTTCCAGCAAGATCTGGCAGAACCGCGTGGCCGTCACACGTGCGTCGTGTAGAGCATCGATGATCAGTTTGTCGGTGATCGTGACCGTGTTCAGATATTCGCTTAGATCCCGCAGATTGGTGGCGCTTTCGGCGTCGAGGCGCTCGACGACCCATCCGCCGGCAGGAGCGTTGATTCTTTTCGGGCGTGTGGTGGCGACGACGACGGTGCCGTGCGGGAGGCCGGGGGGCAGGCCAAGGGGGAGTTCTCCGGCGGCTGGAGTGGGAGCCTCGTCGAGGCCGTCTACGAGCAGCACCACCGGCTGTGCGGGCTCGCCTGCTGCGTCTGCCCTACGATCCCGGGCACGGGCGGCATCGCACAGCCGGCTGTGCAGCCAGCTCGTGCTCCCCGCATCCGCTGGCAAGACGCCCCCGGGCGCTGCGTCCTCGAGCCTCCAACAAGCAATGAGCTGTGCGGAGAGGTTACGTCGTGCGGTTTCGGGGTCACGGCCGTCGGCGAGGCGGGCGAAATGCGCCGGCCAGCCGCGGGTGAACGCAAGGTAGGCAGCCAGCGCTGACTTCCCCATGCCGGCCTCCGCCTCGATGAGCAGGTAGCCACCGCGGCGCTGCTGCATGCATCGACCGATGGCGATGTCGATTTTCTCGATGAGTTCGGTGCGACCGCGGAACCGGCCTACCGGGTTGCCTGGATCGGTGGGGTCGACCAGACGTAGGTCCCCGGGGAGCGGGTCGAGGGGGATGACCGCATCGCGGAGAAGACGGAACGGGCCGGAGAATCGCTGCTGCCAGACATGGCCGTAGTTGATGCCGATGGCCTGCCCTTTTGGTGCAGTCACCTTCCGGATTTTGACCGTGTCCTGGGCGGAAGAATGGGTGCCTGGCGCAGGGAAGGGTGGTTGGGTTGATGCCCTCGTGGATACAGGGAACAGCGGAGCGGTAGCTGGCTTCTCCCGTGCGCCGGATACCGCGAGCCCGGCCGCTCGAAGCAAGGCCGACCGGGCTTCGTCCCGGGGGAGCCCGAAGAGGTCGAGGGAAAATGTCTGGCCTGGCATCCTCGGTCGTGGACAGTCTTCGACGCGGGCGACGAGGAGCGTGCGGGTTGCCCCGCTGGGGCCGGGTGCACAGGCGGCGCGCCACTTCGCTGTCCTCAGGGCCGAGCGGGTGTAGGCATGGGAGACGACGGCGATCGTGGGGGTGACCTGCGTGATGCCTTTGTCCATGGCTGATACCCAGTTCGCGCCGGGGATGAGTTCCCAGGCCTCGATCAGTACGCGCAATCCCGCCTCTTCGAGCGTCGAGGCGATCCACTCCGCCCACGGCCGGTCGGTCTGGGCGTAGGACACGAAGAAGTCCCAGCTGGTGCCGCTGCGGGGGGTGATGTCTGTGTTGTCCGCATTGGTCACATAGGTAGTGTGCCACTGGGACGCGGCGCGTCAGATTGGTGCTCCTACGGCGTGGTCCAGTTCCCTGTCAGGGGGTCATCACGAATCCGTCGATCCTGCCGATGGGACCGGTTTGCCGTAGGACCGGATGGCTGGGGTGTCCGTCGGTAGACGGTGACGGGGTCTGCCCGAGCTGTTCCGGTTAGGGCCGTCTTTCGCCGGTCGTTCTCCACCCAGGACCCGGCGTGCTGGTCCAGAACGCTTGCCAGTTCGGTGCGGTCGCCAGAAACGGGGCGCTGCTTCGACCCGTCACTGTCGACCTATTTCCGGCGTCGCCTGCAGCGTTCAGGTGATCCGAACCGGTTGTTCGTGCAGGTCAAGGCGGTGATAGCGGCCGCCGGCGTGCTCAGGGGCAGGCACCGGCGGGCCCAGGACTCCACAGTGCTCGACGACGCGGTCGCGACCCAGGACACCGCCACCCAGCTGCTCGCCGCGGTCCGAAAGCGATCCGCGGGGTGTCCGGCGCGGATGGTTCCTCGGCGTGGCGGAAACTCGGCCTTCAGACAGGGGAGGATCTCAACTCAGCCGATGTTCGCAGCGGCGTTCGACCGCTAGGCCCCACCGGCGGCGGAAGGTGCCGTTTCCGCAGACCACGCAGGGTTGAAGAGCTTCCAGGTTGCCGGTGCCGTGCGCGAACGTCGCCTCCTCACCGGGGTCGAACCGGACGAGGGCCGGCCGTTCCGGTCTGGCACGCCGCGCCAGTTCCAGGTGCCGGCGGGCGGTGCCCCTCGGTGGGGCGGCTGGTCGTTCCCCGTCGTCGACGGTCTGCTTCTCGGCTTCGTAGGCAGCCCGGTCGATGCTGGGGAGGAGGATCCGGTACTTGCCGTAGGCGACGGGGACCAGTTCGCCGGCGGGTATCTGTTCGGCGATGTCGCCCATGGCCATGGGACTTGGGCGCGGCCGTGGACGCAGTCCGGGGCCGGTGTCGCGGACCCAGGTGAGGTGGCGGACGCCGAGCATGGTGAGGTCCTGGGGCTGGCGGGCGGCGAGGACCTGGGGGATGTCGGTGGTGAACCTCAGTTCGGGCACCCGGTCGTCGAAGGTGACGCCGGGGCCGGCGTTCCACACGGCGGTGACACCGCGCGCGGTCGCGTCCCGGGTCCGTCTGACGTGGTCCTTCTTCTGAGTGAGCTGGACTTCGGTGGACGTCGGCTGCGGGGCGTCGGCGATGAGCTGGTCTGGGAACCGCCCGCGGCGGCCTTGGCGGCGCTCGCGGGTGGTGACCTGCCAGCCGACATGGTCGTAGACCCTGCTCCAGACATCGAGCATCGCACTGTGACGGGCACGGTCCGGTGGGGTGACGGTGTGGTCGCCGCGGCCGCCTTCGCCGTGGAAGTGGGAGGCGTAGCGGGTTCCGGTGGCCCGATAGGTCTTGAGGATGACCGGCGCGCCGTCGCACTGGGGGAACAGGCAGCGGGCGGTCGGGGTGTGGCGGTGGGAGACCTGGGCGGCGGCGCGGTCCCACAGTTCCAGGCCGTCGGGCCGGCCGAGGGTGGGGTCGGCGAGGTCGAGCTGCTCACCGGTGGCGAGTTGGATGACGCGGAACCTGCCAGGCGGGATCTCGTCGAGGTCGACCACCGATATGGCCTCCGAATCTGTCACGCAACAGCGCAGAGCGCCCCTCCAGCGTGACCGACGGAGGTGTCGCAGGTCCGGCGATTTCCGAAGCGGACCGGCTGCGCCACCAGCGCGATGGGACCTGGGAGCGGGATTGTGCTGGTAGGCAGGGCGGGCTGATCGCGGCGCGTCCGAGGGCCTGGAACCTGCCGCTGGGGTGCTTTTCGATGTGGTCAGGCGCGCAGAAGCGGGACGGCCCGGTCGGCGGGCCGGTGATGGCCGTGCGTTCGAACATCACAACCCGTGGGCGCCAACCCGCCCGTGTACAGCGGTGGGCTGACTCGCCTCATCGTGACGGGCAGGGCTGGCATCGCGGTCCCTCCGTGGTCCTTCTCGGGCAGTGGTGCATCATCGCCGGGCCACTGATGTGGCCGGCGGACACACCGATGAAAGGAACACGACTATGAAGCGGATTGCAGCGATGGCCTGGCGGGCGCTACGTGGTTCGGTGCAGTGGCGTGTGCTCTGGCTGTGGCATGCAACCTTTATGGTCGGTGTGAGTGGAATCGTGAAGGATGACGAGGGACGCGTGTTGCTCCTCCGGCATCGCCTGTGGCCAGAGCATCGACAGTGGGGACTCCCGACCGGGTATGCGAAGCGGTCGGAGACCTTCGAGGAAACGGTTGCCCGGGAAGTCCTGGAGGAGACAGGGCTCACGGTCCGCGTCCGCGACCTGGTAGATCTGAAAAGCGGGTACCGGCTGCGGGTGGAGGTCGCCTACGCGGCAGACCTGGTCGGCGGAGATGTCAGGATCGACTCGTTCGAAGTCCTGGAGGCGCAGTGGTTCGCAACGGACCACCTTCCGGAAGGCCTGCTGGAGTCACACCGAACCCTGATACAGAAAACACGCTGAGCTGGGCAGCCCGGAAGCCGTTGGCGCCGACCCACCTGGCTCTTCGCTGCTTGCCTGATCTCGTAGTCGTCCGGTTACGTGATTGAACCGCCTCTCAGGACACGGTCGAGCGCTGCCCGGCCTGCGGGTCCCCATGTCGACTTACCGCCGGGAAGGCCTCGGTCTCCGTTCTGGCCCATAAGCATGAGAAACAGGCTTTTCAGAGCGGCAAGCCCGCGAGCGCGCCGGATCGTCGCGTCGTCCGCATGCTCATATACGTCGAAGAAGCGCGAGGATGCGCCTGTGGGAAGGATTACCCATGCGGCCGCGAGGTCCCACGCCGGGTCGCCGGCGAACATGTCGCCGAAATCGATCACTCCCGAGAGCGTCCCGTCCGAGACGATGACGTTCGCGGGATGAAGGTCGCCGTGCGCCCAGACCGGCGGCCCCTTCCATTCGGGCGCCCCAACGGCATCGTCCCAGACGGCCCGGACATCGTCGGCAATGCCGCCGGGGACAACGGCCTGAAAGACGTGGTCGAAGCCGTCCGTGCACTTTTTGGGGTGAGCTCCGCGGTCCGAGCTGATCGGCGCGTCAGCGGGTGCCTCCACGTGGAGCGCTCTGAGGAAGGCCGCCAGGGTGTCGGCCGCGTGCTCGCCGCGGCTGATCGAGCTGTGGTCCAGTGGGTCGCCGGAAACCCACGTCATGATCGTCCAGAGCTTCGGGAAGCGCGTCGACGGTTCACCGATCCGTACCGGGACCGGCACCGGGAGCGGCAGACGCGGAGCGAGGACGGGCAGCCACCGGCGCTCCTTTCGCTGGAGGTCCGGAGCACGTTCTGTCCGCGGCATGCGTACGGCCAGCTCGTCCCCAAGGCGCCACTGCTGGTTGTCCCACCCGCCCGCCACCTCACGGATGGCCAGCCCGGAAAGGTCTGGATGCTGCTCCTGTAGCAGGTCACGGACCAGGTCTGCGTTGATCTCGCTCATATGACGCCACAGTAGTGGGGCAGGCACCGACTCTGGCGCCGCCCGTGATCGGCAGAGCTCCGCTCGTGATCGGCGGCTGGCTGTCTCCCGAGCCATGGTGAAACAGGGCCGCGAGATGTCCGGGCGCCTGCTCGCGGCATAGTCGGGTGGACCGGAAGGGTCTCTGCGCAGCGGTACCCGAAAGGCGGCGGCATGGCGGACGACACGGACGAGACCCGTGCCCGCGACGGAGGCCGAGGACACCGAGGCCACCGGCCGGGAGGTGCCGGCCGCGGCGGGGCTGGGGCACCTGAGGCCGGAATCGGCGGTCGGCGGCTCGAGGTACGCGTCCAGCCGGACGTCACCTATGTGACCTGGTGGTTGACGCCGCAGGGGGACGGACTTCGCCAGGCTGTGACGGACAGTTCCGCCTCAGGCCCCCTTGGCGGGATCCGGCCCGTCGGGTGCGTCGCCGGCGACAGCATGACGGCGAGCACCTGGTGGGCCTGGCCGATCCATCCCGACCGCCCCTATGACGGTGCTGCCGTCGGGCGCCTCCTGCTGGCAGCGTCCGACACCGTCGCAGCGTCGTTTCACGCAGGCCGGCTGATTCACGTTCGCGCACGCCATCCGCGGCCCGGTGCGCGGCCCACACCGGCCGGTGTCCTGGACGCGCCGGCGGCGACCCCGGGCTGGCTGCCGGAGGCCGTGCGGGCGTACCACCGCTGGCGGGCGGCCGGGCCGGTGATCGAGGCCCGGCACCGGTGGCAGAGCGCGGTGGAGGCCTGTTCGGTCACCGCCGACGGCCGTGAACTGTGGTGCACGGGCAGCGGCTACCGGGACGAGATGCTGGCCGGTTTCGACGTCGAGCAGACCCCGGAACGGGTCACCGTCCGGGCCTGGCTCGCCTTCGGCCCGGACGGGCCGACGTCCTTCGGCACGGGGCCGGTGCGGACCCTGCCGGACGGGCGCCGGCTGGGCAGGATGTACCGCCAGGCAGCCAGCCGCCGGTGGAGCACCGTCGTGTATCTCGACCAGCCGCTCGGTGAACGTCCGGTGGTCGATGTCGGCATCCGCGAACCTGACGGTGCCGGCCGGGCCCGCAGAGCCTGGCTCGCCGAGCGGGAATGACCGCGCGGCGACAGGGGCGACAGGGTGTCCGTTGTGTTCTCCTCGAAAGGAACTGTAATGGCTCGCAAGGTCGCCCTGGTCACCGGCGCCTCCTCGGGTATCGGTGAGCACACCGCCCGCCGCCTCCACCAGGCCGGCTTCGTCGTGTACGGCGCCGCTCGGCGCGTCGACCGGATGGCGGAGCTCGCCGCCACGGGCGTACACACCATCGCCCTCGACGTCACCGACGAGGCCTCCGCCCAGAAGGCCGTCACCGAGATCCTCGCGGCCGAGGGCCGCATCGACGTCCTCGTCAACAACGCCGGTTACGGCTCGTACGGCGCGGTCGAGGACGTCCCGATCTCCGAGGCCCGTGCCCAGTTCGACGTCAACCTCTTCGGGCTCGCGCACCTCACCCGGATGGTGCTGCCGGCCATGCGCGCCCAGGGCAGCGGCACCATCATCAACATCAGCTCGATGGGTGGGCGGTTCGCCACCCCGCTGGGGGCCTGGTACCACGCCAGCAAGTACGCCGTCGAAGGCCTCAGCGACACGATGCGCCTGGAACTGAAGCGGTTCGGCATCGACGTCGTTCTCATCGAGCCCGGCCTGATCCGCACCGAGTGGGGCGCCATCGCCGCCGACAGGCTCCGTGCGACCTCCGCAGGAGGACCCTACGCGGAGCAGGCCGCCGCCATCGCCGCATCGCTGGAGCGCAGCTCGCGGCCCGACGCGCGGAGGACCTCACCGCCCACCGTCATCGCCGACGCCGTGACCAAGGCCGCCACCGCCCGAAGCCCCCGCACCCGGTATGTCGTCGGCTTCGGGGCCCGACCGCTCATCCTGCTCAGCAGAATTCTGCCGAACCGAGCCTTCGACATCCTCATCAAGCGCACCGTTGGCATGCCGGCCTGACGGTCGCCTGTCTCGGCCCTGCTGGCCTGTCGGCGCTCGCGTCACGCAGCGATCGCGTCACACAGAGATCGGTCAGGCGCGCAGCAGCGTGACGGGGCGGCCGGCGGGGCTGGTGACGGTGGTGATGGCCGTGCGTTCGGCGATGGGCGCGGCGTCGGGGCGGGTGTCGAAGATGACGAGTGTGCCGCGGTCGAGGCCGAGCCGTTCCAGGTAGCCGTCGAGTTGGAGCAGGCCTCGGGGGAGTGGATCGGTCTCCCGTTCCCGGCGGACCTTGAGCTCCAAGGCCTCCCGTTGCACCTCCCGCCGGCCGTCGGCCGCGGTGTGGGCCCAGCGGACGAGCAGGTCGATACGGCCGCGGCCGATGCCGTACTCGCGTTCGACATAGCCGCCGCCATTGACGACCCGCTGCAGGAAGCCCATGAGTACCAGCTGGCAGGCCGCTTCGGGATAGCGGCGACCGGAGGCGAGGATCTCCCCGTTCTCGACCCAGAACCGGGCGAACTCGTCGAGCATCGTCGCCAGGTCGAACCGTCCGTCGGGCAGGACGAAGGTGCGGGGGTCGGCGAGGACGACCGCCTCGACGCCGTCGGTCAGGACCCGGGCGATGACCTCCCGGTAGATCGGGTTGGCGATCCGGACCGGGTTGGTGGGGGCGATGAGGCCCAGATCGCGGACGTAGGAGAGGTCGTCGTCGTAGGCGTCGAGGTTGACCACGGTGCCGGCGAGCACCGGTTCCAGCACCCGTCGGACGCGTGGCTGGGTGAGGGTGGCGGCGAGGGAGTCCAGGTGGGTGGCCCGGGCCAGGACGAGCCGTTCCTTCGCCTGCTCCACATGATCCAGGGTGATCGTCGCGGTGGGGGGAACGGCGATCTCCTCGACGATCTCGCGGGCGAGCGCGTTGACGAGCCACGGCTGGCCGGCGGTCAGCTCGAACGCCCGCGCGAGAGCGTCCTCGGTGAAGGCCTGCCCGGTCTCGTCCGTGTGCTGCCGGTAGAGGTGGTCGACCTCGTCCGCCGTGAAGTCGCCGAGCCGCAGCGACTTCACCTTCACGTTGAACGGGCTCGCCGACCCGAGCCGCTCCGGGTCGCTGCCCGGAGCGACCCGGTAGTCGCGGACGTCGCGCAGGCCGCACAGGACGACCGACGCCGGGAACACCTCCGGACGGTCACTGAACCCGGCCCGCAGCTGTCGCAGAACACTGATCAGGCTCGGCCCACGCAGCGCGTCGATCTCGTCGAAGAACAGCACGAGGGGTCGCGGGGACGCCCGTGCCCATGCCGAAAGGGCCCGCCGGAGCGCGTTCTCCGCAGCTGGCTCCGGCCACGCCGGTGGACGAAGCTCCTCGGGAAGCGCCACCTCAGCCCGGTCGCGGATCTCCTGCAGGACGCTCCGATCCGCAGCCCGGTAGTCGTCGCCCGCTGCCTCTCCGACCTCGCCGGAGAAATGCAGCGCGGTGTACTGCCCGGACGCGGTCAGCTCGGTGGCCAGCGCGCGCAGGGCCGTCGTCTTCCCCGTCTGCCGTGGGGCGTGCACGACGAAGTAGGCGTTCTGCGTGACCAGCCTGGACGCCTCGGGCAGCCGCGACAGCGCCGGCACCATGTAGTGAAGATCAGGACGGCACGGGCCGGCCGTGTTGAAACGCCGCACCGGCCGCCCCTTCCGCCCAGCTCCTCCGATCACACTCCCGCCACTCTATGCAACCGTGTGGTGGGTGACGTAGATAGTCAACGCTGTTGACGTCCCCGGGCTCGCCTTGTTGATCTTGAAGGTCGGTAGGTGCGGGCACCGGGGTGGACGTGGCGCGCGGCGTGAGTCGCTGGGCGGGGGCGGGCCCATGACACTGGAAGGGTTCCTGCCGGGTAGGGCTCATGGCGCCGGCGACCGGCGCCGGCGACGAGAACCTGGGAGTGCCGATGACCGCGGCTCACAGCACCACCGTGTCCGAGTTGTCCGCGGTGGCCGAGGAGGCCGGGGCGCGCGCCCGCCGCTGGGCCGCCGAGGCGGCGGACGAGCCGGTGGACGCCGCCGCCGCGCGGCTGGCGGGAGTGCTGCGGGAGCCGGGGGGCCTGGCGTTCACGGTGGGGTTCGTCGACGGGGTGATCCGGCCCGAGGACAGGCGGGTCGCGGCGCGGAACCTGGCCCGGCTCGCGCCGTCCGCGCCCGGGTTCCTGCCCTGGTATCTGCGGGCCGCGGTCCGGGCCGGCGGGGTGGCGGGGCCGGTGGCGCCGGGGCTGGTGATCCCGGTGGCGCGCCGGGCGCTGCGGGGCATGGTGGGGCATCTGCTCGTCGACGCGACCGAGCGGCGGTTGGGGCCCGCGATCTCGGCGGCGCGTGAGCCGGGTGTGCGGCTGAACCTGAACCTGCTGGGTGAGGCGGTCCTCGGCGAGCGGGAGGCGGCGCGGCGGCTGGCGGGCACGATGGCCCTTGTCGAGCGGCCGGACGTCGACCATGTGTCGATCAAGGTGTCGGCGGGCACCGCACCGCATGCGCCCTGGGCGTTCGAGGAGACGGTGGCCCAGGTGGTGGACGCGCTTCACCCGCTGTACGCGCGGGCGGCGGCGACCCGCCCGGCCACGTTCGTCAACCTGGACATGGAGGAGTACCGCGATCTGGATCTGACGATCTCGGTCTTCACCAGGCTGCTCGACCGCCCGGACCTGCGCCGGCTGGAGGCCGGGATCGTCCTGCAGGCATACCTGCCCGACGCGCTGGGAGCGCTGGTCCGGCTGGGGGAGTGGAGCACGAAGCGGGTGTCGGCCGGAGGTGCCCCGATCACGGTGCGGATCGTGAAGGGCGCGAACCTGCCGATGGAACACGTCGAGGCATCGCTGCGCGGCTGGCCGGCGGCGCCGTACGGCTCCAAGGAGGAGACCGACGCCAACTACAAGCGGCTGCTGGACCACGCGCTGCGGCCGGAGCGTGTGGACGCGGTCCGTATCGGGGTCGCCGGGCACAACCTGTTCGATCTCGCCTTCGCCTGGGTGCTCGCCGGGCGTCGCGGGGTCCGGGGCGGTCTGCGGTTCGAGATGCTGCGGGGGATGGCGCAGGCGCAGGCCCGGGTGGTGGCCCGCGAGGTGGGCGGCCTGCTCCTCTACACCCCGGCCGTGCGGCCCGCGGAGTTCGACGTCGCCATCGCCTACCTGGTCCGGCGGCTGGAGGAGGGCGCCAGTCAGGAGAACTTCCTGTCGGCGATGTTCGACCTGGCCGGTGACAACGCCGGCGGCAGCGGTGGTGGCGACGGCGACGGTGGTGGTGGTGGCCTGCTGTTCGCGCGGGAGGAGCGGCGGTTCCGGGCGTCGGTGGCCCGGCTGGAGGCGGAGGCGGCGGTCCCGCCGGCTGCCCGTCGCACCCAGAACCGGCAGCTGCGGTCCGTGTCGGCACCTGACGTCGACGTCGACGCTGATGTTGAGGCCAAGGTCGAGACCGATGCCGGGGTGGGCTTCCGCAACGCGCCGGACACCGATCCGTCGTTGGCGGCGAACCGGGCGTGGGCGCGGCGCATCCTGGCACGGGCCGGGACGTCCGCCCTCGGCGCGGATCTGGTCGAGCGGGCCGCCGTGCGGACGCCCGCCGAGCTCGACGACGTCCTCGCCGGTGCGGTGGCGGCCGGTCCCGGCTGGGCCGCGCTCGGCGGCGCAGGCCGCGCGAAGGTGCTGCGGCGCGCCGCCGACCAGCTGGAAAGCCGTCGCGCCGAGCTGATCGAGGTCATGGTCGCCGAGGCGGGCAAGACCTTCGACCAGGCCGATCCGGAGGTCTCCGAGGCGGCGGACTTCGCCCGTTACTACGCCGACCGGGCGGTGGAGCTCGATCACGTCGACGGGGCGGTGTTCACCCCCGCCCGCCTCGCCGTGGTGACACCGCCGTGGAACTTCCCGGTCGCGATCCCCGCCGGCTCCACGCTCGCGGCGCTCGCCGCCGGCTCGCCGGTGGTGCTGAAGCCGGCCGGCCAGACCCGCCGGTGCGGTGCGGTGCTGACCCAGGCGCTGTGGGACGCCGGTGTGCCGCGCGACGTCCTCCAGCTGGTGTATGTGGACGAAGGGGAGCTGGGGCGGGCGCTGGTGAGCGACCCGCGGGTCGAGCGGGTGCTGCTGACCGGGGCGTTCGAGACCGCGCAGCTGTTCCGCTCCTGGCGGCATGATCTGCCGTTGCTCGCCGAGACCAGCGGCAAGAACGCGATCGTGGTGACGCCGAGCGCGGATGTCGACCTGGCGGTGCGCGACGTCGTCGCCTCCGCCTTCGGTCACGCCGGCCAGAAGTGCTCCGCCGCGTCCCTCCTCGTCCTCGTCGGCTCGGCCGCCCGGTCACGCCGGCTGCACGACCAGTTGGTGGACGCGGTGCGCTCACTGGCCGTGGGGCCGGCCCACGTCCCGACGTCCCAGATGGGGCCACTCGTCGAGCCGGCCGCGGGGAAGCTGCTGCGGGCGCTGACGACGCTCGGGCCCGGCGAGCGGTGGATCGTGGAGCCACGCCGGCTCGACGGCGAGGGCCGGCTCTGGTCGCCGGGGGTGCGCACCGGCGTTGCCCGGGGCTCGGAGTTCCACCGCACCGAGTACTTCGGCCCGGTGCTGGGGATCATGGCCGCACCTGATCTCGCGACGGCCGTCGAGCTCCAGAACGGCGTCGACTTCGGGCTGACCGCGGGGCTGCACTCGCGTGACCGGGCGGAGATCGAGTACTGGCTGCGGCACGTCGAGGCCGGCAACCTCTACGTCAACCGGGGCATCACGGGCGCCATCGTGGGGCGTCAGCCCTTCGGGGGGTGGAAGCGCTCGGCGGTCGGGCCCGGTACCAAGGCCGGAGGTCCGTCCTACCTGCTGGCCCTCGGGACCTGGGCGAGCACGCCGAGTACCGCCGCCGACGCGACGCCTACGCCTAGGCCTACGCCGGCTCCGGCTCCGGTCGCCGGTCAGCTGCTGGCCGCGGTCCGGCGGGCTCCCCTGGCGGGGGAGGCCGCGGAGGAGATCGCCGGCCTGGAACGAGCGCTGCGCAGCGACGCCGCGGCCTGGACGCACGAGTACGGCGTCGCGCGTGAGGTGGGTGGGCTCGTCGCCGAGCGTAATGTGCTGCGTTATCGACCCGTGCCGGTCGAGGTCCGGCTTGTGGACGACGGGTTCGTCGCCCTGGTGCGGGTGGTGGCGGCGGGCCTGCTGGCCGGCTCGGCGATCCGGGTCACCGCTGCGGTGGAGCCGCCCGCGGGCCTGGGGCCGGCGCTGCGCGAACTAGGTGTTCCCTGGCGGCTCGCGGCCGAGAGCGAATGGCTGGCCGAGGTCGCACGGGCCGCGGCCAGGGGGCGTGAGCTGCGCGTCCGGGTGACCGGCCGGGACGCCGACGCGCTGGCGCGGGCAGCTCGCGCGCTGGCGGACGTGACCCGGGGCCGGCCCGGCATCGTCGTGCACGCGGGTCCGGTGACGGAGTCCGGCCGGCTGGAACTACTGCCGTTCCTGCGGGAGCAGTCGATCAGCGTGACCGCGCACCGGTTCGGAGCCCCGGACGACCTCGTCGCCGGACTGGTCTGAGCCACCAGACTGGTCGTCACCAGACTGGTCGTCACCAGACTGGTCGTCACGAGTGGTCTCTGAGTCACCAGACCGGTCGCAGCCATCGGACCTGTCTGAGCCATGCCCCCGACGGCCGTAGAAGATGCGTACAAGGCGACATCACGGTAAAAATCTTAAGCTCGCCTAACTATTCTGGCTCTTCGTGTGCCAGGTCGGAGACCGGGCGGGCCCGGGTGCGGTCGTGCGACGGCCGCGACGAGCGGCGCGAGCTGTACCACACGCGCCCACGTCTGGCCGGTGGGTGCGGGACGGGCAGGGCATACCTTGATACGACACGCAGTAGTAGACGCGAAGCGGAGTTTCGGTGACTGATTCGGTGATCATCTATACGCTGACCGACGAGGCGCCGGCCCTGGCGACGTACTCGTTCCTGCCGGTGGTGCAGGCGTACGCGTCGACGGCCGGGGTCGAGGTCGTGAGTCGTGACATATCCCTGGCCGGGCGGATCATCGCCAGCTTCCCGGAGCACCTCGAACCGTCCCAGCGCATCGATGACGCGCTTGCCGAGCTCGGTGAGCTGGCGAAGACGCCCGAGGCGAACATCATCAAGCTGCCCAACATCTCGGCGTCCATCCCGCAGCTGAAGGCCGCGGTCGCCGAGCTGCAGCAGCAGGGGTACGCACTGCCGGACTACCCCGACGACCCGAAGACCGACGAGGAGCGGGAGGTCCGCGCCCGGTACGACAAGATCAAGGGCAGCGCGGTCAACCCGGTGCTGCGCGAGGGCAACTCCGACCGGCGCGCCCCCGCCTCGGTCAAGGGCTACGCGCAGACCCACCCGCACCGCATGGGCGCGTGGAGCGCGGGCTCGAAGACGAACGTCGCCACCATGGCTGCCGACGACTTCCGCAGCACCGAGAAGGCCGCGGTGATCGCGGCGGACGGCGCGCTGCGTATCGAGCTGGTCGGCGACGACGGCACCACCACGGTCCTGCGCGAGTCGGTACCCGTGCTGGCCGGCGAGGTCGTCGACGCCTCCGTGATGCGCATCGGCGCGCTGCGTGAGTTCCTCACCGCGCAGGTGGCCCGGGCCAAGGCCGAGGGCGTGCTGTTCTCCGTGCACCTCAAGGCCACGATGATGAAGGTCTCCGACCCGATCATCTTCGGCCACGTGGTACGGGCGTTCTTCCCCGAGACGTTCGCCCGCCACGGCGCCGTCCTCGCCGCGGCCGGCCTCACCCCGAACGACGGTCTCGGTGGCATCTTCAAGGGCCTGGAGGCGCTGCCGGAGGGCGCGGAGATCAAGGCGTCCTTCGAGGCGGAGCTGGCGAGCGGCCCGGCACTGGCCATGGTCGACTCCGACCGCGGCATCACGAACCTGCACGTCCCCAGCGACGTCATCGTCGACGCGTCGATGCCGGCGATGATCCGGACCTCCGGCCACATGTGGGGCCCGGACGGTTCCGAGGCCGACACCCTCGCCGTCCTGCCCGACAGCAGCTACGCGGGCATCTACCAGGCGGTTCTCGACGACTGCCGCGCGCACGGCGCCTACGACCCGGCGACGATGGGCTCGGTGCCCAACGTCGGCCTGATGGCCCAGAAGGCCGAGGAGTACGGCAGCCACGACAAGACCTTCGAGATCCAGACCACCGGCACCGTGCGCCTGGTCGACACCAGTGGCACCGTCGTGCTGGAGCAGACGGTGAGCGCCGGCGACATCTTCCGTGCCTGCCAGACCAAGGACGCCCCGATCCGCGACTGGGTGAAGCTCGCCGTCAGTCGTGCCCGCGCCACCGGCGACCCGGCGGTGTTCTGGCTCGACGAGACCCGGGCGCACGACGCCCAGCTCATCGCGAAGGTGCGGACCTACCTGGCCGAGCACGACACCGACGGCCTGACCATCGAGATCAAGGCGCCGGTCGACGCCATCACGTTCTCGCTGGAGCGCATCCGCCGCGGTGAGAACACCATCTCGGTCACCGGCAACGTGCTGCGTGACTACCTCACCGACCTGTTCCCGATCCTGGAGCTCGGCACCAGTGCCAAGATGCTCTCGGTCGTGCCGCTGATGAACGGTGGCGGCCTGTTCGAGACCGGTGCCGGTGGCTCGGCACCCAAGCACGTCCAGCAGCTGGTCAAGGAGAACTACCTGCGCTGGGACAGCCTCGGTGAGTTCCTCGCCCTGGCGGTGAGCTTCGAGCAGCTCGCCCAGTCCACCGGCAACGCCCGCGCCCAGGTGCTCGCCGACACCCTCGACCGCGCCACCGCGACCTTCCTCAACGAGGACAAGTCGCCGACTCGCCGCGTCGGCGGTATCGACAACCGCGGCAGCCACTTCTACCTGGCCCTCTACTGGGCCCAGGAGCTGGCCGGCCAGAGCGCCGACGCGGAGCTCGCGCAGGCGTTCAGCGGCCTCGCCGAGACGCTCTCGACGCAGGAGAAGGCGATCGTGGACGAGCTGCTCGCCGTGCAGGGCTCGCCCGCGGACATCGGCGGCTACTACCAGCCCGACCCGGCGAAGGCCGCGACGGTGATGCGTCCGTCGGCGACCTTCAACGAGGCCGTCGCCACGCTGGCCTGACAGCCGGCAGACCGAGCTCAACACCGGCTGGATCCGCCGGATCCGCATACTGCCCGGAACGGGCCCTCAACCACCGGTTGAGGGCCCGTTCCGCTGCTGCAGGGACACCGCGAGCGGTGGTTCACCGAACCGGGTGGTTTCAGCGGCCGCGGTTGAGTAACCGCCGGTCAGCGGCCGCCGGCGAGGGCGTCCGCGAGGACGTCGTGGCGGTGGTGCAGTCCGGGCTCGTTACGGCCGAACACCAGGTTCGCCCGCGCTCCGGCGGCCAGGTTCGCCTGCACCCGGGCGGCCAGCGCGTAGTCCTCGTCGCGTACGACATCGTGGGCGTACTCGAAGATGCTCCGGGCGGCCTCGGCCATTCCCGGCTCGCTCACGTCCATCGTCGAGGCGTTCTGGTGGACGGTCACCGAATGACCCGGGCGCTCCCCCGGATACACCCGGAAGATCTCCCCGTTGGCGACGGTGACCGACAGAACGATGTTGGGGAACAGGGCATAGATCAACACGAGGTTGTTCAGCGGCACCCACTCCTGCTCCGGCTGGTTCGCCAGGTCGGTGATGTGCCTCATCGGGAAGATCAGCCGGTGGTGGCGACCGAAGGAATCGAACAGGGCGCAGTTGCTCTTCGTGATCTGGGCGAAGGTGTCCCGATGCACCGTGGCGAAATGGTAGCTCTCGGCGAAGGTGTCGAGCGCCAGTTTCCAGTTGACCGGTGCGTCGAGAACCTTTTCGCCGACCGGTGCCCAGTTCCCGATTCCCCAGGAGGCGAGTTCCGGGCCCAGCGGGCCCAGATGCGCGTCGACGTCCAGCGGGCCGGCCTGGGGATCCAGCCCGACCCACAGGAAGCCGGAGTGCTCGGCCGCGGGCAGCTCGGTGAGCTGGGCCTTTCCGCCGAGCGTGGCCGGGAAGCCCTCCCGCCCCGGACCACCGACGAACGCGCCGTGTGCGTCATACGTCCAGGCGTGCCAGGGGCAGACGAAACGTTCGGCTGTGCCGCAGCCGGTGGCGAGCGGGGCCTGACGATGCAGGCAGATGTTCTCGAAGGCGCGAATCGCGCCGTCCGTGCCGCGGGTCAGCAGCACCGGGACGTCCATCACCGTCTTTGTGCAGTAACTGCCGGCCGCGGGCAGCTCGGAACTGTAGCCGACAAGCTGCGGTGACCGCCGGACGAGCTCGCGTTCTTTTTCGAACTGCTCCGAGCAGGTATATGCCTGGGCGGCCACGCCACCTTCTTCAGGTGTCATGTCGGTGGTTTTGTCGATTGCTGTCTTCAGCGCCCGTCGGGTGAGATCGACGAGTTCGTCGCGGTCGATGTGAGGCCTCCCCAGAATCGATGACGTCGCCAGCCCGCAGGCCCGGGCGGTCCCGACGCGATCAGTAGCCTGAATTGTATGTGCCTACCACGAACGGTTCTTGACCGGCCTAAGTTCCCAGCCGGACAGGAAGGATGGCACTCCCGTGCGTCACGGAACTGTGGGGCGACTGGGGCAAACGGGGTGGCTCCGCCGTCACCGTCGGGCGCGCGGGCGGCCTGCCGGGCCGTGGATGGCTCTGCCGTGCTGTGACCAGTGGCGACTGGTGGGGATCCGCGTCGGCGGTCCCGCGATGTGCTCCCCGGTGCGGTGGCGGCGGAACCCTGTGGCCCCGATCACGGTGTGGGTTCCTGGTGCGATTGCCGCCGGCGAAAAGGCGCCCGGTCAGATGGGTCTGCTCGGCCCAGCCGCGCCCGCGCTGGCCGCGGTGCCCGTCCACGGTTCACACGGACGAGGTTTCCGTCGACCGTGACGCCGGTCACGGAAATGCCCGGCAGGTGATCGTCGTCACGCATTCCTGTCGCGTCCGGGACTCATTTTTGCGCAATGTGGCCCACGACATAGACGTGGCTAACACCGACCTCGGTCGACCCCCATGAGTGCGTCGGACGTCACGTTCGCGATCAGGATTCTTTCGGGATTGTGAGTCATTATGGATATGGCGGTGGAAATGGCGCCGCCGCTGGACAAGTCGCAAGGAGGCAGCCATGAACCTCTTCTTCTCCGACCACTCCGGCCTGTACCGGAAGCTCGCCGCCCGGCGTGCCGTTCGCCGCGTTCGTCACCAGTTCGAGGAGATCCTCGAGTCGGCGGACACCTCGCCGGGCCTGCGGCAGGACATCCAGGCCCTCTACGCCCGTCAGGACTGGGGCATCGCGGCGAAGTCGCCGCGGTAAGCGCCTCGGCAGTGGCAGCTGGAGCAGTAAACGGACTCGGACCTGGACGGGCCTCGGCTTCGCAGCAGCAGCCGGCCGTCTCGGTCTCGGCCGCAGTGGTGCAGCCGCGGTGGTGCAGCCGCATTGACGGAGTCCTGACGGCGCGGTCGTGGCGGAATCGGTATCGCCGCGACCGCGCCGCGACGGTGAGCCGTGGTTGACCACGAGCTCCCCGAGAACCGGCTCGTGAACAGGCGCGGCGCCCCGGCAGGTCCTTGCCGCCGGCCGTTTCCGTTGGTCACTGCTTCTGGCAGCCGGTGAGGTGGATGAGGGCGACCGTGCCGTACGCCTCGGAGGGTGTTGCGTCTCTCACCCGCCCCGCGGGGCCCCGGACATCCCTCCCGCCAACCCCGGGGACCGACGCAGCCCCATTGGCGAAACCCTGAGAATCGGCGGACCTGGGCCACCGACATCGGCCTGGCGGTCCGTGGTCGCCCGTCGGCGGCGACCTCAGCCGTCGCCACCCGGCTCCGCGGCGACCAGAATCCTCGTCTGATCGCCCTTCGCCTCTTCGCCTCTTCGGATGCCGGAGAGGGCGGGCAGGGACGTGGGTGAACGCTAGAACCGCATTCCGAAGGCCGCGCGCAGCGCGGTGATCTTGTCGTCGCGCTCCCGGCCCGCCCGCGGGGTGCCGTGGGCGGTACCGGTGGTGGCTGTGGTGCCGGTGTTGACGACGGCGCTGTGACCCGGGACCGATCCCCGGTGCCGGCGCCGAGCAGCCTGGCCGGAGGTGCAACGTCCGGCGGCCGCCGCGAGAGAGCCTCCGGCCGTGGCCGCCGTGGCCGCCGTGGCCGCCGTGGCTGTCGCGGTGGCGGCGGCCGGCTGGTGGCGCAGGCGGACGGGCACCCCGGCCGCGCGGAGCGCCGCGGCATACGCGACGCCGTCGTCCCGGCGCCGATCCCCCTCCAGGACGGACACGTAGGCCGGGGGCAGCCCCCGCAGGTCGGTGGCCCGGGCTGGAGCCGCGTAGGCCGGCACATCGGCGGTCCCGGCGAGGTCCGCACCCAGATAGGCGTCCCAACGGGCACTCGGGGCCTGGCCTGTGACATCGACGGGGGCCGGTGCGGCGCCGGCACGTCGGTCGTCCAGCTCGGGGCGGCAGAGGCACTGGAAGCACAGGGCCGGGCCGTTGCGGTCCCGGGTGAGCAGCGTCAGCGCCGCGGCGAGGCCGGCGCCGGAGTTCACCCCGTGCACGGCGATCCGCCCGGGATCGACACCGAGGCGTTCGGCGCGGTCGACGGTCCACAGCAGGGCCGCGTAACAGTCCTCGATCGCGGCCGGGTACGGGTTCTCGGGGGCGAGGCGGTAGTCGACCGAGATCACGACGGCGCCGAGCGCCCGGCTCAGCTCGATGTTGGCCCGGTGGTCCGTGCCCAGCGCACCCGCGACGAATCCGCCGCCACGAAGATGCAGGACCGCCGGGGTCGGCCGGGTGCCGACCAGCGGGGTGTAGATGCGCACCGCCACGTCCGGTGCGTCCGGCGGGCCGGGAACGCTCGTGTCGGTGATGTTCACGCCGGTCAGGTCGATCTCGCGGGTCGCGGAGAGGATCAGCTCCATGGCCCGGGCTCGACTCGCGGTGATGTCGTCGAGGACGGCGAACGGCGTGATCTCGACCAGCGCCGCGCGCTCGGAATCGAACCGGTAGGGCATCGCGTCCTCCAGCACCAGTGTCGGGCATCCGCAGCCTGAATCCGCCCCCTTGCGCCCAGACCATGCCCATCGTGACCCCGGAAGCGGCCGACGAGGCCCCGAAACCCGCCTATCTGCCGGATCGGCATTCCGGGTGTCCTCGGGAGAGGATTCTGCGCGGTGTCACCGCCTGTGCCGCGCGTAACGGCGCGCGGCCAGGGCTGCCGGGAGTCCGGGCCGGCGACGGGGACGGCTCACTGGTTGGTCAGCCTGTCGGCGATCTGGTCGACGAAGCCCTGCTCGATGTCCGGCGGCGGCACGTTCTGGACGTTGATGACCTCGAGCTGGACGGCCACCTCGCCGACGTAGAAGTAGAGCGTGTCGCGGACATAGCCGTAGGTGCCGTACTGGTCCGTGACACCCAGTGAGGTCCGGATCAGTGCGGTGGCCCCGGGCGGCGGGGGCGGGGTCTCGACCGCGACGAGCTCGTAGGTGTATCCGTTCGCGTCCGGGCCGGCGAACTGCTCCTCCAGCGCCGCGCGGTAGCAGTCACCGAACAGGGGGCTGGTGACAATCTCGGCGTTCTGGCGGATCTGGCTCGCGGGCAGGATCTTCGCCCGGCTGACCGCCTGGAAATCGGATTCCTCGGTGCTGGTGAACAGATCCCCCGTGGTCTCGTCCGACGGTTCCGGCGGGTTGTATTCCGGGAAACCGGCGCAGGTGGCGACAGCGGTTTCTATCGCGCTGTCGCCGTCGCTGTCCGGATCGTCCGCGCCACCCGAGCTCTCGAAGCCCGCGGTTTCCGGACCCGCTGCGAGCACGTAGTCCGCCGCGCTCAGCTGGCTTGCCGGTGTGGCGTTGACCTGCGTTGACGGGGTTTCCGGCCCGGTCGGGGCAGGCTTCGTCGCGGGCCCCGCGGTCGGAGACGCCGTCGGCGTGCTGAGCGTGAGGGAGCCCTCCTGGCATCCCGTGAGCACAGCTGCCAACGCCGACGCGGCGATTGCGCCGAGCACGGGTCGGCGCCCGCCCCAACCCTGCCGAATGCTGCCCATCTCCGACCTCCATGAGGTTCGCGCAGCTGTTACGCGAACTGGCTGAATACCTTGTTGACAAGGAACACCATGCCGGAGAAAAGCGGGTGGGAGTGCATGTGTCGGATGTCTTTCGTGGGACATGAGATGGGCCCGGAACACCCGCAGGGATAATTCCGCGGGTTGGCTTCCGGGCCCATCTCGTGGTGCCGCCCTTGACAGGAGGAGAGCAGACAGTTCGCCGGTTCGGTGTGTTACGCGGAGTGAACGACCGGGATGGATCCGGGGCGAGCGGCCGCGGCCGCTGGCGGTCCGCCGAGGAGGTCCAGCCAGGCGTGGACGGTGTCGGCGGTGGATCTGGCGTGCTCGTTGAGCATCGACTGGTGGCTGCCCGCGGCGTGCACGAGGTCGAAGTCGAGATCCCAGGCGTCGGCTCCGGCCGCCGACACCGCACCCGGAGGCGCCGCACCCGGAGACGCCGCACCCGTGGACGCCGCACCCGGCGGTGCCGGCCTCGGTCCGGTTCCAGCGGGGGCGGCGCCGGCCGGCGTGGAAGTGGCCGGGGCCGCGTTGCGGCGGGGGAGGCCCTCGGTGGCGCGGACCAGGACGATCGGTGTGCGCACCGGGGTCGGCCGCCAGCCCTCGAACAGGTCCAGGTAGGCGCCCTGCGCGGTCACCTGCGCTTCGGTCATGAGCGCGAACGCCTGATCGTTGACGGCGATGCCGCGTAGCTCCTCGGCGACGTCCGCGTCGGGGATGGCGTCGCCGGGCAGCCAGGTGTCGAGCAGGACAACGGCCGCCAGCGCCATCCCCCGTGCCTCCAGCCGGGCCGCGACCGCGTGGGCGAGCCACCCGCCGGACGAATAGCCGGCGAGCGCGACCGGGGCATCCGCGAAATGCCGGGCCATCGTGTCGGCGTGCAGGTCGACGACGAGCTCGGCGGTCGCCGGCAGCAGCTCGCCGTCACCGAAACCGGGGTGGGCGAGGGCATGGACGTCCCGGCGGCCGTGCAGGTGCAGAGCGAGGCGGGCGAAGGTGTGTGGTCCTGACGGGGCCACCATCGATGGGAGGCAGACCAGCGCGGGGCCGGCCGGACCGGAGGCGAGCGTGACCGGGGATGGCCGGTGGGGGAGTGCGTCCGGGCTGGTGAAGGTGGGCCGCAGCCGCGCGGCGGCACGCAGCACACCGATGCCCGCCGCGAACTTGCCGTCGGCACACGCCTGGCGGTAGAGCTCCCGCACACCGCCGGGCGCGGAGCCGCCCGCGGTGGTGATGCCGCCGCGGTCGCCCGGCGCGCCCCACCCGCTTTCCGGCCCAGGCCTGCGGCCCGTTTCCGGCCCCGGGCCGATGCCTGCCGGGCGATCCGGGGCGCCGGCAGCGCCTCCGTTCGTGGGCGGGTCCGCGCTGGCAGCCCGGGCGGCGAGCAGTGCCGCGAGGTGGGCCGCCAGATCGGCGACGGTGGGGTGTTCGAAGACGACGGTCGTGCTCAGCCGAAGGCCGGTCAGCTCGGCGAGTCGGCGGCCCAGCCGCACGGAGGCGACGGAGTCGAAGCCGATCTCCAGGAAGCGTCGGGCGGTGTCCACGTCCGCCGGGTCGGCATGCCCGAGAACCTCGGCCACCGCGGCCCGGACGAGATCGTGCAGGACGCGCCGGCGCTGCGCGGCCGGCAGCGCATGGAGGCTGACGGAGGTGGGCCGGCCCGGGTCGGGGCGATCCGCGGTCTGTGCGGTGCCTCCGGCCGCTCCGCCCGCGGTGGCCGTCGAGCCGGCGGCGGTAGCGGGCCCGGCGGTGCCGGGCTGGGTGGTGCCGGGCCGGGAGGGACCTGTGCTCGCGGTGATCTCGTCGAACAGCCGGGACGGCCGCGCGGCGGTGAAGACCGGCAGGAACAGCTCCCAGTCGACGTCGGCGAACGTGACGACGTCTCCGGTCGGGTCCGCTGCCTGGCCCACCAGCGCGGCGACCGCGTCGTCGGCGGGCAGCGGACGCAGACCGCGACGCTGCAGGTACGCCTGCCGGGACGGCTCGGCGGCCATGCCCGACCCGGCCCACGGGCCGTAGGCGACGCAGGCGGTGGGCAGGCCGGCGGCCGCTCGGAACGCGGCCAGCGCGTCGAGATAGGCGTTCGCGGCGCTGTAGGCGCTCTGCCCGGAGCTGCCCCACGTCGCCGCGATCGAGGACAGCAGCAGGAGAGGGACGTCGCCGGCGATCCGGTGCGTCAGCTCGGCGGCGGTGACCTTCGGCGCGAGGACGCCCGCGATCTGGTCGAGATCGAGCTCGTGCAGCGCCGCGGTGGGCCCGAAGACGCCCGCGGCGTGGACGACCGCCCGAAGCGGCATCTCCTGGTCGGCGACGAGGCCGGTCAGGAGCGTGGCCAGCTGGTCGCGGTCGGCGGTGTCGCAACGACGCACCACGACGTCGGTTCCGTGCCCGGCCAGCTCGGCGCGCAGGGCGGCCGCGCCCGGCGCGTCCGGGCCCCGGCGGCTCGCGAGCACCAGTCGCCGGGCTCCGGCGCGGGCGAGATCATGGGCGATCCGCGCGCCGAGCGCCCCCGTCCCTCCGGTGACCAGCACGGTTCCGCCCCGCAGGTCCCAGGAGGACGGACCCGCCGTTCCCGCTGTGATCGCGGTGTCGGCGGTGTCGGCGGTGTCGGCAGCGGTCGCTGTGGTCGCTGTGATCGCGGTGGTCGTCGGGGCGGCGTCGTGGACGAGGCGGGGCACGAACAGCGCGGACGTCCGTACGGCGAACTGGTCCTCGCCCTGGCCCAGGGCCAGCGCGGCGCCGAGCCAGCCGAGCGCGGAGTCGTCCAGCGCGGAGGGCAGGTCGATCAGCCCACCCCACACGTCGGGGCGTTCGAGCGCCACAGTCCGTCCCAACCCCCACAGGGGCGCCCCGGCAGGGTCTCGGACGGGGTCGTCGATGCCGGTGGTGACCGCCCCCCGGGTCAGGGCCCACAGCGGTGCCCGCAGCCCGAGGTCGTGGTGCGCCTGCGCGAGCGCGCAGGTGAGTGCGAAGCCGACGGTCAGCGCCGGGTGGTCGGGATGCGCCGTGGTGTCCATCGGGAGCAGGGCGAGCACGCCTCCGCGGCCGCCGGCGGTCGTCGGCGAGCCGGGTGCCGCCGGTGAACCCGGTGCCGCCGGCGAACCCGGTCCCGCCGGTGAACCCGGTGCTGGCGGCGAACTCGTGGCTGCCGGCGGCCTCAGGGCGTCGAGCTGGGCACCGAGGCAGGCGTCGAGACGGGCGCGCAGCCGCGCGCGGTCGGCGTCGGTGTGCTCCAGCTTCAGTTCGGTGGTGGTGGCACCGAGGCGTTCCAGGATCCAGCGGATGCGGGAGACCTCCTCGTCGCCGACGCCGGCGGGGGGCCGCAGCACGACCCAGGGGCCTGACAGCGGTGAGCCGGAGCCGCCGGTGCCGGTGAGCGCCGCAGCGTCGGCGAGTGCCGCGGCTCCGGTGAGCGCGGCGTTGGCGGCGTCGGGCAGCGCGCGCCAGACAGTGCGGTAGCGGGCGGGGCCCGGGGTCTGCGCCGACCCGTCCGTGTCGTGGACGCCGGTCGGGGCCGCACCGGCCGGGGCTGCACCGGCGGGGGCGGGAGACTCCATCCAGTACCGCCGGCGCTGGAACGGATAACTCGGCAGATGCAGCCGTACCGGCCTGGTGGCCGCTCCCGGTGAACGTACGGACCGCGACTGGGCCCGCTCCTGGGGGACGAGCCACGGATCGAGGTTCGGATCGAGCTGGGGCTGCGGCCGGAGATCGGGCTGGTTGGCAGGCTCCCAGGCGATCGCGACGCCGTGGGTGTGCAGCTCGGCGAGGGCATGGTGCAGCGCGGCCGGCTCGGAGCGCCCACTCGCCGCGACACTGACCAGCCGCGGTGTCGGCCCCCGTCCACCGTCGCGGGCGGCGGTGCCGTCGAAGCCCGCACCGGCTCCGACGGCTCCAATCACGCCGTCACCGGCGACTGCGCCATCGAGGACGCCGTCGCCGAGCTTGCCATCGTCGAGCACGGTGTCGTCGAGCACGGTGTCGTCGAGCGCGGTGTCCTGGATGTGGAGGGCGAGCGTGGCCCGTGGGCCGATCTCGATCCAGGCCGCGGGGCCAACCCGGCGGGCGCGGGCGACGGCGTCGCGGAACCGGACGCGCTCGCGGAGGTGGCGCACCCAGTAGCCGGGCTCGGTGACCTGGACGGGTGCCTCCGGGTCACCGGCCCGATGCCCGGTCAGCGCCGAGACAAGCGGGACCGTCGGAGTGCGGTAGGTGACGCCGCGGACGACGTCGGCGAAGCGTTCCAGAACCGGGTCCAGATGGGCGGAGTGGAAGGCGTGCCGGACGGCGAGCCGGCGTGTCGGGCGGCCTCGCGCGGCCCAGTACGCGGTCACGGCGGCGACGGCGTCGTCGTCACCGGCGACGACCACCGAGGCGGCGCTGTTGACCGCGGCGATCTCGGCGCCGTCGAAACCGGCCAGGGACGCGCCCACCTCGTCCTCGCTGGCACTCACCGCGGCCATCGCGCCACGGCGGGCGCCGCCCATCAGCCGGCCGCGGGCGGCGACGACCGCGGTCGCGTCGGTGAGTGTCCAGACGCCGGCGACGTGCGCGGCGGTCAGCTCGCCGATGGAGTGGCCGAGCACGAGCCGGGGGACGAGCCCGAACGTCTCGAGCAGGCGGAACATCGCGACCTGGTACGCGAACAGGGCGCACTGGGTGTACAGCGTCTCGTCGAGCAGCCCGGCGCGGCGGGTGCCCGGCGCGGCGAACATGACGTCGCGCAGCGGCTCGTCGAGGTGCGGCGCGAAGTGCTCGCAGATCGTGTCGAGGGCGCGTGCGAACACCGGGTAGGTGGCGTGCAGACGTCCCCCCATACCGGGCAGCTGGCTGCCCTGCCCGGTGAACGCGACGGCGGGCCGGGCACCGGTGGGGTCGGCCGGGGCGCTGCCCCGGACCAGCGCCGGCGTGGTGCCGCCGGCCGCGAGGGTGGTGAGTGCCCCGGCCAGCTCCGCGGTACGCGCCGAGGACGGACCGTCGAGCACGACCGCCGCGCGGGTGGGCAGGGCCGCGCGGCCGCCGTTGAGGGTGAGCGCGACATCGTCGCAGCGCAGTTCGGGGTGCCGGCGCAGGTGCTCGGCGAGTCGTGCCGCGTGTGCCCGCAGCGCGGTCTCGCCGCGGGCCGAGACGACCACCGTGACCGGCGCGGGCACGGATCCCTCCGGCGCCGGCACGCTCCGGCCGCCGAGGCGGGCGACGTCCCGGCCGCCGGTGCTCTGGGCGGGGATGCTCCGCGTCGGGGTGCTCTGGGCCGCGGCGCTCTGGGACGGGGTGCTCTGGGCCGCGGTGCTCTGGTTCGGGGTGCTCTGGTTCGGGATACGCGGTGCTGTGGGGGGCTCGGCGAGGATGACGTGAGCGTTCGTCCCCGAGATGCCGAACGCGGAGACCGCGGCCCGCCGCGGGCGGGCACCCGCCGGCCAGGCGACCGGCGCGGTCAGCAGCTCGAGGGCACCGCCGCTCCAGTCGACGTGCGGGGTGGGGGCGGTGATGTGCAGGCTCGCCGGCAGCAGCTCGTGGCGCATCGCCTCGACGAGCTTGATGAGGCCGGCGGCGCCGGCGGCGGCCTGGGTGTGGCCGATGTTGGACTTCAGCGAGCCCAGGTACAGGGGCCGTCCGGGCGGACGGGAAGCGCCGTACGCGGCGAGCAGGGCTCGGGCCTCGATGGGATCACCGAGCGGGGTGCCGGTGCCGTGTGCCTCGACGGCGTCGACGTCGCCGGGCGCCACGCCGGCGTCCGCGAGGGCCTGGGCGATGAGGCGCTGCTGGGACAGGCCGTTGGGTGCGGTCAGCCCGTTGCTGGCCCCGTCGGAGTTCACGGCGCTGCCGGCGATGACGGCGAGGACGGGCAGCCGCCGAGCGCGGGCCTGCGACAGCCGGGTCAGGACGACCACGGCGGCGCCCTCGGCCCAGCCGGTGCCGTCTGCGTCGGCGGAGAACGCCCGGCACCGTCCGTCGGGGGCCAGGCCCCGCTTGCGGCTGAACTCGACCAGCATCGCCGGCGTGCTCATGAGGGTGACCCCGCCGGCGACAGCGAGATCACATTCGCCGCTGCGCAGGGAGGCCGCGGCCAGATGGACGGCCACCAGCGAGGCGGAGCACTGGGTGTCCACGGTCAGCGCCGGGCCTTCGAACCCGAACGTGTAGGAGACCCGCCCGGCGATCACCCCGAGCGCGTTGCCGGTCAGCAGATGGCCCTGCAGGTCGGCGGGTGCCCGGTGCCAGGCCGACCCGTAGTCCTGCAGGGACACCCCGGTGAACACCCCGGTACGGCTGCCGCGCAGCGACATCGGGTCGATCCCGGCGTGCTCGAAGGCCTCCCAGGACACCTCCAGCATGAGGCGCTGCTGCGGGTCCATCGCGACGGCCTCCCGCGGGCCGATGCCGAAGAAGGCGGCGTCGAACAGATCGATGCCGGGCAGGAAGCCGCCGCCGCGGGTGTACGTGGTGCCGGGATGGTCCGGGTCCGGGTGGTGCAGGTGGGCGAGGTCCCAGCCGCGATCCGCGGGCAGCGGCCCGGTGACGTCCCGGCCGGCGGCGAGCAGCTCCCACAGTGCCGCCGCGGAGTCCGCGCCCGGCAGGCGGCACCCGGTCCCGACGACGACCACGGGGTCCGTCACCGGCCCGGCCGCCGAGCCGCCTGGTGAACGGACCATCGGACCGGTCACCCGGCCATCTGCCCGGTCATCTGCCCGGCCGTCCGGCTGGCTGTCTGCCTGGTCGGTCGTCTGGTCGGTCACCCGGGTGGTCACCGGGACGGCCGTCGGGTTGGTCTGCGAGGACGGGCCGCGGGCGGCGTCCTCGCGCCAGCCGAGGACCGCGCCGCGCAGATGCGACGCGACCGCCCGTGGGGTCGGCCGTTCGAACAGCAGCGTCGCCGGCAGCGCCACGCCGGTCGCCGCGGCCAGCCGCTCGCGCAGGGCGTCCGCGGCCCCGCGGTAGATGCCCAGCGCTCGCCAGGGCGCACCGCGGTCGACCGTGGTCGGCTCGCGGCCGCTCACCGCGACCAGGTGGTCGACGACCAGCGCCAGCAGGGCGTCCACCTGGTCAGCCGGGTCCAGGCGGACGATCCTGGCCCGCCAGGCGGCCCGGACCTGCTCGGCGGGCGGGCCGGACGGGTGCGGCTGCGGGTTGCTGTTGTCCATCAGGACCTCCCGAGGGGGCTGACGCCTTCAGGTGTCCGGCGCTTTTCGGTTCTTTGTGGTTCCTTTCGGCTCCGGGTTTGTTTCGTGGTCCTTCGCGTTTCTCCCGGGGCCTGCCGGAAACCGAGAGGTTCCGCTGTTCCCGTGACCGGATGCCGCCGGGAGAGCCGTCCGGCGTCGGACGTCCGGCGGTGGGTTCCGGCGTGCCGGGGTTCTGGCGGGACACGGTCCGGGATTTCAGCGGTCAGGTTGGATCCCGTCTCCGGGTGGCCCGCGGCCACGCCGCCGGTTTACGTCGGTGGGCAGCCACTCGCGAATTCTGCCGGAGCCCGCCGTCGGCTCAAAACGGCGATGGCGCTGACGGGCTACGCCGAACGGGTTTGTCGCTGGTCCGTCGGTCCCGGCCGGTCAGGCCTTTCGTCGGGCCGTCGGGTGGGAGACGGCACAGCTGCGGGTGGCGCGCTAATACGTTCGGGCCATTGGCCGGCACCGACGGATTGTCGACATCACCGCCGATCCGTAGTGTCGCTTTCCGCTGTTACCGGGTTCATCGCGCACCGACGGCGGGCCGGGCCCCTGCCCGGCCGGGGCCGTGGGCTGCCCGAACAGCCCGGCCGCCCGGGCTGATGCGGTTCCCGGGCTGACGAATGCCCGAGCTGTCACGTCACCGGCCCGGCGGTGCGGCGGTGCGGCGGTGTACCGCTGTCTCCCGACCGAGGAGCGAGGACGCGCATGCGAAAGATCATTCCGCGGGACGCGGTCCGTGACGACGGGCGGTCCGCGGCGGCACGGGGGCTGAGCATGGTGTTGGGGCGCCGGTCAGCCGGGCGGTTCGTCCAGCGGCGGTCGAGCATCGAGGTGGGTACCGACTGGCGCCGGTGCGGTGCCGGGGACGGCGGCTGCGGGGTGCTGCTGCCGCTGAGCCAGCCGACCTGCCCCCGCTGCGGCCGGACGAACCGCGAGGACCTGGCCCCGCTGGACCTGCGGCGCGCACTGCTCGCCCCGGACGCCGGCGAGGACACGGTGACGATCCTGCGTCCCGCGGCCGTGACCGCAACCACAACCGCAACCGCCCCGGCTTCTCCGGCCGCCGCGGTTTCGGCCACTTCGTCCGCCCCGTTGTCCCCGTCGTCCCCTGCCACACCGGGTGACTCCTGCGGGTGAACGCCTGCCCGCCGGCCCGCGATTATTCATCGGAAAGTGCCCTCAGCTAACCCCGGGCCTGAGGTCGAGCGTGGTCTGAGCATCGAAATGTTCGCGCGCTGTGAAACGATAAGGGCATGTACTCCGCCGAGATCAATCGCAAGCAGCCGGCATGTCTGCTGCTCGTCATCGATCACTCGACGTCGATGGCTGAGACCTGGGCCGGTGGAACAATGAGCAAGGCTGACCAGCTCGCGCTCGCCGTCAATCGGCTGCTCGGTAACGCGGTGTTGCTCTGCAGTAGGGGTGACGATCGGGTCTACGACTATTTCGAGGTAGGAATTCTGGGCTATGGGCGGGGGGTCGCGCCGGTCCTGTATGGTTCGAGCGTGAGTCGCCCGCTGCTGCCTATCAGCGAGGTCGCGCTGAATCCGAACCGGGTCGACCATGTCCTGCGTAAGGTGCCTGACGGCGCGGGCGGCCTGGTCGAGGTGCAGACCCCGATACCGGCCTGGGTCGATCCGGTGGCGGACGGGTGGACGCCGATGGTCGAGGCACTGCGGGTCGCCGCCTGGGTCGTCGACGGCTGGTGCCGCACCCACACCGCCAGCTTCCCGCCGATCGTGGTCAACGTCACCGACGGGCAGAGCACCGACGGTGATCCGCGGGAGGCGGCCGCCCAGGTGCGGGCCGCGGGCACGGCCGACGGCAACGCGCTGCTGTTCAACGCGCACCTTTCCGCGACCACGCGCCGGGCCGTGACCTTCCCCCGGGACCGCGCGGACCTGCCGGGCGAGTTCGCGCAGGTGCTGTTCGACATGTCCAGCCATCTGCCGCCCGCGATGGTCGCGGCGGCGGACAGCCTCGGCTATCCCGCGACCGCCGGGTCGAAGGGCTTCCTGTACAACGCCGACGTCACCGCGCTGATCGAGTTCCTCGACATCGGTACCCGGGCGGTGACGCCGACGGGCCTGCGTGACCTCACCGTCGGGCCGCGGTCCAGCGGATGACACCGGCGTCCGTCACCGTCCCCACCGCGGCTGAGGCCGTTCCGGAGGGCTCCGCCGTGTGCGCCGGCTCCGCTGCCGCCGACCCCGCCGACCCCGCTGCCTCCGCCGGCTCTGCTGGTTCCGCTGGCTCAGCGGTGTCTGCCGGCTCCGCCGGGGCGGCGCGGCTCACGGTGACGTCCCGCACGGTGGCGAAGCTCGGCCGCGCCGACGACGAGAACGAGGACTGCTGCGCGGCCTGCCCCGAACGGGGGAGGTTCGCGATCGCGGACGGTGCCTCGACCTCGGCGCGTCCCGAGGTCTGGAGCCGGCTGCTCGTGCACGCGTTCGTGGGCGAGTCCCTCGACCCGCTGGCCCCCGAGGTGCTGGCCGGGCTGCGGGAGCGGTGGTGGGAGCAGGTGAGCCGGCCGGGCCTGCCCTGGTACGCGCGGGCGAAGCTGCAGTCGGGGGCGGACGCGTCCTTTCTGGGCCTGTGCGTCGACGTCGAACGCCGGCGGTGGGTGGCGACCTGCGTCGGTGACTCCTGCGTGTTCCACCTGAGCGGCGGACGGACCCGCGCCGCCGGCCCGGTGCTGCGCGCCGAGGACTTCTCCCGCTTCGCGCAGCTTGTCGGCAGCCGCGGCGCGGCTGTTCCCGCCCCGACCGTGCTGGGCGGCACCTACCAGCCCGGGGATGTGTTCGTGCTGGCCACCGACGCGCTCGCGCGGCTGCTTCTGTGCGCCGACGCCGACCGCGGCCGGATGCCCTCGCCGGGCTGGCTCGCGCACAGCGCCGGCCGGTTCGCCCGGATGGTCGCGGCCTACCGCCACCATGGATGTCTCGCCAACGACGACACGACGATCTGTGTGGTCCAGACGTGACCGTGTGTTCCTTCGGGTGTTGCCCGCTCCGCGGGGGCGGTCACGGGTGTGCGTGGGCGTCGGGATGAAACTGCCCACCCTGATCGACTACCAGCAGGCCGTCCAGGTGCCACGGCTGGCCTTCCTGGACGATCAGCTGCGCCAGAGCGTGCCGCGGCTCACCCCGCTGGGCATGCCGGCGGTCGCCACCGGCGGCTTCGCGCTCACCTTCGACGTCAGCCACGGCCGGCGCCGGTACGCGGTGCGCTGCTTCCACCGGCACAGCGACAACCTGGAGCTCCGCTACGCCTGCATCGCCGACTTCGTGCGTTCCGCGGCGCTGGCGTTCCTGGTGGACGTCGACTACCTGCCGGCCGGCATCCGGGTGGGCGAGCGCGCCTGGCCGATCGTGCGGATGGAGTGGATCGACGGGGTCCGCCTCGACGACTGGGTCCAGGAGAACCTGGACCGCCCGGCCCGGCTGGACCGGGCCCGGGTGAGCCTCAACTCCGCCGTCGCCGAGCTGCGCCGGCGCGGCGCCGCGCACGGCGACCTGCAGCACGGGAACATCCTGGTGCTGCCGGACTCGTCCATCCGGCTGGTCGACTACGACGGGATGTACCTGCCCGCGCTGGGCGCCCTGGGTGCCTCCGAGCGCGGCCACCGCAACTACCAGCATCCGGACCGTTCGAACCAGTACGACGTCACGCTGGACCGGTTCGCCCAGGAAGTGATCGTGGTGTCGCTGGCCGCGCTCGCCCGGGACCCGCAGCTGTGGCGTGAGTTCAACACCGGCGAGAACCTCATCCTCTCGGCGGCCGACTTCGCCGACCCGGGTGCGTCGGCCCTGTTCGCCCGCCTCGAACGGATGCCGGTCGTCGGCCCGGCCGCCCGGCGGCTGCGCGACGCCTGCCTGGTGGACTATGAGGACGCCGGCGCGATCCTCGACGGCCAGGCGCACGTCCGGTACGCCGCCGCCGCGGCGCGTCCGGCTGCTCCGGCCGGTCCGGCGCGTCCGGCCGGTCCGGCTGGATCCGCTGGCCTGCCGGGATCGGCCGGTGCGGCGGGATCAGCCGGTGCCGTCGGTTCGGGCCCGGTGGGTTCCGTGGGGGTCGTCAGCACCGTCTCGGCGGCCCGGTACCTGCGAACCCGCCCGCTGTATCGCGCGCCTGTCATGGCGCCCTCCGTGCTGTCCGCGCTGGACCGCTCCGGCCTGCTGGTCCGGCGGGGCCAGGAGGCGATGGTCGTCGGCCGGGTCGCCCGAGTGCGCCAGTTCCGCCGGACCGGGGCGGTGACCGTCCTCGACTTCGCCGACGGTCACCGAGGTGGCGTCCCCGCGACGGGCGGCTTCCACGTGGTGGGGTGGGACCGGGTCAGCCGGGAGCTCACCGCCACCCACGGGGACCTGGCCACCCTGGAAGGGGCCTGGGTACGGGTGACCGGCCAGATCGCGGTGGACGAACGGGGCGCCGCGGCGTACGACTCCGGTGGCTGGGTGCCCCCGGAGCCCGACGAGGACAGGACCCGGCCCACCCGGGTGACCCGCCCGGGCCGCACCCCACCCGCGCCCCGGATCGAGCTGCGGCGCGGGAGCATGCTGCGCCGGCTGACCGAGCGGGAGGCCGGCAGCCTGCTGCACCGGCCGAGCAGCGTGCCCGCCGCGCCCGCCACCCGGTCGGCCTACGGGTCCGGCCCGGTGCTGCCGCCGCCACCGCGGCCGGTGCTGCCACCGCCGGTGCCCGGCCCGGCGGCAGACCGCGCCGGTTCCAGCCCCGGTTCCAGGTCAGGGTCCGGCTCCGGGCCGTGGCCCGGCTGGAGCTGAGCTGGCCCGAACGGGTGGCCGGCCTGGCCCGTACGTGGGATGGCCACGATGCGGCGGGCCAGCCGCGGGCGGACCGCGTGAACCGGCATGACCTGGCCTGGCCAGCGGTACCGGGTGGCGCCAGATGTCGTCTGCTGCGGTCTGGCGCCGCTCGATGCGGTCAGCGTGGCAGGGGCGGCAGGGGGAGGGGGAGCGCGGGCAGGCCGTCGATGCTCGTGCCGTTGTGGGACCTGTGTTCGCAGTAGGCGGCGAACTCCTCCTCCGTCCTGCGGTTGAAGCTTCTGGCGTGCAGGTCCCGCTCCTGCTGGTACTCCATGAAGGGGACGGCGTACCCGCAGCTGTCACTGATGGTCCGGGCCCGCACGACGATGATCGCGCGCAGCCCGCCCGCGTTCGCCTGCTCGGCCGGGAAGCGGCTGAGCAGCTCACCCCAGCGCGGGTCGTCACGGAACACCGGCTCCCCCTCCCCGTGCACCCGCAGGATCTTCGGCGGCCCGTCGAAGGCACACCACATGAGCGTGATCCGGCCGTTCTCCCGCAGGTGCGCAATGGTCTCCGCGTGACTTCCGCCGAAGTCCAGGTAGGCCACGGTCCGCTCGTCGAGCACGGTCAGCGAACCGTCCCGGCCCTTCGGCGAGAGGTTGATCCGGCCCTGCGCGGACAGTGGCGCGGACGCGACGAAGAAGATCCGTTGAGCCTGGATGAACGCCCGCAGCCGGTCGTCGAGGAGCTCGTAGGTCTGTCCCATGGCTGAAGTATCCGCACCGGCGGCAGGTATCGGCGTCCCGACAGGTGTGTGGGTAGCCAGGTGGTGACGGCGTATCTAGCTGTGGGGGTCTCGGCCCCACGGTCACCGTTCGGCGCAGGCCGGTGCCGTCCAGCGCAGCTGTCCGATGACGAGACGATCCGGTGGTGGCGGTGTTTCCCTCCGACGGAGCAGCACAGGAAGATCACGATCGGAGGACCTGGTGGCGTTGAAGCCGCTGCGGGCGGGCGACCCGCTCGTGATGGGGCCGTACCGGCTGGCGGCCCGCCTCGGCAGCGGTGGGATGGGCGTCGTCTACCTCGGAGTCGACGGGCGCGGGCGGCAGGGCGCCGTCAAGGTGCTGCGCGACGAGTACCTGGAGGACGAGGGGTTCCGGCGGCGGTTCACCCGGGAGGCGGCCGCGATCGCCGCGATCGACAGCCCGCGGGTCGCCCGGCTGCTGGACGCCGGCCCCGACGGCGACCAGCCGTGGATCGCCACCGAGTACGTCCACGGGCCCACCCTGCTGGGCGCCGTCGCGGCGGACGGGCCGACCCGGCCGGAGACGCTGCGCACGTTGGCGACGGGCCTCGCCGAGGCGCTGCGCGCCATCCACGGCACCGACGTGGTGCACCGTGACCTCAAGCCCAGCAACGTCATCATGGGCGTGGACGGGCCGAAGGTCATCGACTTCGGGATCGCGGTGGGCCTCGCCGGCGCGATGACGGCGTCGGGCGTGGTGCTGGGCAGCGTGGGCTACATGGCCCCCGAGCTGATCTCGGGGGACTCCCGGCCGGGCCCGGCGGCCGACGTCTTCGGCTGGGCACTCACCGTCGCGTTCGCCGCCACCGGCCGCGCCCCGTTCGGGGACGGCCCGCTGCAGACGCTGGTGCTGCGCACCGTGCACGGCGACGCCGACATCGACGGTGTTCCGGACGACCTCCGCCCTGCGGTCACCACGGCGCTGCGCACCCAGCCCGAGCTGCGCCCCACCGCCGAGGATCTGGTGAGCTGGCTGGCGTCCGGGGATGTTCCAGCGGGCGTCGACCCGGCACCGGAACGCGCACCGGCCCAGCTGGCCGGTCCCGCGGCTGAGACATCCGGCCTGGCCGAGACATCCGGCCTGGCCGAGACATCCGGCCTGGCCGAGGCGTCCCGCGTGGCCGAGGCGTCCGATGGGTCCGAACGGGCTGGACAGGCCGAACGGGCTGAGGGGGCCGGGGCGGCGGAAGCGACCCGGGGGGCGGGGCGTGGGGGTGGTGCCGGGCGGCGGCCGGGGGGTGCTCATCGGGCCGGCGGACGCTCACGCGGGGACAGCGCGCACCAGCGGGCCAGGTCGTTGGCCGCCCTGGACATCCTCGTGGGCAGCAGTTCCGCGGCGTCGGCCGACCCGGCGGTCGAGGACCCCGCGCCCGAACGGCCGGCGGCACGGCGGCGCCGGCATCCGGTGACCGCACGCCGGCTGGTGCCTGCGGTCGGTGTGGTGGCGCTCGCCGCCGCCGCGGCGAGCATGGGCGTGGTGCCGAGCCCGGGGGAGGTCCTGGGCATGGCGCACTCCGCCGACAGCGGTGGTCAGGCCGAGCTGTGGCGGGGCGTCGCCGACGCCGCGGCGCCGGAACCCACCGCTCCCGCCGCCCCCACCCAGCCATCGGCACCGGCGCCTGCACCGCCGGCCCCGCTGCCGGCTCCGCCGGCCCAGGCGGCACCCCCGGCACCGGTCGCGGACGTCCGTGGTGCCACCACCGGGCACCCGGCGCGATACCTGGCCGGCAACCACGAATCCGGGATCGGTGACCTCGTCGACATCGATCTGCCCCGCGTCGACGTCCTCGTCGACCTGCCCCAGGTGGACATCGACGTCGACCCACCGCTGGTGGAGGTCGGCGAGATCCTCGCCGGCTGGCGGCCGGTGCTTCCGTCGGTCACCCTGCCCGACACCCCGACGATGCCGGTGCTGCTCCAGCGCCGATCCACGACATCAGGCGGATCGGCGCCGACTCTCGTGGCCCTGGCCGAGCAGGTGTCCCAGGTGTGGGCCGGCCTGGCCTGACGCCCGGCCGGTACCGCAAGCCCGGCAGCGGCTGCCTGCCTCGCACTTCCCGCCAGGGCCGCTTATCGCCTGGGTGACCCCTCTGCGCCGGAAAGTGGTGGCGTCACCTACGATCGCGCCATCGGGAGTGCATCGGGAAATACGGGAAGAGGATCTCTGGTGGGTGATCCGGTCGAGGCTTCGCTGTTCGTGAGCTGGGCGCATGACGACAGGGCCGAGAAGGAGGCCCTGATGGCCAGGCTGGCGTTCGGCGCACTGAGTGGGGTGCGGCTCTCCTGGTGGGAGGACTCGGACCTGCTCCTCGGCGCCGACTGGCACGCGGAGATCCAGAACCGCCTGGCGGCCTGCGACTACGGGCTGCTGTTGGTGAGCCCGAGCTTCCTGGCGAGCAGCTACATCCGGGATGTGGAGCTCCCGTCGCTGCTGGGGCCGGGCAGAGGCAGGGGTAGGGCGCTGCCGGTGATGTTGAAGAAGGTGCCGCTGGACGGGTCGTTCGACCTCCGTGGGCTTGCCGCGCGGCAGATCTTCACCGGCGCCGGCGGCCGTGCCTTCACGCAGACCGCGCGCAGCGGCCGGGAGCGGTTCGCGGTGGACCTCACGGGTCAGATCCGCAGCCGCGTGCTACGCGACGCCGCATGATCACGCGGCTGCCACGGCAGGCGGTGCTGCGCTACCTCGAACGCCTGGCCGATGATCTCACCCCACGGCAGTCGCAGCGGCTCAGAGATCTGGCCGATCTGATCGACGGTGACGGCCGGATCCCGATGGCCGACGCGCTGGAGGTCGCTACTCCCGGCGGCGGCGACGTGAAGGCCCAGGATGCGTTCCGGAAGTTCCGCGCGGCGTTCGACGAGGCGGCAGCCGAGGCGGGCGTCGCGGTGCGGCTGGTCAGTGACCAGCGCAAGGCTCCGCCCCGGGGCAGGATGTGCTGGTTTGAAGGCGAGGACCTCGCCGGCGACGAGCTGGCGGCCCACTCTCGACGGGGAGCCGACCGGCGCCGCGGCGACGAGACGGTGACCGGGACGGTCTCCGAGGTGCTGCCCCCGACGGCACCCGAAGCCGGGCACGGCGGAAGCGTCATCCATGTGGAGGTGGCGAGGAAGGCCTCCGACCATGTCAGACGGCGTGAGCGCGAGTTCGTCGAGCTGCTGAGCGAGCAGGCGTCCGCGATACCAGGCGGATATCGGATCACCAGCCTCGTCGCTCCGCTGCTCGGCACCGACCTCGAAGGCGAGCGGCGGCGGCTGCGGATGGCGGCCGACCTGGTGGTCGAGCTCGACTGCGCCGCGTCCAGGCTGGACGCCCACCCGGGCGCGCTGACCCGCCGGCCGCTGCGGATCGCGCTGGAGGGTGTGGCCCGGGGCACCCGGCCCACACGCGAGATCGTGCACGAGACACCCCGCCCGTTCAGCCAGCAACCGGACCGCGGGGCCAAGGTCGCGTTCGTGCAGCGGGTGCTCGATCTGATCGCCGAGGTGCTCCAGGTTCCGGCGACCAGGGGCGGATCACTCGAGCCGGAGAAGTGGGCGAGGGACCGGGTGGGCCGGCCCCAGCTGCGCGGGGAGCCCGTGACGTCGCAGGTCGGCGAGACCTCGCTGTCCTCCGACACCCATACGGATGCGCCGTCGCGGCGCCTCGGTGAACCGCTGCCGGCGGTCGAACGACTGGTGACCTGGGCGACCGAACCGTCGCCGGGCGCACGGCATCTGTGCGCGCTGCTTGGTGACGTCGGCATGGGCAAGACGACCACCGCTCAGCTGTTCACCCTGGCACTGCTGGACCGCCGCGAGCACGACCCGATGGTGCCGTTGCCGATCCTGTTCGACCTGCGTGCTCTGCCAGCCCGGGTGGTCCGTGAGACGGCCGGGCTGAGGAAGATCCTGCAGGCGCTGCTGGATGCCGGCGACCTCGGGAGGGTGCCCACCGTCGACGAGGTCCTCGACCTCGTCGCCAGCGGACGCTGTGTGCTGATCTTCGACGGGCTCGACGAGGTGCTGGTCCACCTCGAGCCACATGCCGGCCAGGTGTTCACCCGCACGCTCTGGCGGGCCACCGAGGAGCTTTGGCGCGCCCAGCCGGCCCAGGCACGGGCGGACCGACCGAGCAAACTGCTGCTGTCGTGCCGAACCCACTACTTCCGCTCGATCCGCGACGAGGCCAACCACTTCACCGGCCAGCACCGTGACGGCCCCGTTGGCACCGACTATCTGGCCCTGCTGATGCTGCCCTTCGGCGAGGAGCAGGTCCGGGCGTACCTGGCGGCCAACGTGCCGGGCGCGGACGTCGACCGGTTGCTTGACCTGATCGGCAGCGTGCACAATCTGCGCGAGATCGCCGAACGGCCCCTGACTCTGCGGATGATCGCCGAACAGTTGGAAACCATCGAGCAGGCGAAACTCGCGGGGCGCACCGTCCGTGCCGTCGATCTTTACGGCTCGTTCGTGCGGCAGTGGCTCGAACGCGACGACGGCAAACACAACCTGATCCCGGACCACAAGCAGCTGCTGATGGAGCACCTCGCCGCGCAGCTGTGGCGCTCCGGCCGCACGTCATGGGACGTCGCCGACGTCGAGCAGTGGATGCTGGAGTTCCTGGCCGGTCGGCCGGAGCTGGAGCTGCACTACCCGGCGCGGGCACCCGGCCTCTGGAAGGAGGACCTCCGCACCGCGACGTTCCTCGTGCGCCACAACGACGACACCTTCGGGTTCGCGCACACCTCCCTGCGTGAGTACTTCCTCGCCCGTTACCTCGACCGGGCGCTGCAACTGCCACGGGAGCAGGCGCGTGCCAGCTGGCAGCTGGCGGTTCCCAGCCCCGAGACCCTCGACTTTCTCGGCCAGCTCCTCGCCGGTCACGACGACCGACATATGGCACAAAGCCGGATCGCTCTCGAGGCGATCGCGACGCAGCCCCCGGGCGGCCGAGCAGACGCCGCGGCAGTGCTAGCCTTCGCCTACAGCCTGGCTGCCGCCCGCGCCGGCCATCCAGACCACACGTCGGCCGGTCGCGTCCTGACCGGCGCGAACCTGGCGGGCTGGCGCATAGACGGCGGCACGCGGCGACTCGACATGCGGGGAAGCTCACTTGCCGGTGCCGATCTCACCGCAGTGGTGATGAGCGACGTCGACCTTGCCGGTGCCGATCTCACCGCAGCGACCCTGACCCGTGCCGAGATCCACGGCAGCTCCCTGCGAGACGCCGATCTCCAGCGCGCTGAACTCGTCGGGACCATCTTCCGAAAGTGCGACCTGAGTACCGTCCATTGGATCGGCTCCACCGCCCACCGCACTCAGGCACTTCTGTGTACGCAACCGCCGGATCCGCACCGAGCTGGTTGGCTGATAGCGCCGGCCGAGATCCCCTGTTCAACCGACGTGCGTCTCACCTCCTTCACGGGCCACAGCGGCCGTGTGCTGGGTGGGGTGTGGAGTCCGGATGGGCTGCGTGTCCTGACTTTCAGTGACGATGGAACTACGCGGATCTGGGATCCCGTGGCCGGTGAGGAACTGCTGGCCCTCACCGGCCACAGCGGCCGTGTGCTGGGTGGGGTGTGGAGTCCGGATGGGTTGCGGGTTCTGACTTTCAGCGGTGATGAGAGGCTTGGGATCTGGGATGCTGTATCCGGTAAGGAACTGCTGATTCTCACCGGTCGTCGCGGTCGTCGGGTGCAGGGTGGGGTGTGGAGTCCGGATGGGTCGCGGGTTCTGACTTTCAGTGACGATGGGGTCGTGCGTGTTTGGAATGCAGAATCCGGCGAGGATCTACTGGCTGTGACCGGCCGTGGGATGTGGAGCCCGGATGGGTTGCGGGTTCTGACTGTCGGTGCCGATGGAACTGCGCGTGTCTGGGATGCTGTTTCTGGTGCGGAGTTGTTGATCTTTTCCGGTCATCGGGGCCGTGTGAAAATTGGGGCGTGGAGCCCGGATGGGTTGCGGGTTCTGACTGTCGGTGCCGATGGAACTGCGCGTGTCTGGGATGCTGTTTCTGGTGCGGAGTTGTTGATCCTTGTCGGTCATCGTAGCCGTGTGGACGGTGGGGTGTGGAGCCCGGACGGGCTGCGGGTTCTGACTTTCAGCACCGATGGGATCGGGCGTGTCTGGGATGCTGTTTCCGGTGCGGAGTTGTTGATCCTCGATGGCGATTGTGGCTGGGTGTGGAATGGGGCGTGGAGCCCGGACGGGCTACGGGTTCTGACTTTCGGCACGTACGGGACTGCGGGGGTCTGGGATGCTGTTTCCGGTTCGGAGTTGTTGATCCTTTCCGGTCATCGGGGCCGTGTGGACGGTGGGGTGTGGAGTCCGGACGGGTCGCGGGTTCTGACTTTCAGCACCGATGGTGTCGTGCGTGTCTGGGATGCTGTTTCCGGTGCGGAATTGCGGTTTCTTGCCGGTCATATCGACCGTGTGAGCAGTGGGGTGTGGAGTCCGGATGGGCTGCGGGTTCTGACCTTTTATGATGATGGGACTGTGCGTGTCTGGGATGCTGTTTCCGGTGTGGAATTGCGGTTTCTTGCCGGTCATATCGACCGTGTGAGCAGTGGGGTGTGGAGTCCGGATGGGCTGCGGGTTCTGACCTTTTATGATGATGGGACTGTGCGTGTCTGGGATGCTGTTTCCGGTGTGGAATTGCGGTTTCTTGCCGGTCATATCGACCGTGTGAGCAGTGGGGTGTGGAGTCCGGATGGGCTGCGGGTTCTGACCTTCAGTCACGATCGAACGGTGCGTGTCTGGGATGCTGTTTCCGGTGCGGAACTGTTGAGCCTGAACGGTCATCGTGGTCGGGTGTGGGGTGGGGTGTGGAGTCCCGATGGGTCACGGATTCTGACTTTCAGCACCGATGGGATAGCGCGTGTCTGGGATGCTGACTCCGGCGTGGAGCTTTTGCCCCTGACCGATCACATCGACGGGGTGAGCAGTGGGGTGTGGAGTCCGGATGGGCTGCGGGTTCTGACCTTCAGTGATGATGGGACCGTGCGTGTCTGGGATGCTGTTTCCGGTGCGGAACTGCGGACTTTTACCGGTCATATCGACGGGGTGAGCAGTGGGGTGTGGAGTCCGGATGGGCTGCGGGTTCTGACCTTCAGTGACGATGAGAGCGCCGGGATCTGGGATGCTGCGACCGGCGCGGAACTGATCGTTCTCACCGGTCATCGCGGTCGGGCGTGGGGTGGGGTGTGGAGTCCTGATGGGTCACGGGTTCTGACCTTCAGTGACGACGGGACCGTGCGTGTGTGGGATGCTGCGTCCGGTGTGGAATTGCTGGTTCTCACCGGTCATCGCGGTCGAGTGGACAGTGGGGGGTGGAGTCCGGACGGGTCGCGAGTTCTGACAGCCGGTACTGATGGGACGGCGCGGGTCTGGGACGCAGCGAGCGGTCGTCCGGTGGGTTGGCGCTTTGAACAGCTTCCACACGGTGAGCTCGCGGTCTGGTCCGCCGCGGACGGGCAGCTACTCGGAACGACGACCGAGGCGTGGCGGTGGCTCGGCTGGCAGGTGTCCTCGGAAGGTGAGCCCGTCCGGCTGCCGGCCGAGACCTGGGGTCCACTGCCGCCGTTGAGCCAGACACCGCCTTCGTTCTGACGGCCGGCATCCGCCGCCCCCGAGCGGACCCGCAGGCGGATGCCGGGACTCCGTGAGGCGCGCCGCACCGGGGTCAGTGGAGCGCGCGGAAGGCGCCGTCCAGGTCGGCGAGGATGTCGTCGATGCCCTCGAGTCCCACCGAGAGGCGGATCTGGTCGGCGGACACGCCGCTGGCCGTACGCTGCTGCGGGGTCAACTGCGCGTGGGTGGTCGACGCGGGATGGATCGCCAGGGAGCGGACGTCCCCGACGTTCGCCAGGTGGCTGTGCAGGGTGAGCGCCTCGATGAAGGCCGGGCCGCGGCGCAGCCCGTCGGCCAGTTCGAAGGCGAGGACCGCGCCGGTGCCGCGGGGCAGGTAGCGGTCCGCCGCGGCGCGCCAGGGGCTGTCGGGCAGGCCCGGGTAGGCGACCGCGGTGACGTCGTCGCGGTCCCGCAGCCACTGGGCGACCCGCAGGGCGTTCGCGCTGTGCCGCTCCATCCGCAGCGACAGGGTCTCCAGGCCCTGCAGGAGCAGGAACGCGTTCATCGGCGACAGCGCCGGCCCGAGATCACGCAGCAGCCGCGCACGGGCCCGCAGGATGTACGCCGTCTCGGGGAAGGCGTCGAGGAACACCAGCCCGTCGTAGGCGGGATCGGGCTGGGTGAAGCGCGGGTAGCGGCCGTTGCCCCAGTCGAAACGCCCGCCGTCGACGATGACACCGCCGATGGACGTCCCGTGCCCGCCGATGAACTTCGTCGCCGAGTGGACGACGACGTCCGCGCCGTGCTCGAAGGGGCGGGCCAGGTAAGGGGAGGCGAGGGTGTTGTCGACGACGAGCGGGATCCCGGCGTCGTGGGCGACTCCCGCGACGGTGGCGATGTCGAGGACGTTCCCGCGCGGGTTGCCGATGGTCTCGCCGTAGAACGCGGCGGTGCGCGGCCGGATGGCGGCCCGCCAGGCGTCGGGGTCGTCGGGGTCGTCGACGAAGGTGGTCTCGATGCCGAGGTCGGCCAGGGTGTGGCGGAACAGCGCGTACGTCCCGCCGTACAGCGACGCGGACGACACGATGTGATCGCCGGCCGAGGCGACGTTGAGCAGGGCGAGGGTCTGCGCCGCCTGCCCGCTGGCCGTCGCGAGTGCCGCGACGCCGCCCTCCAGGTCGGCGACACGCTGTTCGAGTGCGTCGTGGGTCGGGTTGACCACCCGGGTGTAGGTGAAGCCCGTCTCGGTGAGCGCGAACAGGCCGGCGGCCTGGGCGGCGTCGGCGAACACGAACGAGGCGCTCTGGTAGATCGGCACCGCGCGGGCGCCGGTCGTCGGGTCCGCGGTGGTGCCGGCATGAACCTGGCGGGTCTCGAACGACCAGGCCGCGCCGCGGACGCCGGTGCTGTGCTCGCGGACGTGCGTGCCGGGCTGTCGCAGGTCCGCTGTCTCGACGGTCTCGGTCGCAGGGTCGACAGTCTCGGTCACCGGGCGGCCCCGCCCGGTCGCGTGGCGCCGTCGGGTCGGGTGAGATCGGCGTAGTGGCGTCGGGCGACCTCGGGATGGCTGCGCAGCCAGCTCTTCAACGTGTTCTCCCCGTGCTGGGCGAAGATCGGGTTGTCCGGGTCGGGTGGCCCGGCGTCGGGGATCTGCGCGAGGAGCGCGGGGGGCAGCGGCACGGGCTCGATCGTGGCGGACAGGCCCGGTCCGAAGAAGAACGCCACGGACCCTCGTTCGTGGCCTGGTGGTGGGCTCATCACACGGTGCACGGTCGCAGGGTAGTAGCGCAGCGTGGCCAACTCGAACATCTCGCCGATGTTCACCACGTACGCCCCCGGCACCGGCGGCGCGTCGATCCACCCGCCCGAGCCGTCCGCGACCTGCAGCCCCGGCAGCCACGCCGGGTCTGTCGCGTCCGGCGAACCCTCCGGGACCTCCGGGTCCTCCGAGGCTCCGGGCGCGTCCGGGGCGTCCTGTCGCCGGACGGTGTCCTGCAGGACGAGGCTCAGGAAGCCGCCGTCCTTGTGCGCCCCGACCCCCTGCGAACGGGCGGCGTCGGCGTCCCGCCGGTGCGGGTCGGCGCGCGCGCCGTCTCCGTTCCCGGCGCCGCTCCCGGCCCCGCGGCCGGTCTCGGTGGCCGGACCGTCGGGTGCGGGCAGGTAGCGCAGCAGCTTGAGGTGAGAGCGGGGATCATCCGCGAAGGTGGCGTCCAGGTGGTCGGGGGCGAGACCCAGCGATTCGGCCAGCGCGCGGACGAGGACCTGCGCGACACCGGCCAGTGCCGCCATGTAGTCCTCGACGACGGCCCGCAGCTCGGCCGGCTGGGCCGGCCACTGGTTGGGGCCGTCCAGGCGCAGGTAGGGCGGGTCGCCGGGGCCGCACACCCGGCGCGGGCGCTCGTCGCCGATGTCGATCTGCTCGCGCAGGTCGGGGTTGCCCCGGGTGATCTCCTGGCCGAGGCGGGTGTAGCCGCGGAAGTGCGGCGAGTGGACGTTCTCGATCCGCAGTTTCGTCGCGGTCGGCAGCCGGAAGAACTCGCGGCTCACGGCCAGGACGCGGTCGGTGAGCGAGGTCGGCACGCCGTGGCCGGTGAGCTGGAGGAAGCCCGGGTCGCGGCAGGCCGCGCGCAGCGCGAGGACGAACTCGGCGCGGTCGGCGGGGTCCGCGGGAGCGGTGTACCGGCGCAGGTCGAGCAGGGGAAGCTCGCGCGTCGACGGACCGGGTGGATGGTCAGCGGCCTGGCACATGTGGGCCTCCCTGCCCCGCGATCGGTTGGATGGTATGGAATTTTAGGTATTTCCGATCGATAAAGTAAACTTACTTCGGTGACGTGGAGTATCCAAGGCGGGACACGTCATCGCCCGCCACCGGGCGCTCCCGGTGGCGGCGTCGGGCGTGTATCCGAGCGATTCCGCTCCGTGCGCGGCATCCTTCTCGGGGTCGGCCGGCCTGCCGCATGCCGGGCAGCGCCACGCCAGCCATGCGGCGAACGACCGATCAAGCCAGGACCAACGGACACGCCTGCGGGGGCCGTCGGTGCCATGGGATGGGACCGCCCGGTGCCTCGTTCGCCGAACTCCGAACTCCGGACGCCGCGCACACCATCCACCACCAGAGGGGATTCGCCATGACCGAGCCGACCTGGTCGTTCGAGACGAAGCAGATCCACGCGGGTGCCCAGCCCGATCCGACGACCGGGGCGCGCGCCGTCCCGATCTACCAGACGACGAGCTTCGTCTTCCGTGACACCGACCACGCCGCCGCCCTGTTCGCGTTGGGGGAGCCCGGCAACATCTACACCCGCATCATGAACCCGACCCAGGACGTTTTCGAGCAGCGCGTCAACGCCCTCGAGGGCGGCGTCGGTGCGCTCGCGACGTCGTCGGGGCAGGCGGCGGAGACGCTGGCCATCCTCAACCTGGCCGAATCCGGTGACCACATCGTCAGCTCCGCGAACCTCTACGGTGGGACGTACAACCTGTTCCACTACACGCTGCCCAAGCTCGGGATCTCGGTTTCGTTCGTGTCGAACCCCGACGACCTGGACGAATGGCGGGCCGCCGCCACACCGCGGACCCGGGCCTTCTACGGCGAGACGATCGGCAACCCGCGCTCGGACGTCCTCGACACCGCCGGCGTCGCCGCGGTCGCCCACGAGGTCGGCGTGCCGCTGATCGTCGACAACACCCTGGCGACCCCGTACCTGTACCGGCCGTTCGAGCACGGAGCCGACATCGTCGTCCACTCGGCGACGAAGTTCATCGGCGGGCACGGGACGTCCATCGGCGGGATCATCGTCGACGGCGGCCGGTTCGACTACGGCGCCAGCGGGCGCTTCGCCAACTTCACCACGCCCGACCCCAGCTACCACGGCCTCGTCTACTGGGACGCGCTCGGCCACGGCAGCTACATCGCCAAGGCCCGGGTGCAGCTGCTGCGCGACCTCGGCCCGGCCGTCGCGCCGCTGAACTCGTTCCTGTTCCTGCAGGGCCTGGAGACGCTGTCGCTGCGGATGGACCGGCACAGCGCGAACGCGCTGCGGGTCGCGCGGTGGCTGCAGGACCGTGACGAGGTCAGCTGGGTCGCCTACCCCAAGCTGCCGACGTCGCCGTGGTACCAGCGGGCGAACGAGGTGCTCCCGCTCGGCGCCGGCGCGGTGCTGGCGTTCGGGATCGCCGGCGGGGCCCAGGCCGGCCGGAAGTTCGTCGAGGGCCTCGAGCTGTTCAGCCACCTCGCCAACATCGGCGACGTCCGCTCACTGGTGATCCATCCGGCGACGACCACCCACTCGCAGCTCACCGAGGCCGAGCAGGCGGCCACCGGGGTGACCCCGGACCTGATCCGGCTGTCGGTGGGCATCGAGGGCATCGACGACATCCTCGCCGATCTCGACGCCGGTTTCCGGGCCGCGAAGTCCGGATGACAGCCCAGCCCCAACAGCCCCCGGCGCTCGACGTCCGACCCGACCATGCCCGTCCCGACGAGGCCCGGTGCGACGAGGCCGCATCCGCCGCCGCGCGCCCGGAGCAGGCTGATCCGGACGCCGGTGCGGACGCCGGTCCGGACCCGGACCGGGACGGCGCCCGCCCGGCTCGCGCCGGCTGGCAGCCCGGTGATCCGGTGGGACGTCGCCGGTTCGCCCGGCTGGCACGGCCGCTGGACCTGGAGCGCGGCGGCGTGCTGCCCGAGGTGACCGTCGCCTACGAGACGTGGGGCCGCCTCGCCCCGGACCGGTCGAACGCCGTGCTGGTGCTGCACGCGCTCACCGGGGACAGTCATGTCGCCGGCCCGGCCGGCCCAGGGCATCCCACCGCGGGCTGGTGGGGAGCGCTGGTCGGACCGGGCGCCGCTCTCGACACCGATCGCTGGTTCGTCGTCTGCCCGAACGTGCTGGGCGGCTGCCAGGGCACGACCGGGCCGGCGTCCGCCGCCCCCGACGGCCGGCCGTGGGGCAGCCGCTGGCCGGAGATCACGGTCGGTGACCAGGTCCGCGCCGAGGAGGGGCTGGCGGACGCGCTCGGGATAACCCGCTGGGCCGCGGTCGTCGGCGGCTCGATGGGGGGCATGCGGGCGCTGGAGTGGGCGGTGGGCCGGCCCGAGCGCGTCGCCCGCGCGGTCGTGCTCTCCTGCGGCGCGGCGGCGACGGCCGAGCAGATCGCGCTGTACGCCACCCAGCTGGCGGTGATCCGCGCCGACCAGCACTGGCACGGCGGCGACTACCACCACCTCCCGGCCGGCCTCGGCCCGCGGACCGGACTGGCACTGGCCCGGCAGATGGGCCAGGTCAGCTACCGCAGTGAGGCCGAGCTCGCGCACCGCTTCGGCCAGCGGGTCCAGCCGGACGGCCGCTACGCCGCCGCCAGCTACGTCGAGCATCACGGGCACAAGCTGGTCCGCCGCTTCGACGCCGGAACCTACGTGACGCTGACCCTGGCGATGATGAGCCAGGACGTCGGCCGCGGCCGGGGCGGGATCGCCGCGGCGCTGCGCGGCGTCACCGTCCCGGTGACCGTGGCGGGGATCGACAGCGACCGCCTCTACCCGCCCCGGCTGCAGGCCGAGCTCGCCCGGCACCTCGGCACACAGGCGGTCATGGTCCGGTCCGAGTTCGGCCACGACGGTTTCCTGCTGGAGTCGGCCGCGGTCGGCCGGATCGTGGCCACGGCGCTCGGATCGACCGGCTGAGATCGAGTGAGATCGACTGCTTTCGGCTGAGGTCGGCCGGGAGGGCCGGAAATCCCGGTGTCAGTAGATGTCCTGATGTGGTCTCGCGGCGGATGGCGGTCATCTGCGTGGGACGATCGTCCCGCGTGGCGGCGAACCCGGGGCACCGAGCGTTCGTCCCGCGCCTGTGGAGGTGCGGTGGCTCGCCGGCGGTGGCCGGCGACGGTGGCGTGGAAGGGACCGTGGCAGAAGGCAGCGCGTTGACGGCGTCCGCGCCGGTGCGACCCGGTCGTATGACCGCCCGTGCGATGGGCGCCCGGCCGCAGGCCTGGGCACGGTTTCGGCTTCCGGCGGCCGCGGTGGCCTGCGGCGCGCTGACCGCGGTGCTCGCGCTGGCCGCCGGCTGGCCGTTCTGGCGCGGCGAACCCGCGCTTGCGGCCGTCAACGCCTTCGTCGCCGGCGCGTTCGTCAGCTCCGGGGTGCTCCTCGTCGACATCCCGCTGCTGCGCCGTACCGGGGTTCTCGTGCTGGCCTCCGGCGTCTGCTGGGCCCTCACCTGGCTGTTGTGCCGGGAGAGCGGGCCGCGCCCGGCGCTGGGCCTGTTCACCAACGCGCTGTTCTTCGTCACCTTCGCCTGGGGCGTGCTGCTCTACCCGGACGGCTGCCTCACCGGGCGGGCCGACCGGGTCGTCGGTACCCTCACCACCATCGCCTACGGCCCGCTCGTGGCGTTGTCGATGGTGGTGTCCGAGCCGGAGTGGAACGGCTTCTCGGCGCAGGCGTCCTGGCCGACGCTGTGGGCCGGCCAGGCCTTCTTCGGGTTCGTCTCCGGGCTGTACGTGGTGATCAACGTGGCCCTGGCGATGGCCTTCGTGGTGCTGCTCGCGCGCCGGTGGAGCAGGCTCTACGGACTGGAACGGTCCGTCGTCGCGCCCGCGCTCGGCACGCTCGGCGTGGTCGCGCTCTGCCTGGCCGCCCTGTCGCCGACGCTGTACAACCGGGAACCGGGTCATGTGGCGGAGGGCGTCGCCTGGCAGGGTGTCGCCCTCGCGGTGCTCCCGCTGGTGCTGGTGAGCTGCGAGCTGTGGCGCGCGGTGGCGGTCGCGACCGCGGCGGACCGGATGCTGCGCTCCAGCGGCGGCGGTGCCGCGACGGTGACCGTGGTCCGCGACGCACTGCGCCGCGCCCTGCGTGACGACACTGTCGAGGTGTACTTCTGGCTCGCCGACGAGCGGCGTTTCGTCGACATCGCCGGGCAGCCGGCCAGCGGTGCTCCCGAGCCGGGTGCGGTACCCGGTCTGGGCGCGGTACCCGGTCTGGGCGCCGTGCCTGGCTCGGGAGCGCCGGTGCCTGTGCGCCGTGGCGCGCCGGCGCTGTGGTCCCAGCCCGTGATCGCGCCGTCGGGTGAGCTGTTCGCCCTGGTCACGGGCCGGTCGCCGGTGCTGCGTCGGCACGGCGCGTTCACCGGGGCGGCGCTGCGGACCGCTCGGCTCTCGCTGCAGAACGCCCATCTGCAGGTGACCATCCAGGCGCAGCTCGTCGAGACGCGGGCGGCGCGGCGGCGGGTCGAGGAGGCGGAGGCCGCCGAACGCAGCCGCATCGCGCGCGACCTGCACGACGGCGTGCAGCAGCGGCTGCTCGCGCTGGCGATGCTGGTGAGCGTCGCCGAGTGGTCCGCTGACGACCCGGCGGCCGCCGCCGCGATGTTCGGGGACATCCGGGCCGGCCTGCTCGCGGCGAACGACGAGGTCCGCACCATCGCCCGCGGTCTCGACCCGGAGACCCTGCGTACCGCCGGCCTGGTGGCGGCGGTACGGCAGGCCGCGGCCAGGCTGGCGCTGCCGGTGGAGGTCGACGTCGCGCTCGGGCGCGGCGGGCCGTTTGGGGACGTCGCCGAGCGCACGGTCTACTTCGCGGTGTCGGAGGCACTGGCCAACGTGGTCAAGCACGCACGGGCGACGACCGCCCGGGTGCGGCTCACCGAGCGATCGGGTGGGCTGGTCGCCGAGGTCAGTGACAACGGGTGCGGCGGCGCGGTGGAGCACCCGGCCGGCGGGCTGGCCGGCCTGCGTGACCGGGTGGCGGCGGCCGGCGGTGAGGTGCACCTGTCCAGCCCGGCCGGTGGCCCGACCACCGTCATGGTCATCGTGCCCACGGGCGTGGCGTCATGAGGGCCGGGCGGGTGCTGCCGCGGGCGTTCGCCGTCGGCGGCGTGGTCGGGGTGGCGGTGCTGGGCGCCGGCTGGCCGTACCTGCACGGCGCCCCGGCGCTGGCCGTGGTGAACGTCCTCATCTCCGGTGGGCTCGCGACGGCCGGCACGGCGCTGATGGCCTCGTCGCCGACACGGCGCGCGGGTGCGCCGCTGCTCGCCGCCGGCGTGGCCTGGGTCGCGACCTGGGCGATGAGCTGGAACCACACGCTTCTGCCGCTGCTGGGGATCGCCGGGAACTGCTCCTTCTACGTCCTGTTCGGCGTCGGGCTGCTCGGCTACCCCCACGGGCGGCTGTCCGGCCTGGCGGACCGCGTGGTCGTCGCGCTGGCCGGCCTCGCCTTCGGGCCGTTGATGGTGGTCAGCGTGCTGACGTCGCGGCCGGAGTGGAACGGCTACGGGCCGGATGTGTGGTGGCCCGGCTGGTTCGCGGACCTGCCGACGTTCCAGACGATCAGTGACGTCTACCAGGTCATCAACCCGTTGCTCGCCTGCGGGTTCGCGTTCGGGCTGGTCCGCCGGGTGCGCGCGCTGCGCGGGCCGGAGCGGGCCGCGGCGTCGCTGGTCCTCGGTGCGGTCGCGGTCGCTGGCATCGGCGTGGCCCTGGTGGCGCCGCCCATCGACGTCGACGACCTGGACGGCGTGATGCGCGGCATCGAGGCGCAGAGCGTCGTCCTCGCCCTGCTCCCGGTGGCGTTGGGGATCGCCGCCGCCCGGCGGGCGCTGGGGGTGGCCACCGCCGCCGACCGGGTGCTGCGCCTCGCGGACCCCGCGACGATCGCCAGCGTGCGTGACGCCCTGCGGACCGTGCTGAACGATCCCACCGTCGAGCTCCGGTTCTGGCTGCCCGACCTGCGGTGCTATGTCGACGTCGACGGCCGCCCTGCGGATCTCGGTGGTTCGGCGGATCTCGGTGGTTCGGTGGACATCGGCCGTGCGGCCGCCGCCGGCAGCACCGCCGAGGCCGGCCGTGCGCCCGAACCCGCGTCCGGCGCTCGGTGGACCCGGGAGGTGCTGACGCGGGACGGGGCTCCGCTCGCGGTGGTGACCGGTGATCCCGCCCTCGGCCAGCACCGTGCCTTCACCGACGCCGCGTTGCGCGCCGGGCGGCTCGCACTGGAGAACGCGCAGCTGCAGGTGGCGGTGCGGGCACAGCTGGTCGAGACGCACGCGGCCCACCTGCGGGTCGCCGGCGCGAGCGCCGCGCAGCGCCGGCGCATGGCACACGACCTGGGCGACGGCATGCAGCGACGGCTCACGGACCTCGCGCGCGTCGCGTCGCGGGCCCCGGACGCCGACCCCGCCGAGACCCGCCTGCTGCTGCGGCACCTGCACGAGGGGCTGCTCGCCGCGAACCAGGAGGTCCGTGACCTCAGCCGCGGACTGCGCGCCGCCGACGCCGTGCCCGGCGGCCCGACCTCCTAGTACTGAGTCGAAAATTACTCAGGGTGAGGCTGTCAGGGTGACCTGGTGGGGCAGAACTTCGCAACCAACGACGAGTTCCCCAACCAGGTGTTGACCGGCGACGGAGCGCACCGCTGGCCAGCCATCTCGGTCCACCTGGACGTGGCATCACCGCGGTCACGCCGGCCCGGTCGAAGCGTCATCTGGAAAGACCCACCGTCGCCGCCCTCCACCGCTACCGCGGCAGCACCGGAAACTCGATCAGGCCGCGGATGTTCCTGCCCGCATGCATGTCCCGGTAACCGACATTGATCTCGTCGAGTGAGTAGGTAGTCGTGACAAGCTCGTCCAGCTTCAGCTGGCCGTTCTCATACATCGCCAGCAGCCGCGGGATGTCGCCCGAGGGTGACATGCTGCCGTAGAGGCAGCCCTGCAGGCGCTTCTCGAACATGGCGAGCATGAACGGGCTGACCGGGATGCTGCCCACTGTCATGGGCGCGACCGCGGTCACCACGACGACGCCCCCCTTGCGCACCGAATCGAACGCCTGCCCCAGGTGCTCACCATTGAGCACGCCGACGGTAACGACGGTCGAGTCCGCCCCCTGGCCGTTGGTGATTGACCGGGCGAACTCGGCCGCTTCCTCGATCGAGCTGAATGCTCCTGTGGCGCCCAGCTTCAAGGCCGTCTCGCGTTTCAGGGGCACAGGATCGACGGCGATCACGTGGCCTGCCCCGGCGTGTGCGGCGCCTTGGACGGCGTTGATGCCGATACCGCCCACGCCCATGACGATCACGACCTGTCCCGGCGTTACCTGGGCCGCGTTCACCGCGGATCCCCAGCCGGTCGGGACACCGCAGCCAAGCATCGCGGCTGAGCGCAGCGGAACATGGTCCGGAATCCGGACGGCAGACCACTCCGACATGACGCTGTACTCGGCGAACGCTCCGATCAGCGAGGACCGTGCGACGTCCTGGCCCTGGTAGCGCATGCGGTAGGTGCCGTCGAGCTGCGAGCCGTGCATGATGAGCGCACCGTACTGACAGAGGTTCTGGTGGCCGCTCGCGCAGAAGGCGCAGCGGCCGCAGCCGGGGATGAACGACGTGACGATGTGGTCGCCGGGCTTCAGGCTGCGTACGCCCGGCCCGACGTCCTCCACCACACCGGCCCCCTCATGCCCGCCGCAGTAAGGGAAATGCTGGATCTTGCCGTCAGCCTTGGCGACGTGATCGTCAGAGTGGCAGAGTCCGGCTGCGACCATCCGGACCAGCACCTCGCTGTCCCTGGGCCCGTCGAGGTCAGTCTCGACGACCTCCCACTCGCCGGGCTGCTGCATCAGCACCGCCGCTTTGGTCTTCACCGTGCCCTCCCACCGCCGCCGACGCCCTTCATAAAAGAACGCTCACTCACCCTAGCCCGCGAACACCGACCTGTTCACGGTCATCTCACCGTCCACCGAGGCGCCGGTCGGCGAGGTCCCTCTCGCCACCGAGGCCGACATGGACCGGGCCGTCGCCGCGGCGCGCGCCGATTTCGACCACGGTCCCTGGCCGCGTCTGGGCCCGGGCGAGCGCGCCGACGCGCTCGCCCGGATGGCCGACGCGCTGCGCAAGCACTCCGCCGACATCACCCAGATCACCGTCGACGAGATGGGCGTCGCGGTCAGCCAGGCCCCCGGTCGCAGACCGGCCTCGTCGCCCCGGTCTTCGAGTTCTATGCCGAGCTGATCCGGAGCTACGCCTTCGAGCGTGTCGTCCAAGCCGGGGCGCGGGCCGGACTGGTCACCTCCGAGCCAGTCGGCGTCGTCGCCGTGATCGTCCCGTGGAACGCGCCGGTCACGCTGTCCGCGTGGAAGGTGGCACCGGCGCTCGCGGCCGGCTGCACCGTCGTCGTCAAGCCGCCACCCGAGGCGCCGCTGTCCAACTACATCCTCGCCGAGGCCGCGGCCGAGGCGGGCATCCCACCGGGCGTCGTCAACGTCCTGCCGGGCGACCGGGCGGCAGGCGAGCACCTGGTGCGGCACCCAAGCATCGACAAGGTCGCCTTTACCGGCTCGACCGCGGCGGGTAAGAGGATCATGAGCCTGTGCGGCGAGCAGGTGAAGCGCGTGTCCTTGGAGCTCGGCGGGAAGTCCGCCTCGATCATCCTGGACGACGTGGATCTCGCCACCGTGATCAGCGGGGTGGTCGAGGGCGGCATGCACCTGTCCGGCCAGGTCTGCGGGGCGCACACCCGCGTACTGGTAGCCCGATCCCGGTACGCCGAGGCGCTGGAGATCGCCGGGGCGACGGCGGAGAAGGTCCCGGTGGGTGACCCGCACGACCCGACCGTCATCGTGGGCCCGCTGGTCGCCGAGCGGCAGCGCACCCGGGTCCTGGGGTACATCGACGGTGCGGTTGCCGACGGCGCGACGGTCGTGGCGGGCGGTCGGCGCCCCGCGGACCTGGCCAAGGGCTGGTATGTCGAGCCCACGATTCTGGGCAATGTTGACAACAGTATGAAGGTCGCCCGAGAGGAGATCTTCGGCCCGGTGCTGAGCCTCATTCCCTACACCGACGACGACGAGGCTGTGCGGATCGCCAACGACTCGCAGTACGGACTGGCTGGCGGGGTATGGGCAACGGACCCGGCCCGCGCGCTCGACGTGGCGAAGCGCATCCGCACCGGCACTCTCGCGGTGAATGGTGTCTTCCCGCCGTTCCCGCTGGTGCCGTTCGGCGGTTTCAAGGAGTCGGGCCTCGGCCGTGAGCTCGGCCCGGAGGGCCTGGCGAGCTTCCTGGAGATCCGCAGCATCGGGCTGCCCCCCCGAGCTGCACCCGGAGAACTGAGGGCGTCGCTGCCGGATTCTTGCGCCGCATTGGCATCGATCGCACCGGCCACGTCAACGGGGTGCCGCCGCCGAGCGGGACGAACGGTGCGCACCCCTGCGGCCGTGCGATGAGCCCGATCGCGACCTGAGTTTTCAGATGGTGGCCGGGGCCGGAAAGCGCCGGTACCGATCTTGGAGGTCAGGACGTGGCGTCGTGGGGTCCTATGTCGGGGGTCTGATCGCGGCCGGCGGGCTGGGGCGGTCGCTGCCCCGTGCGGATCGCGGTCTCGATGAGGCTGATCACCCATGTGGCGGTGCTGGTCGCCGCGGCGGGATCGAGGTTCCAGGTGGTGACCATGCGCTCGAAAGTGGGCAGGCTCCAGTAGGTGTCCAGCGCGGCGGTCGCCATCTCGCGTTCGTCGCTGGTCCAGTCGGTGGCGGCCTGGCTGACCGCGTCGCGCAGCGCCGCACGGCGGCGCTCGTCGAGGGCCGCGAACGTTGGGTCCGTGATCGGCCGGCTGCCGATCGGGAACCTGCCGAGGTAGGTGTAGGTCTGGGCGATGGTTTGCCCGATGGTCCCGAGGTTCAGCGATGTCAGCTCGACGCCGGCCTCGGCCTCCAGCTGGCGCAGTATGGCGTCGCGCAGGTTGCGCTCTGTGGCGAAGTGGCGGTAGACGGTGCTCTCGTTGACCCCTGCGCGCCGCGCGACGGCACGGACGGTCAGGCTCCGCCAGTCCCAGTTGGGCAGTTCGTGCACCAGCTCGGTCGCTGCGGCGAGGATCCGTTCCCGGGTCGCGGCGGCCTGGCGGGAGCGCTGCGAGTTCTCGTAGGAGTGGGCGCGCGGTGGACCGCCGTCGACGGTGCGCGGTTTACCGGGTTCCGAGGCGCCGGCGGAGCCTGCGCGGGCCACCCTGACCTCCCGTCTGCGCGGTAACCGTCGTGCGATCGATGCCCGTCGCGTCGACGCCCGCCGCGACGGCGGTCGATGGTTACGGCCCGGCGAGCGTACAGCCGAATCTAGTCGGGCCCGCGGGCCGCACATCAGGCGGCGATCTCGCGCAAGACTTCATGCACGAGATGGCCTACGCTAGGCCCATCCCGTGAAGCTCGTACCGGTGCGACTGGTGCGACCGGTGTCTGGAGGCGGCCGTGACGACAGCGGAGCTCCCCCCGCGCGCAATGGACCCGACGCGTGACGACCGGAAGTCGGCGGCGTTGGCCGCCGGCCGCGTCCACCCCGATCCCGGAGCGCGGCAGGTGCACGGCTTCGTGCTCGGGCAGAAGATCCTGCGCAGTGGCCAGATGCTGCAGGCGGGTGCGAGCGGCGACCGGTTCTCGCCGGACGACGAGTTCTGCCCTGTCTTCTTCCTCGATGGCGAGCGGCACAAGAAGCAGCGGACCGCCATCGCGCGTTTCTTCACCCCGAAGGCGATCAGCACGCGCCATCGTCTCGTCATGGAGCGCACCACCGAGGCGCTGCTCGCCAAGCTGCGGGCGGCGGGCACTGCCCGCCTCGACGAGCTCAGCTACATCCTCGCCGTGGCCGTCGCCGCCGAGATCATCGGCCTGACCAGCAGTGACCAGGTAAAGATGGCGAAGCGCATCGAGGCCACGCTGTTCAGTACCCGGGTGCGTTCGAGTCGCCGTGCCGTCCGCCGCGGCGCCGAGGGCATCACCGCGGTCAACGCGGTGCGGTTCTTCCTCCAGGACGTCCGGCCGGCGATCAGGGCGCGCCGCGCGCAGCGGCAGAACGACGTCATCTCTCATCTGATCGACTCGGGCTATCCGGACCGGGCGATCCTCGTCGAGTGCATGACCTACGCCGTTGCCGGCATGGTCACCACGCGCGAGTTCATCGTGATGGCCGCCTGGCACCTTTTCGGCGACGGCGACCTGCGGGCCCGTTTCGTCGGGGCCGACACGGCCGACCAGAACGCGATCCTGGAGGAGATCCTGCGGCTGGAGCCGGTCGCCGCGATGCTTCACCGCAGGGCCGACCAGGACGTCGCGTTCGACGGCGAGACGGCCGCGAAGGGCGACGTGCTCGCCATTGACATCCGCGCGGCCAACGTCGACCCCGAGTCGGTCGGAGCCTGCCCTCATGCCTTGGACCCGGACCGGGCGAACAAGCAGAAGGCGGTCGGGTCGTTCATGAGCTTCGGGGACGGCAGTCACCGCTGCCCGGGCTCGCAGGTCGCGATAGCCGAGTCGAGGATCTTCCTGGACGCGCTGATGAGGGTGCCCGGCATTCGGCTTGAGCGCGCGCCGGACATGACCTGGTGCGACGGGCTGATGAGCTACGAGCTACGCGACGCCGTGGTCGCCTGCGAGCGGGCCTGAAACGGCGAAACCATGACCGACGCCCACGCGATGACGCGCAGGGCGAGACGCGCCATGCGAGCACGGTGCCCTACATGAAGACAGTGAGGAAACGATGGCAGGAAGAGTCCAGGACAAGGTCGCGTTCGTCACCGGTGCCGCACGCGGCCAAGGACGGGCGCATGCCGTGCGGTTAGCCCAGGAGGGCGCCGACATCATCGCGATCGACGTCTGCAGGCAGCTCGACGGGGTGACTTTCCCGATGTCGACGCCGGAGGACCTGGCCGAGACGGTACGGCTCGTCGAGAAGACCGGCCGGCGGATCCACGCGGTCCAAGGCGATGTCCGCGACCACGACGCGATGAAGGCCGTCGTGGATGACGGCGTCGCCGAGTTCGGACGCCTGGACATCGTCATCGCGAACGCGGGTATCGGACCCGGCGGCATGGCGATGCACAAGATGGACCAGAAAGTCTGGCAGGACACCATCGACATCAACATGACCGGTGTCTGGCTGACCACCAAGGTCGCGGTCCCGCATATCCTCGCGGGCAGGCGCGGTGGGTCCATCATCCTGACCAGCTCGGTCGGTGGCATCCACGCCGACCCGTACATCGGCCACTACGTGACGGCCAAGCATGGCGTCATCGGCATCATGCGCACCTTGGCATTGGAACTGGGCCCCCGCAGCATCCGGGTGAACTCCCTCGCGCCGACGCAGGTGAGCACTCCCATGGTCCTCAACGACAACCTCTACCGGATCTTCCGCCCTGACCTGGAGAACCCGACCGCCGAGGACGCGGCCGTCGTCTCGCAGGCGATGCACGTACTGCCCACGCCCTGGGTGGCCGCCGAGGACATCGCGAACGCGGCGTTGTTTCTCGCGTCCGATGAGAGTCGGTACATCACCGGCCTGATCCTTCCGATCGACGCGGGCAGGATGCTCAAATAGCGCTCTTTTCCTCGGCAGTTCTCTGGAGGCGATGCTCTCCTCCCCGGCGGGAGGGGCGACGAAAGGGCGAACGGAAATGAGCGAGGTAACCGAAATCGACCCGGCTGTCGCGAGCCGTGGCTCGGGGACCATTCCGGTCTATGATCCGTCCACGGAGGAGCTGATCGGGGAGGTTCCTGACTCCGATCAGGCGGCTGTCGACGCGGCTGTCGCGCGGGCGCGTGAGACATTCGAGTTCGGCGTCTGGCGCAGGCTGCCGGCGAAACAGCGTGCTGACGTGCTCTTCCGGGCGGCGCAGATCATCCGGGACCGCACCGACGAGCTCGCCGTGCTTGAGGGCCGGGACAACGGTCTGAACGTGGCGGCCGCGCGCCACATCATCACCGTGGCGCTCGATGTACTGATGTACTACGCCGGCTGGGTCGGCAAGGTCCACGGGCAGTCGAGCGACGTCGTGTCCGACGGTGTGCTCGGCCACTACGAGCGCTACCACAACTTCACCCAGCTCGAGCCCGTCGGCGTCGTCGGACTCATCATTCCGTGGAACGGGCCGTTCTTCGTCGCGATGCTCAAGGTCGCGCCGGCGCTCGCCGCGGGCTGCAGCGCCGTCCTCAAGCCCGCCGAGGAGACGCCGCACACAGCGCTGAAACTTGAGGAGATCTTCCGCGAGGCGGGGCTGCCCGACGGCGTCCTGAACGTCATCACCGGTTACGGTGAGACCACCGGCGCGGCGCTCACCGCGCACCCGGACGTGGACAAGGTGTCCTTCACCGGGTCGACCGAGGTCGGCCGACTGATCGTCCAGGCGGCGGCCGGCAATCTCAAGCGCCTGACGCTCGAGCTCGGCGGCAAGTCGCCGGCCATCGTGTTCGACGACGCCAATCTCAAGAAGGCGATTCCCGGTGTCGGCATGGGCTTTCTCGCCGGTTCTGGGCAGAACTGCTCCTGCACGTCCCGCATCTACGTCCAGCGCGGCATCTACGACCAGGTCGTCGAAGGCCTGGTCCGTTTCGCGAAGAAGCTGCCGATGGGCGGCAGTGCCGAGCCCGGATCGCTCCTCGGGCCGCTGGTCAGCGAGAAGCAGCGCCAGCGGGTACTCGGCATCCTGAACGACGGCGTGGCAGCCGGCGCCGAAGTGGCGACGGGCGGAAAGGCCATGGACCGCCGTGGCTACTTCGTCGAGGCGACGGTCGTCACCAACACGACGCCCGACATGCGGCTCATCCGCGAGGAGATCTTCGGACCGGTCGGCTGCGTGATCCCATTCGGCGACGAGGACGAGGTCCTCGTCGCCGCGAACGACACGCGGTACGGGCTCGCGGCCTCCCTCTGGACCGAGAAGCTAGGCCGCGCCCACTGGTTCGCGGACGAGTTGCGCGCTGGTCAGGTCTGGGTGAACTGTTCGATCGCGGCGGACCCGGCGATGCCGATCTCCGGCCACAAGGAGTCCGGTTGGGGTGGCGAGCGCGGCTGGAAGGGCATCGAGGCCTACCTCACCACCAAGGCCGTCTACATCAGTCACTGAACGCCCGGCAGCCTCGGCCGGGACGGCGTCCCCTTAGCGAATCCCGTCACGGCCATCGGACCGCACTGTGCGGCAGGCTGCCAGTGCCGCCCGCGCGTCGGCGTCGAAGCCCAGCTCGGCGAGCACCTCGGCGGTGTGCTCGCCGAGCCCGGGAATTCCCGGGCGTCCTGTCGGGCGTGGCGTCGGCCCGACACCGAACTGGCAGCCCGGCGTCTCGGTGCGACCGCGCGCGCCCCAGTCGAAGCTGGCGACCCGGCCGGACTGCCGGGTGAGCGGATCGTCCAGGACCCGGGCGACGAAACCACGCCGGTCCACCTGCGCGACCGCCTCGACGGGCACGTCAGCCGCGGTGAGTCTGCGCACCCAGGCCTCCGCGGGTTCCGCCTGGAACACCTCCTCCAAAAGGCGTTCGGCGTCCTGGCGCCCCTCGCCGGCCCGCCGCAGCGGCGGTGGCGCGTCCGGCAGTCCGGAGATCGCGACCACCTGCCGTAGCCGCTCCCAGGCACCGGCATCCGGCACGGCCAGCGCGAACCATTCCCCGTCACCGGCCTGGTAGAGCCGATAGGCGGCGCCGTAGCCGGTCTGTTCCCCATCCAGCACCGGACCGCCGACGGCGGTGCCGCCGCGCACATAGGCACCGGACTTCAGGGTGAGCGCGGAACCCAGCAGCGAGGTGGACACCGACTGCCCCGCCCCGGAGCGCTTGCGGGCATACAGAGCGGCGATCACCGCGCACGCGGAAAGCCAGCCGCCCGTGACGTCGATCGCGCCCCAGGCCATGAAGGTCGGCGGGCTGTCCGCGCCGCCCTGGCCCGCCTCGACGCCGGACAACGCCTGCATCAGATGGTCGTTCGCCGGCAGCAGTGCTCGCGGTCCCGTCGGCCCGAACCCGCTGGAATGGCTGTAGACGACATCGGGATTGGACATCCGCACGGTAGCTTCGTCGTAGCCGAGACGGTCGGCGAGCCCGACCCGCGCGTTGTGGTGGAGGACGTGGCTCCACCGGAACAGCCCTTCCAGGACCTGCGCTGCCCCGGGGGCCTTGAGATCGACGGCCACGGCCCGCTTGCCGCGCTGACCGGCGGCGAACATCGGTTCCATGCTGCGATGCACGTCGCCCGACATCGGCTCGACCTTCACCACGTCGGCGCCGAGGTCGCCGAGTACCTGCGCGGTCACCGGGCCGGCGAGGTAGGCGGCAAGGTCCAGTACCCGCACTCCGGACAGCAGGCGCGTGCTCGCGCCGGGCCTGGCGCCGGTGTCGGCGACGCCGCCGGTGTAGGAAGCATCGGCGGGAGCCGCCGTGGGGGTGGACGTCGCGGTGACGCGGGCCACCGGCCCGAGCACGGTGACCGGTCCCAGGTCGGGGTTATCCGCGGTGACGCTCAGGCCGGTCTCCCGTACATGCGGGTCGGTCAGGGCCTCGCCCGGCCGCAGGACCGGTTCACAGCGGATCCCGGCCCGCGACAGCCGGTCCAGCCAGTCGGCCCGTTCCGCAGTGGCGAACGTCGCCGCCCAGCGCCGGCCGCGTTCGGTGAGCGCACCGCTGACCAGGTCCGCGGTGTAGCCCTTCTCGCTGGGCTCGTCGCCGATCTCCTGAAGGAACGCCTCGTAGGCGCCTTTGGCTCCGAACCACAGCTGGATGTAGTCACCGTCGGCGCACCGGTAGGCGAAGCCGTCCGCCGGACCCTGGTTGCGCCACAGCAGGTCGGTCGCGGGCGAGGACACCTCGACCCGTCCGATGATCATCGGAAGGATGGCGCGCAGCCCGTCGGCCAGGGACGTCTCGACCCACCCACCGACACCGGTCGTCTCCCGTTCGTACAGTGTCGCCAGCGCCCCCACGGTGACCGCCAGTCCGGCGCCGGCACTGGCCACGGCGAGGTCGGGAAACGCCGGCCCGCCCCGGTGCCCGCGGATCTGGGTCGGCAGCCCGGCGCGGGCCGCGACCAGCAGTTCCAGGTCGGGCAGTGGCCCGCGCGCGGTGTGCGTCGGCCGGACGCGACCGACGACGGTCCGCGGGTTGCGGGCGGCCAGTTCGGCGTAGCCGATCCCGCGCCCCTCCAGCAGTTCCTCCGGGCCGGAGAGGAACACCACGTCGGCCTCGGCCGCCAGCGCGAGGATTCTCGGTGCGGCCTCCGGAGACTCGTGATCGACCTCGATCACCGTGGTGCCGCGCTGCCAGACCCGTTCGAAGTCGACGCCCGTGTCCAGAGTCGAGCGGTGCGCCGACCGCACCCGCGTCACCTCCGCGCCCAGGTCACGCAGGAGCACTCCGGGCAGGTTGCTGGCCAGGCCTGATCCGACCGCGCTGGTCCCCAGCGAGATGTCCACCACACGTAGCCCGGACAACGCGGCCGCGTCGTCGATCGGTCGCAACTCCATCGCCACTCCGATCAGTCACCTCAGCTACCGCGACGGACGTCGCGAAGCTGGAAAACGCTCACTTACTCTGCCGGACGTGGTGGGACCGCGAGGGTCATCCGCCCTGTCCGGCGCGCAGCAGGATCCCGCCGCCCGGCGAGGCACCGACACCGGACGCGTAGAGGGCGACCTCGGCGCCGGGAACCTGGTTGACGGCTGTCCCGCGCAGCTGGCGAACGCCTTCCAGGACGTGCGTGATGCCCTGCAGGTACACCTCGGCGAGGTTCCCGCCATGGGGGTTGACCGGTAGCCTGCCCTCCCGGAAGATCCCGCCGTCCTCGACGAACGGACCGCCCTCCCCGACGGGGCAGAAGCCCCAGTCCTCCAGACTCATGATCACTGAGGGTGTGAACCCGTCGTAGATGAGCGCGACGTCAACGTCCGCCGGCCCTAGCCCCGCGCGGGTGTACAAGTCGCGGGCAGCGCGGCGGTGACCTGTGCTGACGAAGTCCTCGTCGATGGTGTTGAACGACGCGGTGGCCCATTTGTACTCGCCCGTTGCCGCGACCGCGCTGACCACGACCGCCGGCTGGCGCAGGTCCCGGGCCCGTTCCGGGGTGGTGAGAATGACCGCCGCGGCACCGTCGGACTCCATGCAGCAGTCCAGCAGCCGCAGCGGGTCGCAGATCAGCCGGGACGCCTGGTGCTCGGCAACGGTGATCTCCTTGCGGAAGCGGGCCTCGGGGTTGTTCGCCGCGTTGCGCCGCGCGTTGACACTGACCTGCGCGAAATGCTCGGTGGTGGTGCCGTACAGGGACATGTGCCGGCGGGCCTTCATCGCGTAGATCGCCGCTGGAAGCGCCATGCCGAACGGCGCGCTGTAGGACGCCGACAGCGGGATCGCCTGCCCCGGCTGCACACCGGCGGCAACCGATCGACCCAGCCGGGCAGTCTGAATGATCGATCGCAGGACGACGACGTAGTCCGCGAGACCGGTGGCGATTGCCGCGTAGGCCCCCGCGACCGCTCCCGGCAGCCCCGACCCGCGCCCGCCCCAGGTCATCCCGGCGTAGCGCAGTTCCCGTGTGCCGAGTGCGACCGCCAGATCGGACGGCACGGTCGGGTCGTCGCAGTAGCCGGCGAACCCGTCGATGTCGCGGACATCGAGCCCGGCGTCCGCGCAGGCCTCGTGCACGGCGTCGAGCGCGATGCGGGTGAGTCCGAGCGGCGCCAGCTCGCCGGCCTTGCCGTAACGCGAATGCCCGATCCCCACGATGCAGGCGGCATCCCGGAGGAAGCCGCTCACCGCAGGATCCGGAAGCAGGGCAGTGCCATCTCCGCTGCCTCGGCCGCGGTGAAGGGCACGGACGCGAAGGTCACCCGCTGGCCGACCTGCAGGTCATGCTGCTGCCAGGCATCGATCACGTTGCTCAGGATGCGCACGGGATCTCCCTGCGTCGCATCCAGCGTGACGACCGCGACGTTGTAGAGCACCGGCTCATCGCGGCCAGCCGACCGGGCCCGGTCGGGCACCCAGATGTAGGAGTAGACGGTGCCGGTGCCGGGCAGAGCCGACCATCCCCACTCCCGCGAGGTACAGCGATAACAGCCGTCGGTGGGCGGATAGCGGTGCGCGCCGCAGCCGGTGCAGCGCTGCACCTCCAGCCGGCCGGCCGCGGCCGCGCGCCACAGCTGCTCATTGACCGGGGCCACCACGGGGTCGGGCATCCCTACCGGCCGGTTGACCTCTTCGACCACCGCGCGGTCAGTCCTGCAGACCGAGCAGGCGCGCGGCGTTCCCGCGCAGGATCATGCGGATGGCCTCGGGGCTCAGTCCGTCCAGCTTGTTCAGCCACTCCGTGGGCCACAGCACACCCTCGGGATGCGGGTAGTCCGAACCGAACAGAACCCGGTCCGGCCCGATCGCCTCGACAAGACCGACGACGTCCTCCTCGTAGAACGGCGATACGTAGAGGTGCTCCATCAGGACCTCGCTCGGTCGCCCGGTCACCTCGCCGCCCGGCCAGAACCCCTTGCGCCCCATGTGGGCGGCGTGGTCGACGTCGTGCAGCAACGGGACAACCCAGTTGATCCCGCACTCCAACGCGACGATGGTCAACCCGGGGAACCGCCCGAACAGGTTGTTCAGGACGTAGGACGCCAGCGTGTCGGCAACCGGCTTACCGGAGACGAGGTACCACTGGAACGGCGTCTGCCCCTGCAGCGGCGGCGTCGGCGACTCCCCGAACTGGACGCCGAGGGTGGCCAGATACCGCGGGTCGGTGCTGTGGAAGACGAGCTTGACCCCCGCGTCCTGCAGCCGGGCCCAGAACCCGTCGTAGCTGGGGTCGACCGGCGAGCGCCCCCACAGCGGACCGGGCTTCATGACGACGGCCCGGGCTCCCGCGGCGATCACCTTGTCGAGCTCCGTGACGGCCCGCTCGGGGTCCATCAGGGAGATCATCGGCGCGGTGATGATCCGGTTGTCCCGGTCGAAGCCCCACTCCTCGTCCAGCCAACGGTTGTAGGCGCGGATGTTCGCGTACAACGCCGGAATGTCGTCGTGTAGCTCGTTCTCGGCCTGCAGCATCGCCGTCCCGAGCATCAGCCCGGCCTGAACGCCCTGCTCGTCCATCTTCGCGATCCGCGCATCGCGCAGCATCATGTCCGGATAGTCCCAGCCGCGGATGACCTCGTGGTGGACGAAGCCCTCCTTGCTGTCTGGGTCGTCCAGCATCGAGCGCAGCGACCCGGGCGCACCGATGTAGTCGGTCTGGATCACCCGCATGAAGCGGAACTGGCGCTCTCCGAAGTACAGCTTGCCGCGACCTCTGGCATCGACCCGCACGTTGATCGCACGGTCGGCGAACGACGGCTCGATGAAGCGGGTGAAGCAGTCGTACGGCTCGTAGTAGTGGTTGTCGGCGTCGATGAGCTGGTAGCCCGGGTCCGGGCGGGTCTGCGCGGCGTCGATGCTCATGCGTTGCTCCTCACGCGGGCTGACCTTGCGACTGCGGAACCCCTTCCGATAGCGACATGGTGAGTATATGCTCACTTTATTGTCAAGGGTCAGTGGGGCGTGAGCAGATCATCCGGCCGCTCGCGGCGATGGCGCTCGATCTCCTCGCGAAGGTAGTCGGCCCGATGGTGGCCGTACTCGCGCACCGCACCTGCCCCTGCACCGGCCAGATTCTGGGTGCCTGGGGCGGCCGGTTCGCCCGGTCCACCATCACCACTGCCCAGGGCTGGATCTCGAAGGAACCGCCGACTGCGGAGGACGTCATCGACCACTGGGACGAGATCGTCGACCAGGACGCCGCCGTGGACAACCCGAACGACATCATGATCTTCGCCTACGAGAACATGCGACTGCTCTGCGGCCACTAACTCACTGCTGCCCGCCCTGGGCTGGCAAGCGCGGCCGGCATCCCCGTCAGGTCGGGCATCATTCCAGCCGGAGCGAACATTCACTCATCTCTTGTGCGCCTGCCTCGCGGGTATTAGCGTGCCGGCATGGTCGAAGACAAGGTTGTGGTGGAACTCCAGCGGCACTGGGAGGACGGGTTCAACCAGTACGACCTCGACCTCGTCATGGCGCCGGTCGCCGCGGACATCGTGTTCAGTTCGCCGTTCGTGCCCCGCCTGACGGGCGACCCCGAGAAGGTGACGATCCAGGGCTACGAGGCCTTCCGGGCATACATCGACGACTCGATGCGTCGCGTCCCGGACATCCGTTACGCGATCCAGTCGTCCTTCGTCAGTACTCAGACGGTCGTGTTCGTCTACACCTGCAGCTTCACGGACGGCCAGGTCAAGGCAGGCGCTGACTCGATCCGACTGGATCGAGACGGCAAGATCGTCGAGTGGCGCTGCCATTACTCGTTCAATCCGGCCGCTCTCGACAGTCTGATCCAGGACTGAACGGGAAGCCGGGTGCGGGGAGCGGTCCGGGGTGCCCGCGGTGCTCCCGGACGCTGACCTGGCTGGAGGTTGTTCACCAGCGCAGCAACTGGGGTGGCTTCGCGCCGCGACCGAGGGCCGAACGGTGGTGGGAGTGCCGGCACTGCGACTGGGTCGGTTACCAGCCCCGGGCAGGCGGAGCGCTGACCGCGATGCGACGTCTCGTGGGTGAGGAGGGAACCTGCTTCTTCTGCGGTGAGGAGGAGGCCAACGTCGTCAGCGCACCGTCGGACGACAGCGACGGCTGGCGCCGGGACTGGCTGGTGTGCCTGGTCTGCGGCACGAGCAACCCGCGTCGTTACAGGTCCTGAGGGCACGGTCCGCGGAGCGGGTCGCGAGCGGACTCGGTGGGCCGGCGCGAAGTGGGCCTGCGCGAACGACGAGATGAACAGATGCGGGGTCAGTTGCGGGGCAGTGCCGCCGGTGGCCGGTGGCCGGTTCCGCGGAACCGGCCGCACAGGCAGCGCGTACGGCCGCGGCCCCGGGCCGGGCGACCTGCAGGTCGCCCGGCCCGGGGCCGCGGAGGGCCTTCCGGCTGCCGCTCAGCCGGCGTGAATCGGGACCCCCTCGCCCTGCGGGATGTCGTCCCGGCCCGCCCGGACGAGGAAGAGGACGGTGATCAGGGCGAGCCCGATCATCACCGCGCTCCAGACGAACGAGGTGGTGTAGCCCTCGACCGCCGCCTGCGCCTGCGCGGCCGGCCCGGTGCCGTGACTGGTGAGGTAGTCGGTCACCGCCGTCGCGTAGACGGTGTTCAGCAGCGCCACACCGAGGGACCCGCCGACCTGCTGGGTGGTGTTCACCAGTGCGCTGGCCACACCGGCGTCATGCTCGGCGACACCGAGCAGCGACACGCTCGACATCGGCACGAAGGCGAGGCCCATCCCGAAGCTGATCAAGAGCTCGGCCGGGAGAACGTGGCTGGCGTAGCCGGTGTCGACGCCGATCTGGGTCAGCAGCACCAGGCCGCCGACGGCGAGCGCGCTGCCGAGGACCATCAGGATCTTGGGGCCAGTCCGGGGCAGGAGCTGGCTGGCGATCCCGGCGGAGAAGATGATGCCGGCGCTGAAGGGCAGGAAGGCGAAGCCGCTGCGCAGCGCGCTGTAGCCCAGTGTCTGCTGGAAGTAGAAGGTGAGGAACAGGAACATCGCGAACAGCCCGCCACCGATCAGCATCGAGGCGAGGAAGGAGCCGCCGCGGTTGCGCTCCAGCGGCACCCGCAGCGGCAGCAGCGGGTTGGCGGTCCGGGCCTCGATCACGACGAACGCGGCGATCAGCACGAACGCGCCGACGAGCAGGCCGATCGTCTTGCCCGATCCCCAGCCGTCGTCGGCGGCGACGGTGAAGCCGTAGACCAGGGCGAGCAGACCGCCGGTCACCGTCACGGTGCCCGGGATGTCGTAGCTGGGCGTGCCCTCGGCCTTGCTCTCCCGCACGATGGGCAGCGCCGCGGCCGCGGCGGCCAGCGCGATCGGGACGTTGACGAGCAGGCACCACCGCCACGACGTGTACTCGGTCAGCAGCCCGCCGACGATGAGGCCGATCGCGGCACCGCCGCCGGAGATCGCGCCGTAGACACCGAACGCGCGGGCGCGCTCCTTGCCCTCGGTGAAGGTCACCGTGATGAGCGACAGCGCCGCCGGCGCGAGCAGTGCGGCGCAGGCTCCCTGCAGGGCCCGCGCCGCGAACAGCAGCTCGGCGTTCGGGGCCGCGCCACCGAGCGCCGAGGCGCCGGCGAACCCGATCAGGCCCCAGATGAAGATCCGCTTGCGGCCGAGGAAGTCGGCGATCCGGCCGCCGAGCAGCAGCAGGCCGCCGAAGGCCAGCGTGTAGGCGGTCATGACCCACTGCCGGTCGGCGGTGGAGATTCCCAGGTCGGCCTGCGCGTGCGGGAGCGCGATGGTCACGATCGAGGCGTCCAGCACGACCATCAGCTGGGCGACGGCGATCACGCTGAGCGCGACCCAGCGGCGGGGGTCGAGGTGCGCCCCCGGCTCTGGTGACCCGACCGCGGCGGTCGGGGAGCCGCCGCCGGCGACGTCGGTGGATGCGGTCACGAAGATCTCTCCTGATGTCTGGGGGTGATCTGTCGGAGTGGCCACCGAGGCGGCCGGGATGCTTGGCAGCCGAACAGTACGTCACCGAATAGTACCGGACCAAACTAATTTCTAGGCGGGCGGGCGGTGATCAAATACACTCGTGTCGTGGACGCTGGGTGGGACATATGCCCTGGGGAGCCGACGGACGTATGCGCTGGCGGGCCGACGCCCGACAAGGTCGACGACTTCGTCGAGCAGTGGCAGCGCGAGCGTCCGGATCTGGATCTGAGCGCGATGGCGCTCTTCGCGCGCATGAAGGTCTTCGTCGGCGCCCTGGCGACGGCCATGAACCGCCCGCTCGAGGAGCACGGCCTCACGCTCGGTGACTTCGAGGTGCTGGGCGCGTTGCGGGCGTCCGGTCCGCCGTGTGTGCTGATCCCCTCCCAGCTCTCCGAGCAGCTGATGATGTCGCGGGCCGGCATCACCAGCCGCCTCGACCGCCTGGAGACCGCCGGCCTGGTGGAACGCCGGCTGGACCCGGCCGACCGGCGCAGCTTCCGGGTGGGCCTCACGGACAGCGGGCGCGTCGCCATCGACGCCGCGTTCGCCGAGCACATCGCGAACTTCACCCGGCTGGCGAACACGCTGACCGCCGAGCAGCGCGAGAATCTCGACGACATCCTGCGGACCCTGCTGCGCGCACTGTGAACACATCCGGTGCGGCCGGTGCGGTCGGCATCGGGGCACGTGCTGACAGGTGACGGGGCGGACGGGTGACGGGGACGGACAGGAGCGCGCGGACATGAAGGTGGCCTTCATCGGCCTGGGCACCATGGGCTTCCCCATGGCCGGGCACCTGACCGGGGCCGGTTTCAGCACCGTCGTCCACAACCGCACCGAGGCGACCGCCCGCCGGTGGGTGGAGCGGTACCCGGGCAGCTCCGCACCCACCCCCGCCGAGGCCGCGACCGGCGCGGACGTCGTCTGCGTCTGTGTCGGCGCCGACGACGACGTCCGCGAGGTGCTCACCGGGCCGGCCGGTGCGCTGGCGGCGCTGCGGTCCGGCGCCACCATCGTCGATCATTCGACCACCTCCGCCGAGCTGGCGGTGGAGATCGCGGGCCGGGCCGCGGAGGCCGGTGTCGGCTTCGTCGACGCCCCCGTCTCCGGCGGGCAGGCGGGCGCCGAGGCCGGCCGGCTGAGCATCATGTGCGGCGCCGACCCGGCCGTGCTGGAGACCGTCCGGCCGGTGCTCGCCGCCTACGGGGCCACCATCACCCGCATCGGCCCGGTCGGCAGCGGCCAGCTGACGAAGATGGTCAACCAGATCCTGGTCGCCTCGGCGATCGCCGGCGCCGCGGAGGCCCTCAACTTCGCGATGGCGGCCGGCCTCGACACCGATCTCGTGCTGGCCGCGGTCGGCGGCGGCGCGGCCAGCTCCTGGTACCTGAACAACCGCGGCCACACCATGGTCCGCGACGAGTTCGACTTCGGCTTCGCCGTCGACTGGATGCGCAAGGACCTGCGCATCTGCCTGGCCGAGGCGGCCCGCCGGGATATCCCGCTACCGTTCGCGACCCGGGCCGAGGCCGACTACGCGGCAGCCCAGCAGCGCGGCGACGGCGGCCTCGACGCCACCGCCGTCATCCGCCTTCGCCGGGCCGAGACGCCCCGGGCCGACCCCGGCCCCGCCGCCGACTGACGGACGGAGCCGGGAGCTGGGATCCGGGCCGGGCCGGGCCGTGGGTCCTCGCCGTCAGTGGCGGGGAGTGCGGACGTCCAGCCACACCAGCCGATGGTCGGAGCTGGGGAACGGATAGACGCCGGTCAGCCGGGACAGCGGGTCCGACGACGGCGGCCAGAACACGCCCGCACCCGTGACGGCGAGGGTCCGTGACGGGAGGACGTAGTCGGCCCGCAGGTTGCCCGGCGCCGTGTCCGCGAAGTCGGCGGTGTCCTGGGCCGGGTCGCCGCGGTGGGTGGTGTTGGCACCGCCCTGCAGGGCCGCGGCCTCGACGGCGCCGGTGCTCGTCGGGATGACCGTGCTGTTCACCCAGCGGCTGTCGAGCAGCTGGGTGGCGGCGGAGGCCACGCTGTCCCCGTCGAGGGGGTCGGCGTTCATGTCCCCGGCGATGACGAAGCGCTCTCCCGGCTTCAGCCCGCCGCGACGGCCCCGGTCGTCGTAGAGGTAGGAGGCCGCACCCGGGCGGATGTAGTCGGCCCAGAGCCGGATCTCGTCGTGGTTGCGCCGCCCGTTGCGGTCCTCCGGCCCGTCGAACGTCGGCGGGGTGGGATGGCTCGCCAGCAGGTGCACGGTCTCGCGCCCGACCCGGATCGGGACGTCCCAGTGGCTCTTCGAGGAGAGCCGGAAGGCCGCGAGCTCCTGCGGCGAGTACCAGTCGGCGGGTGCCGCCGTGGCCGGGTCGTCGGGCAGCAGCGCGCCCGGCATGTCCTTCCAGCGGAAGTTCTGGAAGGTCCGGACCGCGCCGGTGTCGATCGGGAACCGGGAGTAGACGACCATGCCGTACTGCCCGGGGAAGGCGCCGAAGCCGAGGGAGTCGTCGCCGTAGCCGGCGGCGCCCGGGGTCGTCACGACCTGGCCGTCGTTGTTCAGGTCGAAGCCGGAGGCGACGCCGGTGTTGCTCGGGGCGATGTACCAGTACGGATAGCGCAGCGCCTGGGCGCCGCCCTGACCGCGGCCCAGGTAGTTGTCGTTGAACAGCCGCGCGGCCACCGGGTCGTGGTCGAACTCGTTGATGAGCAGGACGTCGGGGCGGGTCCGCTGGATGATCTCGGCGACCGTCCTCGCCTGGGCGTTGTCCGGGGTGGACAGGTCCGTCCGCAGCTGGCCGGCCGCGGCCCGGTTGAGCGAGGCGTTGAAGGTGGCGACGCGCAGGGTCGCGCCGCTGCCCGCCCTGTCGGCGGACGCGCCGCCGGTGAACGCGCCGCCGGTGAACGCGCCGCCGGTGAACGCGCCGTCGATGGACGTGGGGGAGGAGGCCCCCGCCGCGCTGGCTCCCGCCACGGTGCCCAGCGCGCCGACGACGAGTGCACCGGCCGCGGCGGCGGTCACGGCACGGATGATCCTGCGATGATGCCGGTTCACGGAGCCCTTTCCATACCTTGGGCAGGCCGGTGAACACCATCAGGTGCGCTGAGGGACGTCGGAGCCCGGCCACGAGTCGTTGCGCAGCCGGTGCTGCGCGCTGCGTAGCCTAGGTAGCGAAGATGAACTGCCACGGACCGTGAGAAACCAGGATGCTTACGCCTCGGCGATCGGCCCGGGGCCGTGGCCACCAGGTTCGGCAGGCTCGCCGTGCGTTGCGGGGCCACCCCCAGGCCGGGCGCCAACGCGGCGTCGCGCCTGCGGCCGGGCCCCGGCGCTCAGGCGGCCAGCGGCATGACCTTGTACTCGAGGTACTCGCCGGACAGCACCGGGGCGTGCTTCGGCGCCTCGCCGTCCACCCGGCAGGTCGGCAGGCACTCGATGAGCGCGTTCCAGTTCGGCTGGTGGAAGAACGGCATCGAGATGCGCGGGACGGACCGGTCGGCGGGCGGCGGCACCAGCACCCGGTGCATCGTCGAGACCCACCGGTCGTTGGTCCACAGCGCCATCAGGTCGCCGATGTTCACCACGTAGGAGCCGGGGACGTACGGCACGTCCACCCATTCACCGCTGCGGCGGTCGATCACCTGCAGGCCGCGGACGTCCTGGTAGAGGATGGTCACGGTGCCCGAGTCGGTGTGCGGCATCTTGCGGAACTGCTCCGGGCCGACCTCGCCGCGGACCGCCGGGTAGTAGTTCGCGCAGAGGTTGGTCAGGTGCTCGTCGATGATGCCGTCGAAGTGCGTCTCGGCCAGCCCGAGGCCGAGGGCGAACATCCGCATCGTGGTCTGGGCGAACCGCTCCAGCTCGGTGTAGAGCGCGAGCCAGGCCGGGCGCATCGTCTCGACCTCCGTCGGCCAGACGTTCGGCTTCGACCAGACGTCGAAGTGCTCGCCGAGCCCCGCGCCCTCGGCGACGCCGGGCTCACCGAGGCGGTTCATCGTGAACAGCTCGCAGATGTCGGGGCGCCGCGCCCGGGCGTACTCCTGCGAGTCGGGGTCCTCGACGAACCCCTCCAGGTTGATCGTGTCCAGGTCGTAGCCGGCGCCCTGGTTGTGCCAGACCCGCAGGCCGCGCAGCGTCGGGTCGCCCTTGGCCGCCAGGTAGCGCTCCTTGGCCGCCATCGGCAGCTCGAAGAACGTGCGGACCTCGTCGATCGCCGTCTCCATCAGCGTCGGGTCGATGCCGTGGCCGACCACCGTGAAGAAGCCGGACGTCCGGCAGGCCTCGTCGAGCGCCGCGCCCACCGCCGCCCGCCGTGCCGGGTCCGAGCTGGTCGCCCCGGAAAAGTCGATCACCGGGACGTACCCGGGCACCACGACCGCGTCGGTCGTACTGGGTGCGGTCACTGCCTCGGACACTGAAGCCTCCTGCTCCGCCTGGCTACCCCTACCCGGCCGACGGGTCGGCCGGGGGTTGACGCCCGCTCCGCGCCATTGCTCAGTGCAATACACGCCCTGGACGGGCTCGAGGGCAAGCAACGGTGCGGGATTTCACCGGACCGTTACGAACGGGCGGATTTCTCGGTGCGGGCGGCCAGTCAGTGCGGGCGGCCGCGCGGGACGGCGGCGGACATGACCAGGATCCGGGCCGCGCCGGCACCGACCGAGCGCCACCGGTGCGGGGTCGTCGCGGCGTACCAGATCGCGTCGCCCGGCCGCAGGTGCTCGGTCCGGTCGGCCTGGAGCTCGATGACGACCTCGCCTTCGAGCAGGTAGACGAACTCCTCGCCGTCGTGCTCGAACCAGTCCCCGAGGAAGCCGCCGGCCCGGACGGTGACCTCCTGGACCTGGATGAGCTTGCTGGGCGCGCCGACCAGCACCCGCGCGAAGGCCGCGTCCGGCCGGTCCTCGATCGTCGTGCCGGCCGCCGTTCCCGCCCTGGTCACGACCACATCGTCGGCGTCCGAGGGGAGCAGGTCCTGCGGGGAGAGCTCCAGGGCGTTCGCGATCCGGTAGAGCGTCTGGATGCTCGGGTTGTTGCGCCCGTTCTCCAGCTGGCTCAGGTAGGGCTGGCTGACGCCGGCCCGTTCGGCCAGCACGGTCATCGGCATCCCGGCCCGCCGGCGGGCTGCCCGGATCGCCGTGCCGATGGCGCGCATGGCCGGCTGCGGCCCGCCTCCCGCCGACCCGCCCGCGCCCGCCGCCGCAGCGCCCGCTGCCGCAGCTGCCGCACCCGGAGCCGCCTGGGCGGGGATGGCGCCGGTAGTGTCGTCGCCGGCGTTTTCGCTGGTGGTGGCACTGGTGGTGGGGTTGTCGCGCGGGGGCGGGGCCGACGCCGAGGGGCGTGGGCGTGCGGCCATGCGGGTGTCCTCCAGACGAGCCGGGTCGGATGCCGGGAATGCGACCCGGGCGTGATCACGATCGTGCCATGCCGGACGGGGCCGCCGGCTGGACGGGCCCCCCGCCGGAGCCCGCCGCCGGAGCGGGCGGCGCAGGACCCGCCCGGGAGAGCGGGCGGCCCGGGGAGCGCCAGCCAGCCTGGCAGCTGGCTACTGATGGTAGGTGGCGGCTCCACCTTGATCTGATCGATGTGACAAGAAATTCTCACGATTGTTATAGGTGTGGCCTATATTCACTCCCGCTGGTGCGGTGACATCCACCGACCAGGAGAGGGAGCGTCGCATGACCGAGCTGGTCCCGGTGGTGGACATCGGCGGGCTGCACGACGGTGACCCGCGCCGGCGCCGGGAGATCGCGTCCGCGATCGACGACGGATGCCGCCGGGTGGGGTTCCTGGAGATCGTCGGGCACGGGGTCGAGCCGGTGGTGATCGACTCGGCGCTGCGCGAGCTCGACGCGTTCTGGGCGCTGCCGGCCGAGACGAAGCTGGGCTACGTCCCCGCGGACGTCATGACCAACCGCGGGTACAGCCCGCCGAAAGCGGAGTCGCTGGCCTACAGCCTCGGTGTGAACGCCGAGCCGGACACCTTCGAGGCGTTCAACATCGGCCCGGAGGGCTGGCCCGCTGGTGACCCCGTGTACGAGCGGGAACGCGACGGGGTGTTCGCCGCGAACCTGTGGCCCACCGACCCGCCGGGCCTGCGTCCCGCACTCACCGCGTACTTCGCCGCCGTCTCCGGGCTGGCCCGGCGGCTCACCGCGATCTTCGCGGTGGCGCTCGGCCTGCCCGAGAACTACTTCGACGCGTTCACCGACCACTCCACCGACACCCTGCGCGCGCTGCTCTACCGCACCGCCCCGCGCGGCGGGAACGTCACAGCCGGCGACGCGCCCGCGGATGCGGATGCGGCGGCCGGTGAGCCGGCCAGGATGGGTGCGCACACCGACTACGGCATCCTGACCGTGCTCTACGGCGACCAGGTGCCCGGCCTGGAGATCGTCGGCCCGGACGGCGGGTGGCACCCGGTCATCCCCAGGCCCGGGGCCTTCCTGGTCAACCTCGGTGACCTGCTCGCGCAGTGGACCAACGACCACTGGGCCTCCACCGTGCACCGGGTGGTGCTGCCCGTCCCGCGGGCCGACAGGGTGGCCCGGCGGCGCTCGATCGCGTTCTTCCACGACGGCAACTACGACGCCCGGGTCGAGTGCCTGCCCACCTGCACCGGCGCCGACGACCCGCCGAAGTACCCGCCGGTGGTCGCAGGCGAGCACCTGGCCGCGAAGTTCGCGGCCCCGCGGCTGCACCGCCCGACGACGGCGACGTCCACGCTCGGTGAGCGAACGGGCGCACTCACCCGCTGAGCCGGCGGCCCACACAGACGGAAACCGGCCGGCAACGACCGGGGACCGATCCGGAAACAGGCCTCCTTAATATTGCTTCATGCAATGAGCTGAGCAGATGCAGGGCCGACGGGACACACGTCCGCGCCGACCCGTCGACACCACGCCCGCTCGTCCCACGGCGCCGATCCCATCCCGGACGCCCCATCACCCCTCCCAGGAGAACCCATGTCGACGCTGTCCGACCGCCGCGCCTTCCTCCGCCGTGGGGTGGGCCTTGCGGCGTTTGGCCTGGCAGTTCCCACCGTGCTGAGCGCCTGTTCGGATGACGACTCCGACACCGCCACCACCTCGACCGGCTCGGCCGCGACCACCGGCCCGGCGGACTACGGCGACATCAGCTTCCGGCTCTCCTACACCCAGGGCGTCGCGTTCGCAGGCACCTATATTGCTGTGAGCGATGGCCTGTACGGCAAGCAGGGCTTCGGTGATGTCACGCTGATCCCCGGCGGCCCGTCGGCAACCCCGTCACCGACCGACGTCGGCACCGGCAAGGCGTTCCTCGGTGTGGCCTCCACCCCCGACCAGGTCGCGGCTGCCCGGCTCAACAACGGCGCCAAGGTCAAGATCGTGGGCGCGCTCTACCAGAAGAACAGCTACGCGATCACCTCGCTCACCTCCGCGCCGATCAGCAGGCCGGCCGACATGGTCGGCAGGAAGATCGGTGTGCAGGCCGTGAACACCACCGTCTGGGAGGCGTTCCTGGCGGCGGCCGGCATCGACGCCGATGACGTCACGGCCGTGCCCGTCCAGTACGACCCGACGCCGCTGACCACCGGCGAGGTCGACGGCTGGTTCTCCTACGTCACCAACGAGCCGATCACGCTCGCGGCCAAGGGCCACCAGGTGACCACGATGCTGCTGGCCGACAACGGCTACCCGCTCGTCGCGCAGGTCTACATCGCGCAGGACTCCTCCATCTCCGACCGGCGCGAAGAGCTCAAGGCCGCGCTGAAGGCGGAGATCTCCGGCTGGGTCACCCAGGCGACCACGCCGAGCCGCGGCGTCGACCTGACCCTGCAGACCTACGCCAAGGACGCCGGCCTCAACAAGGACGTCGTCACCAAGGTCGCGGACGTCCAGAACGGCCTGATCCTGACCGCGGGCACCAGGACCGCCGGACTGCTGACGGTCAGCGACGCGCTGGTCGACACCAACATCAGGACGCTGGCCGCCTCCGGGTACGAGATCGACGCCGCCGACCTGTTCGACCTGTCGCTGCTCGACGAGATCTACCAGGAGTCCCCCGAGCTGATCTCCGGGCTGCCGGCGGTCCCCGCCTCGTGACCGTCGCGAGCGCGGCCACGTCCAGCGGCCCTGGCCCCAGCCCCAGCCGCCCCACACGCCCCGGCAGGCCCGGCAGCGGCAGCCCCGGCAGCGGTTCGGCAGCGACCCAGTGGCTCGGCACCGTCGGGCGGACCGTCCGGGCCCGGCTGCTCGCGCCGACGCTGACACTCGTCGGTGTCGTCGCGCTGTGGGCGCTGGTCGGTGCCTGGCAGCCCGCCTACGTGCCCGGCCCACGCGCCGTCGTGACCGCGCTCGCCGACAACGGGGACATGGTCCGCTCGAACGCGAGCGCGACCCTGTCCGGCGCGTTCAAGGGATGGCTGTGGGGCAACGCGGCCGCGGTCGCCCTCGTGCTCCTCGGGGCGTTCCTGCCCCGCACCGAACGGCCCATCCTGCGGATCTCGGTCGTCGTCTACTGCCTGCCGGCGATGGCGATCGGGCCGGTGCTGCAGGCACTGCTGCCCGGCAACGGCGCCTCGGTCGCGATCGCCGCGCTCAGCGTCTTCTTCAACACGCTGCTGGCCGGGGTGCTCGGTGTCCGCACCGCTCCGCGCGCCGCGCTCGACGTGGTGCACGCGGCGGGCGGGCGCCCGGTCACCCAGACCCTGCGGGTACGGCTGCGCGCGTCACTGCCGAGCCTGTTCGCCGGCCTGCGCATCGCGGCACCGGCGGCCATGCTCGGCGCGATCCTCGGTGAGTACCTCGGCGCGGACCGCGGCCTGGGCAACGCGATCATCACCACCCAGCAGCAGATGGACCTCGCGCTCACCTGGGCGCTGGCCCTGGTCGCGACCGTGATCGCCGGCGCGGGCTACGTTCTTACCGGTCTGGTCGGCCGGCTCGTCGCCCCGTGGGCGGGCGAGACGGTGGACCTGACCCCGTCGCTGGACCCGGACGCCGACGCGCGCCGGCGCAACGCCGACCGGCCGGCGCCGCTGCGCTGGGCCCGCACCGCCGGCGCCGCGGTCACCTCCGCCGCCGTCGTCGTCGGCCTGTGGTGGGGTCTGATCATCGTCTTCGACCTCTCCGACCTGGTCGCCAAGACTCCCGTGGACGTCTGGGAGTACATGGTCAGCGCGCCGAAGGCCGGGGAGCACCGCTCCGAGCTGTTCAGCGCGCTGGGGACCACCCTGCAGGAGGCGGCGATCGGCTTCGTCGCCGGAACCGCCATCGCGATGGCGCTGGTGACGCTGCTGGCACTGTGGCCGGCCGCGAGCCAGGCACTGATGCCGGCCACGATCCTGCTGCAGTCGGTGCCGCTGACCGTGTTCACCCCGCTGATGCTGACGATGTTCGGCAGCGGCCTGACCGCCACCGTGGTCATCGCCGGCATCATCGTGTTCTTCCCGACGCTGGTGACCGTGCTCGACGCGGTGCGCGGCACGCCCAGACCGATGGTGGACCTGATCCGTGCGTCCGGCGGTGGCCGGTTCGCGATCCTGGTGAAGGCCCAGCTGCCGACGTCGGTGCCCGCGCTGCTCAGCGCGGCCCGGATCTCGGCACCGCGGGCACTGATCGGCGCGCTCGTCGCCGAGTGGCTGGCGACCGGGCGCGGCATCGGCTTCCTGATGCTGCGCTCGACGGCGACCTACAAGTACGACCAGCTGTGGTCGGCCGTGGTGCTGACCACGTTCGTCATGGTGCTCGCCAACGCGGCCGTCACCAGCCTCGAACGCCTCAGCCACCGCCGCCTCGGCATCTCCTGACGGCATCGCGGGTGAGAGGCTCACGAGACAGCGCGTCGGCTCAGCTCTCGGCAGGCGGGATGTTGGGGTTGAGCCGGAAGCGGTTCTCCGGGTCGTAACGGCGCTTGACCTGTCGAAGGCGCTCGACGTTGCTTCCCCAGGCCCGTGCCCGGGCGGCGTCGTCGAGGTCGGCGTCACCGCCGAAGTTGAGGTAGGTGCCCGACGCGGCCCGAAGCCTGACGGCATCGTCGTAGGCATCGCGCACCCAACGGATGTTCGCGCCGTCGTCGGCCGGGTCCAGCCAGTTTCCGTCGAGGCTCAGCATGTACCGGGCGCTGCGATCGCCGAACGCGGTCTCCGTCGGCCCGACCCGCGCCATGGCGCCGCCCAGGAGAGGCGCGTGGACCATGGTCATCGGATGCGGACGGTTCTGGCCGACGCGGGCCACGAACGCGGTCGCGTCCTCGTCGAGGCGGTCCAGGTAGACGGACTTCCAGTAGCTCTGCAACCCGCCCTTCGGGAAGAAGGCGTCAAGGGAGGACTGCGCTGCCCGGTAGGGCAGGGCCTGGCTCATGTCGGCGAGCGGCGGGCCGAACTCGGCGAGCGCCCGACACGCCCGCCGGCCCTCGTCCGGATCGCCCGCGTACACGGCGGCCACGATGAACACGTCGCGGTTGTGCACGGCGGGCGGCAGCGCGGGCGCCGCCGGCAGTGACCACAGCATGGCACGGCTGGTGACCTCGTCGGGGACGGTGGACGTCCAGTCCCGCCAGCGGGGGAGCATCTCGGCGGCGTCTTCGATCGGGTAGGCGACCATGCCGTTCCAGACGACCGGGCCGAGCGGATAGGCCTCGAACTCGAAGGACGCCACCACGCCGAAGTTGCCGCCCCCGCCGCGCAGCGCCCAGAGCAGGTCCTCGTGCTCGGAGGCGCTGCACCGCACGACGTCGCCGCTGGCCGTCACGACCTCGGCCGCACGCAGCGCATCGCAGGCCAGCCCGTACCTGCGGTGCAACCAGCCGATTCCGCCCCCGAGCGTCAGGCCGGCCACCCCCGTGGTCGACACGACCCCACCGGGTACCGCGAGCCTGTGCAGCTGCGTCTCACGGTCGACATCGCCCCAGGTGGCACCACCAGCCACCCGCACCCGCCGCTGCTGCGGGTCGACCCAGACACCCCGCATCGCCGACAGGTCGATCATCAGGCTGTCGTCGGCCGTGGAGGTACCGGCGATGCTGTGGCCGCCGCCGCGGACGGCGACGAGCAGGTTTCGCGTTGCGGCGAGACGGACGGCGTCGACGACGTCAGCGGTCCCGGTGCACCGGATGATCAGCCCTGGTCTGCGGTCGAGCATGGCGTTCTGGATGACCCGCACGTCGTCGTATCCGGCGTCGCCCGCGGTCAGAACCTCCCCGCGGAAGATAGCGCGGATCTCCTCGACCGTCTCGTCCGAAAGCGTCTGCCGCTCGCCTTCCAGCGTAAGCACCTGTGCCGACATGGCGCGTCCCTCCCCTCGTGCTTACCGGTGCTCACCGGTAAGCACCGGTCTGCGTCACCCACCTCTCCAGACTCGCGCCACGACCGGATGGTCGCAAAGCGTGCCGGCACGTCAGGTCCAGTCACCGGTTTCGGTATTTCAGACGGGGCAATGAGGTAGCTGGATGGGCCGATCTCGAACCGCGGACGGATGTGATCGAACGATCTGACGAGCTGGCCTGACGAGCTGGACCGCCCCGTTGTCCTGATCGAGGAGTGGCTGTGAGCAACCCGGATCCGACCTTCTACCGCTCGCCGGGCGATGCTGCGGCGGCCCCGCCGGAACATCTGGCCTATGTCGCGGCATTCGATCCGGAAGGAGCCATATCGGATGCAATGACCGTGGTCGACGTTGATTCCACCTCGTCGTCCTACGGCCAGATCGTCGGTTGGGCCGACGTGCCGGGGCTCCGCGACGAGTTGCACCACTTCGGCTGGAACGCGTGCAGCAGCGCGCTCTGCCACGAGCACCACGGGCATGACGGCGGCCTGGAGCGACGTTATCTCGTCGTGCCGGGGCTGCGGTCCTCCCGGATCCATGTACTGGACACCCGGCCGGATCCACGCAGCCCGCGCCTGGTGCACACGATCGAGGCGGCCGAGCTCGCCGCCAGGGCCGGCTACTCCCGGCCGCACACCGTCCACTGCGGGCCGCATGGTCTGTACCTGTCGGCGCTGGGCGGGGCGGACGGCGCCGACGGGCCCGGCGGGGTGGCGCTGCTCGATCATGACACGTTCGAGGTGGTCGGCCCCTGGGAACAGGACCGCGGCCCGCAGTACCTGGCGTACGACCTGTGGTGGCATCTCACGCAGGGGGTGGCGGTCACCTCCGAGTGGGGGACGCCGTCAATGATCGAGGACGGGGTCAACGCCGAGCTCCTGCTCGGCCGGAAGTACGGCCACGCTCTGCACTTCTGGGACCTCGGCAGCGGTAAGCACCTGCAGACCGTCGATCTGGGGCACGACAACCAGATGGTGCTGGAGGTGCGCCCGGCCCACGATCCGCGCGCCTCCCACGGCTTCGCCGGCGTCGTCACCAACGTCACGGATCTTTCCGCGTCGGTGTGGCTGTGGTACCGAGACAGTGACGGGTGGGCCGCGCGGAAGGTCATCACGATTCCGCCCGAACCCGCGGACCCGGCTGATCTGCCACCGGTCATTCGCCCGTTCGGCGCGGTCCCCGCCCTGGTGACCGACATCGACCTGTCCGTCGACGACCGTTGGCTCTACGTGTCCTGCTGGGGAACCGGAGAGCTCAAGCAGTTCGACGTTCGGGACCCGTTCTCACCCCGGGAGGTCGGGTCGGTGCGCCTCGGTGGGATCACGCGCCGCACCCCTCATCCGGCTGCCCCGGACGAGCCGCTCGCAGGCGGGCCGCAGATGGTCGAGATCAGCCGGGACGGACGTCGGGTCTACCTGACGAACTCGCTGTACTCGGCGTGGGACGACCAGTTCTACCCGGACGGCGTCGGCGCGTGGATGGCGCGCCTCGATGCGGACGTGGACGCGGGCGGGATCAGCCCGGACGTCCGCTTCTTCCCCCACGGCGCCGACTTCCGCGGCCGACGCGTGCACCAGATCCGGCTGGAGGCCGGCGATGCCTCGTCCGACTCCTACTGCTTCGCCTGACGCGGTGCCGGGTGAGCTGTGCTGTCAGCGGATCGGGAGCGTCAGGGAGGGGCCGGGGGTGGCCATGCCGCGGCGCCGTCCTGACGATCCGGAGCCGGCGCCGGTGCTGGCGCCCGGGTCCGCGGCGCGGGGCGTGGGGACGGCGACAGGCAGCGGGCCGGTGGCCAGACCGGCGTAGCGGGTCTCCTTGCGGACCTGGTAGACCCAGCTCTTGCTGACGGTGACGCCCCATCGCGCGAGCAGGGCCACGGCGGCCGTGGCCGAGCCGCCGGACTCGTCGAGGGCGCGGATGATCGCCGCGCGCTTCACCGACGGGTCCGTCGCGTCGAGGCCGGTCAGCGGCGCTGGTCCGGTCCGGGCGCCGAGCCTGCCGGGTGCTGGCTGGCGTACGGCGGCCGCCGTGGACCTGAGCTGGCCGGTGCTGGCGGAGGGACCGGCCGCGGTGGGCTGGTCACTTTCCGCCGGACCGTCCGGACCGGCGGACGAGTTCGACGTCCCGGCGTCTGCTGTCGAGGTCGCCGGTGGCGTGGCCGGCGTCGCCACCGGCACCGGCATCGGTGGCGTCGCCGGTGCCGGTGCCGGTGCCGGCGGTTGCGCGGGTCGGGGGCCCGTGGCCTCAGGTGGTGCCGCGGAGAGGGCGGGCGTCGCTGTCGGGTCTGCCGGTGCCTGGGCAGGCGGGGCCGCGAGCCGCCGGTCGGGATGGATCTGGCGCATGAGCAGCTCGTACGAGCCGAGCAGAGCCAGCGGCGGCCAGCCGGCGATGACGCGGGCGCTGATGGTGGGGTCCGCGTGCAGCACGTTCGCGGCCAGGGAGGCACAGGCTCCGGCGGCCAGCAGGCCTCCCGACAGCCAGGACCGGCGCCGCCCCGCGCGCCGGTCGCCGAGCATGGCCATGGACGCCGCCACGATCAGTCCGTCCACGCTGAACGGCAGGACGGTCGCCGTCATGGGGTCCTCGCCGTACTGCAGGGCGACACCGCGCATGTGCCGGTAGGAGACGAAGGCCGCGACCGTGGCGACCGTGGCCACCGCGATGACCGTCGTGATCCGGATCGCCCGTTCGGACCGCGCGCCCGCCCGCGGAGGTCCCGTCGTCGCCTGTTCGTCCACCACACCGCTCACCCAGTCTCCGGGCCCGGTCCCGGCGGTCTGGATCGTCCGTGCCGGGAACAACTTTGGGCAAACCATGGCATGAAGTGTGGATTTTGCGAAATCCGGGTCCGTTCGCTCGACACTCTCGTGCCAGCCGCGGCCGCCCGGGGGTGTTGCGGCGGTGTTGCGAGGGTGTGGCGGGGGGAGCGGTGCGCGACGCGAAGAGCGTCCAGTGCCCAAATACGGGATGAATCCTGATTCGGCCGTAGTCTTCTTGTCTACGGGGCATAAGGGTGCACGGGATGTCCGGAGGGCGTAGGGTGCCCGTCCTCCGCGAGGCCGGCGCGCGACCGGGGAGCGAGGATGCCGTGAAGGTCGTGACGATCGCCAGCTACAAGGGCGGTGTCGGCAAGACCACGTTGACCGCGAACCTCGGAGCGGCCATAGCGCGCCTCGGCCGGCGCGTCCTGCTCGTCGACCTCGACCCGCAGACGAACCTGACCTTCAACTTCTACGGCGCCGAGCAGTGGCGCCGGGATCTCGCCGACCAGCGCAGGACGGTGAAGGCCTGGTTCGAGTCCTGGCGGCCGGGCACACCGCCGCCGCCGCTGGCCGGGTACGTCACGAGCCCCCCCGTCGCCCAGGCGGTGGTGGCCGAGGGCGGGGGCACCCTGGACCTGCTCGCCTCCCATCTCGCGCTCGGCGACATCGAGATGGCGCTCGTCGGCCATCTCGGCGGGGCGCAGGCGCACCGGTCCACCCGCTACTACTTCGAGGTGTACCAGCAGCTCGCGGCGGGGCTCGCCGCGCTGTCCCCGACGGACTACGACCTCGTCCTCATCGACTGCCCGTCGCATTTCGGGGTCATCACCCGGGCCGCGGTGGCCGCCTGCGACTACCTGCTCATCCCGTCACGGCCGGACAACCAGTCGACGGTGGGGGTCGAGCACCTGATGGCGCGGCTGGGGCGCTTCGTCTGGGAGTACAACCGGGTCGCGGAGCTGCAGTCCGGCATCCACCAGGCGGTGAAGCCGCTCGAGCCGCGGCTGCTGGGCGTCGTCCTGACGATGGTGCAGTACTACCGGGGCTCACCGACGAGCTTTCTGCGCCCGCACATCGAGCGGGCCGAGGGGCTGGGGATCCCGATCTTCTCGTCGATGCTGCGGGTGAACAACCGTGGGTTCGCCGGTGTGGCGGGCACTCCGCTGCCGGCGGTGCTCTCCCCGGATCTCACCCCGGAGCTGGCCCGCGAGCTGCTCGACCTGGTCGAGGAGTTCCTGCTGCGGATGGGTGCGGCCGGCCGCGGCGCCGCCCGGGTGTGCGACGACGCCGTGCCCGTCACGTCCGACTGGAAGCGGTGACCGGACCCGGCGCGGTGGGACGCGTGCGCGTCCCACCGGCCGTGGCGTGGTCGGGTGGGGCGGTTACCTCGGTTACTTCCTGATCCACAGCTGGTCGGGCAGCAGCGAGCCGAGACCGTACTGGGTGACGCCGCCGACGTCCTTGGCCGCCATCAGGCCCGGGTTCGCCCGGACGGTGAACACACCCGGCACGAGCGCGGTCAGCCGCTGCTGGAACGTCTCGTAGGCGGCCTTGCGGGTGGCCGTGTCGGTGGCGGTGCGGCCGGTCGCGAGCGCCTCGTCGAGCTGTGGGTCGTCGACGCCGGGGAAGTTGCCGCGGGAGTCGCTGCGGAACGCGGTCCACACCCGCGGGTCCGGGTCGACGAAGCTCGACGACCACACGAGCATGTCGAAGTCGCCGGCCATGCCCATCTTGGTGGCCTCCGGGAAGTCGACCACGCGGATGTCGACCTTGACGTTCTTGTAGGCGCTGAGCTGCGCCTGGATGTTCTCCGCGGTGTCCTTCATCTCGGACGTGGTGTAGGCGGTGAAGGTGAACTCGACCGGTTTTCCCTCGGCGGCCAGCTCGTCGAACAGCCGCTGCGCGGTGGCCTTGTCGGTCCTGCGCAACGGCTCGTCGACGTAGAGGGGGGAGGAGTCGGAGAAGAGGGTGTCGACGGTTTTCCCGGCGCCGTTGTAGACGGCGAGGTTGAGGGTGTCCATGTCGATCGCGGCGGCGATCGCCTGCCGGGCGCGCAGGTCGTCGAACGGCGCCCTGCGCATGTTCATCGCCAGGAACAGCCCGCCGTTGAGCGGGGTGACATCGGTGGTGTAGCCCGCGTCGGCGGCCCTGTCGAGGCTGTCCGCGTTCGTCTCGATGACCACGTCGGCCCCGCCGCTGACGAGGGTGTTGTAGCGCTGGCTCGCGTCGTTCGAGGTGCGGACGGTGATGGCGTCGAGGTAGGGCCGCGGCGCGTCGTGGTAGCGGGTGTTGCGGGTGAGCTCGATGCGGTCCTGGCGGGTCCAGCTCCTCAGCGTGTACGGACCGGCCCCGACGGGGTTGCGGTCGAAGGAGTCCCTGCCCTTCGCCAGCGCGGCGGGCGAGGCGATCCAGTTCATGGACGTCGTGAGCATCGCCCGCGGGAAGCTCGGCGTCGGCGCCTTCATCCGCACCGTGAGGGTGGTGGCGTCCACGACCTCGGTGGCGGCGACCAGGGAGGCCTCGGACAGGTACGGCGAGGCGTTGGCCGGGTCGCGGTGGCGATCCCAGTTGACCTTGACGGCCTCGGCGTCGAGCGGGGTGCCGTCGGAGAAGAGCAGGCCGGGCCGCAGCTTCAGGGTGAACGTGGCACCCTTGTCGGTGGTGTCGAACGACTCGGCCATCGTGTAGCTGAGCTCGTCGGTCTTCTCGTCGTTGACCATCAGGGTGCCGTACAGGGCGTTGCCGACGAACCCGCTGATCTGCCAGGCGTTCGTCATGGTCACCGGGTCCATCGAGCTCGGCTCCCGGATCTGCAGGACCTGCGCCGTGCCGCCCTGCACCGGCGCACCGGTGGGCCCGCTGGCCGTCGGACCCGCACCGGTGTCGTCGCCACCGCCACAGGCGGCACCCAGGGTGAGCGCCGCGCAACAGGCGATGGCGGTGGTCAGTAATCGTGCTCGCCGAGCCATGAGTCGTCCCCTCGTCGGTGTCGCGGCAGCCCGCGGGTCCGGGCGTGCGCCCGCGTCCGAGCTGGCGCTGGCGGGCGCCCGGGCCGGCGCGCTGCCATCTGGTCGAGCTCCCGCTGCCGTCGGTCGACGTACCGGCGTCGGCCGGCCCGCGGAGCGGTGCCGGTAGGCACGTTCTCGCATGATGAGACAGCTGTCTTTCACGAGAAGATAGCGAGCTTCTCGCGGCGTTGTTCACGGTTTGCGCAACTCCGAGCTGGCGTTTTCGCCCGATTACCGGGCCGGTGCGCGGTCGGCGCGCAGCCACCGGACGGGTCGGCACCGTCGCGGCCGCGGGCGCCACGGTGGGCCCCTGCGTGGGCCCGGAGCCACCACGTTGCATACTGACGGCGATGAGCCAGTCATCGGTTCCCAGACGTCACCTGCCGACCAGCCCCTTCAAGGCGCCCGTCATCGTGCCGACCCCCGAGTTCGTCGAGGGCGACCGGGTCGTCCACGACGCCTTCGGGCTTGGCCGGGTCACCCGGGTCGAGGGCCCCCATGCCGTCCTGGTGGATTTCGGGTCAAGCCAGAAACGCATCGCGAGTCCGTTCGAGGGCATGTCGCACCTCTGACGGCTCGGGCCGCGCCCAGCCCGCCTCCGGCGCGCGGCCTCAGGTGTGCTCAGGCTGGTCCGGCTGCGCTGTCGGTGTGCCCGGTGCCGCCGGTGTACCCAGGTGCTCCGCCGCCGCGGCCCGCGCCAGCTCCAGCACGACCTTCGGCGCCAGACCCCGGGCGGCGGCGACCGCGAGCACGTCCTCGTGCTCGACGGAGGCGTTGACGACCTCGCCGCGCGACGAGGCGACCTTCACCCGGACCTGCCCACCCGCGACGGGCACCCGCAGCTCCCGGCGGGCCAGCGCCGTCTTCGTGACGACGTACTCGCGGACCCCGATCGATGACGTGTGGCGGAACAGCACGTCACGCACACGGTCGGTGTCGGCGGGGGCGCACAGCGCGCAGACGGTGTGCGCCGGCCGGCCCTTCTTCATCAGGATCGGCGTGAGCCAGGCGTCGAGCGCGCCACCCGCGAGCAGCGCCGCCAGTGTCGACGGCCACAGCCGTGGATCCAGATCGTCGACGTTCGCCTCCAGCACGACGTTCTCGCCGTGCCGGGCACCGTGTGCCACCGCCGCACCGGCCAGGTTCTCCTCACCGACGACGAGGCGGGTCACGTTCGGGTGCTCGGTGAGATCCCGCCCGCCCGCGCCGAGCCCGACCGCGGTCGTGCGCATCAGTGGCATGGCGCCGAAGCTCTCCGCGAGGGTGACGGCGAGCGCGACGCCGGTCGGTGTCGCGAGCTCCACGTCGACCGGGCCGCCCGCCCCGGGTGCCCCGCTCGCCCGCAGCAGCTCCAGCACGGCCGGCCCCGGCAGCGGGATCGCCCCGTGCGCGGCGTGGACCCGCCCGCCCCCCAGCGAGATCGGGCTGCACACCAGCCGCCCGACGCCCAGCGCGTGCAGCCCGACGATGGCACAGACGACGTCGGCGATGCTGTCGAGCGCACCGACCTCGTGGAAGTGGACCTGTTCGATCGGGCGGCCGTGCACCGCCGCCTCGGCGGCACCGAGGGTGCGGAACACATCCGCGGCACGCCCGCGAACCACCGGGGCGAGCGTGGACGACTCCAGCAGCCCCAGAATGTCGCGCAGCCCCCGGGCCGGCTGGTTCGGCGCGCAGCGCACCAGCACCTGGGTCGCCCGCAGCCCGCGGCGGGTGACGGTCCGCGCCGCCAGCTCCACGTCGTCGGCCAGGCCCAGCGCGGCCACGGCGGCGCGCAGGGCGTCCAGGGGAGCCCCGGCGTCCACACAGGCGCCGAGGAGCATGTCCCCGCTGATGCCGCCGGTCGCGTCGAGCCAGCCGACATTGTCCGCAGAGATCGTCTCGCCCGCCATGGCCCCATCATCGCCGGCCGCGGCCGGCGGCCGGCGATCCACCCACCCGAGCAGGTCCCGGTCAGGTCCGGCTCCGGCGTCGGTCAGATCTCGTCCCAGGGCACCGCGGCGTACACCTGGGCCAGGGCGGCGACGGCCGCCGGCGCGGCCGGGAACGTCGTCGTGTCGATCCGCCCCACCGGCGCGAGGCCGCGCCCGTTCGCCACGAAGGCGGCCTGGAACCGGCCGAGGCCCGCCAGCGGCACCGGTTCCCGCCGGGAGCCCGGCAGCCGCTCGTCGAGCAGCGTCATCGTGACGCCGGTCAGCATCGGGGCCTGCGGCCAGATCACCGTGGCCGGCCCGGCCACGTTCTCGCCAGCCGCGCCGCCAGCCGCCCCGCCTGCCGCGTCGCCGGTCCGGTCGCCGGTCGTCAGGAAGCCGATGTTGGCGACGGTGGTCTCGCACACCAGCCCGTCCGCGGTGACGAGCAGCGCGTCGTCGAACCCGCGGCGGCGGGCGAGCCGGGCGCTGTGCAGCTGCCCGAAGGTCCCGACATGCTTGAGGTGTGGGAACGGCCGCGGAGCGCACAGCGAGCTCAGCCGCAGCGGGGTGACGGCCGGTTCCGCCGGTGCGCCGACGGAGACCAGGACATGGACCGCCCCGTTCGCGCCCGGAAAGACCACCACCCGTACGGTCGCGTCACCGCGGCGCTCCGGACCCTGCGTCGCAGTCGCAGCGTTCGCCGGTGTTGCCGGTGTCGGTGCCGGCGTCGGTGTCGTGGCGAGGGCGTGTCGGATCCGGTCGCGCAGCAGGTCCGGGTCCAGGCCGGTTCCGTAGAGCTCCTGGTTCGCCTGGTCCAGGCGGCGCAGGTGCAGCGCGAGCCCGCGGACCCGGCCGGCCCGGACCTGCATGGTCGTGACATGCCCGTCGTTGGTCAGCGCCAGCCGGCGCAGATCGGCCGGGCCGGCCGGGCGGGCGTCGACCTCGACGTGCGGCGACGGCGTCTCCACGGCGTCCACCGTAGTGCCGCATCCGCGTCATGGTGACCGTTTCCGGGCGGCCGGTCCGGCCGGGCCGACACAGGTGAAGGCCCGATTCGTCCGCCCCCGCCGGTGGGCCCGTGATGTTCGCGGGGGAGGATGTTGTTCCGCCAGCGGCGAATTCCGGTAGCGCGTACGGTGTCGTCGCGACGAAGATCTCCCGTCACCCTGGCCGGGCGCGGGCGACGACTGCGGGCCGTGAACGAATGGGGGTCTTCGGTGACGTCCGAGACGAGGCACGTGGAGGCGGCGGGCCGGCCCTGGTCGCGCGGCGGGCTGGGCCGGGCGGCAACCGCGGAGACCTCCGCGGTCAGCCTGCTGGACACCCTGAGCGAGGTCGTGTTCCGGACCGACACGGACGGACGCTGGACCTACCTGAACCGGGCCTGGACGACGCTGACCGGCTACGAGGTCGGCCCGAGCCTGGGCGCCCGCTTCCTCGACTACGTCCACCCCGACGAGGTGGAGTACGCGGCGACGGTGTTCGCCGACATGGCCCGGGCCGGCACGGACCAGTGTGTGCACGAGGCGCGCTGCCGGACCCGTCACGGTGGCTACCTGCGGGTCCAGATCCGCGCCAGCGTGCTGCGCGGGCCCGCCGGGGAGGTCGTCGGCAACTCGGGGACGATCGTCGACGTCTCCGGGTCGCGCTCGCACGCCCAGGTCGTCGGCGAGCAGTCCGCCCTGCTGGAGTCGGTCGGCACCGGGAGCGCCTTCGAGGACCTGCCGACCGGTGTCGCCGTCTACGACCGTGAGCTGCGGGTGCGCCGCTCCTCGAGCGCCGTCGACCGGATGGTCGGCGCCGCGCTGCGGGTCGGTGAGCCGCTGGATCGGCTCGTCGAGCGGGTCCGGCCGGCCGACTGGCGCTCGCGCTCCCTCGGCGGTGAGTGGGGCCTGGTCCCGGTCGCGCTGCGGACGGGCCGCAGCCAGCTCGGAGATCTGGAGCTCGACGTCGAGGGCGGGTCGGCCCGCTCCGTGCGGGCGACCGTCATTCCGTTCCAGCAGGGCGGCGAGGAGCTGGCGGCGCTGGTGCTGTCCGACATCACCGACCTGCGCCGCGCCGAGCGGCAGCAGGCCGGGCTCGCCCGGCTCGGCCAGCGGGCACTGGCCGGTGTCGACCTGCCGACCCTGCTGACGGAGGCGGTCGAGCTGGTCGCCGGGGCACTCGAGGTGGCCGTCTGCGAGGTGATCCAGCGGGACGTGGACGGCCGTGAGCTGGACCACGAGCTGGACGGCGAGCTGGACGGGGGGCCCGGACCGGGGCCGGACCGGGATCCGGCCGGCCGGCGGGACGCGGCGCCCACCGACCCCGGGGTGTTCCTGACCGACCCGGCGGCGGCCACCGCGGCGCTGACCGACCCGGCGGCGCCGACGGCACCCACGGCGCTCGGTGTCGGCCCGATCTATCTCACCGGGCCGCTCGCGATCGAGGCGCGGTCGCTGGTCCATCTCGCGTTCGACGTCGACGAGCCGGTGGTGGCGAACAACCTGGACGCCTGCCCGCACCTGCGCAGCGGCTGGTCGGACGCGGGCGGCGCGCAGGCCGCGCTGGCGTCCCGGGTGGGCAGCGCCGGTTCCCCGTACGGGGTGCTCGCCGTGGCCAGCCTGCTGCCGCGCCGGTTCACCGGCGACGAGGCGCGCTTCGTCCAGGCCGTCGCGAACACCCTCGGCGCGGCCATCGACCGGGAACGGTCCGAGCGCCGCGCCCGGGCACGGTACGAGGCGGCGCAGCGGGGCCGGGCGTGGCTCGCGGCCAGCGCCGAGATCACCGCCGGTGCGATGGTGGCCAGCCAGTCGCAGCAGGCGCGCATGTTGCTGGCGTCGCTGGCGCGGGCGGTCACCTCCGCGGACGTCGGTGCGGTCGCGCTGCCCGACGAGGCCGGCAACCTGGTCGCCACCGAGGTGGACTCCGCCGGCCACCGGCATTCCGACCCGGAGACCCTGCACAGCCTCGCGCTGGCGCTGGAGGCGGCCGAGAGCCGGTCCGAGTTCCTCGCCGGTCGTCCGGTCCTCGTCGACGGCCTGGACGATTCCGATGCCTGGAGTGGCCCGATCGCCCTGGCGCCGCTCGCGGAGGCGGTGGCGGCTTCGTCGGATCTGGCGGCTTCGTCGGATCCGTCGTTGGAGCCGGGGAGCGAGCGGGACGCCGGATCGGTCCACGGCGGGGTGGACGGGGCGGGCGACCTGCTGGTGGCGGTGCCGGTCCCGCCGATTCCGCCGGGACCGCGGCTGCGCGACGCGCTGGTCGTCCCGCTGACCGCCGCCGGCGAGCAGCTGGGTGCGCTGGTGCTGGGCAACGCTCCGGACGGCGTTCCGTTCGCCGCCGACGACCCGGAGCTCGTGGGGGTCTTCGCGAACGACGCCGCGATGGCGATCCAGCTGGCCGAGGCGCAGCGCGAGCGGGCCCGGTTCGCGGTGTTCGAGGACCGTGAGCGCATCGCCCGTGACCTGCATGACCTCGTCATCCAGCGGCTTTTCGCCATCGGGCTGCACCTGCAGTCGCTCACCCGGGCCGTCGGTGACGTGACGGCCGCGCGGCTCAACGCGGCCATCAACGGTCTTGATTCGAGCATCGAGGACATCCGGCGCACGATCTTCAGGCTTCAGCCGACGCCGGTCGGCGCCTGAGACGAAGGGGGCAGGCCCGGATCCGGGCCTGCCCCCACCTTCCCGGTGCCTGGGGGCCCGCGGTCAGGCGCCGGCCGGGCAGCCGGGGCTGCCCGGCTCATCCGACCCGGTCGCACCGGTGCCGACAAGCTGCCCGAGGAAGAGGCTGTTGTCGTAGAAATGTTCGGTTTCCATCAGCTTCAGGTCCTCGGAGACCCGGGCGACGGTGACGCCGAACAGCTCGATCCGCTCGCCGGTGGGGGCGTTGCCCTTGTAGGGGCCGGTGAAGCTGCCCCAGTGCCGCCATTTGAAGGAGATGACGGGCGGCGGCGAGTACACCTCGAGGACCTCCCAGAAGAAACCGCCCGGGAAGGCCGTGTGGAAGACCTCGTGCGAGGACTCGAACGTCTCCTCGCTCGCCTTGTAGTAGGGATTCTCCCCGATCAGGATGTTGTAGCTGCCGCGCTCGGCGAGCTCGGCGCTGCCCGCGGGCGCGCCGCCGTTGAGGCTCACCTTGATCCGGTCGACGACCATGCTGACCCACTGAGCCGGGTCGGCCTTGTGGGACAGCTCCATCTCGAAGACCTGCACGAGGTTCTCGACGATGTCGGCGAGCGAGCCCGGCTCGTGCCGGGTGGTCCGTTCGCCGGGCATCACCTCGCGGGAGAAGTGGTAGTCCGGCGGGGCGCCGTGGCGCCATTGCGTGTCCGCCGCCGCCGTCGCGGCGGCGAGGACCGCCTCGCGGCCCTGTAGATGCAGCGGAGTCGTGCCGGTCGGGCCGTTGTCGGTCACCGTGTCGTCCTCCGGAGGTCTGGCTGTCTGGCTCTGACGGTCTGGCTGGTTCTGGCGGACTGATGCGTCGGCCAGGGAGGGGCTGACGCAGACCTCGATCGGTGTTCCCCGGGTGGTCGTCTCGACGGTCCGGTCGGGTGCCGGAATGCGTCATTTGCGACGTAACGGGGTACTTCACGAGTCTGGTCGCGGAACAACCTGCCAGGCCCACACCGTTCGTCCCCGGAGGAACGTCGAAAGTCCCTATGGGACAGGTACATCTGCCGCCGTCGGGGGTCGAAGGGTAGCCCAGGGGTGACCTGAATTATCCGGCGCGGATGGCCGGGACGGCGCCAGGACCGCACGAGAACCGGACCAGGGCGGCCCGCGATGTCGCCCGTCCGTGAGCGGAGACGACCGAAACCCGGCCATGCCGCCGCGGCTTGCCTAAGATGTCGGGCGACTGCCACGGTCCCCTCCCGCGGTGACGGACGGGCCCGCTCGGCAGCGGGTCGGATCTTGGGTTCCTCAGGGGTTGTGGGTGAGTTGTGAGCACGGGTAAAGTTCTTCGTTTCGATCATGTCCGTGGCTATGGGTTCATCGCGCCGAGTGACGGCGGCGAGGACGTCTTCCTGCACGCGAACGACCTCCTCGTCGAGAAGAGCCTGGTGGTGCCGGGCGTGTTGATGGAGTTCGACGTCGAGGACAGCGACCGGGGGCGCAAGGCGTCGTCGGCCCGGATCGTGCGGGGCTCGGCCCCCGTCGGGCCGTCGCCGGTGGCGGGTCCGGGGCCGGTGTCCGCGAGGGCGGACGACGGCGGCGACGGGCTGTGTGACGTCCTGCCGGTGGAGGAGTTCACGCAGGAGGTCACCGAGGTGCTGCTGCAGACCGAGCCGCCGCTGACCGGCACGCAGATCCTGCACGTGCGTCGCCAGCTCGCCAGCTTCGCGCGCAAGTACGGCTGGGTCGAGAACTAGCCCGGCCGCGCACCGGGCAGGCGGGGAACCAGGGCCCTCGACAGGCATGGCGTCCGGACTTTCGGCCGGTGAGCAGGCGGTGACCGTGCTGACCGGCGCCCGGGTGATCACCCCGGCCGGGATCCTCGACCCCGGCTGGGTGCGGGTCCGCGGCGGCCTGATCGCCGGTGTCGGGCGGGGGCGGGTCGAGGTGCACGCCGAGGTCGCGGCCGCGGCGGCCGTGCCCACCGAGGTCGTCGACCTGGGCGGGGCATGGCTCGTACCCGGCTTCATCGACCTGCACGTGCACGGGGGCGGCGGCCACGACGTCACCGCCTCCCCGGCGGACCTGGCGGCAGCGGTAGCCTTCCACCGCGCCCACGGGACGACCCGCACGCTGGTCTCCCTCGTGACGGCGCCGGTGGCGCGCCTCGCCGAGCAGCTCGGCTGGATCGCCGCCCTCGCCGCGGCGGGACCCGGCCCGGGTGGCCATGTCGTGGGCGCGCATCTGGAGGGCCCGTTCCTCGCCGCGGCCCGCCGCGGCGCCCAGCCGGCCGAGCACCTGCGCCGGCCCGACCGGGGGGTGTACGCGGAGCTGGCCGCCGCGGCGGCCGGAACGCTGCAGGTTGTCACCGTCGCCCCCGAGCTGCCCGGCGCCGGTGACGTCGTCGCCGCCGCGCTCGCCGACGGCGTGATCGCCGCGGTCGGCCACACCGACGCGACCTACGACCAGGCCACCGATGCCTTCGCGGCCGGTATGACGCTCACGACGCACCTGTTCAACGGCATGCGTCCGCTGCATCACCGCGAGCCCGGGGCCGCCGGCGCGGCGCTCGACGCCGGGGTCGTCTGCGAGCTCATCAACGACGGTGTGCACGTGCACCCGGCGCTGCTGCGGTTCGTCGCCGCCCAGCCGGACCGGCTCGTGCTGGTCACCGACGCGGTCGACGCGGCCGGGGTGGGCGACGGGGACTACCGGCTCGGCGGCCAGCCGGTCCGGGTCCGCGGCGGCGAGGCCCGGCTGGCCGCCGACGGCGCGCTCGCGGGGAGCACCCTGACGATGGACGCCGCGGTGCGCCGTGCCGTCCGGGCCGGTCTGCCGATCGAGACCGCCGTCGCCGCCGCGGCGACCACCCCGGCCCGGGTCCTGGGCCTGCGGGGCAGCTGCGGGGCGATCGAGCCCGGTCTGGCAGCCGACCTGGTGGTGCTCGACGCCGACCTGGCCGTCACCGGCGTCCTGGCGGGCGGGCGGTGGGCCGGTGCCGGGCCGCCCGGCACCGGGTGACGTCCGCTGCCGGGTGACGTCCGGTGCCGTGAGACGCCCGTCAGGCCTCGTTCTCGCCGGGGAGGCGGCGTGGGTGATCCAGCGGTGGGCGGAACAGCGCCTCCTGGACCAGGCTCGCGCCGAGGCGGCCGTCGCGGGCGTGGATGGTGCCGGTGTACCAGCCCCGGCCGCCCGCGACGGTGCGCGGAACATGATCCATCAGCACCCATTCGTCCAGGCGGATGTGCCGGTGGAACCAGACGGCGTGGTCCAGGCTGGAACCTGACCGGGCCTGCGCGGTGTGGTACGGCGCGAGGCCCGCGAGCCCGTCCGACAGGTAGGTCAGGACGACCGCGTGGACCAGCGGGTCGTCGGGCAGCGGGTCGGTGCACCGGGCCCACAGCCGGATCGGGAAGTCCGTGCCGGCCGCGAGCGGCTCGGCGCGCGCCTCGAAGGAGATCGGGCGCGCGAGAACGAACTCGTCGAGGCCCTCGGGGGCCGCCAGCGGTGGCATCGGATCGCTGGTGAGGTCCACCCCCGGCTCCGGTACCTGGAACGACGCCGACATGTTGAAGATCACCTTGCCGCCCTGTACGGCGACGACCCGGCGGGCGGAGAACGACCGGCCGTCGCGGTCGCGGTCGACCCGGAACACGGTCGGTCGGGACGCGTCGCCCAGGCGCAGGTAGTAGCCGTGCAGCGAGTGCGGCACCCGGCCCTCGGCGACGGTGCGCCCGGCGGCGAGCAGCGCCTGGGCCGCGACCTGGCCGCCGTAGAGGGCGTAGCGGTCGTCGAACACCTGCCGGACCCGGAACAGGTCGCGGTCGATCTCCTCCAGGTCCAGCAGACCCAGGAGCGTGGACCCGGCCGGATCGACGCTCACCGGCCTGATGTCGCTTGCCGGTCTGAAATCGCTGACCGACCTGCTGTCGGCTGTTGGTCGCATGCTCCGCCCTCGCCCTCCGCCGCGGGTCCGGGTCGCCCCGACCCGGACCCGTGCCCGCCCGCGCTCCCGGTCCCGCCGGGCCCCGGCGCGGCGGGACTGCCCTGATCGCGGCGCTGTGCCCGCCGCAGATCCGGGATACTGCATTGCTCGGCCCGGCACCCCGTGGTGTGCCCCAGCACACCTTTCGCCAGCCGTCCCGCCAGCCGTCCGGCGGTGTTGCGTCAGCCGTCCCGCCAGCGTCCCGTCAGCCGTCCCGGCGGTGTTGCGTCAGCCGTCCCGGTGGGGGTCGTCGCGGCGGGTGTCGCCGTGCGGGGAGAACCAGGCGTCCGGTGACCAGCCGCCGTCGACGGGCTGTCGTTCGCCGAGAGTGGGCAGATGATGACCGGCGGATCCGTCCACGGTGTCGGCCGGGTCGTGGGCGCCGTCGGGGTCCGGGTGCGGACCCGCTGACGCCGGCGGCGGGGTTGAGGCAGGCGTGGTGGTGGCGGGGGGCCCGTAGCCGTCCGGATCGAACAGCCCGTCCTCCGCGCGGCCGTAGGTGCTGGCGGAGAAGAGGGCCTTCGGCGCACCGGTGCGGGGGCCGGCCGGGGTTGTCCGGGGCGGTCCGAGGTCGGGCCGCACCGGCGTCGCGTCGGGCCGCACGGGAACCCCCAGCCGTCCCGACGTCACCGGAAGCACGGCCGGGAAGACCCCGCGGGGGACGGCCAGCGCGTCCGCGGGCTCGCCCGCCGCCTCCCCGCCGGCCTCGCGCAGGCCGAGGCGTTCGTGCACCGCGCGCAGCGGCCCGGGCGCCCACCAGTTGTAGCGGCCCGCCAGGGCCATGAACGCGGGCACCAGCACGGCGCGGACCACGGTGACGTCGAGCAGCACGGCCAGCGCCAGTCCGACCCCGATCATCTTGATGAGGCTGATGCCGGACGTCGCCACCCCGACCATGACCACGATCAGGGCGAGCGCGGCGCAGGTCAGCAGCGGGCCGGTCGCGGCGAGCCCGCGAGCGACGGCACGGCGGTTGCCGGACCCGCGCAGGTGCTCCTCCCGGATGCGGGCGAGCAGGAAGATCTCGTAGTCCATGCTGAGGCCGAAGGCGATGCAGAACATCAGCACCGGGCTGGTCAGCTCGACCGTCCCGGAGACCTGGAAGTGCCCGACCAGGTTCTGCAGGTGCCCGTTCTGGAAGACGAACACCATCACGCCCATCACCGCGGCCAGGTTGAGCGCGTTGAGCACCAGCGCCTTGAGCGGCAGCAGGATGCTGCCGGTGAACAGGAACAGCAGGACGAACGTGGCGGTCACCACGACGGCGATCGCCCCCGGCAGGCCGCGCAGGACGGTGTCACGGGTCTCCACCAGATGCGGCGCCAGCCCGCCGATCTCGACCGGGTACGGGGTGGGGATGTCGCGCACCAGGTTCACCGTGCGCTGGGTCGCGCTCGAGATCGGGTCGGGCTCGGTCGGCCACAGCGACAGCCAGGCGCCGCCGTGGGTCCCGACGAACTGCTGGCCGGCCTCGGCGGACACGGCGGCGACGAGCGCGCCGTCGGTGTAGCTGCCGGCCACGGTGTCCACCCGTGCCATTCCGGGCACCCGCGACAGCCGGGCGGCGTACCCGCCGAGCTCGGCGACCACCGCGGGCTCCCGGGCGTCCACCCCGGGTACCACGACGGGGATCTGGCAGGGCAGGCAGACGGTGAAGTCGTCGCGCATGGCGTCGTTCACCAGATGCGAGTCCGCGGTGGTCGGCAGCACGGTGTCGTCGGCGAGGGCGACGCGCAGGTTGCCCAGCGGCAGCGCCAGCAGCACCATCAGCGCGACCGCGGCCCCGCCGAACAGCACCGGATGGGCCATCACCCGCCGTGCCAGGCCCATCCACGCCGCTCCCGGCTCGCGCCGCCACGCCGGCCGCCGGCCCGCCGGCTGCTTTCCTGACGTCCGCTGGTCCGCTGTGCGCTGGTCCGCTGTGCGCTGGTGCGACGTGCGCGGGCGTGCCGGGCGCCGGCGTGGTGACCACCGGCGGCCACGCTCGACCCGTTCGCCCAGGAGCATGATCGCCGCCGGCAGCACCAGCAGCGCCGCCAGCTCCGAGGTGATCACCACCGCGATACCCGCGTAGGCGTAGGAACGCAGGTAGGGCAGCGGGAACAGCAGCGCACCGGTCAGCGACAGCGCGACCGTCAGGCCGGAGAACAGCACCGTGCGGCCCGCGGTGCGCAGGCTGGTGCGCAGCGCGACGGGAGCCGGCGCACCGCCGGCCCGTTCCTCCCGGAACCGGCGCAGCAGGAAGAGGCAGTAGTCCACGGCGAGGGCGAAGCCGAGCGCCGTCGTCAGGTTGAGCGAGAACACCGAGATGTGCGTGATCTCGGAGAGCAGGCGCAGCAGCGCGAGACTCGCGACGACCGCGGTGCCGCCGACGACGATCGGCAGCAGCGCCGCGGCCACGCCCCCGAACGCGAACAGCAGCACGACGAACACCAGCGGCGCGGTGACCAGCTCGGCCCGTTCGAGGTCGGAGCGGCTCTGCTCGGTGACGTCGCGCATGACCGCCGGTGCGCCACCGAAGCGCACCGTGACTCCCGGGCCGTCGTGGGCGTACCGGTCGTGCAGCGCCTCGATGTGCCGGGCGATGGCGTCCTCGGTGCCGGTGAGCCGGAAGAGCACGAGACCGCTGCGGCCGTCCTCGGAGCGCAGCAGGCCCGCGGTGGGCTCCTGGGACCAGTAGGAGACGATTCCACTGACACCCGGTTCGCGGCGCAGCTCCCCGGTGACGTGCTCGCCGAGGCGGCGTGCGGTGGGCCCGTCGATGGTGCCCGGCGCCGTGACCATGATGGCGACGTTGGGCGGCGCGCCGGGGAACTCGGCGTCGAGCATCGCCTCGGCGCGGGTGGCCGAGTCGCCGGCCGCGTAGAAGCCGCCGGTGGCGAGCCGGTCGAAGACCCCGCCGGCCCAGGGGAGCAGGCAGGCGATGACCAGCCCGGTGATGGTCAGCACCCGGCCCGGGCGATTGATCGCGATCCGGGCCAGCAGCGCGAACAGCCCGCCGCGACCGCCGGCGGGGATGCTGGCCGGCCCCGGCGAACCACCCGTGCCGCCGTGCCGGCCCGAGTTCCCGGAGCTGCCGTAGTTCCCGGCGTTTCCGGCGTTTCCGGCGCTGCCCGCGCTGGGGGTGTTTCCCGGGTTTCCCCGGTTTCCGCTGTTGCGCGCGTTACCCATACCGCCCGCGCTTCCCGCGCCACCGGTGTTACCGGGGTCACCGGGATGTCCCGGCACGCGGCTCGCCTGCTCGTCGGCGGGAGCGACCGCGCTCGCCCGCACCAGCCGGGCCCGGGCCGGCGGGAGCGCGGCTGGCCCTTTCGGGCGGATTTCCGGCGGTGCCGGCAGCAGGCGGTTGGTGGGCGGTGGCATCGCGCGTGGGCTCAGTGGCGGCGACGACACCGTCGCCGACGCGGCCACGGTTCCCGCGTGGGCGGGTGACCGGTGGCTGTCGGGGCGCCCCGTCGAGCCCCTGAACCGCCGCGTGACTTCGACGGGAAATGACATGCCTTCAACGTAGAAGTGCGAAAGATTGGGTGATACCCCCGTAGAGGGGTACCAAAGTCGTGAATACCTCTTTAATGTTCACGCCGATGGCGCCAGTACCCCGATGACGTCGTGAGTCACGCCAGTCGGGTATCCGGAGGAGGGGGAGTTCGTCGTGACAGACAAGTTCGAACGGCACAACAACGGCGGATCGCCATCGCAGCGGGAGAGGTGCCCCCGGCCGCAGTACGGGGCACAGCCACGCGGGGGTGGACCGGCCGAGTCGGCGGGTCGTCCGGAGGGTTCCGAGGGGGCCGGCGGGCCTGCGGGCCCAGCCGCCGGCGGCGGGCGTTCCGGGGGCGAATCGTCCCGTGGCGGGGCGGGATCGCCGCCGCCACCAGGGCAGGAGCAGTCTGGGGCGGCCGAGACCGGCGGCGGTGCCTCTCCGGCGTCCACCGGCCCGCTGGCGCTGCCCGCGCCGGGCGCGGCCGCGACCAGCCCCCGGCGGGCACCGGTCGGGCGCACCTTCTGCCCCAGGCCGACACATCGGCGGTGATATCCGTCCCGGGACGGCGCGCATTCGGTCCCGGGCTGCACGGGAACTTTCGACCACGCGAATCCAGAACGGGGTGCGGGCGATCTCCACGCCCGCACCCCGTCGGTATTTTCGGATGTTTCCTGCGCCGCCCGCGCGGGTGCCGGCCGGCACGGCCGGTAAAGCTTGGGCGAGCGCCGCCGGAGAAGCCTGTGGCTGGTCCGGCGTCGGTGCTCACGGCAGCAGGCTGGAGCGGCGCGCGACATTCACCGCCGCGGTGCGGTTGTGCACACCGAGCTTGTTCATGATGCTGCGCAGATACGCCTTCACCGTCTCCGGGCTGACCGCGAGCCGGCGGGCCGTCTCGGCGTTGGACATGCCCTCCGCGACGAGCCGCAGGACGTCGAGCTCACGCGGGGACAGCCCGAACGGCTGGGCGCGGGTCGGCGGCGCGGTGTCGGGGAACAGGTCCTCCAACAGGTCGCGTACCGCGATGATCCGCTCCCGCAGCGCCTGGTCGCTGGTCTGGTAGGTCAGCTCCTCCAGCTCGGAGTCGACCCGGCACAGCACCCGCAGCCGGGACGCGCCCGGGGTGGCCGCGGCGCCGTCCGCCCGGGCGGTCGTCGTGCGATCGGCCAGCATGGCCTCGAACCGGCGGGCGACACCGAGCGCGGTCTCCACCGCGGCCGGCGGCACCGGATTGTCGGCCCGCACCCCGCAGTACAGCACCGCGTGCACGATGCCGCCGGCGCGCACCGGCACGGCGACCACCGAGGAGATGTCCTCACCCAGGACAGCCCAGTCGCGCTGGTCCTCGGTGTAGCGCGGGCGGGTGCCCGCGTCGATCACGACGGGCCGGCCCAGGGCCACCACCCGTCCGCCCACGCCGTGGCCCGGCGGCAGGGACATTCCGCGCAACGCGTTCGTGCGGTTCCCGTCGAGCGCGCTGATGGTCAGGTAGCGCGAGCGGGGGTCGACCGATCCGCCATAGGCCAGATCGGCGCCGGTACGGGCGCGCAGCCGGGTGACGGCCCGAGGCAGCATCGCCTCGACCGAGCAGCCATCGGTAGTGCCCGATGTCATCGTCTTCCTCTCGTCCGGGGGTCTCGCGGACTAAGAACGAACAAAACTCCGAAACGGCAAATGGTGCCGCCGGCCCGCCCGATTTCCGCGGTCTGAAGACGACCGAAGGCAAGGCGGGACAGCGAAACCGGCGTCGTGCCGTGCGGTGTCCACGCAGCCGGGTCGGCGTGGCCCTTTACGGCAGACAAATCTCCTTGCCGGGAATTGAGACTAGCAAGGGGATCTTCGTCCCGGCAATCCGCGCATTGTGCACCGTGGTGCCGAACGCGGGCAGTGAGGGTTGTGATCGGCCGCGGGTGTAGGGGGTGGCCCGGTGGCGCTGACCCGTGGTGACCCGGCGGGTGGGGGTGGCGCCGGAGGCGGTGGCCGGCCGGTGGTGGTTCGGCGGATCGGGCCGCGCCCGGTCGCCGCGGCTTCCCGGTGGACCGGGAAGACGATGATCGGACGTTCGTCCTCCGTTGATATTGATCCGCTCCCTCGTCGGCCGATGGCCGTTCTCGCGGGTCGAGCGGTCGTCAGTTGTGTTTCCGATGATCGAAGTGTGGGAATGTGCGCCAGTGCGGTTGGGTAAAAACCGGTTCGGTGTGTCCGCGACCGGGGTGGTGCCGACGTAGTCGTCGTCACCCCTGGTCGTGGGTGGGCGCCGGTGGGCGATCGTCGGTGCGGTCCGTCGGCCGAGGCGGGCGAGGGTGTGCCGGCCTGCCGGTCGGCCGGTCCGTTCCGCTCGGTCACCGCACCACCCCACAGGGCACACACGCCGAATGCGCGACCTACGCGGGAGGGCTGGAACAAAAGTGCCGGTTATCGACTGGTCGAAACGGGCGTGAACACTTCGGTGCCATGCCCGTTTTGCCTTTTGTCGAGATGGGGGTGCGCTGACCCCGTGGGTTCACGGAGCCCGCGGGGCCCGCGGGGTCCGCGCACCCGAAGGTCTACAACTGGTCGACCGCCGTCACGCGCACGACGGCCGTTCCCGCCTCGTCGGAGGCGGCGAGATCCACCTCGGCGCTGATTCCCCAGTCGTGGTCACCGGCCGGGTCGTCGAAGATCTGGCGAACCGTCCAGCGGTCGGCGGCGGTGGTGACGAGCAGCAGGCCCGGGCCACGCGCGTCCGGCCCCGTGCCGATCTCGTCGTGCTCGGAGTAGTAGCGCTCCAACGCCTCCTGCCAGGCGTCGGCGTCGAAACCGGCGGCGGCGTCGAGCTCGCCGAGCAGGTCGTGGCGGCGCAACGCGGCCAGCTCCACCCGGCGGAACAGCGCGTTGCGCACCAGCACCCGAAACGCACGGAGGTTCGCCGTGACCGCCGTGGTGCGCTCCACCAGCGCGATCGCCGCGCCGGCGGAGGCGTCGGGGGCGGCGGTCGGATCGCGCAGCGCCTCCCACTCGTCGAGCAGGCTGGAGTCGACCTGGCGCACCAGCTCCCCGAGCCACTCGGTCAGGTCACCGAGCTCCTCGGTGCGGGCCTCCTCGGGCACCGTCTGGCGCAGCGCCTTGAACGCGTCCGCCAGATAGCGCAGCAGCAGCCCCTCGGAGCGGGCCAGCCCGTAGAAGTCGACGTACTCCGCGAAGGTCATCGCCCGTTCGAAGATGTCCCGGGCGACCGACTTCGGTGCCAGCTCGTAGTCGTCCACCCACGGGTGCCCGCGCCGGTAGGTGGCCAGCGCGGCGTGCAGCAGCTCGTCCAGGGGCTTCGGCCAGGTGACCTCGTCGAGCAGCTCCATGCGCCGGTCGTAGTCCACGCCCTCGGCCTTCATCGCGGCCACCGCCTCACCGCGGGCCCGGAACTGCTGGGCCGACAGGACCTGACGCGGGTTGTCCAGCGTCGACTCGAGCAGGCTCAGGACGTCGAGGGCGTAGCCGGGGGAGTCGCGGTCGAGCAGCTCGATCGCGGCCAGCGCGAACGGTGACAGCGGCTGGTTGAGCGCGAAGTCCAGCTGCAGGTCGCCGGTGAGCCGAACCGTGCGGCCGGTCTCGTCCGGCGTGTCGAGCTTCTCCACCACCCCGGCGGCGAGCAGCGCCCGGTAGATCGCGATCGCGCGGTGGATGTGCCGGCGCTGCGCCGGGCGCGGCTCGTGGTTGTCGGTGAGCAGATGGCGCATGGCGGTGAACGCGTCACCCGGCCGGCTGACCACGTTGAGCAGCATCGAGTGGCTGACGGCGAACTGGGAGACCAGCGGCTCCGGCTCGGCGGCGACGAGCCGGTCGAAGGTCGGGACGCCCCAGGAGACGAACCCCTCCGGTGGCTTGCGCCGCACGACCTTGCGCCGCTTCTTCGGATCCTCACCGGCCTTCGCCAGCGCCTTCTCGTTCTCCACCACATGCTCGGGGGCCTGCACGACGACGTTGCCGACCGTGTCGAAACCGGCCCGCCCGGCTCGCCCGGCGATCTGGTGGAACTCCCGCGCGGTCAGGATCCGGGTGCGGGTGCCGTCGTACTTCGACAGCGCGGTGAACACCACGGTCCGGATCGGGACGTTGATGCCGACCCCGAGGGTGTCCGTCCCACAGATGACCTTGAGCAGCCCCGCCTGCGCGAGCAGCTCGACGAGCCGGCGGTACTTCGGCAGCATCCCGGCGTGGTGCACGCCGATGCCATGCCGGACCAGGCGGGACAGCGTCTTGCCGAACCCGGAGGCGAACCGGAACCCGCCGATCATCTGCGCGATCGCGTCCTTCTCGGCGCGGGTCGACACGTTGATGCTCATCAGCGACTGGGCTCGTTCCAGCGCCGAGGCCTGGGTGAAGTGCACGACGTAGACCGGGGCCTGCCGGGTCTCGAGCAGCTCCTCGATCGTCTCGTGCAGCGGCGTGGTGACATACCGGTGGAACAGCGGGACGGGCCGCTGCGCCGAGCGCACGACCGCCGTCGGCCGGCCGGTGCGCCGGGTCAGGTCCCCCTCGAACCTGGTGACGTCGCCCAGCGTCGCCGACATGAGCAGGAACTGGGTGTGCGGCAGCTCGATCAGCGGCACCTGCCAGGCCCAGCCCCGGTCGGGGTCGGCGTAGTAGTGGAACTCGTCCATGACGACCTGACCCACGTCCGCCTCCGCGCCGTCGCGCAGGGCGATGTTCGCCAGGATCTCGGCGGTGCAGCAGATGATCGGCGCGGTCTCGTTGACCGAGGCGTCGCCGGTCATCATGCCGACGCTGGCGGCGCCGAACACCGCGCACAGCGCGAAGAACTTCTCCGACACCAGCGCCTTGATCGGCGCCGTGTAGAAGGTGCGCCGGCCCCAGCCGAGCGCGGCGAAGTGCGCGCCGGTCGCCACCAGGCTCTTCCCGCTGCCGGTCGGCGTCGCCAGGATGACGTTCGAGCCGCTGACCACCTCGATGAGCGCCTCGGTCTGCGCCGGGTACAGGGTCAGGCCCTGGTCAGCCACCCAGGCACCGAACGCGTCGAACAGCGCGTCCGCGTCCGCGGGCGTGTCGGCATCGCAACCGGCCGGCAGGCGCGAGGTCAGCGTCGTGGACGCCGCGACCGTCGATTCTGTGGCGGGCGAGGTGCTGGCGGGCGGGTCGCTCGCGGGCGAGGCGGCGGGCGAGGCGGCGACGGGTGGCTGGCTGTGCTGCGTCATGGTGCTCTCGATCGTGCCGTACGGACCGGCTGGCCGGGGCGGCGGCGTGCCTGCCGGCGCTGGACGGGTTGGCTGTGACGGAGTCGTCACGCTCGTCCCAGCTACGGGCGGAGGTCCCCGGCGACCAGGGTCTGTGTCTCGGTGTGTACCGTCCGTTGGTCCTGGCGTGAGATTGCCGCCCCACCTACCGGCGTCCGACGACAGGCCGCTATGTCCTGTTTGCGGTTAGCGTCTGCGAGGTGGATGAGCTCCCTCTGCTCGTCGGGTCGGGTGACATCGCCCGCGCGCTGGGCGTGACCCGACAGGCTGTCGATCACCGTTTGCGCAGTGATCCGGCGGCGCCCGCGGCCGCGGGGGTCGTGAACCGGACCTCCGCCTGGAACGGGACCCGGATCTGGTGGCGTGAGGACGTCGACCGGTGGCTGAACCTGGAGCCCGACCGGTGGCATCGCCTGCTCGCCTCGACCGTGCGGGGCGGGTGATCGGCGGTGGGCTGACCGTCCGGCCGCCGGTGCGTCCACCCGGCACAAGATAGTCAACGGTGTTGACGCCGCCGTGTGACCATAGATGATCTTGAACTTTCCTCTCCGTCCCGGGGTGCGGCCCTGGTGCCCCGCCCCGGGACGGACCGATCCACGCGCGCGAGGATCTGCCGGAGCCCGCAGGGTCGAGGCCGGGTGGACGCGAACCCGTCCGCACAGCCACCTACTGGCGATCCCACACCGCGAGCCACCCCCCAAGTCACCGCAAAACGGGCGCCGTTTCGCCTGGCGGCCCGCAAGGAAGAAGGATTTTGGTCGTTCGAACGACCAAAATCCTCCGCTCTTGCCACTCGCCAGCCGGGCCGCCGGTGGCGGTCAGCCGCGGGGCCGCAGCCGGTCGAGTACCGCCGGCAGCTCCTCGACATGCACCACACCGAGCTGGTTCGTCGGCCGGGTGAGCGCCACGTACAGGTCGCCGGCTCCCCGCGGGGACTCGGCGAGGATCCGTTCGGGCTCCACCACGATGACGGCGTCGAACTCCAGCCCCTTGGCCTCCCGCACCGTGAGCACCACCACCGGGTCCTCCGCGGCCGCGTCCCCACCGGCTGCGCCCCCGGTGCCTGCGTCTGCGGCTACGGCTACGGCAGCGGTGCCCGGCTCCCCGACGGCACGAACCGGGCTGGCCGAGGCGGCGCCCGCCACCCCCGCCACACCGGCCAGCTGCTCCCGCCGTGAGGTCGGGACGATCACCGCCAGGCGCCCCCCGCCGCACGCGGCGTGCTCGTCGGCCACCAGCCGGGCCAGCCGCGGCTCCAGATCGGCCTCGGGGACCGCGAGGCGCCAGGGGACGTGCCCGGAGCGGCGCACCGATCGCGGCGCGCGCAGCCCCCGCCCCTGCATGGCCAGGACGTCGCCGGCCACCGCCATGATCTCCGCGCCGGTGCGGTAGTTCACCGTGAGCCGCTCCAGCGCGAAACGCGTGCCGACGTAGGGGGCGAGCACCCGTGCCCACGAGGACGTCCCGGCCGCGTCGCCGGTCTGGGCGACGTCCCCGACGATCGTCATCGACCGGCTCGGGCAGCGCCGCATCACCATCCGCCAGGCCATCGCGGACAGCTCCTGCGCCTCGTCGACGATGACGTGCCCGAACGTCCAGCCACGGTCGGCGGCGGCGCGCTCGGCGGTGCTGCGGGTGTCGATCTCGGCGTGGCGTTCGCCGAACCGGTCGGCGTCGATCAGGTCGGTGGCCATCAGGACCTCGCTGTCGGGGTCCTCGGTGTCCCCGCGGGAGAGGATGTCGAGGACCCCGCCGGCGTACTCGGCCCGTTCGCGCCGTTCCAGCTGTTCGGCCACCGCGGCGTCGATCGCCAGCCGGGGGTCGTCGCCGAGCAGCTCGGCGGCTTCGTCGAGCAGCGGGGCGTCCGCCGGCGTCCAGCCGCCGCCCGGCTCGCGGCGCAGGGCCGCCCGCTCGGCGTCGGTCAGGTCCGGCGCGGCACGGCGCAGCGCGTCGTCGTCGGCGAACAGGTCGGTGAGCAGGTCCTGCGGGGTGAGCAGCGGCCACAGGCCGTCGATCGCAGCGGCCAGGCGCGGGTCGGAGCTCAGGTCGCGGCGCAGGTCGGCGAGGTCGGCGGCGTCGAGGACCGGCTGGCTGGCCGCCGCGGTCGCCGCGGCCCGGGCCGCACTCGCCCAGTCGGCGTCGTTGGCCTCGCTGTCGTCGAGGTTGTCACGGGCGGCGTCGGTGTCCGGCCAGAGCATGAAGTCGTCGACGAAGTCCGGGATGTCGACCTCGTCGATGGATGACTCGTACCGGTCGGCGATCTGGCGGGTCAGCGCGGCGATCACCTCGCGGACGAAAACCGGCCGGGCCAGGTTGTGCGGCCGCCCGGTGAGCCGGGCCGCGGCGCGGGCCGGGACGACGATCGTCTCGTCGAGGCGCGCTATCCCGTCCGCGACGGTGATCTCCAGCGGGATGTCGGGCAGCCGCTGGCGGTCGCGCACCGCCGCGGTCAGGACGTCCACCATCGCCGACCGGCCCTTGACCGCCGCGGCGAGCGTGCTCTCGGGCTGGCGGCCGCGGACCCCGGGGAACAGGTCGCCGATCGTCGACAGCAGCACCCCGGTCTCGCCGAGCGAGGGCAGCACGTGCTCGATGTAGCGCAGGAACGCCGGGTTCGGTCCGATGATCAGCACTCCGCGGCGGGCGAGGTGCTCGCGGCGGGAGTAGAGCAGGAACGCGGCCCGGTGCAGCGCGACCGTGGTCTTCCCGGTGCCCGGGCCGCCGTCCACGACGAGGATTCCGTCCTGGTCGGAGCGGATGATGCGGTCCTGCTCCGACTGGATGGTCGCGACGATGTCCCGCATCCGGCCGGTGCGGTGCGCGGCGAGGGTGTTCAGCAGCGCGGCCTCACCGACCAGGGTGCCGCGGGCCACCTCCCCGGACGGGGTCTGTGCGGTCGCGGGGGGCGCGGCCACGGTGGCCCAGGCCACCTCCCTGTCCTCGGCCGCCTCCTCGGCTGTGTCCTCGGCGGCGCCCAGGCCGTCGAGGGTGAGCAGGCCCAGGACACCGTCGCCGAGCGCGCCGGTGTCGAGAGTCTCGTCGTCGAGGTGGGTCACCCGGCGCCCGACCGTGCGGATGTGGCGCCGGCGGGCGACACCCAGCGGCGTCGCGCCGGTGGCCAGGTAGAACGGGCGCGCGGCCGGCGCGCGCCAGTCGATGAGCAGCGGGTCGTAGTCGGCGTCGGGATCGAGCAGGCCCATCCGGCCGATGTAGCGCCGCTCGCCGTCGGCCAGGTCGAGCCGGCCGAACATCAGCCGGTCGCGGACGGCGTCGACCCGGGTGAGCTGGTCGGCGTGGCGGGCGGCGACCGCGTCGCGGTCGGCTCGGGCGCCGGGCTCGGGATCGTCACGCAGGAGCGCCTCGGCCAGTCCGGCCGCGGCTGTGGCGCGCAGGCCGTCGAGCCGTTCGTGCAGCATGGTCAGGTAGCGTTGTTCCAGGGCCCGCTCGTCATCCGCCTTCTGGTCCACCCGGGTCTCGTTGTGGTTCACCCGGGGCTCGTCGCGGGGTTCGAGTGAGTCGGCCGACCTGGCCGGCACCGTTTCCTTTGACAACCCCAGCCCTCTCCGGTTACTATCCCGCGTGGCGCGTTCTTTTTCGTGCGCCCGCGTCCCGGCTCTCAGCTTAGCCCAGGGTCGTTCTTTTCCCGTAGCCACACCCCGCGCAGGCAGGCCGCCGCTCGGCCCCGCGCGGGCTGGTCCACCAGCGGTGGTCTCCGGGCGGCGGTGGTCTCAGCGCACGAGGCGGCGCAGTGCGGCGCGGGCGATCGGAGCGTAGGCGCGGATCGCCAGCGCGGGCGCGGTGATCCGCAGCCACGCCGAGGTCCCGCCGTCCAGGCAGGCGTCCACGCCGTGGTCGAGTTCGAGCCGCAGCGGGCCGACTCCCACCTGCCAGCTCCAGGTGCGGTCCGTCTCGTCGACCGCGGTGATGACGAACCGCACCGTCGGCGGGAAGAGCCCGCGGATCCGACCACGCAGCCCGGGGAAGATCCGGACCTCGGTGGCCGGCGCCCCCCGGGCGCCCGGCCAGCCCGGGGGAGAGGGAGCGCCACCGGCGCCGGAGCCCACCGGCACGGCCGTCCGGCGCCGCATGCCGACGGGGACGTCCGCCAGCGTGACGGTGTGGATCTGCGGCGCCCAGGTAGGCCAGGCCGCCGGCACGGCATACCGCTCCCAGCACACCTGCGGCGGCGCCGGCCCGGACACGTCCAGGAAAAGCACGCTCACACCTACCCACGGTAGGCCGGGTGCGCCCGAACTTCATCCGCCGCCCGCACCCTGCGTATCCACCTGCGGACGTAACGTCGGTATGGCCATCGAGGTGGTAGCGAGCCCGGCTGTGCCCGGCGTGGTCAGCAGCCGGAGGTGTCAGCAGCCGAGGGCGATGGCGGTCACGAGCAGACCCCGGCCGACGACCCACCGCCCGGTGAACCCGGTCAGCTCCTCGCCGGTGGGCAGCACCGGGCCCGCGACCAGCAGCCTGGCCTGGAACCCGCCCCGCGCCACCAGGCCGTCGCCGCCGGCCCCGAAGCCCGGGCCGCCGTCGTCGTGGTTGTGGTCGCCCTCGACGGTGAGGGTCAGGTCGGCGTCGGCGAAACCCAGCCATCGGCGGGCGAGGGGGAACCAGGCCTTGTAGACCGATTCCTTGGCGCTGAACAGCAGCCGGTCCCAGGCGACCGCCGGATGTGCCCGCCCCAGCTCGGTGAGCCGGTCCCGTTCGTCGGGAAGTGAGATCTCCCGCAGGACACCGCCGGGGGTCGCCTCGTTCGGCTCGGCGTCGATACCCACGCTGACCGCCCGGCCCGCGACCGTCCGCGCCACGACCGCGGCCCGGTATCCGGCGGTGTGGGTGATGCTGCCGACCACCCCGTCGGGCCAGCGTGGTTCGCGGTGCTCACCGGGAAGGATGGGCACCGCGGCCTCTCCCAGCGCCCGCAGCGCCCGGTGCGCGCAGATCCGCCCGGTGGTGAACTCGCGGCGCCGCTTGTCGACGGCGCGGGTCAGGACGGCCGCCTCCGCCGGGAACAGCGCCGCGTCCGGGTCGCCCCCGAAGTCGTCGTCGTACTTCTCCACCGCGGCGAGCGCGGGGTCGCCGGGGCCGGCTGAATCCGCCGACGGCCCGGGCGCCGGCAGGACCGCGCCCAGCAGCACCGCCCCCCCGGCGATGGCGGCGGCGGGGGGGACGGCGCCACTTACCCGGTCGCTACGGCCTGTGGACGGCATGGGCGCACGACTCCTCTGCTGCACTGGGCGTCACCGGTGGCACACACGTCGCCGGTGGTGGCTTCTGCTGGTGGCTTCTGTGACACCTGTGGCTCTTGCGACACCTGCGGGCAACATCATGCCCCTGCTGGGAGAGGGTGAGGGCATGGACGGTTCAGACCTCGTCGCGCGTGACCGTGCGGTCGTCTGGCATCCCTACGGCTCGGTGGGAGACCATGCGCCGCTGTTCGCCGTCGCGTCCGCCCGCGGCGTGCGGCTGACCCTGACCGACGGCCGTGAGCTGCTGGACGGAATGTCGTCGTGGTGGGCGGCGATCCACGGCTACCGCCACCCGGTCCTGGACCAGGCCGTGCGCGACCAGCTGGACCGGATGGCCCACGTGATGTTCGGCGGGCTGACGCACGAGCCGGCGGTGGCCCTGGCCGAGCTGCTCGTCCGGATCACCCCGCCGGGCCTGGACCGGGTCTTCTTCTGCGACTCCGGTTCGGTCTCCGTCGAGGTCGCGATCAAGATGGCGTTGCAGTACCAGGCCGGCCGGGGCCGGCCCGGGCGCACCCGGCTGCTCACGATCCGCCGTGGCTACCACGGCGACACCTCCGGCGCGATGTCGGTGTGTGACCCGGACACGGGCATGCACCACCTGTTCACCGGCCTGCTCGCCCAGCACCTGTTCGCCGCCGCCCCGACCAGTGGCTACAGCGACCCGGTGACCGACAGCGACCTCGCCGACGTGGAGCGGCTGCTCGCCGCCCACCGCGGCGAGCTCGCCGCAGTCATCTGCGAACCGGTCGTGCAGGGGGCCGGGGCGATGCGCTTCTACCCGCCCGGCTGGCTCACGCGCGTGCGTGATCTGTGCGACCGCTACCAGGTCCTGCTGATCGCGGACGAGATCGCGACCGGCTTCGGGCGCACCGGGGAGCTGTTCGCCTGCGACCATGCCGGGATCACACCGGACATCATGTGCGTCGGCAAGGCCATGACCGGCGGCTACCTGACCATGGGCGCCACCCTGTGCACCGAGGAGGTCGCCGACGGGGTGTGCGCCTCCGCGGCGGGCGCGTTCATGCATGGCCCGACCTTCATGGGCAATCCGCTGGCGGCGGCCGTCTCCCGGGCGAGCATCGAGCTTCTGCTCTCCTCGCCGTGGCGGGAGCGGGTGCGGGGGGTGCACGACGCGCTTGCCGACGGCCTCGCCGCGGCCGCCGACCTGCCCGGGGTGGCCGAGGTACGCACCCTCGGCGCGATCGGTGTGATCGAGACCCGTGAACCGGTCGACATGGCGGTCATCCAGCCGCTGCTGGTGGAGCTGGGGGTGTGGGTGCGCCCGTTCGGTCGTCTCGTCTACGCGATGCCACCGTTCGTGATGGAGCCCGCCGAGGTGGCGACGCTGGCGGGGGCCATGGTCGAGGCGGTCGCCGCCACCACGAGCACCACGGGCGTCCCCAGCATCACCCGGTAGGCCCTCGTCCCGGCTTCGGCCGGGTCGGCGCCTGTGGTCTTCCTGCTCCCGGGTGGGCGCCCGCCCGGGCCGCCCGCGTCGCCGCGCCAGCCGTCGCCGTTGCGACGACAGCGCAGGTCAGGTGGTTGCCGCGGCGGAACCGCCAGGGCCCGGCACGGTGCCAGGCCGCCGCCCTGCGTCCGCCCACTGCATATCCGACATCGGGGAACTAGTTGCGGATGCCCGAAGAGCCTTCATACCCTTCGTTCACGGGGTTTCACTGTGTGTAGCGGTCGGCGTGTCGTTGTCGGGTTCCGGAGGGCCCGGACCCGGGGAAGGGGGCGGCACCATCGCCGGCCTGGTCGACGAATGCCCTGAGTGATCTGGATATCGCCGGCAGGCGGGGTGCCGCGGGCGGTGAACGAGAGGGGCCGGGTGCGGATGCCGTTACGACAGATGTCACGACAGGTGTCAGGGGGGCCGGGGGCCGGGTACGCCCCGGCGGGCCTGCGGGCCGTGGTGAACGCGGCCCGCCGCGGATGGCGTCGTGGCCGCCTGCCCATGGGGGCCCCGATCGATCCGCCGCGGGTGGGCAGCCCACTGGAACCGGCACCATCGCCCGATGGGCCCACCGGGCACCCGGCCACCGACCCCACCCTGTGGCCCGCCGAGCCACTGCCGCTGACCGCCGTGGCTCGCTGCCCGGTTCCGGCCGGAGCGTCTGGCCACACCGCGCCGTGCCGCACCGCGCCCTGCCGCACAGCACCGGTCACCACCACGCCGGTCACCACCGCGCCATCCGGCGCAGAGCCGGGCGCGCTGCCCGGCTCGTCTCCCGGCCCACCGCGCCCATCCGCCGGCCCATCGCACAGTGACACGGGGCTGGGCGCATCACTGTTCCTGCGCGCCCGGCCCACCGATCCCGCCCTGGAGCACATCCGCCCCGGCAGCCGCTGCGGGGCACCGGCCCCCCTGCTCCAGGCACTGGTGGTGGATGCCCTGTTCGGGCTCAGCGTGGCCCTGCTCGTCGCCGACGGCGTCATGGGCGCAGGCACACCGCGGGCCACCGAGCTCGCGACCTTCGCCACCTTCACCGGGCTGGCCGTCCTCACCAGCCTGTTCGGTGCCAGTCCGGTCGGTGCCAGCCTGGCCGGCGTCACCGGCTGGGCCGGTGGAGCGCGCGGCGAGGACAGCGAGGACACGATCGAGGCCGGCCGGGACGCCTACCCCGCCATGACCACCACCTGGACGCTGCCGGTGGCCCTGTTACTACCCCCGCTGTACGCGCTGCTCGCGCACGTGCCGCTGTGGCTGGCGGCCGCGCCGCGGCGCGCCCGACCGGCCCGCCGTGGGCGGACCGGCGGCGACGGCCCTCCCACCCACAGCCTGTTCCACGACAGTGCCGCGCTCGGGATCGCCGGTGCGGCCGCCGCCTTCGCGCACCGTCTGCTCGACCCCGCCGTCGACCCCGGGTCCGCCGACCGGCTCGCCGGGTCGGCCCGCGGCGTCACGGCACTGTTCGCCGCGGTCACCGTCTACCTGGCCGTCGACCGCCTGCTGCGGCCCCGCCGCTGGGCGGCCGGCCGCGACCACACCGCGACAGTGATCGTCCAGCTCTGCGCGGCGCTCGTCCTGGCGGTCGTGTGGGCGGCGAGCCCGGTGCTGCTGGTGATCGCGGTGCCACTGGTGCTTCTGCTGCGCCGCGGGCTTGCCCATGCCGAGCTGCTGTCCGCCGCGCGCACCGATGCCAAGACCCGGCTGGCGACCCTGGGCTACTGGCGGCAGGTGGCAACGGCCGAGACGGCCCGAAGCCACGGGCTCGGCCGGCCGATGGGGGTGCTGCTGGTCGACATCGACCATTTCAAACAGGTCAACGACCGGCATGGCCACATCGACGGCGACGTGGTGCTGCTCGCCGTCGCCGACGCGTTGCGCCACGCGACCCGGCCGCAGGACCTCGTCGGGCGCTTCGGTGGGGAGGAGTTCGTCGTGCTGCTGGTCGGCGTCGACCTCGCGGCCGCGGCCGCCATCGCCGAACGTGTCCGCGACAGTGTCGCGGCCGTCCGCGTCCACCTGACCCGCGGCGAGCAGCGGGTCACCGTGTCGGTGGGCGTGGCCAGCGGCGCGCCGGCCTCCCACGACGACCACGGGGTCGTCACCGACCTGCTCGAACGTGCCGACGCGGCGCTCTACCGTGCCAAGCGGGAAGGGCGCGACCGGGTGTGCCTCGCCGCGGCGCCGGTCCCCCGGAAGCCACGGCCCACCGCCTGATCTGCGGGCCGGGAGAGGAGGGGGAGTGCGGGTCAGTGGTGCGGTGTCAGGCGCCGGCGGCTCGGACGGTGTTGCGCAGCAGCAGCATCGTCGTGACCGGGCCGACTCCGCCGGGGACCGGGGTGAGCGCGCCGGCGACCGGCGCCACCGCGTCCGCGTCGACGTCCCCGACCAGGCCGGCGTCGGTCCAGTTGGTACCGACGTCGATGACCACCGCGCCCGGGCGGACATGCCCGCTGCCGACCATCTTCGGCCGCCCCACGGCGGCGACGACGACATCCGCCTCGTGCACCACCGTCGTCAGGTCCTTCGTACGCGAGTGGCACACCGTGACGGTGGCGTGCTCGGCGAGCAGCAACAGCGCCGCCGGCTTGCCGACCACCGAGCTGCGCCCGATCACGCACACCCGCGCCCCGTTGAGGGGCACCTCGGCCCGGGTGAGGATCTCCAGCACCGCCGCCGCGGTCGCCGGCGCGAACGCGGGCAGGCCCAGCGCGAGACGCCCCAGGCTCAGCGGGTTCATCCCGTCGACGTCCTTGCCGACCGGGATCCGCGCACCGACATCGGCGGCGGTCAGGTCACCCGGCAGGGGAGTCTGCACGATCATCCCGTGCACCGAGGAGTCGGTCGCGAGCTCGTCGACGGTGGCGATGAGCTCATCGGGATCACCGGACAGCTCATGCACCACGCAGCCGACCCCGAGCTTGGCGGCGCCGCGCTCGATCACCCGCACATAGGACCGCGCCGCCTCGTCGACGGTCGGCAGCACGACCGCCAGGGTCGGGGTGATCCCGGTCGCGACCAGCCGTTCGACGTCGTCGACCACAGTGCGACCGATGTCGGCGGCCATCGACCGCCCGTCCAGCAACCTCATGACCCGATCCGTTCTCCCACGGCGCGCACCACGCTGTCCGCGCCGGCCAGTGACGACAGGTACTTGTCCAGCTCGGCCGCGGTCGCGTCGCGGGTCGCGGCGTCGGTCATCGACGCCAGGTTGATCCGGACGTTGATCGCGGCCGAGTCGAGCGCCGCGCGGGCACTCGCGGCTGCCACGGCGACGTCGGACAGGACGTTCACGTTCGCCCCGTCGAGAATCAGCTGGCACAGGCCGACCACCTCGGCCGCGGCCGCGGCCGTGCGCAGCGGGACGTCCGCCGCACCGATCAGCGCCTGCTGGATCGCCGCGGTGCGGGCCGCCTTGTCCTCGGGGGTGTCCTTGGGCAGCCGGTAGGCGTCGGTGACGGCGGTGAAGGCAACGGCGTCCGCGTCGGCGAGCCTCAGCGCGTCGAGACGCAGCCCGGTGGCCTGGTCGCGGGCGGAGATCATGGTCGGTTCGTGCTCGGCGTAGCGCGGCTTGCCGATGGTGAGGTTGGCGACCATGCTCACCAGGGAGGCGCCGATGGCTACCTGCAGCGCTGCCGCGGCGCCACCACCGGGCGCGGGCGCCGCGGAGGCGAGTGCCTCGAGGAACCCGTCGAGCGTTTCGTTCGCCATCGTTTCCGACTCCCCGCCTCGATCCGTCTCGCCATCCGTACCCGCCCCGGCGGTGAACCGCCCCGCCCCTGCCAGGGCCCGCGCGGAGGTCCGACCAGCCGCCACCAGCAGGTGACGGAAATGACGTCGGCCGGAGTGCACCGTAGCAAGTGGATCGACGTGCTGGGTGCGAGGAGGGCCGGCACACGCCGGTCCGGCACGATTTTGTGAGGTTCGCCGCGTCTGCTGGCAGATCGTGGTGCGGTGCCGGGAGGTGGCGCTCAGCCGGGCGCGGGCAGCGAGCCGAGGATCAGGTCCAGACCGTCGTTGAACTGGGTGCGTGTGTCGGCCCGCAGGAACGGGACGGCGGCGGCGAGATCCGGCAGCTGGTGCGCCGGGGGGTTGAACGTCGCCGTCGGGGTGCCAGGCCGACGGTCGCGGGCGACGGCGGCGGCCACCGCGCGCGCCTCGGACAGCACGTGCCCCAGGCAGTAGAACAGCAGCGTCTGGTAGACCGAGGTGGCTGCCTCCGCAGTCAGCCCCAGCCCACGCAGCAGGCCGATCGCGTGGTTCGCCCGCTCCCAGTACGCGCGCCCGCCCGGGGGCCGGCGCAGGATCACGGCGGCCATCGTCGGGTGCCGCAGCAGGCAACGGCGCAGCTGGTGCAGGCTCTCCCGTAGATCCGCCTGCGCGTCGCCGGTGGACGGCAGTGGCTCGTCGCCGGCGATCAGGATGTCCGCGAGCGCGTCGAGCAGCTCGTTCTTCGTCCGGAAATGGCGGTAGAAGGCGGTCGGGTCGACCTCGAGGCGGGAGCCCAGGGCCCGCATGCTGAACGCGTCCGCCCCGCCGATCCGGACGATCTCCATCGCCGCGTCGAGCAGGAGCTCCCGGGACAGGGTGCCACGGGGAGTGCGGTGGGGTGGCACGGGTGCGCCGGTGGGCGGCGCGTCCTCCTGAGCATCCGGTGCTGTCACAGGGCTGATCCTAACGACGCCAGCACTGTGGTCAACAACGTTGACAGCCCCCGGCCGCCTCTGTTGATCAAGACTTGTCTCTGGATGTCGCGGGGCCCGACAGTAAAAGGCCTGAGTGCCCGAACAACGGGATGCGTACCTTGGCGGGGGTTGCGACCATTGCTCCATGATCTGGTCGGTCACTGACGACGCAGGCGATTTCCTGGCCGAGGCAGGCGATTTCCTCCGGACCGCGGCGGCGGAGAACACCGTTGTGCTCACGGTCGCGGCGGACGTGCGCGCGCGGGGTGCCGGTGCCTTCGGCGGAGCCGAGACCCTGTTCGGCTGGTACAGATCCATCGGTGGCCCGGTCAGCGGTGTCTTTCTCCACACCCACGGCAACCCACTGCATCTTGGCGTCATGCCGGTCGAGGCGATCGGTCCGCTGGCCGACAGCCCTGCGCTGGCCGAGCGGAAGGTTGCCAGTGTCAACACCGACGAGCGGGCGGTGGCAGCCGTCGTCGCCGCGTGGCGCGACCGGGCCGGGGCATCGCTTCGAGTCCAGGACCGTGAGCGTCTCTACCGGTTGGGAACGCTGACCCCGCTCGAGCGGCAACCTCCCGGCCGGGCGCGACCAGCGACCGCCGCGGACCGGGATCTCCTTGTGGCCTGGCATCTGGCGTTCAACGAGGAGGCAGGCCAGGGCGGCGATTCTTCGGCGCGGGTCGATGACCGGCTCAGCTACGGCGGCCTGTACCTCTGGTACGTCGACGACACGCCCGTCTGCATGGTCGGCCACAGCCGCGTCGTCAGCGGCATGGCGCGGATCGGACCTGTCTACAGCCCGCCCGAGCATCGGCGGCGCGGCTACGCCGGCGCGCTGACCGTCATGGCCAGCCAGGCGACCCGCGATGGGGGAGCCACGACGACTGTTCTGTTCACCGACCTGGCGAACCCGACCAGTAACCGTATCTACCAGCGGCTCGGGTACGTCCCTGTCGCAGACAGGGTGCTCCTCGGCCTGGATCCGCCTACCGCCTGAAATGCACCGGACCCGGGCGCCTGGGGGAGCGGGGAGCCCGGTGGCACCCGGAACGACCGCTCCCCACCAAGATAGTCAACAGTGTTGACGCGCCGTGCTCTGCAAATTTGATCTTGGCTCGCCAACAAAGCAAAAAACAAAACGGAACAAAAACATCCCTCTCCAAAAAGAGATTCTCTGCTTGGTCGGAAAAGGATCAGCTCGGAAAGGGCGCCGTTGGTCGTGTTCCGAGGTGGCCGAGGTCGCGGGCCGCGCCGTCGCCGTGCCGGCACGGCGACGGCGTTGTCGGCTGGCGATGGCATCCGGGCCGAACCCGTCCAATAGCTACTGGCATAGCGGGCATTGAGGCGATCGAAGGGGAAGGTAAATGGGCGAGCTGGCACTCGCCTCGCTCCTACGGCAGTTCTCGTGGGCGCCTGGGTGGCGGGAGGCGCAAGGGGCGCCCAGCCTGTCTCCCCCGAGGCCCGGAACGCCCAGCTGTGTGCCAGACCCGACTGCCGGGCACGGCATCCCCGGCGAGCGGTGCGGTGGCGAGGGGCTGCGTCGGGCCCGCCCACGCCGGTTCCCAGGGCAGGCTGCCCGTGTGGTCGGCCCAGACGGCCTGCAGACCGGGGACGGCCGGGCCGTCCGGGTGGCGGTACAGCGAGTTCGCGCCGAGCAGGAGCTGGTCGCTGGCGAACGGCGTGATCGCGCGCAGCTCGACAGCCAGCAGGGGCGCGAGCGTGAGGCGCTGGCCGTCGTGCAGGCGCTCGTGGCGGCGGACCCGCTCCCCGAGCAGGTCGAGGACCCTCGTGGCCTCGTCGTCACGCAGGCCGCTCACGACGAGTTCGGGGTGGCTGTCGAAGGCGAACAGCCCAATCGTGTAGGCGTAGGCCGGTTCGTCGGGCCTGTCGTCGAGCACCGGCTGCACGGCCCACCCGCGGGTGCGCAGAATCTGATCGAGCAGTGCATCCTGGCTGGCGATCCAGGCGGCGGTGGCGGCGGGGTCGTTGTCCGCCGCGCAGGCCGGGCAGGTCTCGTCGTCGCAGGTCTCGTCGTCGCAGGAGTCGTCGTCGCGTGGTGGGTGACGGGCAGCCATGGGTTCACCTCGGTCCGTGTTGGTGGGTGAACCGTATGCGGGTGGGATCGGGAGTTTCGGCGGCGAGCCGGCTCCGTGACGGTGGATCTTGGTGGGGTCACGGCGGTTGACGTTCCGACACCGCCGGGGTGCCGGCCGCCGCGGCGGTGGCGCTGTTCAGGTGGATTCGGGTGACCCGGTGGTTTCGAGGTCGAGGGCGAGGCTGTTCATGCAGTAGCGCTGGCCGGTGGGGGCCGGCCCGTCGTCGAAGACGTGGCCGAGGTGGGAGTCGCAGCGTGCGCAGCGGACCTCGGTGCGGACCATGCCGTGGCTGGTGTCGTCGACGAGGGTGACGGCGTCGGGTGAGACGGGCTGGTAGAAGCTGGGCCAGCCGGATCCGGAGTCGTACTTGGTGGCGGAGGTGAACAGCGGTGCGCCGCAGGCTCCGCACTGGTAGGTGCCGTCGGTCTTGTTGTAGGTGTAGGCGCCGCTGAAGGGGGCTTCGGTGGCGGCCTGGCGCAGGATGGCGTAGCGCTCGGGGCCGAGCAGCTCACGCCATTCGCTGTCGGAGCGGACGACTTTGCTGCTGGTCGGGTTGTCGCTCACGGGTTGGGTCCTCTCCTGTGCAGGCGGCGCGCGTTCGGTTCCGGGTGCCGGGTCGGGGCACCGGGGGCCGGCGGGCTGGGTGCGGCCATGTCGTCGTGTGGTCGGCTGTCTCGGGTTCGTGCTGGTCGGTTCGTCGTGGTCAACGCGGCGGCTGGCCGGTTTGTTCTTGGGTGTGGTGGTGGTCGCGTTCGGTGGTGAGGGTGGTGGTGGCGAGGGCTGCCCCGCCGCCGGCGGCGAGGGTCATCACGGTGCCGTAGGCGGCGGGGAGGTGGTGGTGGGCGGTGGCGTGGGCGAGGACGGCCGTGTCGGCGGTGTCGCTGAGCAGGCCGGCGACGAGCCAGGGTTGGGTCTTTCCGCCGGTGGTGTGGGCGTGGAGCAGGCCGAGGCCGAGGGCGAGGTCGCGGATGCCGGCGAGGCGTGCGATCCAGGCAATTTTCTCGGCTGTGACACGGTCGACGCCGGCGAGGCGGATGATCGGTACGGGTCTGGTGAGGGCGGTGAGTCCGACGGCGGAGCGTGCGAGGCTGTTCAGCAGGATCTGGGCCCGGTTCGTCACCCGGCGTGTATCCTTTGCAGTCGAGGGAACACGTAGTGTGATCACGATCTCGTTACCTGGCCTTCTGGGGTGGGAACGACTTCGCTTGTTCGTACGTTGGACTCGGTTGAGGTCAACATGCCACGACGCTCTGAGGAGTCATATGGGCGAGCGCATTCTGCGGGGCAGCCGTCTCGGTGCAGTGTCCTACGAGACTGACCGCAGCACGGAGCTTGCCCCGCGGCAGACAGCGTCGTACGACTGCCCCAACGGGCACCAGTTCGCCATGCCGTTCGCCGCCGAGGCCGAAGTGCCGTCGGTGTGGGAGTGCAGGGTGTGCGGGTCGCCTTCGGTGATTGTGGACGGTGAGCGGCCGGAGCCGAAGAAGAGCAAGCCGCCGCGGACGCACTGGGACATGTTGATGGAGCGTCGTACGACGGACGATCTGGAAGAGGTGCTGGCCGAGCGGCTGGCGGTGCTGCGGGGCACTGGCGAGGATCGCCGGTCGGCCTGAGCAAGGCTGCCTTCGGTGCCGGGCGCGGCGCCGTTGGGCTTGGTTGGCGAAGGGGTGACAGCGTTTGACGCTGTCACCCCTTCGCCATGTCCGTGCCCGGTGGTGCCCCGGGTGTGACGGCTGGTCTCCCGGTGGGGGGGTCGGGGTTTCGGGGGCGTTGCGGGCCCCCGGCCCTGATCCGGGTCAGGACCGGCCGGCGGGGGTGCTGGTCGCGGACGGCCCGGTTTCGGCGGTGCTGTCGGTGGGTGTGGGGGTGCTCGTCGTGGGGGCGGGGTCGCCGGGGGGTGCTGGTGCGGGGATCGCGGTGGTGGAAGGTGTGTGTGGGGTGCGGGTGGCGGCGGGGCCGCGGCGGCGGGAGGACAGTGCCCACCAGCCGACGCGCCAGAATCCTTCGGCGACGATCGAGCGGTTCATCTTGGAGGCGCCGCGTTCGCGTTCGACGAAGTCGATGGGGACCTCGATGACGCGGAAGCCGGACTGCCAGGCGCGCCAGGCGAGGTCGACCTGGAAGCAGTAGCCCTGGGAGGCGACGAGGGTGAGGTCGCGGGCGCGCAGTACGTCGGCGCGGTAGGCGCGGAATCCCGCGGTGGCGTCGCGGAGGGGGACGCCGAGGGCCGCGCGGACGTAGGCGTTGGCGCCGCGGGAGAGGACCAGCCGGCTGCGTGGCCAGTTGTGGACGGTGCCGCCGGGGATCCAGCGGGATCCGATGGCGAGGTCGGCGCCGGTGAGGGCGTCGAGCAGGCGGGGTAGCTGTTCGGGCTGGTGGGAGCCGTCGGCGTCCATTTCGACGATGATGTCGTAGCCGTGTTGGAGCGCCCAGGTGAAGCCGGCGATGTAGGCGGAGCCGAGACCGGATTTGCCGGCGCGGTGCAGGACGTGGATGTGGCTGTCGGCGGCGGCGAGTTCGTCGGCGATGTCGCCGGTGCCGTCGGGGCTGGCGTCGTCGATGACGAGCAGGTCGACCGCGGGGTTCGCCGTGCGCAGGCGGCGGGCGGTGTCCGGCAGGTTGTCCCGTTCGTTGTAGGTCGGGACGCAGACGACGACGCGGGTGGCTTCCACGCCTCTCCTTTTCTGGTCGGTTCCGGTCGGGGTGGTGTCGTGGTCGTGCGGGGTGGTGCGGCGGCTGCGGCGGGTGTGGAGCAGGGCGCCGAGGATGGCGATCACCGCGAGGGCGGTGAGGGCCATCTCCGGGACGATACCGAGCCGGGTGGCGAGGGTGTGTGTGGTGCGTAGCGGAAGCTGCGCGGTCAGTACGCCCGGTTCGTACAGGCCTGTCTGGGACAGGATGGTGCCGTCGGGGGCGATGATGGCGCTTTGGCCGCTGGTGGAGACCTGGACGGTGGCGCGGCCGTGTTCGACGGCGCGCAGGCGGCTCATCGCGAGCTGCTGTTCGCTTTCGCCCTTGCGGCCGAAGGAGGCGTTGTTGGTCTGGATGACGAGGAGTTCGGCGCCGCGGTTGACGTTGTCGCGGACGAGTCCGTCGTAGGCGACTTCGAAGCAGATGACGTCGCCGATGGTGGTGCCGGCGACGGGCAGGGCGCCGTGGCCGGTGCCGGCGAGGAAGTCGTTGGGCATCTCGTCGGCGAAGCGGGTGATGAGTTTTTCCAGCAGGGCCCGGCCGGGGAGGTATTCGGCGAACGGGACGGGGTGGCGTTTGACGTACATGTCGCCGGTGGGGCCGTCGGTGGTCCAGATGAGTCCGGCGTTGCGGACGTGCCGGTCGCCGGGGCCGTCGAGGACGGCGCCGACGAGTAGTGGGGCGCGGGCGACGGTGGCGGCGTGGGTGAGGGCGGTGGCGGCGTCCGGGTCGGTGAGGGGGTCGAGGTCGGAGGAGTTCTCGGGCCACAGGACGAGGTCGGGCTGGGGGGTGGTGCCGGCGCGGACGGCGGCGGCGAGGTTCTCGGTGCCCTGGACGTGGTTGGTGGTGACCTGCATGGCTCGGCCGAGGGCGTGGTAGCCGCCTGCTTCGGGGACGTCGCCCTGGATGGCGGCGACCTGCAGGGTGCCGTGCTGGGCCGCGGTGGGCAGGGGGACGGCGAGTCCGGCGAGGGTGAGGGCGCCTGCTGTGGCGGCGGTCGCGGTGAGGGCGAGGGTGGGTCGGCGTGCGCCGTGCGGGGGTGTGGGGTGGCTGGGTGTGGGGTGAGGGGGGCGTCGCCGGCTCCACGCCGGTGTCTGGGTGTGGAGGTGGATGGCGGTGGTGGCGAGCAGGGCGGCGGTGGTGGCGACGGCGAAGGTGACCAGGGGGGCGCCGCCGAGGGCGGCGAGGCCGGTGTAGGGGCTGTCGGGCTGGCTGAAGGCGAGCCGGCCCCAGGGGAAGCCTCCGAAGGGCGCGCGGCCGCGGAGAGCTTCCTGGGCGACCCAGGCGGCGCCGGTCCACAGCGGGGCGGCGGGTAGCCGCCAGGCGAGGGTGGTCGCGGGGGCGATGGCGGCGAGGATGGCGGCTTCGGCGGTGGACAGGACGATCCAGCCGTCGGCGCCGACGAAGGAGACGAAGCGCAGCAGGGGTAGCAGGAAGCCGAGGGAGAACAGCAGGCCGAGCCCGTAGGAGATGCGTAGGCGGCGGCCGCGGACGGTGAGGGTGAGGACGGCGACGGCGACGGGGGCCAGGGGCCACCAGCCGATGGGGGGGAAGGCGGTGTAGAGCAGCAGGCCGGCGAAGGTGGCCAGGGCGGGCCGGGTGAGGCGGCGCCCGGTGGTGCGCAGGCGGCGCGCGGCGCCGCTGGTGGCGTCGGTGGGCTGCTGGGGTTTCTGGGGGGTCGCGGGGGGTGTGGGGGGCGCGCCTGCCGTGGCCGGGTCGTGCGGGGGTGGTGTGGCGGGCGCGTGGGTCACCGGTCCAGTGTCCGGTACGCGGGCGGGGTCGGGTAGCCCGGGCTGTGTGCTGTCCGTCGTGGGTGGTCGGCTGCGGGTCTGGTTGTGGGTTCGGTTCCAGGCCTGGTGGTGGGTGGTGTAAGGGGTTCGGTGCCCTCCCCTGTCCGCGGCCGGTGGTGGCGGCGTCTGGACCACGTTGGGACTACCTGGAGGTTTTCGGGTCGGGGTGGGGTGCTTCCGTGGGTGGGACGTGTGTGGTCGAATCTCGCGGTGCCCCGGTGTCGGGGTGTGCCGCGGGTGTCTGGTCTGGTGCCGGGTGGGCCGGCGGGGGGTGGGGTTCCGGACCGTTCGTTAGACAACGGTGCTGGCGTGGCCGGGTGCGGTGTGCGCGGTGCCGGTCCGAAGGACGGTCCGGATCCCGGCTGCCCGGATGCCGCGAGCCGGTGTGGTTCCCCGGTGTGGTTCTCGGTTCGGTGGGCGGGTCAGAGCTGGTCGTGGATGATCTGCCCGCGCAGGACGGTGCGCAGGCAGGTCGGGCGGGTGTGGGCGGCCCAGGCCAGTGGGTCGGTGCCGGGTGGTGGTGGCTTGAGGTCCCAGACGGCGAAGGTCGCGGGGGCGCCGGTGGTGAGCTGCCCGGAGCCGTCGGTGTCGGCGCGGGCGGCCTGCCAGCCGCCGCGGGTGGCGGCGCTGAACGCCGCGGCGGGGCTGATCCTGGATGTGGCGATGTGGTGGTGGGTGGCGGCGTGCACGGCGCCCCAGGGGTCGAGCGGGGTCACGGGGCTGTCGGAGGACAGGGCGAGGGTGACACCGGCGGCGGTGAAGGCCGCGAACGGGTTCATCAGCGCGGCTCGGGTGGCGCCGAGGCGGGTGGTGTAGAGCCCGTCGGGGCCGCCGTAGCGGGCGTCGAAGGCGGGTTGGACGCTGGCGACGAGGCCGAGGCGGGCCATGGTGTGGATCTGGTCGGGGTGGGCGAGTTCGGCGTGTTCGACGCGATGGCCGGCGGCGGCGATGGTGGCGGTGCCGAGCTGGTCGGCGGCGGCGTGTAGTCCGGCCAGGACGAGGTCGAGGGCGGCGTCGCCGATGGCGTGGAAGCCGGTCTGCAGGCCGGCGTGGGTGGCGTCGCGGACGATGTCGCGGATGTCGTCGGCGTCGCGGTGGCGTTGGCCGCTGTGGGTGGGCTGGTCGTGGTACGGGCTGCGCAGGGCGGCGGTGTGGGAGCCCAGGGAGCCGTCGACGAACAGGTCGCCGCCGTAGCCGACGGGTCCCAGGCCGGGTTCGGCGGTGAGGGTGAGGGCGGTGGGCAGGTCACCGGCCCAGTAGCCGTGGACGGCGGGGCCGGTTTCGTCGCGGGCGAGGGTGAGCAGGTCGGCGAGGTCGTCGGCGCTGGAGACCTCGGGGCCGGCCATCTCGTGCAGGGCGGCGATGCCCAGGGCGGCGGCGTGGGTGCGGACCCGGCGGGCGGCGTCGAGGCGGGTGGTGCGGGGCAGATCGTGGTAGGCGGTGGTGCGGGCGCGGTGGTGGGCCTCGTCGCGGCACAGTCCGTCGCCGAGCCAGCCCGGTGCCTGGTCGGCGCCGGAGCGGTGGGCCAGGGTCGGGGAGATGACGGCGGTGAGCTCGTCGGCGCGGGCGAGGTAGACGTCGACGGGTCCGGCGGCGCGGGCGATTTCGGCGGCGGTGGGTGGGCGTTGCTGTGGCCAGCGGGTCTCGTCCCAGCCGGTGCCCAGCAGCGGTCGGCCGGGTCGTCGCCGGGCCGCGTGGGTGAGCTGGTCGAGGGCGTCGGTGAGGGTGGGGGCGTCGGTGAGGTCGACGCCGTCGAGGGCGAGCCCGGTGGCGGTGGTGTGGATGTGGGCGTCGACGAACGCGGGGGTGATGGTGGCGCCGTGCAGGTCGGTGGTGGTGTCGACGGTGCCGGGTGGGTGCTCGTCGGCGGTGCCGATCCAGGTGATGGTGGCGTCGTCGACGAGGAGTGCGGCTCGCTGGGCGTGGGCGTGGGGGCTGTGGGGGGCGAGCAGGTGGGCGTGCCGGTAGAGCACACGTGTGGGTGTGTGGTGTGGCTGGCGGTGGGTGGGGTGTGTGCTCACCGTGCCCAGGGTGGCCTAGCCCGGCCTGTCACAGGTTCGGGGGGCGCCCTTCGTAGGGGGTGGAGAGCACGACCATGGTGCGGGTCGACACGTTGGCCGCGGCGCGGATCTCCTGCAGGAGCGCTTCGAGGGCGGCGGGGTCGGAGACGCGGACCTTGAGCAGGTAGCTCTCCTCCCCCGCGACGCTGTAGCAGGCCTCGATGGCGGGCAGGTGGGTGAGCCGGTCGGGTGCGTCGTCGGGCTGGCTGGGGTCGATCTCCTTGATGGAGACGAACGCGGTGAGTGCCAGGCCGACCTGGGATGGGTCGACGAGGGCGACGTAGGACGTGATGACTCCGCGCTGCTCCAGGCGACGGACCCGCTGGTGCACGGCGGACACCGACAGGCCGGTGGCGCGACCGAGGTCGGTGAAGCTCATCCGGCCGTCGCGGCACAGCAGCTGCACGATCTGACGGTCTAGATCCTCCAACACGTTCCGGAGGTTATGCACAGAACGGCCGGTCGTGACGGGAGTTTCTGGTCCCGTCGGGACTTTGCGTGGCGGGTGGGCGTGTCGCGGTGGAGGTTCTGGTGACGGATGGTGATCTTCTCGGTGCGTGGTGTGGATGATGGTTCGGTGTCGGTGCGGCGGAGGGCCGGGGTCTGGTGCGGGTCCGGTGCTGGTGGGAGGGGTGCTGGTGGGAGGGGTCCGTTGGCTGGTTGGGGGTGGTGGGGTTGGGCTGTCGGCAGGGCATGCCACTCTGACAAGATGACCATCGTGGAGGTTCCGGTGGGTGAATTCGGGGTGTCCGGCGGTGGTGAGCGGCTGCTGCTCGCGGACACCCCGTCGTTGTATTTCCGTGCCTTTCACGGGGTGCCGCGGTCGGTGCGGGCGCCGGACGGGATGGCGGTGAACGCGGTGCGGGGGCTGCTGGATGTGCTGGCCCGGCAGATCGTCGAGCTGCGGCCGCGGCGGCTGGTGTGCTGTTTCGACGCGGACTGGCGTCCGGCGTTTCGGGTGGCGCTGATCGCGTCGTACAAGGCGCATCGGGTGGCCGATCCGGTGTCGGCTCCGGTGTCCCCGGTGGCGGATGCCGGTGGTCCGGGTGTGGCGGGTCTTCAGGCCGGTGGTGCCGGTGGTGTGGTCGTGGAGGAGGTGCCCGACGAGTTGGAGGCGCAGCTGCCGGTGATCGATGCGGTGCTCGCGGCGTTCGGGATCGCGCGGGCGGAGGCGGCGGGGTTCGAGGCCGACGATGTGATCGCGACGTTGGCGACCCGGCACAGCGTGGGCCGGGTGGGTCCGGTGGACATCCTGACCGGGGACCGGGACCTGTTCCAGCTGGTGTGTGACGACGCCGGGGTGGCGGTGCGGTACGCGGTGGAGAAGTTCGCGCTGGTGGATGAGGCGTCGGTCAGCGCCAGGTATGGGATCCCGGGCCGGGCGTACGCGGATTTCGCGGTGCTGCGGGGTGATCCCAGTGATGGGCTGCCCGGGGTGGCGGGGATCGGTGCGAAGACGGCGGCGGCGCTGCTGGTGCGGTTCGGGTCGTTGTCCGCGGCGTTGGCGGCGTTGGACGCGGGGGTGGTCGAGGGCTTCCCGGCCCGGGCGGCGGCGCGGCTGGCGGCGGCGCGGGACTACCTGGCGGCGGCGGTCGGGGTGGTGGCGGTGGTGCGGGATGTGCCGCTGGAGGCGGTGTCGGGGGTGTTGCCGGTGGCGCCGGTGGATCCGGTGGCGTTGGCGGAGCTGACCGCGCGGTACGGCCTGGCCGGGTCGGTGGGGCGGTTGACGGCGGCACTGGCGGCCGTCGCCCCCGCGTAGCCATCTGACGGGCGCCTGACGGCCGTCGGAGGCCGGGTGGGGGGGCGTGTTCGCGTCGGGCCGGGGGTGTGGGGAGTGTCACGGTGAGCGCCGCGTGGGTGCCGCTGGGGACATCCGGGATCGTCCGCGCTCACGCGGAGGGGGTCTGCGGGGGTCTGGTCCGGTCCGGCAGGGTGGAGGTGTTGCTGCGGACCGTGACGTGACGGCGGTGTGGGTGGATCGGTGCGGGCCGCCGGCACGGCCGAACCGGCAGTGACGGTAGGTTGCCCCTCATCTGACAGCGTGGGTGTACACGCAGGTGACCGATGGGTTCGTTCGTCGACGGTCCGGGGTCGCCTACTGTTGCGCACCGAAGGCCCCGCGTGGGCGTCGGGTGCGGGTGAGGGTGGAGGTGACCTGGTGGGGCTGCGCGAGCGGCTCGCGGGCAGGCGTGTGTTCATGACCGGGGTGACCGGGTTCGTCGGTGAGGCGCTGCTGGAGCGGCTGCTTTCGGACTTCCCGGATACCCGGATCGTGGCTCTCGTCCGGCCCCGGGGTAGCCATTCGGGTGCGGCCCGGCTGGCGCGGATGACTCGTAAGCCGGCGTTCGCCGGGCTGCGGGAGCGGCTGGGCCGGGAGGGGCTGGCCGCGCTGCTCGCCGAGCAGGTGCAGGTCATCGAGGGTGACCTGGCCGACATGGGGGCGTTGCCCACCGACCTGGACGTGGTGATCCACTGCGCCGGGGAGGTGTCGTTCGACCCGCCGATCGACGAGGGGTTCGCGACCAACCTGGGTGGGGTTCAGGAGCTGCTGCGGGCGGTGCACGCCAGTGGTGCGCGGCCGCATGTGGTGCATGTGTCGACGGCGTATGTGGCCGGGTTGCGGTCGGGGCACATCGCCGAGGGCCGGCTGGCGCACGGGGTGGACTGGCGGGCCGAGCAGGCTTCGGCCGGGCGGGCGCGGCAGGCGGCGGAGGACGCGTCGCGGTCGCCGGAGGTCTCGGCGCGGCTGCGGGAGCAGGCGGCCGGCGAGCATGGCCGGGCCGGGGCGCAGACGGTGGCGGCGGCCGCGGAGACGGCGCGACGGGACTGGGTGGCGCGGCGGATGGTCGCCGCCGGTGCCGAGCGGGCGCAGGTGCTGGGGTGGACGGACGCCTACACGTTCACCAAGGCGCTGGCGGAGCGGTATCTGGAGGAGTCGCACGGCGATCTGCCGTTGACGATTGTGCGTCCTTCGATCATCGAGAGTGCGGTCGCGCGGCCGTTCCCCGGGTGGATCGAGGGGTTCAAGATGGCCGAGCCGCTGATTCTGGCGTTCGGTCGTGGGGAGCTGCCGGACTTCCCGGCGTCCCCGGACGCGGTGGTCGACATCATTCCGGTGGATCTGGTCGTCAACGCGTTGCTGGCGGCGGCGGCGTCCCCGCCGCCGGTGGACACCCCGGCGTACTACACGGTGTGTTCGGGGTTCCGTAACCCGTTGCTGTTCCGGGATCTGTACGAGTATGTGCGGGGCTATTTCCTGGCCCATCCGCTGCCGAAGCGGGGCCGGGGTGCGATCGCGGTGCCGGAGTGGCCGTTCGCCGGTTCGGTGGCGGTGGAGGCGAAGCTGCGCCGCGGGGAGAAGGCGGTGGAGTGGGCGAACCGGGCGTTGGGGCATGCGCCACGGTCGGAGCGGGTGCGCCGGTGGGCGGTGGATCTGGAACGGTCCGAGAGCCGGGTGGCGTTCCTGCGCCGCTATTCGGATGTGTACCGGGCGTACACGAGCGCGGAGCTGGTCTACGTCGACGATGCGACGGCGGCGCTGCACGCGGCGATGGAGCCGGCGGACCAGGAGGAGTTCGGGTTCGATCCGGCCTGCTACGACTGGCGGCACTATCTGCAGGATGTGCACTGCCCGGCGGTGACGGCGGTGCTGCGCCGGCCGCGGGATCCCGCCCCGGCGCGGCGTGGGGCGGGGAACCTGTCCGCCGGCGACGGGGTGCTGGCGGTGTTCGACCTGGATGGGACGCTGGTGTCCTCGACGGTGGTGGAGTCCTACCTGTGGCTGCGGCTGGCCGATGCGGGGCCGGCGGAGCGGGCGCGGGAGATCGCGTCGTTGGCGCGGGCGTTGCCGGGGTATCTGCGGGCGGAGCGTCGGGACCGGGGGCATCTGATCCGTTCGGTGTACGGCCGGTACGCGGGGGTGGACCCGGCGGAGCTTGCGGAGGTGGTGGCGCAGGCCGGGGCGGATGTGCTGCTGCGGCGGGTGAAGCCGGCGGCGGTGCGGCGGGTGCGTGAGCATCGGGCGGCGGGGCATCGCACGGTGCTGCTGACGGGGGCGGTGGCGCCGCTGGTGGCGCCGCTGGCGCCGTTGTTCGACGAGATCGTCGCCACCGAGCTGGCGGTCGGCGCGGACGGTCTGTACACGGGCCGGTTGTTGGCGTCGCCGCTGGTCGGGGATTCCCGGGCGGCGTTCCTGGATCATTACGCGCGCCGTCGGGGGGCGGATCTGGAGGCGTCGTGGGCGTACGCGGACAGCCTGTCGGACCTGCCGATGCTGCGCACGGTGGGTAATCCGGTGGTGGTCAATCCGGATGTGGCGTTGCACAAGGTGGCCCGGGCGTCGGGGTGGCCGATCGAGGAGTGGCCGTCGACGCCCGGTGAGTCGCGGCTGCTGGTCGGCAGCCGGGTGGAGCGGGGTCTGTTCGCGGCGGCGGCGGTCGCCCAGGGCCGTGGCCGTGGCGCCGGCGGCGCGGGGCGTGCCGGTGGTCGCGGTGACGGTGGGAACGGTGGGGATGCGACGGTGGTTCGGGTGGGAGTGGGTGAGGGCCGGTGACCCGCGGTCTGGAGCTGTACCGGTCGTTGCCGCGGTACGCGGCGGCGCGGGTGGTGTCGGGGCGGCTGCCGCGGCTGTCGTCGATGGCGGCGACGTCCGCGGCGCCGCTGCGGCTGGTGGACCGGGGGGATCCGGCGTTGCCGGGGCCGGGCTGGGTGACGGTGCGCCCTCGGCTGGCGGGGATCTGCGGGTCGGATCTGGCGACGGTGACGGGGCAGAGCTCGTTCTACTTCTCGCCGTTGGTGTCGATGCCGTTCACGCCGGGCCATGAGATCGTCGGTGATCTGCAGGAGGCGGTGACGCTGGCGGACGGGCGGCGGTTGGCGGCCGGGTCGCGGGTGGTGATCGATCCGGTGCTGGGCTGTGCGGCGCGGGGGCTGGAGCTGTGTCCGGCGTGTGCGGCGGGCCGGTCGTCACGCTGTGACTCGATCACGGTGGGTCATCTGTCGCCGGGGTTGCAGACGGGGTACTGCGCGGATACCGGGGGTGGGTGGAGCCGCGCGATGGTGGCTCATCACAGCCAGTTGCATCCGGTGCCGGACACGCTGGTGGATGAGCGGGCGGTGCTGGTGGAGCCGCTGGCGACGGCGGTGCACACGGCCGGGCGGGCGCGGATCGCGACCGGGGACCGGGTGCTGATCGTGGGCGCGGGGGCGGTGGGTCTGCTGACGTTGCTGGCGGTGCGGGCGTACACCAAGGCCGAGCATGTGACGCTGGTGGCGAAGCATCGCCGGCAGGTGGAGCTGGCCCGCCGGTTCGGCGCCGACGAGGTGCTGGCACCGGATGACGCGGTCGGTGGGGTGCGCCGGGCGAACCGGGCGTTGCGGCTGACGCCGCAGCTGGGTGGGGATTTCCTGCTCGGTGGGGTGGATGTGGCGATCGACTGTGCGGGTAGCGCGTCGTCGTTGTCGACGGCGTTGCGGGTGACCCGTGCGGGGGGCCGGGTGGTGCTGTCGGGGGTGCCGTCGGGGTCGGTGGATCTGACTCCGCTGTGGTACCGGGAGCTGGAGCTGGTCGGCACGTACGCGTCGTCGGGCGGTGCGCGCCGCGGCGACCCCGACCTCGGTCTCGATCCGGCTGCGGCCGGTGTGGAGGGCGGGCCTGACGACGAGTCGGATTTCGGCCGGGCGTTGGCGTTGGCCGCGACGGCGCCGCTCGACGGGGTGGTGTCGGCGGTGTATCCGCTGGCACGGTGGCGGGAGGCGTTGGATCACGCGTTGTCGGCGGGGAGGCTGGGTGCGGTGAAGATCGTGTTCGATCCGGCGGCGTCGGCGTGATCGGGGTGAGACACGCCGGCAGGCGCGGGGGCAGGTGCCGGGGTGCCGCGGGACGTGGCACGGTCGGGCTAGTCGAGATTTTCGGGATTGTCGTCCCAGGCGGCGGGTTCCGTCGCGGGCCGGGCGGGTGCGGGGGCACCGCGTCCGGTCGGGGTGACACACAGACGAGGGGAACGTGCAGGTGAGACCGGGGTTCGTGCTCGAGGTCGACGAGCGCACACCTCCGCTGCTGGTGCACCAGGGTGAGGGGCTGACGCTGGAGCGGTTCCCCCTGGGTACCCGGGTGGTGTATCCGCCGGAGTCCCTTCCGGGGGTGGGCGATGTGGACGCGGCGATCGCGGACGCGTTGGAGCATCCGTACAACTGTGAGCCGTTGCGGGAGCTGCTGCGGCCGGGGATGCGGCTGACGATCGCGTTCGACGATCTGTCGATTCCGCTGCCGCGGATGCGCCGTCCGGATGTGCGTCAGCGGATCATCGAGCAGGTGCTGACGCTGGCGGCGGCGGCCGGGGTCGACGACGTGGTGCTGATCGCGGCGAACGCGTTGCATCGGCGGATGACGGCGGCGGAGATCGAGCACATCGTCGGGGAGCGGGTGTTCCGGTCGTTCTGGCCGGACAACCTGTACAACCACGACGCCGAGGACCGGGACAACCTCCTGCACATCGGGGTGACCGACCACGGTGAGGATGTGGAGATCAACCGGCGGGCCGCGGAGAGCGACCTGCTGGTGTACGTGAACGTGAACCTGGTCGCGATGGACGGTGGGCACAAGTCGGTGCCGATCGGGCTGGCGTCGTACAACAGCATCCGCCACCATCACAACTCGCACACGATGGTGCGTTCACGGTCGTTCATGGACCACACCCGTTCGGAGATGCATTCGTCGGCGTGGCGGATGGGTCGGCTGCTGGCGAACCATCTGAAGATCTTCCATGTCGAGACGACGCTGAACAACGCCTGTTTCCCGGACAAGTACAGCTTCCTGACCCGCCGGGAGTGGGAGTGGTCGGTGCGGGACCAGGCGATGGCGTACGGGATGAGCCGGGGGCTGTCGGTGATGCCGTCCCGGCCGCGGCGCAAGATCTTCCATGATCTGCTCGCCGACTACCAGGTGACGGGTGTGTTCGCCGGGGAGACGGAGACCACCCACGACCAGACGATCGCCAGTGTGCACCGTCAGCAGCTCGTCGAGGTGGACGGGCAGTCCGACGTGCTGGTGGCGGGCCTGCCGTATGTGGGCCCGTACAACGTGAACTCGGTGATGAACCCGATCCTGGCGACCTGCATGGGGCTGGGGTATTTCTTCAACATGTACCGGGGTAAGCCGCTGGTGCGGCACCAGGGTGCGATGATTCTCTACCATCCGGTGACACCGGAGTTCTCCCAGCTGCACCATCCGTCGTATGTGGACTTCTTCACCGAGGTGCTCGCCGAGTCCACCGACCCGGCGACGATCGAGGCGAAGTTCGAGAAGCAGTACGCGACGGACCCGTGGTACATCCACCTGTACCGCACCTCGCACGCCTATCACGGCGTCCACCCGTTCTACATGTGGTACTGGGCCGCGCACGGCATGGACCACCTGGGTGATGTGGTGTGGGTCGGGGGGGATCGGGCGGCGTGCGCGCGGATGGGTTTCCGGGCGGCGTCGACGCTCGCGGATGCGTTGGAGATGGTGTCGGGCACGGTGGGCCGTGATCCGTCGATCACCTACCTGCACACCCCGCCGCACACGATGGCGGACGTGCGATGAGTCCGGCGGGCCGCTTCGGTGGGCCGCCGCGGCCGGGGATCTCCGCGGCGGAGGTCGTGCGGGGGTTCCGCTGGGGTAACCGGTCGCTGGTGCCGGCGTCGGCGCAGGCGCACCGCCCGCCGACGCCGGCGCGGGAGTTCCCGACCGCGTGGGCGCGCAGCACCCCGGCGCGGGCGGCGCGGACCGCGTTCCTGGAAGGGGCGATGAACCCGCTGCTGCACGCGGCGCTGACCCCGACGGTGGCCGGGGCGGAGGTGTTCGACGAGGTCGGTGACGGCCCGGTGATCGTGGTGTCGAACCACTCCAGTCATCTGGACGCCCCGCTGCTGCTGTGTGCGCTGCCGCGGAAGGTGCGGGAACGTACCGCGGTGACGGCGGCGGCGGACTACTTCTTCGAAAGCACCTGGCGGGGCCTGTCGACGGCGTTCGCGTTCGGGACGGTGCCGATCGAGCGCCGGGGCGGGGTGCCGTCGACGTTGCCGCTGGATCTGCTTCGTGACGGGTGGAACCTGGTGGTGTTCCCCGAGGGCACCCGGTCGCAGGACGGGGCGCGTGGCCGGTTCCGCCTCGGTGCGGGGTATCTGGCGGTGACCGCGGGGGTGCCGGTGGTGCCGGCGGCGTTGCGGGGCGCGTATGCGGCGATGCCGCGTGGGCGGGCCTGGCCGTTGCCGGGTCGTCCGCGGGTGTCGGTGCGGTTCGGGTCGCCGATCCGGGCCGGGGACGGTGAGGATGTGCGGGTGTTCACCGCCCGGCTGTCGGCGGAGGTGGACCGGCTAGGGGTGGAGGACTCCACCAGCTGGTGGGCGTCGCTGCGGGCGTCCGGTGCTGGTGAGACGTCGGTGTCGACGTCGTCGGGTTCGGTGGCGGTGCCGCCGGCGCGGGCCGGGCGGGGTGAGGCCCCGGTGGCGCGGTGGCGGCGGGTGTGGGAGGCCACCGAGCCGCCGGCGCCGGTGCGGTCACGGTCGCCGTGGGAACGCTGATCACACCGGGCCGGTGATGTGACTCTCGTCACATCAAGATCGTCTTGTGGATAAACCTGTTCATGGTGCGGTGGGTAGTCGGGGTGGGCCTGGGGATGACCTGTGGGTCAGGGCCTTCCCTGCCCCCGCGCGCGAAGTCAAGGCGTTGCCTCACGCTGTGTCACAGGTATGACTGGATACATGGCTCTGCTGCACCGCTCCGACCGCCCCGAGCGTCGTCCCGTCGACCGGCCCGTACCGGCCGCGCGCCCCGCCGCGCGCGTCGGTGGGCGTCCCACCGCCGCCGGCCATCCCACGGCGCTACCGGCCCGTCCGGGCCCGGACACCGCGGGAGATCGCGACCCGCGGGTCCGTTCACGTCGAACCCAGGGCGCGATCCTGGCGGTCCGCCGGCCCGCCGGCACCACGACCGGGCCGGCCGCCGGCACCGGTGACGATGCGGCCCCACCCGCCGGTCCGACCGGACGGGCGTTGCCGCCGAGCGTGGCGCGGGTCGCCGCGCGGACCCGGCTGTCCGCCGAACTGCTCGCCGCGATCCTGGAGGTCGAGGACCGCACCCGCGCCACCCTCGACGACATGGAACGCGCCGACGCACTGGCCGAGCGGCTTCTCGCCCGCCGCCGCGACCGGCTGGCCGCGGCCGCCAGCCCCGCGGGCCGGCTGTCCGCCTGAGGAGCGGCCCGTCAGCGCCTGTCAGCGCTCGGCGGGGTCGATGAGCGCGTCCGGCAGATGCGACGGCTCGAAGACGCCGAGCAGGTAGCGGTCCGGCCGAACGACGGCGATCCGTGCGCGGCCGTGCCGCCCACGCATGCACAGCACGGTGCCCTCCAGGTCCTCGACGACAAGGTCCTCGACGGCCGGGCCGCCCGCGCGGATGTCACCGGCCCGGCCGGGGCCGGTGACCGTCACCACGGCGGCACCGCGGCGGTCCGCCCACCGTCGGACCTGCGGGGGCAGGTGCTCGCCGGGGTCGACACCGAGCCCGAGCAGCGCCCAGGACAGGCCGAGAAGGTCGTCGAGGTGGCCGGTCGTACCGGCCGATGTGCGTACCCGCGGGTTCGCCAGGACCCGGCCGGCCCAGCGGCCACCATCGTGCCGTGTGCGCGCCGCCCGGGGCAGGCGGGTCCGGGGCCGCGCCGCCCCGGAGCGCAGCGCCTGGCGCAGACCGGGGGTGTGCGCGGCGGTGCGCAGTGTCATCCGCAGCAGCGCCGCGCGGGTGGGGCTGGTGGTCTGCACGACCCGGCCGGCGCGGATCGCGCGGGTGGTGATCGCCGCCACCTGGGGTCGGCGTTCCCGCTCGTAGTCGTCGAGGGTCCGCGGGTCGCGGCGCCCGGTGACGACCTCGGTCAGCCGCCAGGCCAGCGCGGCGGCGTCCCGGATGCCGGAGGCGAGGCCCTGCCCGGCGAACGGTGGCATGGTGTGCGCCGCGTCCCCGGCGAGCAGGACACGGCCGACCCGCCACCGGTCGGCCATCCGGGCGTGGAACGTGTAGACGGCGGCCCGTTCGATCGTGACCGTGCCCGGGTCGATCCAGGGTGTGAGCAGGCGGGTGACCGTCTCCGGCCGGGTCATCCGCGCGGGATCCTCGCCGGGGAGCAGCATCCACTCCCATCGGTGTCCGCCCGGCATGGGCATGGTCACCGCCGGCCGGCGCGGATCGAGAACGAAGGCGATGTCGGCGGGCATGGGCAGCGGCCCGGGTGAGCGTGTGTCGACGACGAGCCAGGGCTGCGCGAAGGTCGTGCCCTGGTACCCGGCGCCGATCAGGGTGCGCACGGTGCTGGACGCGCCGTCGCAGCCGACCACCCAGCGTGCCTGGACGGCGCTGCCGTCGTCCAGGTCGACCTGCACCGCGTCGGGGCCCTCACGTAGCCCGCTCACTCCCACCCCGAGGCGGACGTCCACCGAGGGCAGGTCGGCGAGGCCCGCGCGCAGGGAACGTTCCAGGGACGGCTGGTGGATGAACGCTCCGACGGGTACGCCGAGCTCGGCGGGGCCCTGGCCCGCGGCGAGCAGCAGATGTCGGTCCGGGCCGACGAACGTCGCTCGGGCCGAAGGGCGGACCTCGTCGAGTAGACCGGCCATTCCGGGGAGGCGGACGAGCAGGCGTAGCACCTCCTCGTCGAGGCCGGCGGCGCGCGGACGGGGATATGTGCTGGTGGCCGGATCCACCACCAGCACGGACACCGCCCGCTCGCCGAGCAGCGTGGCGAGGACCGCGCCCACCGGCCCGCATCCGGCCACCAGCACATCCACCGTCGTCATCGCTGCCCCCGCCCGCAGGTTTCTACAAAGCGTAGAAGATGCGGGTGGCTGTCGCCGGCGTTCTCCCGGTCCGGCGGTCCGGAAACGGTGGACCCGGCGAAAGCCTCAGGCGGAGGCTTCGGCCGGGCCGGTGTAGGGGATGAGCGGCAGCAGCCCGGGCCCGGCGACGGAGACGATCTCGTTGACCCGGCGGCTGAGCATCCGGGAGGGATGCACGTCGAGGATCGCGACGATGTCACCGAGCAGCCGGGAGGCCTGCGGCGGGTCGTCCGGTGCCAGGGCGCTGGCCAGGCAGGCCAGCGCCCAGCCGCGTTCGATCGTGCCGGAGCTGGTCAGGTCGACCGCGATCCGGGCCAGGTCGGCGGCGCTGTCACCGCCCATGCGGGCGACCACGTCGGCGACGGCGCAGGCCTCCCGGACCTCGTCGAACGCCGGCCAGCCCGGATGGCGCAGGCCCTGCACGCAGGGCCGGGTGGCGAGGCGGTCCAGCGCGATCAGCGCGGTGTCGCTGTCGCCGAGGGTCGCCGCGGCGGCCGCCTCGATCGCGGCCGCCCACCCGCACAGGTAGGGGTGCCCGGCCGCGGCGGCGCGCCGGGCGGCACCGGCGGCGGCGTCGTAACGGCCGGTGACGAACGCGACGAGTGCGTCGAGGGTGGCCGCCGTCCCGGTCAGCAGCGGATCGTCGAGCTGGGCGGCGAACTGGTCGGTGAGGGTCGCGAACCGCCGTGCCGAGGGGTCGTCACCCGACTCGACGGCGAGCACTCCCAGGTAGAAGGACAGGAAACCGGCGATGCCGGTGAGCTCACGGTGGGTGGCCGGGGACAGCCGCCGGCCCAGCGCGGCCTGCGCGCGGCGCCAGTCGGAGATGACCGGGCGCAGCAGCAGGGTGGGCGGGGTGGTCAGCAGGGTGGTGGCGTAGCGGTGCAGCCGGTCGTCGAACTCCGCCATCGTCAGCGGGTCCGGGTCGGCGTAGGCGATCTCCCGGGAGAGCATCGCGGCGGCACGGGACGCCGCGGCCAGCCCGTGCCGGTCGCTGTGGACGGACTCGGGCAGCTCGACCCGACTCATCCCACGTCCTTCCCGCCCCCGGCCCGCTGCGGGGCTGGTGGGGCCGTTACGTTCCCGGCGGGGCCGGGGCAGTGCCGGTGCCACGCCCCGCGACGGTCCGTGGCGTGGCACGGACCGGTTGATCCGGACCGCTGGTGCCTGACCGCTGGCACCCTGACCACTTCGGTGCGTTGCATCACCATTGCGGCGCTGCGTCACCATTGCGGCAACGATCGGTGACCATCGCACGCTACCGCGTCCGGGGTCGCAGCGCGCAGTGGATATGTGATGTCGTGGTGGCCTGGCACCATCGCGCTCCTGCTGCCAGGCTTGGCTCCTGCTGTACGTCGATTGTTGTCCACGTCCTGGTGTGGAGTACAGGTTTCAGCGGGAATGTGGTGTGTTACGGCGTTACGAGGGGCGTCCCTCTTCGTGTCGTGCGCCCGCGGAACGCGGGATCCACCGATGAGCAAGTGTTCACTAAGTCTTGGCGGCGGGGTGAACGATCGCCTAGTGTTGGCCTGCCTCGAACCGCGGAGGTGGCCGGTCGGCGTCAGGCCTCGCAACGGGCGCCTCGCGATCCCAGGAGGCAGCGATGATCACCGAGAAGCTCGCCGCGGCGTTAGCCCGGCACTGGGAGGACGGGTTCAACCAGTACGACGTCGACCTCGTGATGGAGCCGATCGGCACCGACATCCTGTTCAGCTCGCCGTTCGTCCAGCGGCGAACCGGTGACCCACAGAAGGTGACCGTCGAGGGCTACGACGCCTTCCGCGACTACATCGACGACTCGATGCGCCGCCTGCCCGGCATCCGGTACAGCATCGAATCATCCCTGGTGAGCACCCAGACGGTCGTGTTCGTCTACAGCTTCAGCTTCGCCGACGGCACGTCCGCGAGCGGCGTCGACTACCTGCGTCTCGACGACGCCGGCAAGATCGTCGAATGGCGGTGTCACTACCCGCAGGCCTTCGTCGACGCCCGCCTGTAACCGGCGAGGGCACCGGTGGAAGCGCCCGGGAACAGCACGTCGTGGGAGCGGCACGTCGGAGGTGGGCTGGATGTCGGTGCGGACCAGGATGCGCTGGGTGTCCAAACACGGTGCGGTGCGGCTCGCGCTGAGGCAGGCGCACCGCCGCGGCGACCTGGCGACGCTCGCGACGATCGACCCCGCCTCCGCCCCCGACCCGCTGAAGGTCTACGACGACCTGCGCGCCGCCGGCCCGTTCGTCCAGGGCCGGCTGGCGACGGTGACCGCGAGCCATCCGGCCGCGGCGGCGCTGCTGCGCGACGACGCGTTCCGAGCCGCCGGAGACCTGTCCAAACTGCCGCTACCGCTGCGGGCACTGGCCCGGATCAGCTACGACCCGGCGGCGAGCGGACCGATCGACCCGCCGTCGCTGCTCGCCGTGAACCCCCCTGACCACACCCGCCTGCGCCGCCTCGTCTCCCGGGTGTTCACCGCCCGCGCGATCGACGCGCTACGCGGCGAGGTCGAACGCACCGCCCATCACCTGCTCGACGTCATGGCCGCCGAAGGCACCGTCGACCTGGTCGAGCGATACGCCGCCCAGCTGCCGGTGACCGTCATCACGACCATCCTCGGTGTCCCCGCCGACATGCGCGCCCAGTTCCTGCGCTGGGGCGCCGACGCCGCCGCCACCCTGGACGTCGGCCTGCCCTACGCGGACTTCCAGCGGGTCGAAGCCGCGCAGCGAGCGGTCAACAGCTGGTTCGCCGGCCACTTCGCACAGCTGCGGCGCGCTCCCGGCGACGACATCCTCAGCCGGCTCGTCGGCCTCACCGGCGACGGTGAGCAGCTCACCGAGACCGAGCTGACCGCCACCGCCCAGCTGCTGCTCGCGGCCGGCTTCGAGACGACCGTCAACCTGCTCGGCAGCGGCACCCTGGCGCTGCTCGAACATCGCGAACAGCTGGAGTCGCTACGCGCCGACCCGTCCCGCTGGCCGAACGCGATCGAGGAGATCCTGCGGATCGAATCCCCGGTGGCGCTCACCACCCGCGTCGCCGGCACCGACACCGAGCTCCTCGGCGTCGCCATGGCGGCCAGGCAGCTCGTCGTCGTCATGCTCGCGGGCGCCAACCGCGACCCGGCGGTGTTCACCGACCCGCATGTCCTCGACGTCCAGCGCGCCAACGCCCGGGACCATCTGGCGTTCTCCGGCGGCATCCACTTCTGCCTCGGCGCGGCCCTGGCTCGGCTGGAAGGGGAGATCGGTCTGCGGCTGCTGTTCGAACGGTTCCCCGACCTGGCGCTCGCCGGCACGCCGCACCGCCGCCCGACCCGCGTCCTGCGCGGCTGGGAGACCATCCCCGTCCACGTCGGGACGTCGGCGCGCACCGCCCGGTAGGCACGGGATGCCCGGCGGCGTAGGGTCACCGGCATGAGACTGCGACGATGTTGATGCTCCGGTCGCTCCCGGACTGAGGCGGGTCTCGCCCGCCGGCTGTACGCGTACGCGGCGTGCGAGGACGCGGTGCTGCTCTACCCGTTGTACGCACTGCTGTTCACCGAGCACGGGCTGTCGCCGGCCGCGGTGTCGTCGCTGTTCGCGCTGTGGTCGCTGACGGCGTTTCTCACCGAGGTCCCTTCCGGTGTGCTCGCCGACCTGGTGTCGCGGCGGCTTCTGCTGGTCGTGTCGCCGCTGCTGTCCGCGGCGGCGTTCGCCCTGTGGACGCTGGCACCGGGCTACGGCACCTTCGCCGCCGGTTTCGTGCTCTGGGGTGTCGGCGGCTCCCTGCGGTCGGGTACCTGGCAGGCCCACATCCACGCCGAACTGGCCGTCCTCGGCCGCGCCGGCGCCTACCCGCGGCTGATCGGACGGGCCGAGGCGGTCGGCACCGTCTCGGCGCTGCTGTGCGCCCTCGCCGCCGGCCCCGTGCTGGCCGCGGGTGGATTCACCGCCGTCGGCCTCGCCAGCGTCGCCGCGCCCCTGGTGGCCGCCGTCGTCGCCCTCACCCTCCCCGACACGCGTGCGCGCCCGCTCCCGGAGCACGAGGTCGCGGCATCCGGCGACGGGACGGAGGGTGTGACCGAGCCGGGAGCACGCCAGGTCCTGCGCGAAGGGGTCGCCGCGCTGCGCGGGGCGGCACCGGTACGGGCCGCCGTCGTGGCGGTCGCCGGTCTCGCCGCGGTGCTCTCCCTCGACGAGTACCTGCCACTGCTCATCGCCGACACGGGTCTCGCGCTCACCGCGGTCCCCTTCGGCTACGGGCTGATCCTGGCCGGCGACGCCGCCGGAGGCTGGCTCGCCGACCGCGGCACCGAGCATCCCGGCCGGGTCCTGGCCGGCGGTGGCTGCGCGCTCGCCGTCGGCGCGTTCAGCGCCACCCCGGCCGGGCTGGTCGGGGTGGCGGTGGCCTTCGGTGTGCTGCGGTGGGCCGCCGTGCAGGCCGACACCCGCCTGCAACGCGAGACCGCCGACTCCTCCCGGGCCACGGTCAGCTCACTGGCCGGCTCGGCCGCGGAGGTCACCTCGCTGGCATCGTTCGGGTTGTGGGCCCTCGGGTCGGCCTGGGCCGGGCCGGCGGTGCTGTTCGGCTGCGCCGCGCTACCCGTCCTCGTGCTCGCCGTGACCTGGCGCCGCTGAGAAGGAGCGCGACCCGGTCGGCCCGCCGTCGCGGCCACCCGCCCCGGTAACAAACCCGCCGGCTGATCACCCCAGATCACCCTGGGCGATCGTCCCGCGGCGTTCATGCTGGGAACTGCCTGCGTCCCGATCCGACCCGATCCGACGAGGAGTCGCCCGTGTCCCCGATCCAGAACAGCCCGCGGGAGCCGGTGGGGCATGCGCGCTATGCGGGCCTGGGAACGTTCGCCAGACTGCCCAGGCTCGACGAGGTGAGCCGGGCCGACGTCGCTGTCCTGGGAGTTCCCTTCGACTCGGGGGTGAGCTATCGCCCTGGTGCCCGGTTCGGCCCGAATCACATCCGGGAGAGTTCACGGCTGCTGCGGCCCTACAATCCGGAGCTGGGTGTCGCGCCGTTCCAGACACTGCAGGTCGCCGACGCCGGTGACGTCGCGGCCGGGCCGTATGACCTGCACGGCGCGCTCACCGCGATCGAACGCCACGCGCGGGACCTGCTCGACGGCGGCGCCCGGCTGCTGACCATCGGCGGCGACCACACCATCTCACTGCCGCTGCTGCGCGCGGTCGCCGCCGTGCGCGGGCCGGTCGCCGTCGCCCACTTCGACGCCCACCTCGACACCTGGGAAGGCTCCTACGGCAGTGCCTTCAACCACGCCACGCCGTTCCGCCGCGCCGTCGAGGAAGGTCTGATCGACATGGAGGCGAGCATCCACGTGGGGGTGCGCGGTCCCCTGCCCGCCGACACCGACCTCACCGACGACGCCCGGCTCGGCTTCACCGTCATCACCGCCACCGAGATCGAGCTGGACGGCGTCCGTGCCGCCGCGGAGCGCCTGCGGGCCCGGATCGACGGCCGGCCGGTGTACGTGTCCGTGGACATCGACGTCCTCGACCCGGCCCACGCACCCGGCACCGGCACCCCCGAGGCGGGCGGGCTGACCAGCCGGGAACTGCTGGTCCTGCTCCGTGAGCTCGCCTCGGTGGACGTCGTGTCCGGTGACATCGTCGAGGTGGCGCCCGCCTACGACCACGCTCAGATCACCGGGATCGCCGCGGCGCACACGGCGTACGAGATCGTGTCGACCATGGCTGTCACCCCGCACCCGGCGCGATCCCGACCGGCCCACGCCGTGCCCACCGATGCCGTGCCCGCGCCCGCGGACGCCGCGACGGCATAGGCGGACCTCGGAAGGCTCAGCAGGCGCGGCGCAGGGTCACAGACCGACCCGCCCGGACGGGTTGTCCGCGTCGAACAGCCGCCCGGCCCGCACATACGACTCCAGCGACGCCGCCGACCGCCAGCGGCCCTGCCGCATGATCGACCGGTCGTTCACCCCGGCGCGGGCCGCGGCTGTCGCGAACCCCGACCGCAGCGAATGACCGGCGAAGTCGGCCGGGTCCAGTCCGGCGGCGGCCACCCGCCGCTGCACGATCCGCGCCACCGATCCCGGGTACAGCCGCACCGTGCCGACCTGCCCGTGCCGGTTGATTCCGCGGAACGCCGGCCCGTCGGCCAGCGGGGTGCCCGCCGCCGCGGCCGCCGCGACCCAGCCCCGCCACGCCCGCACCGGGCACGTCGGCCGGTACGACCCGTACGCCAGGCCGACCTGTGCCCCGGCTGCCTCCTGGTCGGTCTTGGACCGGCGCACCGTCACGACCAGCCCGTCGTCGGTCTCCACCAGGTCGGCGGTGTCCAGGCCGACCAGCTCGCTGCGGCGCAGGCAGCCGGCGAACCCCACCAGCAGCAGCGCCCGGTCCCGCACATCGGCGAGGTGGGTGTCGTCCAGCCCGGCGACCACCCGCGACAGCAGCGACGTGTCCAACGCCGCCTTCCGGCTCGGACGCACCCCGCGAGAACGGCGGATACCGTTCCACACCGCCGACACCTCCGCCGCCGCGGTCGGGTTCGTCACCCGGGCCAGCTGGTGGGCGACCGAGATCGCCGCGAGCCGGCGGCGGATCGTCGACGGGGCGTAGCCGTCGTCGGCGAGCGCGGCGATGTAACCGGCGACAGTGACAGCGGAGGCGGGGACGGCGACCAGCGCCACCGGCTGGCCGGCGCACCAGGCCCGGAAATGACGCAGGTCCGCGTCGTAGGCCCGCCACGTCGCCGCAGACCGCGATGCCCGGGCATAGTCCCCGACCCGCTCGGCCAATGGCTCCGCGAGCTCCCCCCCGAGCTCCCCGCCGGGCACGGGCACCATCGCACCGCCGGCGCCCACCACCTCGCCTTCGAGCACCTCACCCGCGAGCGTCTCGGTCGCGCTGGTCGCGCTGGTCGCGCCGGACGGGTCACCCGGGTCGGCCGGTGCTGGCGGGCCGGCCACGGTGACAGCAGGGGAGGGAGTCACCAACGCGCCGTCACGGCCGTCACCGTCGCGATCGTCGTCGACACCCTGCCCGACCACCACCGGCTCCCTCCCGCCCCGCCGCCGTGCCCCTGCTCGATGATCGTAGGCTCCGCCGCGGCGCGGGGCCGGCGGCGACCGGCCCCTACCGGCCGGCGTGGCGCAGGGCGTCGATCCCGACGTCCAACGCGGCCTGCAGATAGGTCAGCCGACCGGTGGACATGAGCATCAACACCCCGCCCTGCACGCCGGCCAGCAGCGCGGCGGCATGGCGGGCCGGGTCCACCTCGGCGCCGACCTGACCGGTGGCCCGCATCGCCGCCACGCCAGCGGCCAGTTCCGACTCCCAGCGGCCCATCAGCTCCGCCACCACCGCCTGCGCGCCGGGAGTCGCCCGCCCCACCTGGGTGAGCAGCCCCCCGAGCGGACAGTCCCGGCCCTGCGCCTGATAGCGGGCCAGCACCCGGTCCCGCCAGCCCTCCCACGCGGCCCACGATGTCAACGCCCCCAGCTGGGGCTGCTGGTCGGCGAGCACCTGGTCGGCCTCATGGCGGGCCACCGCGAGCAGCAGGTCCTCGCGGCCGCCGGGGAAGTAGTGGAACAGCTGGCTCTTGCTGGTCGCGGTCTGCTCGCGGATGTCGTCCAGCGTCGTGGCGGCGACGCCGTGCGTGCGGATCCGCGCCGCCGCGCCGGCGATGATGCGCGCCCGGGTGGCCTCGCCCTTCGACGTCAACGCCCGTGCCATGGCCCCACCCTCCCATTTCTGGACTTGCGGGTCCAATTTCTGTGGGGCAGAGTCCGACCCGGCACCAGCCAGACCGCACCATCCGAACACCGCCCTCACCATCACAAGGCAGGTCGCCCGCCATGACCATCAGCCCTCTGCAGGACCAGACCGCGCTGGTCACCGGCTCCACCGACGGCATCGGAGCCGCGATAGCGACGCAGCTCGCCGCCGCTGGCGCCCATGTCCTCGTCACCGGCCGCGACCACGGCCGCGGGCGGGACGTCGTCGCCGCCGTCGCCGCCGCCGGTGGCACGGCCACGTTCCTGCGTGCCGATCTCGCCGGCGGCTCCGCCGCCGTCACCGGGCTCGCCGCCGCCGTCCACGACACCACCGGGCGGCCGCTGGACATCCTGGTCCACAGCGCCGCCCGCCTCGTCGACCCGGCACCCACCGACCAGGTCGACGAGGACGTGATCAACGGCGTGCTCGCCGTCAACGTCACGGCAGCGTTCCTGCTCACCGCGGCGTTCGCGCCCGCCATGGCCGCCGCCGGCAGTGGGGCGATCATCAACATCGGATCGGTCAACGGGCTGATCGGCATGGCCGGGTCCGCGCTCTACGGTGCGTCCAAGGCCGCGCTGCATTCCCTGACCCGCTCCTGGGCCGCCGAATACGGCCCGCGCGGGGTGCGGGTCAACACCATCGCGCCGGGCCCCACCCTCACCCGGCGGACCGAGGCGATCAGTGATCACCTTGCGCCGATGCTGGCGCGGGTCCCGTCGCGGCGGGCCAGCACCCTCGACGAGGTCGCCGCCGCCGCGGTCTTCCTCGCCGGCCCGGCCGCGGCCAACATCCACGGCGCCACCCTGACGGTCGACGGCGGCTGGTCCGCGCTGTAGTCGCCGCCGGCGGCTGCGGCGCAGGGTGCGGCGAGACGCCGCCGGCGGGAGGGCGGGGGAGTGCGCCGGCGGCGACGGACGCCTGACCGATTTCTTCAGTAAATCTGTCGACTAGGTCGACTTGTCGGCTGTCGCGGGCCTAGCATGAGGCTCATGAGCCGCAGGTCACCCCTCGCGCGCCGCGTGCACGTGGACTGCGTCCGCGTCGCGAGCGCCCTGTGTCCCGCCCGGCCCTGACCTCCGCCCGGCCCTGACCGGCAGGCGCCGGATCCACGGCCCATAGGCCCGTAGCAGGCCGGCGTGCCCCGCCACCGGTCACACCGCCGACCCGCAGAGCCCCGACCCCGTCGGGGCTGCCTGCCGCATCTCCGCGCCATCGCAGGGCCGCCCGCCCGCGCCGCACGGCCACGCGCGCCGTACCCGCAGCCGCCCTACCGGCCACCGCACCCCGCCCCGAGGAGCCCACCGATGACCACCGCAGCCCCCGCCCAGGCCCTCACCAGCCGGGCGGCACTCACCATCACCCAGCTCACCCCCCGCATCGGCGCCATCGTGGACGGTGTGCGCCTGGGCGGCGACCTCGACGCGGACACCGTCACCGCGATCCGCGCCGCGGCCCTGCGGCACCGGGTGATCTTCTTCCGTGGGCAGGACCACCTCGACACCGCCACCCAGATCGCGTTCGCGCGGCTGCTCGGCCCGCTCACCCAGGCCCACCCCACCCAGGCACCGCTGGCCGGCGAACCCCTCGTGCACGAACTGGACGCCAGCCGCGGTGGCCGCGCCGGCGCCTGGCACACCGACGTCACCTTCACCGACCGGCCGCCCGCCTTCTCCATCCTGCGTGCCGTCACCGTCCCACCCCATGGTGGTGACACCCTGTGGTCGAACACGGTCGCCGCCTACCACGAGCTGCCCGCCGAACTACGCGAGCTCGCCGAGAAGCTGCGGGCCCACCACACCAACCAGCATGACTACGGCCTGCGCGAATCCGACCTGGCCGGCCTGCCCCAGGAGATCATCGACCGGTTCCTGGAGTTCCGTTCCGTCGAGTTCGAGACCGAACACCCCGTCGTGCGCATCCACCCCGAGACGGGGGAGCCGTCCCTGCTGCTCGGTGGTTTCGTCAAGCAGATCAAGGGGCTGTCACCCAGCCAGTCGACGAACCTGCTGCGCACCTTCGGTGACGCCGTCGCCCGCCCGGAGAACACCGTGCGCTGGCACTGGAAGACCGACGACGTCGCCATCTGGGACAACCGGTCCACCCAGCACTACGCCGTCAACGACTACAACGACGCCCCCCGTGTGGTGCACCGTGTCACCGTCGCCGGTGACATTCCGGTCGGACCCGACGGCCGCCCCAGCGTTGTACGCGCCGGCGACGCCACCGCGTACTCGCCGATCGCCACACCCCCGGGCGCGGGTAGCTGACCCGCCCACCGGCCGCCGTTGCCGGGGTGGGGTCGCCCGTCCCGCCACCCCACCCCGGCAACGGCACCGTCCCTCCTCCGGGCCGACCGGGGGAGGGAAAAACACATGGCCTCGCCGCAGCCTGTCTGCCAGGGTGATCGGATGATCAAAGAGGATCTTCCGGGTGGTCTGGTGGCACGTCGCCCCCGCGCCGACGACCAGCCGCGGGTGCTGGCCGTCCTGGACGACTGGTGGGCCGGCTTCGGCGGTGACGCCGGCTCCCTGCAACGCAGCCGGCTGCTGCCACGGCTGTTCTTCGAGCACTTCACCGCCAGCAGCTACCTGGTCGAACACGCCGACGGCACGGTCGCCGCGTTCCTCATCGGCCTGCTGTCACCGTCGCAGCCCGACGTCGCCTACATCCACTTCGTCGGTGTCGACCCGGCGCTGCGCCGCCACGGCGTCGCCGCCGCCCTCTACCGCCAGTTCTTCGCCGACGCGGCGCGGTACGGCCGCCGGCAGGTCCGCTGCATCACCAGCCCGGGTAACACCACCTCGCTGGCGTTCCACACCGCGCTCGGTTTCCGCGTCGAACCCGGTGACATCACCGTCGACGTCTCCGACACCGTCGGCGGACGCACATCCGAGCCCGACATCCCACAGGGCAGGGTCACCGCCCACCGGGACCATGACGGGCCGGGACTGCACCGCATCGTGTTCACCCGCCCCCTGACCGGCGAACCACCCACGACCAGGTCCCCGTCCACGACCACGTCCAGCACATCCAGGCCGGCATCCGCGCCGGTCGGCCCGCACACCGGAGGTGACATCCGGGTGTGCTTCCTCGGGGACTCGTTCACCGCCGGTGTCGGTGACCCCGCCCGCCTGGGCTGGGTGGGACGTCTCGCCGCCGCCACCGACCCCGACGGCACCTACCTGACGACCTACAACCTCGGGATCCGCCGCGAGACCTCCACCCAGATCCACACCCGGTGGAGGAGCGAATGCCTGCCGCGGCTGCCCGCGGGCACCGACAACCGGCTGGTGCTGTCCTTCGGCGTCAACGACACGACCGTCGACGACGACACCACCGTCACCGGGCAGCGGCCACGGGTGCCGCTGGAGGAGTCGGTCGGCACCGCGCGCACCCTGCTCACCGAGGCCCGTGGGCTGCTGCCCGTGCTGATGGTCGGCCCGCCACCCGGGCTCGACGAGGTCAGGAACAGTCGCATCCGCGCTCTCGACGTGCGGTACGCGGCCGTCTGCGGCGCCCTCGACGTCCCCTATGTCAGCGTCTTCGACGCGCTCGCGGCCCGGCCGGAGTGGGCGGCCAGCCTCGCCGCCGGTGACGGCGTCCACCCCGGAGCCGTCGGCTACCAGCTGCTCGCCGACCTTGTCAGCGGCCCCTGGCGCAGCTTCCTGAACACCAACGGCTCCTGAACACCGGCCCCGGCCGGCCCCGGGCGCGGGCCGGGCGCGGGCCGGCCGGGACCCCCGGCAGGGCTGACCGGCTGATCGGCATCCGGCTACGGTGAGTAGATGCAGTCCGATTCCCAGGACCGTCCGTCGTGGGCCTACGTCAGCGTCCTGGACATCACCTTCGACGAGCAGGCACCAGCAGCCGGCCATGCCCCACAGCCGCCACTGCTCGCCGACGAACACCTGGCCTCCGCCCGCCGCCGGGTCACCGACCTGGTGACGGCGGCACTCACCGAACTGCACCCCTTCGCCCGCCAGCTCACCGTCACCGTCGCCGCGCCGGACAACGCCGACCTCGTCGCCGCCGCGGCCTGGCTGGAACGCAACCCCGCCGCCGTGGCCTCACTGCGCGCCCACCTCGGCCCCGCACAGTCCCCGCCGGCCCGCGCCGTGTCACCGGACTCGGACGCCGAGCCCGGCCCGGTTGACCGGCCAGGGCAGCCTGATCAGATCGAGCTCGTCAGCTGGCTGGGTTTCTGGCTCGTCACCAGCACCGACCCGTCCGGCGCCACCACCGTGCACCGTGTCCAGCCCACGACCGACCCGGCCGAGCTTGCCGTCGACCTCGCCGGCTGGCTGCAGGACGCCCTGGCCGACGCCTGGATCTCCGACCCAGCCCCGGTCTGCCCCGGCCATCCGCATCCCCTACGCCCCGAGGTTCACGACGGGGCACCCTGGTGGGCCTGCCCGGCCGGTGGACTCGTCCGCCCCTGGCACACCGCCACTGTCATCACCGAGCCCGATGCCCCGACGGAGACGGAAGGCGCTGCGTAGAGCACACCCAGGGCGAGGCCTCCGGCCGAGCCGAGACGTGAACAGCGAGAACCCGGGATTGACCAGGGCACAGATCAGCCTTCTTGTCGTCTACTGCGTGGACCTGCCCGCCTGCCTCGATTTCTACCGAGGCCTGGGTCTGCCGTTCGAGCGTGAACGTCACGGTCACGGCCCCGAGCACCACGCCGCGGTGCTGGCCGACGGTGTGGTCTTCGAGCTGTACCCGGCGGGTACCGGCGGATCCACCGGGCGGACCAGGATCGGTCTGGTCGTCGCCAGCACCAGTCTCCGAACCGCCTGGGAACCAGGCGTTCATGTGCTTCGTGACCCTGAGGGCCGTGTCGTCGAACTGCACGTCACAGCCTGAGAACGCACCGAAAGGACCACGGACGCGGGTGTGCTTCCCTGCGGCACGGTTCCCTTTGCCATCCGGTGCACACGCCGAAGGCGTTGTGGGTTTGTATGGCGGTATGGGCGACGCACTGGACACGGTGAAGCGGGTGATCGCCGCCTTCGAGGCCGGTGACCGGGAGACGCTGCTCGGCCTGCTCGCCGAGAACGTGGTGATGGAGGCGCCCGGCGCGGTGCGCCTCGTCGGGCGTGCGGCGGCCCTCGACCACAGCGATGCCTTCCTTTCCGCCTTCGAGGACGTCGACGTCGACACGCATCTGCTCGTGGAGCAAGGCCCGCTGGTCGTCGAGGAGTCCACGCTGAGAGCCCGGCACACAGGCCCGTACACGGCCACCGGTGGGGAGTCGCCGATCCCGGCGAGCGGAAACCTCGTGACCCTGCGGATCGTCGAGGTCTACCAGGTCGCTGGTGGTCTGGTCACGGAGAACCGCATCTACTTCGACGAGACCGGCCTACGCCGCCAGCTCCGCCCCGACCGCTGAGCCCGGACATTCCCCCTCAGCCCGATTGGAAGAACGCGAGCATTCTGCGGCTGGCATCCGGCGCCATCAGCATTTCCTGGATCGCCGCGGACTGCCGGGCGGCTGCGCCGGTGCGTGCGAACATCTCGCGTTCGTATTCCTGGACAGCGGCGGGAAAGTCGCCCGGGTGGGCGACCAGCGCCAGGCCGAGCAGGGCACCGTCGAGCAGCGCCATGTTGGCGCCCTGCCCCACCGGCGGCATCAGATGCGCGGCGTCGCCGAGCAGCGTGACGTCCGGTCTCGACGGCCAGGTCAGGCCGGCGGGGAGAGTCATGATCGACCTCGGCACGATCAGGTCGTCGCAGGCCGCGATCAGCGCGGTGCACCGGGGATCCCAGCCGGTGAACAGGCCGATCAGCCGCGCCCGGGCGGCGGCCGGGTCCTCGAACGGGATCGCGCTGGTGGCGAACCAGTCCTCGGCAGTGGAGTAGAAGCTGAGATAGACGCGGACACGGCCGTCGCCGCCCCGCTGCGCGGACAGGGACCGCCCGTTGCCGAGCACCCAGTAGTTGCCGCGCCCGACCATCGCCGCGAGATCGGGATGGGTCCGGTCGACGTCGGGAATACCGAGCTCGACCGCGTTCTGGCCGGTGTGCGCGGGACGGGCGTCGGTGAGCAGCCCGCGGACCCGGGAGTCCGCGCCGTCGGCGCCGACCAGCAGGTCAAACGGTGCGGTGCGGCCGTCGGTGAAACGTGCCACGCCGTTGTCGGCGGACGCGAACGCGTGCCCCCAGCGCACCGTGTGCCCGGGCAGCGAGTCCAGCAGCAGGTTACGCAGATCGCCACGGTCGACCTCGGGCCGCTCGGACGGGGCGTCCTGGGGCGTGTCCTGCTGCAGCAGCAGGGTGCCGTCCGGCTCGAGAAGCCGCATGTCCTGACCTTCGGGGCGGGCGATCGCGTGGAACCGGTCGATCAGGCCGGCCACACGCAGCGCCCGCTGCCCGGAATGGATGTCGAGCATGCCGCCCTGACCGCGTGCGTCGCGTGAGGCCTCCCGTTCGTACACGACGGCGTCGATGCCGTTCACCTGCAGCACACGGGCAAGGGCGAGGCCGCCCAGCCCGGCTCCCACGATGGCGATGTCCATCGCCGCCTCCGATCCCTTCCGTCCCGGCGTCCGCTACGCCGTATTGATCGATACGCTGTATCGACATTGCGCAGCGTATCGTCGCCGGCATGCTGGTGTGGGAGAGGCCCGAGCCGCCGGACCGGCCGGTACCGGCCCCGCTGAACCGGGAGCGGATCGTGCGAGCGGCGATCCGGCTGGCCGACGCGGACACCCTGGAAGCGGTGTCGCTGCGCAGGGTCGCCGCCGCACTGGACGTCGGCCCGATGCGCCTGTACGGCTACATCGCCACCAAGGACGAACTGTTCGACCTGATGGTCGACGCGGTCAACGCCGAGATCCACCCGAGCGGAAACGGCTGGCGGGAGGTGCTGAGCTCCCTCGCCGGCGCCACCCGCGACGCCGCGCACCGGCACGAATGGTTCGCCGACCTGATCGGTGGGCGACCGCAGCTCGGACCGCACACGCTGGCAAGGCTGGAGGCCGTCACAGCCGCGCTCGTCGGTGTCGACCTGAGCACCGCCGTGCCGGCGATCGCCGCGGTCGACGCGTATGTCGTCGGCGTGGTGCGCCGGGAGATCGCCGAGCGGCGGGCCGAGCAGGCCACCGGGATGAACAAGAGGCAGTGGCAGCTGACGTACGGTCCCTACCTGCAGCGGACCTTCGCCACCGGCCGGTTCCCCGCCCTGGCCACCGCCGTCCACGACGGCCCCCACCTGGACGCCGACCAGGCCTTCCGCACCGGCCTCGACTTCCTCCTCGACGGCATCGAAGCCCGCATCACCCGCATCTCACCCTGACCCGCAAATCGGGTGATGCGCGACGACGGTGCGGTCGGGGCCGCATCGTCGTGTCGGGGATTGTCACCGTGTCCGGGAGCGCAACGTGACGATGTCGTCGTGGGTGGGGTAGTGCCCCGTCCCGGGGAAACCCACCGTCCAGCCGGCGACCAGTACCGCCCGATCAATCGCGTCGTCCGGGTCGCCGGAGCGCAGCCAGTAGTGCAGAAAACCGGCGAACAGCGCGTCGCCTGCGCCGGTGGTGTCGCGTACCCCGAAGGGCGCGACCGCCGGCACGGCGCGCGGCGACATCCCGGGCAGGAAACGCACGCAGCCGGCCGCCCCGAGACCGACGACCACCACCTTCGCCCGGCCGAGCGCGAAGACGTCCCGAGCGAAACGCTCCGGTGAGACCGTGAGGTTCTCCTGCGAGCAGAAGACCACCGTCGCCCGCTCCACCCAGTCCCGGGCGTAGGTGTCCTGAAGGCCTGGTGTCGCCTGCAGATCCACCGCGATCGGAACACCCGCCTCGACCGCGACCGGGAGAAGCCGCCGTGCGAAACCGATGGTGGAGACCGCCGCGGCCTGCGCTCCGACGAGAAGGCCCGCGAACACCTCCAGCGGATAGGGGAACAGGGGTAGATCCTTGAGATCCGTGCTGATCTGCCGTCGCCCGGCCCGGTCCACAAGCACCGCTGACTGCGCGGTGCACTCGCCCCCGACCACGCCCGCACCTGCCAGCCCTGCCTGTTCCAGTGCGTCCCGCACCAGCACACCTGCCCCATCCCGGCCGACGACGGTCGCCAGCCGCACCGGGCGACCAAGCCCCGTCAGGGCCCGCGCCACGTTGAGACCCACACCCGAGGTCGCCAGCCGCAGGCCGTGGGGCAGGTAGCGGACGGGAGCGTAGGCGACCGGAAAGCCCTCGACCGGAATCGTCTGCTGGACGTTGACGACACCCGCGACGACCACCGGAGAATCCACGACCGGCAGCCTGCCATCAGGACGACCCCCGCCACCAGAGCCTCGACCGGGGCCGGTTCTCGCCGGGATTGTCATCATGAGTACCGATAACAGTGCGATGGGCTACGGTCGAGATCGTGACTGCTCTGGATGCGGAGGCGGTGCGGGAGGCGCTGCTGACCGAGACCGATCTGCTGGCGGATCTCTATCGCGACTGCGATCCCACCACGCCCATCCCGACCTGCCCGGGCTGGACCCTGGCCCAGCTGGTCGGCCACGTCGGCGGCGCGCATCGCTGGACCGCGACGATGGTGACGCACCGCAGCACCGAGAACATCGACTACGCCACCGTCCCCGACGTGCGGCGGCCACGCGATCAGCAGGCCGCGGTCGAATGGCTGCGCGACAGCGCCCGGCAGGTCATCACCGCGGTCGACGCGACCGGTGCCGAGGTACCGGTGTGGACCCCGTTCGCAGGGGTGCGCCCGGCGCGGTGGTGGATCCGGCGCCGGCTGCACGAGGCCACCGGGCACCGCGCCGACGCGCTGCTGGCGCTCGGCCGCGACGTGGTCATGGCACCCGCGATCGCCGCCGACGGCCTGTCCGAACTGCTGGACCTGATCGCGATCGGAGCGCCCTGGTTCGCAGCGCCACTGGACGACGAGAACACCCTGACCCTGACCGCAACCGACAGCGCCGCGGCCTGGTCGGTCGCCCGCAGCGGAGACACCGTCACCTGGACCGCGGTACCCGCGGCGGCCACGGTCACCGTCTCCGGTTCCGCGGTCGGCCTGTATCTGCTCGCCCTGCGCCGGATCTCCGCCGGCGACGCCAGGCTGACAGTCTCCGGCGATCCGAAGGTTCTCGACACCTGGCTTGACCGCACCGCCTTCTGACGTCCGATGCGCAGACCCGTCCCCGTATTTCTTCCGGCGCTTCTGCTGGCTCTCACCGTGCTGGGGATAGTCACGGTACGACTGGTCGTATACGAGTTCGGGGGTCCGACCGCGAGGCGGAAGGCCGTCACCGTCCCACCGGTGGACGGTGTCCGGATCACCTCGATGACCGTGTACTCCGGCCGCCTTCCCCCGTGCCCCGAACCCGCCTTCGACGACTACGGGCACCACGACGATCCCGTCATCCGCCCCCTCCCCACCGGCGGCCCCGGGATCTCGGCCACCTACGAGCTCCACAACGAGGACACCGAGGTGTTCACCTACACGATCCGGTTCATGTTCCTCGCGGGCACCATCCAGGTGGGGGCCTTCACCGACGAGGTCGTGCGTTCGGTGCGCCCCGGCGCGACCGTGCGCGGCACGGTCCGGCCCGAAACGCAGGACCCCTACACCTGCCCGGTGACCCGGGTGAAGGTCGCCGAGGTGACGAAGGTGCCTGACTCCGAGCTGCCGCCCCCGCCCGAACGATGCCCACCCTCGGGGCTGCGCCTCACCTCTGACCACACCGCGGCGATGGGGCTGCGCGTCGTGGGTCTGCACCTGCAGAACTGCGGGACGGACGACTACACACTCGACGGTTACCCGTTGCTGGAACTGCTGGACACCGACCGGTCACCCGTCGACGGTGCCCGGATCACGCACGGCAGCGGGGGTGTCAGCGGTATCTCGTTACCAGGATCCGGATTCGACGAACCAGCCCACCCGCTGGTCCTGAAACCGGGCGAGAGCGCCGTATCCGAACTCGCGTGGCGCACGGACACGCCCATCGTCCCGTACCTCAGGGTGCGGACCCAGCCGGATGCCGCCCCGGTGACCCTGACGCTGCGCCTCGACCTCGGCACCACCGGCACACTGGCCGTCAGCCCCTGGAAACTCCCGCCGTGAAACCACACCACCGGGCCGCAGGGGGTTCGCACTGCATGTGCGCGGCTGACCGGCGTACCCCGACCACGGCGCCCGCGGGAAAACCTGTTGGTGGTCCGTGGCGACCGCTGCTAGCTTCGCGGAGGCCGTGCGAGAGAACGAGGAGGTGGTACCCGTGAACGCAGTATCGACATGGGTGCTCCCCTCCGGGGTCACGGTCGGGCGGTAGGTCGTCCGGGAGCGCCGTTGCGAGCTCTCCCGAAAGGCACGACCATGCGATTCACCTCCGAACAGCACGCCGACAACGGCGTCCTCGAACGCGCGTTCACCCTCGGTGAGATCCCCGGCATCCTGTGGACGCCCGCATCCGCCGCATCCGCATCCGCGGCCGCACCGGTCCCGCTGATCCTGCTCGGCCACCCCGGCGGACTGCCCAGGATGTACCCCCGGCTGGTGGCCCGGGCCCGGCGCTCCGCGGCGGACGGCTTCGCCACCGCGACGATCGAGCTGCCCGGCAGCGGTGAGCGGCCTCGGTCCGACGCCGCCGAACGGGCCCGCGCCGACCTGCGCCGGGCGCTCGCGGCCGGTGTGCCGGTCGGGGAGGAGATCATCGGCCGGCTCGTCCTCCCGCTGGTCGAAAAGGCGGTCCCGGAATGGCGCACGGCCCTGGACGCCGTCCTTTCGCTGCCCGGGATCGGCGGCCCGGTCGGGTACTCGGGAGGAGTGATCGCCATCGGCATCCGGCTGGCGGTGGTCGAGCCGCGTCTCTCGGCCGCCGGCCTGTTCGCCGGGAGTTTCGTGCCGCGCACCATGTTCGAGGAGGCACGGCGGGTCACCATCCCGCTGCATGTCCTGCTGCAGTGGGATGACGAAGGAAACGACCGGCAGGCGGCCCTGGACCTGTTCGATGCCTTCGGCTCCCAGGAGAAGACGCTGCACGCCAACATGGGCGGGCACACCGGCGTTCCGCCGTTCGCGGGGGACGCCGTGGCCGGATTCTTCACCCGGCATCTGAGGTGAGGCCGGGCCGTCAGGCCCGCAGCAGACGGTAGGAACTGTCGGCCAGGCCACCGTTCGTCGAGGACAGGTTCCGGATCACCTCGATGAGCGGTGGCCAGCGGAGCGTTCGCCCGCGTCACGCCAACGCCGCTCCCGGACTGGCGCACCTGGTGTGACGATCATGATCCTTCGTGTCGTCGACGTGGCCGCCCGCCTGGGTGTTCGCTCCGGACCCCACACCCACGAACATTACGTTTCGTCGTTGCGTCAGCATGGCGACGTAACGACGAAACGTAAGTAGCCCGGATGGGCTGGGTGGCCACCGACTCCCCCGATGTCTAACGCCCGATAAGGGAGGCTTATCGGGCGTTAGACATCGGGGGGCACCTGGGGGAGTCCTGGCGCGGGAGCCACATCGGGATCCACTTTCGTCGCCGCCATGCAACCGAACGGAACGTTACGAAACGGAACGGGCTGCGGGTCGGGGTGGGCCAGCGGTGAGCGGCCTCGGTCCGACGCCGTCGAACAGGCCCGCGCCGACCTGCGCCAGGCGCTTGCGGCCGGCGTGCCGGTCGGCGAGGAGATCATCGACTGGCACGTCCTCCCGCTGGTCGAGAGGTTGGTCCCGGAGCGGCCCTGGGGAAAACACCGATCGCCGCCCTGAGCTCGGTGAATGCGCATCGCCGCCGCTGACGGTGACTGCCGTCAGCTGTTGTTCCGCTTCACGTTCACGGTCCTACCTGAAGGATCCCAGCGCGAGAACTCCCAGAATATGCATCACGCCGAGAAATCCGACGGCGTGCACCATCGCGAAAAATCCTGTGGCCGCCAGAATCACCACCAGTAGAGGGACTCCCAGGAATCCGTTCCACCAGTCCGTCCACCAGTCCAGGGCCAGGGTCAGGAGGCCGAACGCCACGGGAAACCCGACCAGCGCCAGCAGGGTGTAGACGGGAATCCGCCAGGAGCTGGGCGCGGCTGTTCTCGCCCACACCGCGAAGAAAACGAGGAAGACAAGTACCGCCAGCGAGGTCCCCACGGCGACCCTGTATTCCGTGGGGATATTGATCGGTTTCTGCTGCGGTTGCGCAGGCTGCGGATCGCCGTGCGCGAGAGGGGTGCCCTGGCCGGGTGTGGTCGGTTCCCCTGCTACCCGGCCGTCTTCCTCCGGCATCGTCATGCTGTCGGCGCCAGGTGTCCGCTGGGATTGTCCGCGAGGGTTGCGGTCCGGTCGGACGGTGCTGGGCCTCGGGTTCGCATGATCCCGCCCCCCGGTAGGGTCGCGCCAGCTACGGACGATCACCGTCTGGCTGGCTGGTCTCGCGTTACGGTGCAGTTGCCTCGGAAAGGAGTTCCGCCGTGAAGGAAACCTACATGGCACCAGTACGGACGGGGTGGGGACGGCCCAGGAACGCGCAATCTTTGCTTCCCGAAGGAGAGCATCGAATGATCTTCGGGTCGTGGATCGGGCCGATCTTCGCGATCGCCGTGCTGGTCGGGCGGGGTGACGGCCACCGAACCGCCCGGCGGGCCGTGATCGCCGGGCGGGGATCGACAGCGTGACCGATCGGACCTCGGCGCAGGGCGGGTTCGACGCGACCCTTCCTCTGCGGGTGCTGCTGGGCTTCGTGGCGGTCCTCGGGACGGCGGTATGCCTGTTCGGCGCGGAGCTCATGGTGACCAACATGACCGGCGACCCACTGACCCGAGACCAGATCGTCACCAGCGCCCAGATCCTGGTCCAGGCCGCTGTCATTGCGGCCGGCGCACCCCTGGGCGCGCTCCTGCTGGCCTGGCTGGTCCGCGACCAGGGTGCCGTCAGGCGGTGGGCGGTCGCGTTCGTCATCGGGCTGATCGTCGCCGTCCTGATTCTCCAGGAGCGGGAGAACCACCTGCGTCATTGCCAGTCGAGAGGAACCGCGCCCTGCACCGAGTACAGCATCGCGGGGAGGTACACGTCGCCGGTGCAGGAGTAAGGGGCGCCCGCCGTGGACGTTGCCGGTGGCGGCAGCCGGTGGCGGCAGTACCTCCGGCCAGGACCTGATCCCGCCGCCGCGAGAACCCGGCGGATGGCCACATGAACAGGGAAAAAGCAACTTGGACAACGCCGCCGGGGGGCGGCTATCTTCACCTGCCGGGCAGCCACATCGTCAAGGACCTGCCCTGTGAGGAAACCTCGGCCAGGGAGATACGCATGCCCCGTCTTGCGCTGTACACGTTCGGCGTCCTGAAGTCACCTCTCGCCGATCCGTCGGCTCTCACCCGGGAGTTCCAGGAAAGCGGTGCGGCCGTCTACCGGAAGATCAGCCTGCATCCCGGATATCTCGCTCATGCGGAAGCGGCGGTTGGCGGTCGGGCCACATTCTTCGATGCGGACTGGGGTGCATGGGGCGCGTTCGCGGTACCGACCTGGTATGAAAAGGGGCGTACCGTGGAAACCGTCGCCCTCGCCGCGACGCTCTCACTCTGGACCGGTCTGCGCCCCGCCTTCGACGCCATCTACACCGGGCTGCATCGTGCTGCGCTCAACAGGCGCCATGACTGGTTCGAGAGGACGGCGCACCCGAATCATGTCGTCTGGTGGGTCTCCGACGGCGTGACACCCACCTGGCGGGACGGGGTTTCCCGGCTGGAACAGCTCCACGACCACGGCTGCGCACCGCACGGCTTCACCTTCCACCACCCGTTCACCCCGGACGGAACCGCGACCAGGCTCGCCGATGCCTCCGCTGGCCCCCGGCCCTGCTCAGGGTGAATGTGCCCGGCCGGCGGACTCCAGCACCGAGGTAAGAAAGCGACGCACCGTCTCCAGCTCGCCCGCCTCGAAACCGTCCGCGGCCGCCACCACCTCGCCGATCATCGGCCCGAAGAAGCTCCACCCGAGTTCCGTGGCCTTCTCCTCCACCTCCAGCAGCACACGTCGCCGATCGGTGGTGTCCCTGCTGCGCCGGACCAGTCCGAGCCGTTCCAGCCGATCCACCAGGGCGGTGGTCCCGGCAGAGTTCAGGAGTAGTTGCTCGCCAAGCCACCCGGGCGTGGCACGGGTACCGACCCGTGCCGCATCCAGCAGGTGGATCAGCGCGCGCACATCGGTGGGATGCAGCCCGTGGCGCGCGGCGAACCTGGCGCCCAGCAGGTCGAACTCCACGGTCACCGCGCGCAGCAGGTGAACCAGTCCCATCGCCGGGCTCTGCTCGTCCATGCACACTCCCTCGAACCACTGGCTAATATCTCGCTGAGCGAGATTATCGCTGAGCGAGAGGAATCTCCATGTCGCCGTCCGCTTTCGATCTTGTCTACGACGAGCTCCGTGCCCGCTGGCCCGAGTCCACCGAGGAGCGCGACGTCGCCACCCCCTACGGGCCCACCCGGGTTCATGTGTACGGCCGAGCGGACGGCAGCCCGCTCCTGCTGCTGCCCGGCGGCTCAGCCACCGGCCTGGTCTGGTTCGCCAACGCACCCGCTCTCGGCAGGCGGTACCGGGTCCATGCGGTTGATCTGCTGGGTGACGCCGGCCGCACCGAACGGCGGGGCGCACCGTTGAAGAGCGCCGACGATCTGGAGTCCTGGCTGGACGCGCTGATGGACGGGCTCGGGCTTGCCCGCACGCACCTGTGCGGTCACTCGTACGGCGCCTGGCTGGCCGTCAGGTACGCACTTCACGCCCCGCAGCGGGTCGCCCGCCTCGCCCTCGTCGACCCGACCCAGGTCTTCGCCGGATTCCGCCCTGGCTACCTGCTGCGCGCACTGCCCACCCTGATCCGCCCGAGCGAGGCCCGTGCCCGCGCCTTCCTGTCCTGGGAGACCGCAGACGCCCACCCGGACGAGGCCTGGCAGCGTCTCTACGCGCTCGCCACCACTGTTCCCGGCCGCAAGTTCGTCACCGGCGGCCGCCCGCGGACCGCCGACCTCCGCATGCCGGTACTGGTCCTGCTCGCGGAGCACAGTCGCGCCCACCACGCCGGCAAGGTCGCCGACAGAGCCCGCCGGACGCTCGCGCACGGCGAGGTGGCACTGCTCCCCACAGCCACCCACCACTCCCTGCCACTCACCGCGCCGGACCAGTTGAACGAGCGGCTGATGGATTTCCTGGGCTGACAGCGCGGAGCTTCTGACGCCGCAGGCGCCGGCGTCCGAGGAGCGCGAGGGCCGGTTTGAGGAGCGAATGCTCACCGAAGCGGTGGTCGCCACCGCGGACGAGACGGGCGGCGAGGTCGGGGCGCTGGCGCCACAGGTAGCCACGGGCCCGCTCGGCGTGCAACGAGTCCGAGACGATCTTTATTCGGTCCGCGTCCTCGAGCAGGGGGATGACGTTGCTGATGTTCTCCCAGGTGGAGCGGCTGGTGGTCTCGACGGACAGCGGGCCGTGGTAGCCGCGGGCACCGCGGGCGTAGTCCGCCATCAGGTCCGCTTCCGCCCGCGGGCCGCCCACCGGGCCTCCGGCCAGGACCAGCCGGGACTCCGCACCTTCGAGGGAACGCAGCCCGGCCCGGACCCGCCATCGGTTGACCGCGTTGATGCGCTCCGACCGGTTACGGAAACCGAGCACGACCACCACCTCGCCTGCGCCCCGCACCACAGCCGAGGTCGGGGTGGTCGTGCCGAGCTGGCGCCGTGATGCCCGCCAGTGTTCCAGCTCGCCCCATCCCAGCACCGCCGCGACCAGCAGGCAGGCACCTCCCAGCCGCGTTCGGGCCGCGTTCACCGGTCCGCACCCTGCCCGCTGAACGCGGCCGGGTCGCGGGTGTTCCGCCAGATCGGGGCGAGTACGGCGGGGTCGTCGCTCCATAATCACAGATTCTAGATCGTAGAAGATCTATCTGTTGGACTTCTGTGGCTGAGGCGGCCAGCCTGGGAAGGGACAGAGCGCGCCGCGCCACCTCACCGGGCGCCCCAGGCATCACCCGACGAAAGGATGTCCATGTCGGACTACGAGCAGTACGAGAAGGCCATGCGTCCCGAGGACCTCACCCGCCTGTTCGTCGAACGTTCCAACGCCGGGGATGCGGCCGGGGTCGCCGCGCTCTACGAACCGGACGCGGTGCTCGCCTACCCACCCGGCGGCCAGACGGTGGGCCGCGGCGCCATCCACGCACTGTGGGAGAAGGTCCTGGCCCCAGGCCCCCGTTTCGAGCCGGAACCGTCCCTGCCGACGCTGGTCAGCGGCGACATCGCCCTCACCTCGACCCCACCCGCCGACGGGACCGGTGCTCGGGCGCAGGTCGCCCGCCGCCAGCCCGACGGAAGCTGGCTGCGGCTGCTCGACCAGCCCGAGTTCACCCGTCCCACCGCGGCGCCGGAGATGTGACGTCCCGGCAGGTCGACGCTGCGCCCCGGTTACCGGAAGAAGTCGGGCAGGGCCGGGGCGGAGGTGTCGGGCCCGTTTACGATCATGTGGCGATACGCCTCAGCGTGGCGGTACCTGGCCCCTGGTCCGGAGAAGGCGGTACCTGAGGACAGGGATCCGGTTCCTCCGGAGGAGGCCGGCGGCCCCCGGCGGGACGACAGTGACCGGCATGACGAACACGACGAGATCGCTGGCCGCCCCGCGCGTCGCGGCGTGTCCCCCATGCGGGAACCACGAGTCGCCCGTCCCGCCTGGATGGTCGTCCGGTAGGGCACGGGCCCGGGTGGGTGCGGGTCCTCGGCGGGCCGGATGACACCCGCCACCCTGCTGCAACGGACCGGCACGACCGGTCCCACGCTGACACTCGACGTCGCGGCGGTCACCGCCAACGTTCGCACCATCAGCGCCATCCGCCGCCAGGGCGGTGCCCGCGGGGCCGGTGAGGTGATGGCCGTGGTGAAAGCCGACGGCTACGGGCACGGCCTGGCCGATGTCGCGCGGGCGGCGCTGGCCGGTGGCGCGACCCGGTTCGGGGTGACCAGCGTCGCCGAGGCGTACACCCTGCGCGATCTGGGGTTCACCGAGCCCGTGCTGAGCTGGCTCAACCCGGTCAACGCCGACTTCACCCAGGCGACCCGCGCGGGGGTGGAGCTCGCCGTTCCCAGCCACGCCCACCTGCGGGCGGTCGCCCGTCAGACACCCGGCGCCGGTGTCCATCTCCAGCTCGACACCGGGATGGCCCGCGACGGTACCCCGCCGGAGCAGTGGGAGTCCCTGTGTCACACGGCGCGGTGCGCCGAGCGGGCCGGTTTCGTCCGCGTCGTCGGGGTGATGGGGCATCTCGCCTGCGCCGCCGAACCCGGCCATCCGGCCAACCGGCGGGGACGTGAATGTTTCGACTGGGGTGTCCGGGTCGCCCTCGGCGCCGGGCTGCGTCCCCGGGACCGTCACCTCGCGGCGACGGCCGCGACGCTGAGCGACCCGCGGACCCATCACAGCCTGAGCCGGATCGGCGCGGGCCTGGTCGGCATCGACGAGTCGGGCCGTGTGCGGCTGCGCCCGGCGCTGCGCCTGACCGCCCCACTGGTCACCGTCCGCACGGTGCCGGCGGGAACCGCGGTCGGCTACGGGCACACCTGGACGTCTCCGCGGGCGACCCGGCTCGGCCTGGTGCCCGTCGGGTACGCCGACGGGCTGCCCCGCTGCGTCGCCGCGTGCGCGCAGGTGCAGGTCGCCGGGGTGCGCCGCCGGGTGGTCGGGCGCCTGTCGATGGACATGACCGTCATCGATCTCGGCCCCGATCCGGCCGCCTGCCCGGCGCGGGCCGGCGACGTGGTGACGCTGTTCGGTCCTGGGGACGGTGGCGAGCCGACGGCGGCGGACTGGGCTCGCTGGGCCGGAACGCTGGAGCACGAGATCGTCACCGGACTCGGGCCGCGGCTGCGCCGGGTCGTCACCACCCACACCGATCCCGGCGAACGAACAACGCGATGAGGGAGAACGCCATGCGGGAGACGAAGGAGACGGCGCTGGCGGACGGCACCACGGCCGGACGCCGGATCGCCGGCCGGGTGGTTGTCATCGGCGGGGGGACCAGCTGTGAGCATGAGGTGTCGCTCGCCTCCGCGGCGGCGGTCACCGAGGCCCTGACCGCTGCCGGGCACGCCGTGGCGGCCCTCACCATCGACCGCGACGGCCGGTGGCGTGACCACACGGGCCGCCTCGTCGGGCTGGCCGGTGCCGTGGAGGTGCTGCGGTCCTGCGTGGCCGTGCTGCCGATGCTGCACGGCCCGGGCGGTGAGGACGGCACACTGGCCGCACTGTGCGAACTGGCCGGCGTGCCCTACGTCGGTTCCCCGGTGCGCGCCGGCGCCCTGGCCATGGACAAATGGGCGACGAAGCTCATCGCCGAGGCCGTCGGTGTCCCGACCGCACCTGGCATTCTGGTGAACCGGGCGCGGACAGCCGCCGGCGCGGTGACGGCCCCACTGCCGGCGGTGGTCAAACCGGTCTCGGCCGGCTCGAGCTACGGGGTGTCCCTGGTCCATGACGCCGCGCAGCTCACCGCCGCCGTCGAGGCCGCGTTGACGCTCGATGACCGGGTCCTTGTCGAGGAGGTGATCTGTGGCCGTGAGATCGACCTGGCCGTTCTCGGCCGGCCCGACGGCACCCGGACGGTGGCTCCCCCGCTGGAGATCGTCACCGGGCACGCCGGGTTCTTCGACCTCGCCGCCAAGTACGACGGCTCCGCCCGGTTCCTCGTGCCCGCCCCGCTGAGCGACGCGCAGCTGGGCGTGCTGCGGGAGGCGGCGGTCACCGTGTACGACGCGCTCGGGTGCGCCGGTGTCGCCCGGGTCGACTTCTTCCTCACCGACGCCGGCCCGGTGCTCAACGAGGTCAACACGATGCCAGGATTCACCAGCCATTCGCAGGTACCGCGGATGTTCGCGGCGGCCGGTGTGCCCTACCCCGAACTGCTGGAGCTGCTGATCGCCGACGCGGTCGCCACAGCCACGGCCCGAGCCACAGCTGTGGCCGTGGCCGGGGGGCAGCACGGCGACGACCGCGACGACCACGTCGGCCGCGTCGGCCGTGGTCCCCTGCGGGTCGGATGAGAGCCGAGGAGGGGTTCGCCGCCGCCGCGGCCGGGACGGCGATCCTCATCGTCGGCGTGGCGGAACTCGACCGGACGTGGCGGCCTGCCGGCTCGCCGGTCATGGACGTCGTCTTCCTGCTGCTGGTCGCCGGCGCCGTCGTCGCCGCCCGGTGGGAGCCCGCGGCCGCGCTGGGCACGGCCTGGGTCGCGGGTCTCGTCCAGCTCGTCGGGGGCACACCGGTCCTGCTGGCCGAGGCCGCGCTGGTGGTGGTGCTGTTCGCCGCCGCGCGCTGGGGGCGGGTCGCCACGGTGCTGGCCGCCGCCGCCACGGTCGGTGCCGCCCCGGTCCTGGGCGTCGCCTGGGTCCGCTCGCTCGGGGTGCGGGCGGGGGGCCGCGGGGGGCATGTGCTGTACGACCTGCTGACCGGCTACAGCCGGCAGATCACCATCTGGGGCCTGCTCCTGTTCGGTGTCACGTTCCTCGCCGTCCCGTTCCTGACCGGTCTGATGATGCGGTTCCTGTCCCGGGCGCGCACGGCGCAGGCCGCCCGCCAGGTCGCCGAGCACGACGCCCGCCAGGCCCAGGAGATCGCCCGGCTGCGCGACGCCCAGAACCGGCTCGCCCGCGACGTCCACGACGTGGTCGGGCATTCGCTGACCGTCATCCTCGCCCAGGCGGAGTCGGCGCAGTTCCTGGACGACCCCGCCAGGCTCAAGACGACCATGCAGACCATCGCGACATCCGCCCGTTCCTCGCTGCACGACGTGCGGGAGGTGCTCGAACCGGCGCGGGAACCCGACCGGGGGCGCCGCGGCGGGCTCGACTCGCTCATCGACACCGTCCGTTCCAGCGGCCAGCCGGTCGAGGCGGCCGAGGCCGGCGAGGCCCGTCCGCTGCCACCCGAGCTCGACGCGGTCGCCTACCGGACGTTGCAGGAGATGCTGACCAACGCGTTGAAGCACGGCCGGCGTGACCGGCCGACGCGGGTCGAGCGGCGGTGGCCCGCGCCGGACAGCGCGGCGGCCACGCTCACCATCGAGGTGACGAACAGCGTGGACGCCGCCGGTACCCGCGACGGCCTCGGGGGCCTCGGCGGCGGTCAGGGAATCGCGGGTATGCGCCGGCGGCTGGAGTCCGTCGGTGGCAGCCTCGACATCCAGCAGGGCGTGGGCCCCGATGGGCCGACCTTCACCGCGGCGGCGAACCTGCCCGTGCGCTCACCGGCGCCGGCGCCGGCGCCGGCGCTGTCCTCGTCCTCGGTGTCCGGGCGGCCGGCATGACCGGGCCGGTCGGGCCCGACGAGGCGGCGGTGGCGGACGCCGCGCCGATCGGTGTTCTCCTCGTCGACGACCAGGAGCTCTTCCGGGAGGGCGTGCGGGTGATCATCGACGCGCAGCCCGGCATGCGGGTCCTGGGCACGGCGGCCGACGGCCGCGAGGCGGTCGGCCTGGTCGACGACCTGCGCCCCGACGTCGTGCTCATGGACATCCGCATGCCCGAGATGGACGGCGTCGAGGCCACCCGGCAGATCTTCGCGCCCGCGCGGGTGGCCCGGCGCACGAAACCGGTCCGGCTGATCATGCTGACGACGTTCAACCTCGACGACCGGGCGGCCACCGCGATCCGCTGTGGGGCGAGCGGGTTCCTGCTCAAGGACACCACCCCCGCCCAGCTGCGGGACGCGATCCGCACGGTGCACACCGGCAACGCCGTGCTCGCCCCGCGGGATCTCACCAGCCTGCTCGACCACGAGTTCCGTGCGCCCGCCCAGCCACCGGCGGCCTTCGGGTCGCTCACCGGCAAGGAACGTGAGGTGTTCTTCGCGGTGGTCCGCGGCCTGTCGAACACGGAGATCGCCCGGCTGGTGTTCGCCAGCGAGTCGACCGTCAAGACCCATGTCGGTGCGATCCTGCGCAAGCTGGCGCTGCGTGACCGCGTCCAGATCGTTGTCTTCGCCTACGAGCACGGCGTCGTCTGACCGTCTGACCGTCCGGCCGCCGGTCGGCGGCCAGGGTGGCCAGCCCGTCGAGCAGGGTGCGCAGGCCGACCTCGAAGATCCGGGTGGTGTCGGCTCGACGTCCTCTCCACGCCCTGACCCCGGACGGCTGAGGTGGGGAGGGCGGCGACGGCGGGACCCCGTTCTCGTTGACACGGTCCGGGGTCGGGAACGCGACAGGGAGATCAGGTGCACCCACCCGATCCGCGCCGCACATAACCGAATACATGGGGCGACAATGGGTGAATCATCCGTATGCCCCCCATGACTGTTGGGAGAGTCCGTTGCCCCTGGTCGGCTCCGCCGCCTCCGAGACCCGCCTGCGCCTGCGCACCGCCGCGGCCAGCGTGCTGTTCCTGCTCACCACGGCGGCCTGCGGCGACGACGGCACCGGCGGGGGTATCGCGGACATCCCCCGCCGGACCGGCCCGATCGCGGCCAAGGACTACGTCCTCACCGAAGGCCCGGAAACCACCGGACTCACCGCCGCGCCGACCGAGCACATGGACGACCCCGGCGACGACAGCCCCCTCAACATGTTCGACAAGGACCTCGCCGCCTGCCTCGGCGTCACCCCCGACACCCTCAGCCCCACATCCGCCGACGAGGCGCACAGCGACACGTTCACCTCCGAAGCCACCTCCGAACGCGGCGAGAAGCAGAGCCTGGAGATCGGCTCCCTGGCCGGGATCTACACCGCCGACCAGGTCCAGGCCGTGACCGCCGCGCTGCGCCATCCCGACTACCTGAGCTGCCAGAACAAGACGATGTCCGACGACGGCGACGACCCGATGCGTGAGCTGCCCACCCCCGACGGGGCACTCTCCGCCTACCGTGTCACCTTCACGGCCGACTCCACCATGGACGTCATCCACCTCGGCGGCGGCCGGGTCTTCGCCACCCTCGTCGTCGCCGCCGACGGGCGGACACCCGACGCGGATCTGGAAGCCCGGCTGGTCAAGCAGCTCGCCGCCAAGCTCGAACGTCAGTAGCCGTCCCAGGCCACCCAAGCCACCGGGTCACCGCAGTCCCGCGTCGTGGACGAGCAACGCGATCTGCACCCGGTTGTTCAGGTCGAGGCGGGTCAGGATCCGCGACACATGCGTCTTCACCGTCGGCAACGCCAGGTGCAGCTCCCGGGCGATCTGCGCGTTCGACAGGCCCCGGCCCACCGCCAACGCCACCTCCCGCTCCCGATCCCCCAACATCCCCAGCCGGGCCCGGGCCCGCGCGGCGACGTCGTCACACCCACCGTCACCACCGGCGGTGGCCTGGTCGATGAGCCGGCGGGTGACCGCCGGGGACAGCACCGGATCACCCGCGGCCACCGTGCGGATCGCCGCCACGATGTCACCCGGGGCGGTGTCCTTGAGCAGGAACCCGGCCGCCCCGGCCCGCAACGCCCCCAGCACATGGGCATCGGTGTGGAAGGTGGTCAGCACCAGCACCTCCGGCGCACCGGGCACCGCCCGCACCATCCGGGTCGCCCGCACCCCGTCGACACCCGGCATCCGGATGTCCATCAACACCACGGCGGGCCGGTGCGCGGCGACCAACGCGGCGACCTGCCCGCCGTCCCCGGCCTCGGCGACCACCTCGATGTCCCCGGCGCCGCCGAGCATCAGCCGTAACCCGGCCCGCACCAGAGCGTCGTCATCCACCAGCAGGACACCGATCATCCACGCTGCCTCCCCGCTCCCGCTCCCGGTCCGGCTTCTGGTCCTCGGCGGGTTCGGCGGCCCACGGAAGCCAGGCCCGGACCTCGAACCCGTCCGCGGTCGGCCCCGCCCGCAGCACACCACCGGCTACCCGGGCCCGTTCCGCCAGCCCGACCAGACCGCGCCCGCCACCGGTCGCACCACCACCCGCCCACCCCGCCGCCAGCCGCGGCACCGCCGTCGGCGGGTCTGCCTCGGCGGATGACCCGGGGGACGAGGGCACCGGCCCGCTGTGGACGTTCACGGTCAACCCCCGGCCCGGCCCGCCGGACAGCCGCACCGCGACCGGCGCGCCCGGTGCGTGCATCCGGGCGTTCGTGAGCGCCTCCTGCACGATCCGCAGCGCCGCCCGCCCCACCGCCGCCGGCGGAGCCACCCCCTCCACCAGCCCGCCGGCCCATCCGGTCAGCTCCGCGGCGGCCCCCGCCGCCCGCGTCTCCGCCACCAGCCGCCCCAGATCCGCCAGGCCCACCGACGGCCACAGCTCGTCGCCGGGACCACCGTCGTTGAGGACACCGATCACCTCGCGTAGATCCCGCAACGCCAGATGCGCGTTCTCCCGGATCACCCCCGCCGCCTCGGCGACCTGCGCCGCCGACGCGGACGTGTTGAACTCCAACGCCCCCGCATGCACGCTCAACAGCGACAGCCGATGCCCCAGCACATCGTGCATCTCCCGGGCGATCTGGGCGCGGATCTCCTGGCGGGCACGGTCCGCGCGTAACTCCGCGTCCGCCTCCGCCAGCTCCGCCCGCGCTCGCAGCGACGCGATCAGCTGCCCCCGCGAGCGCCGGAACAACCCCCAGCCCACAGCCCCCGCGACCAGCGCGAAATAGGTCATCGCACGATCCGCCCGGGCTTCGGGCAGGTCCGCCAGCCTCCACAGGAACAGCGGCAGCGGGGCGAACACCAACGCCGCCACCCCCGCGGTGACCCGCCGCTGCTGGGTCGCGGCGACGGTGAACACCGCCACCAGCACCGGGCCTGTCAGGTACGGTGTCGCCGTCCCCGCGGCCACCAGCACCACCGCCAACGGCACCGGCCATCGCCGCCGCGCCAGCAGCGCCGCGCATCCCAGCCCGCCGGCGACCTGGTCCACCACCCGCCATACCGGCCCCGGATCGTCCATCACCGTGACGGTCTGCGAGGTGAGCGCGGCGAAACAGGCGGCGAACAGGACGAACCCCAGGTCGGCGGCCCAGTCCCGCCCGGTGCGCTGCACACGGGGCATGCCCCGGCAATCTACGCGGGCCCGAACCGCCCCGAAAGGCCCCGCACCGGAGGCGATACCAAAGGATGACACCCGGCAGTCCACCACCCACTTTGGTCACCTGCCCGCCATCCTCCGCCCGATGCGACGGCTGACCCGCCCTCCCTACCGTCGATCACATGAGCGCCCCCGACCAGCCTCCGCCCGACCAGCCGTCCTCGTCCCCATCCCCGCAGCCGCAGGCCGATCCGGCGCTGCGGCCCGTGGCCGCCGCCGGGCAGGCCCTCGGCGGCGTCCTCGCCGTCGGTGGCCTGTGCGGCCTGCTCCGCGAGGCGTTCGGCTGGTGGCCACCTGTGATGGGCTTCCTGCGCCATCTCGCACCCGCCGGCTATGAGATCTACAGCTTCATCATCATGATCGTCGTCGGGTTGCTCGTCGTCGCGGCCGCCGGCAGCACGAGCACCCGACATGACCACAGCTGAACGACCCCGCCAGGCCCACGAGCCCGCCAGCCCGGCACCGGACACCTCACAGGGACGGGCGCGGCGGACACAGCTGATCGCCGCCGCCGGGCTGGCGGTCCTCGCCCCGATCTGCGCCGAATACCTCATCGGCTACGCCGACAGCATCAGCCGGCCCCTGACCATGCTCGCCGGACTGATCATCTTCGTCCCGCTCTACGGCACCGTCGCCGTCCTCATTCGCGAGATGACCTGCCGCATCGGCGGTGGCTGGCCGACCATGGTCCTGCTTGCCGCCGCGTTCGGCCTCACCCAGGCCGGACTCGTCGACCAGAGCCTGTTCAACCCCCACCTCACCGGCGACCCGACCTGGGACGACGACCGCACCCCCACCCTCCTCGGTGACACCGGCCTGAGCGTCTACTACCTGCTGAACTTCCTCACCGGCCACATCATCTGGAGCTTCACCGCCCCGATCGTCGTCGTCGAGTCCTGCGTACCCCGCCTCGCCGACCGGCCCTGGCTACACCGGCCCGGCATCCTCACCCTGACCGTGTTGTACCTGGCGGCCGCGGCGCTGATCCACGACGACGCCAGCCGTACCTTCCGCGCCTCCCCGGCCCAGCTCGCCGCAACCGCGCTCGTCGTGGTCCTGCTCGTCGCGGCGGCTTTCGCCGCACCATGCCCGGACCCCCGCCACACGTCACCGCCGGTCATACCCGCGGCGGGGCGCCACCGCCCTCCGTGGCTGCCTGCCGGCGCCGTCGTGATCGCGCTCACCGCCCACCAACTGCTCCCACCAACCTGGCCCGGTGTCGCCGTCGACCTGCTGATCCTCCTCGGCGGCGCCGCGCTGCTGACGACCCTCGCCCGCCGGCGAAGATGGGGACGTCCGCACGCCCTCGCCGCCGCCGGCGGCGCGCTGCTCGTCAACGCCGGCCTGTCGTTTGTCGTCGACCCGTTGGGTGACGTGTCCTACCCGGCCAAATACGCCGCGAACACCACGCTGACCGTGGCGGTGCTGGTGTTACTGACCTACGCCCACCGCAGGTCGATGGTGCCGCGGGGATGAGGGCAGGACGATCAGTACGGTTACCGGGTGCGTAGTCGCCGGCACCCGCAGCCGCACCCGTCGTTCGCCGTGACCACCGAGATGCTGCTGCGGTACCTGCTACGCGACCCCCACCGTGGCTACAGCGATCACGAACTCACCCGCCGTCACGGGCGTCCGGCCGCGACCGTCCTCGCCCGGCTCGACGCCGCCGGCTGGCTGGCCAGCGGCTACGACACCCAACCCACACCGGGCCACCCCGATCCCGACCTGCAACCACGCCAGCCGCAGCGGATGTACCGGCTCACCGGCCACGGCACCACCGCCGCCCGCGCCGTCCTTGCTCCCGCTCCACCCGGGGAGCGCTTCGTCACGGGCTTCGTCGGTATGGTCACCGGTTTTCTCCTCGGCCTCGGCGCTCACCACATCGGTGCCGGCGCTCTGGCCACAGCCGTTCTCCTGGGTGTCCCCTGCGGCGTGGCCTCCGGGTTCGGCGGCAGACAGGTCCGTAGCCGCACCGGCATCGGATCCGGATGCTGCCTCGGAGGCACCCTCGGAGTCGTCATCGCCGCCAACGCGACCGACAAGGGCGCCGGCTGGCTCGACAGCACGGTCATCAGGTCCGGGGCCGTCGCCGCCGTGGTGGGAATCGTCGTCTTCGCTGTCACCGCCTACGCCACCGTTGTCGCCCGTCTCCTCCGTGAGGACCTCGCCGCCAGGGACGGTTCCACGAAGGCATGTGAACCGTCACCACGGTCGCAGCAGACGAGCCCGCCCCCGCCGTCGCCGGGCGAGCCCGACATCCTTGAGCGACACTGACCGATGATGCGCCGATTCGAGGATCTGGTCGCCGAGGCCGAGGCGGCGCCCGTCGACGGATGGGACTTCTCCTGGCTGGACGGGCGGGCCAGCGAGCAGCGCCCGTCGTGGCGGTACGCGCACACGATGGGCCGGCGGATGGCACGCGCCACTGCCGCGCTGGACCTGGAGACCGGCGGTGGGGAGGTCCTCGGCGGCGTGCCCCGCCTGGCGACCCGGACAGCGGCCACCGAGTCCTGGCCACCGAACCTCGCACGGGCCGCCGCGCTGCTGCGACCCCGCGGCGTCCTGGTCGTCGCCGCGGACGGCCACACACCGCTGCCCTTCACCGACGAAGCCTTCGACCTGGTGGTCAGCCGCCACCCGGTGACCACCCGCTGGGACGAGATCAGCCGCGTCCTCACCCCGGGGGGTGTCTACTTCTCCCAGCAGGTCGGCCCGGCCAGTGTCTTCGAGCTCGTCGAGTTCTTCCTCGGCTCCCAACCCGCCGAGGTGCGCCGACGCCGCCACCCCGACCGGGCCCGCGCCGACGCCGAAGCCGCCGGGCTACAGGTCCTCGACCTGCGGATGGAGACCCTGCACACCGAGTTCCGCGACGTCGGCGCGGTCATCTACTTCCTACGGAAAGTGATCTGGATGGTCCCGGGATTCACCGTCGACCGCTGCCGTCCGCAGCTCGCGGCGCTGCACGACCGCATCCGCGCCCACGGGCCTTTCGAGGCGCACACCACACGGTTCCTCATCGAAGCCCGCAAACCGACCTGACCGCATCGCGGTCGCTGCGGGAGCCTGCGACGAGAACACCCATCGGCGTCTGTAAGGACCGGAGCGGTGCCGGACATCCTCTCGGCAGGGACCCGAGGGGAGACGTGGTGACGTGGCGGGGATCAATGATCCACAGGCGGAGTTCACCGCCCTGTTCGAAGCGCAGTACACACCGGTGCTGCGGTACGCGCTGCGCGAGGTACCCCGGCACACGGCGCACGACGTCGCCGCGGAGACCTTCCTGACAGCATGGCGGCGCCTGCCCGAGGTACCCGACCCGCCGCTGCCGTGGCTGCTTGGGGTGGCCCGCCGGGTGGTCGCCAACCAGCGCCGCGGGGAGACCAGACGTCACGCGCTGCGGCTCGCCGTGGAACAGCACCGCCCGCCCGCCGGCGGGAACCCGGCCGAGACGCTGGTCGAACGTGACACGGTGCGCGCCGCGCTGGGACGGCTGTCCACCGCGGACCGGGAACTGCTCACCCTCATCGGCTGGGATGGCCTGAGCGTCCGCGAGGCGGCGCAGGTGCTGGGGATACGCCCCGGCGCTGCGTCGGTCCGCCTGCACCGGGCCCGGCGGCGGCTGCAGGAACAGCTCCCCACGCCGACCACCCCCTCCTCCGAGCACACGCCTGCGTCCACGCGTCCGGCCGCGCCGGCACACCCACGCCCCGTCACCGAGGAGGCATCATGACCGACGCCAGCACCGACGACGTGTGGAAGGTCCGGCTCCTCCTGCACGGACACGACCCGGCCGACGGCCACGACGGGCTGGCCACGACCGACCGCGCGAAGGTCCTCACCCGCATCCTGGAGACATCCGTGGACGTGGACGCCGGGACAACGCGGCGCCGCCGACGCAGCAGCCGGCGGCGGACCGGCGGGCTGTGGCTGGCACCGGTCGGGGTACTCGCCGTGCTGGTGGCGCTCGTCGCCACCCAGTTCGGTCTGCCCCGTGGCACCGTCGGGTCACCGGCGCAGGCGGCCACGCCACCGTCGTTGGCCTACCAGGCCGAACCGGGCACCGCCCGGGAGGTTCTCCACACCCTCGCCGATCGCCTGCGCGCGACCCACAGCGGTGAAGACACCCAGGACGGCGAGGCGCCACCCACCACCGGCTATCACTATGTGCGTACCCAAAGCTGGGATCTGACGACCCGTATCGACGGGATCTCGGTCCGTTCCGCGGTGCTGCCCGTCACCCGCGAGGTGTGGCGTGCCGGCGACGGCTCCGGGCGGGTCAGGACCGCCCCAGGCGAGCCACAGTTCCCCTCCGAGCAGGCACGGCGGGCGTGGGAGGACGAAGGACATCCCCGCCCTTCTCCGGGCGACGAGACCATCGCACCCGGCGGGCTGAGCGCCATGTACCCGACGGACCTGCCCGCGGACACGGCTGGGCTCGCAGTAGCGCTGGCCGCCGGGCATCCGGTGGAGAACGGTCCCGCCGAGACCCTGGTCGCGGTCGCCGACCTCTACCTCGAACAGGCCCCGTCCGCCCCGGTTCGTGCCGCTGTCCTCGACATCGTCGCCGACATACCGCAGGTGTACCTGCTGGGTCGGGCCGTCGACCGGGCCGGCCGGCCCGCGCTCGCCGTCGCCGTCGACAGCGCCATGTCGGGGCTACCCACCCGCTACACCCTGCTGTTCGACCCGACCGACGGGCGCCTGCTCGGTGAGGAGAAGACTCTCACCAGCACCGCTGGCGCCCTCGACGTGCCCATCCCCGGTGTCATCTCCTACACCGCCTTCCTCGACGCCGCCCACACCCAGAACACCGAACCGCCACGCTGACCGCGTGCTGATCTGATGTCCCGCCACCTGGCTTTGTCGGGCGAAGGTGGCGGGGCCACCGGCACCGATGGACCCTACCGGCGCCGGGCACCCCAGCTGCGGCGGGCGGCGTAGACACCCGCACCGGCCGCCAGCACGGCACCACCACCGGCGACCGCGGCCACCGGCAGCGCGAACGCGAGCAGCAGGCAGCCGGCGAACCCGACGACGGGAACCAGCCGGGGCGGGCGGCCCTCCGCCGCGCTGAGCGTCCAGGCGCTGGCGTTCGCGATCGCGTAGTACACCAGCACCCCGAACGAGGAGAACCCGATCGCCCCGCGCAGATCCACCGTCGCGGCCAGGACCGCGACGATCACACCGACGGCCACCTCGGCGTGGTGCGGCACCGCGAACCGGGGATGGACCGCCGCGAGCAGGTGCGGCAGATGCCGGTCACGGGCCATCGCGAACGCCGTGCGCGACACCCCGAGGATCAGCGCGAGCAGCGATCCGAGCGCGGCGAGGGCCGCCCCGACCCGCACCACCGGTACCAGCCAGCCGGCCCCGGCGACCCGCACGGCGTCCGTCAGCGGCGCCGTGGCCCCGGCCAGCCCCTCCGGGCCCAGCACCATCACGACGGCGACCGCGACGACCGCGTACACCACCAGCGTGATCCCCAGTGCCACCCCGATCGCGCGGGGGATCGTGCGGGCCGGGTCACGGACCTCCTCCCCGAGGGTGGCGATCCGCGCGTACCCGGCGAAGGCGAAGAACAGCAGGCCCGCCGCCTGCAGCACCCCGCGCACAGTCATGTCCGCGCCGACCCGCAGCCGGTCCACCTCCGCCGCGTCGGCGGTCAGCGCGGCGACCGCCACCGCGGCGAGGACCGCCAGCACCACCGCCACGATCACCCTGGTCGCCAACGCCGAGCGGTGCACCCCGGCGTAGTTCAGCGCGGTGAGCGCCACCACCGCGGCGACCGCGACGGCATGGGCCCCACCCGGCCACACATACGCCCCGACGGTCAGCGCCATCGCCGCGCACGACGCGGTCTTGCCGACCACGAAAGCCCAGCCCGCCAGATACCCCCAGAAGTCACCCAGGCGCATCCGGCCGTAGACGTAGGTACCCCCCGACGCCGGGTAGCGGGCCGCCAGCCGCGCCGACGAGGTGGCGTTGCAGTACGCCACGACCGCCGCGGCCCCCAGGCCGATCAGCAGCCCGGAACCGGCAGCCCGGGCGGCCGGCGCGAGCGCGGCGAAGATCCCCGCGCCGATCATCGCCCCCAGGCCGACGAGTACCGCGTCGGCCACCCCCAGTCGTCGGCTCAGCTCGTCCGGCACCGGCTCAGCTGCTGCCTTCGACGCCATGCCCCGGACTCACCCTCCGCCGACTCCGCACCCGCCCCGCCCCGCGAAACGGAGCAGAAGGCCTGGTCCAACCCACGACGGACCGTACAAGGCCAGCAGCGACCATCCGCACGCATCACCCAGCCACACGGGAAACGTCAGCAGTTGTTCACATGGCCGTCCTCGGGGTCGGCCATGACATGCAGGTCGACATCGGCGGGTCCTGACCCGAGCACATCCTCGGGGCCGGCGTCGAGAGCACCGAGAAAGCCCACCGACAGATACGTCTCGACCCCGTCGACAGGCCGGGTGAAGCACAGCCGCGCCCCGAAGAACACCCGCTGCTGCGCGTGGATGGGATCGGCGCGGCGCAGTTTCCAGCCGGCCGCGGGTAGTGCGTCATGGTAGAAGTCCGCGACCTCCTCGGCCGAGATCCCGGTGTGGTACCAGCGGGACGCGTACGGGAAGTACGTGCTGTCGGAGCAGCCATGGCTGGCGCCGCCCGGGATGAGGGTCGCGCCGCTGGGACGGATCTCCAGCACCGTGAGCGCGTCCAGCTTCTTCGCGAAACGCCGATCAGCGCCGGTGCAGTCATCCAGCGGCAGGACATCGGGAACCACTCCACAGCCGGCGGCCAACACCACACCGACAAGAGCACCGAGAACCGGGACCACCCGCATCATCCGACCACGCCCCCTATTGTCGCCAGGGGAGACAATAGGGATATCCGTCCGCTCCGTTGCTTGCAGGGTCCGCCCGGGTACGCACGGTGCCGATGGCTCGGTCCACCCGAGCTGGTAATGTCACCCTGTCCGTCCGCTGCGGCCGCAGGAGGTGAGACCCATTACCGCTGTATCCGGCTGGGTGCTCTCCCTCTTCCGTCGCCCCGCGGGGCGGGCTGCCTGACACAGGCGGCCGTCGGGAGCGCCCAGAAAGAGGCATCCCGAAAGGCAACGAACCTATGCACCTGCACGTCACCTCCCAGACGACCGCGTCCGGAGTCCGGGAACGTCGCTTCACCGTCGACGGCATCACCGGCGCGCTGTGGTCTCCCGCCGGAACCGAGGCCGACACCGCCACTGCCCGGCCGCTGGTGCTGCTCGGCCACGGCGGCGGTCAGCACAGCCACGCCCCCGGGGTCCTCGCCCGCGCACAGCGCTATGTGACCCGCTGCGGGTTCGTCGCGGCGGCGATCGACGCACCCGGCCACGGTGACCGGCCGCGAACCACCGCGGACGAGCAGTTCTTCGCCGACCTGCAGCGGCGGATGGCGGCGGGTGAACCCGTCGGCGACCTGCTCGCCGAGGACAACGCCGCCCGTGCCCACCAGGCCGTCCCCGAATGGCAGGCCACCCTGGACGCACTCGAGACCCTCGAATGCGTCGCACCCGGCGTGCCCGTCGGGTACTGGGGGGTGTCGCTGGGCACCATGATCGGCATCCCGCTGGTCGCCGCCGAACCGCGGATCACCGCGGCCGTGTTCGGTCTCGTCGGCTCGGCGCATCTCACCGGTGATGCGGCCCGGATCATCGTCCCGGTGCAGTTCCTGCTGCAGTGGGACGACGAGCTCGTGCCCCGCGAGGCTGGCCTCGCCCTGTTCGACGCCTTCGCGGCCACGGAGAAGACCCTGCACGCCAACACCGGCCGGCACATGGACCTGCCCCGCTTCGAGGTGGCCAGCGCCGAGCTGTTCTTCACCCGCCACCTCACCGAGAACACCAAGAACACCGGCAACACCGAGCCGGTGATCCGGTAGCCATCGGACAGCCATCGGAGGCGGCCCGGCCGTTCACCCGGCCGTGGCCGCCTCCACCGCCACCCTCGTCCGAGGCGTTCCGCGTCAGGGGCGGGGGCGGCGGGTCACCCGCGGCCGGGTGAACGGGGCGACCTCGACCGGGGCAGGACCAGCCCACGCCTGCGCATCGACGCGACGACATCAAGCACCGACACCCCCAGGCTCTGCAGGACGGCGGCGAAACCCATGCCGTCACCGGAATACACCAGGGCGCTCAGCCAGTCCTCGGGGCGCGGCCGCGGGAAACCGGCCGCGAGGGCAAGGCCCGCGGCCCGCCCGCAGACCTTGTAGGCGTCGGGAGTCATCCCCGGCGCCGCACGGTCAGGGGGAGCCACAGCGCCGTCGGTTCGGGGCGTCACCAACGCGCCCCACTGACCGTCACCGGCGACCCGGTCGTAGGTGACGCCGTGTTCGGCGAGGACCTCAGTCGCCACGGACGGCTCGGACAGCAGGGCCAGCACCAGATGTGGCCCGGCGGCGGTACTCCAACCGCGGATACGGGCCTCGTGCAGGGCGCGTGTCTCGACGTTCACACCGACCTCCTCGCCCGATCCACCCCGACAGCTGATCTCCGGCAGATCCTGTCTCCAGCAGATCATGGATGCGGCGCCGGTGCGGCCGGTGGGCGGTGGCACGCTGGTCCGGTGGGTGAGCAGACGGGACGACACCGCCCGGCCGGGCCGGGGCTGGTGCCGCGGCTGCCCTCACCCGTGGTCGAGGTGGCCGACGAACGCCTCACCGCCCGCGGTGTGCGCCTGCTGCTGAAACGGGACGACCTGATCCACCCCGACGTCCCGGGGAACAAGTGGCGCAAGCTCACGCGCAATCTGACCGCGGCCACCGAGGCCGGCCATGACACCCTGCTGACGTTCGGCGGGGCCTACTCGAACCACATCGCCGCGACCGCGGCCGCCGGCTGGCATCTGGGATTCGCGACGATCGGGGTGATCCGCGGGGAGGAACACCACCCGCTCAACCCGGTGCTGGCCACCGCCGCGGCGCGGGGGATGCGCCTGACCTACCTGGACCGGAGCCGGTACCGCTCCCGCGACGACCCGGCGTTGCACGCCGAGCTGCGCGACCGGTTCGGCCGGTTCTACCTGCTCCCCGAAGGCGGCAGCAACACGCTGGCGGTGCGCGGCTGCGCGGAGCTCGCCGCCGAGCTGGTCACCCAGGTCCCCGACGTGGACGTGGTGTTCGTCCCGGCCGGCACCGGTGGGACCCTCGCCGGTCTCGCCGCCGGCCTCGCCCAACCCGCCGGCCGGCGGCCGCACGCGGTGGGGGTGGCGGTGCTGCGCGGCGGGTTCCTGCCCGGCCACGTCGCCGCCCTGCAGCAGGCCACCTTCGGTGCGGTGTCGGCGAACTGGACCGTCGTCGAGGACTTCCACTGCGGTGGCTACGCCCGCCGCAACTCCACCCTCGACCGGTTCATCACCGACTTCGCCGACCGCCACGGCGTGGTACTGGACTGGGTCTACGTCGCGAAGATGCTGCACGGCATCTTCACGATGGCCGGTGACGGGCGGATCGCCCCCGGGTCGACGGTCGCCGCCGTCATCACCGGCCGGTGCACCGACCCGCCCGGCCAGGACGCGCACTGACCCGCCTCGGCGTGATCAGGCGAAGATCTCACCGAGCCAGGTACGCAGCGCACCCTCGACCGCACCTGGATCGGCATCCGCGGCGAACAGGTGGGCGACGACGGCAACCGGGGCGCCGAACGCGTCCCGGCCGAACACCCGGAACATCGCATCGGCGGTGTGCAGGCCCAGGAAATGCGGCGCCACATAGTCGACGACCACCTCCAGCGGGGCCAGGCCGGCCACGGTGAGGGTCGCCCGGTCGCCGGGGCGCACATCGGTGAGACCCGCCGCGCGGCGCAGCACCGCGAACCCGCCCGCCAGCGACGCCGCGGGCGCGTCCACGTTCACCCACGCGGCCGGGCGACCGGTGTAGTCCCGCACGTACTGGGCCAGGGTGTGCAGGTAGAAGTCGGTGTGCGCGGCGGCGCCGTCGTACTGGTTGTCCCAGTCGTCGACGAACACGCCGCTGTGCACGTACCGCACCCACGTCGTGCCACCGTCGCGGGCCTCGACGATGTGCTCGAGCTGGTTGAACCAGCCGTCCGGCCCGTCGTGGCGCAGGACCAGATGGTGCGGCGGCTCCCAGGCACACACCGTCCCGCCGCCGGCCACGGCACCACCGACCCTGGGCTCCGGTGCGGGTGTGGGCCACAGCCAGCCCGCGTTCCCGCTGGTGACCGCGTCCCAGTAGTCCTGCGGGCTCGCCTCGACCTCCAGCTCGCGTTCGATCGCGAACTCGCGGCCGGCACCCGCCGCGGACGACCGCCCCGGATCGTCCACGGCGTCCACGGCGTCGGCGTCGGAGGACTCGGAGGACTCGGACATGACAGTTCTCCTCCAGGTGATCAGCCGGGGTCAGCGTACGACGTCGAAGACCTGCTTCTGGACACCGTTGCCGAAGGCCGCGAACTCGACGAGCTTCAGCATGGTCTTGTCCTTGTCCGCGGCGGAGAACAGGCGCCGGCCGGCACCGAGCAGCACCGGGAACACCAGCAGGTGGTAGCGGTCCACCAGACCGGCGTCGGCGAGGCTCGCGCCGAGAGTCGCACTGCCGTGCACGGCGATCGGCCCGCCGTCGGTCTCCTTGAGCGCGGCGACGTCGTCGACCGAACGCAGGATCGTCGCCGGCCACCGCTCGTCGTCGGTGGTGAGGGTGGTCGACACGACGTAGCGGGGCATCGCGTTGTAACCGGCGAAGTCGTCCATCGTCGGCCAGACCGGGGCGAACGCCTCGTAGCTGGTGCGGCCCAGCAGCAGGGCGGTGGTCTCCTCCTGCTCACGGCCCTTGATCTCGTAGGCGGCGGGGTCGAAGTCGATGTCCTTGAACGTCCAGCCGGTGTTGCGGTAGCCGGACTCACCGCCGGGCGCCTCCATGACGCCGTCGACGGAGACGAAAGCGGTCACGATCAGGGTGCGCATCAGAAGTTCTCCTTGTGGGGGCGTGTCTGCGACGCAGGTGCGCCGCAGGTGTCGGTGGTGTCGGTCAGGGGGTGGCGGAGTCGCCCGGCGGGTGCGCCGACGGGACGCCCGGGGGTTTCAGGCTGGGATGCAGGGCGATCACCAGCCGGTGCGGCCGCCCGCCCGGCGCCGCGGCGTCGTGGTAGCGGCTGACCAGCGCGGTGACGGTGTCGGACAGCTCCGCCGCGAACGCGGCCCGGTCCGTGGCCGAGCCGAACCGGATCTCGCTGTCCACCGCGAACGTCGCGAGCTGCTTGCGTGCCGCCGTGGCACCGGCGAGCATCTCGCCGACCTCCCGGATGAGCCGGGCCGCCAGCGCGATCAGCCACCGCGCCGACGTCTGGTCGCGGGCCCGGTCCGGGTCGGGAGCGACGTCGGCCAGGGCGCTGGGTGAGATGACATACGAGCGGGCCGTCGCCTGCAGGACCCGCTCGGTGCAGTTGCCCTTACGGCGCTCCTCGACCAGCTCGACCAGCCCGTGAGCCTCCAGCGCACGCAGATGGTAGTTGACCTTCTGCCGGGTCAGCCCCGTCTGCGCGGCCAGCGTCGTCGCCGACCCCGGTACCGCCAGCGCGGCCAGCAGCCGCGCCCGCACCGGATCCAGCGACGCCTCCGCCGCACCCGTCTCCTCGATCACCGCCACGTCCAGCATGCACCGAGCATCCTGCCGACAAAAAAATTTGTCAAGGAGGGGATAGCTGTCGGCGTGTGGCGTCTGCGTCAGGCTCATCGCTCACCGACGGCGGCTGTCGGGATGGCAGACCTGGAACGGCGCGGCGCTTCCCGCTGACTGCGTGATCCGTCCCGACCACAGCGGCGCGCAGTTGCCGGTGGTCAACGCCCGCAGCGTGGTCCCGTCATCGATGCCGTTACCGAAACACCAGTCGAAGTAGACGTAGGCCTCACGGGCTGACCCACCCGCCGTCAGACGAAGCACGATCGCGGTGTCCCCCCACATGTCCGTCACGCAGGTCCCCGGAGTATCCGGGCCACCACCCACCGGCGCCGCCCTGATCGCCGCCAGCAGCGCGGCGGCCTCGGCCCCGCCGAGCTCACGCGACGCCAGCAGGCCGGGGCTGCCCACCGGGCTACCCAGGTCGTAGTGACAGACCGCGACCGTGTCCACCACGTCGAGCCGGGCCACATCGAACGGCGCACCTGGACGGACGAACCCACCGGCCTGGATCGGTGAGCTGGCAGCACAGCCATGATCATCGACCGTGACCCGGCGCGCGGAGGCAATGATCCGCTCGGCGTCGTCGAGGTGCGCCCCATCCGTCAGGACGAACACCTTCGCCGAACCCACCGTGCGCACGAGCCGGGTCCAGCCGTCCGCACTCACCCGCCCGTCCGGCACCTCCTCGATCCCACCCGCGGCGGGCGTGGCGGCGAACCAGACATGCGGCGACCAGTACTCACGAGGCACACCGCCGCCATGCAGGTCCGGCCCCTCCCCACCGCCCGGGCAGCCAATCGTCATCACGGCCCGGTAGGGACCTCCACTGTCGACGTACGGCGTGACGGGAAAGGCCTCCCGCCGGCCCTCGACCGCGGCGCACCAGTCGCTACCCGGCGCCGGCGCGGGCTCCCACGAGACCGGGACCTCCACCACCATGTCCCGGAAGGACTCCGATCGCCACCCCGCCTCGGACGCCTCCGACACCTCGCCTGACCCATGGTCGCCCGTCCCATGGTCGCCTGGTGCCGAGGCTTCCGGCCCACGCCGGCCCGTCACGTCGCCGCCCGCTGACGCGCACGCCACGGCCAGACCACCGACCAGCAGCACCGCGGCGGGCACCCACACCATCGACACCATCGCGCACAGGCCACCCCGCCGGCCGCGCAGGCCGCCGCAGCAGGAAACAGCGGCCCGCCAGGTCATGGCAAACCGAGCAAACCGACGCGATACACCGACCAGACAGGTTCCCATGGCGATACAGACGCGCGGTCACACGTATCGGTTCACCAAACCTCGGACAACAGCTCGGCGCAGACGATCCTTCGGCTATGAATGTTCGACCGTCGAGGCGTCAGGCGGGTGACGCGTCGCCGCATAAAGACGACGAACCACATCCTCGATATCCGGCTCCTCCACCCGGAAATCCACCACCTCCACCAGCGCCGACACCGCCGCCAGCACCCGCGCCGCGGTCGTCACCTCCGCGTCGAACGCCAACCGCTGACGCAGACCCCGACCCTCACTGCCCAGATGCCGCGCCGCCACCACACCCACCACCTCCAGATCCGCCGCCGGCTCCGCGAGATCAACCACCAGCACCCGATCCGCCCCCGCCGCCCCCGCCAGACCCGCCAACGCACCATCGAACGCCAACCGGCCATGGTCGATCACCAGCACCCGCTCACACAGCCGCGCCACATCACCCATGTCATGCGTCGTCAACAGCAACGTCGTGCCATACGCCGCCCGCTCCTCGACGAGGAACTCCCGCAACCGCTGCTTCGACAGCACATCCAGCCCGATCGTCGGCTCATCCAGAATCACCAGCCGGGGGGAGTGCAGCAACGCCGCGGCGATCTCCGCCCGCATCCGCTGCCCCAACGACAGCTGACGCACCGGGACGGACCAGAACTCCGCCATCTCCAACCGCTCCACCAGCTCATCCGTCCGCGCCCGCCGCCGCGCCGCCGGCAGCGCATGAATCGCCGCCAGAATCCGCAACGACTCCCACACCGGAAGGTCCCACCACAGCTGCGACCGCTGCCCGAACACCACCCCGATCTGACGGGCCAGCCGCCGCCGATCCTTCACCGGACGCAACCCACACGTACGCACAGTGCCCGCCGTCGGCACCAGGATCCCCGCCAACATCTTGATCGTCGTCGACTTCCCGGCACCGTTCGCACCGATGTACCCGACCGCCTCACCCGCACCGATCCGCACCGTGAGGTCCTCGACCGCGCTCACCTGCCGGCGCCGCACCCCGTCACGAACAGTGAACCGCCTCGTCAACCCGACCGTCTCCACCACGGTCTCTCCGGTGGCGGCCGGCACCTCCGCCGAGCCCCGCGCCCGCGGCAGCAGACCCTCCGCGCTCAACCGCCACCTCCCTGATAATGCCGAACACCCAGCCGCCAGCACCCCAACGCCACCGACCACGCCCAGACCGCCGCCACCGGAGCACACCAGCCGAGCCACCCCGGCAACCACGCCGGCCCCGGCAATCCCAACAACACCAGCGCCGGGAGATACCCGGTGAACGCCATCGGGACGAAAAACCCGAACACCAGCCGCAACGGCCGGCCCCAGACCGACGCCGGCTGCGTCGCCGCATACCGACCCCCGTACACGAACGCGTTCGTCATCTCCCGACCATCCACCAGAAAGAACTGCAGCCCACCCGCCGCGACGAACAGCGCCGCGAACACCGCCACCCCACTGACCAGCGAACTCACCAGCAACACCACCGACGCCGGCCGCCAGTCGATGTCACACAGCACCAGCCCGACCACCAACGCGACCAGCCCCACCGACGCCCGCGCCAACCGCCGCAGACTCACCTCACTGGTGATCAGCTGCGCCAGCAGCGGCTGCGGCCGCAGGTAGAACACATCCAACGTGCCCGCCCGCAGATACGTCGGCAGCCGGTCACAATGCCCGAACACCAGATCCGCCAGCGAGAACGCCAGATCAGCCAGACCGAACACCAGCAGCATCTGCCGGAACTCCAACCCACCCAGCCGCGTCGCCGCATGGAACACCACCCACACCTCGGCCAGCTCCACCACCGCCGACAACAACGAACTCACCAGATCCAGGACGAAGTTCGTCCGATACGACAGCTGAGACCGGGCCCGCGACGCCAGCACCGCCCCATATGGGCGCAGCCGATCCCGCCACCGGGCAACCGGCTCCACCTCCACCAGCCCCGACACGGGCACAGCAGGCACAGCGGTCGAGGTCACGGCAGACACCGCGGCCAGCGGCTCGACAGCAGGCGGCTCAACCACCCTGAATCTCCAGACGCCGCCGCCCCGCCCGCGTCAGCACCTGACCGGCCCCACCGACAACCACCAGCCAGAAACCCTGCACCGCCAGCAGCACACACGCACCGGCCACATCCACCCGATCAGCCAGGATCGTCACCGGATACATCAGCATCGACGGACACGGCGTCACCTGCGCCACCAGCTCCAACCACCGCGGAAACAGGCTGATCGGCACGAACAACCCGGCAAGAAACCCCGACATCACCATGTACACCAGCTGCACCCCACGGGTCTCCACCAGCCAGAACCCCGCCGTCGCCACCAGATAGACCGTCGCCGCCGAGATCACCACCGCCATCAGCAGGCTCACCACACCCAACACCACCAGCACCACCGACCGCGGCCACGTCATCCCGACCACCAGCCCACCGATCGCAAGCTGCGGCACCCCCCGCGGAAGAAACGCGAACAACCCCTGCCCGACCTCCACCGTCACCGTCGCGGCCTGCACATCCAACGGCCGCAGAAAATCCACCGCGACCTGACCATCCTTGATCCGCTCCGCGAACTCACTGGCACCCCAGAAGTTCACCGAACCGAGCATCGCCTGCGACAGCCAGATATACGTACTCATCTGCGCGACGTCATACCCACCGACCTCACCACCCGCCGCCCGGACCGCACCGAGCAGCACCGCCACCTTCAACAACCCAAACGTCACATTCGTGACCAGCCCGCTCAACGCGGCCAGCCGATACGTCGACTGACGGCGGAACCCGGCCACCAGAAGCAGCCAGTAAACCCGCACCGTCACCCGCACAAAACCACCAACAATACAGCCCGACCGCACACTGGCGGACCACCGACGACCAGCTACGACGAATCAGCCGGCCGGACCCCAGAACCCAGAACCGCCAACCCCCGCCCCACCAGATGCCGCATCAGCACCGGATCCCCACCCCGATAACGAGCAAGAAACTCCTCCGCAGACACCACCACCCGCCCCGCCGACTCCAACCCACCGGACCACTCGGCGAACTCAGCCACCCGCGCCGCGAAAACCAGCATGTAGGTCAGATCATCGGCACCGAACAGATCCGACTCGATCACCTCGACCGGCTCCAACACCCCGACCCGAACCCGAACCTCCTCCCACACCTCACGCCGCGCCGTCTGCTCCGCACCCGTCTCACCCCGCTGCACATGACCACCGGGAAGATCCCACCCACGCGCCAGATCCGCCAACACCAAAGCACCATCCCCAGCAACCACCACCACACTGACACTCGTCACCGCCGCGAACGGCACCTGCGCCGACGCCCCCAGACACCGCAGCACCACCGGCCCCCGACGGCCCGCCCGCCGACCGGACGTCGGCCGCCGATCCCCACCGCCGGAACTCACTCCGGCGGAGCCAGCGTCGTCAGACAGAACGGATGACCAGCCGGATCGAACAACACCCGCCAACGACCAGCAGGATCCGGCTGCACCGCCGCCGGCACCGCACCCAACCGCACCGCCTCCGCAACCGCAGCCTCAAGATCCACCACAGCGAGATCGAGATGAATCTGCTTCGGCACCCCAGCGTGCGGCCACGTCGGCGCCACATACCCCGGCACCGGAAACGCCACAATCCACAAACCCTCCGCACGCACCCCCACCGCACCCGTCGAACCGGTGAACCCCACCTCCCCACCCAGCATCGCCGCCCAGAAACGCGCCAACGGCCCCTCCGAGCCCTCGGCACAGTCCAACGACACGAAAACCCGCCGCGATACCGCCACGGCGCCGCACACTACCCCGAACCGCCGGCAGCTCCAGCCAGAAACCCGAACTAGCCCACAGACTCAACCAACCGGCGCCGAGCATGCAGCACCGCATCGTGGACAACAACCTCCCCGCCATCCACCACCACCGACCGAGGACACGCCTGCGCCACCAACACCTCCCACTCCACCGGATCCAACAACCCCGCCAGCTCCGCCGCCGCACACAGATCCGCCGCCTCCGGACGGCCAATCCCCAACGCCAGATCGGCCGGATCATGCCCCACCATCAGCAACGAACCCCCCGGCGCCACCACACCACCCAGCCGCGCCACCAACCCAGCCCGCCGATCCGCCGGCACATGCACGAACTGCGCCGACACCAGATCAAACCGGGTCTCAAACCGCGGCACCCGTGCCGGCCGCCCACCCTCACCACCGGAACGCCCAACCGGAGCATCCAACCCCGACCAGGTCATCACATCCGCCCGCATCCACATCACCCGCGCCGCCACCGCCCGCCCCAGATCCACCGCCGCGGCCTTCCCCCGCCGCAACGCCGTCGCCGAGAAATCCACCGCCAGCACCTGCCAGCCACGCTCCGCCAGCCACAACGCGTCCGCGCCCTCACCGCAGCCGGCGTCCAACGCCCGCCCCGGCTCCAACCCACCCGCCCGCTCCACCAACTGGCCGTTGGGACGACCACTCCACACCGTCTCGCGCGACGCGTACCGCTGCTCCCAGCCCTGCTCATCCAACATGCCCCCAGCATCCCGGGCGCCCCGCAACCCCCACCAACCACCCCCACGACCTCCCCGGACCACAGGGAACAAGGCGGCACACCTGCCGCACACCCTCGGTCACCTGGTCCATCCGGTAGAACCGGAGCATGAGCCCGGCCGAGGACACCGCGACGACTCCCACGCCCACCCACGACGAGCCCACAGCCGCCGCGGCCACCGGCCAGCCCGCCCCCGACAACACACCCCCCGCCACCACAACCAACACCGCCGCCACCACACCGACCTGCGCGTTCCCCGGCTGCGACCGGCCGATCACCCCCACCGAACGACCCGGACGCCCCCCGGCCTACTGCGACGACCCCAACCACAACCGGCTCGCCGCCTACCGCCGACGCCGCGACCTCGCCCGCCGCGACACCACCACCAGCCCCGACCAGGGCGGCGAACGTCCCACCGCCCACCGCCCCCTGGCCAGCGGCCGGCTGCGCGCCGACGAACTCGCCGCCCAGATCCGCACCCTCACCACCGACCTCACCCGCAACCTCGACGCCTTCGCCCGCGAAATGGCCAGCCTCGGCGACGTCGCCCGCGCCGAAGCCCAGGTCGAAGCCGCCGAAGCCGAAGCCGCCGAACGGGTCGCCGAAGCCGTCGCCCGCGCCGTCCGCGCCGAACAGGCCGCCCGGGCCGAACACAGCGCCCGCGCCGAAGCCGAAGCCGTCGCCGCCGAAGCCGTCGCCGCCCTCGAAAACGCCGAAGCCCGCCTCACCGCCAGCGAAACCGCCGCCGCCACCGCCCACACCGAAGCCGCGGCCGCCCGCACACACGCCGCCACCGCCGTCGCCGAAGCACACGCCACCGCCGAGGCACGCATCCAGGAAACCCGCGACCACGCCGCCGCCGACATCGAACGCGCCCGCGCCGACGCGGCCGCCGAGATCACCCGCATCCACGCCGACGCCGAACGCACCCGCACCGAACTCACATCTGAACGCGACCGACTCGCCGCCGCCCTGCACACCGCAGCGCAGACCGCCGAACGCGACGCCGCGAACCTCGCCGAGCTCCGCGCCGACCGAGACCATCTACGGGCCGACCGCGACCGCATCCGCGACGACGCCCGCCGCGAACGCGACGAACTCGCCCGCCTGCACACCGCGGCCAAAACCGAGGCCGAACGTGCCCGCACCACCGCGGCCGAAGAACTCGAACGCGCCCGCGCCGCCGCCGCCGAGCAGCTCGAACACCTCCGCGCCGAAGCGGCGGCGCGCCTGCACGCCGAACAGCAGGCCGCCGCCGAACGCCTCGCAGCCCTCGCCGACGCCCGCGCGGAAGCCCGCACCCGCGCGGAACGCGCCGAACGCCAGGTCGACGACCTCACCGCCGAGCTCCGAGCCGCCCGCACCCACCTCGCACACCTCGCCCCACCGCCACGGGCGGGGGAGCCGGGTCCGGCCGAGAGAACCGAGCCGACGACGGAGACCGCCTAGCCGGGCTCAACCCAGCTCAGCCGGCCGCCGGTGCCCGAAGCGTCCGATCGAACAGTGCCAGCGACCGCTCCCAGTGACGCTGCGCCGCCGCCTCGTCGTACACGGCGAAATCCGGCATCGCGAAGCCGTGCAACGCCGGGAGCACCTCGGCCTCGTAGTCGACCTTCGCCTCATCCAACGCGGCCAGCAGCCGCGCATGGTCCGCCTCGGTGTGATGGCTGTCGTCGCGCGCCGCCGCGATGTACAACGCGCCCTGGATCTGCCCGGCCTGGTGATACGGACTCGACGGATCGTCCGTCGCCAGCCCGCCACCGTGGATCGACGCCGCCGCCGCGATCCGCTCGCCAAGCGCCGTCGCCGCGGTGAACGCCAGCCGGCCGCCAATGCAGTACCCGATGATCCCGGCCGGACCGGCCACCGCACCCGGCTCGCTCGCGAGCGCATCGAGCAGCGAACCGAGATCGGCCATCACCGCGGGCGGAGTCGCCCGGGTGAAACGATCACCCATCTTCGCCCGCAGCGACGGATCCGAGAAGTCCGTCGAGACCGAGCCGGTGGTCGCCTCATCCGTCCGGTAGAAGATGTTCGGCACCGCGACCAGATAACCCGAGCCAGACAGCCGCTGCGCCATGCCCAGCACCGTGTCCCGCACACCGAAGGCATCCGGCAGCATGATCACAACCGGTACCGGGGTTCCGCCGCCTGGCGCGAACAGATAGGTGTCGAGCACGCCGTCCGCTGTCACTACGTCACGCCGGGTAAACGCCATTGTCCGCACCTTCGCCTTCCAGTCATGTCACCTGGCACTCCGGGCCCGGTGGGCGAGCACCGGTAGGTGACCTCGACGTGGCCCACCCACATCACATGACGTCTACCAGGCAGGACACGGCGATGTGGCAGGCGGGTTCCGCTTTGCGTGCTGACGCCGATCCGGTACGCAGACAAAACGATCAAGTCACTCCGCGCCGTTAGGCGCGATGTTTGTAGTGAGGTGATCGAAACGGGAGGTTCGATGGGTTCTAGGGGCAATCAAGATCAAAAATGGTAGAGCCAGGTCGTCAACACTGTTGATTATCTTGAGGGGAGAAGGAGTGGGATGCCGGTGGCCGGCCCGACCTGCGGAGGTGGGCGGACACCGGCAGACGGTCTCACTCCGGCGGTGAGCCCACCGCGGCCGGTGGCCGGGTACAGGTCACGTCGCCCCTCGGCAACGTCCCGTTCTGCAGATAGCCGTTGACCGCGCCGTCCACGCACCCGCTGCGCCCCGGGTACACCCCATGTACCCGGGCGTCCCGAAGCGTCACCAGGCGGGAGGCGCTCAACACCCGGTGCAGGGCCCGGGCACCCGCGTAGGGCGTGCGGTTGTCCTTCTCGGCGGCGACGACGAGCGCCGGAACCGCGTTCGCGACCCGCGTCGGTGGCTCCACCGGCCGCACCGGCCAGAAGGCACACGGCGTGATGTTCCAGATCGCACCGGCCACATGCCGCTGTGCGCCGGTGTGCCGGCGGACGTCGGCCAGATAGTCATCGGCGATCCGGGGTGCCGGCACGTCACCGCACAGCACCGCCAGCTGCGCGCTCTGGAACGCACTGACCACCGAGCCGCCAGCGCCGGCGTCGGCGTCGGTTCCCGCGTGTGCGTGGGCACCGGGCAGGGCCGGACCATCCGTCGCGAGCCCCTGGAGGAACTCGGTGAGGTAGGGGTTCGTCGCCGGGGCACGGCCGTCCGCGGCGTCCACGAAGGCACGCACGCCCATCGCGAGAACCGCCGCGGCGTCCTCACTGTCATCGATCAGCGAAGCGATGAGCAGCCGAGGGATGTCCGACGCGTCGTAGCGCACACCGTCCACGGTCAACGGCCGGCGTGCGGCGGCCTGGTAGATCCGGTCCACGGCATGCAGCACCTGCGCGGCGGTGCGCCCCAGCGCGAACTGCGCGTCCTGCCCGGCGGCCCAGGCCGCCCACTCCCCCAGCGCCGCCTCGAGCAGATCCCCGCTGCCGCGCAGCACCCGCGGGCTGTACGTCGCCGGATCCACCACACTGTCCAGGACGAACCGGTCCACCCGGTCCGGGAACATCTGCATGTACACGGCCCCGAGGTAGGTGCCGTAGGAGTAGCCCAGGTAGGACGTCGTGGCCGCCCCGAGCGCCGCGCGGACGACGTCCATGTCCCGCGCGGTGTTGCGGGTCGAGGCGAACGGCAGCACATCAGCGTGCGCCGAGCAGCCCGCGGCCGTCGCGGCCTGCTCGGCGGCCACCCGCTCGAAACTGTCCTGGTCGGGCCCGGCGGCACGCAGCCAGTCGGCGCCCAGGGCCGGCCCGCAGTCCAGCGCCGAGCTGCGACCGACGAAGCGGGGATCCATCGCGACCAGGTCGAAGCGGTCCGCCGCCGGGCCGAGCATCGCGCGGATGTCGGCGACGGCGTCCACCGCGCCGCCGCCGGGCCCGCCCAGGTTGACCATGAGCGGACCGCGCCGGTGCGCCTGGTCCACCGCGCGGATCCGGGCCAGCCCCACGGTGATCGTCTGCCCGGTCGGGCGTGCGTAGTCCAGCGGAACGCTGACGTCGGCGCACTGCGCACCGACGTTGTCCAGGTAGCCGCCGACCGCGTCGTTCGGGCCGATCTGGCACTCATGCCAGCGCACCGGCTGGCTTTCGAAGGGTGCGAGCAGGGGATTCCCACTTGCCACGGGAAGGGCCGCGGCCGACGCACCGGCGCGTGGCACGACGAGTGACGCTGCGCCGACGAGCATCGCCGCGCCCAGCGCGGTACCGCGCGCGGGTAGCCGCCCGCGGCCGCGCCGCGCGCCGCCACGATGCCTGCCGAGGGGTTGTCTGCCAGGTTGTCGTCTGGTGGCCGACCGGATGTCGGAAGTGTGGAGTCTCATCGCCAGTCAGGATCACGGTGGACGGTTCCGCCGCCGTGATCCCGGGAAACCAGGCGTTTCTACGATCAGCCCGACATGGGTCGGGACCTCAAGATCATTTCTGCCCACCCGGGGGCGTCAACACTGTTGACTATCTTGTTCTGATCCCCTGTTCCACAGGTCAGCGGCGCAGGAGGTGGTCGGCGCAGGCCGCCGCGACAGGCAGCAGCCGGGCCGCGAGCGGCTCGACGTCGGCGGCCGTGATCCGGCTGGCCGGGCCCGACACGGAAAGCGCGGCGGGCGCCCGGCCGGACAGGTCCGTCAGCGGGAAGGCCACACAGCGCACACCGGCCTCCTCCTCGCCGTCGTCTGTCGCGTAGCCCCGTTGTCGGATGGCAGCGAGCTCGGCGCGCAGTGCCGACGGTTCGGTGATCGTGGTCGCGGTGCGCCGCGGCAGGCCGCTGCGCTCGAGCAGCGCCCGCAGTGCCGGCTCCGGCAGGAACGCCAGCATCGCCTTGCCCACCCCGGTGCTGTGCGCCGGCGCCCGGTTGCCGATCTCGGTGAACATGCGCAGCCGGCGCGGCGAGGCGGCCTGCGCCACATAGACCACCTGGTCGGCTTCCAGGACCGCGAGGTTGGCCGTCTCCCCCGACACCGCCACGGCCTCGCCGAGGAACGGCTCGGCGCCGGCGGCGAGCAGCCGTTGCGCCGCGTTGCCCAACCCGATCAGCCGGGCACCGGGCGCGTAGCGGCGATCGGCGTCCTGCCGCACCCAGCCGCGTTCGTGCAGCGCCCGCAGCAGCCGGTGGACGGTCGGCTGCGGCAGGCCGGTGGCACGGGCGAGGTCGGTGAGCCCGGCGCCGTCGCCGGCCGCGGCCAGCAGCTCGACCAGCGCCAGCGCACGGTCGACGGACTGCACCGAGCCCGCCGGCCGTTCCGGCGCGGGCGGCGGGCTCGGTGCGCCGTCCGCTGGTGGGCCCACCGGCGGATCGGCCGCCGGCGAGGTCATGGCATGCGCTGGTAGGCGGGCACGGTCAGGAAGTCGGCGAAGTCGTCGGCGAGGGCGACCTCGACGAACAGGTCCCGCGCCCGGGCGAAGCCGTCGGCGTCGTAGCTCTCCCCCAGTGCCGCCCGCAGCACCTCGAGCTCCTCGGCGACGACCCGTTCGACCAGCTCACGGGTCACCGGGACGTCGGCGACACCGCTGTCCCCCACCAGCACGACACCGTTGTGCAGCCACTGCCAGATCTGCGAGCGGGAGATCTCCGCGGTGGCCGCGTCCTCCATCAGGTTGAAGATCGCGACCGCTCCGGAGCCGGCGAGCCAGGCGCGCAGGTACTGCAGGGCGACGCTGACGTTGTTGCGCAGCCCGGCGAGCGTCGGGGAACCCGGGGTCGTGGTCAGGTCGATCAGGGCGGCGGCGTCGACGGTGACGTCCTCGCGGGTGCGGCTGATCTGGTTGGGCCGGTCACCGAGCACACCGTCGAACACCTCCCGGCACACCGGCACCAGGTCGGGGTGGGCGACCCAGGAGCCGTCGAAGCCGATGCCGGCCTCGCGGGTCTTGTCCTCGCGGACCTTGGCCAGCGCGGTGGCGTTGACAGCCGGGTCGCGCCGGCTGGGGATGAACGCGGCCATCCCGCCGATGGCGTGCGCGCCGCGGCGGTGGCAGGTGCGCACGAGCAGCTCGGCGTAGGCGGTCATGAACGGCGCGGCCATCGTGACGGCGTTGCGGTCGGGCAGCGTGAACGCCTCCCCCCGGTCACGGAACTTCTTGATGATGCTGAACAGGTAGTCCCAGCGGCCGGCGTTCAGCCCGGCACAGTGCTCCCGCAGCTCGTAGAGGATCTCCTCCATCTCGAACGCGGCGAGGATCGTCTCGATCAGCACCGTGCCGCGGATCGCGCCGCGGGGGAAGCCGAGCGCATCCTCGGTGTGGGTGAAGATGTCGTTCCACAGCCGTGCCTCGAGGTGGCTTTCGGTCTTCGGCAGGTAGTAGTAGGGCCCGGAGCCGGCGTCGAGCTGACGGCGGCCGCAGTGCACCGCGTAGAGGGCGAAGTCGACGATCGCACCGGCGACCGGTTCGCCGTCCACCAGCAGGTGTTTCTCGTCGAGGTGCCAGCCGCGGGGCCGCACGACGATCGTGGTGGTGGTCGTGCTCGCCCCGGTGGCCCCGGTCGGGCTGGTGGTGGCGGTGGCGGCGAGGGTGTAGGCCCTGCCCTGGGGGCTGGTGAAGCTGATGGTGCCGGCGAGGGCGTCCCGCAGGTTGAGCTGCCCGCTGATCATGTTCTCCCACAGCGGGGTGTTGGCGTCCTCGAAGTCGGCCAGCCAGACCTTCGCGCCGGAGTTCAGCGCGTTGATCGTCATCTTGCGGTCCGTCGGCCCGGTGATCTCGACCCGGCGGTCGACCAGGCCTGGCGCCGGTGGCGCGACCTGCCACTGCCCCAGGCGGATGCCGCTGGTCTCGGGCAGGAAGTCCGGGTCCGCGCCGGTGGAAAGCTCCCGTTGCCGCGCCGCTCGGCGGGCGAGCAGGTCGCCGCGGGTCGCGCCGAACCGGCGGTGCAGGTCGGCGACGAGGGTGAGCGCCTCCGGAGTGAGGATCTGCTCCGCGCCCGGCACCTGCGGCCGGACGATCTCGACTCCGGGCGGGGTGTTCGGACCGGCCATCGCGGTTCTCCTTCACGGATCGGGGACGTCCACGCGGATCGGGTGACGAGCCTGGAGTTCCACCAGCTGGAACATCCACTTCGTATGACGGAATCCTATCCGCGGCCGCGGGTGGGCGACGGACTGGCGCCACCCGGTGCCCGCACCTGGCACCGGTCCGGCCAGCTGACCGCACAGCCTGACAAAGGCCCCGGACGGCCTGACAAAGGCCCAGGTCAGCGCGGTGGCGGTGGGCGCGGTGGGCCGGTTGACTTGGCTGCGACGGGCCGCCGCGCGCGGCCCGCGCCCGCCACCGTCGCCGCCGCCGAAGGAGACGTTCCCGTGCCCGAGTCCCCAACCCGCGTCGCGATCGTCACCGGAGCCGCCCGTGGCATCGGCGCCGCCATCGCGCAGCGCCTGGCCGGCGACGGCCTGGCGGTGGCCGTGCTCGACCTGGAGGAGTCCGCGACGAAGAGCACCGTCGAGGCGATCGTCGCCGCGGGCGGAAGGGCGATCGGCCTCGGCGCCGACGTAGCCGACGCGGTCGCGGTCGACGCGGCGGTCGCCCGGGTCACGGCCGAGCTGGGCGCGCCGACCGTGCTGGTCAACAACGCCGGCATCACCCGCGACAACATGCTGTTCAAGATGACCGAGGTCGACTGGGACTCGGTCATGGGCGTGCACCTGCGCGGCTCGTTCCTCATGTCACGCGCCGCCCAGAAGTACATGGTGGACGCGAGGTGGGGCCGGATCGTGAACCTGTCCAGCATCTCGGCGCTGGGCAACCGTGGGCAGGCGAACTACGCGGCCGCCAAGGCCGGCCTGCAGGGCTTCACCAAGACGCTGGCGATCGAGCTGGGCAAGTTCGGCATCACCGTGAACTGTGTCGCGCCCGGTTTCATCGTCAGTGACATGACCCGCGCGACCGCCCAGCGCATGGGGGTGGGCTGGGAGGAGTACGTGGCCGCGGCGACGGCGGCGATCCCGGTCGGGCGCCCCGGCCAGGTCGACGACATCGCCAACGCGGTGTCGTTCTTCGTCGGTGCGGCCGCGAGCTTCGTCTCCGGGCAGATCCTCTACGTCGCCGGCGGCCCGAAGGCCTGACCGCGGACCCGCCGCGGCGCCAGGCCCGGCAGGCGTTTGGTGCCGGCCGCGCGTTCCCCCTTCTCCCCCGTCCGCCAGGATGGACATAACGACCCCGGGATTCCGTCCCGGCGGGACGCGGGCGAATGTCGGGCGGGCGGCGGCGGGGAGCGGGAGTGATCGTGCGGAGGCGGACGGCGTGAACCATGAGCAGGATCCCGACCGCCTGTCCGGCCCATCCGCTGGTCACACCGCGGACCGCGCGCACAGTGCACCTCACGAACACAGTGCACCTCACGAACACGGAGCGGACCACGACCACGACCACGGGGTGGGCGCGCTGCGGGACCTCCTCGCCGGCGCGCTGGCCCGCCCCGTCTCCCTCGTGCGGGCCCGGCCCAAGCGCCGGCTGCCCGCCCCCGGCACGGGCGAGGCCCCGTCCGGACGGGTCGTGGCCTGCCACGTCTACGCCGACGGCCGCCGGGTGCCCGACGGCTCGAACCTGCTCACCGCGGCCCGCATCGCCCGCCGCCACCACGGCGCGTTCGCCTGGGTGGGGCTGTTCGAGCCCAGCGCCACCGAGCTCACCTCGATCGCGGAGCTCTACGGCCTGCCCGCGCTCGCGGTGGAGGACGCCATCGTCGCGCACCAGCGCCCCAAGATCGAACTGTACGGCAGCACGCTGTTCATGGTTCTCAAGACCGCCAGCTACGTGGAGCACGAGGAGCTCGCCGAGGACACCGAGGTCGTCGTCACCGGCGAGGTGATGGTCTTCATCGGCCCGGACTTCGTCGTGACCGTGCGGCACGGCAACCACGGTGCCCTCGAGCAGCTGCGCGCCAACCTGGAGGGGCAGCCCGCGATGCTGCGCCACGGGCCGTCCGCGGTGCTGCACGGGGTGTGCGACGGGATCGTCGACAACTACCTGGCGCTGGTGGAACGTCTCGACGCCGACGTCGACGCCGTCGAGGCGCTGGTGTTCGAACGCTCCGCCCGGGCCCCGGTGGAGAAGCTCTACCAGCTCAAGCGCGAGCTGCTGGAGTTCAAGCACGCCGTCACCCCGCTCAACGGGCCGCTGCGCATGCTGTCGGACACCGCCCTGCCGATGATCGACCCGCATGTGCGCGACCATTTCCGGGACGTGTTCGACCACCTCGTCCAGGTGACCCAGCGGGTCGCCCACCTCGACGAGCTGCTGTCCTCGATCCTGCAGGCGACGCTGACGCAGGTGACCATCGCCCAGAACGAGGACATGCGCAAGATCAGCGCCTGGGTCGCCATCGGCGCCGTCCCGACCGCCATCGCCGGCATCTACGGGATGAACTTCGAGCACATGCCGGAGCTGCGCGAGGTCTGGGGCTACCCGGCGGTCCTCACGCTGATGGCTGTCATCTGTCTGTCCCTCTACCGGGCGTTCCGCCGCAACGGCTGGCTCTGAAACCTGGGGTGTCCGAACCCTGGTGTGTCCCTGGATGTGGCGGGCATGCCTAGCGGGGAGCAACGCAGCAGGCGCAGGAGCAGCAGGCGCCGACCAGTGGCGCGAGGGAGTGGTGCCATGGCGCGCACGGCGTCACCGGTGGGCCCGGCGAGACCACTGGACCCCGGTACGGAGCAGATCCAGGCCGATCCCGCGGTGGCCGATCTGCTGGGCGTCCTGCGCCGGCACCTGGCGATGGACGTCGCGTTCCTCGGCCGGCTCGACGAGCAGTGCCTGCTCCTGCAGGTCTTCGACGGTGACCCGGCCGCCTTCGGGCTCGCGCCGGGCAGCACCGTCCGCCGCCACGCCGCGCTCTATCCCACCGCGCTCGCGCACGACGCCCCGATCGTCATCCCGGACACCCAGGCCGACCGGCGCACCGCCCAGGCACCGATCGTGCAGGGGCTCGGCATCGGCTCGTACGCGGCGGCGCTGGTCTACGACAACGACGACGAGGTCTACGGGCTCGTCGGCTGCCTCGGGCGGCAGCCGCGGCAGCACCTGCGGCCCCGGGACGGGCAGTTCGTCGACCTGCTGGCGGCGTTCCTGCGCGACGCGGTGATCGATCTGCGCCGGGTGTGGGAGTCCCGCAGCCACCTCTCCCGGATCATCAGCGACCTGATCGACGACGGCGGGCCCCAGATCGTGTTCCAGCCGGTGGTCAGCCTCGCCGACGGCAGCATCGCCGGGGTCGAGGCGCTGTCCCGGTTCCCCGACTCGCACCGTGACCCGGAAGGCTGGTTCAAGGTCGCCGCCCAGGTGGGCCTGGGCACCGAGCTGGAGCTGGCGGCGATCCGCCACGCGCTCACCGCGCTGCCGGGCCTGCCGCCCTCGGTGGCGCTGTCACTGAACGCCGCACCGGCGACGATCGCCTCCGGCCTGCTGGGGCTGCTCCGGTCGTTCGGGGCCTGCGACCGGGTCATCGTGGAGATCACCGAGCACGAGTACTTCAGCACCGACCCGGTGGTCATGCGCGACATCCAGGCGCTGCGCTCGCTGGGCACCCGCATCGCGGTGGACGACACCGGCACCGGCTACGCCGGGCTCGAGCAGCTCATCCAGCTACGCCCCGAGATCGTCAAACTGGACTATCTGATCACCCACCTGATGGACGTCGACCCCGCGCGGCGCGCCGTCGCGGCCGCCATCGTGAGTGTCGCCCGGGAGATCGGCGGCCAGGTCATCGCGGAGGGCATCGAGTCCACCGCCGAGCTGCGGACGGCCACCGAGATCGGTATCGGCTTCGGCCAGGGCTACCTGCTCGGCCGCCCGGCCCGCACCCTGCGCGCCGCCTGCTCCCCCACCCCAGGCCTGTTCCGCCCGGGCCCGGCGCCGGCGCGCTGAAGGTGCGCGCTCCGGGATCCGAAGCGTCGCGGGCCAGCACGGGTGCGGGCCTAGCGCGGGATGCCGCCGGGCAGCTCCATCATCCGGTGGAGCAGGCTGGCCAGGAAGACCGTGTGCTGGTGCAGCAGGGCGCGGTCGAGCTTGTCGAGGTTGCCGCCCGGGGCGACCTGCAGCAGGTACGCCGGGCCGGTGATCATCGCGATGGTGGGGATGCCCAGCCGGTAGGCGAAGGTGCCCTCCCCGTACAGGCCGTTCTGGAAGGGCTTCTGGATACCGGCGCGGGCCAGGCCGCTGGTGCGGACCTCGTCCTGCGCCAGGGTGCGCAGCGTGTCGCTGTTGCCGACGGCGACCGCGACCGGTTCGGTGCGCCCGGTCGCCCGGTAGGGGCCGGTGCCGCCCTGGTCGTCCCAGCCGAGAGTGCCCAGGTGCTCGGCGACGAGCGCCATCTCCACCCCGGCGGTGATCTCGGGGTGGGCCCGCAGCCAGGCATCGGGTTTGACGGTGGCGCCGTCGGCGGTCATGTGGTTCGGCGAGAACATGAACAGCAGGTCACGGGACCGCGTGGCGGCCGGGAATCGGCTGAAGTACTCGGCGAGCGCGCACAGCGCGGGTCCGCCGTTCTCCTCGACGGCGTTCTGCCCGTCGGTGTGGGTCGCGACGAGGACGGTGCCCGCACGGGTGCCGGGCGGTCCGGCGCCCGGCAGCCGGGCGAGCAGGTAGTCCACCGTGGTCTCGCGCCGGTCCGCCGTGAGCACGAGTGTGGCCCGGGCGGGGCCGCGGGCCAGCAGCGCGCGCAGCCGGGCGCCGGACTCCCGGTCCAGCCGCAGGGCCGGCAGCCCGGCGTGCTCCTGCTGGTGCGGGGTGTACTGGCCGGCGGCCAGCGCCGGGCTCTGACCAGAGATCTCGATCATGGCGACGGCGCCGTGGGCACGGGCGGTGGCCAGGTCGGGGGCCGGTGGCACCCCCAGCCAGACGCGGGAGTAGTCCTCCTGCGCGAACTCGGCGCGGGCGGTGGGGGGATGCACCGCGTAGGCGAGATCGGTGAGCACCGAGGCGCGCAGCCGGGCGATCGGTGCGTCGACGACGACCACCGCCCCGGTGAGCGGCCCCGCCGCACCGCCACCGCCACCAGCTCCGGCAGAGGCACCAGCATCCGCGGAGTCGCCGGCGGCGGCCTGGTAGGCCGCCTCGTCACCGGGGCCCAGGTCGACCACCGGGCCGGTCACTCCGGCCGGCCCGGTCTCACCGGAGCACGGCCGGTAGGAGGCGACCGGAAGCGTCCAGGCGGTTCCGCCGGCATCCGTCACCTGCAGTGACCATCGCCCGGCCAGCCACTGCGCCAGCCGGGTCGGATGACGGGTCACGGTGAGGCCGTAGCCGCGCAGCTGACGCTCGAGGTCGTCGATGTGGCCGCGGTGCGCGGCCGACCCGGTGTGCCGGGGCCCCACCGCGGTCATCCGGTCGACCCAGCTCCACAGCGTGTCGGCGTCGACGAGGTCCTGCGCGGTGACCGGCCCCGGCGCGCCGGTGGCGAACGGCCGCCGCACCGCGTCCGCGCCTGTCACGGCACGCCCGCCGGCGCCGGCGGCACCGTCCGCGGCGCCGGACCCGTCACAGCCGGCGGCCAGGGTTCCCGCGACGGCGGTGAACGCGCCGGACGCCGTCAGTCGCAGGGTCGTGTCCAGAAAGCGCCGGCGGCTCGTTGTCGGCGGTTCCTCGCCTGCCGTCACGACCTGATCGTGACACGAGCGACCATGCGGCGTCGCCAGGACGGCACCGCGAGTGGTCAGGAGGGCGGGTGGGGCACGGCCGGGCGCATGAGGTCACCAACCGTGGCGCGGACCATGACGCCGAGGTCCTCGTCGCCGACCCCGGCGAACACCTCGCTGCCGAGCAGGAAGCCTCCGACGATCGCGCCGAGGGCGCAGGCCAGCCGGACCCGCCGCTCGATCGGCACCTCGTCGTTGGACAGGATCCGCAGGAGGCGCTCCTGCAGATCGGAGTGGCTGCCGCCCTGGCCGTGGTGGTCGGGCAACCGCTCGATCGCGTGGTGGTTGCGCATGTGGAACAGGAACAGCGTCCGGTTGGCGAGCATGGCGCCGACGATCAGGTCCAGCGCCGCCGGCCACCGGTCGGGGCTGGCGAGGTCGGCCTCCAGGTCCTCGAAGCCGGCCCGCCCCAGCTCGTGCAACCGCAGGTGCAGCGCCAGCAGGATGTCGTCCTTGCTGGCGAAGTGGTAGTACAGCGCGGCCTTGGTGATGTTCAGCCGCTGCGCGATCTCACGCAGCGACACCGCCTCGTAGCCGGAGTGCGTGAACAGCTCGAGAGCGACGTCGAGGATCCGTTCCCGGGTGCTCTTCTCCCCTGCTGCCGGCGCGGGGGGTCTGGGCATGATCCCAACCTACTTGACGCGGCGACCTGATGTTGCTTACCTTGCGGCAAGTAAGTTTCATCTTACCTGTCGGCAAGTTATTGACTAGTCGGGGGCGACCCACGTGGACCAGACGATGATCGAGGCCACCGGCCTCACGAAACGCTACGGCGACACCCAGGCCCTGGCCGGGGTCGACCTGCACGTCCCCGCGGGGACGATCCTCGGCGTGCTCGGCCCGAACGGGGCGGGCAAGAGCACCGCGGTGCGCATCCTGACCACGCTGGCCCGTCCGGACACCGGCCGGGCCAGCGTGGCCGGGTTCGATGTGGTGGCCCAGGCGGGCGAGGTGCGGCGCCGCATCGGGGTCACCGCCCAGGACGCCACCCTCGACGAGGCGCTGACCGGCCGGCAGAACCTGCGGATGATCGCCGAGCTCAGCGGCCTGCGCTCGCGGGCCGCCGCCGACCGCGCCGGCGAGCTGCTGGCGCGGTTCGAGCTGACCGACGCCGCCGACCGCGTGCTCAGGGGCTACTCGGGCGGCATGCGCCGCCGCCTCGACCTGGCCGCGAGCCTGGTGGCGCGACCGGCCGTGCTGTTCCTCGACGAGCCGACCACCGGCCTGGACCCGGCCAGCCGGGCGCGGATGTGGGAGGTCGTGCGCGACCTGGTGGCCGCGGGCACCACGATCCTGCTGACGACGCAGTACCTGGAGGAGGCCGACGCGCTCGCCGACCACATCGTCGTGATCGACCACGGGCGGGTCGTCGCCCGCGGCACCGCCGACGAGCTCAAGACCACGATCGGCGGCCACCGCCTGGAGATCACCCTCTCCGCCGCCCATGCCGGCGCGGCGGCGGCGCTGCACCCCCTCGTCGAGGGCCGCGTCGACATCGACGAGGGCGGGCGGCGGCTGCGCGCGGCGGTGCGCGGCGGCTCGGGCGTGGCGACCGCGGTCATCCGGGCCCTGGACGGCGTCGGGGCACTGGTCGATGACGTCGTCGTGCACGCACCGTCCCTCGACGACGTGTTCTTCGCGCTCACCGGCACCCCGGACGCCGCCTCCGAGCGCGGTTCGAACGGCCGTCCCGGCAACCATCCCGACAGCCGTCCCGACGACGTCCGCACCACGAGCCCGGTAGGAGTGGCCTGATGTCCGAGCTCACGATCACCACGGGCGGCCCGGTGGGGGCCCTCGCCGCGCCGGCGCGGACCGGCGCCGTCAGCCGGGCGGTGCGCAATGTCGTCGTGCTCACCCGACGCAACCTGGTGCACATCGCCCGCGAGCCGCTGCAGCTGTCCGACATCACCGTGCAGCCGGTGCTGTTCACCCTGCTGTTCGTCTACGTCCTCGGCGGCGGGGTGAGCGTCACCGGCGGCGACTACAAGGACTTCGCGATCCCCGGGCTGGTCGCGCTCAACCTCACCACCTCGGCGATGGGCACCGCGGTCGGGCTGAGCAACGACCTGCGCACCGGCGCGGTCAACCGGTTCCGGACCCTGCCGATGTGGCGGGCCGCCGTCCTGGTCAGCCGTTCGCTGTCGGACGTGCTCGCGGCCGCGGTCTGCATGTCGATCGTGCTGCTGACGGGCCTGGCGATCGGCTGGCGGCCGGAGACCTCGGTGGCCGGGTTCGTCGGCGCGCTCGCGATCCCGTTGCTGTTCAGCTACGCGCTGGCCTGGGGCACGGCCTGCCTGGGCATGGTCAGCGAGGGGCCGGAGAGCGCCCAGTCGATCGCGCTGGTGCTGCTGTTCCCGCTGGCGATCGTGTCGAACGCGATGGTGCCGACCGCGGGCATGCCGGGCGTGGTGCGGGCGATAGCCGAATGGAACCCGGTCAGCGCGGTGACCGCGGCGGCCCGAGACCTGTTCGGCAACCCGAACCCGTCCGCGGCCTCCCACGCCTGGCCCATGCAGCATCCGGTCCTGGCCGCGGTGCTCTGGTCGGTGGCCATCGTCGCGGTGTGCGCGCCGCTGGCGGTCGCCCTCTACCGGCGTCGCACCACCGACTGACACTCGCACCACCGACCGACGACGCTCCGGGGCGGACGGGGGCGACAGAGATCGATTGGCGTCAACTTCGGGTTGACGCCAATCGATCGTCAACCTAGAGTTGACGCCATGACAGACATCGACCCGACCACCCTCAGTAACAGCGTCCGCCTCGACGACCTGATCGCCGCGATCAAGAAGACCCACGCCGACGCCCTCCAGCAGCTGTCCGGTGCCGTGCTGGTCGCCGACCACCTCGGCGACGTGGCCGACCATCTGATCGGCCACTTCGTCGACCAGGCCCGCCGTTCCGGCGCCTCCTGGACGGAGATCGGCCGCAGCATGGGCGTCACCAAGCAGGCCGCGCAGAAGCGGTTCGTCCCCAAGGAGCCCGGCGAGCCGGAAAGCCTCGACCCGGCACAGGGCTTCGGCCGCTACACCCAGCGGGCCCGCAACGCCGTGGTCGCCGCGCAGAACGAGGCGCGGGCCGCCGGCAACGCCGAGATCGCCGCGGAGCATCTGCTGCTCGGCCTGCTCGCCGACCCCGCCGGGCTCGGCGCCGCGACGATCGTCGCCCAGGGCGCCCCCCTCGCCGCCGTGCGCGAGGCCGCGACCGCGATCCTGCCACCGCCCGTCGCGCAGGTACCCGACCTCATCCCCTTCGACGGGCGCGCGAAGAAGGCGCTCGAGCTGACCTTCCGCGAGGCGCTGCGGCTGGATCACAACTACGTCGGCACCGAGCACATCCTGCTCGCGCTGCTGGAGCTGGAGGACAGCACCGGGCCCCTGGCGTCACTGGGCGTCACCAAGCCGGGCGCGGAGGCCCACCTCCGCCGGCTGCTCGCCCTCGCCGCCCTCGGCACGACCGCCACCGCCACCGCCGCACCGGATCCCACGCCGGAGGCACGGCCCTGAGGGGGCCGTCGCCAACACGCGGCATAGCGAACATTTAAACAAGCTGAATAGTCGAACAGGTCTCACCACTACTCTCCGTGCTCGTCGGGGTTCAAGAGTGACACCCACCAGTACGGAGGCGCGCAGATGCCAAGTCGACAGCGGCGGATCGGAACCTGGGCGGTGGTGCTGGCCGCAGCCGGCACGGTGGCACTGCCCGCGGCGGCGAGCGCGGCGCCCACCACCGCCGAGCTGCCCGGGGCGGAGTACGCGTTCGCGCCCCCGTCGTACGCGGCCCGGGCCTGGGGGCACAACACCTTCGGGCAGCTGGGTAACGGCACCACCGGCGCGGCCAGCTTCAGCCCCGTGCCGGTCACCGACCTCACCGGCCTCGACGACGTCCGCGCCATCGCGGGCGGCGCCGGCTCCGGGTTCGCGCTCAACGGCGACGGGACGGTCTGGGCCTGGGGCCTCAACAACGTCGGCCAGCTCGGCAACGGCACCGTCATCAACAGCAACGTGCCCGTCCAGGTCGCCGGCCTGACCGACATCCGCGCCATCGCCGCCGGGAGCAACGGCAACGGCTACGCGCTGCGCAGCGACGGCACCGTCTGGGCCTGGGGCGACAACTCCGCCGGTCAGCTCGGCATCAACCAGGCCATCGCCAGCAGCACTGTCCCCGTCCAGGTGCTGGGCCTGACCGGCATCCGCGCCATCGCCTCGGACGGCGGCGCGGCCTACGCGCTGCGCCGTGACGGGAGCGTGTGGGCCTGGGGCCTCAACACCTTCGGCCAGCTCGGCGTCGGCACCACCACACCCAGCCCGCTGCCGATCCAGCTCCTCGGCCTCAGCGGCATCCGGGCCATCGCCGCCCGCGACAACAGCGCGTATGCCCTGCGCAGCGACGGCACCGTCTGGGCCTGGGGCGAGAACGGCGTCGGCCAGCTCGGCAACGGCACCAACGCCACCAGCCTGGTGCCCACGCCCGTCCTCAACCTGACCAAGATCCGCCGCATCGCCGCCGGCGTCGACAGCGCCTACGCCCTGGACGAGACGGGAACCGTCTGGGCCTGGGGCGGCAACACCGTCGGCCAGCTCGGCAACGGCTCCAACGCCCCCAGCTCGCTGCCCATCCCCGTCACCGGGCAGACCGGCCTCGTCGGCGCCGTCGCCATCGCCGCCGGCGCCAACAGCGTCTACGCCCTGCGCTGGGACGGCACCGCCTTCGCCTGGGGCAACAACGGCCTCGGCCAGCTCGGCAACGGCAACCCCGCCGTGCCCAGCAGCACCACTCCGCTGCCGATCCCGGGCCTGCAGGACGTCCGGGCCATCGCGGGCGGCCTCTTCGACGGCTACGCCATCGTCGGCGCCGGGTTCTAGCCCACCGCCGACCACAGCCGCACAGGTCGCCTGCGCGCACAGCCGGCGGGGCCGAGGTGGCCCGGGACGTCACCTCGGCCCCGGTTCCGGCCGTCGACACGCGGCATAGCGAACATTTAAACAAGCTGGATGACTGAACAGGTCACGCGACTACTGTCCGTGTCCGCCGGGTGCTCATAGTGACGCCCGCCGGCACGGAGGAGCGGAGATGCCCAGTCAACAGCGGCGAATCGGAACATGGGCGGTGGTGCTGGCCGCAGCCGGCGCGGTGGCACTGCCCACCGCCGCCAGCGCAGCACCCAAGCCGGACGGCCCCTCCGCCGAGGCGGAGTACGCGTTCGCGCCACCGACCTACACGGCCCGCGCCTGGGGCCTCAACGACGCCGGCCAGCTCGGCAACGGCACCACCAGCCCCACTCCCAGCTTCAGCCCCGTACCGGTCACCGACCTCACCGGCCTCGACGACGTCCGCGCCATCGCGGGCGGCTACGGCGCCGGGTACGCGCTCCACAGCGACGGCACCGTCTGGGCCTGGGGCCTCAACACCCTCGGCCAGCTCGGCAACGGCACCGTCATCAACAGCAACGTGCCCGTCCAGGTCGCCGGCCTGACCGACATCCGCGCCATCGCCGCCGGAACCGACGGCAACGGCTACGCGCTGCGCAGCGACGGCACCGTCTGGGCCTGGGGCGCCAACACCCTCGGCCAGCTCGGCAACGGCCAGCCCATCGCCAGCAGCACGATCCCCGTCCAGGTCGTCGGCCTGACCGGCATCCGTGCCATCGCCGCCGACGGCAGCACCGCCTACGCGCTGCGCCGCGACGGGAGCGTGTGGGCCTGGGGCGCCAACGGCGCCGGCCAGCTCGGCAACGGCCAGCCCATCGCCAGCAGCCCACTGCCGATCCAGATCGTCGGCCTCAGCGACATCCGCGCGATCACCGCCCGCAACGCCAGCGCCTACGCACTGCGCCGCGACGGCACCGTCTGGGCGTGGGGTGACAACCCGTCGGGCGAGCTCGGCAACGGCACCCTCACCCCCAGCCTGACACCCGGGCCCGTCCTCAACCTGACCAAGATCCGCCGCATCGCCGCCGGCGCCGGCGTCGCCTACGCCCTGGACGAGAACGGCACCGTCTGGGCCTGGGGCGCCAACGCCGTCGGCCAGCTCGGCAACGGCACCCTCACCCCCAGCCTGCTCCCGGTCCCCGTCACCGGGGAGACCGGCCTCGTCGGCGCCGTCGCCATCGCCGCCGGCGCCAGCACCGTCTACGCCCTGCGCTGGGACGGCACCGCCTTCGCCTGGGGCGTCAACAACGTCGGCCAGCTCGGCAACGGCAACCCCTCGGTGCCCCAGAGCTCCGTGCCGCTCCCGATCCCCGGCCTGGGCGACGTCCGGGCCATCTCGGGTGGCCTCTTCGACGGCTACGCCATCGTCAGCAGCGGGTTCTAGGACACGAACAGGCACGACCGGAACACAACCGCGCAGTAGCACCACATCAGCCGGCGCGGCCGAGGTGACCCGGGACGTCACCTCGGCCGCGGCCGTGTTCCCCCACCGTCAGCCCGACCGACCCGACCGACAGTCGTCACAGCCCCCCGAGTAGAGCACGCCGCGGGGTGGAGCGCGACTCGGTCACGGGCGCCCCGCAGGGCCGTCACCGCCGTGGATGTCAGTCGTGAACGGTGCTGATCACGGTGTCCAGGCCGACGCGGCGGATGGCGGTGCGGACCTCACCGATGTAGAGCACGCCCGTCGAATCGACGGCTACCCGCGCCGGGCTGGCCAGCCGGGCCGCGGTGGCGGGACCACCGTCCCCGTCGGAGCCGTACTCGCCGGTGCCCGCCACCGTGGTGATCACACCGCGGATGTCGACCCGGCGCACCCGGTACGCGGACGGCTCGGGGAAGAACAGGTTCCCCACCGGGTCCAGCGCCAGCGACGACGGACCGCTGGCCAGCATCAGCCCGGCGGCCGTCGCCGGCCCGCCGTCACCGGCGAACCCCGCGGGCCCGCCGCCGGCCAGCGTGCGCACCGGTTCGTCCGGTTCGAGCATCTGAACCCGGCCAGCGGAGTAGTCGACGACGTACAGCCGCCCGTCGCGGGCCTCGACATCGCCGATGCTCTGCCCCACGACCCGCACCGGCGGCTGGCCCGGTGACGGTTCGACGTCCCCGCCCGCCTGCTCGGTGCGCCCGACCAGATGAAGCACACCGGCCTGGTCGAGCCGGAAGAGCCGGCCAGCCCCGGCGAGATACAGCGTGCCGTCGGTGTCGACGGCGATCGGGCCGGACGCGAGCGACAGCGAGACCTCGGTGGCCCGCGCGCCGTCGGCGGCCACCCGCTCACCCCCACCGGCCACGGTGGTGATCACACCGTCCGGGCCGATCCGGCGGATTCGCCCGTTGCCGCTGTCGGCGAGGAACACCGAGCCGTCGGCAGCGACCGCCACGTCACTCACGCCCCGCAGCCGGGCCGCGGTCGCCGGCCCGCCGTCCCCGATGGAACCGGCCACACCCGTGCCCGCGACGGCGGACAGCGTTCCGTCGAGGTCCAGCCACAGCACCCGCAGACCGGCCCGGTCCACGACGTAGAACCCCCCGCCCTTCGCCGCGGGCCCGGTTGCCCAGGCCCGGACCTCGTCCAGCCGCAGCGGAAGGACTGGTGCGGACGGAGCCGGGCCCGGGTCGGTGCCGGTCGCGACGGGCGGCGGCTCGGAGCCCGTGCCGCGGGTGACGACCAGCCCGACCACGCCCACCGTCGCGAGCACGACGGCCGCGACCATCGCGGTCACCGCCAGCACCCGGCCACGGCCGCGGCGGGCGGCGCGGCCGCCCCGCGGGGCGTAGCGCGTCCCCTCGAACAGGTTGCGCGGCTCCGGTCGCTCCGGCCGCGCAGGCCCGGGCTGGTCCGGGTGTGCCGACCGTGGCCCCGGCGCCGCAGGCACGGGCCCGGGCGCTTCCGCGGTCGGGGATGGTCCGGGCGGCGGGGACGCGGAGGCGCCCGCCCCGGCGGGCTCGACCGGGGCACGCGGCGGGGCGAACCGCGTGACGGGGCCGAGCCGGGCCTGCGCCGTGGACCGTGCCGATTCGGTGAGGGCGAGCACCAGGCCCGAGCGGGCCTGCCAGTCCGGCCCGAAGACCTCGGTCGCGGCGGCGCTGATCGCCCGGGCGAACGCGGCCGCGTCCGGCGGACGCCGCGCCGGATCCTTCGCCAACGCCCGCAGGATGACGTCACAGACCGCCGGTGGCACCCCGGGGGGTACCGGCGGATCCACCTCACACTGATGACGCAGCAACTCGGGCACCGACAGCCCCGCGTCGAACACCGGCCGGCCCGACACCAGCTCGTAGAGCACGACGCCGAGCGCGTAGAGGTCCGCCGCCGGCCCGACCCGCCCGCCGGTGATCTGCTCCGGTGCCATGTACCGCGGGGTGCCGGCTGCCTGGCTGACGGTTCCGGGCGCGCCGTCGAGGATCCGGCCGATCCCGAAGTCGGTGATCCTGGGCTGCCCGGCCGCGGTGAACAGGATGTTGTCCGGCTTGATGTCGCGGTGCAGAACGCCGTGGGCGTGGGCGTGGGCCAGCCCGTCGGCGACCGCCGCGCCCACGGCCAGCGTCGCCTCGGCGGACAGCCGGTGCCGGTGCTGGGCCAGGGTGCCGCCCCCCAGCATCTCCATGATCAGCAGGCACAGGTCGTCGAGCACGACATAGTCGTGGATCCGCACGATGTGTGGATGGTCCAGGCGGCTCAGGATCCGGGCCTCGTCGCGGAACTCGGCCGCCGACGCCGCCGGCACCACCTTGATCGCGACCGCGCGGTCGAGGTCGAGGTGATGCCCGGCGAGGACCAGGCCGAACGATCCGGCACCGAGCTGCTCACCGAGGGTGTAGCGGGGCAGCGCCCGGGCGATGCGGGCCCGGTCGACGGCAGGCATGACCCGTCCGCCCTACCGGACCCGCAGGGCGCGGGCCCGGCCGTCGACGGCGTCGGTGACGTAGAGGATCCCGGTCCCGTCCAGGTCCAGCCCGCCCGGGTAGACCAGTTCGGCCTCGACCGCCGGGCCGCCGTTGCCGGAGTACTGGGCCACGCCCGTGCCGGCGATCGTGGTGATGATCCCGTCGGGGGTGATCCGCCGCACCCGGCTGTTGGCCGGGTCGGACAGGTAGATCGTGCCGGTCGGGTCCACCGCGACGTCGGCGCCGACCGTGCTGATCTTCGCGCGGGTCGCCGGCCCGCCGTCACCGGAGAAGCCGGCGTCACCGGTGCCGGCGACGGTGCTGATCCGCCCCGCGGGGTCGATCCGGCGCAGCCGGAAGTTGTCCTGGTCGACCAGGTAGATGCTGCCGTCGGGGCCGCGGGCGAGCGCGCACGGATAGCTCAGCGTCGCCGCGGTCGCCGGGCCCCCGTCACCGTCGCCGTCACCGCCGTCGCCGGGGCCGACCAGGGTGTCGCCGTCCGCGCCGGTGCCCGCGACGGTGGTGATGATCCCGTCCAGGCCGATGCGCCGGATCCGCTGGTTCGTCCCGTCCGCGACCAGCAGGCTGCCGTCGTCGTCCAGCAGCAGGCTGTTCGGGTTGTTCAGCTTGGCGTCCACCGCCGGCAGCCCGTCCCCCGCGAAGATCAGTCCGTCCTCGCTCACCTCACCGGCGAAGCCGCTGTCGCTCTGGCCGGCGATGGTGGTGATGATCCCGTTGGTCCCCACCCGGCGGATGCGGTGGTTGCCGTTGTCCGCGATGAACAGGGTGCCGTCCGGGGCCACCACCACACCGGACGGCTCCTGGAGCGAGGCGCTCGTCGCCGGGCCGCCGTCGCCGTCGAAGCCGGCCGTGCCGTTGCCGGCGACGGTGCTGATCCGGCCGGTGCGGTCGATCCGGCGGATCCGGTTGTTCTCGGTGTCCGCGACGTAGATGACCCCGCGCGCGCTGTCGATGGTCAGGTCCCGGGCGGAGTCGAACTCGGCCTGGGTGGCCGGTCCGCCGTCGCCGGAGAACCCGTCCGAGCCGGCCCCGAACACCGCCGCGATCGCACCCGCGGCCAGCGTCGGCTGCCAGGCCGGTGGCGGGGTGGCCGGCGGCGGTGTCGCCGGTTCCGGCTGGCCCCACACGGCCCAGCCGACACCGCCGCCGGCGGCCAGGCCCAACACCAGGGCGAGCACCGTCAGCGCCGCCGGCACCCCGGCGCGGGCCTGGGACCGGGTTCTGGTGGTGGTCCGGGACCCGCCGCCCGTCGACGCCGCACCCACGTCCACACCCGCACCGCCGCTGCCGGCACGGTTGACGCCGGTGGCCCTCGCGCGCCCGGCGGCCCGCCGGGCGCTGGCCGGCCGCCGCGTCGTCACCTCGCGGATGTCCGCCGCGAGGTGGATCGGGAGCCCGGCCCGGTCCAGCCAGTGCCGCCCGAACACCGCCGTCGCGGCCTGGGCGAGATCGTAGGCGAACGCGTGCGCGCTGGGATAGCGCAGCTCCGGCCGCTTGGCCAGGCAGCGCATGAGCACCGCGCCCAGTTCGGCCGGCACACCCGGGGGCGGCGGCGGGGTCACGTCGGTGTGATGGCGCAGCAGCACCGGCAGCGCCAGCGCGGGTGGTGCCAGCCGGGTGCCGGTGAACAGCTCGTAGAGCACGACACCGAGCGCGTACAGGTCGGTGGCCGGCCCGAGCCGGTCGCCGGTGATCTGCTCCGGTGCCATGTAGCGCGGTGTGCCCACCACCCGGCTGGCGGTGGAGGCCGAGCCTTCGAGCACCTTCGAGATGCCGAAGTCGGTGATCTTCGGCTGGCCGTCGTCGGTGAACAGGATGTTCGCCGGCTTGATGTCGCGGTGCACCACCCCGTGGTCGTGGGCGTGGGCCAGCGCGTCGGCGACGGCCAGCGCCACCGCGCAGGCCGCCTCGGGCGCCAGCGCGCGGTGCGCGAGGGTGCCCCCGGAGAGCATCTCCATCACCAGCAGGCACAGGTCCCCGCGCATGACGTAGTCGTAGGTCCGCACGATGTGGGGATGATCCAGCCGGCTCAGCAGCCGCGCCTCGGTCCGGAACTCCGCGGCCGCGCCGGCGTCCGGGCTGGTCAGCACCTTGATCGCGACGCGGCGGTCGAGCTCGGAGTGGTAGCCGGCGAGGACGAGGCCGAACGCGCCCGATCCCAGCTCCGCGCCGATCGCGTAACCCGGCAGCGCCGCGGCCACCCGGCCACGGTCGACGACTGGCACCCCAGCCTCCCGTCCTCGTCCTCGAATGCCCGTGCTCGGTGTGTGCGCGGCGCTGGTCAGCGCCGCACGCTGGTCAGCGTTCGGTTCCGGTCAGCCCGCGCCGGTCAGGTCCACCCGCAGCACCAGGTTGCGGCGCCGATCGGAGACCACCAGATCCCCGGACGGGTCCAGCGCGACCTGCCCGTCCGGGCTCAGCGCGGCCGGGTCCACACCCTCGACCCGGCCCGGGCGGGCCGTGCCCGCGACCGTCGTGATCACCCCGGCGGCGTCGACCCGGCGGACCCGCCGGTTGGTGCGGTCGGTGATGTAGATGGTGCCGGCCGCGTCGACCGTGACCCCGCGCGGGGACCGCAACGTCGCCTTCGTCGCCGGCCCGCCGTCGCCGGACAGGCCCGGGCGCCCGTTGCCGGCCACCGTCTCGATCCTTCCGTCCAGGCCGATGCGGCGGATCCGGTTGTTGCTGGTGTCGGCGATGTAGAGCCGGCCGAACCGGTCCAGGGCCACCGCGAGCGGGAAGGCCAGCAGCGCCCTGGACGCCGGACCGCCATCGCCGAACGAGCCCTCCCCGTCCTGGCCGGCCAGCGTGGTGATGATCCCGTCGGAGCCGACCCGGCGGATCCGGTTGTTGGCGGTGTCGGCGATGAAGACCGTGCCGTTGCCGTCGACGGCGACACCGCCGGGGTACCACAGCGCCGCCGCGGTCGCCGGACCACCGTCGCCCGAGAAGGAGTGCTCCCCGTTGCCGGCCACGGTCGTGATGATCCCGGCCGCGTCCACCCGGCGGATCCGCTGGTTGAAGGTGTCGGCGATGAGCAGGCCGCCGTCACGGTCCAGCGTCACCGCGGACGGCTGGTACAGCTGCGCGTCGACGGCCGGCCCGCCGTCGCCGGCGAAGCCCTTCACGCCGGTCCCGGCGACGGTCACGATCGTGCCGTCCGGTGCGATGCGCCGGACCCGGTTGTTCCCGGAGTCGGCGACGTACACGTTGCCCGCCCGGTCGGCGACCAGGCCGAACGGCGCATTGACCGACGCCGCCGCGGCGGGCCCGCCGTCACCGCCGTAGCCGGCTGTGCCCGTGCCCGCCACCGTCGTCACCGCGTACGGCGGCGGCGAGGGCAGCGGCGGATCCGGCGCTGCCGGCGCGGCCGTTCCCGGACCGCTGGGCGGCCTGGTCGCGGTCGCCTCGACCACGGTCTGCCCCCCACGCTCGGACAGCGGGATCGTGAGCGCGGCCGCGACACCGGCGACGGTCACCGCGGCCGCGGTGAGGATCGCGACCCGCCGGGTCCAGGACTGCCCCCGCAGGTCGCCGTCGATGTCGGCACCGGAACCGGCGGCGCCCGAATCACCGCGGCCGGCCATCGCCACCGCGTCTGCCGACGGGGCGGGTCCTGATCCGCGAGGCCCACGTGCGGGGGAATCCCCCACCCCCGGCGGCGGCCCGGCCGGATCACCGCCCGGTGCGACCAGCGCCACCGCGGGCGGCGCGGCACCGAGCGGATGTGGCCCGGTCCCCAGCCGGGTGGTGCGCTGCGCCGGATCCGGCTCAGCCGGGATCTGGCTGGCTGGAGCCGGGCTCGCCCGGTCGAGGCCGTCGGCGGGCCGCGAGCCGCGCAGGCCCGTGCTGACCAGCAGCCGGACGTCCGCGTGGTCCATCCAGTCCGGGCCGTACGCCGCCTGGGCGGCCAGGCCCAGGTCCACCGCGAACTGCCCGGCACCCCGGTGGCGCTGCCCCGGGTCCTTGGCCAGCGCCCGCGCCAGCACCGCCGCCACCGGTGGCGCCACCCCCGCCGCCGGCGGCGCCGGCACCTCGCAGTGGTGCAGGAACAGCTCCGGCACGGTCAGCCCGGCACCGAAGGGCGGGGCACCGGTCAGCAGCTCGTAGAGGGTGGCGGCGAGCGCGTAGACGTCGGTGGCCGGCACCAGCCGCCCGCCGGTGATCTGCTCGGGGGCCATGTACTGGGCCGTGCCGACGATCCGTCCGGTGGCCAGCGGAGTTCCGTCGACGAGGCCGACCACCCCCACGTCGGTGAGCACCGGCCGGCCGTCGGCGGTGAAGAGGATGTTCGCCGGCTTCACGTCGCGGTGCAGGACCCCGGCGGCGTGCGCGTGCATCAGCCCGTCCGCGACCGCCACCGCGACCGCGCAGGCCGCCGGCGGGGTCAGGCTCTGGCGGGCCAGGGTGCCGCCGGGCAGCAGCTCGCTGACCAGCAGGCGCAGCCCGTCGGCCAGCACGATGTCCAGCAGCCGGCACAGGTGCGGATGGGCGAGCCGGGTCAGGATCCGCGCGTCGGAGGCCGGATCGGCCTCGGCCGGCGGCGCCGGCGGCTGCCCGGCGGTCGGGTGCGCCGTACCCGGATGTGCCGTGCCCAGATGTGCGGTGGCCGGGTCGGGTCCCGCGGCGGGGCCGGTGCCCGCGGGCAGCTCCAGATCAAGGATCCGGACCGCCACATCCCGGATGTCCTCATCCAACGCCGGCCTCGGGAGCCCCGCGGGGACGTCCCCCGACGCGGCGGACCCCGGTGGTGCGGCGGACGTCCGCCGCGCGGCGAGCACCAGGCCGAAGGCACCCGCGCCCAGCTCCCGACCGAGGTCGTAGCCCGGCAGCGCCGCGGCCACCCGGGCCCGATCCATGATCGGCACTGACCGACCTCCCGGTTGCCGTCTCGCGGCACGATCCGACCGAGCTGGTCGCGATCGCCCCTCGCTGCCCGATATCTACCCTCCGGTGTGGTGCCGGATGCTAGCGCAGCGGGTCGCACAACGGTCCGCTGGCGGGCATGATCGGACGGGTGCGGGTGGACATCGAACGCAGTGGCGGTGTCGCCGGGCTGATCCGGCGCGCCGACGTCGACACCACCGACCTCGACGCGGGGGTGGCCCGCCAGGCCGAGGCGGCCCTCACCGCTCTCGCCGGCGACCGGCAGGCGCCACCTCAGGCACCGGGGTCGCAGCGCCCCGACGCCTTCCAGTACACGTTCCGGTTCCGCGACGGCGCCGGGCTCGACCAGACGGTCGTCGTGGGTGAGTCCCGGCTGCCGGCGGCGTTGCGTCCCCTGACCGAGCAGATCACCGCCCGCCGCCCCCGCGCCTGACGTAACCGCACCGATTCCATCAGGGCGAGTGATTCCGAAAGGGCGGGCCCGAGGAGAGCCGTGTCGACGGCATGCGAACCCCACCCGCACAGCCACCCACCCGTGGATCCCGCGCCATCCGGCGGCACCGGCCATTCTCCTGGAGATGGGCAAATGGGGCAGATGTTCCCTCGGCGACTCGAAAGCAAGAAGGATTTTGGTCGTCGGAACGACAAAATCCTTCATTATTGCGACTCGCCGAACCGGACTCTGCGCTCTGCGTCCTTTCATCGCCCCTGATGCGAATTACTTACGGCACCCGCCGAGCAGGCAGCCTCCCGTTCGGCGGGCGGCCGTGCCGGGCACACCACAGGTGACGCCAGCGGCCCCCTGAGTGGCCGGCGACCACCGACGGACGGGGGCCTGCAGGACATGTGCCGACTTCTGGGGCTCACCAGCGCCCCCGACCGGGCCCGCGCGACCTTCTGGCTGCTCGACGCTCCCGACAGTCTGGACGTGCAGAGCCACCGCAACCCCGACGGCACCGGCCTGGGGGTCTTCGCCGCCGACGGGACGCCCGACGTCTTCCGTCAGCCGCTCGCCGCCTGGGAGGATCACGACTTCGCCGCGCAGGCGCGGCACCGGACGTCCACGACGTTCGTGGCGCACGTCCGACATGCCTCGACCGGGCGGCGGACCACGGCGAACACCCATCCGTTCTGCCAGCAGGGACGCCTGTTCGCCCACAACGGGGTCATCGAGGGGCTGGACCGGCTGGAATCCCGGCTCGGGTCGGCGGCGATGCGCACCGTCGCCGGGGACACCGACTCCGAGCGGTTCTTCGCCCTGATCACCGCCGAGATCACGAACGCCGGCGGTGACATCGGGCGCGGCATCACCACGGCGGCCCGCTGGGTGGCCGCGAACCTCCCCGTCTACAGCATCAACCTGGTGCTCACCACACCGCGGGAGCTGTGGGCGCTGCGCTATCCCGACACCAACACCCTGTTCCTGCTGCGCCGCGGAGCCGGTGGGCATCACGGTGGCCGGCCCCTCGACCACGTCGACGCCGCCGGCACCACCCGGGTCCGCTCCAGCGACCTGGCGACCGTCGCCTCCGCGGTGGTGGCCAGCGAGCCGATGGACGAACATCCCGACTGGCGGGCGCTGCGCCCCGGTGAGCTGCTCCGGGTGCTGCCCGGCCGGATCACGACGACCCGGATCGCGCTGCCCGACCCGCCGGCGCACCCGCTCACCCTCGCCGACCTGCGCCCCGAGGCGGCCGCGTCCCAGACGGCCGGCCGGCGGGCCGAGGGGGCGGACACCGCCTCCCAGGCGGGGACCCGATAGGCGACCGACAGGCCACCGGGCGGTCGGTCGCGCGGGCGGAGCGGCGACGGCGATGGCGATGGCGATGGCGATGCAGCGGAGCCAGCGGCGCGATGGGGCCAGCGGTGTGGTGCGACGGGGCCGCGGGCCGGCCGGGGGATCTAGACCGCGGGGAGGTCGGCCAGCAGCGGAGCCAGCACCTTCCCGGCGTGCGCGATCGCCTCGTCGTCGACGTCGAGATGGGCGACGATGCGGACCTTGGCCGGGCCCGCGGCGCCGACGAGCACCCCGCCGGCCGCCGCCTGGGCCGCGAACGCACCGGCGTCCGGGACGTCGAGGAGCACCATGTTCGTCTCGGTGCGCTCCGGGTCGACCCGCCCGGGGGCCGCGGCCGCCAGCGTCGCCGCCAGGTCGCCGGCGCGGCGGTGGTCGTCGGCGAGGCGCGCCACGTGGTGGCGCAGCGCGTACAGGCCCGCGGCGGCGAGCACGCCGGCCTGGCGCATCCCCCCGCCGAGGCGCTTGCGCCACTCCCGGGCCCGTTCGACGTGGTCGGTGTCGCCGACGACGAGCGATCCCACCGGCGCCCCCAGGCCCTTGGACAGGCACACCGACAGCGTCGAGAACATCTCCCCGAGGCGGCGCGGTGGGATGTCCTGGGCGACCGCGGCGTTCCACAGCCGGGCGCCGTCGCAGTGCAGCGCCACCCCGGCGGCGGACGTGATGGCGCGCACCGCGTCCAGGCGTTCCAGCGGCCACACCAGCCCGCCGTCGCGGGCCCGGGTGTTCTCCACCGCCAGCACGCTGGTGCGCACCATGTTGTAGGTGCCCCCGCCCGGGAAGGCCCGCAGCTGCGCCTCGACGGCGGCCAGCTCCAGGGTGTCGGCGAGCCCGGTGAGGGTGCGGGTCTGCACGCCGCCGAGGGCGGCGAGCCCACCCAGCTCGTAGGTCACGATGTGGGCCTCGGTGTCCGCGATGATCTCCGTGCCGACCGGGGCGCCGGCGCGCAGCGCGCAGAAGTTGCCCATCGTGCCGCTCGGGACGAACAGGGCCGCCTCGTGCCCGAGCAGCCCGGCGGCGTGCTCCTCCAACTCCCGCACGGTCGGGTCCTCGCGGTAGACGTCGTCACCGACCTCGGCCTCGGCCATCGCCCGGCGCATGCCGGGGGTGGGACGGGTCACGGTGTCACTGCGCAGATCGACGCTCACGGTCTCCGACGCTAGCGTCCGCCGCGCGGCCCCGCGACGGCACCTGCCCCGGCCCGGCCCGATCTGTCGGGCCGGGCCAGGGCAGGCTCAGTGCAGGGTCAGGGCGGGGCCGGGGCGGGGGCGGTCAGGCCGGGGTGACTCCGGGGTGGCGGTCCTCGACCACGTAGCTGGCCCGGGTCGAGATCGGCGCGCCCGCGGTGGCCACGTAGGGCACCACCCGGAAGTCGCTGCGCCACCGCTGCTCGGTGACGTTCACCCGGACGTAGCCGCGCTGGGTGTTCACGAACCTGATGTGCGGGTTCGCGTCCAGCAGGGTCTGCGCCGAGGCGGGCAGGTCGGCGCCGTTGCCGCCGGTGGTGATGGAGGTGCCGACGAACTCGCTGCCCACGGTCGGCGAGTTGACGTCGGCGTAGTCCAGGCGCAGGTCCGCCGCGTAGTTCTGGTGCCGGTCCCCGGTGATGACGACAAGGTTGCGGACCTTGCGCCGGCGCGCCTCGGCGAGCAGGTTGTCACGTTCGGCGACGTAGCCGTCCCACGGGTCGTAGTAGACGTTGACGACCTCGCTGGGGTCGAGGTCCGTCTGCACCATGGGAACCTGGTTGCCGATGATCTGCCAGCGGGCCTTCGAACGGCCGAAGCCGTCGTAGAGCCACCTGCGCTGCCGGTCGCCGAGCAGGCTGCGGTCGGCGGCGAACCGGTCGGCGCAGGTGGAGCCGCTGCCGTCACCGCAGGGCTGGTCGTCGCGGTACTGCCGGGTGTCGAGCATCGCGATGTCCGCGAGGCGGCCGAAGCTCAGCTTGCGGAACAGCTGGACGTCCGCGCCGTGGGGCAGCTGGGCGCTGCGCAGCGGCATGTTCTCGTACATCGCCTGGAACGCCGCCGCCCGGCGCAGCCGGAAGACCGCCGGGTCCTGGTCGGGCTCGGTGTCGGCCTGCGAGATCTCGTCGGCCCAGTTGTTCTCGACCTCGTGGTCGTCGATCGTCTGGATCCACGGGAAGTTGGCGTGCGCCTTCATCAGCGACGCGTCCGACTTGTACAGCGCGTACTGGGCGCGGTAGCGCGGCAGATCGAACGTCTCGGTGTCGAACGGCGCGCCGAGGGTGAGGCCACGGACGTTGCTTGTGAAACCGGTTTCGTAGATGTAGTCCCCGAGGTGGACCACGAAGTCGAGGTCCTCGGCCGCCATGTGCTCGTAGGCGGTGTAGAAACCGACCTGCCACTGCTGGCAGGAGGCGAACGCGAAGTTCAGCTCCCGCGGGTTGGCACCCGGCGCCGGCGCGGTCTTCGTCCGGCCGACCGGCGAGATCTCGTCACCCGCCCGGAAACGGAAGTAGTAGGTGCGGCCCGGCTCGAGCCCCCGGATCTCCGGGTGCGCCGAATGCCCCAGCTGCGGGGTCGCGACCACGCTTCCGCGCTTCACGATGGAACGGAACTTCTCGTCGCGGGCCACCTCGTACTCCACCCGCACCGGCACTGCGGGCATGCCGCCCGCACCGTCGGCGGCGAGTGGTTCTGGAGCAAGCCGCGTCCACAGCACGACACCGTCCGAGGTGGGCTCGCCCGAGCCCACACCGAGACCGAACGGGTTCCTACCCGGCAGCGGGTAGGGGTAGGACGAGGACGCCGAGGCGACCCCGGTACCCAGCAGCATCGCGGCTGCACCCGCACCACCCAACGCGGCAAAACCGCGCCGAGAAGCGGAGAAAGAAGATACCACGCCAATCCTCCCTGTCCGGACGATGTCCGGCAGCGATGTCTGGTTCTGGTGGTTTCACCGGGCGATCATGCTGGCGAACACAGGTGACGCCGTCGCCTCACCCCGACGGCCGGCCGATGAACGTCAGGAAACCGCGGGAATCCGCATCCGACTGGAGACGCGACCGGCGACCGGCCGGCAGGTTATCTTTCGGGAAACTCCCGGAAATTCGCGCCGGCCGGTGCCGGCGCTGCGGCGGCCGTGTCCTTCCCGGCGACCGGCAGCCGGTAGCCGGCCGAATCCGGTGTGGTTCCTTCGGCCCGGTGCTCTCGTCGCCCGGTGACCGTGCCCGCCCGCCCGGCGACCGACCGGCTGCTCACCGGCGACGAGCCGGCCAGCCCTGCCGGTGCCACCTCTCCCGCGGACCCCAGCCTCGCGCGGATCCGTCAGGGTGCGCGAACGATCTCGTGACGTGGCCCTCCACACGAGGCGCACCGGAGCTGGTCGTCCGTGTGAGCACCACCACCCGACCCGGACCGCCGGTGCGGACCGGTTGCCCGGCGGCGCTCACACCGACTGGCGCCCGCACCGCGCCGCCGGCCACGCCCGCCCGCCCGCCGCCAGCGGCGGGTGTGCCGCGACGCACCCGCCGGGACGGATTTTTCCTCCGCACCATCCAGGAATTTCCTGCCGGAAAAGGTAAGCCTCACCGCGGCGACCATCCTGTTAACCTCGCCGCTACCGTGTGACCCACGCGCGAAATCGGCGCGACATAAGGTCTCCGACGATTTCGGCCTCCTGGTTGCCGCGAACACCAGCCCCCGTCGGGTATTTCACAGCCGCCGAAAGTGCCGGTGACCGTTATGGAAGTCAGGTTCTGCGACACCACTCTGCGTGACGGGGAGCAGACCCCGGGAGTCGCCTTCACCGCCGAGGAGAAGGTCGCGATCGCCGTCGCGCTCGACGCCGCCGGCGTACACCAGATCGAGGCGGGGATCCCCGCCATGGGCCCGGGCGAGATCGAGGTGCTGCGCCGCGTCGTGGGCGCCGTCGAGCGTGCCGGGGTGGTCGCCTGGTGCCGGGCCGATCAGCGCGACCTCGACGCGGCCGTCGCCAGCGGCGTCAGTGCCGTCCATGTGACCATCCCCGCCTCCGACCTGCATCTACGGATCAAGCTGGGCAAGACCCGAGCGTGGGCCAGGGAGCGGATCACCGCCTGCGTGCGTGACGCCACCGACCGGGGGCTGCTGGTCAGCGTCGGCTTCGAGGACGCCTCCCGCGCCGACGACGCCTTCGTCACCGATCTGGCCGGGGAGCTGCGCGGCCTGGGCGTGACCCGGTTCCGCTGGGCCGACACCGTCGGCGTGGCCAACCCGATCGCCCTGCACACCCGGCTGCGAGCCCTGGTCGAGGCGGTCCCGGGGCCCTGGGAGATCCACGCCCATGACGACTTCGGGCTGGCCACCGCGAACACCATCGCCGCCGTGCAGGCCGGGTTCACCTGGGTGAGCACCACCGTCACGGGCCTCGGTGAGCGCGCCGGCAACGCGCCGATCGAGGAGGTCGCGATGGCGCTGCGGCACCTGCTCGAGCTCCCCGTCGAGCTGGACACCGCGGCGTTCCGCCCGCTGGCCCGCCTGGTCGCCGGCGCCGCGCGCCGCCCGCTGCCCGCGGGGAAGGCCGTCGTCGGGGACGAGGTGTTCGACCACGAGTCCGGCATCCACGTGCACGGTGTGCTGCGCGCGCCGGCGACCTACGAGCCGTTCGACCCTGCGGAGGTCGGGGCGTCACGCCGGCTGGTGCTGGGCAAGCACAGCGGACGGGCGGCCGTGCGCCACCTGATGGACCGCCACGGCATCGACGCCCCCGACGAGGACCTCGAGCCCATCGTCGGACTCGTCCGGGCACACGCCACCACCCACAAGCAGCCGCTCAGCGGCGACGACCTGCGTGCGCTGGTCCGCCGGGTGGCGACCGGACGCACCTCTCCCCCCGCGGCCCCGCTCGGCTGACGGCCCGCGGGGCGGACGGCCGGCCATCCGCCCCGCGCCGCGGCCGAGGGAGCGGCGCGGGTTCCGGTTCAGGGTCCGGGACGGAAGGTGGCGGTCACCTGCCGGACCAGCTGCTCGTGCTGCGGCCACTGGTCCTCGGGCACCCGCCAGCGCAGCGCGTAGCCGTGGCCGTTGCGCACGACGGCGACGTCCACGGTGCGCACCGTCCGGCCACCCGACGTCGAGGTGAACTCCCAGATCGCGGCGGAGGTGCCGGCGGCACCGTCCGCCGGGCGGATCGACACCCGCTGGTAGCCGGGGCTGGTCCGTGCCACCGAGGCCTCCAGCTCCTGCCAGGCACCGATCGCGGACGGGCCGGCGGTGGGCCGAACCTCCACCAGCAGCTCCGGGAAGCCCTCGGCGGCGGTGAACGTCTCCTTCGTCGGTGCGCGGCCGGCGGAGCGCCAGCCCGCCGGCACCGCGACCGACCAGCCGGCCACGCCGCTGCGCGACGTCAGGCCGGCCGGTGCCGGCACCGGGTCGGTCGAGCTCGGGATCACGGTTCCGACCTGGTCCAACGGGACGGCACCACCCGGCCCGGCCGGAGCCGTCGGCGTCACCGTCGCCCCGGTCGTCGCCGACGCGGACGCCGGCGGTGACGCCGAAGACCGGCCCGGTGTCGTCGTGCCGGAGCCCGCGCCGGTGGCGGAGTCGGTGCCGGCGCGTCCGCCGAGAGTGGCTGCGGTGCCGGGCGTGGCGGCGGTGGGCCCGGCCGTTCCATCCGGCCCGCTGGTGAGCACCACGCCGAGGCCGGCCAGTCCGCCGGCCAGAAGCACCACGAGGACGACCACCAGCACCACGGAACGACGGCTCCGTCGGCCCGCCGCCGGCCGTGCACCGGCCACCGCGGGCCCACCAGACCCACCAGGGCCACCAGACCCACCAGGGCCGACAAGGCCGCCGGACGACCGGCCCGCGCCGGCTTCGGGGGGCTCGCTCGGCGTCGCGGGCCCGCGGTGTTCCACCGGCCCACCGGGCGCCGAGTGCCCGCGGTCCCCGGCAGGCTCGGCGGCCCGGTGGGCGGCCGAGGGCCCGCTGGGCGCGGCCGCCTCGCGATGCTCGGCCGGGACGTCCCGCTCCCGGTCCGGCGCGGGCTGGCGGGCCGACGCCGGGTCCGGCCCCGGATCGACGTCGGCATGCGCCGACGCGTCGAACTCCCTGGTCGGATAGGGCTCGCTGGCCGCGATCTGGCGCAGCATCGCCCGGGCCTGCGCCAGCGACGGCCGCCGGTCGGGGTCCGGGTCGAGCAGCTGCGCCAGGACCGGGCCCAGCGGGCCCGCATGCGGGCAGGGACGGCGCCGGTCCTCGACGATGGCCGCGAGGGTCGCCAGCGCGCCCTCGCCGGCGTACGGCGGCTCGCCCTCGACGGCGGAGAACAGGGTGGCGCCCAGGCCCCACACATCGCCGGGCGCGGCCACCCGCGCGCCGCGGGCCCGCTCGGGCGGAATGTAGGCCGGCGAACCCACCACGATGCCGGTGCTGGTCAGCGCCGGGTCGCCCTCGCTCACCGCGATGCCGAAGTCGGTGAGCCGAGGCTGCCCGTCCGGGGTGACCAGGACGTTGCCCGGCTTGACGTCGCGATGCACGACCCCGGACCGGTGCGCCGCCTCCAGCGCGTAGGCCAGGCTCACGCCCATCCGCGCGACCGTCGCCGGGGTGAGCCGGCCCGACTCGCGGATGATCTCGGCCAGGGACCGGCCCTCGACCAGCTCCATGACGATCCAGGGCGAGCCGTCGGCCTCGATGACGTCGTAGACGGCGACCAGGCCCGGATGGCGCAGCCGCGCCGCGACCCGCGCCTCGCGCAGCACCCGCTCCCGGCTGACGGCCCGCTCGCGGGTGGCGTCACCGTCGCCCTCCACGGCCGGCGGCGGCAGCCGGACCTGTTTGATCGCGACCGGGCGGCGCAGCAGCGTGTCCTCACCCGCACGGACGATTCCCGCCCCGCCGCTGCCCAGGATCGACCCGAGCCGGTACCTGCCGGCGAGCAGGCGACGCCGGTCCGCCGACGGGTCGTTCGACGTTGTGGGCTCCGCCTTCTCCGGCACCTCGGAATTCTCCCCTACAACCCGCCTCAGGGCCCCGAAACCGGGGCGACACGCCCACGACTCATACCACCGCGCTCCGGTCTCGACACGCCGACGCGCCCCATCGCGGGGCAACCCGGACCGGCGGCGGGCCCGCGAGGCTCGCCAGCACTGCCGGGCCGGCCGGTCCGTACGGTCGGCACAAGGGGCGAATGTCGACGGCTCCCCGGCTTCCCGACGACCCATCACAGGTCAGATGGCATCCGCGAATGCGGAACATTTTCCTGCCGCAGTCAGAAACTGCGGCAGGCAACCTACCATCGCAGAGTGGATGCGGATCTGTCCCCCTGCGCGGCACCAACCGGCTTCCCGCGCTCGCGACGAAACGGCGGTCGGTGAATGGCGCACACCTGCGCGGAGGTCTCGGACGAGACGCGGACCTGGCTGGAGCGGGTCGAGAAGATCAGCGCCACACTCGCCGAGAACCGCGCGCAGGCCGAGGCTGATCGCACCACCTCGCCAGCTGTCATCGACGCGCTGCGCGCGCAGGACTTCCACCGGATGTGGGTGTCACGCGCGCTGGGCGGCGGCGGGGTGAGCCTGCGCACCGGCACCGCCGTGCTGCAGGCGATCGCGCGCGTGGACCCGTCCGCGGCCTGGCAGATGGGCGTCCAGGGCGCGATCGGGCGGCTGTCGGACTATCTGCCCGACAAGGTCTCCTGCCGACTGTTCTGCGGCAGCCGCGGGCTGGTCGTCGGCGGGGTCAACCCCACCGGTGCGGCGGTGCGGGTACCGGGCGGCTACCGGGTCAGCGGCCGCTGGGCGTTCGCCAGCGGCGCCACCCACGCCAGCTGGCTCGTCTGCACCGCCACCCTCGCCGACGGGCCGGGGGCCGGGCCGGCGCCGATACGGATGCTGTGCGTGCCGAGCAGCGCAGTCACCTTCGTCGACGACTGGCATTCCCTGGGCCTGCGCGGAACGGGAAGCGGGAGTTTCATCGTGGACAATGTCGTCGTCCCCGAAAGTCATGCGGTGGACGGTTCGCTGCTGCGCCGCCCGCCGAGCCCGCGCCGCTCCCGCGGTTATGCGATCGCCTACTACGACTTCGCGCCGTTCACCACCGCGGCGACCACCGTCGGCATCGCCCAGCAGGCCCTGGCCGTGTTCCGCGAGCTGGCCGCCCGCACCGTTCCGGCGCGCTCGACGGAGGCGCTGGCCGAGCGGGCGACCGTGCACGCGGCCTTCGCCCGCGCCACCGCCCTGGTCCGGGCGGCCGAGCTCGTCCTCGCGGACGCCGCCGACCAGGTCACCACCTGCGGTGAGCACGGCGGGGAGGAGCTGTCCGCCGTCGTTCGCCTCGCCGCCGCCGCCGTCGCGGAGAACTGTGTGCAGGCCGTGACCATGGTGCACACCGCCGCGGGCGCGGCCGCGCTGCGCTCCGGCGACGCCCTCGACCGTTGCTTCCGCGACGTGCACACCGCGGCCCGCCACATCACCCTCGCCACGACCAATTTCGAGATGGTCGGCGCGCACCTGTTCGGCGGCCCGCTGCTGATGCGCCGCTGACAAGCCGGACACCTCGATCAAGATCAAATTTGGTGGCACCGATACGTAAACAGCGTTGACTATCTTGAATTTCCCCAGAGATCGCGCTCGATGACGTCGGAGGATGGCTCAGAGCCAGGCGACGGTGCTGATCTTCCCGAATGGGTCGACCTTCCGAACCCGGTCGTTGCCTGTGTCGGCGATGTAGACCGCGCCATCAGGACCGACCGCAATCCCAGACGGAGTGTTCAACATGGCTTTGGTGGCCGGGCCGTCGTCACCGGAGAAGCCCTCGGTGCCGGTGCCGGCGATCGTACTGATCCTCCCGGACAGGTCGACCTTCCGAACCCGGTCGTTGCCTGTGTCGGCGATGTAGACCGCGCCATCACCGCTGACCGCCACCCCGTGCGGATAGTTCAGCGTGGCCTCGGTGGCTGGGCCGTCGTCACCGGAGAAGCCCTCGGTGCCGGTGCCGGCGATCGTACTGATCCTCCCGGACAGGTCGACCTTCCGAACCCGGTCGTTGCCTGTGTCGGCGATGTAGACCGCGCCATCACCGCTGACCGCCACCCCGTGCGGATAGTTCAGCGTGGCCTCGGTGGCTGGGCCGTCGTCACCGGAGAAGCCCTCACCATCGGTGCCGGCGATCGTACTGATCCTCCCGGACAGGTCGACCTTCCGAACCTGCTCGTTGCCGGAGTCGGCGATGTAGACCGCGCCACCCGGACCGACCGCCACCCCAAGCGGATAGTTCAACATGACTTTGGTGGCCGGGCCGTCGTCACCAGAGAACCCCCCAATACCGGTGCCGGCGACCGTACTGACCTTCCCGGACGGGTCAACCTTCCGAATCCGGTGGTTGCCGGAGTCGGCGATGTAGACCGCGCCATCCGGACCGACCGCAATCCCGGACGGAGTGTTCAGCGTGGCTTCGGTGGCCCGGTCGCCGTCTCCGGAGAACCCCCCGGAACCATTGCCGGCGACGTTGAACAGCCCCTCGGACGTGTTGTCGACCTGTTCAACAAGGTTGTAGCCGGAGTCGGCGACGTAGACCGTACCATCCGGACCGACCGCCACGCCGCGGGGGCTCGCAAGCTGGCCGCTGTCCCTGTTCAGCACCAGCGGGAGGCTGGCGGCCGCGAGTGCGGTGGCGAGGGCTGTAGCGATCCACCAATAGCGACGCCTCCGCCGGTTGGTGACCCGGGGTCGGTGTGGCGGGCTGGCCCGGTCATGGGGCTGCAGGTGCCGTCCTTCTGGCGGCCGTGGAGCGGGTGAACGTGAATGCGCCGGTGCGGATCGGGCGGAAAGATGAACGTCGATGTCCGGGTTGGTATCGGGTTCGGCGCCGGGGAACGCGGGGATGAGTTCGGTGATGCGGTGCGGGACTGCTGAGGTGGGTGGGACGAGGGTTCCGGGGAACCGTGGCTCGGAAACCGGTTTCGCACGTCCCGCGAGCGTGGATCGAATGTTGTCGAGCAGTCGGTCTCTGGCCTGGTCGGCGGGTAGGTCGAACAGGTCGAAGGACACGACTCCGCCGAGGAGAACGGGGCGGGGGCAGTCCTGCACGCGGACTGGGACCACCTTGCGGGCAAACCCGTCGGGGTCCTGCTGGTGGGCAGCTTCCCATTCCGCTCGCCCGTACACCGATCCCAGGTAGGAATGCGAGAGCACAGCCAGAACCCGCTGACTGTCGCGCACTCCGTCGGCCATCCGGCTCATCCAGCGCGCACCCGGCACGAGATCCCAGGCCTGGATCAGCACCCGGTAGCCCGCGTCCTCAAGCTGCCAGGCGATCCATTCGGCCCAGGCCCGGTCGGAGGTTGTGTAGGAGACGAAGAAGTCCCATCCTGGCTCAGCCACCGTCGACCCAGCGCCCCCGCTGTCGAGTTATGGCCAGAATCGTTTCAGGAAATGGCCCTTCCGTGAAGGGAACCTACACGGAAGGGGTGGCAACGGGCCAGGAACGCGGAAAATCACCGCCGCACGCCGAATCATCAACGTCGTTGACTATCTTGATAGCGGGTGCGCGCCGCACCGGATGACGCCGCGGGAGCGGCGGGCGCCGGTGGTCACCCGCCAACACCCGCTGGTGTCAGCCGGTGGCGTCAGTCGACCAGGCGCCAAGCCGTGGCCGCCGACTCCTCGGCCGAGGTGGACGTGTCAACGTCCATCGCGTCCGGCCAGGGGTCCGTGCGGGTGGCCATGTCGAAGTAGACCAGCTCCGTCGCGTCCGACGGGTCGACGACAGCACCGACGGGACCGGTGCCGCCGGCCGAGCCACCCGGTGCCTCGCTGCCCGGGCCGCCGACGCGGCCCGCGGCGGAGCTCGCCGCTCGCGCCGCGATGCGCGCCACGGCGACCTTCGGCGGGGTCACGCAGCGGATCGACAGGAGGTCCGCGTCGCACTCCCCCGCCACTTCCGCCGCTCGCTCCCGGGGACGCCGCGACGACCAGGACGCGTCGAGGACGACCGTCTGGCCGTGCTCGAGTGCGTGGCGGGCCCGGGTGAGCAGCTCGGCGTAGCTGTGCTCGGTCGCGTCGGCGGTGTAGATGCCCTCGCCGGGAGCCGCCACCGCGGACACCTCCGGCGCGAGGCCCACCAGCTCCTTGCGCACGATGTCCGAACGCAGCAGCAGCCAGTCGTCGCCGGCCGCGACGAGGTTGCGGGACAACGTCGACTTGCCGGTTCCGGGCAGGCCGCCGACGAGCACCAGCCGAACCCTGCCGCGCCGCAGGTGCGCCAGCGCGAGCGCGGCGAGTGCCCGCGCCTGCTCGTCGGCCCCCGGATGGCCCTGATGGGCGCGCACGCAGGCCTCTCCCGCGCGGACGACAGCCCGCTGGGCGATGAACAGATGCTCCAGCGAGGCCGGGCCCGCATCACCGGACGCCTCCCGGTAGGCGTCGAGGAACGCCCGGGCGGCCGCGGGAGCGCCGAGCAGCTCCAGGTCCACCGCCAGCGAGGCGACCCCGCCCAGGACGTCCCCGACGCGACGAGCGGGGTCGGGGCTGACGCTGCCGAGTATCCGCGGGCCGTCCGGCAGGCAGTAGATGTCGTCGGCGCGCAGGTCGCCGTGCCCGGCGCGGATCCGCCCGGTGCGGGCGCGCCGCGCGAGCAGCGCGCCGCGACCGGTCAGGTAGCGCAGCGCGAGCGTGCCGATCTCGTCGACCACGGCGGCGTCCAGCAGGCGCCCGCGGAACGGTGCGAGCCCTTCGAGCGCTTCCAGCCACAGCGCCTGCAACGCGAACCGGCCGCCGGCGCGGGTGATCTCGGGCGAGGTCGCGCACTGGTCGTGGAAGGCCGCGGTCCGCCGGGCGAGCGCCTGCAGCTCCCCGAGGAGCCCGGCCTGCGTCTCAGGTGCCGCCGTGGCGGTGACCGACGCTGTCACCAGCGTCGAAAGCCGCCGGGCGGCCGGCATCCGCTGCATGACGACCATGTGATCACACAGCCGGCCGGATCCGTCGCGGATGTCGGCGACGCCGAGGTAGGTGTCGGCGGCCAGTTCGCGGTTGAGTCGTACCTCGTCCTCGCAGGCGTTCAGCCGCGCCTGCCGGGAACGAAGGTGGATGAATCCGAGGTCGACCGGCTTGCGTAGTTTGTAGGCCCGATCCTCGGTGAGAAAGACGACGGCGGTCGCGGTTTCCACGGTTTCACGGCTGTCAAGACGTAGCTCGCGCACGGCCGGCTCGGGTGCTGTTCCGACCTCGGTCGGTCCCCAGGATTCGGAACGGATGTCGGTGGCCTGCCCCGAAGGAGCGTCGTCATGCAGAAACATCTTCGTCTCCAGACCGTCTGCCGGGACGGTGCATGCTCGGTCTCACACCTGCCGTGTCACACCGACCGCACCGGAGCCCGGTTCCTTTGGGACCGTGGCCGGGGGGCGGAACTCACCGGACGAGCCCGGTGGCGATCGACTCCGGCGATCGTGGAGAGTTTCCTCCCTGATCCGTTTCCCCGCCTGGACTTCAGCATCCTCCCTTCGTCCCACCGCGTCAGGTGACTTCTCGGTCCTGATTCCCCGCGACGTCCAGCCCACCGTTCCCAGGACGTTCGCACCGGGGGCCCGGCTCCTTCGCGGTGCTGTCGGACATCCCACATTCGAGCCGTTCCACCGCCCACCAGCTGAGCCGGACCGCGCCGCGCGCGCCCACCAGCAGCGCGCACACCAGCAGGCATTCCCCGGCGGCTTCTATTCTCCGGCCTGTTTCATCAGGTAGACCGCCGCCTGCGTGCGGCTGGCCAGGCCCAGCTTCTCCAGAATGCTCGACACATAGTTCTTCACGGTCTTCTCCGACAGCCCCAGCCGGGTACCGATCTGCCGGTTCGTCAACCCGTCCGCGATCAGCTGCAGGATCTCCCGCTCCCGCTGGTTCAGCGTCGCCATCGCCGGATCCTCGTGCGGCCCGTCCCGCAGCCGCTCCAACACCCGACGCGTCACCGACGGAGCCAGCAACGACTGACCCGACGCCACCGTCCGGATCGCACCCACCAGATCGTTGCCCCGGATCTCCTTCAGCACATACCCCGCCGCACCAGCCATGATCGCGGAGAACAGCGCCTCGTCATCGTCATACGACGTCAGAATCAGACACGCCACCCCCGGCAACGCCGACCGGATCTCCCGACACACGTCGATGCCACTGCCATCAGGCAACCGCCCGTCCAGCACCGCCACATGCGGATGCAACGCCGGAATACGCCGCAGCGCCTCCGCCGCCAGCCCGGCCTCACCGACGACCTCGATATCGTCATGCCGGGCGAGCGTCTGACGCAGACCATTCCGCACGATCTCGTGGTCATCGAGAACGAACACCCGGATCTTCTCCATGACCGCGACCATACGGGCGCCGCGGGCCCTTCGCCCATGTCACCTCGACCGCGGCGGGCGGGACCTGTGGCCCGCGGCGGGGGCGGGCCGTCCCGGTTCCCGGCGCGACGTGCGGCCGTGCCGGCGGAACTGGTGTTCCGCGTCGGCGGGCGGCCACGGCCGCCTCGCGCCGCGGCCGGGCCGGGCGTCGCGGCCCGGTCGGACGTGACGGAAACGTCGACGCTCGGCCCATCCACACAGGCACGATTGTCCTGTCTGTACCCCTTCACCCGGCCTGGTGCCGATTACGGTGGATGTTGTCCGCGCCGCGGACGGCGCGCTCGGTTCGTGCCACCGGGCGGCGAGGGGAGGCGGGCGATCATGGAGTCGGGGACCGCGGGAATCGGCCGCGAGGTGGCCGTGGAGGTCGTGACAACGGCCTCGCTCGCTCCGTCCATCCACAACACCCAGCCGTGGCGCTGGCGCCTGGCCGCCGGCCGGCTCACTCTGGCGCCCGACGTCGGACGGCGCCTGCCGGTCCTGGACCCGGACGGGCGTCAGCTGGTGGTGAGCTGCGGTGCGGCCCTGCTGCACGCGCGCCTGGCCTGTCGGGTGCTCGGGCTGGAACCGGTGGTGGAGCTGTTGCCCGGTTCCGCCGGCCGCTCCGGCCCGGAGCCGGCGCTGCGCGACGACCTGGTGCTCGCCACGCTGGACGTCCGCGGGCGGCATGCGGCTACGGACGCCGACCGGCTGCTGTTCTCCGCCGCCGGCGCGCGCCACACCGACCGCCGGCCGTTCGCCGACCAGCCCCTCGAGCCGGCCCTGCTGGAGCAGCTGCGCCGCGCCGCCGAGGCGGAGGGCGCGTGGCTCATGCCACTGGCCCACTCCGACCAGCGGCTCGGCGCCGCGGTGGTGGCCGCGCGGGCGGACTGGGCCGAGCAGACCGACCCCGCCTACCGCGCCGAGCTGGCCACGTGGCGACGCGGCGACGGCCCGGCGGGCGACGGCGTGCCCACGGACGTCGCCGCCACCCACCATCCCTTCCGTGCCAGTGACTTCCCCTTGCGCGACTTCGACACAACGGGTACCCCGGGTGCGGCGGGAACGGCGGGCGGGCCGCCGCCCACCGAGAACCCGACGGTCATCGTGCTCGGCACGGACGCGGACCAGACCGAGGACCGGTTGCGTGCCGGCCAGGCGCTGGCCCGGGTCCTGCTCACCGTCACCGCCGCCGGTGCCGCGGCCTCGCCACTGGGGCAGCCGGTGGACAGCGACGGCTACCGCTCGGTCATCGAACGGATGCTGAGCATCGCCGGGCACATCCAGATGATCCTGCGGGTGGGCTATCCCCGCCGCGACGCCGCCGCCTCCACGCTGACCCCACGGCGCCCGCTCGGCGAGATCCTCGTCATCGACTGATCGCACCGCCGGACCGCCGCCGGCCGCCCGACCACCCGGCGGCCCGGTCGGGTCTGGTCGGGTCAGCCGCAGCCGAGCGCGGCCAGCCCCAGATCCAGATCAAGGTCGATCATGGCGGCCTCCGCCGCCACCGGAACCAGGGTGTAGGTCCGTTGGATGAAGGCGCTCACCCGGGTCGCCGACATCTCGAGCGCGGCCCTCCCACCGGGGCAGGGCACCGACACCGACAACAGGCGTCGCCCGCCGCGCACGACCGGCTCGACGCGGGCCCCGTCCGCGACGGACGGCTCATCGGGCCCAGCCTGGCCGGCCGGTCCGTCGGGTTCGTCGCGGCCGGCCAGGCCGGCCGGTCCGGCCGGGCCGGCCCACCGGTCGTCGTCGACGACGAACAGCGCCCGGGCGAAGGTCGCCATGGCCAGGCGCGGCTCGTCGACCTGGGCCCGCACGGTGATCGCGACCGGGTCCAGCGGATCGAAGCCCAGCGAGACCAGCGCGGGAACCCGCTTCCCGGCGTCGGTCAGGTAGGTGGCGTTGACGTCCAACGTCACGACGTTGGACACGATCGGACGGCTCCACATTGAGATCCTCCCCACCCTCGGTGTCGTACCTCACGGTGTCACCGAGGGCGGGCGGAGATCACCCTGCCTTGGTCCGGCCGGCGGGGAGACCAAGGACCACCGCAGGATCGCCACAGCGAAGGCGTCAGGACTTCGCGAGCACGCCACAGGCGATGCGGTCACCGGCGTCACCGGTCGCGTTGGTCTTCTCGTCCGGGCCGGGGGACGGGGCTCCGCTGGCCCGGTACCGATCCGGTATGTGGGCGAGGTTGTCCGGCTGGGCGTGCACGATCAGCGCGACCCCACCCCTGCGCAGGTCGTCGATGGTGAACCGGTCGCTCTGGGTGAGGATCTCGGCGGTGCCGTCCTTGTCCACCAGCAACGGCGGCAGGTCGCCGGCATGCTCACCGTGATGCGTACCGCCCGGGTTGAAGTGGGGGCCCGCGGTGCTGAACGCCCCGTCGGCGGCCTTGGGCTCACAGACCGGCTTCTGGTGGATGTGGAACCCGTGGTAGCCCCCCGGGGTGAGGCCGTGGAACCGGCCTTCGACCCGGACGGCGCCGTCGACGGGGGTGAGGGTCACCGTGCCCACATCCGCCCCGGTGACGTTGTACAGAACGACCTCGACGGACCCGGCGGCCCCGCCACGGGTGGCCGGCGCCGACCCGGAGGCGGACGGCGTGGGCGTCGCGGAGGCGGTGGAGGTCGCCGCGGCGGCCTGGTCGTCCTCGGCGCCGCAGCCGCTCACCACCAGCGTCAGCCCGGCCGCCGCGAGGGCGGCGGTGAGCGCGGTACGGGTCGGTAGACGTCGCAAGGCAGCCTCCAGGCGCCGGGTCCGGACGAGAACGCCCCAAGCTTACGGAGCGGGCCCACCCGACGCCATTGCGTGATGCCCCGTTGTCCGTAGGCCGACACCGCGGCAGACCGACGCGGCGGCGGGCCGGGCTCAGCGCTCGAGGCGCGCGCTCAGCCGGGCGAGGTAGTCCGGGGTGCGCTCCGGGGTGACGCTGTCGACGCCGATCCGGTTCATCAGCTCCTCGTAGCGGTCGACGTCCTCGGGCCGGTCGAGGTGGGCGGCGCCGGTCAGGTGCTCGAGGTGGACCACATCGGGCACCTCGGGTTCAAGAAACCGCAGGATCGTGAAGGCACCGGCCGCCGAGACGTGCCCGCCATAGGCCGCGGGCAGGATCTGGATGACGATGTTCGGCGCCGCCGCCAGCTCCGCCAGATGCGCCAGCTGGGCCCGCAGGACCGCGGTGGAGCCGATCCGCGGGCGCAGCGCGGCCTCGTCCACGACGGCCCACAGCTTCGGCGGGTCCGGCCGGGTCAGCAGGCGCTGCCGGGCCATCCGCATCGCGACGGCACGGTCGACGGCCTCGTCGGCCAGCGAGCCCCGGCTGCTGGTCTGGAGCACGACGGCACGGGCGTAGTCCGCGGTCTGCAACAGGTCCGGAACCAGGTGCAGGTGGTAGGTCCGGATCAGCGCCGCGGCGGCCTCCAGCCCCAGGTAGGGCTCTGCCCAGGGGGACACGACGTCGGCGAAGCCACGCCACCAGCCCGGCCGGTTCGACTCCCTGGCCAGTGCGAGGATCGGGGCACGGTCGGCCTCGGCGACCACGCCGTACAGGGTGAGCAGGTCGGCAACGTCGCGTTCCTTGAAACCGACCCGCCCGAGCTCCATGCGGCTGATCTTCGAGTCGGAGGCACGGATCTGGTAACCGGCCTTCTCCCGGGTGATTCCGGTTCCCTCACGAAGGCGGCGCAGGCGGGCCCCCAACATGATGCGGTTCACGATGGGTTCGCCGTCGAGCACGCTGTCCTCCTAGTCGTGGACCCTCCCCGTGCGACGGGCTCCCGGCGCCTGGTTACCGGACCCGACGGACCGTCCACGTTCAATACCTGGGTAATTTTTTCACAGGTGGTGCACAGCCCGACGCTCGGTGGGTCAGAAGGCTCGCTAAACTTGGCGCGCCGCGGCTTTACCGCTTCTTCTGCTTTCCGTCAAATGCACAGGTCGGGTGAGGTCGAGCCGATGTTTTCTCTCCAGGTCGTGGCAGCCGAGAGGCGGCGCCCGTGAGACCGCGATTTCGGCCGGGCCGACCGCGGGCATCCCGGCGGCCCACGGTCGGCCTCGCCCCCGCCGGCACCGCGCTGGCCTTCGAGCACGTCGGCATGACCTTCCCGGACGGATCCGAGGTGCTGCGCGACCTCTCCCTGACCGTCGGCACCCACGACATCGTGGCGCTGGTCGGCGCCTCCGGCTCGGGCAAGTCGACCCTGCTGCGCATCGCCGCCGGGCTGACACCGCCGACCTCCGGCACGGTCAGCGCCGGGCCGGGCTCCCCCGCCCTCATCTTCCAGGATCCGACGCTGCTGCCCTGGCGGACCGTCGCCGGCAATGTCGGCCTGTTCGCCGAGCTCGACGGTGTTCCGCGCGCGCAGCGGGCCGGCCTGGTCGCGGACGCGCTCGCGCTCACCGGTCTGAGCGACTATGAACGCCATCGCCCACGGGCTCTTTCCGGCGGCATGCGCATGCGGGTCTCCCTCGCCCGCGCGCTGACAGCCCGGCCCGCACTGTTCCTGCTGGACGAACCGTTCGGCGCGCTGGACGAGATAACCCGCCAGCGTCTCGGCGACGAGCTGGTACGGCTGCATCTGCGCGAGGGTTTCGCGGGGCTTTTCGTCACCCATTCGGTCGTCGAGGCCGTCGCGTTGGCCCGCCGCGTCGGAGTGCTCTCCGCCCGGTCCGGGCGGCTGGTGGCCGAAGTCGAGATTCCGTTCGACTATCCGCGCACGGAGACACTCCGGTACGACGCCGCCTTCGGACGGGTCGCACGCACCGTTTCCGAGGCGCTGAAGGACTCCTTCTCCGACCATCATCCGAACACCCCCGGCCCGCCGGGCACCCCCGGCCACCCGAACACTCCCGACCACCCGGGCGCTCCCGGACCGCCGGGCGCCGAGCATCAGCCGGGCTCCGCCGGCCCGGCCGGCATCGACGACCTTGCCGGTGTCGAATAGAGCATCCGGTGGGTGGCGGCCAGCGCCCGCCGGCGGGCGGCACCGGTCGGTCCGGCGGCGCCCAGCGCCACCCGCGCGGCCATCGCCCCGGGGCCACCGTGCACCCCGCCCCCGGGATGCGCCGACATCGACGCCAGATAGAGCCCGGGCACCGGGGTCTCCGGCCGGCCGAGCCCCGGCACCGGCCGGAACACCAGCTGCTGGTGCAGGGCGGCGGTGCCGCCGCCGAGCGCGCCGCCGTGCAGCACCCGGTCCATCGACTCCAGGCGCGCCGGGGACTGCACGTCCCGGCGCAGGACCAGCGTCGTGAAACCGGGTGCGTATGCCTCGATCCGGCGCTCCAGCCGCTCGAGCAGCACCGCGATGTCGTGTTCGTCCGGACGGCCCTGTCCGTCCGGACGACCGGTGACCGCTGCGGTGGCGGGGAGACGCGCGCCCGCGGTGCCGGCGTGCCCGCGCGGGCGCTGCGGGATGTGGAAGTAGGCCCAGGCGCTCTCGGTCCCCGCCGGCGACCGGCTCGGATCCGCGGTGGTCATCTGGCCCAGGACGACGAAGGGCTGGGCCGGCACCAGGTCCCGCGCCAGTTCCGCGGCCGTCACGGTCAGATCGTCCATCGTGCCGCCGAGGTGGACGGTGCCCGCGCGCGCCACCCGCGGATCCGACCACGGGATCGGGCCCGCCAACGCCCAGTTGACCTTGAACGTCGCGGAGTCCCAGTGGAAGCGGTCCAGATCGGCGAGCAGCCGGGGCGGCAGGTGCTCGGGTGCGACCAGGCCGCGGTAGAGGGAGACCGCGTCGACGTCCGCGATCACCGCGCGCCGGGCCGGCAGCACCGATCCGTCCGCAAGCCGCACACCGTCGGCCCGGCCGGCGCGGACCGTCACCGCGGCGACCGGCGTCCCCGTGCGCAGCTCGCCACCACGGGCACGCAGCCGGCGCACGAGCGCCGCGGTCAGGTTCCCGGCGCCGCCCTCGGGTACCGGGAAGCCGACGTCCTGGCCGAGCATCGCCAGCAGCCACCCGATCAGCGCCGAGCCGGCGGCCTCGGGGGCGAGGTCGGTGTGCAGGGCGCAGCCGGCGAGCAGCAGGCCCGCTCCGTCGCCGGCGAACTCCTCGGCGGCGAACCGGCGGACCGGGAGCACCCCGAACCGGGCGAACCGAAGCCCGTCGGCGGCGCCCAGCGCGCGCAGCAGCCGGGCGCCCGCCCGCACCGGTGGGAACGGGGTGGCGAGCAGGGCGTCCAGCAGCGGCGCGCGGACCCGTCGCCACAGCGCGACCTGCTCCTGCCAGGCGTCGGCGTCGGCGGGGGCGAAGTCGGCGAGCGAGGCGCAGGTCTCGTCGAGGTCGGTCGACAGCTGCGCGCACCGGCCGTCCGGCAGCGGATGGGCCAGCACCGTCGGCGCATGTCGCCAGCGCAGGCCGTGCTCGCCCAGCGCGAGGCCGCGCAGCACCGGCGAGGCGGCGGCGAACGGGTGGAAGGCGCTGAACAGGTCGGTGGTGAACGACAGGTCGGTGCCCGGCGGCGGGCCGGTGCCGGTGTCGATGCCGATGCCGGGTGCGGTCAGCCGCGACGAGCGGCAGGCCCCGCCCGGCTCCCTCTGGGCCTCGCACACCACGACGTCCCAGCCGGCGTCCGCCAGCAGATTGGCCGCGACCAGGCCGTTCACGCCCGCTCCGATCACCACGGCGTCGGCGCCGGCTCCCGCCGCACGCCGTGACCGCCCCGGCCACGGCCGTCTCGCCGCCGGTGCCCCCGCCGCGTCCCCGGTGCCCATGGGGCGATCCTTTCGCACCGGCCTGCCCGCGGTGCGTCCACCGGCGCCAGCGGCGGCACCCGGCCGGCGGCGGGCCGGCGGCGGGTCAGCCCCCGGTCGGCGGCCGGCCGGCGGCGACAGGTGGGCCGGCGGCAGGTCAGCGGCAGGCCGCCGCGACGTGTTGCTCCAGTTGTTCCAGTCCCCGGCGGACGGCCGGGTCCGCGAGCGCCTCGGGGTGGGCGCACCCCAGCTCCGTGAGCGCCCGAACCGGAGCCTGGCAGCGCACCAGTGCGTCGATCGTGTCCGCGGCGTGGGCCTGGTGCTCGCCGGCACCGCCCGCACCAGCGCCAGCATCGACGCCGGTGGGCCAGGTGACCAGGTCGCGGACGGCCTGGGCGGGGATCCGGTCGGCGAGCCGGCCGAGGGCACGGTGCGCCTCCACCGGCGGTGCGACGTCGAGCAGGTCACCCAGGGCGCGTTCGAAGCAGTCCCGCCGCCGGGTGAGCAGCTCCGGCACCAGCTCCGGCGCGGAGCGGCCCGCCGCGACCACCCCGGCGAGGGCGGCCAGCGACCGGGCGGTGCGCACCCGCACGACGTCCCTGGTCCGCAGCGGCAGGACGAACCACGAGACCACCCCCGCCAGCGCGGCGCCGAGCAGGATGCCGCCGAGCCGTTCCACCAGTTCCTCGGGGCCGCCGGTGCCCTGGTAGTCGTACAGCAGCGCCAGCATCGCCGTCACCCCCGCGGCCCACAGCGCGTAGTGCAGCGGGCGCAGCCAGGTCGCGATGCCCAGCACGACGAACAGCGCCACCAGCGCGCCGGTGCCCCCGGCCGGCAGCAGGCCCGCGCAGGCTGCGACCAGCACCGTGCCCGCCGCCCCACCGACGACCCGCGCGGCCCCCTTGTGCAGGACGTCCCCGCGGGCCCTGGTGCCGCTGCACACGATGTAGGTGCTGATCACCACCCACGGCCAGTGCTGCGGATACACCAGCCGGCCGAGCGCGAACGCAGCCGCCAGTGCCAGGGTGAGCTGGACGGCCATCCGGGTCGTCGGCGCCAGCCGCCACCCGCGCGGCCGGCCGGCCCGGCCACGCCCGTACGCCCGAGCACGCCCCTGCATCCGCGGGCGCCGATGCGGCGGGACGCCCGCCGCCGGCCGGGCCGCGACGCGAGCGCGGTGTGGAAGGACCCCGATGCGCTCGCCGAAGAGCAGGCACAGGTGGGTCACGGCGATCGCGATGAAGGCCGTCGCCGCGAACCAGCCGAGCGGGTCAACCCCCGGACCCGCCGGCACGGCGACGATGAGAACCAGCAGCGACGTCGGCAGGACGAGAGCACCGAAGCGAGCGGCCAGCGGGCCGAAGCGGCGAACCCACACCGCCGCACCGGTCATCAGGACGTACAGCGTGTCACCCACCGGCGGCGCGGTGCTCATCAGCCGGCCGACCTCACCGGCGCCCATCGCGAACAGCGGTACGACGAGCAGCGCGACCGGGCGGTGGCGGGATGCGGCTGACCGCTCCCCGCGCCAGAGCAGTACGGTCAGAGCGACCGTGGCGACCACTGACTGCGCGTGCAGCCCCGCTGCCCCGCGCAGCGCCGTGGCGCAGCCGAGGCCGGCCAGCACGGCGGCCATGGACAGTACGGTCGAACGCAGCTCCACCAGCCCCGGGTCGAGGCCTTCCGTTCCCCCGACTCGACGCCAAATATTACGTAGGACGTAGAACATCAGGCAGCGCTTCTCTGCCGCAAGCGTGATTCGCCCCCAGCTTCATGAGCCCACCCTCGAACGCTCACCCAGGAAGACTCGACATGATTCCTAAGTGATAGCGTACGACTGTGCGAGGCGAAATCGGGAGCCATGAGATCGAGATCGCAGCCGACGTGCGGCGTGGGGTCGCCCGGCTGACCCGTCGGCTGCGGGCCGAGCGCGCGGCCGGCGCGCTGAGCGTGAACAAGATCATGGTTCTCGGGCATCTGTACCGGGAGGGCCCGTCCACCCCGGGCGAGGTCGCCGCCGCGGAAGGTCAGCAGCCGCAGTCGCTGACCAGGGTGTTCGCCGACCTCGAGCGGGACGGGCTGCTGACCCGGCGCCGCTCCGAGCAGGACAGGCGGGAGTCGGTGCTGGAGATCACTCCCGCTGGGCGGGAGGAGATGGAGCGGGACATGGCCGAGCGCGACGCCTGGCTCGCGGCCACCGTGGCCGGTCTCACCGAGGCGGAGGCCGACCTGCTGGGGGTCGCCGGCCGGCTCCTGAGCCGCATCGCCTCCGCGCCATCGCCATCCGCCGCCGGACGTGATGCTGCGCTGACCCCGGGCCCGGCCGCGCAGCCTTCGTGACCGAAGCGCGAGCACGTCGCGCCGTCGATGTTGTCACTGCCCTTTCCGGCCGGACGATCGGCCAACAAGATCGTTCATCTCCCGGCGGCAGGGCCGATCGCGGTGGACTGCGACGTCCTGACCGACGGCGACGCGGAACGAAAGATCGTCGTTCTCACTGCCGCTCCGGGCACCGAGGACGAGACCAGGTTCCAGCTCGCCGTCGGATCGGGCGTCCACCACCCCGCTCGCGACTGAGCGCAACCATCTCCGAGGTGGCCGCAGCCTGGCCAGCACAGCCGCCGCGGCGGGCGGCGGCTGTGCTGGCATCAACCAGGTCAGGCGATGCGGCGCTCGAGGGCGACGTCCAGCAGTTCCTCGGTGAGGACGAGCTTGACCCGCGGCCGGCCCGTCGGCTCACCGGAGGAGCGCTCGGCGGCGTCGATCAGCCGCCAGCCGGCCTCGGTGACCAGGTGCGGCTGGCGACCGCGCAGCCAGGTCTCGATCCCGGCGATCGGGTCGGTGGCGGCGGTGCGGTCGTGGCGGCGGACGGAGCCGTCGGCGATGTCGGCGAGCAGCCGCCCGACCGTCTCCGACGCGCACTTCTTGTTGGTGCCGATGATCCCCGTCGGCCCGCGCTTGATCCAGCCGGCGACGTACTCGCGCTCCACGCCGTCCACCCGCCCGTTGACGTTCGGGATCACGCCGCGGCGGTCGTCGAAGGGCAGGCCCGGGATCGACCGGCCCTTGTAGCCGACCGCGCGCAGGACCAGGCTGGTCGCGACGGTCTCGCGCTCGCCGGTGTCGACGGCGCTGACCCAGCCGTCCTCGTCGGTCTTCAGCGCGTTGAGGCCGAAGACGATCTCCTCGACGCGGCCGTCGCCGCGGATCTCCAGCGGGGTGCGCTGGAACCGCAGGGCGACCCGGCGCGCGCCGGCCGGCAGCGGGTTGTGCGCGTAGTCGCGCATCACGGTCAGGTTGCGCTTGACCAGCCGGGACAGCGCCTCCTCACCGGGCTGCTCGGCGACCTCGGCCGGGTCGATGTCGACGCCGGACTCGGTGTACTCGGGCAGCTCCTTGAGCTCGGCGGTGGTGAAGGCCGCCTGCGCCGCGCCCCGGCGCCCCACGACCATGACCTCCTTGAGCCCGCAGTGGCGCAGCGCCTCGAGCGCGTGGTCGGCGATGTCGGTACGGGCGAGGCGCTCATGCGGCGAGCACAGGATGCGGGCGACGTCGAGTGCGACGTTGCCGGCTCCGATGACCACACCGCGCTCACCGCTGAGGTCGAACTTCAGGTGCGCGTAGTCGGGGTGCCCGTTGTACCAGCCGACGAAGTCGACCGCGGACTCGCTGCCCGGCAGGTCCTCACCGGGAATTCCGAGCCGCCGGTCGGTCTGCGCGCCCACCGCGTAGAGGACGGCGTCATAGCGCTCGGTCAGCTCCTCGCGGGTGACGGCCTTGCCGATGTCCACATTGCCGAAGAACCGGAAGTTCTCGTGCGCGGCGATCGCCGCGTACACACTGGACACCGCCTTGATCTTCGGGTGGTCCGGCGCGACTCCGGAGCGCACCAGGCCCCAGGGCGTCGCCAGCCGCTCGTACATGTCCACCCGCACCGGCACGTCGTTCTGCTCCAGCAACGACGCCGCCGCGTAGAACCCGGACGGGCCGGATCCGACGACTGCGACAGCCAACGGTACGGCCGCGTTTCCCTGGGTCATGCAGTCCACTCCATTCAACCGATATCCCGCCGCACGGCCATCCGCGCCGGCGGGGCCGGGGTTTCGCCGCGCGATCGGTGCCGCCCGGGGGTCCTCCCAGCGGCGACGTCGCGAGGCGTCGGGAGTGCGGTCGGGCCTGGCGTCCTCGCCCTGAGCTCCGTCACCGCACCTACCGGCCACCCTCCACGCAACGTAGAGAAGGCGGGTTCGCCGTGCAACAACTTCGATACGGCAATGGCGTCACCGACGATGGGTCCGCCTCTCCCAGCAACCAGAACGCCATTCCCGTTGCCGGAATTCCGAAATGCCCAGATCATTGGTTCGGCGTGACCGAGATCTCCGCGCCCCTGGCGCGTCACCGCGCCACCTGTCGCCGGGACACGGCGTCCGCGCGCCACGCGGGTGTCAGCTGCGGGCCGCGCCCAGCGCCATCGCGCGCAGCATCGCGGCCATCTGGAGCCGGTCCAGGTCGTGCGCGCTGTGCGGGGTCGAGTTGATCAGGCCGAACAGCGCGTGCGCGCGGGCCCGGGCCGTCGGCGCGTCCAGCTCGGGCCGGGCGTCGCGCAGGACCTCGACCCACTGCTCGGCGTAGGCGCGCTGCAGCCTGCGGACCTCACGGGCGGCCTCGCCCGGCAGGCTCCACAGATCACGGTCGTGGATGACGATCAGCTCGGGGTGGTCGAGGGCGAAGTCGACATGCCCGCGGACCAGCCGGTCCAGGGTGTCGGCCCCGCTGCCGCCGGCCGCCCGGGCGGCGTGCGCGCCGTCGAGCAGATGCCGGCTGATACCGACCAGAAGCTCCACCAGCATCGCGTCCTTGCTGGGGAAGTGCCGGTAGATGCCCGGGCCGCTGATGCCGACGGCCGCACCGATCTGCTCGATCCCGACCCCGCGGAAGCCGCGCTCGGCGAACAGGTGCGCGGCCGCGGACAACAGTTCCTCACGGCGACCCGAACGCGCGCCGGGCCGTCGGGCCCCGGCGGACGTGCTCCCGGACGACGCGGCAACACCGGCTGAAGCAGCGCCACGAGAGGCAGCACCACTGGACGAGCTCGTGCCCCCACGTGGCGCGGCGCCCCTGGGCCTCGTGCTCCTGACAGGTGGACCCTCGCCCGGCGCAGATGGGGCTGTTTCTGCTGACACCGGAACAGTCCTCCTCGACCCGCAGGCTATCAGCCCGCACCCGGCCACGGGCACCCCGAACGCCACCGCGGGACGAGCAAGGGGCAGGCATGGATACCGGCGCCGGTGCGGGCGTGGGCCGGGCCACCCGTCCACACCCAGGCCCACACCCGCACCGGCGCCGTATGCCCTACACGCCGCGGAAGCGGTTGATTGCCGTCAGGTGACGAGCCCGGGTCTGCTCGTCACGAACACCCAGCCCCTCCTGGGGCGCCAGACACAACACCCCGACCTTCCCCTGATGCGCGTTGCGATGCACATCGAACGCCGCCTGCCCCGTCTCCTCCAACGCATACACCCTCGACAACGTCGGATGGATCAACCCCCGCGCCACCAACCGGTTCGCCTCCCACGCCTCCCGATAGTTCGCGAAATGCGACCCCACGATCCTCTTCAGACTCATCCACAGATACCGGTTGTCGTACTCGTGCATGAACCCACTCGTCGACGCACACGTCACGACCGTCCCACCCTTACGCGCCACGAACACCGACGCCCCGAACGTCTCCCGCCCCGGATGCTCGAACACGATGTCCGGATCCTCCCCACCCGTCAGCTCCCGGATCCGCGCCCCCAACCGCTTCCACTCCCGCGGATCCTGCGTCACCTCATCCGACCAGAACCGATACCCCTCCGCCGCCCGGTCGATCACCAGCTCCGCCCCCATCGACCGGCAGATCTCCGCCTTCGCCGGCGACGACACCACACACACCGGAATCGCCCCACCCCGCAACGCCATCTGCGTCGCATACGACCCCAGCCCACCCGACGCGCCCCAGATCAGGACGACGTCGCCCTGCTTCATCCCGGCCCCGTTCCGCGACACCAACTGCCGATACGCCGTCGAGTTCACCAGACCGGGGGACGCCGCCTCCTCCCAGCTGAGGTGGTTCGGCTTCGGCATCAGCTGGTTCGCCTTCACGAGGGCGAGCTCCGCGAGACCACCGAAGTTCGTCTCGAACCCCCAGATCCGCTGCTCCGGATCCAGCATCGTGTCGTTGTGACCCTCGGGCCGCTCCAACTCCACCGACAGACAGTGCGCCACCACCTCGTCACCGGGGTGCCAGGCATGCACCCCCGGTCCGGTCCGCAACACCACACCCGCCAGATCCGACCCCACCACGTGATACGGCAGATCATGCCGCCGCGCCAACGGCGACGTCCGCCCATACCGCTCCAGGAAACCGAACGTCGACAACGGCTCAAAAATCGACGTCCACACCGTGTTGTAGTTCACCGACGACGCCATCACCGCCACCAACGCCTCACCCGGCCCCAACTCCGGCGTCGCCACCTCATCCACATGCAACGACTCCCGCGGATCCTTGTCCCGCGACACCCGCCCCTCGAACAACCCCACCTCGTCCTTCCGCACCACCACACCCCGATACGACTCCGGGACTGGTAGGGACGCGAACAGGGCGCGGCGATCCTCCGTGTGCGGAACAGCTGACTGGACAGCGTCAACAATGTGCTTCATATGAGGTGGTCGCTCCCGTCCGTCAGACGCCGAGATGGCGCGCGATCAGCATCTTCTGCACCTCGCTGGTGCCTTCACCGATCTCGAGGATCTTCGAGTCCCGCCAGTGCCGGGCCACCGGGTACTCGTTCATGAACCCGTAGCCGCCGTGGATCTGGGTCGCCTCACGGGCGTTGGTCACCGCGGCCTCGGAGGAGAACAGCTTCGCCATCGCCGCCTCCTTCTTGAAGGGCAGCCCGGCAAGCATTCTCCAGGCGGCCTCGTAGTACGCCGTCCGGGCGACGAACGTCCGGGTCTCCATCTCGGCGAGCTTGAAGGCGATGGCCTGGTTGCGCGCGATCGGGGCGCCGAACGCCTCACGTTCCTTCGCGTATTTCACGCTTTCGTCGACGCAGGCCTGCGCGAGCCCCACCGAAAGCGCCGAGATGGCGATGCGCCCCTCGTCCAGAATGGACAGGAAGTTCGCGTAGCCGCGCCCGGGCTCGCCGAGCAGGTTCGCCTCCGGCACCCGCACGTCCTGGAACGACAGCGGCCGCGTGTCGGACGCATGCCAGCCGACCTTCGAATAGGGCGCGCCGGCGCTGAAGCCCGAGGTCGGGACCGGGACGATGATCGAGGAGATCTGCGGGCGGCCGTTCACCGGCTCCCCGGTCACCGCGGTCACCGTCACGACCCGGGTGATGTCCGTCCCGGAGTTGGTGATGAAGGCCTTCGAGCCGTTGATCACCCATTCCCCGCCCTCGAGCCGGGCCGTGGTGCGGGTGCCACCCGCGTCACTGCCGGCGCCCGGCTCGGTCAGCCCGAACGCACCCAGCGCCCGGCCGCTGGCCAGCACCGGCAGCCATTCCTCCCGCTGCGCCTCGGTGCCGAACCGGTAGATCGGCATCGCGCCCAGGCCCACCCCGGCCTCCAGCGTGATCGCCACCGAGGAGTCGGCCCGGGCCAGCTCCTCGATCGCCAGGCACAGCGCGAAGTAGTCGGCACCCTGGCCGCCGTAGGACTCGGGGAACGGCAGCCCGAACAGCCCCATCTCCCCCATCTGCGCGATGATCTCGTACGGGAAGGTCTTCGCCTCGTCATGGATGGCGGCGGCCGGGGCCACCACCTCACGGGCGAACTCCTCCACCGTCTTGCGCAGGCTTTCGTGTTCCTCGCTCAGTCGACCCTCGACCATGGCCCGTCCCTGTCTGCTGCGTTGTGGAAAGTTCTGGCTGGCGGTGTGGCGAGTCCCGGCTAGGGCTGGTCGGCGCGCGGCCGCGGTGCCTCGTCCGTGACCTGCGGCCCGGCGGCCCGCGGCTCGCTCGCCGGCTCGACGGCGGCGGGCTCGACGACGGCGAGCAGCGCGTCGAGCGCGACCGAGTCGCCGACCCGCACCAGCACGTCCTTGACCAGGCCGGCGAGCGGCGCGACCACCGTGTGTTCCATCTTCATCGCCTCGACGACCACCAGCGGGGCACCGGGTTCGACGGTGTCCCCGGCCCGCGCCCGCACGTCGACGACGATGCCCGGCATCGGGCTGCGGGCCTCGCCGCCCTGCTCGCCCGCGGCGCTGTCGCCGCCCCGCTCGGCGTGGCGCTCCGCCAGTGACCAGGCGAAGCCGTCGGCACCTACCCAGAGGGCACCGGGGGTCACGGCGATCTGCCAGCGCCTGGTCAGCCCGTCCAGGGTGACCAGGGCCTGCCCCGACCGCACCGCCGCGGCGGGGGCCTGTGCCACCTGGGTGACCGGCCCGGCCGGGGCCGCCTGCGCGGCCGGAAGCCAGGTGAGCTCGGCGGTACGCGGCTCGGCCTCGTCGACGCGCACCCGCAGGCCGCCGTCGGCGGTGCGCAGCACACCGACCTCGCGCACCGGCGCTGCGGCGCCACCCGCACCCGCGCCTGCCACCGACCAGCGGGCCCACGCCGGCTCGCCCAGCCGCCAGCCGGACGGGACGTCCCACGGGTCGACGACCGCCCCGGTGGGGATCAGGGTGTGCGCGCTGACCAGCGCGAACACCGCCAGCGCCTCGTCCGCTGTCGGAGCGCCGACGACCGCGCCCCCCACCGCCCCGGGGTCGGGCTCCGGCGCGGGGGCGGTCAGCGCCTCGAGGTGGCGTTCGACCAGGCCGGTGTCAAGCCGGCCGGCGAGGGTGTCGGGATGTCCGATCAGCCGCCGCAGGAAGCCGATGTTGCTGGTCACTCCCAGCAGCGTCGTGTCGGCGAGCGCCGCGTCGAGCCGGGCGAGCGCGCCGGCGCGGTCCGGGGCCCAGGCGATGACCTTGGCCAGCATCGGGTCGTAGGTCGCGGCGACGGGCGAGCCCGCCATCAGGCCGGAGTCGACCCGCACTCCCGCACCGGCCGGTTCCCGCAGCACCAGGACGTCGCCGCCGGTCGGCAGGAAGCCCCGGGCGGGGTCCTCGGCGTAGACCCGGGCCTCGACCGCGTGGCCGCCCAGCCGGACCTCGTCCTGGGTGAGGGTCAGCCGCTCCCCGGCGGCGACCCGCAGCTGCTCGGCGACCAGGTCGACGCCCGTCACCAGCTCGGTGACCGGGTGCTCGACCTGCAGCCGGGTGTTCATCTCCATGAAGAAGAACTCGTCGGGCCGCTCGGTGCCCACGACGAACTCCACCGTGCCGGCACCGACGTACCCGACGGCGGCGGCGACGTCCACCGCCGCGCCCCCGATGCGGGCCCGGGTGGCGGCGTCGAGCAGCACCGACGGCGCCTCCTCGACGATCTTCTGGTGGCGGCGCTGCAGGCTGCACTCGCGCTCACCGAGGTGGATGACGTTGCCGTGGGTGTCGGCGAGGATCTGCACCTCGATGTGCCGGGGGATGTCGACGAACCGTTCGACGAACAGCGTGTCGTCACCGAAGGAGGCCGCGGCCTCGCGCCGGGCGGAGCGCAGCGCCTCGGGCAGGTCCGCGGGGTCGCGGACCAGGCGCATGCCCTTGCCGCCGCCGCCCGCGGCCGGTTTCACCAGCACCGGGTAGCCGATCTCGGCCGACGCCGCGACCAGGTCGTCGTCCGTCATGCCCGGTTCGATCCGGCCGGGGACGACGGGAACACCCGCCGCGGCGACGGTGCGCTTGGCGGCGATCTTGTTCCCCATCAGGTCGACGACCTCGGGAGACGGGCCCACGAAGACCACACCGGCGGCGGCGCAGGCCTGCGCGAAGGCCGGGTTCTCGGCGAGGAAGCCGTAGCCGGGGTGGATCGCCTGCGCGCCGGTGGCGGCCGCGGCGGCGAGCACCTTCTCGATGTTCAGGTAGGAGTCGAGCGCCCGGGCCGGGCCCAGGCGCACCGCCACGTCCGCCTCGGCGACGTGGCGGGCGTTCGCGTCGGCGTCGGAGTACACCGCCACCGACCGGATACCGAGCTCGCGCAGGGTCCGGAACACCCGGACGGCGATCTCACCGCGGTTGGCGACAAGCACCGTGTGGAACATCGTCCTCACATCCGGAAGATGCCGTAGCCGACGGGGTCCAGCGGCGCGTTCGCCGCGGCCGACAGCGCGAGACCCAGCACCGTGCGGGTGTCCGCCGGGTCGATCACGCCGTCGTCCCAGAGCCTGGCGGTGGCGTAGTAGGGGTTGCCCTGGTGCTCGTACTGCTCGCGGATCGGCGCCTCGAACGCCGCCTGCTCGTCGGCGGTCCAGCTGCCGCCCCGGGCCTCGATGCCGTCCCGGCGGACGGTGGAGAGCACCGCCGCGGCCTGGTCGCCGCCCATCACCGAGATCCGCGCGTTGGGCCACGTCCACATGAACCGCGGCGAGTACGCCCGGCCGCACATCGAGTAGTTGCCGGCGCCGAACGATCCGCCGATCACGACGGTGAACTTCGGCACCCGGGCGCAGGCGACGGCGGTGACCATCTTCGCGCCGTGCTTGGCGATACCGCCGGCCTCGTAGTCGCGGCCGACCATGAACCCGGTGATGTTCTGCAGGAACAGCAGCGGGATCTGGCGCCGGTCGCACAGCTCGATGAAGTGGGCGCCCTTGAGCGCCGACTCGCCGAACAGCACCCCGTTGTTGGCGATGATGCCGACCGGGTGCCCGTGCAGGCGGGCGACCCCGGTGACCAGGGTCGAGCCGTACTCCTTCTTGAACTCGGCGAACCTGCTGCCGTCCACCAGCCGGGCGATCACCTCGCGGACGTCGTAGGGCGTGCGCGGATCCGCCGGCACCACCGAGTACAGCTCGGACGTCGGGTGGAGCGGCTCCTCGGTCGGCACGACGTCCCACGGCCGGGGCGCGCGCGGCGCGAGCTGGCCGACGATGCGCCGCACGATCGTCAGCGCGTCGGTGTCGTCCGCGGCGAGGTGGTCGGTGACTCCGGAGCGCCGCGAGTGCAGCAGGCCGCCGCCCAGCTCCTCGGCGCTGACGACCTCGCCGGTGGCCGCCTTCACCAGCGGCGGGCCACCCAGGAAGATCGTCCCCTGGTTGCGGACGATCACCGCCTCGTCGCTCATCGCCGGGACGTAGGCTCCGCCCGCGGTGCACGAGCCGAGTACGGCCGCGATCTGGGCGATGCCGCGGGCCGACATCGTCGCCTGGTTGAAGAAGATCCGGCCGAAGTGCTCCCGGTCCGGGAAGACCTCGTCCTGGCGCGGCAGGAACGCGCCACCGGAGTCCACCAGGTAGACGCAGGGCAGCCGGTTGTGCAGCGCCACCTCCTGGGCGCGCAGGTGCTTCTTCACCGTGATCGGGTAGTAGGTGCCGCCCTTGACGGTGGCGTCGTTGACGACGACGACGCACTCCCGCCCGGACACCCGGCCGACCCCGGTGATCATCCCGGCGCCCGGGGCCTCGTCGTCGTACAGGCCGGCGGCCGCCAGCGGCGAGAGCTCCAGGAACGGGCTGCCCCGGTCGAGCAGGGTGTCCAGCCGGTCGCGGGGCAGCAGCTTGCCGCGTTCGACATGCCTGCGCCGCGCGGTCTCGGGCCCGCCGAGCGCGGTCCGGGCCAGCGTGGCGCGCAGTTCGTCCACGAGCTGCGCGAACGCGGCGGCGTTGCGGCGCGCGGGATCGTCCTTGACATCGACCAGACTCCGCAGGGGCTCGCCGGGCGCTGTCCGCTCCCAGGAGGCCGGGCGGTCGATGTTAGCGTCGACTAACATGCGACGCAGGCTAGCGGGTCCGGGCCCGCCGTGTCGAGGCGAAGCCCCGCGCCCCCCACAGGCTCCGGGACGAACCCCACGCCAGGCCCCCTGACGTCCCCGGGGACCAGGGCGGACCCGGCCGTTTCCGCGCAGCACGACGTCCCGTGCCACAGCACCGGACGACGGCGGTCGAGGCCGGGGCGGCACGGGACGGCGGTATGGACTGGCAGCGCACAGGAACGTGCCGTTGGTGATTCGTCAGCAGCGAGTCACCAACGAGTGGCATGTCGCCGATGGCGACCCGGCACTGGCGACGTGTCGGCAGTGCCGGGCTCGGAGAAGGGCTCGGCGGCTACAGGCGAGGCCCCACCACGACGCTGGGAACACTCGTGCTCGCGCCGTTGCGCAGGACGTTGTGGACCACCCGGACAAGCTCGTCGACGGGCAGGAAGTTCTCCGTGATGTATCCGCGGCTCTGCCAGATCGGATGCACCTCGCCGACGAGACCGAGGTCCCACCCGGAAGTGAACCCGGTCATGGAGTCGCCCTCACCACCGGTGCAGTTGCCGACCACAACCCGGGTGAAACCGACCTTCGGATGCTCGACCTGCCACGCCTCGACCAGTTTGTCCAGCGCGGCCTTGCTGACGGCATAGGCGCCCAGGCCCGGCCACGGGTCGGTGACCGACGCACTGACCGTCGAAAGGTAGGCGGCCGTGCCACCGCTCTCGGTGAGGTAAGGAATCGCCGCCGCGGTGATCAGTGATGCACCGATCACGTTCGTGGCAAAAGTGCTGTGCCAGGTTTCGGCGTCTATGTCAGCCAGCCGGATGAGCGGCCCGACGCCAGGCGAGTAGACCAGGGCGTCGATACCGCCGAGGCCATTCACCGCCTCGTCGATCGCCCGCTTACAGGAGTCCGCACTGGTTACGTCGCACTCGATCGCGAGGGTGCCCTCCCCGGCCTCCTTCGCCGCATCGACGAGCCGGTCGCGCCGCCGGGCGAGTAACGCGGTCGGGGCTCCCTCCCGCGCCAGGCCGATCCCGATACAGCGACCCAGCCCGCTGGACGCCCCAACAACTACTGTCCGCATCGCTCCACTCCCCTGCAAACGGTATTCTCCGTATAAAAGAGGTGCCTTATCAGGAGCGACGCTACAACACGAAGCGGTCCGCGTGTCGGGTTATCCCGCCCGGACCGCGACACGCCGCATCAGCTCTACGGCGAATCCACCAACCGATGTGTCCTGGTAGCCGCATTGCCACGGATGGTGCGGTGATACACCGGCCCATCGGGTGACCGCCACGCCCACCTGTCGACACGCTCCGGCCCGCCCGGGGCGTGTCGACCCGCACGGCCGGCCGCGGAGCAGCCGCGGCCCATGACCGGACCGGCCGCCACGCGTAAACGACCGCGGCCAGCCCCACCTGGCCGTGGGACGGTGGGGGGCACCTTTAGCGGAGAGCGCTTCGACACGCACCTACCAGATCCAGGGAAGAGACCAGAAAATCCACGGCGCCGATAGTATAGTCGGCTGTACTTACCCTAACCGAACGCCACCGATATAACCAGGCTCCGCCGATAGTCAGCATCACCGGCAGCACCAGCCCCAACAACAGTCCGACACCACCGACCTGCACATGCGGGCCCCGCCCGCGGCACTCAATGTGGCCGGTCCCGCACGCTGAGGAGAAGGCATTGTCGACGGCCGCGCCGACCGACCGCGAGAAGCCGAACGGGCCACGTTCGCGCAAAGGAGCGGCGACGCGGGCACGCCTCCTCGATGCGGCGAAGACCGTGTTCGAGAAGGACGGGTTCCTGGAGGCGAGAATCTCGGACATCGCCGAGCAGGCCGGCCTGTCGCACGGCTCCTTCTACCACTACTTCGATTCCAAGGAGCAGATCTTCCGCGAGATCGCCAAGGAGATGACCGACCTCCTGAACGCTCCGCTCAGCACGGCAATCTTCATCCCCTCCTCAACCGCGCCACCCCGGGAACGCATTCGGGCCGGGATCCGGCGGTATCTGGAGAGCTATCGGGCGGAAGCCCGCATCATCGGTGTGATCGAGCAGGTGTCCCGTTACGACGCCGAGCTCAACAGTGAGCGCTTCCATCACCAGCAGCGTGACCGGGACCGGGTCGTCGGCTCCATCCGCCAGCTGCAGGCGCTCGGGCTGGCCGCCCCGGACATCGATCCCGCCATCGCCGCGCACTCGCTCGGCGCGATGGTCTCCCGCTTCGCCGAGATGTGGCTGGTGCAGGGCCTCGTCGAAAGCGACCTGGAGCTTGCGGCCGAGCAGTTGGCCCGCCTGTTCGGCAACGCGCTGCAGCTGCGTGACCGGCCCCGGCCCCAGGACGCGCCGGACGATGACGACCCCGACGGTCCGCGCCCGTTCCTGCGCCCCCGTCCCCATCAGGGCTAGCCCGAAACGGGCGGCCCGGCCGCGGCCCGCGCCGGGCCTTGCATGGCCCCCAACAACGAAGGCGCCTCCGGACCCCAGGCGGGGTCCGGAGGCGCCTTCGCGTTCACCAGTGTGCGAACCGAGTCAGTGCCCCGGCAGTGCTGTCAGTGCGCCGGCTCGAAGGCCTGTGTGACGACGTCACCCGCGTCGGCGCTGGCACCGGTCCACTCGACCGAACCGTGGCCGAGCAGCACGACCCGGTCACAGAGGTCGAGCGCGTGCGCCACCTGCTGCTCCACGATCAGCAGGGCGGTGCCCTGCTCCCGCAGCTTGCGCAGGGCCTCGTAGAGCTCCGCGACGATGATCGGCGCCAGGCCCAGCGACAGCTCGTCCGCGACGAGGATCTTGGGAACCTCGACCATGACCCGGGCCATCGACAGCATGCGCTGCTGCCCACCGGACATGCTGCCCGCCAGCTGCCTGCGTCGCTCCCCCAGCACCGGAAAGAGCTCGTAGGCCTGCTCGAGCGCCTCGCGGACCCCGCGCTTGCCACGCACCCGACCGAAGGAGAGCGCGAGGTTCTCCTCGACGGTAAGCGTCGCGAACACCGACCGCCCCTCGGTGGCGTGGGCGACGCCGGCACGCGCGTACCGGTAGGGCTTGGCGCCCGTCATGTCGGCACCGTCCACGTGGACGGTGCCCTGCGTCGGTGTAACCAGGCCGGAGGCGACCCGGGCGACCGTGGTCTTCCCGACACCGTTGGAACCCACGAGGGCGAGTGCCTCGCCCGGCGCCACCTCGAACGAGACACCGAACAGGGCCCGGAACGGCCCGTAGCCGGCCACCACGTCGCGCAGCTCAAGGACCGGGGCCTGCGGCGCCGGCGCCGGCGCCGTCACCACCGCCGGCGCTGCTTCTGCTGTTTCCGTCTTCGATCCTGCCGCTGCCGGCACCGCTGCCGCCGTCGGCTCGGATGCCGCCGCTTCTTCCGAGGTCGGCCCGGTCATCGTGCCTGCGCCCTCCTCGACCGCCTGTGCGTCGCTCAACTCTTCACCTCGAAGTTCCCGAGATAGGCGTCCCGGACCTCCTTGCTGGCCATGACCTCACGGGTCGGGCCCTCGGCGATCAGACGTCCGAAGTCGAGCACGTAGGACCGCTCCGTGAAGCTGGTGACCAGCTCGACGTCGTGCTCGACCAGCAGGATCGCGAAGCCCTGCTCACGCTGGACCTCCTGGAGGGTCTTCGCCAGCGCGGAGGTCTCCGACCGGTCCAGGCCCGAGGAGGGCTCGTCGAGCAGGAGCAGCTTCGGCTCGGTCATCAGCGCCCGGCCGACCTCCACCAGGCGGCCCTGGCCGAGGCTGAGCCGCTCGATGGGCTCGTCGGCGAGGTCGAGCAGCCCCAGCAGCCCCAGGACCTGGTCACACTGGGCCAGCTCGGCGGAGGTCGGCCGACCCAGGCCGATCATGTCCTTCCACAGCCGGCCGGTGCCGCGCCGGACCCGCTCGGCGACGAGCAGATGATCACGGACGGTGCAGTCCGGGAACAGCTCGATCCGTTGGAAGGTGCGGCCGATTCCCGCCCGCACCCGACGGTAGGCGGCGACGCCGGTGACGTCCTTGCCCGCGATGGCGACGCTGCCACCGTCCATCGGCAGCACGCCGAGCAGGCAGTTGAAGAACGTCGTCTTCCCGGCCCCGTTCGGCCCGATCAGCCCGACCCGCTCGCCCTCGTCGATCTGCATCGTCACGTCGTTGAGGGCGACGATCCCGGCGAAGCGCTTGGTGACGCCGGTGGCCCGCAGTACCTCGGTCACGAGACCACATCCTCAGTTCGCGCCGGCGAGGAGGCGGCCGGCCGCTCCGACTCTCCGTTGGAACCCGACCTCACCGAGACGCCGGCCTCGGGCGGTGTGGCGGCGGCGCCCTCGCCCTCGGCAGCCGACGCCGCCGGCGGGGTCGCGGGTGGCTCGGGGTTCTGAGCAGCGGACACCGCTGGTTCGGCGGACTTCGGCGCGGGTGCCGCGGGTGCCGCGGGCTCCGCGGGTGCCGCCTGCACGGCCGGCGCCTCGGCGGCGGCCGTGGTTTCCTCGGGCTTCGCCGCGGCGGGCGCCTCGGCGGCCGGGGTCTTCGCCGCGGCCTCCGCGCCGGGCTTGGTGGGCGTGGCCGCGCCCGGCACCGCCGCGTCCGGCTCGGCCGGCCCGGCCGCCGCGCCCACGGCACCGACGCCGCCGGCCCCCGCGAGCGCCGGGGTGGGCGTCGGAAGCAGGTTCGTCAGGAACGCGGGCAGCTTCATCTGCCGTTCGACGAGGCCCTCGGGATGCCGTGCGAACTGCAGCGCGGCGAGGCCGAACAGCACGAACACCCAGTTACCCGTGATCGGGAAGAAGTCCGGCACGGCATCCTCGCTGCGCGCGATCCAGGCGATGAACGTGCCTGAGAGGATGAGCGGCTCGAACAGCGCGAACGCCGCGGCCGCGTTGAGCGCGCCCCGGATCGTGCGCGAGCCCAGGGTGACCACCATGACCACCCAGAACAGCGCCGCGAACGGCCCGAAGTTCGTGCCGTAGCTGACGTCCTTCTGCGCCATGGCGAGCAGCGCGCCACCGAGCCCCGCGATGAAGGCGGAGACCGCGAAGGCGATCAGGCGGACCCGGGCGGAGGAGATGCCGATCGACTCGGCGCCCACCTCGCTGCCGCGCATCGCCACGAGGGTGCGGCCGAACGTCCCCTTGCGCAGCTGCAGCACGACGGCGGCCACCACGACCAGGACGATGGAGGCGAACACCAGGTAGTACTTGTCGTCGCCGAGGTCCCAGGGGCCGATGACCGGTCGCGGCACCGTGGTTCCCTGCAGTACCGCCTCGTCGCCGCCGCCGACCCAGGAGAGCTTCACCAGCACGGCGTCGAAGAAGTAGGCGAACGCGAGCGTCGCGATCGCCGTCCAGATGCCGCCGAGGCGGCGGATGGGCAGCGAGAGCAGGGCACCGACCACGGCCGCCACCGCGGCTCCGATCAGGGCCGCGACCAGCACCGACAGGTCGTAGCGGACCACCATCTGGTACACGGTGAAGGCACCGATGGCGGCGAACGTGCCCTGGCACAGCGAGATCTGCCCGGACATGCCGGTGACCACCGTGATCGACAGGAAGATGATGCCCATCACCACGGCCTTCGTCACCAGGAAGACCCACAGCGAGTCGCCCCTGGTGAGGACCACGGTCGCGGTGACCGCGAGGACGGCGAGACCGACCAGCCTGATGATCATCGCCAGGCGCGGGTCACGCACCTCACCGCCGAGCGAGGGCGGCGGCGGCTCGACCCCGGCCAGCGGGTCACCCGAGTCGCGGGACCGCCGGATGCTGGGAACCAGGACCACGACCGCGAAGAGCACCACGAAGGGCACGGACGGAGTCAGGTTCTCCTGCACCGTCTTGACCCAGGCGTGGTCGTCGGACCAGCGCGGCAGGAAGGTGTTGAGCTGGGCGATGACGACGCCCAGCAGAATGCCGCCGCCCAGCGCCCCGGGCAGGCTGGTGAGCCGGCCGATGGCCGCCGCGGCGATCGCGACCACCATGACGCTGAAGAAGTCGGCGGCGGCGAGCGTGTTGAAGCGCGGTGCGATGAGCACACCGGCGATTCCCGCGAAGAACGACGACAGCACCCAGGAAAGCGCGGAGATGCGGTCCGCCGCGATGCCGTTGAGCTCGGTCATCTTCGGGCTTTCGACCACAGCCCGCATCCGGACGCCGATCGCGCTGAACCGGAACAGCGCGACCAGCCCGACGACGGCCACGAGCACGACGCCCATGCTGACCAGCTCGTCGCGGCTGAACGCGTACACGCCGAACGGGTCGTAGAAGACGTTCGCTCCGTCGGGTGCGACACCGACCGGCGTCTCCCCGGCGACGGCCGTGAACTTCGCGAGGATGTCGAACAGGTACGGGATGGCGACGGCGAGCCCGGCGGCGACGACGAGCCTGGCCACCGCGGGCGCCGTCCGCAGCGGCCGGAAGATCAGCCGCTCGAGGACGAGGCCGATCAGCGGCGGCAGCACGAACACCGCCAGGATGACCGCCGGCACGGTCGGCCACTCCCAGGTGATCCGCGCCTTGAAGTACATGGCGGCGGAGACGTAGGCCTGGGCGCCGAACGCGAGGTTGAAGACACCGGAGGTCTTGTACGTCAGGACGAAGCCCAACGCGACCAGGGAATAGACGACTCCCGGCGGCAGGCCCTGCAGCAGCGCCTGGAAGAAGTCGTGCGCAACAGAAGTATCGTTCATGGCCCGACCGCTCAGCTACCGGAGCTAGTATCGAAGTGAGCCGGGGCGCTGCGTGCACTCCCGGCCGGTGGGCATGTGGCCGGTGGACGAGTTGACCGCCGAGAACGGAAACGCTGCCGCTTCACCGTGTCGTCATTCCCTTGAAATCGAGGTACGGGGAATACTGCCGCCACGACGTGCCCGTGGGGCAGTGAGCCTCTTCCACCTCACGGCCCACGGTCAGGGGGGTCGTGAGCCCGTGTCGACGGGTGGAGCAGGCTCAGTGTTCTTGCTGTCGTGTTCCGTCCTGGCGCCGAGCCGGCGCGGGCTCGCCCGGTGGCCATCCGGGCGAGCCCGCCCACTCACTCGGTGTTACGGGGCCGGAACCTCCAGCACGAGCGCGCTGGCCATACCGCCGCCAGCGCACATCGCAGACACCGCGAGACCACCACCGCGGCGTCGCAGCTCGTGGATCAGCGTGATCACCTGACGCGCGCCCGTCATCGCGATCGGGTGCCCCAGGCTGCAGCCGCTGCCCAGGATGTTGACCCGGCTGTCATCGATCTCCAGCAGCCGCGACGCGGCGACCGCCACCGAGGCGAACGCCTCGTTGATCTCCCAGAGGTCGATGTCGGACACCGAGAGCCCCGCGCGCCGCAGGGCCTTCGGAATCGCCAGGGTCGGCGCGATGCCGGTGTCCACCGGCGGAACACCGACCGAGGCCCACGCGCGCACGACACCCAGGGCCTCCAGCCCGTTCGCCGCGGCGTAGGAGCTGTCCGTGATCACCATGGCGGCCGCACCGTCGTTCGCGCCCGCGGCGTTACCGGCGGTGATACTGAAACCCTCGATCTCGGGGTGCAGCACCTTGAGCCCGGCGAGCCTCTCCATGCTGGTCGTCCGGCGCGGGTGCTCGTCGACCTCGAAGGTGAAGCTCGTCCCGTCGCGCCGAGGCACCTCGATCGGGAAGATCTCCTCCTTGAAGGAGCCGGCGTCGATGCCCGCCACCGCCCGCTGGTGCGACCGCAGGGCCCAGGCATCCATCTCCTCGCGGGACACCCCGGCCTTCACCGCGGCGTTCCAGCCGACAGTGATCGACATGTCGTAGTTGGGTGCCTCGGCGGAGTTGCGGTGGGTGGGCGAGTACCAGTCCTCCACCTCGTCGGTTCCCGGCCGGCGCCGCTTCGCGCGCGGTGCGGTGGACGAGGAGTTCGTGCCGCCCGCCACGACGACCCGGTCCATGCCGGAGCGGATCGAGGCCGCCGCCGTCTGCACGGCGACGAGCCCGGAGGCGCAGTGCCGGTTGTGCGCGACACCCGGAGCGCCGAACAGGCCCGCCTCGATGGCGGCGTAGCGCGCGATGTCACCGCCGCCGTACAGCGACTCCCCCAGCACGACATCGTCGATGTCGGCCGGGTCGACACCCGAGCGCCGAACCGCCTCCGCGACGGCCTGCGTGCCGAGCTCGAACGCGTCGACGTCCACGAGGGAACCCTTGACCGCCGTGCCGATCGCCGTTCTCGCGGTCGAAACGATTACCGCTTCATGATCCGTCACGTTCGCTCCTCTGGTGGGGGCCACGAACCTCACAGTGATCCAGTACAGACCCCGGGGCTGTGAGGTGCCTCATACTACTGATGTCGATGTCGATGTCAAGACAAACCCGGACCCACTGAGCCACCGTTACGGGAGCCTCTCTTGTCCGGGTAAAGATTGACGCAGCAGGCGATTTGCCGGCCAATTCCGGGGGCGGATTCCCGCCGCCCGACAGACCGATCTTCCGCTGCGCAACCCGTCCATTACCCGACGTCGCTGCGATCTGACAGTCCTGTGCCAGCCACGCGGTATCCGCGGGCAGGCAGCGACTACCTGCCCAAATCCTCTCAGACCGCATCCGAGAGTGTCGACTTCTGCCTTCCGCCTGGCGAGAGCGACGAGATCAGTGGCCGAGAGTGAGGTACTCACCAATGGGAAGCGAGCGATCCGGCGAGACCGGAAGACGCCGCGGACCGGCTGCCGCCACATCGAAGACCCAACATCTGGCCGGGGTGACCCGTGAAGGGCCGCGCCGGACCCCGAACACATCCAGGGCGTTCCTCCCGATCGAGGAACGCCCTGGGATTGCGGGCCGCACTCGGCGCCCCGGGAGTACTGGGGTACTGGGTACCCGAGGTGGTGGGGAGATCTAGAGGTGGCTCCCGGAGGCGGCCATGGCGCGGATCATGTTGTCCTGCACGAACGACGCCACCAGCCCCTGCCCGCCGCGGTAGGCGTCACCCTGCCCATAGCTGCGGCCGTGCCCGGCGAACGTGCTGCGGTGCGACAGCAGCAGCCAGTCCCGGGCCGGGCTCGGCGCGTGGAAGGTGATGGTGTGGCTGAGCACACCGGTCGAGATCGACCGGTGCGCGAGTGCCTGGCCGACGCCCGGATGCGGGCGCATCGCCGTCGCGATGAGGAAGCTGTCCGTCGAGAACGCCAGCAGCGCCTGGCTGGTCACCGGGTCGTCCGGGGCACCGGGCCAGCGGGTCCACACGTCCAGCTCGGCGGGCCCGATGGCGTCGGGGTCGTTCAGGTCGACGTCGCCGACGATCTGGATCTGCCAGCTGCCGGCGCTCTCGGCCGGATCCGGCGCGGCAGGCAGGGTCGGGGGCGCCGGGTGCGTCGCCGCGTAGCTGATGAAGTCCGGCTCCTCGGCCGACAGGAGCACCTGGGACTGCACGCACAGCCGGCCTCCCTGGCTGATCGACACCAGGCTCGTCGCGAGGCTGCGGCCACTGTGCACCCGGCTCACCGCGATGTCGAGGTCGACGTCCGGCTTCGCGGCCCGCGCGAACACCGTGTGGAGCGTCTTGACCCGTTTGCCCTCCTGGCCCTGCTGCGCCGCGACCAGGGTCTGCGCCAGCAGCTGGCCACCGTGGACGACCGGCCCCCCGGTGCCGACGCTGCCGGCCCGGTAGTGATCGGTGGCCACCGGCTCCAGCGCGAGCGTGGCGAGGACGGAATCGACGGAGAACATCGGCTACCTCGAACCGAGGTGCCGCGCGGCGGCAGGGCGGACGGGCGCGCCGTGGAGATCCAACGAATGTCACCTTTCGTCGAGGCGAACGCAGGCGGAGACGTCGGCGCGACCCGCGGGCCCGCGGCACCGCGAGCGGTACCCGAGTACGCGGATCGCCGACGACACCACCGGCGGCTGGCTGCCCGGGGCAGCACCCCAGGGCCTGCGGCCCGGGGCACGGTGGGACACACCGCCCGGACCTGCTCCAGCATGGCCGGATCCAGCGTTCGCTGTCGACTTCTGTCCAACGGCCGCAAGCGGCCGCTTCCCTGCCGCCCCCGGTGCGCCTGCGCCAGAACCCTGGCCGGACGCCCGGTTCGGGTCAGTAACTGACCGGGGTCAGCTACGCGGCTCGGGGCGGCCGGGTTGTTCGCCGCCGCGGGCCTCACCGTAGGACCGCTTGGGGACCATGACCTTGCGGCGGTAGATGCAGACCAGGGTGCCGTCCTGGTTGAGGCCGCGGGTCTCGACCGTGACGATGCCACGGTCGTCCTTGCTCTTCGACTCCACCTTGTCCAGCACGGTCGACTCGCCGTAGATCGTGTCCCCGTGGAACACCGGCGCCACGTGCCGCAGCGACTCGACCTCGAGGTTCGCGATCGCCTTGCCGGAGACGTCGGCGACCGACATCCCCAGCAGCAGCGAGTACACGTAGTTGCCGACGACGACGTTCCGCTTGAACTGGGTGGTCTTCTCGGCGTAGTTCACGTCGAGGTGCAGCGGATGGTGGTTCATCGTCAGCAGGCAGAACAGGTGGTCGTCGTACTCGGTGACCGTCTTGCCCGGCCAGTGCTTGTAGACCGCGCCGACCTCGAACTCCTCGTAGTACCGGCCGAACTGCATGCCCCACTCCCCTGATTTCCTCGTGCCTGGCGGTCCCGGTGCCCGGCGACGCCGGCTGCCCGGCGGTACTGTCTGCCCGGCGGTGCTGTCTGCCGGGCCGGTCCCGCACGGGCGGGTGTCCCGCGTCGTCCACCCGCCCGCGGTACCCGGACAACTTTCCTGCTACTTCCTGCTTCGGCCTGCGGCCCCTCGGCCGGCGGCCGGCTCAGCGGGGAAGCCTGTACTCCTGGAGCAGCGCGCGGCTGATGATCCGCTTCTGGACCTCCGAGGTGCCCTCACCGATCAGCATGAACGGCGCCTCCCGGTACAGACGCTCGATCTCGTACTCCTTCGAATAGCCGTACCCGCCATGAATCCGGAACGACTCCGTCGTCACCTCATGGCAGTACTCACTCGCCAGGAACTTCGCCATCCCCGCCTCGACGTCGTTCCGCTGCCCGCTGTCCTTCTTCCGGGCCGCGTTGACCATCATCAGATGACCGGCCTCGACCTTGGTCGCCATCTCCGCGAGCTTGAACGCGATCGCCTGGTGGTCGGCGATCTGATGACCGAACGTCCGCCGCTGCTGGGCGTAGGCGATCCCCAGCTCGAACGCGCGGATCATGATCCCGCAGGCCCGCGCCGCGACGTTGACCCGCCCGACCTCGACCCCGTCCATCATCTGGTAGAAGCCACTGCCGGCCGCCTCGGGCCCGCCCAGGATCGAGCTCGCCGGGGTGCGATGCCCGTCGAGGATCATCTCGGTCGTCTCGACGCCCTTGTACCCGAGCTTGTCGAGCTTCCCGGGGATCGTGATCCCCCCATGCGTCCCGAAACCGGGCTCCTTCTCCAACAGGAACGTCGTCATGTTCCGGTACACCGACTCCGCACCCTCGTCGGTCTTCACCAGCGTCGCGACCAGCCCGGCGCGGGCGCCGTTCGTCAGCCACATCTTCTGACCGTTCACGACGTAGTCGTCGCCGTCGCGGTCGGCGCGGGTGGTGATCGCCGAGACGTCCGAACCACAGCCCGGCTCGCTCATCGAGAAGGCGCCGCGCACCTCACCGGTCGCCATCCTCGGCAGCAGCCGCGCCCGCTGGTCCTCGGTGCCGTGCTGCAACACCAGATACGCCACGATGAAATGGGTGTTGATCACACCGGAAACGCTCATCCAGCCGCGCGCGATCTCCTCGACCACCAGCGCGTAGGTCAGCAGCGACTCGCCGAGGCCGCCGTACTGCTCGGGAATCGTGATCCCGAACAGCCCCATCTCCTTCATCGCCTCGACGATCGCGTCGGGGAACTCGTCCTTGCGCTCCAGCTCGTTCGCGTACGGAAGGATCTCCTTGTCCACGAACGACCGCACCGCGGCCAGGATGTCCGCCTGGACATCCGTCAACCCGTCGGTCTGCGCAACCCTGCCCATCACGGCTCCCGTGTCGTTGATCTCGGCGAAAACCAGCGAAATACCAGCCGGAGCCCGGCAGCCTACCGGCGAGTAACAAGCGGAGGCTACCCGCGAGTAACCAGCGCGGGCAGCCGGCCTCCGCTCAGGCCTCGGGCGGGGTGAAGGTCGCGGTGCGCGCCATCCCCGCAGCCCGGCCCTTACCCGCGATGACCTCGGCCATCTTGCGGCTGGCCTCGTCGATCATCTCGTCGCCGAGCATCACCGCTCCGCGCAGACCACCGGCAGCCGACGTGTACCAGGCGTACGCGTCCAGGATCAGCTCGGCGTGGTCGTAGTCCTCCTGCCGCGGGGCGTAGATCTCGTTCGCCGCCTCGATCTGCCCCGGGTGCAGCACCCACTTGCCGTCATAACCCAACGCCGCGGACTTCTTCGCCACCCCGCGGAACGCGTCCACGTCCCGGATCTGCAGGAACGGGCCGTCGATCGCCTGCACGCCCCGCGCCCGCGCCGCCTCGAGAATCTTGAACAGCACGTAGTGGAACGGGTCACCGGGATAGTCCGGCGTGAGGGCACCGACGACGAGCGACGGCATGTTGATCGACGCCATGAAGTCCGCCGGCCCGAAGATGATCGTCTCGATCCGCGGGCTCGCGAACGCGATCTCCTTCACGTTCGACAGACCCAGCGCGTTCTCGATCTGAGCCTCGATCCCGATCCGACCGACCTCGAAACCCATCACCTCCTCGATCTGCGTGAGCAGCAGATCCAGCCACTGCACCTGCGCCGCGGTCTGCACCTTCGGCAACATCACGCAGTCCAGGTTCGCGCCGGCGCCCTCGACCACCGTGACCACGTCGCGGTACGTCCACTTGGTGGTCAGGTCGTTGACCCGCACCACCCGGGTCTTGCCCGCCCAGTCACCCTCGTTCAGAGCGGCCACGACGTTGCCGCGCGCCGACTCCTTCGCGTCCGGGGCGACGGAATCCTCAAGATCGCAGAAGATCTGGTCAGCGGGAAGGCCCTGCGCCTTGCCCAGCATCTTCGGGTTCGAGCCAGGAACAGCCAGACAAGACCGGCGAGCACGCAGAGGCATTCTTCTCGAAAACTCCTTCATCGGGCCGGCCGGCCTGGGCGCCCGGATGCGGTTGGTCAGCCGGATGCGGTTGGTCAGCCGGAGCGCGGTTGGTCAGACCTGGTCAGGCGCATCAAGGCACGGCCGGCGTGGCGTGCGGGCCCCGCCACGGTAGTCGATGGGCCTTACAGCGTCCTGCCGGGTCGGCACCTCGGGGAACGTTCCACACAAAATCTCAGACCCGCACGCGGCGGCGTGGTGGTGTGCCTGTCGTCACACCGCCATACCGGAGCGATCCGACCCCGGCGAACAGCACAGGCACGCGGCGACACCCGCGAATTTCGGAACGGTTCCGTCTCCTTTTCGGGGGCCCGCCGCCCGCGGGCTCGTGAGCGGTTCGCCCCGCACCATTCGCCCGCCCGATGCGACCAGAAAAGGCGACACCCGACTGCCACTCCTGGTGCCGCCTTTCCGGCCCGTTCCCACGGTTTCGCCGCATCCGCCCACCGTCCGCGGCTGCGGTCACATCCCGCCACGGAGGCGGACTCCCGGTCCGGATCGGTCAGCCGCCGCGCGCCTCGACAAGCGCGCCCCGGTTGACCTTCGTCGCCTCGCTGCGCGGGATCGCGTCCACGATTTCCACCGTTTTGGGTACCTTGTAGGCGGCAAGTCGGCTCTTCGCGAAGGCGATGATCTCCGCGGAGGTCGGCGGTCGCGACGGGTCGACCGGCGCGATGACGGCGTGCACCCGCCGGCCCCACTCCGGATCACGTAGCCCGATCACGACAACGTCGAGAACCTCGGGGTGATCGATGAGTGCCACCTCGACCTCGGCCGGGAAAACATTCGCGCCACCCGAGATGATCATGTCGACGCGCCGGTCGACAAGGAAGAGATAGCCGTCGGAGTCGAGATATCCCAGATCTCCGACGGTCTCGAAGCCCTGCCCGGTCTGCCGCAACTGCGGTGCTTTGCCGAGATACGTGTACCCGCCGTAGCTCGCCGCCGGGGTACGTAGGAAGATCTCACCGATCTCACCGTCCGGCAGGGGATTTCCCGCGTCGTCGAGAATGCTCACCTCGGTACCCCGCATACCGCGCCCGACGCTGCCCTGCCGACTCATCCACTCGTCACCGCGCAAGGCTGTGATGCCGATTGCCTCGGTCATTCCATAGGCCATCAGAATGCGCTCGGCGCCAATCAGCTTCGCCCACCGGTGAACGAGCGACGGCGGCATCGGAGCCGCACCCTGCAGAATCCATTCCAGGCTGGAGAGGTCGCGGCCCTCGATGTCCGGGAGATCCGCGATGCGCTTGAGCATGGTCGGCGTCGCGGTGAAGGTGGTGACCCGGTAGCGCTCGATCACGTCGACGATCCGCGCCGCGTCGAACTTCTCCATCACCACGAGCCGGTCCCCACCGAGCAGGCTGTAGAGGGTGGAGAAGCCGTTGGCGTGGTACATCGGCGCCAGCACCAGAATGACCTGCGGCCGGGGCACCGGGTTGTCGGTCCGCCACAGGTCGATGAACGGTGTGGTGAAGCGTGCGTCGAACACGGCCGGCCGGGTGTTGAGGATGACCTTCGGCGTGCCGGTCGAGCCGCTGCTGCAGATCCCGTTCGTCTGCGGCGAGGTCGCGTCGGGCAGGTCCGGGACGTCCAGGTCGGCCGTGGCATCGATCCAGGGCAGGTCGGCCGGCCCCAGATGCACGGGTGCGCCGACCGTCTCGCGCAGCCGGGAGAGCTCCCAGTCCGGCAGGTCCCAGCGGATCGGCACCGGCACCGCGCCGAGCTTCCAGGCGGCCAGCGCGCTGAGCGCGAACTGCGGCGAGTTGCGTAACCCGAGCCCCAGCAGGTCGCCGCCGCCCAGGCCCCGCCCCGCCAGGGCCCCCGCGAGCTGACTGGAGCGTCGGTCCAGGTCAGACCAGGTGAGGACGGGCTCCGAGCCGTCCAGTGCGATGTGCCGTAAGGCCGGCTCGTCCGGATGTTCCTCGGCGAGCTGGCGAATTCGCCGGGCGTAGCTGACGTCGTCCACCGCGTGTCCCTCCGTCGGTCCCACCGTCGGTTTCGTCGGGGCACCCACGGAGGGACGATGTGGAAACCGGAAGCAAACCTAACCGTTTCCGTTGTTCTGCGGAAGTGTCACACAACGGCGACCGGCGGCGCGGGCCCGCCGCCGCGGCGGTCCGATCACACGGTCGCGACCACACCGTCGCGACCAGGCCGTCGCGACCAGGCCGTCGCGATCAGGCCGTCGCGATCAGGCCGTCGCGATCAGGCCGTCGCGATCAGGCCGTCGCGATCGTGCCCGAGCGGCAGCTGGCGACGAACCTGGTCAGCTCCTCGACCCGGTCGGAACGCGCGTCCACCGCGCGGTTGATGATCCGGATCAGATGCTCGTAGGCGTCGGTGTGGTCATAGCGGGCGGTGTCGGCGATCTGCAGCGCCCAGCGCCAGTAGCCACGCATCGTGTCCGCCAGCGGCATCCGGAACCGCTCGATCACCTCGCGGATCGGCTCCACCACGGCGTCGCCATGGGTACGCAGGTAGCGCTCGATGACGTCCGCCATGAAGGTGAAGTGCCGGGCCTCGTCCCGGCTGAGCCGGCCGAGCAGGGTGCCCAGCACCGGGTCACCGACGACGGCACGCAGTTGCTGGTAGTAGAGCTGCGTCGCCTTCTCCTGCACGAGCGCGTAGGCGAACAGCGACACCGCGTCGTCGTGCGGCAGCTCGAACGGCTTGCGCCCCTCCAGCGCCAGCTCGTGGCGCAGCGCGTCCGCGTCGGCGATGCCGGCCTCGGTCTGGTAGCGGAACAGCGCGCGGGCGTGGCTGTCCTCCTCCACCGCCCAGCGGACCGTGAAGTGGTACAGCTCGCGGTGGTGGGCGAACTCGGCCGGATCCACGTCCGCGGTGAGCGGGAACCGGCGGGTGTAGACGGCGAAATAGCCCGGGAGATGGTCCTCGATCAGGGTCACGAAGCGGACGGCGGAACGCTGGCCGTCGGTGAGCCGGTCGGCGTCCGCCGCGGCCCAGTCGACGGCGGTCTCGACGTCCCACCGCCGCGCGGGGCTGGAGGCCAGATGGAAGTCGGTCACGGCCTGCGCCAGCTCGCCCGGGGCCAGGAACGGCCCCCGCACCGGGCCGCGCAGGACTGGCTCGCGTGCCGGCGTACTGGTAACCGAGGGTGCGCTGGTCATCGTCGGTGTACTGGTCATCGTCGGTGTGCTCCCGCTCCTCAGCGCGACTTCTGGCAGACCAGCGCGTAGTGCTTCGTCGTGAAGCCCCAGCCGGCGTTGGCGACCTGCAGGTACCGGGTCAGCATCGCCGCCGTGCCCGGCCGGATCGCGTCGATGCGGTCCGCGTTCGCGGCGACGTTCGCCAGCCAGTCCTCGATCGTGCGCCGGTAGTCCTCGGTCAGGTCGTCGACCGACCGGATCGAGAACCCGGCGTCCTCGGCCGCCCTGACCAGCTCGGACAGCGGGCGCATGTCGCCCCATCCGAAGATCGAGTTACGGACGAACTCGGTGCCCCCACGACGGTCGAACTCCGCGTGCGCGGCGGCGTTGCGGAAGCACGACTCGGACACGTAGAGCCGGCCGCCACGGCGCAGCGCCGCGCGCGCCCGGCGGAACACCAGGTCCAGGTCGGGCATGTGCACGATCGAGCCGAGCAGGGACACCGCGTCGAAGGACGCCGGCTCGGTGTCGAAGGTCTCGAAGTGGCCCTGACGGGTCCGCACCAGGTCGGACACGCCCAGCTCGGCGGCGCGCTCGGCGATGTAGGCGTGCTGGCGGCCCGCCGGGCTCACCCCGACCGCGTGACAGCCCAGCTCACGCGCGAGATGCAGGACGACCGAACCCCAGCCGCAGCCGACGTCCAGCGTCCGCTCACCGCCGCGCAGCGCCAGCCGGTCGGCGACGAAGCGCAGCTTGGCGAGCTGTGCCTCCTCCAGCGTCACCCCGTCCGCGCGGTACAGGCCGCTGGAGTACTTGCGGCGGGAGTCGAGGAACAGGCCGAAGATCTCCGGGTCGAGGTCGTAGTGCTGGTTGGTGTCCGCGATGGAGGCCGGGTCCGCGGCAGCTGCCGCGGCGACGCTCGCTGGCGCAGGCACGGCCGGTGCCGGGGCGCCGGTGGAGGTGACGGTCACGCCGCGGCCCCCCCGGCGAGGGCACGCTCGACGACCTCGGTCACCTCACGGACCGTGGTCACCGTGAAGACGGTCTCGTCGTCGAGCTCGATGTCGAAGGCTCGCTCGATACGGGCGATCATGCGCAGCACCTTCACCGAGTCGGCGCCGGCGACCGACCGCAGATCGAGGTCCGGATCGATCGTGCCCGGGGCGGTCGCGAGCTCGGTGGCGACGATGCCGGTGATGGTCGAGAGCACCGGCTCGGCGGCGGTCGTGGACATCAGGACTCCTCGGATGCGGGGACGTTCGGGAGCTGGCCGCCGCGCGGCTCGTCAGCCACCGGCCGGTCGGTCGGCGGCGGGTCAGCCAGCGGCCGACCGGCGGCGTCCGCGGTCGCGGCCAGGACGCGGGCGAGGCGCCCGGCGGCGTCGTCACTGATCTGGATGCGGTCGCGGGCCGCCTCCAGCGCCACCGGCCGGTAGGTCGCGCGGGCGGTGGCGACGACGGTGCCCGCGGCGTCGACGACATCAGCCTCGGTGTTGATCAGAGTGGAGCCGTCCGCGCCCGGGATGATCCGGGCCCGGCACTCGTGCACGGCCCCGACCAGCACCGGCGCCAGGAAGCGCACCCGCATCGCCGTGGTGAACGCGGGCTGGCCGACCCGCAGCACGATGAGGTTGCCCATGGTCTCGTCGCAGATCACGCCGAGCAGCCCGCCGTGGACGACTCCGGGGTAGGACTCGTGTGTCGGGCCGAGCTGGAAGGTGGTGGAGATGCCGTCGGGCCGTTCCCGGAAGCGCAGCCGCAGGCCGTGTGCGTTGTGCGGTGAGCACCCGAAGCACTGGTAGTCCTCCAGGACGGTCCACGGCGTCCGCAGGTGCCCGTCGTCAGCGGCCGGGCCCCCGAGCACCTCGGCCAGTGGCCCGTCGGACGTCCTGGACGGCCCGGACGTCCCGGCGGGCGCGGTGCGCGTGTCCTCGGTCGAGGCGGTCACCCCAGCACCTCCGCGAGCTCGCGCCGGACCCGCGCGTTGGTGCCCAGGTCGAGGCCGGTCATCGCGCCGAACGCCCGGCGGATCTTGTCCTGCAGGTGCGCGAGCTCTCCCTCGGTGGCCACCTGGGAGAGGAAGAACTCGAATCCGGTGTCGATGGTGTCGTGGTCGCGCAGCGCCTCCAGCTCGCCCTTGAAGACCCCGACCGGATGCTTGATGCGCTGCTCGGCGGTGTAGACGAACAGCGTCTCCAGCACCGAGGCCAGCTCGTCGGGGTGCTCGGCGAGCCGGCGGCGGGTGTAGTGGATGAACTCGCGGGCGTGCGCGGCCTCGTCCCGGCTGGCGTTGGTCATGATCATGCGCAGCACCGGCTCCTGGACCCAGCCGGCGACCGCGCGGTAGACGTGGTTGACCGTGAGCTCGGAGATGATGTTGGTGGCGAGCGTCGCCGCCGGCGTCGTGCCGGGTGCGTAGGGCTCGCGCATCGCCGCGATCGGCGCCGCCGACACCGGCTCGCCGACGACGTCCAGCCAGGCCCGGAACGCGAAGTGGTGCTGCAGCTCCTGGTAGCCCCACAGGGCGACGAAGGCGGAGAAGTCGTAGTCATGGACGAACTCGTCGAAGAATCCGTGCTGGGCGGCGATCGAGTTCGCCTCGCCCATCACCGCGCCGCGCGCGATCCGGATGTACTCGGGGCGGACGTCACTTCGCCGCACCTCGTCGAAGGGGATGTCGGCGAGCCGCCACACCTGGCGCTCATAGTGGCGGAACACGTCGTAGCTGTGCATGTGCCAGCACCTGCCTGGGACGGAGACGGTGGCCCCGGACGCGCCGGCCCGTGCGGGCCGCGGCGCGGGCCGCGGTCGGGAAGGGACATCGTGTGGATGGTCGGATCGGATGTCGGACGGGGTGACAGCCAGGCCCTCGGGATGACAGCCCGGCCCTGCCACCCGCTCGGGCCGGCTGCCCGCTCACGCCACCGGAACCGCGTCGCGGGCGGCGAGACGTTGGAACTTCCCGCTGGACGTCCGCGGCAGGGCGTCGGGGCCGACGAGGTGGACGGTGATCTCGGCGAGGCCCAGCGCGGCACCGACCGCGGTGCGGATGCCGGTGGTGAGCAGGTCGCGCGCGGCGTCGTCCTCCAGCGTCGTCTCGGCCAGCACGGTCATCGCCTCGGTTCCGTCGGGGGCGATGTCGGCGTAGGCGACGCAGCGCCGGCGGTGGACCCCGGGAACGTCGCGGGCGGCATCCTCGGCGTCGTGCGGGTAGTAGTTCACCCCCCGCACGATGATCATCTCCTTGGCCCGGCCGGTGACGAACAGCTCACCGTCACGTAGCAGGCCGAGGTCGCCGGTGCGCAGCCAGCCGTCCGCGGTGAAGGCGTCGGCGGGTACCGCGCCGGACTCGGTGAGGTAGCCGCCGGTGACCGCCTCGCCGCGGATCTGGATCTCGCCGACCTGGTCGTCGGGAGCCGGCCCGGTGGCGCCGGGCGAGGTGCCGGTGACGCGCACGTTCATCGCGCGCACCGGCCGGCCCACGCCGACCAGCCCGCGGGCGGCCGGATCGTCCGGTGCGACGTCGACGGCGATCCCCCGCCGGGCGAGCAGGTCACGGTCGACCCAGCGCGAGACCGGCGCCCGGCCGCGCGGCGGGAAGGTCACCGCCAGGGTCGCCTCCGCCATGCCGTAGACCGGCATCATCGCCGCCGGGGAGAACCCGGCCGGCTCGAAGATCGCCAGGAAGCGGTCGACGGACGCGGGGGACACCGGCTCCGCCCCGTTGAACGCGACCCGCCAGCCGCTCAGGTCGAGCCCGGCCTGGACGGGCTCGGGGACGGCGTCGGCGAGGTAGTCGTACGCGAAGTTCGGCATCGGCGCGATGCTCCCGCCCCGGCGCAGGAAGTCGGTGAGCCAGCCGGCCGGATCCTTCACGAAACCGGCCGGCGACCAGACCGTCATCGGCATTCCGGTGAGAATTCCGGCGAGCGTGCCGAACAGCCCCATGTCATGAAACAGCGGCAGCCAGATTCCGCCGCCGTCGTTCTCGGTGAGCCCGACACCGTCAATGATCGCGGCGAGGCCGGCGAGGATGTTGTGGTGGGTCAGCAGGACGCCTTTCGGCGCGGCGGTGCTGCCGGAGGTGAACTGGACCAGCGCCGGGGCGCCCGGGGGCACCTCGTCCGGCAGAGGGCCGCCGGCGCCCGCACCGGCGCCGGCGGATGCCGTGTATTCGGTGACGGTGACAACCCGGACGGCGCCGCCGGCGTCGAACGCCGCGGCGAACCGGCTGGCCAGTCGGGCGGTGCGCCCGCCCACCAGGACCAGACCGATGTCGGCGACGGCCGCCGCCCGAGCCAGCCGCGCCGCGTACCCGGTCAGGTCCCGGGTCGAGGTCGGCAGCGGAAGCGGGCAGGTCACGGCGCCGGCCCGGCTCACCCCGGCCAGCGCGACCAGGAAGTCGGGGGCGTTCTCGCTGAGCAGGCCGACCCGCGCGCCGGGCCGTACCCCGCCGCGCGCCAACGCCGCGGCGAGGGCTTCGCCGCGCTCGACCAGCTCCCGGTAGGACAGCGAATCGCCCGAGGACGGGAAGTCGATCCGGACGGCGGGGCGGCGGGCCGCCACGGCCGCCAGCGCCCCGTGCACGCTGCCGGCGGCGAGCGCGGCGGCGGCAGTCGTGCCCGGCACCACCTCGTCCAGGGATACCCGCATGACCACCGGCGTCCTCTCGTCGAAACACCTCGCCCGGCTGCTGGGCCATGCGGCTTTCTCCGCGTGGCACCGGCCACCGTGCGCCTGTTTTCTCCGCGTACCGTCCGCGGGCCGTACCCGTTCCCTGGAAATGCTTGCCCGCCGCTCACCCACCGGTCAAACACGATTTCTCGACCACAATTGGCCCATCGGCGCCGCTAATCGTCCGCATCCCGGGCGAAGCGGCAACGGATGCTGCCGCACGCCGGTCGCGGATTCCACCGGCAGGCAATGCACGCCAGGTGTGAACGCGTACATGGCAGGCCCGCGCGGGAGCGCGGCAGCACCCGTCGGGTCGCGGTCGGCCCAGACCGCCCTGCCGGCCGGCGCGCCTGCCCGCCATGTTCTCGTTCCGCCGTCCACATGTGCGCGTTACCGGTGGTTAGCGCTCACCGGTAACGTGGTCTGCGCCCACCGGGAGGACGGCCATGGAGCTGCGATATCTCACGTCATTCCTGGCCATCGCCGAAGAACTTCATTTCGGCCGGGCGGCGGCCCGGCTGCACCTCGCGCAGCCGTCGCTGAGCCAGCAGCTGCAGCGGCTCGAGCGCGACATCGGCGTCGAGCTCGTCTCGCGCAGCTCCCATGAGGTGAAGCTGACCGCGGCCGGCCGGGCCTTCGAGGTCGAGGCCCGGAGGCTGCTGGACGCGACCCGCCGCGCCGTGACCGTCGCCCGGGAGGCGGCGTCCGGGCGCACCGGCATGATCAGCATCGGGTTCAACTACCCGGCCGGTCAGCGGGTGCTGCAGCCGACGCTGCTGCGGCTGGCCGCCGACTATCCCGGTGTGTCGACCACCCTGTGGGAGGCGCGCAGCGGTCCGCAGCTGTCCGCGCTGGCAGAGGGCCGCCTCGACGTCGCGCTGGTCTTCGCCGGGCCGCCGTCGGCGCAGCTGCGCTCCCAGCGGGTCGCGACGATACCGCTGGTCGCGATCGTCAGCCGCCGCCATCCCTGGGCGACCCGCAACGAGGTCCCGTTCCGGGAGCTGGCCGACCAGCCCTGCGTGCTGTTCCGCCGGGAGCAGAGTCCTGCCATGCACGACGCCATCCTCGCCGCGGCCGACCGCTGTGGCATCGCGCTGACGATCTCCGACGAGGTGGACGACTCAGGCGCCACCGGCATCGTGGTCACCACCAGGCCGGTCGTCGGCTTCGCCTCCGCGGCCCGCGGGGCGCACCCGCCCGGCCACGGGCTGTTCGCGGTCCGCCTGGTCGACCCGGTCCCGACAGTGGGGATGTACGCCGTGTGGCGCCCCGACCCGCAGCCGGTCGTGGGTGCCTTCCTGGACTGCCTGGAGGCGGCCGGGCCCTTCTCCGAGCAGGTCACCGATCAGGGTTCGGCCCGTGCCGGGGCGGCGGCGTCCACCACTGCGGGATCCGGGGCGGCGCCAACCCGAACCGCGCCGCCCGGGGCGGTGCCATCCGCGCGGGCGCCGCGGGCGTAGCGCGCCGGGGTGACGCCGAAGGCGTCTCGAAACGCCGCCGTGAACGAGCTCGGATTGTCGTAACCGCAGGCGATGGCCACCACGGTGACCGGCTCGCCCATCGCGAGCAGGGTCAGGCTGTGGTGCAGTCTGAGCTGCGCCCGCCACTGCGGAAAGGTCATCCCGGTCTCGGCCCGGAACAGCCGGCTCAGCGTCCGCTCGCTCGCGCCCGCGGTCCGCGCGAGCTCGCGCAGGGTCCGGGTGTCCGCGGGTTGGCGCGTGAGCGCGGTGGTGACGGCGACGAGTCGGTCGTCGACCGGCCTGGGTAGGTGCAGCCGGGGCTCGGTGACCGGTCGCAGCCCGCGACGGAGCACGGCGGTGAGATCCGCGGCGTCGGCCGGGCTCAGCTCCGGGTCGGTGAGCGCGCGGATGAGCTCCCGCAGCAGGCCGGTCACCGCCACGATCGTCGGGTCGGGAACACCGAAGGGATCGTCGTCCGGCCCGAACGCGAGCGTGTGCATGTCGGTGCGGCCGTGCGCCCGGTGTGCGTGGGCGACGCCGGCCGGCAGCCAGACCGCACGCAGCGGTGGCACCACCCACGAGCCCCGCCGGGTGAAGACCCGCAGCACCCCGGTCCCGGGGTAGACGAGCTGGTGGTCGGCGTGATCGTGCCAGTCGACGCCCTCCCGGTCCGCCAGGCGCAGCAATATCGGCCCGGCGGCGAGATGGCGGTTCATCGACAGAACTGTACGGGCTGGCGGTGGCTGGCCAGGCCACCGGCGGGAGAGGCTCGCAGTCGTCCACCGGGACCGGCCCCGGCGCCCCACGCGGCACCCACCGAACGTGACCGGTCCCGTGCCCGTCGCCCGCCCCCGAGCGGGCGCGTCAGGAGTGCCTCATGACTGCGTCACACCGGGTGACCACCCCCGACGGCTGCGACCTGCACGTCGATGTCGGCGGGTCCGGACCGCCCGTCGTGCTGCTGCACGCCGGCGGCCCCGACCGACACAGCCTCGACCCGATCGCCCGCGGGCTGTCCGGGCGGTACACCGTCGTGCAGCCGGACATCCGGGGGTACGGCGCGTCGGTGTGCCGCGACCCGGCCCGCCACACCTGGGACCAGTACGTCCACGACGTTCTCACCGTGCTCGCCGCTGTGCCCGCCGCGGGAGCGCACGGCGACGTGCCCGCCGTCATCGGGGTCGGCATCGGTGCGACGATCGCGCTGCGGCTGGCGATCGCCCATCCCGACCGGCCTGCCGCCGTGGTCGCCATCGGCGTCGAGGACATCGAGGACGACGAGGCGAAAGCCGCCGAGATCCGGCTGCTCGACGAGTTCGCCGGACGGGTCCGCTCGGACGGCCTGGCGGCGGGCTGGGAACCACTCCTGCGGGGGCTGTCACCGCTGGCGAACGCCATGGTCAGGGAGGCGATCGGGCGCGCCGACCCTGACAGCGTCGCCGCCGCGGCGGCCATCGGGCACGACCGGTCCTTCCGGTCCGTCGACGAGCTCTCCGCTGTGCGGGTTCCGACGTTGCTCTTCCCGGGCGGCGACTGGCGCCATCCGGACCACGTCGTCCACGCCGCGGCGCGCATCATGCCGGCCGCCGTGCTCGCCGGCCGTGCCCTGGACGACTCCCTCACCACCCCGGTCGACCTCGCCGCCGCCGTCCTCCCGGAAATCGAGACGTTCCTGCGCGCGCTGCCCCGGCAGCGCGGCTGAGCGGAAGTGGCCCATCACATGCGCACATCCCACGATCACAGCAGCCCCGGCGCCCTGCTCGCCGGCATCGTCCCGGCACCGACAGCGCTGACGGAACCACCGGCAGTGGCACCCGCCTCGCTCTGGGCCCGGATGCGGACCTGGACGGCGGCGCACGCCGTCGACGACCTGTACCAGGGGCTGGTCCCGGCGAGCATCCCCTACTTCGTCCTCGAACGGAACTACGGCTACACCGCCGCGTCCGGCCTGGCGCTGGCCGCGACCCTGGGCGGCTCGCTGCCCCAGCTGCTGGTCGGCGTGCTGGTCGACCGCCGCCGGGTCCCCTGGATGGCACCGGTCGGCGTCAGCCTGGCCGGGGTGGGCGCGGGCCTGGCCGGGCTGGCGCCTGCCTACGCCGCGACCTGGCTGCTGCTCCTGCTGTCCGGGGTCGGGGTGTCGATGTTCCATCCGGCGGCCGGCGCGGCCGCACGCGCGGTGGCAGGCGACGACACCACCGCGATGAGCCTGTTCGCGGCGGGCGGCAGCGTCGGGTTCTTCCTCGCGCCGCTGCTGGCCACACCGGCCCTCGCCGCCTGGGGGCCGAACGCGACGGTGCTCTTCATCCCGCCCGCGCTGCTGCTCGCTGTGGTACTGCTGCGGGCGGGCCGCCGGCCGGTGGCGGCCCGGCGGCCGGGCACTGGTGCGGGCGCACCCACGCCCGACCGCCCGCGTCCGTTCCTGCTGCTGACCGCGGTCGAGATCGTCCGGTCGGTGCTGCTGTTCGGCGTCAGCACGTTCATCGAGCTGTTCTGGCTGCGGCACCTGGGTGCCAGCCACGCCCTCGCCGGGCTCGCGCTGACCCTGTTCCTGATGGGCGGTGTCGGGGGAACGCTGGTCGGCGGCCGCCTCGCGGACCGGTTCGGGGCGGTCCGCACCGTCCAGGCCGGCGCCGTGCTCACCGTGCCGGCCCTCGTCGCGTTGCGGCTGGCCGGCGGACCGGTGACGGGACTTCCCGCCGCGGTCGCGGCGGGTATGGCCATCAGCATCCCGTTCGCCGTGCTGGTCAAGCTCGGGCAGGACTACCTGCCCAGCCGGCCGGGAACCGCCTCCGGGGTCACTCTCGGCCTCGCCGTCAGCGCCGGTGGGCTCGCGGCGCCCGCCCTCGGTGCGATCGCCGACACGCACGGCATCTCGGCCCCGTTCACCGTGCTGTGCTTCGTCCCGGCGCTGGCGGTGGCCATGTGCGTGTTCCTGCCCGAGCCGGCCCGGCGCGGCGCCGCGTTTCGCGATTGACATTGAGCCTTTTCAATCTTGGTTTGTCTGATTCTCCCGGCGGTTAAGGGTCACCAATTGACGAATTGAACGGGAACCGGCTCGGGCCGTTCCATCATCTGGCGACGGCAATAGTTGGTCGGGCGGCGGG